>CAVZDS010000001.1:0-12748 GCA_963774095.1 uncultured Thermoleophilaceae bacterium
CATCCCAGAGAGTCTAGAAGCGGAGCTTGAGCCGGAGCATTACCTCGTCGAACCTGACCTCACCGGTTCGCTCGAAGCCGTAGCGCTCGTAAAAGCCGATCGGGCTGCCGTCGCCCTGGCCGGCGCTTGTGTTCAGCACCTCGACCCCGGGTCGGCCACGGAAGTACTCGACGATCAGGTCGAGCGTCGCGGTGCCGAAGCCCTGCCGCTGGTAGCGCTCGTCGATGAGCAGCTTCCACAGGTAGTGCGGTATGTACTCGGGACCCTCGACCTCGTCGGCGATCATCACGAACCCGACCGGCGTGTCCTCGGAATGAACCGCCCAGTACAGGGCGTGAGCGCCTGGGTGTTCGGCGGCTTCGCGCAACGAGTCGGCGACGCTGCTCACGTACTGCTCTTGGCTCGGTGACACGCGCAGAGCCTCGACCGCCTGACGGTTCGATTCGCTGAGCGGACGAAGCGAAACCACGGCGACGCCTCAGGCGACCGCCGGCTCCAGGATGACCAGCGGGATCTCGCGCTCGGTGCGTTCCTGGTATTCCCGGTAGCCGCCGTAGAGCTCGACCACCCTGGGCCACAGGCGCGTGCGCTCAGCTTCGGTGGCCACGCGAGCACGCACCGCTCGCCGCTGGGACCCGACCTGGATCGTGGTGTCCGGGTTCGCGCGCAGGTTGTGGTACCAGGAGGGGTTCCGCGGGTAGCCGCCCTTCGACGCGACGAGGACGAAGTTTGCGCCGTCGCGCATGTAGGTGAGGGGAGTTGTGCGCGTCTTCCCGCTCTTGGCGCCCACATGGTCCAGCAGCAGGGTCGGCGGCGCACCTGGGAAGCGGTGGCCGACGACGCCATGCGTTGCCCGGTAGACGACGGTGTGTCCCCTCATCACCTGCCTGAGGACCGGCCACAGCCGGTCGCCGACCTGCCTGTAGTCAAACCCTGTTCTCACGCTCGCGCCACAGCATTTCAGAGACGGCTTCGCCCGACTCCTCGTCGGCGGGATACTGGACGGGCGATGTCGCAGGCAACCCTGGAGCTCGCGAGGAACGCGGTCGCCGCCTACAACCGCCGGGACGTGCCCGCCCTGGTCGAGATGACCACCCAAGACTTCCAATGGGTCACGTGGACCGGGACGGCGAAGCCGACCGTCTACGACGGGGCCGAGGGGCTCGCGACCTACTTCCAGGACGCCGACGTTTGGGAGGTCCTCGACCTCGATGCCCAGGAGTTCCGCGACCTCGGCGACAGGGTGCTCGTGGTCGGAATGTTCCATCTGCGAGGCAGTGGGAGCGGCGCCGAGGTCCATGCTCCGTACTACTCAGCGTTCTTCGTTAGCGAGGGAAAGCTGGCGCGGGTCCTCACCTTTCGAACGGAGGACGAGGCCCTCGCCGCTGTCAGCGCTTGAACACGTCGCGCAGGGTCTTGCGGCCCACGCGGGCGAGCGGCAGCGCGCCGCGGCGCAGCGCGCCGGGCTTGTCGGCGTCGCGGCCGTAGAGCAGGCGCGCCGAAGCCTGCATCGCCTTGCCGAGCGCCTCGTCGTACGGGTGCCACCAGAAGTCGCGGGTGCGTGAGGGCTCCCAGCTCACCAGCTTGATGTTCACGCACTCGTAGAGGCCGAACTTCGAGTGCGAGCGCCCCAGGCCTGAGCTCTTCACGCCACCCCACGAGCACGAGCACGCGCCGTGGCTGAACATGTGGTCGTTCACCCAGACCATCCCGGACTCGAGCCGGCCGGCGATGCGCTCGCCCTTGGCGCGGTTCATCGTCCACACGGACGCGCCGAGGCCGAACTCGGAGTCGTTCGCCAGCGCGATCGCCTCCTCCTCGTCCTTCACGGTCACGATCGGGACAACCGGGCCGAAGATCTCCTCGCGCATGATGCGCATCTCGTGCGTCACGCCGGTGAGCACGGCGGGCCGGAAGAAGGGCGGCTCGACGCCGCCGCAGTGGAGGGTGGCGCCGTTTGCAACCGCGTCGTCCACCAGCTCCTTGACGGTCTCGAGCTGGTCGGGCGAGATCATCGGGCCGACCTCGGTGTCCCACTCCATCGGGTCGCCCACGCGCAGCGCCTTCGCGCCCTCGACCACGCCCTCGATGAAGCGCTCCGCCACGTCCTCCACCACGTAAACGCGCTCGATTCCGGAGCAGGTCTGCCCGGCGTTGGCAAAGCCGCCCCAGAGGCAGCCGGAGATCGCGTTCGGGAGGTTTGCGTCGGCGCAGACGATCATCGGGTCCTTGCCGCCGAGCTCCAGCACTGAGCCCTTCATCCGCTGCGCGCACTCCACGCCCACACCGCGGCCCACCTCGACCGAGCCCGTGAAGAAGATCTTCGCTGCGCTCGACTCCACCAGCGCCTGGCCGACGGCACCGCCGCCGTGCACGGTGCGCACGAGGCCCTCGGGCACGCCGGCGCGCTCGAAGACCTCCTGGATCCGCTGGCCGATCAGCGGGGTGAGCGACGCCGGCTTGAGCACCACGCCGTTGCCGGCCATCAGCGCGATCGCGACCTCGCCGAACGGGATCGACCAGGGGTAGTTCCAGGGCGCGATCACGCCGACCACGCCGAGCGGCTCGTACGTGAAGCGCGCCCGCTTCTGCTTGATGAAGATCGGCAGCGGGACGCGCTCGTCCTCGAGGATCCCCGGGCCGGCCTCCGACAACCAGCGCAGCGAGTCGATCGTGGGCAGCAGCTCCATCACGTACGACTCGTTGCGCGCCTTGCCCTGCTCGCGCGTGAGCAGCTCGGCGAGCTCGTCGAGCTGGTCGATGATCGCCTGGGCCGCGCGGCGCATGTAGCGCGCGCGGTCGTGCAGCGGCAGCTGCGCCCAGAACGGCTGAACGCTGGCCACGTCGTCCACCACGGATTGCACCTGGTCGGGCGTGATGGTCGGCACCGCGCCGAGGCGGCGCCCGTCGAGCGGGCTGAAGGACTCGAGCTCGGTGACCTCGGCCTGCCTGAGGGCAGCTTCCATGGCGAAGATTCTGTCAGTCCCTGCCGCGCGCGCGACGGATCCGCTCGAGTCGCTCGCGCAGCTCGGACTCCTCGCCGTGCTCGGACAGCTCGAGGAAACGCTCCCCGATCGCCTCCGCCGGCATCAGCTCCTGCTCCGCCACGCCCTCTGGGTGAGAGTGCGGGGAGTCGTAGTCGAGCCCCCGGCCGAGCTTCTTGGCTCCCGGGTACCCGGCGCTCCGCAGCGCGGCGGGCGGCTCGGGCGTGCCGTGCTCGCGCACCCATGCGCGGGCTCGCTGGATGCCCTGGTAGGAGGCCTTCGACTTCGGGGCCAGCGACAGGTAGACCGCCGCCTGGGCGAGATTCAGCGCGCACTCGGGCAACCCCACGTGCTCGACGGCGTGGGCGGCGCTCACCGCCACCTCGAGCGCCCGCGGGTCGGCGTTGCCGATGTCCTCGCTGGCGAGCACGACCATGCGCCGGGCGATGAAGCGAGGGTCCTCGCCGCCCTCGAGCATTGCGGCGAGGTAGAGCAGCGAGGCGTCAGGGTCGGAGCCGCGCGTGGACTTGATCCAGGCCGAGATCAGGTCGTAGTGAAGGTCGCCGCCCTTGTCGTAGAGGATCGCGCTGCGCTGGAGCGCGTCCTCGGCCACGCGGAGGGTCACGGCGCCTGAGTCGCCCACCGTCTCGGCGGCCAGCTCCAGCGCCGACAGCGCCGTGCGGGCGTCGCCCGCCGAGCGGGCGGCGAGGAACTCGAGGGCGTCGTCGTCCACGCGCGGCGCGTCCTGGATGCCGCGCTCGCCGCCGAGCGCCCGCCGCAGCAGCGCAAGTACGTGCTCGTCCTCGAGCGAGCGCAGCTCGTAGATCCGGCAGCGCGACAGCAGAGCCGAGTTCACCTCGAAGTACGGGTTCTCCGTCGTGGCGCCCACCAGGATCACGGTGCCGTCCTCCACCGCAGGCAGCAGCGTGTCCTGCTGGGCCTTGTTGAAGCGGTGGATCTCGTCCAGGAAGAAGATCGTGCGCTCGCCGCTCGTGGCCAGCCGGTGCCGCCCGCGCTCGATCACGGCCTTCACCTCTGCGCGCCCCGCATTCACCGCGGAGGCCTCCTCGAACGCGGCGCGCGCGTTCACGGCGAGCAGCCGGGCGAGCGTGGTCTTGCCCGTGCCCGGTGGCCCGTACAGGATCATCGAGTGCGGCCGGCCCTCCTCGAGCGCCGTGCGCAGCGCCGAGCCGCGTCCGAGCAGGTGCTCCTGGCCGACGAACTCGCCAAGCGACGCGGGCCGCATGCGAGCGGCGAGCGGCTGGCCGGCGAGATCCCCGAGTCGGGGCCCGACGGCGTGTCCTCGGTCTCGAAGAGCTGCTCTTCCATTGCTTCGATTCTCGCAGCGCTAGTGGTCCTCGCGGGCCCGACCTCCTGGTGCAGGGCGACAGTTGCCTCGGTGATCCGACGTACAGTCATCGCATGACGACCACCGCGCTCTCCACGCCACAGACCCTGCTCGACGGTCCGCTCGGCGCCGTGCTGCTCACGGCGAGCCCCAACTTCTCGCTCGTCGAGCACCCGATTGCCCCGCGTACGCTCGCTGCGCCGGCGCACATCCATGAGAACGAGGACGAGTACTCGTACGTGCTCGAGGGCGAGGTCGGCTTCGAGATCGGCGACGAGGTCCTGAGCGCCCGCCCGGGCGATCTCGTGGCCAAGCCGCGCGGCATCTGGCACGCCTTCTGGAACGCCACCGACGAGCCCGCGCGCTTGCTCGAGGTGATCTCGCCGGGAGGCTTCGAGGACTACTTCGCCGAGCTGGCGCCCCTGCTGCACCCCAAGCGCGACTTCGAGGGCCTGGCGCGCCTTCAGGCGAAGTACGGGCTCGAGATGGACTTCAGCTCGATCGAGCGGCTGAGCCGCGAACACGGTCTAGGAACGCGGTAAGCGCCGCGGCCGACTCATCGGGCGCGTCCTCCCAGACGAAGTGGCGCGCACCGTCCACCACCACCAGCTCCGTGTCCGGCAGCTCCCGCTGAAAACGGTGGGCGCCGGCCACGGGCGCGAACGCGTCGTCCTCGCCCCAGAGCAGCAGCGTCGGCACGCCGAGCGCGGCGAGGTCGTAGGCCTCCAGCTTCGAGAAGTCACCCGAGCGGTACAGCTCGAGCTGGCCGCGCCGGCGGGTCGCGTCGGCGAAGGCCTTCGAGTACTCGGCGATCGCCTCGTCCGTCATGCCCGCGCTCGATTCGCGCATGACCGCGGCGAAGCCCTCGCGGTCGAGGGCGGCCAGGAGCTGCTCACCGGTTCCGGGCTCGCGCAGCGCCTTCGCCATCCCGTGCCACTTGCCGTCCGGGAAGAAGCCGGTGGAGCTGATCACGAGCGCGCTCACCGCACCCGGGTGCTCGCACGCCCAGCGCAGCCCCACGAGGCCGCCCCAGTCGTGGACCACGAGCACGCAGCGCTCGATGCCGAGCTCGCGGCGGAAGCGCTCGAGCGAGTCCATGTGGCGCTCCCAGGTGCCGGGCGGGTCCGGCTCGGAGTCGCCGTATCCGGCGAAGTCTGGCGCCACGGCTCGCCAGCCCGCGTCCGCGACAGCGGGCATCACGTCGTTCCACATGAACGAGGACTCGGGGAAGCCGTGCAGCATCAGTGCCACCGGGCCGTCCGCGGGACCGCTCTCGCGGTAGAAGAGCCCAGCGGCAAGCATCTAACCTTGGAATATGACTGCCCCTGTTCCGGAGGACAAGCTGCGCCTTGGCGGCATGGCGCTGCGCAACGGACTGCTCGTGCATGGGCCCACGCACTGGGCGGCCGCCGTGCGCACCGACGCCGGCGAGCTGAAGGTCGCGTCGGGTCCGAAACCGGACCTGGGCGGCAGGGCGTCGGAGCGACTGCCCGGCATTCGCGGCGTGGTGAAGCTGGCCGAGGCCATGGCCGTGATCCCGCTCGTGAAGCGCGCGCTCCCCGAGGCGCGTCTCCCGATGCAGGACCTGAAGACGCTCGGCGCGATGGGGGCGGCGGCACTCGGCGGGCAGGCGATCCGCGCGGCGGGCGCTCGCGGGGCGGGCGGGGCGGCATCCCGCACCGCCGGCCGCGAGGCCGTTGTTGCACTCGTGAGCCTGGCCCCGGCTCTGCTCGCCCTGCGCAGCGGCGACCTCGCCGCCTACCACGGCGTCGAGCACAAGGCGATCGCCGGATACGAGGACGACGAGGACGCGGCCGATGCCAACAAGGAGCACGACCGCTGCGGCTCGCACCTGGTGGCGCCGATGCTCACCGCGGCGGCGGTCGGCAACGTGGCGCTGCGCCGCGCCGGCATGCGCGGGCCCGCCGCCGACGCTGCCGTCGGCCTGGGCAGCGCTGCGGTTGCCGTCGAGATGTTCGCCTGGGGTGAGCGGCATCCGAACTCCGCCCTGACGCGCATGATGCGCCGCCCCGGCTTCGAGATCCAGCGCGTGGTCGGCACGCGGGAGCCGACCGCCGAGCAGCTCGACGTGGGCAAGGCAGCGCTCGCCGAGATCCTGCGGGTCGAGGGTGGCGAGTAGCGCACCGACCCGCTCGCGCCTCGATCCCGAGGTGTTCCGCCTGCCGGTCGACAGGATTCGCGAGGGGTCCTACACGGACGCGTACTTCAACTTCACGCGTCAGCTGCTCCTCGACCTGAACCACCGGCCGGCGGTGACGCTCCAGGTGTTCCAGAAGGAGACCTCGGTGCTCGGCGGCATCGACGAGGCGATCGCGGTGCTGAAGCTGTGCTCGGACGACTGGAGCGCGCTCGAGGTCCACGCGCTGCACGAGGGGGACGAGATCCAGCCGTGGGAGCCGGTCCTCCAGGTGGAGGGCGACTATGCGCTCTTCGTGCACCTGGAGACCGTCTACCTGGGCACGCTTGCGCGGCGCACGCGCATCATGCGCAACGTTCACCAGGTGGTCGAGGCGGCCAACGGGAAGCCGATCCTGTTCTTCCCGGCGCGCCACGACCACTGGCTCGTCCAGACCGGCGACGGCTGGGCGGCGCACGTGGCGGGCGCGATCGGCGTCTCCACCGATGCCCAGGCCTCGTGGTGGGGAGGGCGCGGCGTCGGCACGGTCCCGCACGGCCTGATCGCCGCGTTCGGGGGCGACACCGTCGCGGCCGCGCGCGCATGGGCCGATCGCTTCGCGGACGAGATGAACGTGACCGTGCTGGTGGACTTCGAGAACGACTCCGTGCGCACCGCCCTCGAGGTGGCGGACGCGCTGGGCGAGAGGCTCTGGGGCGTGCGCCTCGATACCTCCGAGCTGCTGGTGGACCTCTCCCTCCGGAGCGAGATGGGCGACTTCAAGCCGACCGGCGTGAACCCGGTGCTGGCCGAGAAGGTGCGCAAGGCGCTGGACGCGGCGGGGCACACGGGCGTGCACATCGTCGCCTCGGGCGGGTTCGACGCGGAGAAGATCCGCCACTTCGAGGGCGTGGGCGCGCCGGTGGACGCATACGGTGTCGGCTCATCGCTCGTGCGCGGGGCCAATGACTTCACGGCGGATGTGGTCAGGGTCGAGGGACGAGAGTGCGCAAAGGCCGGCAGGCGCTTCAGGCCCAACCCGCGGCTAGAGAGGGTGTTGTAGGACTCATGCCGAGACCGCTGACGGCCGATTGGGGTACTGGATGAGTAGGACCCTCCGAACGCTGCCTCTGCTCGCCGCTCTGCTCGCCGTGGGCACGTCCGCCGCACCCGCGGCGGCCGACGGCGGCTCGGCCGCCTGCACCGTCCCGTTCGAGATCGCGCGCACCCAGTCGCTCGGTGCCATCTCCCTCACGCCCGGCACCTACAAGGTCACGGTGGTCGACACCTCGGAGATCACGTGCGACGAGGCGAACGACCAGCTGCGCGCGGTGCTGCGCGAGCCCGGCAACGATCTCCCCGAGGGCTGGAAGCTCGACGCCGGCACGGGCACGATCTCGCGAACCGACGGCACCGACGCATTCCGGTTCGACCCCGATATGACAATCGAGGGCGCCGCCGGCACCTCGCTCTGGGACGACATGCAGAGCTGGATGCTCACCTGGCTCCCGATCATCTTCATGGGCCTGATCGCCATAGCGATCGTCTGGATGATCCGCTACATGCCGCGGACGAAGCCGCAGGAGATCTCTCCGTCCTCCTCGAGCTCCGTGCGCTGGCAGGACGTGGAGGGCGTCGAGGAGGCCAAGGACGAGCTGCGCGAGGTGGTCGAGTTCATGCGCGACCCGAAGCGCTTCAAGAAGCTCGGCGCCAAGGTGCCGAAGGGCATCCTTCTGCACGGCCCGCCGGGCACCGGAAAGACGCTCCTCGCCAAGGCCGTGGCGAACGAGTCCAACGCCCGCTTCTTCGCTCAGTCGGCCTCCTCGTTCGTCGAGATGTTCGCCGGCCTCGGCGCCGCTCGCATCCGGCGGCTGTTCCGCCAGGCGCGCAAGGCCGCGCCGGCGATCGTGTTCATCGACGAGCTCGACGCCGTGGGCTCCACGCGCGGCAACGACATCTCCGGTGAGAAGGACCAGACGCTCAACCAGCTGCTCGTGGAGCTCGACGGCTTCGGCGGCAGCGACAACGTCGTGGTGATCGCCGCCTCCAACCTGCTCGAGAAGCTCGACCCCGCACTGCTGCGGCCGGGTCGCTTCGACCGCCAGATCCTCGTCACGCCGCCCGACCTCAAGGGGCGTCGCAACATCCTCGTGGTCCACACGCGCGGCAAGCCGCTCTCCGAGGACGTGGACCTCGAGGTTGTGGCGCGCCAGACGAGCGGCATGACGGGCGCCGACCTCGCCAACATCTGCAACGAGGCCGCGATCTTCGCCGGCCGCGACCACCGCGACTACCTGCTCACGCGCGACTTCGAGGCGGCGCTCGAGCGCGTGGTGGCGGGGATGCAGTCGCGCCGCGTGATCACGGATCACGAGAAGAAGGTCGTGGCGTATCACGAGGCCGGACACGCGCTCTGCTCGGAGATGCTCCCCTCGGTGCAGAAGGTGCACCGGATCTCGATCATCCCGCGCGGCCGCGCGCTCGGGTACACGCTGAACCTCCCGGAGGAGGACCGCTACCTGAAGTCGAGGGAGGAGCTGCTCGACTACATGGTCGTGCTGCTCGCCGGGCGCGTGACCGAGCACATCATCTTCGGCCAGATCACCACGGGCGCCTCGGACGACCTCAAGAAGGTCCACGAGATCAGCCGCTCGATGGTCACGCAGTACGGCATGGGCACCGAGCTCGCCTCGAAGCAGCTGCCCGCGGACGACTACTCGATGTCCGACCACACCCGCCGCATGGTCGACGAGGAGCAGCAGTACCTCACCGACCTCGCCCACAGGCGGGCGATGAAGATCGTCGGCGAGAACCGCGAACTGCTCGAGGCGCTGGCGCAGACGCTGCTCGAGAACGAGGTGCTCGAGCGCGAGGACATCACGCGGCTGGTGGCCGAGTTCCGCGGCACCCCGGCCCTGGCCGGCAAGGAGCGCTTCGCGCCGCTTCTCGAGCCCGGCGCCGCCACGGTGGCCGCCTCGAAGCGGCTCGAGAATCAGCCGGGCACCGACCCACCCTCGTAGGCACCCTAGACTCATCGCCGCTGTGTTCGGACGCATTGATCACATCGGAGTGGCCGTCGAGGATCTCGACGAGGCCATCGCGCTCTACGGCGAGCGGCTCGGCATGCCGCTCCAGCACCGCGAGACGGTGGAGGAGCAGGGCGTCGAGGCGGTTCTGCTCGGCATCGGCGACGGCCACGTGGAGCTGCTCCGTCCGCTCGGCCCGGACACTGCGGTCGGGAAGTTCCTTACGAGGAGCGGACCCGGCCTTCACCACGTGGCGTACAGGACGGACGACATCGAGTCGGCCATCGAGTCCGTGCGAGCCGCGGGCCTGGAGCTGATCGACAAGCAGCCCCGCATCGGCATCCGCGGCAGCCGCGTGGCGTTTCTGCACCCGAAGTCGACCGGCGGCGTGCTCACCGAGCTGGTCGAGCCCCCGGAGGGGCACTGATGGCGGATACCTCCCGACGCATCGACATCGGCTTCCAGGGCGGGCAGTCGCTGCCCGTCCGGGTGGCGCAGGAGGTCTACGACAGCCTCCGCAAGGCGCTCGCCGACTCTGGCTCCGACCGCTGGTTCGAGCTCAAGACCCAGGACTCGGACGTGTACGTCGACCTCTCGCAGGTCGTCTACGTCAGGCTCGATACCGAAGACCACCGGGTCGGCTTTTAGATTTGCGCCCGCTCGCCGCGCTGGACCTCAGGCTGCTCCGCCTGCTGCGGACGCGCGGCCACACGCCGGCCGTCGAGAGCTCCATGCTCTGGCTCGCCCGCGCCGGTGAGAACGGCCTGCTCTGGTACGTCATCGCCCTTGCGGGAGCTGCGCTCGGGGGCCGCGGACGTCGCGATGAGTACTTCCGGGCGGTGAAGATCGTGCTCGCCACGCTGGTGGCGAACACGGTCGTCAAGCAGACCGTGCGGCGGGCGCGACCCGTGCTCGAGGATGAGCTGCCCGCGCTCACCCCGGTGCTCTCCGGCCGCTCCTATCCGTCGGCGCACTCGTCGACGTCCTTTGCAGGCGCCCGCGCGCTGTCCGCGGCCGGCATGCCCGCCGCTCCACTCTATGCGGTGGCCGTGGCGATGGCGCTGTCGCGGCCCTATCTCGGCGTGCACTACCCGTCGGACATCCTCGCAGGGGCGGCGCTGGGCGACGCCATGGCACGCTTCATGACCCCATGAAGATTGGCATCGTCGGCATGCCGAACGCGGGGAAGTCCTCGCTCTTCAACGCGCTCACCCGGGCGGGAGCGCAGGCGGCCAACTACCCGTTCACGACCGTCGAGCCGAACGTGGCGGTGGTGGGAGTGCCGGACGAGCGGCTGGACAGGGTGGCGGCCACGATCGGCGCCAGGCCGATCGTGCACGAGACGATCCAGTTCCACGACATCGCCGGCCTCGTCCGGGGCGCCCACCAGGGCGAGGGGCTCGGCAACAAGTTCCTGGCGAACATCCGCGAGACCGACGCGATCCTGCACGTGGTCCGCGTGCACGAGGACGCGCAGGTGGTGCACCCGGAGGGCAGGGTGGACCCGCTCGCGGACGCGGAGGCGGTCGAGACCGAGCTGCTGTTCGCAGACCTCGAGCAGGCGGAGCGTCGGCTGGAGCGGGTGTCGAAGCAGGCGAAGTCGATGGACAAGGTGGCGGTTGCCGAGGAGGCCTGGCTTCGCCGGGTCGTGGATGCGTTGCGAGCCGGTGAAGCAGTGAGGACGGTGCCCGAACCGCCCGATGCACCCGGCGCCGCCACGCGCCTCGCCGCCCTTACCTCAAAGCCTGTGTTGTATGTGGCCAACGTCGCCGAGGGCGAGCCGCTCGAGCCGCCGCCGGCGCTCGTGGCTCACGCGGAGGAGCGCGGCGCGCGTGCGGCTGCCGTGAGCGCCAGGCTCGACTCGGAGCTCTCAGAGCTCGACGACGAGGAGGCCGACGCCATGCGCCAGGAGCTCGGGGTGAGTGAGTCCGGCCTCGACACCGTGATCCGCGAGGCGTTCTCCCTGCTCGACCTGATCCAGTTCTTCACCGCGGGCCAGGACAAGGAGGGCCGCGCCTGGGCGATCCCGCGCGGCACGCCCGCCCGCGCCGCGGCCGGATCGATCCACACCGACATGGAGCGCGGCTTCGTGGCGGCCGAGGTCACTCCCTGGAGCGCCCTGGTCGAGGCTGGCGGTTACACCGCGGCCCGCGAGCGGGCGCTGACGCGGGTTGAGGGACGCGACTACGTGATGCAGGACGGCGACGTGGCGACGTTCCGGTTCACGCCGTCGTAGCGCCCGCCGCGGCTGCTTTCGGACCTGGCAGAAATCGTCCGGTATGTGGCCTTGCTGCCAACGGCCCGGGCGGCGATCATGGGGGCATGCGACGTGTGGTGATCGTTGCCTTTCCGGGTGTTCAGACGCTCGACGTGACCGGGCCGGCCGAGGTGCTGCGGGCTGCGACCAAGCTGCATCCGCCCGGCTACGAGGTCACGGTTGCCGCGATGGAGGAGGTGCCGCTCCGGACCTCGACCGTGAGGCTCGTGCCGGATCTGCCGCTCAGTGCGTGTCGGTTCCCGATCGACACTCTGATCGTCGCGGGCGGCACCGGCGCGCGTGCGGCCGAGGATGACGCGCGGCTGGTGGGGTGGCTTCAGGAGGCTGCGAAGCGCTCGCGGCGCGTGACCTCCGTCTGCTCCGGCGCCTTCCTGCTCGCCCGGGCCGGCCTGCTCGACGGCCGTCGCGCCACCACCCACTGGGCGTCGTGCGCCGAGTTGGCCGAGCGCTATCCGGCTGTGTCGGTCGAGCCCGATCCGATCTTCGTGCGCGACGGCAACGTCGCGACCTCGGCGGGCGTGACCGCCGGCATGGACCTCGCCCTGGCGCTGGTGGAGGAGGACCTCGGCCGCGACGTGGCGCTCGAGGCGGCGCGCTGGCTCGTTGTGTTCCTGAGGCGCCCGGGCGGCCAGGCGCAGTTCAGCGCCCAGCTCGCCGCGCAGATGGCCGAGCGGCAGCCACTTCGCGACCTTCAGGCCTGGATCCCCGACCACCTGGACGAGGACCTCTCGGTGCCCGCGCTCGCAAGCCGCGCGGCGATGAGCGAACGGAACTTCGCCCGCGCCTTCCGGCGCGAGACCGGAATGACACCGGCCGCCTACGTGGAGGCCGCACGTGTGGAGAGCGCCCGGATCGCGCTCGAGACCGGCGATCTGCCGGTGGAGCAGGTGGCGCGCCGGGCGGGCTTCGGCACCGTCGAGACGATGCGCCGCGCGTTCGGCCGGCGCGTTGGCGTCAGTCCTATGGATTATCGAT
>CAVZDS010000002.1:0-347731 GCA_963774095.1 uncultured Thermoleophilaceae bacterium
ACGCTCCTCCGCCCGCCGAAGAGAACTAGTCTCAGCGCTGCTGCTTGACGGTCTCGACCTTGCCGGTGTTCGCGTTGATGCGGACCACGGCGAGCTCGCTGAAGGTGCCCGGTGCCTTCCCGGGCCGCGACAGCGACACGATCCAGAAGGGCTTCGACGGCACGCCCTGACGGAGCAGCCTGATCTGCGTGCGCTCGGGCGTGAAGTCCACCTGCTCCTTCGCCTTGGCGATCGCCTGATTCTTGTCCAGGCGGATCGACGACTTCTGGCAGGTCTGGGAGGCCACGAACGCGAGCAGGAGCACCGACACGACCACGCCCACGCGCAGCCACTTGGGCCCGCGAGGCGTCAGCGGGGTGCCCCAGCGTCCGACCTCCGCCTTCGCGGTGGGAGTCACGGGAGGAGTAGGTGGCTCAGACGGTTGGACGGAACTCGGTCCCGATGTTCGTGAACAGCACGATCACCAGGACCACGATGGCACAGAGGATCGAGATCGCAAGCATCGCGTACTCGAAGCTCTTCTTGTGAGTCTGAAGCGGCAGGAACTCGATCTGCCTCTTGCTGCTTCCGTTGTTGATCATCGTTCGGTGTCTCCCACTCCGCCGGGCTGAGGCGCTGGCCCACCCGTCGGACTCGATGGTCCGCCAAATCCGGCGACCGCTTGGATCAGCCGGCGGTTTTCGTACACGACCCAGGCCACCAGGACCACGAGCATCACGACGATGCCGAGCCAGGTGAGGATCATGTAGGCGGTCTCAGCGCCGCTGCCGTCCTCGCCGTACGTGGAGCCGGGCATGAAGGTCCCGAAACCCGCGCAGTCCTGGAAGTTGTTCTGCAGGATGAAGTCGGCGGTGTCGTCAACACGTGACGCTTCGGAGCCCGCTCCATGCGTGATGCAGTCGGGCGCGCTGTTGATGATCGCGGGCATCTAGACCACCGCCTCGTCTCTCGCTCTTTGCAATACGACTGTGGCCTCCACCGGGGTGCCGTCGGGCTCGACGAGATGCTCGGTTGCCACAGCCACCTCCGGTAGGTACAGGTTGGGCTCGTACTCGGCCACGTCCAGGCCCATGAGCTCGACCTCCGGCGGCACGCGCAGGATGTTGAGCTTCTTCATGACCCAGGAGCACGCGTAGCCCGTGAGGAAGCCGAGCGGCAGGAACGTGGCCATGCCGATCAGCTGGCCGCCGATCGAGCTGTCCACGTTGTTCACCCCGGTCGGGTAGCCGGCGGCGAAGACACCGACCCAGAGCATTCCGAGGAAGCCCATCCCGCCGTGGACCGCCACCGCTCCGACGGCGTCGTCCACGCGCATGCTCTTCTCGAGCCAGTTGCCCATGTAGACCGCGATCGCCGCGCTGGCCATGGCGAGGAGGTAGCCGAGTGTGGGCGCGTAAACGTCCGCGCCAGCGGAGACGCTGATCACGCCTGCGAGGCCGCCCGACACCGTCCAGAACGGGTCACCGCGCGAAGCGAAGTAGCCGCCCGTGAACCCGCCGGCGAAGCCCATCGTGATGATCATCGCGATCGAGCCGAGCGTGGTCGGGCTCAGGTAGATGTTCGCCCACCCTGGGAAGGACGTGGACGCGATCACGAGGCACGCCGCGTAGAAGGCGTAGAAGCCCGTGAAGATCAGCATCAGCCCGAGCAGGGTCATGTGGAGGTTGTGTGGCCTGAACTGCCTCGTCAGGCCCTCCCGCGTGTATTTCCCTATTCGTGGGCCGAGGTTGAAGAGCACACCGAGCGTGAACGCGCCCGCCACGCCGTGCACCACCCCCGAGGCGATCGAGTCATGGAAGCCGAAGCGAAGCGTGAGCCAGCCGCCGGCGCTCCAGCCCCAGGCCGCGTCGAGAATCCAGACGACCGAGCCCAGGACGCACGCGAGGATGAGGTACGCCGACAGCCGTGCGCGCTCGATGATCGCGCCGGACATGATCGACGCCGTGGTCCACGAGAAGAGCAGGAAGGCCAGGAAGAAGACGAGGTTGATGTTGTTCGTCAGGTTCGGGCCGAAGGTGTCGGACCACGGGATGCCGCCCCCGCAGGCGGCCGACGTGAAATCGCTCGAGTTCGGGCCGATCGGCAGGCCGGGCTGGTTGCAGTTGTAGATCCACCAGCCGAAGTAGTAGAACGTCGGCGTCACGACGGCGATCGTGAGGATGTTCTTCATCGCCGTGGCCATCGCGTTCTTCTTGCGCGCGATGCCGGTCTCGTACGACATGAAGCCCGCGTGGATGAGCCACATGAGTACGACGGTGAAGAAGTAGAACTGCTCGCCCAGGATTACGCTGTCAAGAGCCTGGCCGGAAGCGGGAGCCGCGTCCTTTAGGCTCTCGACCTGCGCGATCAACGTTCCGATCATGCGTCCCTCCTGGCCAAGCGGCCGCTGACACCGTCAGTTAACGAACAGGGCCCTCGGCGCGACGGTATTACCGCCGGCGCGTTCCCGCAACGTATGATGGACACATCGTTCGGGACGAACGAGTGTCACAATGGCACATATGGTGAGTCGGCGGCCGCGGCTACGATGGCCGCCCTACCGCGAGGAAGGCTCGTTTGACGGTCTCACCGGTGGCGGGCGGCGGCGACGCTCTGGCCCGCGTACAGCGCGAAAACGAGACGCTCTACGCCGTCATAAAGACGGTCTCGTCCTCGCTGGATCTCGACCGCGTTCTGGACGGCATCGTCGAGATCGCGACCGACGCGACGGGCTGTCACGCGTGCTTCATCTACTTCGTAGACGATGAGCGCCTGGTGTTGCGGGCGGCATCGCCGCGCTATTCGCATCTGGTCGGCCAGCTCACCTGGGGAATGGACGAGGGCCTGACTGGGTGGGTCGCCCGGACCAAGACGCCCGAGTTCATCCGCGACCACGCGCTCGACGACCCGCGCATGAAGTACGTGCCGGAGCTCGAGGAGGAGCGCTTCCAGTCGATGGTGGCCGTTCCGGTCATGGCACGCGACGGCGACGTGCTGGGTGTGGTGGTTCTCCATACGCAGGCGCCGCGCGAGTTCGACGACGGAGTGCTCAACTTTCTTGTGCACACGGCGTCGCTCGCGGCGGGCGCGATCGACAACGCGAAGCTCTTCGAGGGCACGCGCCGGCGGGTGGAGGCGCTCACCACGCTCACGCAGCTGAGCCAGGCGCTCGCGGCGGTCACGCTGCGCGAGGACCTCTACGACGCGGTCACGCGCGGCGCCCGCCAGCTGCTCGGCGCCGACTCGTGCCAGATCTGGCGGATCGACCCCGAGGCCGACGAGCTCAATCTCGTGGGCGCGGATCCGCCCGAGGCGGCTCGAGCCCCGGTCGCGCGGCGCAGCTGATGGCCCTCATGCGGGGCGGGCGCACCGGCGCGGTGGAGGACGGGCTGCTTATCGCGCCGCTGGCGGCGGGGACGAGGAGCTCGGGCTCCTCTGCTGCATCGCGCACGGGCGCGCCTTCGACGACGAGGACGCCGAGCTGCTCCGCGCCGTTGCTCACCAGACGGCGGTGGGGCTAAAGAAGGCGGAGCTGATCGAGCGCCTCACGGCGGAGAACATCGTCAAGGACATGTTCGAGGCGCTCGCCGCGGGCTCGGTGGAGGCGGCGGAGGCGAAGGCGGCGGAGGCGAGGTGCGACCTCAGTCGTCCCCACGTCTTCCTCCATGCCGTGCGGGCGGCGCCGACACGAGGACGGTCCGGGATGGCCCGACATCGCCGCTCGCCTGGAGGCTCGCCTGGGCCGGCTCTACCCGCGCGCGTTCTTCGACTCCCGCCACGACTGCGTGCGGGCGATCGCTCCGCTGCCCACCGCGGGCGCCGCGGCCGTCGAGCGGCTGCGGCAGGGCTGCGAGGAGCTCGCGCGTGACGAGGGCGTGGTGGTGGGCCTGAGCGACGTGGACCGCGGCGCCGCAAGCGCGCGGCGGCGCATGCGCGAGGCCGCCGACGCGGCGCGGATCGGCCGCTCGCTCGTGGCCGAGGGCGGCGCGGTCTCCTACGAGGGGCTCGGCGCCTACAAGTACCTCGTCCACCTCGAGATGGAGGATGCGCCGCACGACCGCTACCGGCTGTCAGTCGAGGAGCTGCTCCAGTACGACCGCCGTCGCGGCGCGCGGCTCGTCGAGACGCTCGAGCGCTTCCTGGCTGATCGCGGCAGCGTGGCGGCGAGCGCGCGGGCGCTCTACATCCACCCGAACACGGTGCGTCAGCGGCTCGAGCGGATCGAGCGCGTCACGGGACTGGACCTCGGCAAGGAAGATCTGCTCTCGCTCGAGCTGGCGCTCAAGCTGGCCCGTCTCCACGACGTCCGCGGGGACCAGGAGTAGTGGGTTGAGCGTCCTGCTTTTTGCGGTGCCTGCGCACCGCGATCCACACGCGGAACACGAGGTAGCCCGGCACGTGCGTGAGCAGCACGAAGAGGAACCACCAGACCTTGTAGGTGAACTCCAGGTCGTCCTCCTGGCGCAGGTCCGTCACAACCAGGTAGAGCGTCACGGCGAGCACCAGCAGCAGGATCGGCGGAGTGGCCTGGAAGAGCACGAAAATCAGCACGGCGGCCACCCTACATCCGGAGGCGCCGGGTGACCATCAGGGCGAAGCTCTACGTCGCGATCCTGCTGACCGTGCTCGGTCCGGTGGTCACGATCGCCGTGGCCCTGCACGGGATGCAGCGCCTGGGGGACCGCTTCGACGAGGTGCAGCAGCGCGCGGACCAGCGCGCGCTGGCGCTCGACCTCAAGTTCGACGTGACCGACTTCAACGGCTGGCAGACGGCCTACGGCTACGACGACGGCGCCTCGCGCCCGCGCTTCGAGGGTCCGTGCGGCGAGTTCAGGGCGACTTCAACGCGGTCGCGCAACAGGAGCTCACGATCCGCGGGAGCGTCGCACCTGCGCGAATCGGCGCCGGTTCGAGCAGTTCATGGCGCCTGGACGCCGTGGCCTACAGCGGCACTGAAGCGAGGTGACGACAGCGCGTGAAGCAGATCTTCCTCGGCCCGGAGCTGAGGCTGTTCGACGCGATGGCGCAGCGCGCGGATGAGCTCGCCCGCTACGAGGGCCGACGCGAGCCTCGGCCACCGAGGCGGCGTTCGACGACGCGCACGAGGACACCCGCCGCGGGCTGATCGCGGTGGCGCTGGGCGCGGCGCTCGTGATCATCCTGCTGCTGGTCACGGCCTCGGACATCGCGCGCACGGCGCTCGAGGGCGGGCGCGAGGCGCGCGAGGCCGAGCCCGAGTGACCGACGACGTCCTACTCACGCTGAGCCTGCTGCTGATGGGCGCGCTGCTCGCGCGCTTCATCGCGAGCCTGATCCGCATCCCGGAGATCCTCATGCTCGTGGCGTTCGGCGCGGCGTTCGGCCCGTTCGCGCTCGACGTGGTGGACGTGCCGTTCGACTCCCTGGGCGCGCAGCTCATGTTCACGCTCGGCGTCTCGCTGATCCTGTTCTACGGCGGGCTGACCTCTCCTCCCGGTGCTCCGGACGCGTCTGGGTGACGCTCGGCCTGCTGGCGGTTCCCGGGATGCTGATAACGGCAGCGGTGGTGGG
Organism: uncultured Thermoleophilaceae bacterium; assembly: GCA_963774095.1. Classification (GTDB taxonomy): domain Bacteria; phylum Actinomycetota; class Thermoleophilia; order Solirubrobacterales; family Thermoleophilaceae; genus JACVRW01. The sequence goes on from CAVZDS010000002.1 coordinate 5,530, forward strand.
GGTGGCGGCGCACTTCGCGTTCGACCTGCCGTGGGACGTTTCCCTGCTGGTCGGGAGCCGTTCTCGCGCCGACCGACCCCGCGATCCTGATCCCGCTGTTCATCCGCTCGCGGCTGAAGCCCAAGGTGGCCCAGACGGTGATCGCCGAGTCCGCATTCAACGACCCAACCGGGGCGGCCCTCGCATTGACGCTCGCCGGCGTGGTGCTCACCGGGAGCAACTCGGTCAGCGGTCCGGCCGGCGAGTTCCTCGTCGACCTCGGCATCAGCACGGTGATCGGGATCGTGGCGGGCGTGGTGCTCGCTGCGGCGATCTCGAGCCACCGGATGGGGATCTGGCGCGAGAGCGCGGCGATCGCGGTGCTCACCGTGGTCACGATCAGCTTCTTTTCGCTCGACACGGCCGGCGGCAGCGGCTACCTGGGCGCGTTCCTGGCCGGGCTGATCGTCGGGAACATGGAGCACCTCGGGCTGGGGGAGGCGGACCAGCCGCACGTGCAGGAGGTGCGCGTGTTCGCGTTCAACCTCGCCGACATCGTGACCCTGATCGTGTTCATGGTGCTCGGCGCGAACATCCCCTTCGACGAGCTCGGCGACAACCTGCTGCCCGCCTCGCCGTGCTGGCCACGCTGATGCTGGTGGCGCGCCCGCTCACGGTGTTCGCGTGCACGCTGCCGGACCGCGGCGCGCGCTGGACCCGCAACGAGCTGGCGTTCCTGTGCTGGACGCGGGAGACGGGCGTGGTGCCGGCCGCCCTCGTGGGCGTGCTGGCGGGCCTCGGAGTGCCGGACGGAGACGTGTTCGCCAGCGTGGTCGCGCTGGCGATCGTCCTAACCCTGCTGCTGCAGGCCCTGCCGGCCCGCTGGCTGGCCGGGCGCCTGGGCCTGCTGGAACCGCACGCGCGCCCGGTCGCTGCCGCCGAAAAAAGCAGCACCGAGGCGGCCTGACCGCCGCTGCCGCAGTTTCGTCGATAGTCAGACCTTTCTCGCGGCACCGCCCCATTCGCGATGAGTTTTCGGCGCCCGCGGGTCCTTAGTGCATGACCGAACCGCAGATCGAGCAGCGCCCCGCCCAGCCATACCTCGGCATCGTCTAGGACGGATCACCGACGGCGTGCCCGCCTTCGTCGACAAGGCCTTCCCCGAGCTGTACCGCTGGCTCGGCGAGCACGGCATCAAGCCGAGCGGCGCCAGCCCTTCATCCGCTTCCGCGAGCTCGACGCCCACGGCGAGCCCCTCGAGATCGAGGTCGCCGGCGCCGGTGGAGAGCCAGCAGAAGGCGACGAGCGCGTACAAGCGGGCACCCTGCCAGCCGGCCGATACCTCACCCTCCTTCACCGCGGTCCATACCAAAGCGAGTCGGCGCCGGACCTCGCCGACTGCGCGCGAGCAACTGATCCGCCTGCGCCGCGACAAGGGCATCGTCCACAGCCGCACGACCACCCACGGCACCACCCTCCCGCTGCGCAATAGAGCGCATACCTGATCGGCCCCGTGGAGGAGCCCGACTTCACGAAGTGGGAGACCGAGTTCGCCTACTTGGTGCTCGACGAGTAGCAGCGGATACTCGCCGCGGCTCTCGATCCAGACCTCGAGTTGCGCAAGCCGCTCCAGATCCGTGAGCACTCGCACCGACGCGCGATCAGCGGCTCGCCATCCGTTTCCCTGCGCTTGCCGCGGCAGCTTCTCGCCTGATCGCCAGCTCCGCTCGGCTCGCGCGTTCGCCAGGCGGCCCGTGGCGCGTATGGCTCACGGTCGAGGCCTACGACCGTCGCGACCTCGATCGTGACCGCTACCGCCGGACTGGAGTACTACCCGTACCGCGAGTTCGTCGAGGCGGGCTGGCGAGCCGGTCTACCGGGCCGCGGGCTACCGCCTACATCGAGGCCCTATGACGTCTGGGGCGCCGGGTTGCCTACCCGCCGGAGCTAATCGAACTTGGCGACCAGTCGTGCTGCCGCGGACATGCCGATGCCGGCAGGCGAGCGGTATTGCGCTGCCAGACGTACGCGGGCGTCTCGACGTGAAGACGGCCGCGTGTCGCAACGACGACTTCCTGCCACGCCGAGCTAGCTCGCGCAGGCCTAGAACAGCTGCAGGTAGCGCTTGATCTCCCAGGGAGTGACCTCGTTGTGCCACTCCTCCCACTCGTCCTGCTTGGTCTTCACGTAGTAGTCCACGTAGTCCTCGCGCGCGGTTTTGCCGAGCGCCGCGCGCAGCACGTCGTCCTTCTCGAGCTCGCGGGTCGCGTCGAGCAGGTTGGCCGGCAGCAGCTCCACGCCGAGCTCCTTGCGCTGCTCCTCCGTCACCTCGTGGAGGTTCAGCTCGGTGGTCGGGTCGCCCGGGTCGAGGCCGTTCTCGATCCCGTCGAGGCCGGCCGCCAGCACGGCGGTGGCGGCGAGGTACGGGTTGCAGGAGCCGTCCACCGTGCGGTCCTCGATCCGCCCGGCCGCCGGGATGCGCAGCATCTGCGTGCGGTTGTTGAAGCCGTAGCTCACGAACACGGGCGCCCAGCTCGAGCCGCTGCGGGTGCCGGTCACGAGCCGCTTGTACGAGCCGACCGTGGGCGCGGTCAGCGCGATGTAGGCCTTCGCGTGCGCCTTCAGCCCGCCGATGAACTGGTACGCCAGTCTCGGACAGGCCGAGGCCGCGCGGGTCGTCGGACGGGGTCGCCACCTCGAACACGTTCTCGCCGTCCTTCCAGAGGCTCATGTGGAAGTGGCAGCCGTTGCCGGTGAGGTGGCCGAACGGCTTCGGCATGAACGTGGCGATGATGCCGCGCTCCTGCGCGAGCGACTCGACCATGTAGCGGAAGAAGATCGCGCGGTCGGCGGTGGTGAGCGCGTCCGCGAAGTCGAAGTTCTGCTCGAACTGGCCGTTCGCGTCCTCGTGGTCGTTGGCGTAGTTGTTCCAGCCGAAGTCCGTCACGTAGCGCGACACCTGCGACATGAAGTCGAGGTTGCGGGTGAGGCCGCGCATGTCGTAGCAGGGCTGGTCGAGGCGGTCGAGCGGGTCGGCCAGCTCGATCGCCGCCGTCCTCCTTCTCGCGCACGAGGAAGTACTCGAGCTCGGCGCCGACCATGAACTCGTAGCCCATGTCGCGCGCGCGGTCGAGCTGGCGGCGCAGGATCGTGCGCGGGCAGTAGGGCCACTCCTCGCCCTCCACGTGCACGTCGCAGGCGAGCCGCGCCACGCCGGGCTTCCACCACAGCGGCGTGAAGCTGCGCACGTCCGGCATCGCCGCCAGGTCCGGATCGTGCGGGAACTGGCCGATCGCGCCCGCCGCGAAACCGGCGAATCCGGCGCCGTCCTCCATCAGGCCGTCGAAGTGCCGCGCGGGGACGAGCTTCGCGTTCGGCTTGCCGTGCATGTCGACGAACTGCGCGAACAGGAACTCGATGTCGTTGTCCTTGATGTAGCGCTCGACGTCGTCGCGGGATTCCGGCGCGGTGAAGGGCTGTCGCTCATGTGCGCAAGCTATCCGCAATCGCTCGCACGGCCAATGTGGAGAACTCACACACCGAACCGCTGAAATGTTGGGCGATTCTCCATGGGACGCGCGCTCAGGCCTACCTACACTCGGCTGACTAGGAGGCTCGCTATGTGTGGAATCGCAGGACTATTCTCGAAGTCGCTCGACATGAGCGAGAGCCTCGGAAGCCATCTGGGGGACATGCTCCTCCAGCTGAGCGACCGTGGCCCCGACAGCGCAGGCGTCGCGATCTATCGCGATCCGGCGCCGTCCGGATCGTCCAAGGTGTCGCTGTTCAGCCCTGACCCCGAGCAGGACTGGACCGGCGTGCGCGACGCGCTCGCGGAGGCGTTCGGCGCCGGCGAGCCCGAGCCGCGCGGAAGCCACGCGGTGATCGTCGTGGAGACCGACGCCGCCGAGGCCCAGGCCTGGCTCCACGAGCGCTACCCCGAGCTGCGCGTGATGAGCGCGGGGCAGGAGATCGAGATCTACAAGGAGGCGGGCCCGCCGCCGGAGTTCATCGAGACCTTCGCGCTGGCGGACATCCAGGGGAGCCACGCGCTCGGGCACACGCGCATGGCCACCGAGAGCCGCGTGACCACCGAGCACTCGCATCCGTTCTCCACCGGGCTCGACCTCTGCCTCGTGCACAACGGCTCGCTCTCGAACCACAACCGCCTGCGCCGCCGCCTGCGCGACGAGGGCATCGAGTTCCAGACCGACAACGACACCGAGGTGGCCGCCGGCTACCTGACCTGGCGGCTGCGCGAGGGCGCGTCGCTGGAGCAGGCGCTCGAGGGCTGCCTCGAGGACCTGGACGGGTTCTACACGTTCGCGGTCGGCACGATCGACGGCTTCGCGGTGCTGCGCGACCCGATCGCGTGCAAGCCCGCGGTGATGGCGGAGACCGACGACTGGGTCGCGATGGCGTCCGAGTACCGCGCGATCGCCGTGCTGCCGGGCGCGGAGACGCGCACGCACGTGGGAGCCCGAGCCTGGACGCGTCTACAGCTGGGAGCGGGCCACCGTCTGATGGCCGCTCTCGGGAGCGGCCTGGAGGCTGCCGAGTTCGACCTGGCGGTGTCGCCGCTGCGCGAGCTGAACGCCGCGCTCCACGACGTGGGCGACGACGGCCCGCGCCACTGGCGCGTGCTCAACCCGCGCGGCGCCCACGCTCTGGCGGTGGGGATCGACGCCCCGATCGAGGTCGAGATCGAGGGCCACGCGGGCTACTACTGCGCCGGCATGAACAAGCAGGCGACCGTGCGCGTGCACGGCAACGCCGGCGTGGGGGTGGCCGAGAACATCATGTCCGGGACGGTGATCGTGGAGGGCAACACGTCCCAGTCCGCGGGCGCCACCGGCCGCGGCGGGCTGCTCGTGATCCGCGGCAGCGCCGCGGCGCGCTGCGGCATCTCCATGAAGGGCGTGGACATCGTGGTGCAGGGCTCGGTGGGGCACATGAGCGCGTTCATGGCGCAGAAGGGCTGCCTTGTGGTGTGCGGCGACGCCGGCGACGCGCTCGGCGACTCGATCTACGAGGCCCACCTCTACGTGCGCGGCAGCGTGGCCGGGCTGGGCGCCGACTGCATCGAGAAGGAGATGCGCGACGAGCACGTGGCCGAGCTCACCGTCGCTGCTCGAGCGCGCCGAGGTCGAGGACTGCGCGCCGTCGGATTTCAAGCGCTACGGCTCGGCGCGGAAGCTCTACAACTTCGACGTCGACAACGCGGGCGCCTACTGATGACCAACATAAAGGGACTGTCCCTTTAATGACCGAGTTCGACGCCCTCGGCAAGGCTCGCGACGACGTCGAGCGGCGCTCCGCCGGCCGCGGCTGGCGGCCTGGGCTGCGCGAGGGCGCGATCTTCAACCGCGACGTGATCCACGAGATCCAGCGGGCCGCGCGCGAGGGGATCTACGACATCCGCGGCTTCGGCGCCAAGCGCCCGGTGCCGCACTTCGATGACCTGCTCTTCCTCGGCGCCAGCATGTCGCGCTACCCGCTCGAGGGATACCGCGAGCGCTGCGACACCGACGTGACGCTCGGCACCCGGTTCGCGAAGAAGCCGATACATCTCGACATCCCGATCACCATCGCGGGGATGAGCTTCGGGGCGCTGTCCGGCGCCGCAAAGGAGGCGCTCGGGCGGGGCGCTTCGGCGATGGGCACCTCCACCACCACCGGCGACGGCGGCATGACGGAGGAGGAGCGCGGCCACTCGAAGATGCTCGTCTACCAGCTGCTGCCCTCGCGCTACGGGATGAACCCGGACGACCTGCGCCGCGCCGACGCGATCGAGATCGTGGTCGGCCAGGGCGCGAAGCCGGGCGGCGGCGGCATGCTGCTCGGCCAGAAGATCTCCGACCGCGTGGCCGAGATGCGCGACCTCCCCAAGGGGATCGACCAGCGCAGCGCCTGCCGCCACCCGGACTGGACCGGCCCCGACGACCTCGAGATCAAGATCGGCGAGCTGCGCGAGATCACCGACTGGGAGAAGCCGATCTACATCAAGGTCGGCGCCACGCGGCCGTACTTCGACACCGCGCTGGCCGTGAAGGCCGGAGCCGACGTGGTGGTGCTCGACGGCATGCAGGGCGGCACCGCCGCGACGCAGGAGGTGTTCATCGAGCACGCCGGCATCCCGACGCTCGCCGCGATCCGCCCGGCCGTCGACGCACTGCAGGACCTTGGAGTGCACCGCGAGGTGCAACTGATCGTTTCCGGGGGGATCCGCAACGGCGCCGATGTGGCGAAGGCACTCGCCCTCGGCGCCGACGCGGTCTCGATCGGCGTGGCCGCGCTGATCGCCCTGGGCGACAACTCGCCCGAGCTGGAGGACGGCTACGCCGAGCTCGGCACCTCGGCCGGCTTCTACGACGACTGGCACGAGGGCCGGGACCCGGCCGGCATCTCGACGCAGGACGACGAGCTCGCCGCGCGCTTCGACCCGGAGCTCGGCGGCCGCCGGCTCGCCAACTACCTGCGCACGATGACGCTCGAGGCCCAGACCCTCGCGCGCGCGTGCGGGAAGTCCCACCTCCACAACCTCGAGCCGGAGGACGTGGTGGCCCTGACCGTCGAGGCGGCGGCGATGGCGCGCGTGCCGCTGGCGGGAACCGGCTGGATCCCAGGAACCCCCGCCGGTTGATCGACTAGACAAATTTGTATACCGTGGCTCTGCCCGCTCACTGACCCATGTCTTACGTCCTCATCTGCCCGAACTGCGGCCCCCGCGAAGTCACCGATTTCGGATTCGGCGGGGAGCTGAACCCGCGCCCGCGCGAGACCCCCTCGCTGCGCGAGCTCGGTGAGTACAACTACTTCCGCAAGAACGTTGCGGGAGTGCAACGGGAGTGGTGGGTGCACCGCTCCGGCTGCGGCGAATGGTTCATAGCCGAGCGCGACACGCGCACAAATGAGGTCCTCTTCACCGCGCTGCCCGACGCGCTGCCGACCGAGACGCCGGCCGAGGCATGACAAGGCTCCCCGAGCAGCGCGGCGAGCGCATCGACCGCGACAGCGAGATCACCTTCACCTTCGACGGCAAGAAGGTGGCCGCGCTGGAGGGGGACACGATCGGGTCCGCCCTCTTCGCATCGGGCCAGCGAACCTTCTCGCGTAGCTTCAAATACCACCGCCCCCGGGGTCTCCTCTGCTGCGCCGGCCAGTGCCCCAACTGCCTGGTACAGGTCGACGACGCCCCCGGTGTGCGGGCCTGCACCGAGCCGGTGCGGGAGGGGATGAAGGTGGAGCACATGAACGCGTCGCCGTCGCTCGACTTCGACGTGATGCGCGCCACGGACCTCGTCGGCGGCCCGTTCACGCCGCCCGGCTTCTACTACAAGACCTTCATCCGGCCGCGGCGCTTCTGGCCGCTCTACGAGAAGCTGCTGCGCAACGCCGCGGGCCTCGGGAGGCTGCGCAGGTCGCAGCCCGAGCGCGAGTGGCGGACGGAGTACCGGCGCCGCCACGCCGACGTCCTGGTGATCGGCGGCGGCGCGGCCGGGCTGAGCGCCGCCGCGGCCGCTGCCGAGCTGGGCGCCGACGTGGTACTTGCCGACGAGGGCCCCGAGCCCGGCGGCCGACTGCTTGCCGAAGGCGGAGTGGGCTACGCGCGCGAGCTCGCGGACCGGGCGCGCGACGCCGGCGTCGAGATCCTCGCCAACGCGCCCGCGCTCGGCACCTTCGACGGCCTCGTGCCGGTCTGGCAGGGCGACACGCTCCACCAGGTCCGCGCCAAGCGCCAGATCCACGCCACCGGCGCGATCGAGCAGCCGCTGCTCTTCCCCGGAAACGACCTCCCGGGCGTGATGCTCTCGGAGGCGCCCGCCGGCTGATCGCGATGTACGCGCTGCAGCCGGGCGCGCGCGCGGTGGTGGCGACCGTCGACGACCGCGGGCTGCACGCCGCGCTGGCGCTGATCGACGCCGGGGTCGAGGTGGTCTGCGTGGCCGACCTTCGGGAGAACGGCAGCTCCGGTCCGAAGGGCGCGCTCAGGCGCCTGGGGGTGGAGGTCCTGAACGGCGCCACGGTGCTCGAGGCGCGCGGGCGCGGACAGGTGTCGAGCGTGGTGGTCGGCCCGCCGAGCTCCACGGCCGCCGAGCGCAGCTTCGGGGTGGACCTCCTGGTGGTGTCCGGCGGCAGCCCGCCCGCCACCTCGCTCGCGGCGCAGGCCGGCGCGAAGACCGCCTACGACGAGGAGCGCGGCTACTTCACGCTCGCCCACGTGCCCGAGGACGTGCACGTGGCCGGCCAGCTCACAGGCCACTCCGAGCTCGAGGCCGCGGAGCAGTCGGGTGCGTTGGCCGGAGCGGAGGCGGCGCACTCGCTCGGCCTCGGCGACGCGGCCTCCCGCGCACGCGCGGCAAAGGAGCGCGAGAACCTCGACCGTCCCGGGGCCTGGCCGCCGCAGGTGGCCGTGCCGCCGCCGGTGATGAGCGACCGCAAGGGCAAGTGCTTCGCCTGCCTGTGCGAGGACGTGACCGCGAAGGACATCCACCTCTCGGTCGAGGAGGGCTACGACTCGATCGAGCTCTCCAAGCGCTACACGACCACCACGATGGGCCCGTGCCAGGGCCGCATGTGCCAGCTCCCCGCGGTGCGGCTGATGGCGAAGGAGACCGGCACGAGCATGGCCGACGTGGGCACCACCACCCCGCGCCCGCCCTGGCACGCGGTGCCGATGGGCGTGCTGAGCGGGCGGCCGTTCGAGCCGGCGAAGCGCTCGTCGATCCACGCGCGCCACCGCGAGCTGGGCGCGAACGTGATGTGGGCGGGCGACTGGCGCCGCGCCTACGACTACGGCGACCCGAAGGCCGAGGCGATGGCGGTGCACAGGGCGGCGGGGCTGATCGACGTGTCCACGCTCGGCAAGCTGATCGTGCGCGGCCCGGACGCCGGCGAGTTCCTCGACCGCCTCTACCCGAACCGCTTCTCCAACCTGAAGAACGGCCGCATCCGCTACGGCGTGATCGCGAGCGACGCGGGCCGGATCATGGACGACGGCACCATCTGCCGGCTCGACGAGGACAGCTTCTACGTGACCACCACGTCGAGCGGCGCGGGCGCGATCTACGACTGGTTCACCTGGTGGCTCGCCGACTGGCAGCTCGACGTGCACATCACCGACGTGACCCAGGGCCTGTCCGCGGTGAACCTCGCCGGCCCGCGCGCGCGGGAGATCATGGGCAAGGTCACCGAGCTCGACTGCTCGGCCGAGGCGTTCACCTACCTCGACGGCAAGCAGGCCGAGGTGGCGGGCGTGCCGTGCCTGATCCTGCGGATCGGGTTCGTGGGGGAGGTGGGCTACGAGATCCACTGCCCGTCCGCGCAGGGCGAGCATCTCTGGGACGCGCTGATGGACGCCGGCCGCGAGTTCGGGATCACGCCGTTCGGCCTCGAGCCGCAGCGGCTGCTGCGCCTCCAGAAGATGCACATCCTGGTGGGCCAGGACACGGACTCCGAGTCCACGCCGTTCGGCGCCGCGATGCAGTGGATCGTGAAGCTCGACAAGGAGCAGGACTTCATCGGCAAGTGGGCGCTCCAGCACTACGAGAACGAGCAGCTCGAGACCTCGCTCGTCGGGTTCACGCTCGCGAACGGCCACGTGCCGACCGAGGGCGCCGTCGTGATGCCGGAGAACGGCGGGCCGATGGGCCAGGTCACGAGCGCGCGCTTCTCGCAGCAGCTCGGCCGGGTGATCGGGATGGCGTGGGTGCCCGCGGCGCTGGCCAAGGACGGCGCGCGGATCACGATCTCGGACGAGAACAGGCGGATCGAGGGCGAGGTCCAGACGAAGCCCTTCTACGACCCCGACGGGGAGATCCTGCGCTCATGAGCAGCCTCGCGTTTCTCTCCCCGGGGCCGGGTGCCGTCGCGAAGAGCCCGATGGAGCCGGGCACCGTGGCCGCCGGCGCGACGATCGAGAACCGCGACGGCTGGAACGTGGCCACGGCCTTCCCCGACGAGGACCGCTCCATCTCCAAGGTCGGGTTCGCCGACCTGTCCCACCTCGGGAAGATCGAGATACAGGGCGACGTCGCCGCCATCACCGGGCGCGACCTCGAACTGGGCCGCGCACTTCGCGCGGAGGGCGCCTGGTGGTGCCCCTACTCGGCCCAGCGAGCCGTTGTGCTCTGCTCGCCCGGAGATACCGTGGCGCTCCGCGACCACCTCACCGCTTCGGCCGCGGAGGCCAACAGTCTCGCCAGCGTAATCGATACAACCACTTCGCAGGGCGCAATGAACATACTCGGTCCCCTCGCCCGCGAGACCTTCGCGCGCTTCACCGCGATCGATCTGCGCCCGGAGATCACCCCGCCGCTCGCCTTCCGGCCCGGGTCGGTGGCCCGCACCGGCGGCGCGATCCTCTGCGAGGCGCCCGACCGCTACCTGATGCTCTTCGGCGCCGCGCTCGGGCAGTACGTGTGGACCGTGGTGGCCGACGCCGCCGAGCACCTCGGCGGCGGGCCGGTGGGCGTGGACGCGCTGGAGCCGCTCGATGCTTGACATCTTCCGCAGACGGCGCATGTGGCGGAAGCGCCCGGACCTGAAGGACTCGTACGACGTCGTGATCATCGGCGGCGGGTCCCACGGCCTTGCCACCGCCTACTACCTGGGTCGCCTTCATGGGATCAACAAGGTCGCGGTCCTGGAGAAGAGCTACATCGGCTCGGGCGCGGCCGGCCGCAACACCACGATCCTGCGCTCGAACTACAAGACGCCCGAGGGCGCGCGCTTCTACGACGCGAGCGTGAAGCTCTACGAAAATCTCAGCCAAGAGCTCAACTTCAACCTGCTCTTCTCGCAGAACGGCCACCTCACGCTGGCCCACTCGGACCGCGCGATGTTCGTGATGGCGAACCGCGCCGAGGTGAACCGGCTGCACGGGATCGACTCGCGCCTGATCTACCCGGACGAGATCAAGAAGCTCGCCCCGACGATGCAGGTGGACAACCCGGACGCCGTCTATCCGATCCAGGGCGCGCTCTACCACCCGCCCGGCGGGGTGATCCGCCACGACGCCGTGGTGTGGGGGCTCGCGCGCGGGGCCGACAGGGGCGGCGCGGAGATCCACCCGTACACCGAGGTCACGGGCATCAACCGCTCGAACGGCAAGGTCACCGGCGTGCGCACGAACCGCGGCGACATCAGCGCGCCCGTCGTCCTCAACTGCACGGCCGGGTGGACCACGCTGATCTCCGACATGGCCGGCGTGGCGATGCCGATCACCACGCACATCCTCCAGGCGCTCGTGACCGAGCCGATGAAGCCGCTGCTGGACGTGGTGATCGTGTCGTCGCAGATGCACGTGTACATCTCGCAGACCGACCGCGGCGAGTTCCTCATGGGGGCGGAGATCGAGCCGTGGACCACCTACCGGATGCAGGGAACGCTGAACTTCCTGCAGGAGGTGTGTCGGCACTCGCTCGAGCTGTTCCCGCAGCTGGAGCGCGCGCGGGTGCTGCGCAGCTGGGCGGGGCTGTGCGACCTCTCGCCCGACTACTCGCCGATCCTCGGCAAGACGGAGGTCGACGGGTTCTACGTGAGCGCCGGCTGGGGGACGTACGGGTTCAAGGCGGCGCCGATCGTCGGAAAGACACTGGCCGAGCTGGCGGCGACAGGTAAGACTCCGGAGCTGATCGAGCCGTTCAAGCTGGAGAGGTTCTACGAGGACAAGCTGGTATCCGAGCTCGCCGCGGCCGCGGTGAGCCACTGACTCGCAGGGAAGGAGCACGGATGAAGAGCAGTCTTGAGATCGCGCAGGAGGCCGAGCTTCTCCCGATCGAGACCATCGCCGAGCGCACCGGCCTGACGCCGGACGAGTTCGAGCCGTACGGGCGCTACAAGGCGAAGATCTCGCTGGGCGTGATCGACCGTCTGGCGGACCAGCCGAACGCGAAGATCGTCTGCGTGGCCGGCGTCACGCCGACCAAGGCGGGCGAGGGCAAGACCACCACGGCCGTCTCGCTCACCCAGGGCCTCGGCAAGATCGGCAAGAACCCAGTGCTCTGCCTGCGCGAGCCCTCCCTCGGGCCGGTCTTCGGCATCAAGGGTGGTGCCGCCGGCGGCGGACTGACCCAGGTGGTGCCGATGGAGGACCTGAACCTCCATTTCACCGGCGACATCCACGCGATCGGCGCGGCCAACAACCTGCTCGCCGCGCTGCTGGACGCCTCGATCCTGCACGGCAACCCGCACAAGATCGACGCGCTGCGCGTGGGCTGGAAGCGGGCTCTCGACATGAACGACCGAGCGCTGCGGCACGTGGCCCTCGGCCTGGGCGGCCGCGCGAACGGCTACCCGCGCGAGTCGGGGTTCGACATCACGGCGGCCTCCGAGGTGATGGCGATCCTGGCCGTGGCGCGCGACCTGCACGACCTGCGCGCACGCCTCGGGGCGATCACCGTGGCCCACTCGTACGACGGCGGCAAGCCGGTCACTGCCGAGGACCTCGGCGCGGCAGGCGCGATGACGGTCCTGCTGAAGGACGCGCTGAAGCCCAACCTCATCCAGACGCTCGAGGGCCAGCCCTGCCTGATGCACGCGGGACCGTTCGCGAACATCGCGCACGGGAACTCGTCGCTGGTGGCGGACCTGATCGGCCAGAAGCTCGGCGACTACGTCATCACCGAGTCCGGCTTCGGCTCGGACATGGGGATGGAGAAGTTCTTCGACATCGTGTGCCGGAAGGGCGGGATCAAGCCGAGCGCGGTGGTGCTGGTCGCCACGGTGCGCGCGTTGAAGCACCACGCCGGACTGGAGGACGACCCGCGCGCGGACGCAAAGGAGGCGCTCGCCGCGGTCGAGAAGGGCGCGGCGAACCTGCGCCGCCATCTCGGGATCGTTAAGACGTTCGGGCTGCCGTGCGTGGTGGCGGTGAACCGCCGGCCGGGCGACACCGACGAGGAGGTCGAGCTCGTCAGGAAGCTCGCGCTCGAGGCCGGCGCGTTCGGCGCCGAGCAGAACGACGGCTTCGCACAGGGCGGCGCGGGCGCCGCCGACCTGGCCGAGGCAGTGGCCGACGCGTGCGAGCAGCCGAACGAGTTCCAGCTCATCTACGAGGACGACGACTCGATCGAGGAGAAGATCAGGAAGGTCGCGACGAAGGTGTACGGCGCGAAGGACATCGTGCTGTACATGGACGCGGAGAAGAAGATCAGGCAGTACCACGAGGACGGGCTCGACAAGCTGCCGATCTGCATGGCGAAGACGCACCTGTCGCTGAGTGCCGACCCGACCCTGCTGAACGCCCCCGAGGACTTCGTCCTCCCGGTCAGGGACATCCGCGCCTACACGGGCGCCGGGTGGCTGGTGCCGCTCGCGGGCGACATCCAGCAGATGCCCGGACTGGGCAAGGCGCCGGCGGCGCTGAACGTCGACATCGACGCGGAAGGTAGAACGGTCGGGTTGTTCTGACCTAGGATCGGGGGCGCATGGCGATCAGGCCCGAAACGAAGCCCTCACTGGTCGACATAGCGGAGGAAGCGCTGCGCTCGTGGCTGGCGACCGGACGGCACCGCCCAGGGGAGCGGCTGCCGCCTGAGCAGGAGCTGAGCGCGCAGCTGGGGATTCGCGCGGAACGCTGCGCACCGCGCTCCAGCGCCTGGAGGACACGGGCGAAATAGTGCGCCGGCAGGGCAGCGGCACCTACGTGGGCCGAGCCGCATCGACCTCGCTGGACGAAGGCCTGGAGAAGCTGGTGTCGCTACAGCGAGCTGGCCCGCCAGCGAGGAGTGAAGCTAGAGCTGGGCGACCTGTCAGTGGAGGAGCGCCCGCTCTCGGCAGAGACCGCAGAACTCTTCGGAGTCGCTCCCGACACGCTGGCAACCCGCATCACCCGGGTGCTGCTGATGGACGGCGAACCCGGCGCCTGGATGCGCGACGTAGTCCACCCCGGCGTGGAGCTCCCAGCACCACCCCGAATCAAAGCGATGCTGGAGAAGGGCCAAATGGTGCTGGACGTCCTGCTGAAGCAGGGCATCCCAGTCGCCTACACCCGAGCCCACATAACAGCCCGCGTGATCAGCAAGCGCGACCGAATCGGCAAAGCCCTCGACATAGACGACACCCTGGCGGCCCTAGAAATCGACCACGTGACCTGCACCGCCGAAGGCGCCCCGGTCGAACACAGCACCGACATCTTCCTGCCGCGAAGCCTGGACCTGCACGTGATGCGTGGCTGGAGGACGTGCCGCCGGTGCCGGCAATAGGGCGGGCGTCGCGCGCCTAGCGACGAGGGGTCCGCGCCTAGCGCGGACCCCTCCTTGCCGAACTGCTAGCCCTGCTCGTGCTCGGGCATAACGCCCTTGCGCTTCAACTGCTCGTACATCGCCTCGCGGGCGGCGTTGTCCGTGGTGCCGTACGCCGTCGCGACGCTGTCGAGGCCCTTGAGCCGAATCGCCTCGTAGCGATACAGGTGCTGGGCCGGCGTGTTGCCGTCGCGCTCCTGGTAGGCATAGTGCGGGTGAACAGCAGGCCCTTCTTCCAGCCGGACCTGCCCTCGCGTGCGAGGACATTCACCCAGTCGTTGTCCGGGCCCCGCATTGGTGAGGCTCGCCGTGCCCGCAAGCGCGGCGCAATCACGGCCGTGACGCGCGAGCACGGCGTCTCGAAGAAGGGCCCCCGCAGCGTGATCGCGACGCTGAACGTGCGCGGGCGCTAGTCGTCTTCGTCAATAACGCAGGAGGGTCTTGGCACCCTGCCGCTGCGGCAGTTCCATTCCTTGCGCGGAATCGGCGCTAGGGGCCGACGAGCTCCGCGCCGCGGACGTCGCGGCATCCGATGTCCAGTCGGGATGTCCGGGCATCGGCGGCACGGTGGTCGCCGTAGACCCACGCCTCGAGGAAGTCGGGTCAGGTCCTGGCCCGCGACCTGACTCGCGAGCGCGATGAAGTCCCCTGTGCCGACAGGGACTGTTACCGCGGTTTGCGCTGCGCCCATTCGCGCTCGATCGCGCGGGAACGCCGTGTTGCCGATCTTCTGCTGGAGCGCGTACAGCACGAGCTGCGCCGCCGCCGTAGACGTTGTCGCTGAAGAGGCCCGAACAGGTCGTTGTTGGGTCGGGAGGGGCCACCGGCCCAAATTCGGGCCCGGTACTGATTTGCCCTGGGCGTACTGGGTCAGCATGAACGCCTCAAACGAGGCGAAGCCGTTCTCGTCAATCTGGCCCTTCTCCTGCTCCCATTTCGCGCTCGTACCAGGTGGCGTGGCCCTCGTTGAGCCACACGTCGCTCCAGGCGCTCGGGTGCGACGCTGTCGCCGAACCACTGGTGCGCCAGCTCGTGCACCATGATCGGCTCGTAGAACCAGCGCTGCCCTGTGACGCCCGGGAGCGAATCGAGGATCAAACAAGAGCTCGGGATGCAGCGAGAGCGTCTGCGTACTCGAGCGCGTAGAAGAACTGCTGGTCAGCCGCGAGGACGCCGTAGTTCTCGAACGGGTACTGGCCCACACTTGTCGACCATCCAGCGCATGTGCGTCGGGCGTGGCGCGATGAGGCGCCGGTTCGATGCGGCGCTTGGTTGGCGTTCGACACGAGACGTCGCGCAGCGTCACGCCGGGCAGCGGTGCCCGCGGTCGATGACGGCGATGGTCGCCGACGGTCACCTCGAGCGAGCTCGGAGGCCATCGGGCTGCGTTCCTGGTAGCTGTAGACGGTGCCGCCACTGGCAGCGGTGCGCGGCCCGTCGCGGACCCCGTTGGCCACCGCGGTGATCCCGGTCGGGCACATCGAGATGGAACGTGTAGGTGGCCTTGTCCGACGGGTGGTCGTTGACCGGATAGCTCAGGTGCGCGACGTTCGGCTGGAACGCTGTCACCGAGCCGTCCACCGTCGCGAACCGGACCAAACGGGAACGGGTCGTTCGGCGCCGGGGTGGAGATCTGCGCCGTGAACGGGACCGCGACGGAGAACGACGGGGCTACCGGCCCTCAGCATCGTCGCCGGGGTGATCACGATGTCCTCATCGGCCTGGCGCGCCGCGGCGGGCACGCCGTTCACCTGGATCGTCCCAAAGCTGTCGCCGTCGAAATCGAGGTTGAACGTGCGCAGATTCTCCGAGGCGACCGCGTCCATGCGAACGATCCCGCTGACCTGCTGCGCCGGCGCCGCAGTTCGCATAGCGCAGGTCCAATGCGTAGTGGCGGGCGTCGTATCCGAGATCCCCAAGTGTCGGGAAGAGGTAGTCGCCGATGCCCTCGGCGCCACTTGGTGGCGCGGCGGGGTTGGGGGCAGTCAGCGCTGCGGCGAAGAGCGCGAACGCAAGGACAATCGATCGACCAACCCGAGATCCATGCATGCGCCTGCACTTTACCCCTAATGCCGCCGACGGCTACCCCACGTAGAGCGCGCGCCGCCCACGAACGGTCGCTATGAGCTAGCCCGCTGTAAGTGTGCAGCGCGGTATGCCGGGCACAGAGTAGGAGACTGCCGGCGATACCAGGAGATGGACATGAACACGGCGACTCAACTTGGACACACGGGACTCGAAGGCTGGCGCGAGAAGGTGGCGGACGGGATCGCGCAGCCAGTCGCAAAGCGTGCGCCGCTCGATGAAGACCAGGTACGGGCGGTCATCGGGGGTGCCTTCTTCCTCTTGGCCGTGATCTACATCGTCAAGACGATCTTCGCGGCGACGCGGCAGGCGCGCCAAGGCTGACTCATACATCCGCACAAATGAGCGAGGAGTTCGGCAAGACGATCGCGGCGGCGTATGCCGCCGAGGGCCCGACTGTCGACCTCGGACGCGGGGTGCATGACGGCGCGCTCGCGCCGAAGCGGTCGTCCCAGATCCCGCTGCGGATGATGAACCGCCACGGCCTATACCGCCGGCCTTGAGCACACGTCGGCCTCCGTCGACGGTCAGCCGCGCAGCTACACCTTGCGGGCCACACAGGTGTACCGTCGCGAGGGCGGCGAATGGAAGGTTGCCCATCGCCACGGCGACACCGTGGCCGAGTGACGGTTACTCGGACAGTCCTGCGGCTTCCACGGCGTCTTGTCGATTCGTGAATTCGGTCACGCGGGTCACGGTCAAGTGTCCTGATCGCGGGGCTCCCAGACTGCCAAATCTCCATCTCCCTTCCGCACCCGACGTTCGTCCCGTCCCAGCCACCCGAAACCCGACTACTACGGTTCCGTCGACGCCCTCGAGGTACTCATGGGACGCAGTTCGCACATCAGGGAAGGTCTCCTCAAAGACTTCGAAGAAGGGGATCACTTCGTCCCGGGTCCGCAGCACCCGAGCCTCCGGCCAGGTCGGCGCCAATCGGTACTCGAGCTGATCGGAAGCGCGGCATAAGCGGTCTTCATGTCGCCCCATGTTCCAGGCACGATTTCCGCGCTCGAAACCCTCTCGGAACGCGCGAAGGAATTCGGACTCAGCAGCTGATATCGCCTGCGCAGTATCTCGCGCGCCGGGCGTTCAACCTCCCCGCAATCGTCCCTATACAAATTTGCTCAAAACTGCGTTATAGTCGCGGCGCGCCCTTGGGCGCGGCTCGTTAGGCCCCCACCCAACGGAGGAGACGTATGAGCGACGGCGTCACTGTTGACGCATCGGCCCCCCTGACGTTTGGCGGCGATGTGAGGACCGTCCTCGAAAGTCCTCGGGCCACCATGCCGCCCAAGACGCTCGAGGAGGCCCGCAACCAGCCGGGCCGGCGCGAGCAGATCGAGCAGATCACCAAGCGCATCGAGTCCGAGGGCATCAAGTACGTCTTCTTCCAGCAGGTGTCGGTGACGGGTCGTGTGATGGGGAAGGGAGTCGTCGCCTCCTTCTTCCCGCAGGTCGCCGAGAAGGGCTACCAGCTCGTCTACGGCGCCACCGCCAACCTCTTCGTCGACCGCGCCGGCGACTACATCGGCTTCGGCCCCGAGGAGTCCGAGCTCGCCGCCATCGCGGACCTCTCGACCTTCGCGATCCTCCCGTGGGACAACCGAGTGGCGCGAGTGTTCTGTGACTGTTACGACACGGAATCGGGAGAGCTCCTCGACGCCGACTCGCGCCAGAACCTCAAGCGCGTCGTCGCCGAGTTCGAGGAGGAGCTCGGCTACCAGTTCCTGATCGGCATCGAGCCGGAGATGATGTGGCTCAAGAAGGGCGAGGACGGCGCTCAGCCCGAGGGCGTGACCAAGCCCTACTGCTACCACATCCACCAGTTCGAGGAACTGCGTCCGGTGCTCCTCGACGTCGTGGAATACGGCCAGGCGCTCGGCCTCGACATGAGCTACGGCGACCACGAGGACGCCCCCGGCCAGCTCGAGCTGAACTTCCGCTTCGACCGCCCCGTCAAGACGGCCGACAACATCACCACCTACCGGCAGATCTGCGCCGCGGTGGGTCGCAAGCACGGCCTGCTGCCGACCTTCATGCCGAAGCCGTTCACGGGCGTGCTCGGCCAACGGGCACCACCACCACTTCACGCTCATCGACGACGAGGGCAACAACGTCTTCCACGACAAGAGCGGGCCGGCGGAGCTGAGCGACACGGCGCGTTACTTCCTCGGCGGCATGCTGGCGCACTTCGGGGCTCTGATGTGCGTCGGCAACCCGACCGTGAACTCCTACTGCCGCATGTGGGACTTCGGCTTCTGGGCTCCCGTCTACAAGAACTGGGGCTGGCAGAACCGCACCTGCACCGTGCGAGTGGCGAGCGGCGGCCGCTTCGAGTACCGCGGCGTCGACTCGAGCTCGAACCCGTACCTCACGATCCCGGCGCTGCTGTATGCCGGGCTCGACGGGATCCGCAACAAGATCGACCCGGGCGAGCCACAGTCGAGGAACACCTACGACATCCTCGCCGAGCAGGCCGAGAACGGCAGCAAGCCGAGCGAGAAGCTCGAGCGGGTCCCCGACTCACTTGGTGCGGCGCTCGACGCGCTCGAGGCCGACGACCTGATCAAGAGCGCCATGCCCGGCCGCCTCTACGACGTGTTCAAGCACTACAAGCGCGACGAGTGGGAGCGCTACCTGGCCGCGGTCACGGATTGGGAGCGCGACGAGTACCTGGAGGTGCTGCCTTGAGCTGCTCCGCGGGGCACGGACGCTTCGCGGAGCAGGGGCGCTAAGCCATGTGCGGGATCGCCGGAATCATCTACCGCGACGGCGGTGGCGAGCGGCACGTCGGCCGGGACATGACCGCGATGCTTCAGGCCATGAAGCACCGCGGCCCGGACTCGACCGGGTACGCGCTCTATCGCCCGGCCGGCGACGGATACGTGATGCACGTGAAGCTCGCCGAGTCGAACGGGCATCACGACTTCGACCTCGCCGAGAGGCATCGCCGGCAGCGCAGCGACGTGGAGGGTCGGATGCGCTCGCTCGGCGCGGACATCGCCGACATCAAGGGGCCGTCCGACCACGCGATGACCGTCACCTTCGGCTACGAAGGCGACCTCAAGCAGCTCGCGGACTATGTGGAGGACGTGCGCGGTACCGAGGTCCTCAGCCTCGGCAAGACGCTCGAGATCGTGAAGGACCTCGGCGACGCGCAGACCGTCGCCGCCGACTACGGCCTCGACAGCTTCATCGGCACCCACGCGATCGGCCACGCGCGCATGGCCACCGAGTCCGACGTGGACATCGCCAACGCCCACCCGTACTGGGCCTACCCGTTCCCGGACGTGGCCGTGGTCCACAACGGGCAGCTCACGAACTACCACCAGTGGAAGCGTCGCCTCGAGCGCGCAGGCCACCGCTTCCAGTCCGAGTGCGACTCCGAGATCATCGCCGTCTACCTCGCCGAGCGGATGGCGCAAGGCGACTCGCTCCAGGAGTCGATGCAGCGCAGCCTCAGCGAACTGGATGGCGTCTTCACGTACATCTGCGTGACGGAGGACGCGCTGGGTGTTGCCAAGGACGAGCTCGGGGCCAAGCCGCTGGTGCTCTACGAGTCGGATGACATCGTCGCGCTGGCGAGCGAGGAGATCGCGATTCGCAAGGTCGTCGACCGTGAGATCGAGACCTACGACCCCTACGAAGGGGCGGTGATGGTGTGGACCCGGTAGCCACGAACGGCGGCGAGGCCGAGGTCCTCTTCGACCCCCGCGGCCTCGTCGAGCTGGACGACTCGGTCCCGAACGTCGCCGAGATCGACGGCGACAGGGCGCAGTTCGACGCCAAGGACCTCACCACGCGCAAGATCAATGCGGAACTGCGACGGCTGGTTTACGAGGAGGGCGTCAAGGACGTAACCATCCTCAATCCGTCGGCAAAACACAGCCTGGGCGTAGGGATCCTGCAGCGCTGCAGGATCACCTTTGAAGGGTCGCTCGGGTATTTCGGCGTCGGCCTGATCGACGGCCCGGAGGTGCAGATCAACGGGCGCGTCGGCTGGTCGGTCGCCGAGAACATGATGTCTGGAGTTGTCGTAATCGAATCCAATGCCGGGTCGTTGGCGGGCGCCGCCCTAAGGGGTGGGGACCTCGTGGTGAAAGGCCAGGTCGGCGCCCGCACCGGCATTGATCAGAAGGGCGGCACGATCCTCGTCATGGGGAGCGCTGGCTCGATGACCGGCTTCATGATGCAGCGCGGCCGCCAGATCATCTGCGGCGACGTCGGCCCCGGCCTCGGCGACTCCATGTACGACGGCACGCTCTACGTGGCCGGCAAGGTGAAGGCGCTCGGGATCGACTGCGTCGAGGGCGACTGGACCGACGCCGACACGGAGCTGATCCAGCGCAAGTTCCGGATCTACGGCCTCGGCGACCCGCCGCAGTTCCAGAAGTTCGTGTGCGGCAAGAAGCTCTACAACTACGACTCGCTCGAGCCGAGCGAGCGAAAGCTGGTGCTGTAAGTGGCTGACGAGAACGCACCCAGCCAGAAGACCGTCCTCGGCCGCAGCAAGATCTTCACGCCCGGAGGTCATCGACGACATCCACATGAAGGCCGAGCTCGGTCGCTACCGGATGCGCGGCTTCTCGATGTTCAAGAAGATCCCGCACTGGGACGAGCTGATCTTCCTGCCCGGCACCCTCACGCGCTTCGTGATCGAGGGCTATCGCGAGAAGTGCGTGACGAGGACCGTGCTCGGCTCGCGCTTCGCCAAGAAGCCGATCGAGCTCGACATCCCGATCTACATCACGGGGATGAGCTTCGGCGCGCTGTCGCCTCGAGGCCAAGATGGCGCTCGCCAAGGGCGCGAGCATGGCGGGCACCGCCACCTGCTCAGGCGAGGGCGGAATGATCCCGCCGGAGCGCGACCTGTCGACCAAGTGGTACTACCAGATCATCCAGAGCCGGTACGGGTTCAACCCGCACCACCTGATGCTGGCCGACGCCGTCGAGTTCTTCATCGGCCAGGGCTGCAAGGTCGGCCTCGGCGGCCACCTGATGGGCCAGAAGGTGACCGAGCAGGTCGCGGAGATGCGCTCCCTGCCCGCGGGCATCGACCAGCGCTCCCCGGCCCGCCACCCCGACTGGCTCGGCCCCGATGACCTCTCCCTCAAGGTCCAGGAGACCCGCGAGGCCACCAACTACGAGATCCCGATCCAGCTGAAGCTCGGCGCCGCGCGCGTGTACGACGACGTGCGCATGGCCGCCAAGTGCGGCCCGGACATCATCTACCTCGACGGGGCCGAGGGCGGCACCGGCGCCGGCCCGCACACCGCGGCCGAGGAGACCGGCATCCCGCTGATGGCGGCGATCCCCGAGGCGCGCCGCGCGCTCGAGGACGTGGGCCTGGCCGACGAGATCGACCTCGTCGTGGCCGGCGGCATCCGCAACGGCGGCGACGTGGCCAAGTGCATCGCGCTCGGCGCCGACGCCATCGCGATCGGCCACTCCGCCCTGATGGCGCTCAACTGCAACAAGGAGATCCCGGGGGTCACCGACTACGAGGGCACGATCGGCGTCCCGGCGGGACAGTGCTACCACTGCCACACGGGTCGCTGCCCGGTCGGGATCACGACCCAGGACCCGGAGCTGCGCAAGCGGCTGCACGTGGAGGAGGCGGCCAACCGCGTCTACAACTTCCTCCACACGCTCACGCTCGAGGTGCAGATGCTCGCGCGCGCGTGCGGGAAGACCAACGTGCACAGCCTCGAGCCCGAGGACCTCGCGGCGCTGACCGTCGAGGCCGCAGCGATGGCCAAGGTGCCGCTGGCGGGCACGAACTACATCCCGGGCGTGTCCGAGGAGAACGCGCTCGCTCGCATCGAGACGCTGCTCGACCGCTACCTCGAGAACCCGATCGACGAGCTGCCCGCCGTGCGCGAGGAGGCCGGCCGATGAGCGAGATCCTGCCGAGCACCCGCGAGCCCGAGAAGATCTTCTCGATCGACTCGGAGTACCTGTCGGGCAAGCGCTTCCCGTACCAGGAGGACATCTCGGCCGTAGAGGACATCGACCTCGAGGCGGCCACGCCCGGCCAGGACCTCAACTGGCTCGAGGACATCGAGCTGCTCGAGGAGGAGGGCATGCCCGCCGTCTTCGACCGCTACTCGAACTCCTTCCTGAAGCTCTATTTCCCGATCCCCGAGGGGCGCGAGAACGAGATTGCTCGGAAGGTGCTCATCGCCCATCTCCAGTCGGGGAATTCCTACGGGATTCGCCTCAAGGAGAAACACTGCAAGTTCCTTCAGCCTGAGCTGGGTCCCTGGGTCGAGGGCTCGAGGACGGTCGGCGCGGACTGGCAGCCCAACGTGCTCGAGGGCTGGGAACCGCCGCTCCACTGATGGCGGACGCCAACTTAAAGGGACAGTCCCTTAACGTTCCGTACCTCGTGATCGGGGCCGGCGTGCACGGCCTCTCGACCGCCTGGCACCTCGCCGAGCGGGGCGAGGAGGTGCTGGTGGTCGACAAGACCGGCGTGGCCGCCGGCGCGTCCGGGATCGCCTGCGGGGTCGTGCGCAACAACTACTTCCAGCCCGCGATGAGCGAGCTGATGGCCGCCTGCGTGGAGATCTGGGAGTCGGACCCCGAGACGCTCCACTACCACGGCTCCGGCTACATCGCGCTCGGCGACGGCGCCCAGGAGGACGACCTCACCACCGTCCACGAGCGCCAGCAGCGCATCGGCTACGAGTCCGACCTGATCCTGGGGGAGGCCGACGTGGCCGCCCACATGCGGCTGCTCTTCCCCGACTGGCGCGCGCCCGGCCTCAGCGTCTGCCTGCACGAGCACCGCGGCGGCTTCGCGTTCAACAAGGAGTCGATCCACGGCCTCGCGCAGAAGGCGCTCCAGGCGGGCGCCGTGATCGCCGAGGGCGTGGAGGTGACCGGCTTCGAGCTCGACGACTCGGGCGCCGTGACTTCGGTGGAGACGAACGAGGGGCGCATCAACGTCGACCAGGTGATCGTGGCGGTGGGCCCCTGGGTGGCGAACATGTGGGAGCTGCTCGGCCTCCCGCGCCGGCTCGAGGTGGCGGGCGAGGAGCGCGAGATGTGGACCTACTGGTACCTCCAGGAGGGCGAGATCGACGTCGACCCGAGCATCTTCGTGACCGCCACCGGCCTGCTCCCGCCAGTGCTCCACGTGGACAGCCACGCGCCGCTCCACGCCGACGACGGCACCCTCATCACCGACGAGCAGTGGGGCGTGTACTTCAAGCAGGACAGGGACAGCGTGCAGGGCGGCGCGTCGCCGCTGCCGAAGGGCCACGACTTCCAGGTGGACCCGTACCCGACCGGCTCGGCCGAGGACAGCTTCCCCGACCTCTGGTGCGCGGCGCTCTCACACTGCATGGAGCGCTTCGAGGGCGCGCGCCCGAAGTACCGCGACGTGCGCTCGGGCGGCGTGGGTGCCTTCACCGCCGACAACTTCCCTGTGTTCGACTACATGCGACCGAACGTCTTCGTAGTGGCCGACTCGAACCACGGCTACAAGATGATCGCCGTGGGCCGCGAGGTCGCCCGCACCGTCCTCGGCGAGCACTCCAGCCTGCTGCACCCGTTCAGGTACGAGCGCTTCGCGACAGGCGACCTGCACCCGGTCTCGAACAGCCCCTACCCCTGGAGCTGACGCGGGACGAAAGACTGGCCCCGCAGGAATCCCGTGCGCCTCTGAGTCTGTTGCCTGGCGCTTTGCTAGCGCTTCGGCTGTCGGTGCTCTCTGGGGGCCGGGGTTGATGGCCGCAGGGCCAGTACCACCAGCCTACTCCTTTGCGGGCAGCCCGGCAGCTTCGAGAGCTTCGGCCGGGTCTCGATACGAGCGGAAGTGGATGACCTTCCCGTCTCGGAACGTAAACAGATAGGCGAGCGGCCCCTCTTCCTCGATGCCGGTGTAGCGCGCCTTCGAGTGGGCGCGATGGATCGAGACGAGGCGGTCACCGCTTCCGACGATTCGCTCCAACTCGATCGTCAGGCTCTCGTAGGGCTCGAGCCAGCGCTCGGTCGCCCTCGCGATCGCCTCGTGGCCGCGGTACTCCTCGCCGACGTGGTCCGGCAGGTTCGAGTCCTCGTAGACGACCTCCGGGTCGAGGAACGACATGTCCATCTCGCCGCCGCGGCGTCCATGCTTCCCAGAAGGCTCGAAGCTTCTCCTCGTTCCGAGGGCCTGGCTGCTGTTGCCTCGCCGCCTCGAGCGCCTCGTCGCGCGTCGAGTAGTCATGCATGCGCACGAGCTGCCCGTTCCGCACGCCGACGACCTGGTAGATCGCGAGGTCGACCTCGACTCCGCTGTCCCTGCCTCGGCCGCGCATCCGGTGATAGACGATCACGCTGTCACCGGCGTCGATCATCTCCTCCACCTGCGTCGTCACATCGTCGAACGCACTTGTCCACTCGTCCATCCCGCGCAGGAACTCGTGTAGGCCCACGTAGTTGCCCATGAACGGGACCTCCGGGGTGGTCCGCCATTCGATGTCGGGAGCGAGGAACGTCCTCAGCTTTTCGAAGTCGCCGCTGGCGAAGGCGTCGTAAGCGAGGCGAACGGTGTCGAGGTCCTCAGCTCTCATCGGCTAACAGCATCGCGCAGGAGTAGGCTCGGCGCACGAGCGACCAAGGAGGGCATCGTGCACGCGGTTCTGGTTAACGTGACCATCATCGACTTCGATCGCGCCGTCCAGATTCTGAACGAGCGGATCGTGCCGCAGGCCTCGCAAGCACCCGGTTTCGTGGCCGGCTACTGGACCCGCTCCGAGGACAACCGCGGCGTGTCGATGATCGTGCTCGAATCGGAAGAAGCCGCCAACGGGGCGGCGCAGATGATCCAGGCGCAGGCACCGGACAACGACGCCGTCACGCTCGACAGCGTCGAGGTCCGCGAGGTCGTCGCTCACGCCTGACGGCGGTAGCGAAGTAGCATCGGGCGCCATGCCTCTCGTTGCGCCCTGGAATCGAAAGAAGCGCGCCGCGCAGCGCGCCGAGCGCGAGCGCCTCGGCCATGAGCAGCCCGGTGCGGTGCTGCGGGGGCCGCCGATCTCGATCACGTGCGAGTGCGGTGAGAAGCGCGACCTTGCCTACGGCGAGGACTGGACGTGCGAGAAGTGCGGGAAGCGCTGGGACACGAACCAGATCCCCGCCGAGCAGTACCAGGCGATCCGCAAGACCCAGCTTCGCTACCGCATCCTGCCGGTGGTCTACGGGCTGACGATCCTCGGCCTGGCGATGTTCTTCACGCTCACAGGCAACATCTTCTCGGTCTTCATCCTGCTGCCGCTCGGGCTGATGCTGTGGTTCTACTTCGTCCGCCCGTTCTACCGCAGGCGCTACCGCAGGGCTGTAGCGGAGCTCCCGAGGTGGGAGCTCCGCCCAGACTGACCCTCGCTACACCCCGGCGGGCGCGGCCGCCTGCGGCTCCGCTGCGGGGGGCATGTCCGGCGTTTCCTCGCGCAGCCGGATCCCGGTGCGGTCCTCGACGACGTGGCGGTAGATGTAGAGCAGCAGGCCCACGGCCAGCACGATGATGCCGATGCGGGTCTTGTCCCAGCCGTAGCCGTATTTGTCGGCGTAGACGAACCCGCCGACCACGATGAACAGGAGGTTGACCGCGGCGAGCAGCGCCGCGATCGGGATCCACGCGCTCGCGAGCTTGATCGGCCGTGGCCAGTTGGGCCGGTCCTTGCGCAGCAGCAGGAAGCCGCTGAGCGCGAACACGTGCGCGAGCATGTAGCCGAGGTTGCCCGCCGCGAGGATGTCGAGCGGGTAGCCGAAGTAGGAGATCAGCCACAGGTTCAGGATCACGTCCAGCGTCATCGCGATGCCCGGCACGCTGTAGCGGTTGAGGCGGCCGAGCCACTTGGTCGTCATGCCGTCCTGGGAGATGCCGTAGAGAGCTCGGGATCCGTCCATGGTCGCCGTGTTCATCGAGAGCAGCAGCCCGGCGATCAGGCAGGCGATCAGCACGTGCCCGAGCGCGTTGCCGACGATCGCGTCGAAGGCCTGCTTGTAGAACGCGATCGCTGTCGCGTCCTCGGCAACGGTTGCGGTGCCGAGCGTTCCGCCGAGGCCGAGCGGCAGCAGCGCGTAGACCAGCACCGAGAAGGCCGCCGAGGCGCGCAGCGCCCGCGGCGTGTCGGTCTCGGGGTTGTGGTACTCCGGCGCGAACGCCGCCACCGCCTCGAAGCCGTAGGCCGACCACCCCATGAAGTAGAGCCACACCAGCGCGAGGCCGAGGCCGCCGCCGGAGCCGATCTCCCAGGTCATGTTGTCGCTCGACCAGTCGCCCGTGATGTAGGGCAGGAACATGAGCGCAGCAACCGGCAGGATCATCAGGCCGCCGGTCACGTAGCTGAGCCACACGGCCGGCCGCACGCCGAAGATGTTGAAGAGCCAGACGGCGAGGATGCAGCCGATGCCGATCCAGATCGCCAGGTTCCACTGGAAGGCGCCGACTTCCTGCGAGAACGTCGAGTCCGAGAACCACTCGACCTGGGCCAGCGTGCCGATCACGTAGCCGTTGATCGCGAGGACGCTCGACCACGCGAACCAGTAGCCGAAGGTCACCACCGGCCCGATGAACGTCAGGTACCTGCGCCAGGCCTCATGCGCATAGAGGGAGATGCCGCCGGCCTTCTCCGGGAACATCGTGGCCATCTCGGCATAGACGTTGTTCTGAAGCGCGCCGATCAGGACCGAAACCGTCCACAGGACGAACGCACCCGTCGTGCCCAGAACACCGATCGAGGCGCCCAGCGCCGCGATCAGGAACCCCGGGTTGGCCAGTGCGATCACGAAGCCGTCCCACCACGTCATCGCCTTGAGGAGCTGCCTCTCCTCTACCTCGGCATGCGCCATGGACTTCCCCCTCTCGATGATGCGCGCGGAGTACCAATTAACCAATTGGTACAAGTCAAGCCGGAGCGTTCTACCACGCCGTTCCGACCGCGTCAAACCGCCGCGTACGGCTCGCACTACGGCACGGCGACCGGGACACTGCTTCGGCGAGTATGGACACGCGCCGCGGAATGCGATAAAAGCCGCTTGTACCTATTTGTTCGGCGGTGTACCCGGCGGAGGGCAAAGACGTGGCGCGCGACCCGAAGTACGACATCCTGTTCGAGCCCATCCAGCTTGGGCCAAAGACGCTGAAGAATCGCTTCTACCAAGTGCCCCACTGCATCGGGGCGGGATCCGAAAAGCCGGGCTTCCAGGCCTACCACAGGGGCATGAAGGCAGAAGGTGGCTGGGGCGCGATCTGTACCGAGTACTGCTCGATCCATCCCGAGTCGGACGACACCCATCGTGTGTCCGCGCGAATCTGGGATGACGACGACGTGCGCAACCTGGCGGTTATGTGCGACCGGCTCCATAGCTTCGGAGCCCTCGCCGGCATCGAGCTCTGGTACGGCGGGCCGCACGCGCCGTGCATGGAGTCACGCCACAACCCGCGCGGGCCGTCCCAGATCCCGTCGGACTTCGAGGTCAACACACATCCGCGATACATGGACAGGGACGACGTCAAGCTGGTCCAGAAGATGTACGTGGACGCCGCCGTGCGCGCCCGCGAAGCGGGCTTCGACATCGTCTACGTCTACGGCGCTCACTCCTACCTGCCGCTCCAATTTCTCTCCCCCTTCTACAACAAGCGCACGGACGAGTACGGCGGCAGCTTCGAGAACCGCGCCCGTTTTTGGAAGGAGTGCCTGGAGCAGGTGCGCGAGGCCGTCGGTGACGATTGCGCGATCGCCTCGCGCTTCGCGGTCGACACGCTCTACGGACCGTCCTCGATCGAGATCGGCGAGGACGGCGTGCGGTTCGTCGAATACGTCGACGATCTGGTCGACCTCTGGGACCTGACGGTCGGCGACATCGCCGAATGGGGCCAGAACGCGGGGCCGTCGCGCTTCTTCGAGGAGAACCACGAGAAGCCCTTCACCGGCCAGGTCAAGGCGGGCGACCACACGAACAAGCCGGTCGTCGGCGTGGGCCGGATCACGAACCCCGACACGATGGTCGCGATCATCAACTCGGGGCAGTTCGACATCATCGGCGCGGCGCGCCCATCCATCTCCGACCCGTTCCTGCCGCGGAAGATCGAAGAGGGACGACCGGACGACATCCGCGAGTGCATCGGCTGCAACCAGTGCATCTCGCGCTGGGAGATCGGCGGTCCGCCGATGATCTGCACCCAGAACGCCACAGCCGGCGAGGAGTACAGGCGCGGCTGGCACCCGGAGAAGTTCCACCCGGCCGCCAACCGCGAGAAGGGCGTCCTCGTCATCGGCGCCGGCCCGGCGGGCATGGAGTGCGCGATGGTTCTCGGCAAGCGCGACATGTCAGCGGTTCACCTCGTCGAGGCGGACAAGGAGATCGGCGGCTGCGTCAACTGGATCTCGCAGCTCGGCCACTCCGACGGCAACGAGAACCTCGCCCGCGGCACCGCTCGCGGGCTGGGCGAGTGGAAGCGGATCGTCAACTATCGCCAGATCCAGCTCGACAAGCTGAAGAACGTCGAGGTGCACCTGAACTCGCGCCTGTCCACCCAGGACATCCTCGAGTACGGGGCCGAGATCGTGATCGTCGCCACCGGGTGCCACTTCGCGACCGACGGCCTGAACCCCGCGACCCACGCTCCGATCGACGGTGCCGACACATCGCTCGACTGGCAGCTCACTCCCGACGAGGTCGTCATGGGGGACAAGCAGATCGGCAACCGCGTGCTCGTCCTCGAGAACGAGGGCTATTACATGGGCGTGTCGGTCGCGCAGAAGCTCGCCGGGGCGGGGCACGACGTGACCCTGCTGACGCAGATGGGCGATGTCGCGAACTACATGGAGTTCACGCTCGAAGCGCCGATGCTCCACCGTGACCTCCACAGGCTCGGGGTGAAGATCCACCCCTACACGATGCTCGAGAAGATCGAGCCCGGCGTTTGCCGCGCCTTCAACGTCTGGAACCCCGCCCACAAGGACGAGTTCGAGGTCGACACCGTCGTGCTCTGCACCCAGCGCGTTTCCGACGACGAGCTCTACCACGAGCTGCGCTCCGACAAGGAGGCGCTCGAGCGGGAGGGGATCGAGGCCGTCTACATGATCGGCGACGCCGCGGCACCGCGGATGATGCCGGACTGCATCTTCGACGGCCACCGGCTCGCGCGGGAGATCGACAGCCCGAATCCGGCGATGCCGCTCCCGTTCATCCGCGAGCGGCGCCTGTGGGGCGAGGTGACGAACCAGGACTACGACCGGATGCTGCTGAACACGCCAGATGTCGAGCCGATCGTGACCCGGTAGCGGATGAAGATCGTCGTTCCCGTCAAGCAGGTAGCGGTCCTCGACGAGGAGTTCGAGCTGCTCGACGACCGGCCGGGCGTGGACACGGACGCGCTCGACTGGGAGTTGAACGAGTGGGACGAGTTCTCGGTCGAGACAGCCCTCCAACTCCGCGAGGGCGAGGGCGAGGGGGAGGTCTTGGTGGTCTCCGTCGGCGACGAGGAGGCGGAAGAGGGGTTGCGCGCGTGCCTCGCCAAGGGGGCGGACCGCGCGCAGCGCATCTGGGACGACTCGCTTGACGGCGCCGACCCACTCGCCGTCGCACGCGTGCTGGCCGCCGCCGTCGAGCGAGAGTCGCCGGACCTCGTCCTGTGTGGGGTTCAGTCAAGCGACGGCGTGCACAGCGCCACGGGCGTCGCCTTGGCGGCCCACCTGGGGCTGTCGCGCGTGGCCGTCGTGAAGGCGCTTGACTACGACTCAGGCTCGAGGTCGGCCACAGTCGAACGGGAGCTGGAGGGCGGCTTGGTGGAGCGGCTGCGAGTCGACTTGCCGGCGCTGTTCACAATCCAGACCGGGATCAACGAGCCTCGCTACGCGAACCTGCGGGCGCTTAAGCAGGCCAAGGAGAAGCCGCTCGACGTGACCTCGCCGGCAAACCTGGGGCTGGACGCGGAAGCGCTAGCGGCCGCCGCCGGCTCGCATGTGCGCTCGATCGCCCGCCCCGATGTCGGCGGGGGCGCGGAGATGCTGAACGGGTCGGCGTCCGCGGTCGCTGAGCGGATCGCCGAGATAGTGAAGGAGCGGATGAGCGGATGAGCGGCATCCTCGTAATGGCTGAGAGCCGCCGCGGGGAGCTGCGCGAGGTGTCGCTGGAGCTGATCGGCGCCGCGCTTACCCTCAAGGATCAGGCCGGCGGCCGAGTGGCCGTGGCTGTCGTCGGGGCGGACGCGGAACAGCACGCGCCGGCGCTCGGCGTCGCCGGGGTCGACGAAGTGCTCACGGTCGCGGCACCGACCGAGAACTTTGAGGCCCATGTGCACGAAGGCGCGCTCGAAACGCTGATCGATCAGGAGAGCCCGGCGCTCGTGCTGCTCGGCCACACGATCGATTCGCTCGGGTTCGGCCCCGCCGTGGCGGCGAAGCTCGGGCTCGGGTTCGCGAGCGATGTGACCGCGCTCGCGTGGGATGACGGGCCTGTCGCCAGGCGCGGCGGCTACGGTGGCAAGCTCTCGGTCGAGCTCGACTTTCCCGGCAAGGAGACGGTGCTGCTGATGCTCCGGGCCGGCGCCTTCGAGGCCGCCGAGGGCTCCGGTCCCGCCGAGGCCCGCGCCGTGAAGGCGGCTGGCGAGCCGCGCGCCGAGCACCTCGGCTTCCGCGAGGTCGAGACCGGCGACGTGGACATCACCACGGCCGACTTCCTCCTGTCGGTCGGGCGCGGCATTGAAGACAGGATGCGCTGCGCCAGTTCGAGGAGCTGGCCGACAAGATGGGGGCGACGCTCAGCGTCTCGCGCCCGCTGGTGGACGCGGGCTGGGTCTCGAACGCTCGGCAGGTGGGCCAGTCGGGCAAGACCGTGAAACCGAAGGTGTACCTCGCGCTCGGGATCTCGGGTGCCGTCCAGCACCTCGCCGGGATGCAGAATGCCGAGACGATCATTGCTGTGAACACCGATCCCGAGGCCCCTATCTTCAGGGTCGCCCACTACGGAGCGGTCGCGGACCTCTTCGACGTAGCGGACGAGCTCGCCGGGCAGTTCGAGGATTGAGCGCCCCGCTCGCGGCCGAGAAGACCCGCGAGGTCTTCTGGGAGCTCCAGCCGGCGCTCGAGGTGCTCTGGTACCTCCTCGCGCTGGGATCTCGGTGCTCGTCTTTGCCTACGGCGTGGCCCGCCCGATCGCGAAATATCGCCGAGCGCACGACGGCGGCTGGCCGCCCCGCTCAGAACTTCCACGCCGGTTTCGGAACGCGCTCCGGATCCTGCTGAGTCACGTCTCGATCAGGCGACGCGATCCCTATGCGGGCTGGGCGCACCGCGGCATCTTCTACGGCTTCGTCGTCCTCTTCATCGGGACGGTGATCCTCGGCATCAACACGGACTTCACCGAGCCGGTGCTCGGTTGGCGCTTCTTCGAGGGCAACTTCTATCTCGGCTACTCGATCGTCCTGGACGTGCTCGGAATGGCGCTGATCGCAGGGATCGCTCTGATGATGATCCGGCGAGGGCATCCTTCGGCCAGCGAAGCTCGACTACGCCCGCCCCGATCGGGACACCGACGAGCGCACGGGCTACCGCGTCGGCGACTGGGCATTCGTCGGCATCCTGCTCGTCCTTGCCCTCTCCGGCTACGTACTCGAGGGCGCGCGGATCGCGATGGACCAGCCAGGTTACGACGAGTTCTCGCCCGCGGGCTGGGTCGCGGCCCAGGGCTTCGACGCGCTCGGCGCGAGCGACGGCGCGCTGCGCGCCGTGAGGCACGCTCTCTGGTGGTCGCACGGGCTGTTGGCGATCGCCTTCGTAGCGGCGATTCCCTATACCAAGGCATCGCACATGCTGGCGAGCTTCGCCTCGCTCGTGGTGCGCGACCCTATGGCGGGCAAGCGACTGAAGTCGATCCCGGCGGAACGGCTTTCCGAGCCCGCCGGCTACCGGTCGCTAGCGGACTTCACCGGAGTGCATCTGCTCCATCTCGACGCATGCACGAAGTGCGGCAAGTGCCACGAGGCATGCCCCGCACTGGCGACCGGTAGGCCGCTGTCGCCGCGCGACGTTGTGCTCGAGCTGCGCGAGCAGTCGAATGCCGCGATGCGCGAGGTGGGCATCGGCGGCGTGCTCGGAGTGCTGATCAATGGGCAGCAGGACGCAGGCGGAGCCTTCGCCCGGCCGGTCGTTCGTGACGACGGGGTGCGCGCCGACACGGTCTGGTCGTGCATGCAGTGCAACGCCTGTGTCGAGGCCTGCCCCGTGGGGATCGAGCAGGCGCCGATCATCAACCAGCTCCGCCGCCGTCTGGTCGAGGAGGGTGAGCTGCCCGCCAACCTCCAGGCGACGCTCGAGACGATCCAAAAGTCGGGCAACTCGTTCGGTGAGCGCGCCCGCAAACGCGGCCGCTGGACCGAGGAGCTCGACTTCGAGGTAAAGGACGCGCGCACGGAGTCCGTCGACGTGCTCTGGTTCGTCGGCGACTACGCCTCATTCGACCCGCGCAGCCAGAACGTCAGCCGATCGCTGGCACGCATCTTCCGAGCCGCCGGGCTCGACTTCGGGATCCTCTACGAGGGCGAGTCCAATTCCGGCAACGACGTACGCCGGGTGGGCGAGGAGGGCCTCTTCGAGGCGCTCGCCGAGAACAACATCGCGACGCTCGAGGAGTGCGAATTCAACCGGATCGTCACGAGCGATCCGCACTCGCTCAACACGCTGCGCAACGAGTATCCGGAGCTGATATCCGAGGAGCTCGCCGGTTCGTGGAAGGTGATGCATCACACCGAGCTGCTGCTCGAGCTGCTGGAGGATGGCCGGCTGGCGTTGGGCGAGCGGCTCGGCTACCGCGTCACCTACCACGACCCCTGCTACCTAGGACGCCACAACGGCGGCTACGAGGCGCCGCGGCAGATCCTGGAACGCTTGGGGTGCACGCTCGTCGAGATGCCTCGCAACCGCGACAACTCGTTCTGTTGCGGCGCGGGCGGCGGGCGCATCTGGATCCCGGACGAGCCCGGTGTCGAGCGGCCGTCCGAGAACCGCATCCGCGAAGCCGTGTCGCTCGGGAAGCTCGACTACTTCGTGGTCAGCTGCCCGAAGGATGTGACGATGTACGAGGACGCAATCAAGACTTCAGGCCAGGCAGGCCAGATCGAGCTGCGCGAGCTGACGGAGCTAATCGAGGAACGGCTCTGATGTCGCATCAGGAGCGCGGCCGCGTCTTCTTCGTGTCGTAGAGCGGGAACGGCGCGGTCGTGGCGCCGACGGTGCCGTCGCCGAGTGACACCTCGACCTGGGTGCCCTCCCTGCCCAGCTCCCGGTCGATCGCAGCCATTGCGATCTGCTCTCCGAAGGTCGGGCTCTTGGCCGGACTCCGAACGATCCCAACCTCGCGCCCGTCCTGTGTGACGATGGCGCCGTACTCGGGCGTCTCGTCGCCCTGGATCCGAAGCGTCGTCAGCAGGCGCGGCGTGCCTTCGGCGGCGATCCGCTGAAGCGCCTGCTTGCCAACGAAATCGCCTGGCTTGTCGAGCTTCACCATCTTGTCCAGGCGCACTTCGTAGGGATCGGTCTTGTGCTGGAAGTAGTCGACGTCAGGAAACAGAAGCCCGGCCTCGATCCGGATCGTCTCAATGGCCGACAGGCCGATCGGCAGCATTCCCTGTGGCCGGCCCGCGTCGAGTACGACCTTCCAGAGCTCAGTCGGCGGCCTGCGGCTCGCAGTAGAGCTCGTAGCCCAGCTCCCCCGAATAGCCCGTACGCGAGACAAGACACGGAACGCCGCCCACCTTAGCCTCCGGCACGAACCGGAAGTAGCGCAGTTGGGAGAGATCGGCGCCCTCGGTGATCGACGCCAGGATCTCGCGCGACTTCGGCCCCTGGACCTGTAGATGAGGCATTTCGCCGGTGACGTCCTCGATTTCGACGTTCATGCCGCGGTCAGAGGCGACCTGCCGGTACCAGTCGAGGTCGGAGTCGTAGCTTGTGATCGAGAAGCAGTGGTCGTCGGCCAGCTTGAAGATCGTGCCGTCCATGATCATCCGGCCGTCCTCGTCGCAGATGGCGCCGTAGCGCACCTGTCCGACCTCGAGCACGGACATGTCGTTCGTGAATAGGACGTCTGCGAGTGCCAGAGCGTCGGGGCCTCTCATGTCCCACTTGCGCAGCGGCGACTCGTCCCAGACATTGCAGGCATTGCGTGTTGCCTCGTGCTCGGCCGCGGCGTCACCGAAGTGGTCGGCCCAGGCCCATCCCTCCCAGTCCGTCCACGCGGCGCCAAGCTGGTCCTGCGCGTCGTAGAAGGCGCTTCGCTTCAACGCGGTCGTCGACATCCCACCCCTTTGCTGGACGAATTTGTGCACGAGGACCCTATCGGAGCGCGCGCGGCGAGGCCAGCGTGGGTCAGGAAAGCTCTCCTTCGC
Source organism: uncultured Thermoleophilaceae bacterium (assembly GCA_963774095.1). Taxonomy (GTDB): domain Bacteria; phylum Actinomycetota; class Thermoleophilia; order Solirubrobacterales; family Thermoleophilaceae; genus JACVRW01. The sequence goes on from CAVZDS010000002.1 coordinate 40,222, forward strand.
CACTGCGCTCGTGCCGTGGCAGGCCATCGTTGGGCAGCACGTAGTAATCGCCGGCTTGCGAGACAAACCAATGGCTGGCTTCGCGGAGCCCTGTCGGAGGGTCGAGCGTCCCGGCGGCGATGCTGATCGTTTCGTATCCCGGGGCGTCCCAGAACAGGCTCGAGCCGCACTCGACGCAGAAGCCTCGCCGTGCCCCCGCGTCGCTTCGCGGACTTTGGATCCAACGAAGCCCCTGTTCGTCGAGCAGGATGAGATCCTCTCTTGCGACAGCGGTGGTCGCGGAGGCATGGCCGTGCCAGCGGCGGCACTCCTCGCAGTGGCAAATCAGAACACCACCGAGCGGACCCCGTACTCGGTAGGCAACTGCGCCGCACAGGCATCGACCGGTCGCCACTGGGCCGGGCGCCGGCGGCTAGATGGCTGGTGTGGCGGCTGGTGTGGCGGGGGCGGTGTCGGGGGGCATGTCCGGCGTTTCCTCGCGCAGGCGGATCCCGGTGCGGTCCTCGACGACGTGGCGGTAGATGTAGAGCAGCAGGCCCACGGCCAGCACGATGATGCCGATGCGGGTCTTGTCCCAGCCGTAGCCGTATTTGTCGGCGTAGACGAACCCGCCGACCACGATGAACAGGAGGTTGACCGCGGCGAGCAGCGCCGCGATCGGGATCCACGCGCTCGCGAGCTTGATCGGCCGTGGCCAGTTGGGCCGGTCCTTGCGCAGCAGCAGGAAGCCGCTGAGCGCGAACACGTGCGCGAGCATGTAGCCGAGGTTGCCCGCCGCGAGGATGTCGAGCGGGTAGCCGAAGTACGAGATCAGCCACAGGTTCAGGATCACGTCCAGCGTCATCGCGATGCCCGGCACGCTGTAGCGGTTGAGGCGGCCGAGCCACTTGGTCGTCATGCCGTCCTGGGAGATGCCGTAGAGAGCTCGGGATCCGTCCATGGTCGCCGTGTTCATCGAGAGCAGCAGCCCGGCGATCAGGCAGGCGATCAGCACGTGCCCGAGCGCGTTGCCGACGATCGCGTCGAAGGCCTGCTTGTAGAACGCGATCGCTGTCGCGTCCTCGGCAACGGTTGCGGTGCCGAGCGTTCCGCCGAGGCCGAGCGGCAGCAGCGCGTAGACCAGCACCGAGAAGGCCGCCGAGGCGCGCAGCGCCCGCGGCGTGTCGGTCTCGGGGTTGTGGTACTCGGGCGCGAACGCCGCCACCGCCTCGAAGCCGTAGGCCGACCACCCCATGAAGTAGAGCCACACCAACGCGAGGCCGAGGCCGCCGCCGGAGCCGATCTCCCAGGTCATGTTGTCGCTCGACCAGTCGCCCGTGATGTAGGGCAGGAACATGAGCGCAGCAACCGGCAGGATCATCAGGCCGCCGGTCACGTAGCTGAGCCACACGGCCGGCCGCACGCCGAAGATGTTGAAGAGCCAGACGGCGAGGATGCAGCCGATGCCGATCCAGATCGCCAGGTTCCACTGGAAGGCGCCGACTTCCTGCGGAGAACGTCGAGTCGGAGAACCACTCGGCCTGGGCAAGCGTGCCGATCACGTAGCCGTTGATCGCGAGGACGCTCGACCACGCGAACCAGTAGCCGAAGGTCGCCACCGGCCCGATGAACGTCAGGTACCTGCGCCAGGCCTCATGCGCATAGAGGGAGATGCCGCCGGCCTTCTCCGGGAACATCGTGGCCATCTCGGCATAGACGTTGTTCTGAAGCGCGCCGATCAGGACCGAGACCGTCCACAGGACGAACGCACCCGTCGTGCCCAGAACACCGATCGAGGCGCCCAGCGCCGCAATCAGGAACCCCGGGTTGGCCAGTGCGATCACGAAGCCGTCCCACCACGTCATCGCCTTGAGGAGCTGCCTCTCCTCTACCTCGGCATGCGCCATGGACCCTTCCTCTCCCTCGAGTAGTCGGCGACCAGCGGACGTACCAATTGGTACAGCGCCCCTTGTACCATGCGTTACGGACGCACGTCAACGAAACGGGTCCCCAATTTGGGCGTATGTCGAAGCTCGCGGATCGTCGAGATGACCTAACCGGCGCGTTGAGCGCGCCCACCCGCGCGCGGCCGGTGGTCCTGGCCACCCTGTCCGTGCGGGTGGATCCGAGTGCCGAGCGGATGGCGATCGACAGCGCGTTGGAGGCCGGCGTGCCGCTGGTGCTCGTGAACATCCTGCGCCTCATGCCGTACCCCACGACGCTTGCGCTGGTGGGCCCGGAGGGGTTGAACCTGCCGCATGAGGAGGACCTGGACGCGGTACGCGCCACCGCCGCGCGCGCCGCCGAGCTGGGAGTGAAGACCGAGTTGCTTCGGGTGACCACGCGCAGGCCGGTGAAGGCGCTGCTCGAGATCGTGTCGGAACGCGACGCCGGCCTGCTCGTGTTCGGCCCGGACCTGAAGCTCACGGGTCGCGTGCGCTTCCGCCTGCTGGCACGCCGGCTTCGGCGCCAGGCGGCCTGCCTGATCTGGATCGCTCCGGACGGCTAGGCGCTTGCCACGTCGAGCGTGATGAGGCCGCGGTAGCCCTCGGGCTCGTTCGACAGCGTGAGCTCGAGGCTGCGGTCGTAGATGCCGTCGCCGTCGTTGAATACGTCGCGGCCGGCGGCTGACGCGTAGGCGTCGTCCCCGAAGACCTTGGTGCTGAACTCGTCGTCGAAGTAGAACTGCGTGGTCAGCACTGTCTGCTTGTCGATGTGCACCTTGGCGTGGGTGTGCACCGTGCGGCCGGGATACCAGCCGGGATAGATCGTCGTGAACTCCACGATGCCGTCGCCGTTCGTGACCTGGGCGCCGCGGAGGTAGGTCTCTCCGTCGTTGCCCTCGAAGCCGGAGTAGCCGCCGGACGCGTCGCAGTGCCAGACGTCCACGATGGCATTCGAGATCGGCTCGCAGTCCGCCGCGTCGCGAACTCTCACGCCGAGGCGGAACACCGCGCCCTCGCGGTCCTCGCGGATGTCGCTGCGGATGCGGTCCACGTCGAAGTAGAACGGCCCCTCGGTCTGCTCCGCCGTCTGCGTACACGTCGCGGCCTCGTCGAAGCGCGACGTCGTGCCCTCGGAGGTCTCGACGCGCGCGGTCGGCGCGTCGTCATCGTCGCCGCTGCACGCGGCGAGCAACGCGCCCAGGCTGGTGCTCCCGAAGCCGGCGAGTGCCTGCCGTCGGTTGAGCCGGCTCACGGGAGCACGCGCGGCGCGTGCGACCCGGAGTACACGTCCTTGCGTGCGATCAGGCCGTCCCGGAAGGGGAAGACGTCGATGCCGTCCCACTCGATGCGGCGGCCATCGTCGTCCGTGGCGGTGGCGGTCCACTCGCTCACCACGAAGTCGTCGCCGATGTAGCGGCGCCGGCCGCTGAAGCGCATGTCGGGCTGCTGGGCGAAGGTCGACTCGAGCAGCTCCCGGACGGCCGGCCCCTCCACGCGGACTCCGCGGGTGTGGTTCTCGAACACCATGTCGGGCGTGTGCATCGACATGATCGTCTCGACGTCCTGGTCGTTCCAGGCCTGGTCGTATCGATCGATGAAGGCGGCGAGGTCCATGGACAGGATTAGCTTAATGCGGTAGAACGCCCATGTACATATTTGTACGAAGGCGCCCTGGCTGAACCCGACTGCTCGACGCGTCGGCGAAGCGCGACCTGGCGAAGGAGCTCATGGAGCAGGCCGACAAGGACGAGTCGAAAGAGCCAGCCAAGGCGTGACGATCCAGCGCACTGCACCCTCGCTCGTCTCCGGTCTCAAGCCGATCGACCGGAGCTTCGAGACGTGGTGGGTGCGCCCGGGGTCGGCCACGGTTGTGGAGCTGCACGGCGGCGACCGCGTGACAGTGATCGACCCGGACGGCGGTCAGCCGGCCGAGCTCACGGTGCTCTCGCCGGACGGCCGCGACGACCCGGGCGCGCTCGGCGTGAGCGCGGACGCGCCGGCCACGGTGCTGCGTCGGCTGGTGGCGAATGGGGCGGACGATCGCTTCCTCGGCCTTCTGCACGAGCGCGGGCTACGCCCGCACGACGCGATGGCACTGCGGCTGTTCGGACCCGACGGGGCGCCGGGCGCCTCCCAGGCGTTCGCGTGCGAGCGCGATGCCCTCGTGGTGGTGGCCGCGCCCGGCGGCCGGCTGGTGGATGGCGACCCTCCGGCGTCCGCTCTCGTGCTCGAGGTGAAGCGCGACGCGCCGCGGGACGAGGCCGAGTCGGAGCTGCCCGAGCCGCTCGCCGAGCCGCGGCTCGACTTCCGCGTGGACCGGGCCAGCGCGCTGTCCTACGAGGTGCGCGAGGGCGAGTACATCCAGGTGATCGACGTGCGCGGGCGCCAGTGCTCGGACTTCCTCGCCTTCCACAGGCAGAAGCTCGAGAACGGGCTCGAACGCGGCATGGACGGGGTCACGACCCGCACGCTGATGGGCGCGGCGTACCCGCTGCCCGGCCTCTACAGCAAGTTCTTCGACGTGGACATGGACCCGCTCGTTCAGGTGGTGCGCGACACGGTCGGCCGCCACGACACCTTCGGCCTGGCCTGCACGCGCCGCTACTACGAGGACATGGGCTACCCGGGGCACATCAGCTGCACGGAGAACTTCAACGAGCAGGTCACGCCGTACGGGATCGCCGCGCGCGCCGGCTGGGAGGCGGTCAACTTCTTCTTCAACACGCGCGTGGACGACGACAACGTGATCGTCACCGACGAGCCGTGGTCGCGCCCCGGCGACTACGTATTGATGCGGGCGCTAACCGACCTCGTGTGCGCGTCCTCGGCCTGCCCAGACGACATCGACCCGGCCAACGGCTGGGATATCACAGACATTCATGTGCGCGTGTACTCGCCCGAGAACCGCTTCTCGACGGCCATCGCCCACCGCGTGACCCCGGAGGCAGAGCCAGTGCTGACCAAGGAAACGGCGTTCCACCCGCGCACGAGCGAGCTCACCGAGAGCTTCGTCGAGTATCGGGGCTACTGGCTGCCGCACTGTTACAACAACGAGGACGCAATCGGCGAGTACTGGGCGTGTCGCGAGAAGGCCGTGGTGATGGACCTCTCACCGCTGCGCAAGTGGGAGGTGCTCGGCCCGGACGCGGAGGCGCTGATCCAGCAGGCGATCACGCGCGACGTGCGGCGGCTCGCCGTGGGGCAGGTGGTCTACACGGCGGTCTGCAACGAGACCGGCGGCATGATCGACGACGCCACCGTCTTCCGGCTCGCCGACAACAACTTCCGCTTCATCGGCGGCGATCCGTACACGGGCGTGTGGCTGAAGGAGCTTGCGGAGCGGCTGGGGCTGAAGGTGTTCGTGAAGCCGTCGACCGACCAGCTGCACAACGTCGCGGTCCAGGGTCCTGAGAGCCGCGAGATCATGAAGAAGCTGGTCTGGACGCCGCCCACGCAGACCGGGATCGACGAGCTGAAGTGGTTCCGCTTCCTGGTCGGCCGCTTCGGCGGCTACAAGGGGATCCCGGTTGTCGTGTCGCGCACGGGCTACACCGGTGAGCTCGGCTACGAGGTGTTCTGCCACCCCGACGACGGGCCGGCGGTGTGGGACGCCATCTGGGAGGCCGGCCAGCCGCACGGGCTCAAGCCGCTCGGGCTCGCCGCGCTGGACATGATCCGGATCGAGGCCGGCCTGATCTTCGCGGGCTACGAGTTCGACGACCAGGTGGACCCCTTCGAGGCCGGCATCGGCTTCACGGTCAAGCTCGACTCGGAGGACGACTTCGTCGGGAAGGACGCACTGATCGAGCGCTCGGAGCACCCGCAGCGCAGGCTCGTCGGGCTCGAGCTCGAGGGCAACGAGACGGCGGGCCATGGCGACGAGGTGTACGTGGGGCGCCAGCGCGTGGGGGTGGTCACGAGCGGCACCCGCAGCCCGCTGCTGCGGAAGAACATCGCGCTCTGCCGGATGGCGGTGCAGTATGGGGACGAGGGAACGGACGTGGAGGTCGGCAAGCTCGACGGCCTCCAGAAGCGCATTCCGGCGAATGTGGTCGGCTTCCCGTTCTACGACCCGAAGAAGGAGCGCCCGCGCTCGTGAACGAGCCGAACGAATTCCAGTTTCCGCTCAGCTTCACCGGGCCAGACGGAATTGGCGCGAGCCCGTACGACGAGTACGCGGAGGCGGAGCGGCCCGACGTGGGCGAGGACGGCCAGGATCCCGCCGTCGCCCTCCGCCGAACCCTGGGGATGTTCGCCACGGGCATGACGGCCAATGCCTTCATGTCCGTCTCGCTCGAGCCCCCGCTGGTGCTTATCTCCGTGGATCGCAGGACGAAGATGTGCGGCCTCCTTCACGAGGGCATGCACTATGGAGTGAGCGTGCTCTGCGAAACCCAGGCGGCCCTCTCCGACCGCTTTGCAGGACGATCGGATCAGGTCGAGCCGCGCTTCCAGGTGGTGAAGGACACGCCGCTCGTGGACGGCGCGCTCGCTCACTTCGTCGCGCGGGTCGAGAAGTCGTACTGGGGAGGGGACCACTCGCTGTTCCTCGGCCGCGTCGAGTACGCCCGTCAGAACCCGGGAACGCCGCTGCTCTTCCACGGCGGCCGCTACGAGAAGCTCGGTGCCTAGAGCGATCGTCCTGGGCGTGGTCGGAGACTCCGGCGCGGGCAAGACCACGCTCACCCGCGGGCTCCTCCGCGTGCTCGGGGAACGGCATGTGACGCATATCTCGGCGGACGACTACCACCGCTACGACCGGGACTCGCGGCGCGAACTCGGTATCACGCCGCTGCACCCCGACTGCAACCACCTCGACATCCTCACCCAGCACCTGGTCCACCTCCGGCGCGGGGAGCCGGTGCTGAAGCCGGTGTACAGCCACCAGGACGGGACCTTCCAGCCGCCCGCCTACGTGAAGCCCTCCACGTTCCTCGTGATGGAGGGTCTGCTCAACTTCCACACCGAGACGATGCGCTCGCTGCACGACGTGCGCGTTGTGCTCGCGCCACCCGAGGAGCTCCGGCGGGCGTGGAAGGTGAAGCGCGATTGCACGCGGCGGGGGTACACGACCGACGAGGTGCTGGCGGAGCTCGACTCGCGCCAGGCGGACGCCGACGAGTTCGTGCAGCCGCAGCGCCAATTCGCGGACATCCTCATCGCGTTTGCCGAGAACCTCGACGCCGACGTGATCCTCCGGGACACGCTCCCGCACCCCGACCTCTCGCCACTGATCGACGGCAGCAACGATGGGCCGGCGCTCATCAAGCGCGAGCGCGAGTGGCTGCTGCGGATCCCCGGCGACCTTGACCCGGCGCACGCGGCGGAGCTCGAGGAGGCGGTCTGGGAGCGGATGAGCTTCGCCTCGCACCTGCGCATCCGCCGGCTCGGCGAGTTCACGGTGGGCACTGACCTTCACCGCTCCGACTCGCTGGCGCTCGTCCAGCTGCTGATCCTGTACCACGTGGTCACCGCCCGGGCCGCGCTGGCCATCGGCGGCTCGCCGCCGCGCGCCGACCCGCGCTTCCCCACCGGTGCGGATTCGGCGTTGCACGCTTAGACGCTGATCTATACGTTCTGCTTCGGGCATGGCCGTGACTCTTACGCAGCTGGTGGCCTTTCTGACGGTGGTGCGCCGCGGGTCGGTCACGGCTGCGGCGAAGGAGCTGGTGGTCACGCAGCCGTCGGTGTCCGCCGCGGTGTCGGCGCTCGAGCGTGAGCTGGGGGTGAGGTTGACCGAGCGCGCCGGGCGGACCGTGCGCCCCACGGCCGCGGGAGCCGCCTACGCCCCGTACGCGAGCGACGTGCTCGGCTTGCTCCAGCAGGGCGCCCGGGTGGCGCGCGAGACGGAGGAGGCGGAGGCTCAGACGCTGCGGATCAGCGCCGTCACGACCGCCGGGGAGTACCTGGTGCCGCAGCTGATCCAGGCATTCCGCGAGCGCCGCCCCGACCTCGAGATCAGCCTGGACGTGGGCAACCGCGAGGTGGTCTTCCAGCGCCTGCTCGACCACACCGTGGACGTGGCGGTGACCGGTCGCATCCCGGACGACGAGCGGCTCGCCGGCGTGGACTTCGCGGACAACGAGTTCTGTTTGATTACCAGCTCGGACGATCCGCTCGCCCGGCGTCGGTGGGTTGCAATGGAGGAACTGGGGTCCCGACCGTGGCTCCTCCGCGAGCCGGGATCGGGCACGCGGACTCTTTGCGAGGAGTTCCTGTCGTTGTGCGGTATCTCGCCCAAAGTGCTGACACTCGGCTCGAACGGAGCGATCAAGCAGGCGGCCCGCGCCGGCCTGGGGATAGCCCTTCAGTCACGAGCGGCGGTGCAGCTCGAGCTGGAGCTCGGCCTCCTCGACACGATCAGCCCCCGCGGCGGCCTCCCGGAGCGCCGCTGGCACGTGGTCCGCAGCGCGGTAGGCCCGGTCCGCGAGGACGTGGAGGCCTTCATGAGCTTCTGCAGCTCACCCGCGGCCCGCCACGCCCTGGCCACCTGAACGGCTTGCATTGAAGGGCGGCCCGAACGAGGTGGGGGCGCCGAGTGGCTATATGCGCCACCGAGATTCCTCCACCTGGCTGGGGGCCGCCCTTCAATGCTGCCGTTAAGCGCTACGCGACCGCAGTCGCGACGGGGGAGTCGGCGAGGACCGCGTCCAGGGCCTCAAGCACCCGGTCCGCGGTCCCCACCGACGCGTTCCGGCCCATCAGCCCGATCCGCCACATGGCGGGGGCGTCGGGTCCTAGCCCTCCTCCGATCTCGATGCCGTGCTCGCGCAGCATGCGGCCCTGGACCGCCTTGCCGTCCATGCCCTCGGGCACCCGCACCGCGGTGAGCGGCGCCAGCCGGTGCTCCGGGTCGGCGAGCAGCTCCAGCCCGCGCTCCTCGAGAGCGCTCTGGAGGTGCGCCGCCGCCTCGGCGTGCCGAGCCCAGCGGGCCTCGAGCCCCTCGCGCAGCACTCCGCAGAGCGCCTCGTGCAGCGCGTAGATGCCGAGGATCGGCGCCGTGTGGTGGTACGCCGCGGGCCGCTCGACCCAGTAGCGCTCGAGGAGCAGAAGGTCGAACGAGAACGGCACGGGAGTGCGCCGAGCGCGCAGCCGTTCCATGGCCCGCTCGGACACCGCGACCGGGGACATCCCGGGCGGCGCCGCCAGGCACTTCTGCGTGCACGAGTAGGCGAAGTCCACGCCCCAGGCGCCCACCTCGAGCGGCACGCCGGCCAAGGAGGTCACGCAGTCGGCCATCAGCAGCGTGTCGCGGTCCCGGAGAAGCTCCCCGAGCTCGGCCAGCGGGTGCTCCACGCCGGTGGATGTCTCGGCATGTACAACGGCGACCATCCGGGCCTGGCGCTCGTGATCGAGCGCCTCCATAAGGGCGTCGTTGGAAACGCACTCACCCCAGTCAGCGGTCACAGTGACCACCCGCGCCCCGTGGCGCCGCGCGATCTCGGAGATCCGGCGGCCGAAGAATCCGCACTGGGCCACGATCACCGTGTCGCCCGGCTCGAGCAGGTTGGCGATCCCCGCCTCCATGCCGGCCGTGCCGGTGCAGTGGAGCGGGAGCACGAGCCCGTCGGGCATCCGGTACACGCGCCGGAGCAGCTCGACCACGTCGAGCAGGATCTCGTGCATCTTCGGGTCGAGGTGGCCGAGCATCGGCCGCGTCATGGCTTCGAGCACCGCCGGGTCCACGTTCGTGGGACCGGGGCCGCAGAGCAGCCGCTCGGGCGGGCGAAGCTGGGGGAGAGCGTCGTCCATGCCCTCAGGGTGGCGCAAGCAGGGCATGAGTACAAGCTAAGAGTTTTGCGTAACACATAGACAAATTCCTCTAATCGACCTTGCCGCGAGAGCGACTTGGCCGCTTCACTGCCTGGATGACGCCGAAGAAGACCCGTCTCCACCGCAGCGAGCTCGCAGTCCCGGGCAGCAACGTGCGCATGCTCGAGAAGGCGCCGTCGCTCGGAGCGGACGTGGTGATGCTCGACCTCGAGGACGCCGTCGCGCCCGACGACAAGGAGCAGGCGCGCATCAACCTCGTGGACGCGCTGCGCGAGCAGGACTGGTCGCGCTGCTCGGTGTCGGTGCGCATCAACGGGCTCGACACGCACTGGTGCTACCGCGACATCGTCGACGTGGTGGAGCAGGCCGGCGAGCACGTGGACGCGATCTGCATCCCCAAGGTGAGCGGCGCCGGCGACGTGCACCTGGTGGCGACGCTCCTCACCCAGATCGAGGAGGCGATGGGGCTCGAGCGCAAGATCGGGCTGACGGTGTTGATCGAGACCGCCATCGGGATGGTGAACGTGGACGAGGTCGCCCAGGCCTGCCCGGAGCGGATGGAGGCGATGATCTTCGGGGTCGCCGACTACGCGGCGTCGATCCAGAGCCACACGGCCTCGATCGGCGGCGTGGACGAGAATTACTCGGTGCTCACCGACCCGAACGGCTCGGAGGAGCGCGACCGCCACTGGGGCGACCAGTGGCACTACCCGCTCGCGCGCATCGCGGTCACCTGCCGTGCCTATGGGCTGCGCCCGATCGACGGACCGTACGGCGACTTCACCGACCCCGAGGGCTACATCGCCGCCGCGCGCCGGTCCGCCGTGCTCGGTTACGAGGGCAAGTGGGCGATTCACCCGTCGCAGGTGCCGCTGGCCAACGAGGTCTACACGCCGGCGCCGCGGCTCGTGGAGCGCACCCGCCGCATCATCGAGGCCATGCGCGAGGCGGCCGCGGAGGGGAAGGGCGCCGTGTCGCTCGACGGCCGGCTGATCGACGCCGCCTCGATCCGAATGGCCGAGAACCTGCTCGCGAAGCTGGAGCAGATCGAGGCGCGCGACCCCGTCGAGGCGCGCGACCCAGTCGAGGCCGCGCCCGAGCCGGCGCCGCTGGCGGCCGCGCCCGAGACCGCGCCTGAGCCCGCGCCTGAGCCCGCGACAGCAGCGTCGTAGGCGTGGAGCACGCCGCGGACCTCCAGGCGGCGTGCGCGGCGCTGCTGGCTGGCTACGACCGCGCCGGCCGCGAGCCCGAGCGCTGGGCCGTACTCACCCGCGCGTGCCTTCAGCGGCGGCCCGTGGAGCGAACCGGCGAGCTGGGCCCGGCCGCCGCGGAGCGCTTCGACCGGATCGCGCTCCAGCTCATGCTCGAGCCCGACGCCGATCCGGGCAGCCTTCTGATCACGGAGGTGTCGCGGGCGTCGGACGTGCTGTGCGCGCTCTGGCTCGCTCGGCGGAGCGGCCTGTTCCGGCCGAACCCCACGATTCGCGGCTCGGTGGGCACCAGCTCGCGGCTCGGCCTCGTGCCGTCCTTCAGGGCGGCGTCGATGGGGCACGCCACCTACCTGCTCGCGACGCTCTACGCGAACGCCGCCTACAAGCGCCACCTCGCCGCCCGCGGAAACGCGCAGCGCGTGCTGCTCGACTCCGCGGACGGCGAGACCCACCGGCGCCTGGCACGCCAGGCGCGCTCGTGGGGTGTGGAGCTGTCGGCCTAGGCGCCCTGGGGCCGCTAGTCCTTCGGGGCGTAGCGGTGGTGCAACATCAGGGCGTTGCCGTCGGGGTCCTTGAAATAGGCCATGTGGCAGACGCCGCTGTCGATGTCGTCGGCCACGAACGTGACGCCGCGCGACTCGAGCTCCGCCCGGGCGGCCTCGACGTCGTCCACCTGGAACGCAATCGGGGCCGTGTTCGCCTGGAACTCGATGCCGAGCTTGCCGGTGTTGAGCACCGCGATGGTCACGGTGCCCGGTTCGAACTCGGCACCCATGGGCTCCTCGTCGCCTCGCTGCCACAGCTTGGACGGCTCGAGACCGAGCACCTCGCCGTAGAACGCCATCGACGCGGCGATGTCCCGGGTCGGGACGCAGACGAAGTCCACGCCCGTCACGACCTGAGTGTCGACGCTCATGCCCACGACTCCGAGTACCGCAGGGAGCCGGGCGTGTCGAGCAGCTCTCCGGTCTCGAGCAGCGTCTTCAGCCCGGAGAGGATCATCGGCCAGCCGCCGTAGAGCTCGTTGTTGGCGCCCTCGCGCAGCTGGTCGTGGGTCACGGTCAGCCGGCACGAGTCGCCGACCGGCTCGATGTCCCAGGTGACCCGCGAGGCTCCCTCGCTCTTCACCTCGTCGCTCCACAGGGCGGTGAAGCTCTGCACGAGCCGGTGCGGCGGATCGACCTCGAGGTTCTCGCCCTCGGAGATCCGGATGCCGGCTCCCGCGTGGACGGCCTCGTAGCCGGACCCGTTCTTCCAGTCGGACTTGACGCCGACTCCGAAGCTGTACTTCTGCCTCATCTCGCCGTTGGTGATCGCCTCCCAGAGACGCTCCGGCGTTGTCTTGATGTAGATCTCGAACACCTTCTCCATCGTTCTGTCCTCCAGTCGATGCTTCAGGCCGCTAAGGGTGGCGACCCACGGTTCTGCGTACTTGCTCACCCAGCGGTCGTGGACGAGCCTGATCGGGACGGGGTTGAGGAAGTGGAGCTTTTCGCGCCCGCGTCGCTTCGTTGTTACGAGGTGCGCCTCCTCGAGCACCCTCAGGTGCTTCATCACGCCGTAGCGCGTCATCGGTAGGCGCGCCTCGAGTGCGCTCAGTGTCTGCCCGTCCTCCTTGAAGAGCTCGTCGAGCAGGCTGCGGCGTGTCGGGTCGGCGAGTGCCTTGAAAACCTCGTCCATCGCCGGACATAATAGGTGACCAAATGGTCACATGTCAAGTCGGGGCGACAAGCGGGGCCTGGCCGGCGCTCAGGCGGCTTCCGCCAGCGCGCGGCGCTCGGCCGCCGGGCGGCTCTGCGGCTCGTCCGGCGTCAGGCGCAGCTGCTCGTCGCCGTGCATCACCAGGAGCCCGCGGCCCTCGAGCAGACGGTAGGTCGTCTCCTCACGGGTCATGTCGACTTCGATCAGCTGGCCGCGCACCTGCACCCGGAAGCGCAGCCGCTCCCACTCCTCAGGCAGGCGCGGGCGGAAGCGAACCTCGCCGTCGGAGTCGCGCAGGCCGCCGAAGCCGGCCACCAGCGCGAGCCACGCGCCGCCGGCAGACGCGATGTGGATGCCGGCGTCGGTGTTGCCGTGCAGGTCGAGCAGGTCGACCGCGGCGGCGTCGTGGAAGTAGTCGAGCGCGGCGTCGGCATAGCCCACCTCCGAGGCGATCACGCTCTGCACTGACGCGGACAGGCTCGAGTCGCCCGTGGTGAGCGGGTCGTAGTAGTCGAAGGTCCGCCGCTTCTCGTCCTCGCTGAAGTGATGGCCGACGAGGTAGGTGGCGAGCACCACGTCGGTCTGCTTGATCACCTGGTGCCGGTAGAGCTCCAGCGGGTGGTAGTTGAGCAGCAGCGGATAGCTGTCCTCGGGGGTGTTCTCGAAGTCCCAGCGCTTGCGCTCGAGGAAGCGCTCGTCCTGGAGGACGATGCCGAGTTCCTCGTGGCGCGGGATGTACATCGACTCGGCGGCACGGCGCCAGGCGTCGACCTCCGAGCACTCGAGCCCGGTCTCCCGCACGAGCGCGGCGTGTGAGTCGGGGTCCGCCCCGATCAGCCACTCGGTGATGCGCACCGCGATCTCGAGGTTCTCCTTCGCCATCAGGTTCGTGTAGGCGTTGTTGTCGACGACCGTCGTGTACTCGTCCGGCCCCGTCACGCCCATGATCGAGAAGCGCCCGTCGCGGCGCTCGTCGAAGTAGCCGAGCTCCATCCAGAAGCGCGCGGTCTCCACGAGCACCGCAGCGCCCTGGTCGAGCATGAAACCGAGGTCGCCGGTCACGCGGTTGTACTGGTGCATCGCGTAGGCGATGTCGGCGTTGATGTGGTACTGCGCGGTGCCCGCCGCGTACCACGCCGAGGCCTCCTCGCCGCTGATCGTGCGCCACGGGTAGAGCGCACCGCCGTGGCCCACCTCGCTGGCGCGCTCGCGCGCGGCATCGAGCATGCCGACACGGAACTCGAGCACGTGCTTCGCCCACTGCGGGTTCGTGTGGGCGAGGAACGGCACCACGTAGATCTCGGTGTCCCAGAAGTAGTGGCCCTCGTAGCCGCGCCCGGTCACGCCCTTGGCGGGCACGCCCAGCCCCTCGTTGCGGGCCGTGGCCTGCATCAGCTGGAAGAGGTTGAAGCGCACCGCGAGCTGAGTGTCCGGCACGCCCTCGACCTCGATGTCGCTGCGGCGCCAGAACTCGCCCACGTGCTGGCGCTGGCCCTCCTCGATCCTCGCGTACCCTCGGCGCGCCGCGCGGTCGAGCGTGCGCTCCACGCGCGCCTCGAGGTCGCGATGCGCGTCCGACGGCGCCCAGTGGTACGCCAGGTACTTGGACAGGCGAATCGAGTCGCCGGCCTCGAGGTCCGCGAGCACGACGACCTCGGCGTGGTCGGGCTCGGCGTGGGCCTCGACCTCAATCGCGGCGGTCGCCTCGATCGCATGCTCCATCCCGCTCGCGAGCTCGAGCCCGCTGTTCCGGGTGGCGAAGTGCAGCAGCGCGCGCGTGCCGTCGGCACGAGCGCCCACCGGCGCGAGTGCGGACTCGGCGAAGCCCTTGCCGCGACGCGGGTCGTCCGAGTCGTGCTCCTCGGGATGCACGACCAGCTCAGAGCTGATCGCGATCTCGGCGGAGCCGTCGAGCGACACGAGCTCGTAGTCCATCGCCGCAAGGTGGCGATGCTCGAGCGAGGCCAGGCGGCGAGAGCGGATCAGCATCCGGTGGCCGCGCGCGGTCTCGAACTCGACCGAGCGGCTGAGCACGCCTGAGCGCATGTCGAGCGTGCGCTCGAACGCGAGCAGCCGAGCGCTGGAGAGCTCGAAGGGCTCGTCGTCCACGAACAGGCGAATGAGCGAGCCGTCGGGCGCGCCGACGATCGTCTGGCCGGTCCGCGCCAGCCCGTAGGCGTCCTCCGGGTAGACGATCGGCCAGCTCTCGTAGAAGCCGTTGAGCGCCACGCCGGCCTCGCGCGCGGGAGTGCCCTCCTCGGGGTTGCCGCGCAGGCCGAGGTAGCCGTTGGCCACCGCGAACACCGACTCGTGCGCGTGGAGGAACCTGGGCTGGAAGCGATCCTCGACGATCTCCCAGCCGTCCTCGCTGGGTGCGAATCGCTCGCGCAGGTTCATGGCAGCATCTCCGCGAGGTCCTCGACCACGAGATCCGCACCGGCGTCGCGCAGGTCGGCGGGAGCGGCGCTGCGGGCCACGCCCACCACGAGTCCGAACTTGCCGGCGCGACCGGCCGCCACACCTGCCAGCGCGTCCTCGACAACAACCGCGCGGTCGGGCGCCACCTCGAGCCGGCGCGCGGCCTCGAGGAAGCCGTCCGGCGCGGGCTTGCCGCTCAGGCCGAGATCGGCCACGTCGCGGCCGTCGACCGTCGTCTCGAACAGGCTGTCGATTCCCGCGGCGCGGAGCACGTCGCCCGCGTTGGTGCTCGAGGACACGACGGCGGTCCGTACGCCCTCCTCGAGGAGGTGCTCGACCCAGCGAACGGAGCCGGGGAACGCCTCCACGCCCTGCCCCGCCAGCGCGCGCTCGACCAGAGCCTGCTTGCGGTCGCCGATCGACCGCACCTGCTCCTCGGAGAGTTCGACACCACGCGAGCGCATGAAGTCGCGCACGCCGTCGTAGCGCGGCTTGCCGTCCACGTGCGCGAGGTAGTCGCGCTCGATGTCGAACGGCTCGATGAGCAGCTCGTCGAAGACCGCCTTCCAGCAGCGCGCGTGCAGCGCGGAGGTCGAGGTCAGGACACCGTCGAGGTCAAAGAGCACCGCTTCAAATCTGGGGTACGTGGCCATGCGACCAAGATCCCAGCGCCCGGCCACCCCTACATCGGGGCAGCACCCTTATCAGGAACCCTGATTTCGCTCCGCGCGCTCCATCACGCGCGCCACCTCCACGCGCGAGGACACGTCGAGCTTGCGGAACAGGTTGCGCATGTGCGCCTCGACCGTCTTGAGGCTCACGAACAGCTCCGCGGCGATCTCCTTGTTCGTCTTGCGGTCCACCACGAGCCGCGCCACGTCGAGCTCGCGCTCGCTCAGCGACTCGATGCCGGCCGCGTCGGCGCTGCCCCGGCGCGTGCGGCGATGGATGTGACGGCCGAGCTTGCGCAGCTCGCGCTCGGCCGCGTCCCGGTAACGGGATGCGCCGTAAGCGTCGAGCTCGCGCGCCGCGCGCTCCAGCTCGGACACGGCCTGCTCCTCCTGACCGGCCTCGGCGAGAGCCCTCCCGGCGAGTGTGCGGGACAGCGCGGCCTCGACCACGACCCCCGCCTCCGCGGCGGAAGCGGCCGCCGCGAGCGCCCGTTCCGCGGCCGCGGCGGGATCACCGGCGTCGAGGGCAACGAAGGCGGCGGCACGGTTGGCCCACGCGGCTGCCATCGGCAGGCCGACGGCCGCGGCCGTGGACTCCGCGCTGGCGGCCACGCGAGCCGCATCTTCGCTGCGGCCAAGCTCCAGGTAGCAGCGCGTGAGCACCTCGCCCCCATAGGCACGCCAGCCACCGGGGATGATCGGAAGCTCCTCCCCGCCGGCCGACAGGAGCAGGACCTCGACGCTCCGTTCCGGCTGGCCGTTTGCGCGCAGCGCGGAGGCGAGCGCCACACCCGCCCAGCCCGTGACGAAGCTCTGGTCGATCTCCCGCGTGTAGTCCATGGCCTCCTCGGCCATGCTCAGCGCCGTCTCGACCTCGCCTTCGAACAGCGCCGCCATCGAGCGGTTGAAGAGGCTCCACGCCTTGCCCTGGACAATGTCCCCCAGCCGCGCGGCCTCGACGCCGCCGTCGAGCACCTCCGCGGCCTCCCTGAAGCGCCCGCGCATGAAGTGGGCGGTCCCGAGGGTCGGGATCAGGGTGGGGAACATGATTCCGATCGCGCGCCCGATCGCCAGGGCGCGCTCCGCGTGGACGGCCGCCTCGCGATACCGGTCGAGGTAGATCTCGGCCGCGGCGATATGCGCGGGCGCGTCGATGTGGCCCGCCAGCCCGTCGTCGCCCATGGCATCCACCAGGGCAGCTCCGCGGCCCCGGTGACGCTCCGCGTCGGCGATGTCCCCCGTGAACGAGCACGCGAGCGCCAGCACTCCAAGCGCCGTGGCCGTCAGCGCGTCGTCGCCGAGCGGCTCCGCGGCCTCGAGTGCGCGTTCCGCGAACCCGCGCATCTCCTCGTACTCCGCGCGGAAGAGACCATCGATCGCGAGTTGCACCATCAGAGCCACGGCCTCGGGCCCGACCGGGTCGGGGAGCTGCGTCAGGGCTTCCTCCAGGCGCATATGGGCCTGCTCGTGACGGCCGAGCAGGTGCTCCACGCTGGCACAGGCCACGGTCAGCCGCACCCACAGCGCCACGGCCTCGGGGGGCACCAGACCGAGCGTCTCGCGCATGTCGTCGTGGGCGAGTTCGAGCTGTCCCGTGGCTGCGAGCGCCTCGGCGCGCGCCATCAGAAGGGCGCCGCGCTCCTCGATCGGTGCGCTGTCCGGGAGCAGCCGAAGCGCGGCGCCGAACCAGCGGGCGGCGCTCGCGGGGGCGCGCAGTCTCGACGCGAGGCCCGCATCCCGCAGGACCGCGAGCGCGGCCTCGTCGCCGTGGCGAGCGGCATGCTCAACGTGGTGCGCGCGGGCCACGGGCGAGGCGCCGCGTGCCTCGAGCGCCGCCGCGCAGCGCTCGTGCGCGTCGAGCCGCCAGCCGCCGGGCGCGCTCTCGTAGACCGTCCTGCGCACCAGTGGATGCCGGAAGCGGAAGCGGCGAGGGACGTCGGTGGGACGCACGAGGTCTCGGGCGAGCAGCTCGTCGAGGGCCTGGGTGGCCGTTTGGTCGTCCGCTCCCGCCGCCGCGGCCGCCAGCTCCGGCTCGAATGGGTCGCCCGCCACCGCCGCGCCATCCAGCAGCGCGCGGGTCGGCGGCGAGAGCAGTCCCAGCTCCTCCGTCAACGCGGCGGCCACCGCGGGCGGCACCTCGATGCCCGCGAGGCTTGGCGCCGGACCTGGCGCCGGCGAGCGTCGCCGTCGGGCGCGGCGCCCGAGCCAGCTGCTCGAGGAAGAACGGGTTGCCGCCGCTCTCCTCGTAGAGGCTGTCCGCCAGCGCCGCGTCCAGGTCCTCACCGAGCAGGCGACCTGCGTCGTCCCGGCCCAGCCGGGCGAGCTCGAGCCGCGTGATCGTGCCCGCGCGGTGCGCGCGCTCCAGCGTGGCGGCCAGCCGCTCGGGTAGCTGCCGCGGGCGCGCACCGAGCGCCATGAGCACCGCGGCGCTGGGCGGCCGGCGCAGCAGCGCGCTCACCAGCTCCACGGATGCGGAGTCCGCCCAGTGCAGGTCGTCGAGCACGAGCACCACCGGCTTGGTGGCCGCGAGCCGCTCCAGCAGGTCGTGCACCGCTCGGTGGGAGCGATAGCGCTCGTCCTGAAGGGCGACCTCGCCGGAATCGGCGAACTCGGACATCGACGGAAGCACCCGCCCAAGCTCGGCGCGCACACCGTCGTCGAGTGACTCCAGACGGCGCGGATCCAGCCCCGCCACGTACTCGTCGAGCGCGTCAACGAACACCCAGAACGGAAGGTCCGATTCCAGCTCGGATGCGCTGCCCGACAGCACGATCTGGCCCAGTGCGTCGGCACGCTCACCGAGCTCGGCGAGCATGCGTGTCTTGCCGATCCCGGGTTCCCCGAGAAACACGAGCGTGGCGGGTTCGGCGCTCTTCAGCCCTTCCACGGCGCGCTCGACCGCACCGACTTCCTCGGCGCGCCCGACCAGCTGCTCGGCGACCGTGGCCATACGAGTCCTGGAGCGGATCCTAACCCGCAGGCAGAACTAGGGTCGCGAATTAGGGTCGTGCCCCAATGTCGGTTGGGGTGGGTCGCGGGAGGCTCCTCCCATGACCCGTTACCTGATCCACCACCGCCACGCAGCGCACGAGTGCGGCGTGGCGTTCGCGTCCTTCCGGGGGCACGAGAGCTCGCTCCGCCACCGCGCGGCGCTGTCCTCGTGCGACTCCGGAGGCCACGCGATCTGGTGGACCGTCGACGCCGCAACCGAGGCGGATGCGCTCGCGCTGCTGCCGTTCTTCATCGCCGAGCGCTCCACCGCCACCGCGGTCACCGAAGTGGCGATCCCATGAATCCCAAGGAGGAGCACATGTCAGGCACCAACACCCCTTACGCCCGGCGCTGGCAGGCGCTCATCGTGCTCGCGATGAGCCTCCTGATCGTGTCGGTGGACAACACGATCCTCAACGTCGGCCTGCCCACCATCCGCGACGAGCTCGACGCGAGCTCCAGCCAGCTTCAGTGGATCGTGGACAGCTACCTGCTCGTGTTCGCCGTCCTGCTTCTGATCGCCGGCTCTCTTGGCGATCGCTTCGGGCGCAAGAAGGCCCTGACCTTTGGTCTGGTGGTCTTCGGGATTGGCTCGCTGTTCGCGGCCGGCGCGCCCGGGACGACGCAGCTGATCGCGTCGCGTGCACTGATGGGCGTGGGCGCCGCGGCGATCATGCCGACGACGCTGTCGATCCTCACCAACATCTTCCCGGAGGACGAGCGCCCCAAGGCGATCGCCATCTGGGCCGCCGTGTCGGGGATGGGCATCGCCATCGGCCCGATCTCGGGCGGCTTCCTGCTCGAGCACTTCGACTGGGGCAGCCTCTTCCTCGTGAACATCCCGATCGTGGCGATCGGCCTGGTGGCCGGGGCCATCCTGATCCCGGAGTCGCGTGATCCTGAGCCGAAGAAGCTCGACTTCACCGGCGCTGGGCTGTCGATCGCAGGTCTGACCGCGATCGTGTGGGGCCTGATCGAGGCCTCGGAGCGCGGCTGGACCGACAGCAAGATCCTCGGCGCATTCGCGGTGGGCTCGGCCATCATGGCCGCGTTCATCGCGTGGGAGCGGCGCTCGAGCCACCCGATGCTCGACGTGAGTGTGTTCCGCAACCTGCGCTTCAGCGCGGCGAGCGTCTCGGTGGCGTTCGTGTTCTTCGCGCTGATGGGCGTCGTGTACTTCCTGACCACCTACCTCCAGTCGGTGATGGGCTACACGGCACTCGAGGCCGGCGTCCGGATGCTGCCGGTGGCCGCCGGGCTGATCGCCGGCACGAGGCCGTCGGTCGAGGCCACCAAGCGGATCGGCACGAAGATCGTGGTGGCCACCGGGCTCGCCACCGTGGGCGGCGCGCTCTACCTGCTCGGCACGTGCGGCGTGGACACCGGCTACGGCCGGGTCGCGATCGCGCTGAGCATGATGGGCCTGGGAATGTCGCTGGCGATGTCGCCCGCCACCGAGTCGATCATGGGCTCGCTGCCGAAGGCCAAGGCGGGCATCGGCTCGGCCATGAACGACGTGGTCCGCGAGGTCGGCGGAACGCTGGGCGTGGCGGTGCTCGGCAGCGTGCTCTCCACGAGCTACGGCAACAGCATGGACGGCGCCGTCAAGGGGCTGCCGCACGACGCCGCGGAGGCCGCCAGCGACAGCGTCGGCGGCGCTCACGACGTGGCGGCGCAGATCGGCGGCGAGAGCGCCGCACATCTGGCCAACGTGGCGAACCAGTCGTTCGTCGACGCCATGTCCACCACGGCCACGCTGGCCGCGGGCGTCGCGCTCGCCGGTGCGCTGATCGCGGCGGCGTTCCTGCCCTCGCGGGCGCGGGCGCGCGGGTCGGCTGCTGTGCCGGAGCCGGCGGCCGCCTGATTACGGGAGCGGCGGTAGGTCTGCCAGCCAGGCGGACCTGCCGCCGTTTTCGTCCCACACCACTGGGAAGAACGACTCGTCGAGGGAGAGGTCGCCTCTCCTCCTGTAGCGCGAATAGATCAGGTCCGTGTTCCGCGGGTGGAAGCGGGTCTCCACCGGCACCAGATGAGAGACGAGCGCTCGCCGCTCGACCTCGGACTCGTTTGGACCGCTGCCGTGGAACGTGAGCGAGTGGTGAAAGGCGCAGCCGCCGGGCTTCACCACCACGGGCACGCGCTCGGGCTCGACGCCCTCCGGCGTGGCGCCGTCGAGCGGCGCGAGCCAGTTGTCGGGCGCGTGGAAGCTGCCGCGGTCGGGCGGCGCCTTCGGCCACAGGTGCGAGCCGCGCACGTACTCGATCGTGCCGCCCTGGGCGAAGGTCTCGTCGAGCGCGACCCAGCACGTGATCATCTCCGGCGGGCTGAGGTAGCCGGCGTACGAGCCGTCCTGGTGCATGCCGAGCGACTTCGTGCCCGGCGGCTTCCAGAGGCAGTTGTCCTGGAGGATGCGCGTGCCGCGGTAGCCGCCGAGGCGGGCGGCGATCCGGCCCGTCGTCTCGCTCAGCACCTGGGCGGCGATCAGGTCGTCGGCGCGCCAGCCGTTGCAGATCTGGCGAGTCACGTCGTCGCGGTCGCGGCCACGCTTCCAGTTCACCTCGTCGGGCGCGATGCCGGTGGCGTAGTCGCCGTCGAAGAGCGCCGCGAAGCGCTCGCGGAGCAGCTCGACCGCGGCCATCGAGACGAGGCCGTCCTCGACGATCAGGAAGCCGTCGCGGCGAAAGCTCGCAACCTGCTCGTCGGTGACGTCGTCGAAGGAGGTGCGCCGCGGGACGGTCGTGGCCACGCCGGTACGGTACCCGCGCATGGATTCGCTCAGCAAGCAGCCGCTGGAGGAGTTCCTCGCGAGCGTCGCGGCGGCGACGCCGGCGCCGGGAGGGGGGAGTTCGGCCGGTGTGACGGCGGCGCTGGCAGCCGCGTTGGTGGAGATGGCCGCGAGCGTGCCGTCGTCTCAGGCGAGCGACGCCGCGCGATCTGACCGCGCGGCTGAGCGGGCGGGCGCGCTTCGCGCGCGCGGCATTGAGGTTGGCTCAGGAGGAGATGAGCTCCTATGCGCCGGTTCTGGAGGCGCGCGATGAGCATGAGCGCGAGCTTGCGCTGGCGGCGGCGAGCGAGCCGCCCGCGCAGATCGCCGAGACCGCGGCCGAGGTGGCGGAGCTCGGCGTCGAGGTGGCCACGTCCGCGTCGCCGTCCGTTCGCGGCGACGCGCTGGCCGGCGTGGTGCTCGCGGAGGCCGCCGCGTCGGCGGCGTTCCGGCTGGTGGAGATCAACGTGGGCAGCGGCCGGGTCTTCGAGCGCGCCCGAGACGCCGAACTACGAGCGGTGAAGGCGCGGGCATCCGGCACGGGCCGGCCACCGCCGCCGCCGCACGCGCCCACGCCCAACTGACCGCCCGCCCAGAGTCGAGTTAGCGGCGGGATCTGGCGGCCCATTTCGGTGGTGTCGTATCCGCCCAGGTCGGTGACCGCGCGGCGGAAGTCCTCGGATTCGAGCAGGGCCCAGAGCGGGTCGAGGATCGGGTCGGGCTCGAAGACGAGGTCATACGGCTCCTGCGCCACCGGCACGAAGTCGAGGCCGAACGCCCGCGCGGCCGCCAGCACGCCGAGGCCGCAGTCGGCCCGGCCCGCCGCCACTGCGGCCGCCACCGCGAGGTGCGTGTGCTCCTCGCGCTCGTAGCCGGCGATCGCCTCGGGCGAAATGCCCCGGCGCGACAGCTCGTGGTCCAAGAGCACCCGCGTGCCGGCACCGCGCTGCCGATTCACGTAGCGCAACCCACGCCGAGCCACATCCTCAATGCTCGTAATTCCAGCGGGATTCCCAGGCGCCACGATCAACCCCTGCTCGCGGTGCACCAGCCGCACCACCGAGACCTCCCGCCCAGGAAGCAGACGCTCCAAATAGGGCAGCGTGTACTCGCCGGTCTCCGGGTCGAGCAAATGCGAGCCCGCCACGTGGCAGAGCCCATCGCGCAACGCGGTGAGCCCGCCGAGCGAGCCCACGTTCGACGACGCGAGCGTGAGGCGCGGGTCGCGCTCGCGCAGCGTCGAGGCGGCCAGGTCGAGCACGAGGTCATGCGAGCCGGTGGCCACGATCGTGCGCTCGATCTCCCCGACGCCTCGAAGCAGCCGCACCGTCACCTCCTCGCCCGCGTGGTGCCCCTCGAGCTCGGCGGGAACCACGAGCAGGCCGTCGGCCCGCACGAGTGAGGTGAGCACGCCGGCGCCGCGCGGGAGCGGGGTGGCCACCAGCCGGCCGCCGACGCGGCCGAGCCGGACGCGCACCCAGTCGTCCATGCCCATGGTCGAGGCCAGCTTGCGGGCGAGCCGCGCCTGCGCGACCGGCGACTCGGGCGGGGGCGCCCCCTCGAGCCGGGCCAGCAGCGGGGCGGCGAAGATGTCGAAG
Organism: uncultured Thermoleophilaceae bacterium; assembly: GCA_963774095.1. Classification (GTDB taxonomy): domain Bacteria; phylum Actinomycetota; class Thermoleophilia; order Solirubrobacterales; family Thermoleophilaceae; genus JACVRW01. The sequence continues at coordinate 63,274 of CAVZDS010000002.1, forward strand.
GTGAGCGAGGCCGAGACCGGGTAGCCGGGCGCTCCCAGGACGGGCGTGGCATCGGCCACGCCGAGCACCACCGGGTGTCCCGGTCGCACGGCCACTCCGTGCACGGCGAGCGTGCCAACCTCGGCCACCACCTCGGCCGTGTGGTCGTCGCGCCCCGCGCTCGACCCCGCGATCACCACCACGAGGTCCGACCTCGCCGCGGCCGCCCGCACCGCCGCTGCGATCTCCTCCGGAACGTCCGGGACCACCTCGAAGCGGTGCGCCTCACACCCGGCCGCCTCGGCCTGGGCGGCGAGCATCACGGAGTTGGTGTCGGGCAGCTGGCCCTTACCGAGCTCGGATCCCACCGGCCGGATCTCGTCGCCAGTCGGGATCACGGTCACCACGGGCCGGCGGCGCACCAGGAGCTCGGTCGCGCCCGACGCACCTGCCGCCGCGACATCGACCGCCCGCAGCCGGTGGCCCGACGGGAGCAGCAGCTCGGCGGCGCTCACGTCCTCCCCGATCGAGCGCACGTGCTGGTACGGCGCGGCGGCCGCGCGCAGCTCGACGGCGCCGTCGTCGCTGTGAACGTCCTCGCGCATCACCACCGCGTCGAAGTCGCCGGGGACCGGGTCGCCGGTGTCCACGACCTCGAACGCGCCCGCCTCGAGGCGAACGGGCGTAGTCTCGCTGGCCCCGACCGTGTCCGCCGCTCGCACCGCGATGCCGTCCATCGCGGCAGCATCGAAGGGTGGGGAGGACGTGCGCGCCCAGACGGGCTCGGCGGTCACGCGCCCGACAGCTTCGTCGAGGCGGAGCCGCACCGTCTCGAGCCGCTCCGGGCAGCCGCCCGCGGCGCATGCCTCCTCCCAGGCGGCGAGCGCCTCGGCGGCGGGTCGATCGTGGATGAACGGTGTGGTGCGGCGCATGAGGGTCTAATACTGCCGCTCCGAGCGTAGACTCGACCCTGCTCGGAGGCTTCGCGTGTCACGGTCCCTCACCGACCTGTCCGGCCTGAACGTGAGCGACGGGGATTTCCTCGCCGCCATGCTGGAGGTGGCGGGTCAGCCGATGTGGGTCGTGGATGGCAACGGCCTGATCCGGTTCGCCAACCCGGCCGCGCTCGGGACGCTCGGTTATGACAGCGCGGAAGAGCTGCTCGGCCGAGACAGCCACGAGACGATCCACAACAAGCGCCCGGACGGGACTCCATATCCAGCCGCGGAGTGCCCGATGCTGCTGCCGCAAACCACCGGCGAGGTGGTCAAGAGCGATCTGGACTGGTTCTTGCGGCGCGATGGCTCGATGTTTCCCGTGTCCTATGTCTCGGTGCCGATCGAGCTGCGGGAGGGCCGTGGCGCCGTTGTGGCGTTCACCGACATCGAGGATCGCATGCGCGCGGAACAGGCTTTGCGCGAGCACGACGCGGTGCTCGCATCGCGCGAGGGCTCGCTGCGGCGGATCGCGACACTCGTCGCCGGCGGGGCGGCGTCGGCGCGAGGTATTCGCCGCGATCGCCAGGGAGGTGGCCCAGGTGTTGGGCGTTGCGCTGGTCGCGGTGTGGCGCTACGAGCCCGATGGGACGGGGACCGTGGTCGGCGCCTGGAGCGAGCCTCCGGACCTGCTTGAGATCGGCAGCCGCTGGCCGCTCGACGACACGGTGATCATCTCTCGCGTCCGGGAGACGGGGCGTTCCGCGAGGAGCGACGATCTCGCGGACGTCCACGGGACGGTCGCCAACATCGTGCGGGAAGCCGTGATCAGCTCGGCGGCCGGCGCCCCGATCGTCGTCGACGGCGACGTGTGGGGTGTGATGGCGGCCGGCGGAACAGAAGGTGAACGCCTCCCGGACCGCATCGAAGATCGGCTCGCGGAGTTCACGGAGCTGGTCGCCACTACGATCTCGAACAGTGCGAGCCGAGACGCGCTCGCCCGGCTGGCGGACGAGCAGGCCGCCTTGCGTAGGGTGGCGACGCTGGTGGCCCGCGGCGTCCCGCCGCCCGACGTGTTTGCGGCGGTCGCGCATGAGGTCGGCGTGCTCCTTGGGGTCGACGCCACGCACATGGCGCGCTACGAGCTTGACGGCACGGCGACCGGAGTGGCCGCCTGGAGTCTCGCCGGAGATCACAAACCGGTCGGCACACGAGTGAATACCGAGGGCGAGAGCATCGTCGGGATCGTGTTGCGGACCGGGCGCCCCGCGCGGATGCACAGCTACGAGAATGCTTCCGGCCCTGCGGCAGAACTGGGCCGGGAGCTGGGTCTCCGCTCGTCGGTGGGCGCCCCGATCGTCGTTGACCAGCGCCGCTGGGGTGTGCTGATCGTCTCCTCGAAGGGTGACCGTCCGCTTCCGGAAGACACGGAGTCGAGGATCGCCGCGTTCACGGAGCTGGTCGCGACCGCGATCTCGAATGTGCAGGCGCGGACTGAGCTGGCGGCATCGCGGGCGCGGGTCGTGGCGACGGCCGACGAGGAGCGCCAGCGGGTGGTTCGCGATCTGCACGACGGGGCGCAGCAGCGGCTGGTCCACACGGTCATCACGCTCAAACTGGCGCGCCGCGCGCTCCACAACGAGGAGGACACTGCATCTGCGCTCGTGACCGAGGCACTCGACCAGGCCGAGCGCGCGAACGAAGAGCTGCGCGAGCTCGCCCACGGCATCCTCCCTGCCGTCCTGACCCAGGGCGGGCTGCGCGCGGGAGTCCAGGCGCTGGCATCGCGGATGCCGCTGCCGGTCGAGGTCGCCGTGTCAGTGGACCGCCTTCCCGCCGCGGTCGAAGCGACGGCGTACTTCATCGTGGCCGAGGCGCTGACCAACGTCGCAAAGCACGCGCACGCCGGCGGTGCCGCGGTGAAAGCCGGTGTCGAGGACGGCACCCTCCGAATTCAGGTGCAGGACGACGGCGTCGGAGGCGTCGAACCCGACGGCAGCGGCCTCGTTGGACTGGCGGACCGGCTCGCCGCTCTTGACGGCCAACTCCGGATCGAGAGTCCCGGCGAGGGCGGCACGGTTGTAGCCGCCGAGATTCCCCTCCCCGGCTAGTTCGCTACCACCAGAGGCGCTCGAGCGCGCGGTCGGTGCCGCCCGTCTCGTCGAGCGCGTCGAGCGCCGCCAGTTCCTCGTCGGACAGCGTGAAGTCGAAGATCTGGCCGTTCTCCTCGAGTCGCTCGCGATGCGTCGACTTCGCGATCACGACCGTGTCCCGCTGCAGGCACCAGCGCAGAAGCACCTGCGCCGGAGTGTGCCCCACGCGCTCGGCGATCTGCTGCACCCTCGTGTCCGAGAGGTGCTTGCCGGTGCCGAGCGGGCTGTAGGCCTCGATCGCCACGTTGCGCTCCTCGCACGCCTCGAGCAGCTTCCGCCGATACTCGACGGGGCTGAACTGCACCTGGTTCACGGCCGGCGGGGTCTCGGCCACCGACATCAGCTCGTCGAGCTCGCTCACGCTGAAGTTCGAGACACCGATCGAGCGCGCATAGCCGCGCTCAAGCGCACGCTCCATCCCGGGCCAGGCCCAGGTCGGCCCACCCTGCGGCCAGTGGATGATGTAAAGGTCGACCTGCTCGACGCCCAGCCGCTCCAGGCTGCGCTGCGCCTCGGCCTCCGGGTCCTCCCGCGCGGGGTAGAACTTGGTGGTGATGAAGACGTCCTCGCGCGGCACGCCGCTGTCGCGCAGCGCGCGGCCGACGCTCTCCTCGTTGCCGTACGCCTGCGCGGTGTCGACATGGCGGTAGCCGAGCTCGAGCGCCCAGCGAACCGCGTTCTCGGTCTGGGGCCCGTGCGGGATCTGCCAGACGCCGAGGCCGAGAACAGGGATCTCGTTGCCGTCAGCGAGCACGCGTGTGTGCTGATCGCCGGTCACGTCTCCTCCATGTTACGGAGCGAGAATTCCCGCTAGCGATACAGCGTGACCTCGACCTCACTGCCCGCCGCAAGGCCCGTGGCGGGCTCCGGCACGACGACGTAGCCGTCCGCCGCGGTGAGGATCGAGAGGAGGGAGGAGCTGCCGAAGAGCGGCACGGCCTCGCCGTCCTGGAGGCGCACCTGCACCACGTCCAGCCGGCCGGCGGCGGACGGGAGGTCGCGCTCGAGGCGCGCGCCGGACGGTGGGTTCTGGCGGTGGGTCTGTGCAGCCGCCGACCATCCGCACGATCGGCATTCCGATCATGCGGAACACGACCAGCGCCGAGCGCGGATTGCCCGGCAGCCCGATCACCGGGACGCCGCCGCAGTCGGCGAGCAGCGTGGGCTTGCCGGGCCGGAAGGCGAGTCCGTGACACCAGATGCCCGGCTCCCCGAGCGAGGCGATTGCCGCGGCCGTCTCGTCCCGCGCGCCGACCGACGACCCCGCCGACACCACGAGCACGTCGCAACTTAAAGGGACAGTCCCTTATGTTCGGGCAGTGCCGCGCGCAGGGTCGCGGCGAGCGCCTCGCGGTCGTCGGCCACGATGCCCGCGAAGCTGGGCTCGCCGCCGGCCTCGCGCACGAGCGCGGCGAGGGCGGGCGCGGTCGCGTCGCGGACCTGGCCAATGCGCAGCGCGGGTGGGGCGTCGCGCGGAGGGGGTGGGGCGTCGCGCGCAGGGGGCGGGGCGTTGCGCGGAGGGGGCGGGGCGTCGCGCGCATCGGGCGGAGCGTCGGCTGAGGTGGCGGCGGCCGCTGGAACCAGCTCGTCGCCCGTCGAGACGATCGTCACGCGCGGGCGCGCGTGAACCGGCAGCTCGACCAGGCCGGCGGCGGCCAGCATTCCGAGGTCGTGCGCCCGCAGCGGCCGGCCCGCTGGGACGAGCTCCGCGCCGGCCGCGGCATCCTCGTCGGCGCGGACCATCCCCTCGCCGGGGGTCGCCGGGCGCAGGATCTCGAGCAGCTCGGGCGTGGCGGCCTGGGTGTTCTCCACCTTTACGACCGCGTCCGCGCCGGGTGGCAGCGGTGCTCCGGTGGCGATCGCCACAGCGGTGCCCGGCCGCACCTCGACCTCCGGCGGCATGCCCATGTGGACCTCGCCGGCCACGTCCAGGTAGCTCGGCAGCCCCTCGGAAGCACCGTAGGTGTCGGCGGCGCGCACCGCGAAGCCATCGACGGTGGCGCGCGCGAAGCCGGGCAGGGCGTGCGGCGCGGCCAGCGGCTCGGCGGGGACACGGCCGAGCGCGTGATCGAGCCCGACGCGCTCGACTGCGGTGCGGCGCGCGGGCCGGAAGCCAGTCAGCGCCTCGGAGACGGTGCGGACGGTGAAGAACTCGCGCTGCCCGGGACGGCTCACGAGCCGACGGCGTCGTTCGGCGGGCGCGGGTGCGGGCGCGCCGCGGTACCGCCTCGCTTCATCCCGAGCACGCTGATCGCCGGCCCGAGGGCCACCTGGCCCAGGCCGCAGATCGAGGTGAGTCGCATGGTGGCCTCGAGCTCGACGATACGCTCGTCCACGTCCTCGGGGCCGCCGCCGGACTCCACGAGCTCGGACAGGATCGCGTGCGCCTTCATCGACCCCACCCGACACGGCACGCACTTCCCGCACGACTCGTTGCGGAAGAAGCGCAGCACGTTCGTCGCGGCGGCGAGCAGGTCGGTGCCCTCGGCGATCACCACCACGGCCCCGGAGCCGAGCATCGAGCCTGCCTCCGCGAGCGGGCCGAAGTCGAGCGGCACGTCGAGCTGGTCCGGGCCGAGGAAGTTCGAGGAGGCGCCGCCGGGCTGGAAGGCGAGCAGCTCGCGGTTGTCGCTCACGCCGCCGGCCAGCTCGATCAGGTCCCGCGCCGTCGTGCCCATCGGGACGCAGTACACGTCCGGGTTCTCGACGTGGCCGGACACCGCGAAGAACTTCAGCCCCGTCCCGTCGTTCACGCCCTGCGCCTTCCACCAGTCCGCGCCGCGCTCCGCGATCACCGGCACGTGGGCGAACGTCTCGACCGAGTTCATCAGCGTCGGCTTGCCCCACAGCCCGGCCACGCCCGGGAAGGGCGGCTTGTTGCGCGGCTCGCCGCGGTGGCCCTCCATGCACTCGATCAGCGCCGACTCCTCGCCGAGGATGTAGCCGCCTGGCGAGGTGAAGATGTCCACCGTCACGCCGGCCTCGTCGAGCAGCCCCAGCCCGCGCAGGCGCTCGAGCTCCTCGCGCAGCACGTCCTCCTCGGGCTCGTACTCGTGCCGGATGAACACCCAGCCCTCCGTGCACCCGGTTGCGAGCATCCCGAGCACGAGTCCCTCGAGCACGAGATGCGGCTGCTCGGCGAGGATCTGGCGATCCTTGAACGTGCCGGGCTCCGACTCGTCCGCGTTGCAGATCGCGTACTTGGGCGTGGCCTCCTGCTTGGCCACCAGCTCCCACTTCGTGCCGGTCGGGAAGCCGGCGCCGCCCATCCCGCGCAGGCCGGACTCCTTCAGCTCCTCGATCAGCCGGGCCATGTCGCGTTCGCCGGCGAGCGCCTCGCGCAGCACGCGGTAGTCGCGCGCGTCGGGCTCGTAGGGGTCGTTGGGCCGCTGGACCTCGCTGCGGCGCACCTCCGTCGTGTCGGTGGAAGCCGCGGGCGCCATGTCGCAGCGTCCGATGCAGGACACCTCGCGCAGCTCGATGCTGGGGTCGGCGCGCAGCTGTTCGAGGCGCTCCTCGGAGCCGCGCAGCCAGCAGGACAGATCGTGGCAGCAGGCGACCTCGGCGGCTGTCGGGGGCGAGGTGAGGAAGTGCGGGTAGAACGAGATCAGCCCCTCGATCTCGTAGAGCGGACGGCGCCGGTCGCGCGAGAGCTTCACGAGCTCCTCCCGCGGCAGCCAGCCGTGCTCCCGCTGAATCTCATGCAGATCCGGAATCAGACTTGGTCCAGGAAACCGCCCGGCGCGAGCCTCGCCCCCTGGCACGCGCGCGACGGTCACGCCGGCTCCACGCGCACGGCGCAGAACTTGAACTCCGGGATCTTCCCGGTGGGGTCGATCTCGTCGATCGTCAGCACGTTCGCGGCGGCCTCGCGGAAGTGGAACGGCACGAAGCAGGTGCCGGGCGTGTCGCGGTGCGAGACCCGCGCGCTCAGCTCGATCGAGCCGCGCCGGCTCGTGATGCGCACGAAGTCGCCGTCTCCGACTCCCATCTCAGCCGCATCGTCCGGGTTCAGGTACACGTGCGCCTCGGGCTGGATCGTGTCGAGCGCGTACGAGCGCCGCGTCATCGACCCCGTGTGCCAGTGCTCCAGCAGGCGGCCGGTGTTGAGGATGAACGGGAACTCGTCGTCCGGCAGCTCCTTGGCGGGCAGCCACTCGGCGGGCACCAGGTGCGCCTTCCCGTCGTCGGTGCCGAAGCGCTCGTCGAACAGGACGATCGTGCCGTCCGAGTGCTCAGGGTCCGGGTTGGGGTAGAGCTTGCCCGTCTCGCCGAGGTTGTCGTAGGAGAGCCCCGAGTAGTTCGGCATCAGCGACTCGAGCTCGTCGAAGATCTCGCTCGGCGACGCGTAGTCCATCGGCAGCCCGATCCGCGTGGCGATGTCGCAGATGATCTTCCAGTCCTCGCGCGCCTCGCCCGGCGGCTCGAGCACCTTGCGGCCGATCTGCACGCGCCGGTCGGTGTTGGTGTAGGTGCCGTCCTTCTCCATGTAGGAGCTGGCCGGCAGGATCACGTCCGCGAACTCGGAGGTCTCCGTGAGGAAGATGTCCTGCACCACCAGGAAGTCGAGGGCGCTTAGTGCCTTGCGGACCTTGTTCACGTTCGGGTCCGAGAGGAACGGGTTCTCGCCCATCATGTACATCCCGCGCACGCCGCCCTTCAGCGCCGAGCCGATGATCTCCGTGACGGTGAGGCCGCGCTCCGGGTCGAGCTCGCGACCGCCCCACGCCTCCGCGAACTTCTCGCGCACGTCGTCGAGCGTGACGAGCTGGTAGTCGGGATAGAACATCGGGATCAGCCCGGCGTCGGACGCGCCCTGCACGTTGTTCTGACCGCGCAGCGGGTGCAGCCCGGTGCCCTGTCGCCCCACGTTGCCCGTGATCGAGCACATCGCGATCAGGCAGCGCGCGTTGTCGGTGCCGGTGGTGTGCTGGGAGATCCCCATTCCCCAGTAGATGACGCCGGCGGCCGCCTCGCCCCAGAGCCGCGCGACCGCGCGGATCGTGTCGGCGTCGACTCCGCAGATCTGGGCTGCGCGCTCGGGCGGGTACTGGCGCACCGTCTTGGCGAGCTCGCCGTAGTTGGTCACGCGCTGGGCGATGAACTCGCGATCGACCCAGTCGTTCGCGATCACCTCGTGCATGATCCCGTTGTAGAAGGCGACGTCGGTGCCCGGCTTGATCTGGCAGTAGATGTCGGCGTGGTCGGCGATCCGCTCGCGCCGCGGATCCACCACCACCAGCGTCGTGCCGCGCCGCCTCGCCTGCTTGAAGAAGCTCGAGGCCACCGGGTGGTTGGCCGTGGTGTTGGTGCCGGCCAGGATCGCGACGTCGGCGTTGATGATGTCGCCATACGTGGTCGACACCGCGCCCGAGCCCACGCCCTCGAACAGCGCCGCCACGCTCGACGCGTGGCAGAGCCGCGTGCAGTGGTCCACGTTGTTCGTGCCGAAGCCGGCGCGGATCAGCTTCTGGAAGAGGTAGGCCTCCTCGTTCGAGCACTTGGCCGAGCCGAAGCCGGCGATCGCGCCCGGGCCGCCGTCGGCGTGGATCGCCGTGAGCTTCGTCGCCACCAGGTCGAGCGCCTCGTCCCAGCTCGCCTCCCGGAAGTGGGGCAGCACCTCGCCGTAGTCCACGAGTCCGCCGGGCTTGTGCCGGCGCCCGCGGCCCTCGCCCCGCACGTCGCTCGACAGCGGCCCCTTGGGATACGACTCCTCGCGCCGGATCAGCGGGGTGGTGAGGCGCTGCGGCGAGCTCGCGTAGTCCCAGCCGTAGCGGCCCTTCACGCACAGGCGCCGCTGCGAGCCCGGCTGCTCGCGCCCCTCGGCGAAGGAGATCGCGTTGCGCTCGCGGTCCACGTGGTAGGTGAGCGCGCAGCCGACGCCGCAGTACGGGCAGACCGTGTCCACCTGATCGAGCTCAGCGCGCGACTTGATCGGCACGCTGTTGATGGGCTTGTTGGTGAGCGCGCCGGTCGGGCACGCCGCCACGCACTCGCCGCAGGTCACGCAGGACGACTCGCCCATCGGGTCGTTCAGGTCGAACGCGATCAGCGTGGAGTAGCCCTTGCCGGAGCGGCCGATCACGTCGTTGCCCTGGATGTCGTCGCAGGCGCGGACGCAGCGGTCGCAGAGGATGCAGGCGTCGTGGTTCACCGCGATCACGGGGTTCGAGAGGTCCTCGCCGCGGCCGCTGCCGAGCGGTATCCCGTCCTCGCGCTGGATGCCGTAGCGGCGCGCGAGCGCGAGCAGCTCGTTGTCGCCGGTCGTGGTCTCCTTCGGGTCCTCGTCCGTGGGCGGCTGATCGGCCATCAGGAGCTGCGTGAGCGTGGCGCGCCGCTGCTCGACCTCGGGGGTGGCCGTCTTCACCTCCATGCCGTCCTCGCACGGGCGCACGCAGGCCGCGGCGTACACGCGCGCGCCAACGTCGACGGCGCAGACCCGGCAGACGCCGACGGGGTCGTAGCGCTCGTCGTGGCAGAGCACCGGGATGTCGATCCCGATGCTCTTCGCGGCGTCCCAGATCGTGGTGCCCTCGGGCACGGTCACGGGCTGGCCGTCGATGCTCAGCGTGACGGTGGAAGCGGCCGGGGGAGCGGTGATCGCCACGTTCGCAGCCTAGCGCGGCTCAGCGAGCTTGCACAAATAGGTCCAAGCCAAGCGCAGCAGCCGTCGCTGCCGCCGGGACGCCCTCTGGATCCAGGCCGCGACCGCTGTAGTAGGCGGCGATCATCGAGTCGAGGCGCTCCGGGGTGAGGGTCGCCCGGCGGCCGGAATCCAGCTCGAGCGACTCGCTCAGGAAGCGCTCCGGGAGCCGGTCCTCGCTGCGCGTCCAGCCCTCGCGCAGGTTGAAGAGGCGCTTCGCCACGACGATCCGGCGAGCGGTGCCGCGCAGCTCGTCGCCGGTCACGTCCCAGCCGGTCACCGGCGCAAGCAGCTCGGCCCAGTCCGGGAACGGGTCCTCGAACACGCCGCGCAGGAACTTGCAGAGGATCAGCGAGTCCATGATCGCGGCTCGGTCCTCGGTCTCGATAGCGGCGGCCACGTGGAGATCGCCGCCGGCGAGCCGGTCCAGCTCGCCGGAGAGGTCGGCCTCGTAGGCGCCGGAGCGGTTGTGGTCGGCGCCGCGCGCGTTCACGGCGAGGCCGAGCGCCATGGCGTGCAGCGTGCGCGGCTCGTAGCCGGGCAGCTCGAGGCCCTTCACGTGCGGGGCGAAGGCCGCTGAGCCGCCGCCAACCTCGGCGGCGGCGCGCCGGGAGCCCTCGGCCAGCAAGTCGCCGAGGCCCTCGCGGGCGCCGATCTCTTCGAGGCCGCGCATCAGCGCCTCGCCGTCGCCGAAGCGGAGCCAGGGCGCGTCGATCAGCCCGCGCTCGGCGCACTCCATCGCCCAGGCGAGCGTGCCGCCGGCGGAGATCGTGTCGATGCCGAGGTCGTCGCAGAGCGCACTGGCCGCGAGCACCGCGTCGGGGTCCGAGACGCCGCAGAGCGGGCCGAGCGCGAACACGTTCTCGTACTCCACGCGCACGCTGCCGCCGTCCGCGGTCGCGTAGATGTGCTCGCAGCCGATCGTGCAGGACGCGCAGCTGTCGCGCGCCACCTGGCGCAGCTCGTGCAGCTCCTCAGCCGCCAGCCGCGGCGCCTCCTCGAAGGAAGCGGCGCTGAAGTTGCGGGTGGGGAGCGTGGAGATCGCGTTGAAGGAGAGGAGGTTGGCGAGCGTGCCGAGCTCGCGGTACTTCGCCGTGGCGGGGCCGAAGGACTGCTCGCGCAGCGCCTTCGCCGCGGCGAGCACGGCGGGAGGGTCGGCGAGCGGCGGCTTCACGCCGGCGCCGCGCACCGCCACGGCCTTGAGCCGCTTGGCGCCCATCACGGCGCCGAGGCCGCCGCGCCCGGCGTGGCGGCCGTCGTGCGACACGGTCGCGAAGCGCACCAGGCGCTCGCCCGCCGCCCCGATCGCGGCCACCCGCCACGCCGGGCCGAGCCGCTCGCGCAGCCGCTCCTCGGCGGCTGCCGCGGACAGGCCCCACAGGTCGCCGGCCGGCTCGGTGCGGGCGCCGTCGCCGTCCACGAGCAGGACCGACGGCTCGTCGCAGGTGCCGCGCACGACGATGGCGTCGTTGCCGGTGAGCTTGCCCTGGATCGCGAAGTGGCTGGAGGCGAGCGCGTCGTTGAGCAGGCCGGTAAGCGGCGACTTCGCCACCACCGCGAACTTCGCGCTCGTGGTGAGCGGCGTGCCCACCAGTGGTGAGAACACGAACGCGAGCGGCGCGTCCGGGCCGAGCGGGTCGACCTCGGGCGGCGCGAGCCGGTGCATCAGCCAGGCGCCGAGTCCGGCTCCGCCGATGCAGCCGCGCAGGACGGGCTCCGGCAGCTCGAGCACCTCGGCGCCGCCACTCCCGACGTCGGCGATGAGCGCGCGGCCGAAGTAGCCGCCGGGCGCAGTACCGGCGCCGCCGCGGCGGGGCGATGCGCCCGCGCGCGTCACCGCGCCACCGCCCCGAGGCTGTCCTCGAGCAGGGCCGTGCGCAGGCGGGCGCCGAGCTGGAAGCGCGGCTCCGGCCCGTCGGAGAGGCGGGCGGGGTGGATGCCGCGGATCGAGGAGGCGAGCAGCAGCTCGTCGGCGGCGGCCACGCGGTCGAGCGACAGCCGCTCCTCGCGCGCGGGATGCAGCGCCAGCACCCGCGCCCGGACCGTGCCGGGCAGCTGCCGCCCGTCGAGCGGCGGGGTGATCAGGTGCGTGCCCTCGACGATGAACAGGTTGGCGTACGCGGCCTCGAGAACGTCGCCGTCGAGGTCGAGGAGCAGCGGCACGGCGTCGAGCCGCTGCCGCGAGCTCGTCGAGCAGCCGCCGATCGAGCCACTTGTGCGCGCCGAGCCCGCCGGGCAGGACCGCGGGGGAGAGCGTGACCGGGTCGGGCGCCGGCTCGGCGCCGAGCGGCTCGGCCTCGAGCGTGACGCGCACGAAGCGGCCCGGCGCGGCCGCCGAGGGGCGCGGCGCGGCGCGGCGCGGTGCCGCCGCGCGGCGCGGGCGGGGCGTCCGGTGCGGCCACCGACCGCGGCGCGGGCGCGTCGGGCGCTGCCGCCGTCGCGCCACGCGCAGGCGCTGCAGCGGCGCCGCGGCGGCCGCTGCCACCACGCGCGCGTGGAGGTCATCCGGGAGGGCGTCGCCGTACAGCGCGCTCACGCTTCGCTCGAGCCGGGCCAGGTGCGCGCGGGCGTCCACCGGCACGCCGCCGCGCACCAGCAGCGTCTCGAAGACGCCGAGAGCGGGGTCGGGACGGTCGGCTCCGCCGGCCAGCGCCGGCACCGGCGCCACGCGGCTCACGCGCGGCTCCTCCACCAGCCGCGCGCCTGCGGCCGCGATCACCGGGCGTGCCTTCACGAAGCACTCCTCGAGCTCGCGCTCGGCAACCGAGTCGGCCACGATCCCGCCGCCGGCGCCCATCCAGATGCGCTCGCCGCGCAGCTCGAGGGTCCGGATCGTCACGTTCAGCTCGAGCCCCGCGACCGGGCTCGCGTACCCCACCGCCCCGGTGTAGGCCTCGCGGCCGCCGGCCTCGAGCTCCGCGATCACGCGCATCGCCTGGATCTTCGGCGCGCCGGTCACCGACCCCGGCGGGAAACTGGCACGCAGGAGGTCGGCGTCCCCGGCCTCGGGCCGCAGCGTCCCCGTCACGGTCGAGACCAGATGCCACACGCCCGGCGCGGGCCGCGGCTCGGTCAGCGCGGGCACGCGGATCGACCCGTACTCACACACGCGCCCGAGGTCGTTGCGCATGAGGTCGACGATCATCACGTTCTCGGCGCGGTCCTTGCTCGAGGCCGCGAGCGCGGCCCGCGTGTCGTCGGCGCGGGTGCCCTCGCGGCCGGCGGCGAGCACGCGCGGCGCCGTGCCCTTGATCGGCTCGCTCACCACCTCGCGCCCGCGGCGGCGCAGGAACAGCTCGGGGGAGAGGCTGCACACCGCACCCCAGGGGCCGGCCACGAGCCCGGCGTGACGCGGCTCGAGCGTGCCCGCGGTGCGCGCGAACAGGTCGAGCGGGTCGCCCTTCCACTCGGCCTCGAGGCGCAGGCAGAGGTTGGCCTGGAAGATCTCGCCCGCGGCGATGCGCTCGCGGCACTCGTCGATCGCGGTCATGTGGCCCGCTCCGCCGGGCGGCGCGGGCTGGAAGGTGCCGACCCACACCGGCCGCTCGCGGACTCCCTCCGCCAGCCGGGAGCGCAGCAGCTCGAGGCGCGCCTGGAGCTCCGCCTCGCGCGCGTCCGTCCAGAGCGCCTCGAACCACCAGCGGCCGTGGGCGTCGAGATGCAGGACGTGGTCGTAGAAGGCGAGCGCGAAGTCCGGCAGCTTCACGTGCCGCGGCGGGGGCGGGGGCACGCGCTCCAGGCGGGCGCCGAGGTTGTAGCCGAGGTAGCCGAACCAGCCGCCGCCCACTGCTCCGCTCGCTCCCGCGCCGTCCCGCTCCACGCGCGGCTGCCGGTCGAGCAGCTCGAAGGGATCCTCCTCCGGCCCCGCGACCACGAGCGGCTCGGAGCCGACCACGGCGCCACCGCCCGCCCAGTCGCCGGCCAGCGCGAAGGGACGGTCGTCGCCGCGCACGAGCAGCGTTCCCTCAGCGGCCGACGGCTCTCCCTCGAGCTCGGTCCGCACCAGGCGCACGCTCTCCGGAACGGCCAGCACGTCAGCCTCCGGCGTCCGCTGACAGGAAGGCCACCGCGTCGCCCGCCGCGAGCGGCAGCTCGGGGTCGCGCGTGATCTGGTCGCCGTTGAGTGCGGCCACCACGTGACGGTCCAGCGCGAGGCCGGCCGCCGCGGCTGCCGCCTCCAGCGTTGCCGCCCGCACCGCGAGCGGCTCACGGCCGAAGCCGGACGCGAGCGTGCCGAAGCGGCGCACGGTCACGCTCGGCGCGGCTCGCGCTCGCGCTCGCTCGTAGTCCTCGGGCTCGTTCACGTTCAGCACGGACAGCAGCTCGGGATCGGCCTCGGCAAGCTCGCGGTCACGCAGTAGATCCTCCTCGCTCAGCTCGCGGACGCGGCTGCGCTCGAAGAGGAACGCGGGCCGCATGCGGTCCTGCTCGATCAGCTCCTCGACCGCGGGCAGGAGCGATGTCCTGTACGCCGCCGCGAGCGGATGCCGGTAGCCGTGAACGACGGGGAGCGCCACGTCCACATCCTCCCGCGTTGCGGCGCTGAGCACCGCGCCGACGAAGGCGGGGTGGAGCAGCGGCACGTCGGTGGAGGACACGTAGGCGACCTCGGCCTCACCCACCACGGCCGCGAGCCCGGCGGCCAGGCCCTGAAGCGGCCCGCGCCCCTCGGCGGCGTCCTCCGCCACCCGCACCCCGGGGGGGAGAGCGGGCAGCTCCTGGTCCGGCGCACTCACGACCACGACCGGGCCGTCGACCGCGCGGGAGACGATCCCCGTCACGCGATGGAGCAGCGTGGAGCCATGCCATTCGAGGCTTGCCTTGGGCCGGCCCATGCGAGTGGAGCGGCCCCCGGCCAGCACGACACCGGCCACCGCACTCACAGCGCGAGTGTACCTATTTGTCTGATCGTTCAGGGTCAGAATACGGTCCGTGATCGACGGAGCGCTCGGAGGTCCGGGAACTCAGGAGTACCTCCTCGAGGCGCGCGAGATGCAGGCGATGTCGTTCGCGGTGCACATCCCGCTGGTCTGCTTCGGGATCGCCTTCCCCGCGATGGTGGTGTTCCTCGAGGGGCTCTGGCTCCGCACGGGCGATCCGCTCTACAGGGCGCTCGCCAAGCGCTGGTCGAAGGCCATGCTGATCCTGTTCGCGATCGGCGTCGTGACCGGCACCATCCTGTCCTTCGAGATGGGCCTCCTGTGGCCGGAGTTCATGGCCACCTTCGGCGACGTCTTCGGGCTCGCCTTCGGGATCGAGGGCTTCTCCTTCTTCATCGAGGCGATCTTCATCGCCATCTACGTGTACGGGTGGGACCGCCTTTCGCCGAGGGTGCACCTCGCGGCCGGCGTCCCGGTGATCCTGGCCGGGTTCAGCGGGTCGTTCATGGTCATCGCGGTGAACGGCTGGATGAACCAGCCGACCGGCTTCTCGATCCGGAACGGCGAGGTCACGGACGTGGAGCCGCTGACCGCGCTCTTCAACAAGAACCTCTGGCACGAGCTCACGCACATGTACCTGGCGGGCTTCATCGTCGCCGGCTTCATGGTCGCGTCCGTGTACGGGTACGCGTGGCTGCGCGGGCGGCGTGACCGGCGTCATGTGACCGGCCTCGTGGTGGCGCTGAGCTTCGCCGCCCTGGTTGCCCCTGTGCAGCTGCTCGTCGGCGACTGGTCGGCGCGGACCGTCGCTGAGCGCCAGCCGATCAAGCTCGCCGCGCTCGAGGGACTGAAGGAGACGACGAAGGGCGCACCCTTCGACCTCGGGGGCGGAGTCGAGATCCCCAAGGCGCTGTCGCTGCTCGCCTTCCACGACCCGAACGCGACGGTCAAGGGCCTCGACACCGTGCCGGAGGAAGACCGGCCGCCCTCGGGGATCGTGAAGGCTTCGTTCCGCGCGATGGTGGTGATCGGGAGCGGGCTCGCCGCGCTCGGCGTCTGGTTCATCTGGAGCTGGTGGCGGCTAAGGCGCCTGCCCCGCACGCCCTGGTTCCATCGCGCGCTCGTGGCTGCGGGGCCGCTCTCGGTGGTCGCGCTTATCGCCGGTTGGGTGACCACCGAGGTGGGCCGCCAGCCGTGGGTGGTCTATGAGGTGATGAGGACCGAGGACGCCGTGACGGGCGCAAGCGGGATCCCCGTCGGGTACGCGGCGCTCGGCCTGGTCTACGTGGCTCTGGCGGCGATCGCCTACGTGATGCTGCGGCGCGTCGCACGCAAGCCGTTCGAGGTCGAGGCCTGATGCTCGCCGACCTCGCAGCCGCGCTCACGCTGGTCGGGCTGACCGCCTACGTGGTGCTCGGCGGCGCGGACTTCGGTGCGGGCTTCTGGGACCTGACCGCGGGCGGAGCCGAGCGCGGCGCGCCCGTGCGGGCGATGATCAAGCGCGGCATGGCGCCCGTCTGGGAGGCGAACCACGTCTGGCTGATCTTCGTGCTGGTGATGTTGTGGACGGCTTTCCCGGAGGCCTTCGGCTCGATCACCTCGACGCTCGCGATTCCGCTCTTCCTCGCCGCGCTCGGCATCGTGCTGCGCGGTGGCGCATTCGCCCTCAAGGGCGAGGCCGGAACGATCGCCGAGGAGCGTGCGCTGGGCGCCACGTTCGCCCTGTCCTCGGTGCTCACCCCGTTCTTCCTGGGCGCGTCGGCGGGCGCGATCGCGGCGGGCGAGGTCCCGCTCGGCAACGCGGCCGGAGACGCGTGGGGCAGCTGGACGGGGACGCTTCCGATCTTCGTCGGCGTGCTGGCCGTTGTCACGGGAGCGCACCTGGCGGCCGTCTTTCTCGGTGCCGACTCGCGGCGAGCGGGGCGGCCGCAGATGGTCCGCGCGTTCCGGGCCCGGGCGCTCGGCTCGGGGATCGTGGCGGGCGTCCTCGCGATCGCGGGGCTCGCCGTGGTCAACTCGGAAGCGCCCGACCTGTACGAGGGGCTCACGACGGGCGCTGGCCTGGCCTGTGTGATTGCGTCCGCCCTCGCTGGCCTCGTGACCCTCGCGCTCGAGTGGCGCGAGCGCTTCGAGATCGCGCGCTATTCGGCGGCGGCAGCGGTGGCCGCAATCGTGGCCGGCTGGGCATTCGCCCAGGAGCCGTACCTGCTGCCGCCGGACCTGACGGTGAAGGCGGCCGCAGCTCCGGACTCGACCCTGACCGCGCTGTTGATCGCCGCCACGCTTGGTATGGCGCTGCTCCTGCCCGCACTCGCGTGGCTCTTCCGGCTGGCCCTCAGCGGGCGGCTCGCCTACGAGGAGGAGCCGCGGCCGTGAACCGCCTGGAGATCGTGACCGCCGCGTGTTTCGTGCTTGGCGCTGGCCTCTTGTTCCCCTTCGAGAGCACGTTCACGATCCTGGCCGGCGTGTTGCTGCTGGTTGCGTTCGTGGTGTGCGGCCTGTTCGTCCTGCTCACGCCTGAGGCGCTGGGCCGCGATCCCGACTAGCGGGACAGGCAGGTGGTCGCCACGTAGCGGCCGTGCCGATCCGAGCGCTCGAGCGGGAACGCGAGCGCTCCGTTCACCGCCCACAGGTCGGTGTGGCGGTCGCTCACCGCCCAGGCTGGCGGCCAGCGGCTCACGTCGGCGTGCTCGAGCGTTTCCACGAGCGCCTCGGCGACCGCCTCCGCGCCCCGCTCGCGAACCGGCCGCCGCTGCCTGAAGCGCACCACGCAGTGGTGTGAGGGAACGATCTCGTGGACCTCGGGATGGTCGATTCTGGCGACGCGTTGCACAGCCAGCGAGAATAGGTCCCATGAGCGAGGTCGTGATCAAGGTGCGCAAGAACGGGCCCTACAAGGTGACCGGTCCGGTGACGCTGATCGACGCGGACGGCAACGAGTTCGAGCTGCCCGAGGGCGACGGGATCGTGCTCTGCCGCTGCGGCGCCTCCACGACCAAGCCGTTCTGCGACAAGACCCACTCGAAGATCGGCTTCGAGGCTGCCGAGCGCGCAGTGCGAGAGCAGGGTTAGCGTGCGGAGGTCGAGCATCCAGCAGACGTTCATCGACGCGCCGGTCGAGCGCGTCTGGGAGCTGGTGGGCGACCCGAACCGCCATCCGGACTGGTGGCCGGAGATGCTCGAGATCGAGTGCACGGACCTGAAGGAGGGCTGCCGCTACCGCGGCATCACGAAGGGGCCATTCGGGGTCGCGACGCATGACCTGGTCGTCGATCGCTTCGAGGACTACCGCGAGGTTTCGATCTTCTGCGAGGGCACCGGCGTGACCACTCGCTTCGTCTTGGCCGAGGCTCAGGGCGGAACGTTCGTGGAGGGCTGCTTCACGATCGAGCCCAACAGCATCGGGATGAAGGTGCTCGGCGCGGTGACCGGCCGGCGCTTCATGCACTCATGGCTGGAGAGCTCGCTTGAGAACCTGAGAACTGCAGCAGCGCCTCAGGCGACGGCTCCGGGTCGAGGGTGAGGGTCCGCGGCTCGTGCTCCGCGATCCAGCTGGCCACGATGCGCACCTCGTCGATCTCGTCGGCCGGGATCGGTGCGCGGCCGGGCTGGCGCGACAGCGCGACGTCCGTGCGGTCCACCAGCTCTGAGGCACCGGGCAGCGGCCCCCAGTCGACCAGCCGGCCCTGGACCACCCAGAAGGCGTCGTAGCGCTCCTTGACCGGGTGCTGCGCCAGCACCAGGCGCGGAGCGGTGTGGGTGGCGCGCAGGACGCCGTCGAGCCGGTCCAGGACCCAGGCGAGCCGGTCGCGGCGGCGCAGCAGCGCGGCGGCCCGCTCGAAGCGCTCGGCCTCCGCGGCCTCGCGCATGCGCTCCTCGATCACCTCGATCAGCCGCTCGCCCGCGCCCGGCGACTCGAAGTGGGCGAGCGCGGCGTCGAGCTGGCGGCGGTAGGCGTTCGGGTCGAGGTCGCCCAGGCAGGGCGACACGCAGCGCCCCATCTGCCCGTACGCCGAGGGGTGCTCGCGCACCTTCAGCTTGCGCCCGCAGTGGCGCAGTCTGTAGAGCGAGGTGAGCTGGTCGGCGAGCTCCCCGGCGAGCGCCCGGCTTCCGAGCGGACCCACGTTCACGGCGTGGCCGGGCGCGGGCTCGTTCGCCACCTCGAGCACGGGGTAGGGGATGTCGAGGCGGCAGCGCAGGTAGCAGTAGCGGTCGGTGCGCTTCAGCTTCACGTTGCCGGTGGGCTTCCACTGCTTGATCAGGCGGTTCTCGAGGACGAGCGCGCCCAGCTCCGAGTTGGTTGGGCGGTAGTCGACGATCTCGGCTCGCTCGGTCCATCCCGCGGGCGCGCAGAAGTGCGCCCGCGCGCGCGAGCGCAGCGACACCGACTTGCCCACGTACAGCGGCCTCCCGCGCTCGTCGCGGAAGACGTACACGCCGGGGTCGTCCGGCAGGGTCGAGAGGTCCGGCCGCTGGTCGCGCGGGATCGCCTCGCCGGGCTCGGTCTTGCGCGCCCGCCGGCGGGAGCGCAGCAGGTCGATCGCGTCGCCGATCGTCACCGCGTTGGCGCACAGCTTGGGGAACAGGGCGCAGAACACGCGCGCGCACGTGAGGGCGTCGGGGAGCGCGCGGTGCACCTCGTCGACCTCGATTCCGAGCGAGCCGGCGAGTGAGGCCAACCCCCGCTTCCGCACGAGCGGCGCGAACCGCCGCGCCAGCGCCACGGTGCAGATCACGGGCGGCTTCGGCCAGTCGAGCCCGGCGCGCTCGAACGCCCGGCGCAGAACGCCGACGTCGAAGCGCGCGTTGTGCGCCACCATCACCCGCCCCTCGAGCATCGCGGCGAGCTCGGCCGAGCACCTCGTCCGGCCCAGCGGCTCCGTCCACCATGCCCTGTGTAATGCCGGTGAAGCGCTGGATCCCGCGCGAGAGCGGGCGCTCGACCTGGACCAGCGAGTCGTAGGTCTCGTGGAGCTCCCCGCCGCCCACCAGGACGGCGCCCACCTCTGTCATCTCGCAGAGGTCGCCGCCGTACCCGTTGGTCTCGGTGTCGAGCGCCACGAACTCGGCGGGCGCGAGGGGCTGGTCGAGCTTCAACACGAACAGGTGATCGAACCGCGCGGGCCGGACGGATGGGGCGAGTTCGTCCACCGCCGGCCTTAGCCTCGTCGGATGGCGCGTTCGGCCACAGTCTTCGCCTGCACCTCGTGCGGGCACGAGAGCCCGAAGTGGCACGGGCGCTGCCCGGGCTGCGGCGAGTGGAACACGATGGCGGAGGAGAAGCGGGCGGCGGCGCCCGCGGGGCGGTCGGCTCCGGGTCGCTCTGGCGGTCGCGCTCTCACGCCGGTTTCGCTTGGCGACGTTCAGGCACCGAGGGTGGAGCGTCTGTCCACCGGCATCGGCGAGTTCGATCGCGTGCTTGGGGGCGGGGTCGTGCCGGGGTCCCTGGTGCTGATCGGCGGCGCGCCCGGCATCGGCAAGTCCACGCTCACGACCGCCGCGCTGGCGAACCTCGCGGCGGCGGGCCGGCGGGTGCTCTACATCTCCGGCGAGGAGTCGGCCGCGCAGGTGAAGCTGCGGGCCGAGCGGCTCGGGCCGCATGCGCTCGACGTGCCGATCGTGGCCGACACGGACCTGGATGCCGTGCTCGCCACTCTCGAGGCCGAGCGGCCCGATGTCTGCGTCGTGGACTCCGTCCAGGTGCTGTACGACCCGGCACTGACGGGTGCGCCCGGTTCGGTTTCTCAGGTTCGGGAGGTCGCCGGGCGGCTGATGCGGCTCGCGAAGGAGCGCGGGATCGCCACGCTGCTCGTGGGCCACGTGACGAAGGAGGGCTCGCTGGCGGGCCCGCGCGTGCTCGAGCACCTGGTGGACTGCGTGCTCTCGTTCGAGGGCGAGCGCGAACGCACGTACCGCACGCTGCGCGCGCTCAAGAACCGCTTCGGCTCGACCAACGAGGTCGGCGTCTTCGAGATGCACGAGGAGGGGCTCGTGGAGGTGGAGGACGCCTCGGCCCGCTTCGTCACCGAGGCCACCCGCGCGCCCGGATCGGTGGTGCTCTGCGCGATGGAGGGGTCGCGGCCGCTGCTCGTGGAGGTGCAGGCGCTGGTGGCGCCGAGCGAGCTGGTGCCGCCACGGCGGATGGCGAACGGCGTGGACCGCAACCGGCTGGCGCTGGTGCTCGCCGTGCTGGCCCGCCACGGAGGCTTCTCGCTCGGCTCGGCCGACGTGTTCGTCTCGGTGGCCGGCGGCGTGCGCGTGGACGAGCCGGGCGCCGACCTGGCGATCGCGCTGGCGCTCGCCTCGGCGTCGAAGGGGATCGCGGTGGGGGCCGACAAGCCGCTGGCGGCGTTCGGAGAGCTGGGCCTCACGGGCGAGCTGCGCCACGTGGCGCACGCCGACCGCCGGCTGGCCGAGGCGCGCAAGTTCGGCCTTGGGCGGGTGGTCCATCCGGGCGAGCGGATCGGGACGTTGCGGCAGGCGTTGGCGGTGCTGAAGGGCGGCACTGAAGAGAGCGCCGCCGCCCGCGCTGCCTAGGCAGCTCAAAACCGCTGTTTCCGGGCCCCGCAAACGCCAAAAAGCCTGCAAACCAAACCAATTGCCGCGAAACCCGTTCAGTTCCCGTAGAATTGGCCTTCATGCCGTATGCCGGGGACGACGTCGCAGAGCTCGAAGCCCGGCAGGAACCGAGGCTCGTAAGGGCCCTTGAGATGGTCGCCCCAGGCACCGCGGTGCGTGAGGGGCTAGACAACATCGTCCAGGGGCACACCGGCGCCCTGATCTGCATCGGGGAGTCGGAAGAGCTCAGCTTCCTGCTGTCGGGTGGCGTCAAGCTGGAAGTGGACTACACGCCCGCGATGCTCTACCAGCTCGCGAAGATGGACGGCGCGATCATCCTCGCCGCCAACGGGACCAAGATCATGTGGGCGAACGTCCAGCTGATGCCGGATCCCACGATCCTCTCGCTTGAGACCGGCACCCGTCACCGCACCGCCGAGCGCGTCTCCAAGCAGACCGACGCACTGGTGATCGCCATCTCGGCGAGCCGCAGCGTCGTCTCGCTCTTCCTCGATGGAGCCAAGTACATCCTCGAGGACATCCCGGTCGTGCTCGCCAAGGCGAACCAGGCGCTCGCCACCCTCGACAAGTACCGCAGCCGGCTCGATCAGGTGTCGACCCGGCTCACGGCGCTCGAGTTCGAGGGCGGCGTGACGCTCCATGACGTGCTCACGGTGCTTCAGCGCGCCGAGCTCGTCACACGTATGGCCGTGGAGATCGAGCGCTACATCGTCGAGCTGGGCGCCGAGGGGCGCCTGATCGAGATGCAGCTCGAGGAGACCATGGTCGGCGTGGCAGCAGACAAGTCCGCGCTCGTCCGCGACTACATCGTCGAGGCCTCGGAGGAGGGCTTCGCGATGGTGCTCGACTCGCTGGCACGGCTCCCGCATCAGGACCTGCTCGACTTCGGCCGCCTGGCCGAGCTTCTCGGCTACGACCGGAAGCTGAACACACTCGACCACCCCGCCTCGCCGCGCGGCTACCGCATTCTCGGGCGAATCCCACGCCTTCCGAAGATGGTGGTGCAGTCGATCGTGAGCGAGTTCAACGGGCTGGACGAGATTCTCGCCGCCGCAGACCCCGAACTTGAAGGGGTCGAGGGCGTTGGAGATATGAGGGCGAAGGACATTCGCGAGGGCCTCCGCCGCCTACAGGAGATCAACCTCGTGGATCGGTATCTGCAAACCTGAAACCAGACGGCGCGAGTATCGCGCCCGATAAACGCAGGAGGGGAACATCATCAGCGACGCAGTGTTGGAAGAGGAGTTCATCGAGGACCTCGAGATCGACCGTGAGCCCACGGTCTATGAGATCGGCGACCAGGTTGTCTATCCCCATCATGGGGCGGGCAAGGTTCTCAAGAAGGAGTTGAAGGAGGTGCTCGGCGAGAAGCGCGAGTACCTGACCATCAAGATCCTTCATAACGACATGACGGTCATGGTCCCGTGCTGTAACGCCGACAAGGCGGGTCTGAGGCGCGTGATCGGGGAGGACGACGTCAAGAAGGTTCTTGCAGTCCTCCGCGACGACGTGAGTCAGATGCCGAAGAACTGGAACCGGCGTTTCAAGCACAACCGCGAGAAGATCAAGACCGGTGATGTCTTCGAGCTGGCCGAGGTTGTTCGCAACCTCGCCATCCGTGAGTCGGAGAAGGGTCTTTCGACGGGTGAGAAGCAGATGTACACCCGAGCGAAGAAGATCCTCGCGTCCGAGCTCATGTACGCGCTCGACATGGAAGAGGACGAGGCCGAGACGCATCTGGAGGAGCTGATCGCCGACGCGCACGCGAGTCGCAACGGCGCGCCGGCCACGGCGTAGCGACAGATGAGATGAGTGCTGTCGTCGGGATCGTTCCCGCCGGCGGCAGCGGCGAACGCCTTGGTGCCGACCGGCCCAAGGCGTTCGTCGTTTGTGCCGGCCGTCCGCTGCTCGAGTGGAGCCTCGCCGTGCTCGGCGAGGTGTGCGATCGCGTGGTCGTGGCCGCCCCTGACGGCTACGACGATGGGCCCGATCGCGTGCGCGGTGGCGACTCGCGCTCGGCATCCGTCCGCAACGCGCTGGCAGCGGCGCCGGAGGCCGAGGTCGTGGTGGTACACGACGCCGCGCGGCCGCTCGTCACGCGCGAGCTGGTCGAGCGCTGTGTGGCGGCTCTCGAGCCGGGCGTGGACGGCGCGATCGCGGCCGTGCCGATGACGGACACGGTGAAGGAGGCGGCAACCGATGGGCGGGTGGTGCGCACGCTCGACCGCTCGTCGCTGTGGGCGATCCAGACCCCGCAGGTGTTCCGCGCGGACGTGCTGCGACGTGCGCTCGAGCGGGACACCGCTGCGCTCGCCGCCGCAACCGACGATGCCGCGCTGGTGGAAGATGCCGGCGGCGTCGTCCGGGTGGTGGAGTCGTTTCCCGAGAACATCAAGGTCACGCGCGAGTCGGACCTGCGGATAGTCGAGGCGCTCCTTGCTGACTGACTACCACGTGCACCTGCGCCCCGACGAGGCGGGCACCACGGCGGAACGCTTCTTCACTGCCGACAACGTCGACCGCTACCGCGAGGCGGCGTCCGACCGCGGCATCGAGGAGCTCGGCGTGGCCGAGCACATCCACCGCTTTGAGCAGTCGCTCGAGATCTGGGATCACCCCTGGTACCGCTACTGGGCAAAGGACGACCTCGACGAGTACTGCGGCTTCGTCCGGGATCAGGGGCTGAAGCTCGGCATCGAGGCGGACTACCTGCTGGGGCGCGAGGACCGCGTGGAGAACGTGCTCGACGGGCGGCCGTGGGACTACGTGGTCGGCTCGGTCCACTTCATGGGGAATGACGCCGTGGACGTGCACGGCGAGCCCGACTGGGAGGCCTGGGACATCTGGCGCGGCGGCGATCCTGAGAAGGTGTGGGCGCGCTACTTCGAGACGCTCGGCGAGGCTGCGCGCACCGGCATGTTCGACATCATCGCCCACCCCGATCTCGTGAAGGTGTTCGGAAACCGCGTGCCGGTGCCGGACGGCGACCTGCGCCACTTCTACGAGCGCGCGATGGACGGGATCGCGGAGAGCGACGTGGCGATCGAGGTCTCGACCGCCGGCCTGCGCAAGCCGGTAGCCGAGATCTACCCGGCGGCGCCCTTCCTGGAGATGTGCCTCGATGCGGGGCGCCCGGTGGCCCTGTCGAGCGACGCGCACACGCCGGAGCAGCTCGGCTACGAGTACGAGCGCACGGTGGAGTGGCTCGGCGAGCTGGGCGTGAGCGAGCTGGCGGTGTTCGAGAGGCGCGCGCGCCGGCTGGAGCCGATCGGGTGAGTCGGGCGGGTATCGGCTGGGACTCGCACCGGCTGGAGGCCGGCCGCCGGCTCGTGATCGGCGGCGTGGAGATCGCCGACTTCGAGACCGGCCTCGCCGGCCACTCGGACGCCGACGTGCTCACCCACGCGGTCATCGACGCACTGCTCGGCGCCGCCGGCCTCGGCGACATCGGGCAGCACTTCCCCGACACCGACGAGCGCTGGAAGGACGCCAGCTCGCTGGACCTGCTGCGCACCACGTCCGCACTCGTTAGCGACGCCGGTTACGTGATCACGAACATCGACGCAACGGTCGCCTGCGAAGAGCCAAAGCTGGCCCCTCTACGCGACGACATGCGCACCCGCCTGGCCGCGGCGGCGGGCACGGAGCCCGACGCGGTGAACGTGAAGTTCACCACGGGAGAGCGAATGGGCTTCGTGGGCCGCGGCGAGGGAATAGCGGCGCTCGCGATAGCGACGGTGCGTTAGGGCTCCGAGCGGATCCCGAGGCAGCTCGTCTCGCCCTCGACTCCGACGCAGTCGAAGAACAGGGTGGGGCCGGTCGCGTCCCCGACCGCGCCGTCCCAGCCGTTCGGGGTCGACCCGCACAGGCTGAAGGTGCTGTTCGGCGGCAGGTTGCCCCTGAGCGACGGGTCGTAGACACGCAGGAAGGGCCCGCTCGCCTTCGTGTTGATGAACTTGATCCCGATCTGCGCGCCCGAACAGCCGGCGTTGGCCTGGACCGTGGTGAGCCGGATACCGAGCTTCGGCCACTCGAGCAGCGTGCGCTCGGACGCGGGGTCCGCCGGCACGGTGGGGGCGCGCCCGAACTGGATGCGCGAGGACTTCTCGAAGGCGCCGGGTCCCTGCCCGCCGAGCAGGTCAGCGTTCGCCGCCTGCGACGCGGCCGCTGCGGTGGACGCGTTGCCCGCGCTCAGAGCGCTGGGCACCACGCCCAGCGTCGACTCCCTGACCTCCTTGCCGGTGAGGGTGTCGCGGCGAACGTCGATCCCCCGGAGCGAGCGGTTCTTCACGTCCCTGCTCGTGATCCGCGAGACCGCGTAGGCCGAACCGCCCAGCGCCACGAACAGCGCAAGCGTTGCAACGACGTTCGCGTACGTGAGCCAGGGGCGTAGTCGAGCCAGCAATCAGCACCTCCAAGATGCTCGTTCGCACGCTACCGCGTTAGATTGCCCCGCGCATGGACCGAGACGAGCTGGCGTTCGCGGGAGTCGCACGGCAGGCGGAGCTGATCGCGAGCGGCGATGTCTCCTCGCGCGAGCTGGTGATCCTCTACCTCGAGCGGATCGAGCGGCTCGACCCTCAGCTGAACGCTTTCCGGAAGGTCATGGACGAGCGCGCGCTCGTGGACGCCCAGCAGGCCGATGGCCGGCGCGGCGCGGGTGACGAGCGGCCGCTGCTCGGTGTGCCGATCGCGGTGAAGGACGTGGAGGACGTGACCGGCGAGGTCACCACCTGGGGGACCGCCGCGAACTTCACGCCCGCCTCGCAGGACAGCGAGCTGGTGCGGCGGCTGCGCGCCGCCGGCGCGGTGGTGATCGGCAAGACGAACCTGCCCGAGGGGGCGATCATGGGCGATACCGAGGGCCCCGCCTTCGGCATCACGCGGAACCCGTGGAACACCGACCGCAGCACGGGCGGCTCGAGCGGAGGCAGCGCGGCCGCCGTGGCGGCGGGGCTCTGTGCGGGGGCGACGGCCTCGGATGGCGCGGGGTCGATCCGCATCCCGGCCTCGAACTGCGGCCTGGTCGGGCTGAAGCCCACCCGCGACCGCATTCCGCTCGCTCCGCTCGAGGAGCACTGGTACGGCATGAGCGTTTCCGGGTTCGAGGCGCGCAGCGTCGAGGACGCGGCGCTGCTGATCAGCGTCGGCGCCGGCGACGATGACCTGCGCGACGCGTTCTCCGCCTCGCCGGGACGCCTGCGCGTGGCGGTCTCCACGAAGCCCGCCCTGCCGCTGCCCGTGCACGCCGACGTGAAGCGGGTTGCGGACGAGACGGCCGGCCAGCTGCGCTCGCTCGGGCACGAGGTCGAGCAGCGCAGACCCGCCCTATCCGCCGCTGAGCGCGGCCACCGTCCGCTACCTCGCGGGCGTCGCCCAGGACGTGGACCAGCTGTACGAGCGCCCGGAGCGCCTCCAGCGCCGCACCAAGGGCTTCGGCCGCATCGGCAACGTGTTCCCTGGCCCCGTGCTCGAATGGGCTCGAGGCCGGGACGACAACGAGCGCATGCGCCCCTTCTTCGAGCGCCACGACGTGCTGCTCACCCCGGTGAGCGCCGTGCCCCCGGTGCGAGCCGGCCAGTGGGAGGGCCTCGGCGCGCTGGCAACGCTGATCGGCATGGTCCGCGCCTATCCCTTCGCGCTCGAGTGGAACCTGACCGGACAGCCGTCGATCTCCGTGCCGGTGGGACGGAGCGACGACGGCCTCCCGATCGGCATGCAGCTCGTGGGCCGCCACGGCGAGGAGGCCACCCTGCTCGCCCTCGCCGCGCAGCTCGAGGGCGAGCTGCGTTGGACCGAGCTTCGACCGCCTCTCCGCTGAGTAGCCTCCCGCGCGTGCGCCAGCTGCGCATCCAGGACACGCTGAGCGGCGAGGTCGTGCCCGTCGAGTCGAGCGAGCCCGGCCGCATCGGCATCTACGCCTGCGGCCCGACCGTCTACGGGCGCATCCACGTGGGCAACGCGCGCCCCTACATCGTGTTCTCGCTGCTCAAGCGCTTCCTCGAGCACGAGGGCTACGCCTCGTCGCTCGTGATCAACATCACCGACGTGAACGACAAGATCTACGACGCCGCCCGCGAGCGCGGCGTGCCGAGCGCGGAGCTCGCGGGCGAGATGACCGCCGAATACATCGAGGACACCAACCTGCTCGGCCTCGGTCGCCCCGACCACGAGCCGAAGGCCACGGAGACGATCGACGCGATCATCGGCCTGATCGAGGCGCTGGTGGAGTCCGATCACGCCTACGAGCGCGGCGGCGACGTCTACTTCCGCGTGGCCTCCTTTCCCGGCTACGGCAAGCTCTCGAACCGGCCGCTGGACGAGATGCAACAGGGCGAGGGCGACGACGCCGCCGAGCTGAAGGAGTCGCCGCAGGACTTCGCGCTCTGGAAGGCGCGCAAGGAGGGCGAGGACAGCTGGTGGGAGTCGCCCTGGGGAGAGGGCCGGCCCGGCTGGCACATCGAGTGCTCCGCCATGGCCGAGGCCGTGCTGGGCATCCCGTTCGAGGTGCACGGCGGCGGCTCGGACCTCGTGTTCCCGCACCACGAGAACGAGATCGCGCAGACCGAGGCGGCGCGCGGCAAGCCGCTGGCCCGGGCCTGGATGCACAACGGCATGGTGCAGATGGGTGACGAGAAGATGGCCAAGTCGATCGGGAACATCCGGCTGCTGCACGGAGCGCTCGAGCAGTTCGGGCGCGACGCCTTCCTGATGTGGATGGTCGGCGCGCATTACCGCAAGCCCGTGGCCTACACCGGGGAGGCGCTCGAGGACGCAGCCCGCGCGGTGGCGCGTGTGCGGGACGCGGTGCGCCGGCTCGATCCCGACGCGCCCGGGATGGACGATTACGTGGAGCGCTTCTTCGATGCCCTGGCGGACGACTTCAATACGCCCCAGGCGCGGGCGGTGCTGTTCGAGTGGGTGGCCGAGGCCAACCGCCGTATGGACGCCGGTGAGCGCGTCGGGCCCGGGCGGCTCGGCGAGATGCTCTACGCGCTCGGCCTCGAGACCCTGCTCGACGTCGAAGACGAGGCCCCCGACGAGCTCCAGCGGCTCGCCGCCGAGCGCGACGAGGCCCGCGGCGCGCGCGACTTCGAGCGCGCCGACCAGATCCGCGACCAGCTGGCCGAGCGGGGCTGGGAGATCCGCGACACGCCGGACGGCGCCCGGCTCGTGCGCCGGTCGTGATCGTCTACGGGCGCAACCCGGTCCGCGAGGCGCTGCACGGGAGGCGGCGGGTCCAGCGTGTGTTCGCGAGCGAGCGGGCCGCCAAGGAGGTCTGGCTGGGCGGGGTGGAGACCGTACTCGCCGAGCCGTGGGAGCTCGAGGAGCGCTGCGGCTCCCCCGATCACCAGGGGATCTGCGCCGAGGTCGGGCCCTACCCGTACGCGGACGCCGACTCGCTCCTCGAGCCCGAGGACGCCCTTGTGATCGCTCTCGACGAGGTCCAGGACCCGCACAACCTCGGCGCCGTCATCCGCGTGGCGGAGGCCGCCGGCTGCACGGGCGTGGTGCTGCCCGAGCGCCGCTCCGCCGAGGTGACCGCCGCCGTGTGCCGCGCCTCCGCCGGCGCCGTCGAGCACCTGCCAGTGGCACGCGTTCGCAACCTCGCCGACTGGCTCGGCTCCATCAAGGAGCGCCCGAACACCTGGGTGTACGGAGCGGAGGCCGAGGCGTCCGTGTCGTACGAGCGCCCCGACTACAGCGGGCGCGTGGTGCTGGTGCTCGGAAGCGAGGGGAGGGGCCTGCGTCCACGCGTGGCCGAGACCTGCGACGAGCTGGTGCGCCTGCCCAACCGCGGAAAGGTCGGCTCGCTCAACGTCTCCACCGCCGCGGCCGCCCTGGTGTACGGAATCTTGCATTTCCGCAAGTAGGGCTTGACAGGGATCCATAACGCAGCATAATTCGGCGCGTTGATCAGGCTGAGGTCGAGCTTTAGACATCTGAAGCTCGCACCCCAGACAAACCTGGCGCCAGGGGAGGTAGTGCGTCACCGAGGCCAAGGAGCCTTCGATGGCAGCTTCCCCGACCTTCCGCCCAGGCGCGTTCAAGTCTCACACTCAGGTAGAGCTTGATGATCATTACCTGATCGCGCTTGCGAAGCAGGGCAAGAAGGACGCGTACGACCGGATCGTGAAGCGCTACTACGGCTTCGTCCGGCTCAAGGCGTCGTCCTACTTCCTCATCGGGGGAGACGCCGACGATCTGATCCAGGAGGGCCTCGTCGGGCTCTACAAGGCGGTTCGCGACTACCGCTGGGATCGAGAGTCGAGCTTCCGCAACTTCGCGGAGCTATGCATAACTCGGCAGATCATCACCGCGGTGAAGACCTCCACGCGCAATAAGCACACGCCACTGAACGAGTACGTCTCGTTCTCCCAGACGCCGGCCGCGGGCGGTGGAGACGGCGATCCGACCCTCGACGAGCTGCTTCCTGGCCCAACGGCCCACGATCCGGTGAACCAGGTGATCTCCTCGGAGGAGCTGCACAGCCTGGTGGCGTGCCTGTCGAGCGTGCTCTCCGAGCTCGAGAGCTCGGTGCTGTCCCTGTACCTCGACGGCCACAGCTACGAGGCGATCGCGGAGCGCCTCGAGTGCGACACGAAGACCGTCGACAACGCGCTACAGCGCGTGAAGCGCAAGGTGGGCGTGCATCTCAACTCACGCGAGGTCCTCCTTTAAACCGTTTTAGCGCGGTTTGAGCGGGTACTCGGCGCGCGTACCCCAAGGAGGAGTTAGAGATGATCGGAATTCTGTTGACCGTGTTGGTTGCCGCTCTTGTGTACCTGCTGCTGGCAGCACTCACCGGCTCCGCCATCGTCGCCATCATCGGCGCGATCCTCGTACTGATCGCGGGCATCCCGAGCGGAGGCTTCGGACTCGGAAGCCGCTGGAGCGGCAGGCGCGGCACCGTATAGCCGCACCGGCAAAGAAATGACGGTCATCGGGCCCCGCCAAGCGGGGCCCGAGTCGTTTCAGGGCGGCTCTATGCTGCGGCAGGCCTGCCCGCCTAGCTCAATTGGCAGAGCACTTCACTTGTAATGAAGAGGTTGCCGGTTCGATTCCGGCGGCGGGCTTGCCGGGGGAGTTGGCGCGTTTTCGCGCTTGACAGTGGCCCATATCGACGGTCTATTGGAGATCGGGAGGTCCTGCTTGCCCCAGACGCTCCAAGGAGGACCCGCATGCTCTACAGACTCTCCGCCCTGTTGTGCGTGGCCGCAGCGGCGCTCGCGTACGCCATTCCCGCCTACGCATTCGACTGCTCGGTGGCGAAGAAGCCGCCGCAGGCAGGCGCCGTTGGGGTCGTGGACCTGAACACCGATGAGTTCACGCCCCTGAAGCGCAATCCCGGCACCGAGGAGCAGCCTCACGGCGGCTTCGTCGTGCTCTCGGACGGCGAGTTCTCGACGTCGACGTTCCTGCACGCGCCCCAGGGCGTGCTCCCGCCGGTCCGGCCGGGTGGCCCCCAGGACAACTGCGACGGCAAGGGGCTCGACTCGCTCGAGGAGTGCTTCGGCGGCTAGGCCTCGGTCGCGCCCACGGCTGCGTGCTCGATGTTCCCGTGGCCGTTTGATGACACGGGGACGCCCTCCAGGGGCTCGAACTCGCCGGCGTCGTTGAGGCGGCGCTCCAGCTCGGCCAGGACGACTCCGAAGAGGAGGTGGCGCCAGGCCGCCTGGGCGAAGGCGCGGCGGTTGCCGCTCAGGGGCTCGAGCTCGGCGCGGGCCGGGTGGTGGCGGTCGATCAGGACGCCGAGCGGCCAGAAGCCGAAGTTCTCCGCCATCGCGGCCGCCACTCCGGCCGCCAGCGGCGGTCCGGGCACGAGCGGTCGCGCCAGCGCGTACACCGCTCCGAACATCGCTCCGTTCGCCATGTGCAGCCCGAGGCCGGCCGCCGGCCACGCCGGGCCGCGCGTGACGAGCTTGCCGAGCAGCTCTACGTCGTCGTAGCGCGATCCGAAGACTCGCTTGTCGAGCGGCTGCTGCGCGGCCCAGGCCGCCGCTGCCGCTGCACCTGCCAGGGCGCCGTTGAGTGTTCTGCGCAGCTCCATGGGAGGCAGCGTAACGGGAGCGGCCCACTCGGGTAGCTGTTGGCGATGGCCCCCCGTCCGCTATCGCTCTACCACGAGCGCACCCGCCGCCGCGGCGTGAACTCGCTCGTGTACTGGCCCATGCGCTGGGCCCTGAAGGCCGGGATCCTCGTCTACTTCCGTCTGCGCCGGCTCGGCATGGAGCACATCCCCGAGGGCGGCGTGATCCTCGCGTCGAACCACCGCAGCTTCCTCGACCCGTTCGCGATCGGCTGCTGCCTCGGTCGCCCGATCTACTTCGTGGCCAAGCAGGAGCTCTTCAAGAACCCACTGGTCGGCTGGTTCCTCAACTGCATGGGCGCTTTCCCGATCAAGCGCGGCGCCTCGGACGAGGAGTCGGTGGCCACCTCCCTCGCTCTGCTCGAGCGCGGCGAGGCGGTCGTGATCTTCCCGGAGGGCACCCGCATCCGGACCGGCTCGCTCGCGTCGCCCAAGCGCGGCGTCGGCCGACTGGCGCTCAAGAGCGGCAGCCCCGTGGTGCCGATAGCCGTCACGAACTCGGAGCACGCCCGGAACGGCTGGCGGATCCGGCCCGTGAAGGTGCACATGCGCTGCGGACCGCCGCTCACCTTCCCGCGCGTGGACGACCCGTCGCCGTTCCTAGCGGGCGAGGTCACCGAGCGCATCTGGCCCTGCGTGGAGCTCCAGTGGGAGTGGCTCGGCGGGCTTCCGCCGCTGCGCACCGCCGCCGTCGTCGGCGCCGGCTCGATGGGCACCGCCGCCGCCTTGGTGCTCGCACGCGCCGGCCTGGAGGTGCAGCTCGGCTGCCGCACCGGCGCCCAGGCGGAGGCGCTCGCCGCCGGACGCGAAAATCAGCGCTACCTGCCCGGGCTCGAGCTGCCGCCGCGATCGACATCAAGACCGTGCCCGAGATCGAGCTCGCGGGCGTGGACCTCGTTGTGCTCGCCGTGCCCTGCGCCAGCCTGCCGGCCGCGGTCGGCGAGATCGGCGCCCGCATGGGCGACCGCTCCGCCGTGCTCGTCACCTCCAAGGGGCTCGTGCCGCCGATGGGCACCACGCCTGCCGCGTTCGTGTCCGAGCGAGTGCGCGCCCGCGCGGTTGCAACGCTCGCCGGCCCCGCCCACGCCCGCGAGGCGATCGAGCTGGGCGCCTCCGTGGTGCTCGCCACGAGAGATGCCGACCTCCGCCGCCAGCTCCACGACGTGCTCGAGGCAGGCGGCCTCACCGTCGAGGCCACGGACGACGTGACCGGCACGGAGTTCGCCGCCTGCGCCAAGAACGCCGCCGCCCTCGGCAGCGCGGCGGCCGCCCCGCGCGGCGCGAACCTCGCCGGTGCCGCGGCGGGCCGCATCTTCTCCGAGATCCACGAGCTGGCGCTGGCGAGCGGCGGCCGCAGCGAGACATTCGCGGGCCTCGCCGGCGCGGGCGACCTCGTGGCCACTGCGATCGCCGAGGGCAGCCGCAACAGGCGCGCGGGCGAGATGGTCGGCGCGGGTGTGCCGGCCGGGCAGGTGCAGGCGTCGATGGACCAGACCGCCGAGTCGCTCGCCACCGTTCCGCTGCTGGGCCTCGCATTCGAGCGCCAGGGGATCGACGCGCCGGTGACCACCGGCCTGCGCCGCGTCCTCGACGGCGAGTCCTCTCCCGAGCAGTGGCTCGAGAGCGTCCGATCGGCCCGCCCCGCGCGGCGCCGCACCCACGCGGCATAGGACCGGGAGTAGGCTCCGTGACGAGTGGAGGAAGTGGCCGACAAGCAGCGACTCGACCGCGATTTCACGGAGCTGTACAAGGCGCACCTACGCGACGTCTACTCCTACTCCTACTACCGGGTGGGCAATCACCACGACGCGGAGGACCTGACCGAGCAGACCTTTCTTCAGGCCTACCGGCACTTCGATCGAGCTCAGCGCGAGTCGGACGGCCGGCCGCTGCGGCCCTGGCTGATCCGTATCGCTCACAACCTCGCGGCCAACTTCTACCGCGACCGCTCCCGCCGGCCGACCACACAGCTGGACGACACGAGCATCCTGGCCGAGCCGCTCGACACCGAGCAGCTCGTGGAGGGGCGGGAAGAGCTGAAGGAGGTTCTCGAGGGCGTGTCGAAGCTCCCCGAGGACCGGCGCGAGGCGCTGATCATGCGCTTCGCGCTCGGAATGGACAATCGCGAGATCGCGCGGGCGCTCGGGCGATCCGAGGGGGCCACCAAGGTGCTCATCCACAGGGCCATCAAGCAGCTGGAGCAGGGCCTCGAGGCGGACGGCAATGAGTGACGTCGAACGCGTGGAGCGGCTGCTGCGCTCGGCCCTCGTGCCGGTGGACCCGCCGGAGGCGCTCAGCGATCGCCTCGAGCGCGGCCTCTCCGAGCTCACCGAGCGTTGCCGCCGCCGAGCTGGCCGACTGGGAGATGTCCGCCATGCGCGACCCGCGCAACTGGGCGCGCCCCGCCGCGGCGATCGTGGTCGGCAGCATGGCCGCCGGCGGACTCGTGCTGGTTCGAGCCCGCCAGCAGCAGAAGAAGCGTCACGCCTCCGGGCTTCAGGCTCTCGAGAAGTCGATCCGCGGCGTGGCGGACGACATCGAGAAGCGCCTGCGCGGCTAACTCGCGGTCGCCGGGTAGCGCTCCCGCGCCGGCGTGGCGAGCCCGGCGCCGATCCCCGCGATCCCGATCAGCAGGTGGAGGAAGTTGTCCTCGGTGTTCACGGGGATCAGGTTGAGGATCTCCTCACCGTCACCCGCGATGAAGCCGAGCAGCGTCACGAGCAGGTAGACGACCCCGAGGCCGAGCGAGTAGGCGCGTGCGCCTCGATACGACCCGACCACGAACAGGCCGATCGCGCCGCTGGCGATGTGCACGATGTTGCTCCAGCCGTTCACGTCGAGGATGCCGAGCACGGCGTCGCGCTCGCCGCCGTCGCCGGTGGAGAAGCTGGCGTTGTAGAAGAAGCCGGCGACCCCGGCCGCGACCAGCGTGAGCCCGATCACCAGCGCGTATACCTGTGCGGGAGAGCGTTCGTCCATGATCCGAAGGGCCCGCTCCAACGTAGGAACGAAAGCGAATGGCGCAAGATATCCGCGATCTGGCCGACGAGGAGGTCATGCAGCTCGTCCAGACGGGCGACCCCCGTGCGTTCGAGCTGCTCTACGACCGCCACGGCCGCGCGGCGTTCTCGCTCGCCTACCGGATGGTGGGGAGGCAGGCCCAGGCGGAGGACGTGGTGCAGGAGGCGTTTCTCTCGATCTGGCGCAGCCGCCTGCGCTACGACCAGACCCGCGGCAGCGTGCGCACCTGGGTGCTGGGCATCGTCCACAACCGCGGCATCGACGCGCTGCGGCGCAGCACGGTCCACGACCGCCGGCGCGAGACGCTCGACGGGGTGGAGGAGCGCTTCGAGGCTCGCGAGCGGACTGACGTCGAGGTGGCTCGGCGGGAGGAGGCGCGCAACGTGCGCGGAGCGTTGGAGACGCTGCCGGTCGAGCAGCGGAAGACGATCGAGCTGGCGTACTTCGGCGGCTACACGCACACCCAGATCGCTGAGCTGCTCGACGAGCCGGTTGGCACAGTGAAGGGCCGGATGCGGCTGGGGCTGGAGAAGATGAGACGCGAGATGGTGGGGGGCGTGGCATGACCGATCACACGCGCTATCGGGACGACATCGGCGCCTACCTGCTGGGTGCGCTCACCGAACTCGAGGAGCAGGCGTTCAAGCGTCACCTGCGCAGCTGCAGCGAGTGCCAGGAGGAGCTCGAGCGGCTGCGCCCGGCGGCGGATGCGCTGCCCGGCTCGGTCGAGCAGTTCCAGCCGCCGGCGAGGTTGAAGGCGTCGCTGATGGAGGTGGTCGAGCGCGAGGCGGAGGCGGAGCGCGCGCCAGACGGCGGCGCGCCCAATCGCCGCGCGCCCGTCCGCGCACCGCGCCGGCGCTTCCTGCGCCCGGCCCTCGTGGCCGCGGGCGTGCTGATCGCCCTGGCGATCGGCGTGACCCTCAGCCAGCTCGGCGGCGACGACACGCGCACGGTCGTGGCGAAGGTCGATCCAGCGATGCCGCAGGCGGGCGGCAGCCTGCGCATCGAGGGCGACGACGCGACGCTGCGCCTGCACGACATGCCAGAGCTCGGCGGGACACGCGTCTACCAGGTCTGGCTACAGCACGGCGACCGGCTGGTTCCGGCGAGGACATTCGAGGTCGGCCGGAGCGGAGCGGGCCGGGTGGAGCTGCCGGACGTGAGTGACGCGAAGGGCGTGTTCGTTACGCGCGAGCCACGCGGTGGCGCACAGGTGCCCAGCGAAAACCCCATTGTGAGTGTGCCGTTGTAGCTAGGGTCAGCCTCCGAATCATGGAGGCGTGTTACCGGCATCCGAACCGCGAGACGGGCGTGCGCTGCTCGAACTGCGAGCGGCCGATCTGCCCTGACTGCATGACCTCCACGCCGGTCGGGATGCGCTGCCCCGAGTGCGCCCGCCAGAGCACAAAGGTGCGCACGATGCGCTCCGTGAGCGACGAGCCGTCGCTCACCTACCTCCTGATCGGGATCAACGTCCTGGTGGCACTCGGCTCGCTCCTGGGAGGCGGCAGTGCCACGGGCGGCGGCGGAGTCGGAAGCAGCACGCTGCTGAACGACGGCGCGCTCTCACGGGCGGCGATCGACCAGGGCGAGTACTGGCGCCTCGTGACGGCGGGGTTCCTCCACGCGGGCTTCTTCCACCTGCTGTTCAACATGTTCGCGCTCTACATCCTCGGCTCCATGCTCGAGCCCGCTATCGGGAAGCTGCGCTTCGGCCTGATCTACTTCGTGTCGCTCCTGTGCGGCTCCCTCGGCGCGCTGATCGCGCAGCCAGTCGGCCTCACAGTGGGCGCCTCCGGGGCGATCTTCGGCCTCATGGCCGCCGCGGCGGTGGTCGCTCGCAACCGCGGCCTCGGCCTGATGGAGAGCGGGCTCGGCATCTGGATCGGGCTGAACCTCCTGATCACGTTCACGATCCCGAACATCTCCATCGGCGGCCACATCGGCGGCCTCGTGGGCGGCGCGATCGCGGCGCTCGTGCTCGTGGAGCTGCCTCAGCGACTGCGCCTGCCGGACGCGGCCGCCACGATCCTGTGCGCGGCGCTCGGCGCCGTCGCGGTGGCCGGCTCGATCGTGGTCGCGTCCTAGCGCCCGAGAGGTCCAGCTCGATGGAGCGGCGCGTGGGCGGCGCCGGCACGAGCTCGGGGTGAAGCAGGTGCCCGAGCAGCTCCACGCCGTCCACCAGTCGCGGCCCGGGCCGCGAGAAGTACGCCGCCGCGTCCACCGCGAACACGCGCGCGCCCAGTGGCGCCAGGCGCTCGCGCTGCTTCATCGTCTCCGCCGCCGCCTGCTCGGCGTAGTAGCCGCACGGCATCGACACGATCACGTCGGGCGCGGAGCGCCTCGAGCTCGGCCCAGTCCGCGGTGCGCGACTTCTCACCCGGCGAGCCCAGCACGTCGAGCCCGCCCGCCAGCTCGATCATCTGCGGCACCCAGTGGCCGCCGATGTAGAGCGGGTCGAGCCACTCGAGCGCGGCCACGCGCGGGCGCGGCGCGCCCTCGACCGCGCGCTCGACCGCCTCGATCCGCGCGGCGGCCTCCTCCGCGAGCTCCTCGCCGGCCTCCTCGACGCCCGCGGCCTCCGCCAGCCGTGGCACGTCGGCGAGCACCTCTCCCAGGGTCGAGGGGTCGAGCGAGATCACCTGCGGGTGCGTCGGCAGCCGCTCGGCCACCGCGCGCACGTCGTCGAACGACACGGCGCAGACCTCGCACACGGCCTGGGTCACGATCAGGTCCACGCCGAGCTCCTCGAGCGTGCGCTCGTCCAGCTCGTACAGCGACTCGCCGCGGCCGGTCCGCTCGCGCACGGCGGCGTCGATCTCGTCGGCCGGCAGCCCCTCGGGGATCACGCTGCGCGTGAGGTGCGGGAGTTGTTCCGCGCCGGGCGGGTAGTCACACTCATGCGTGACCGCAGCGACGCGGTCGCCGAGGCCGAGGGCGAACAGCATCTCGGTCGCCGGAAGGGATCAGAGAGGCGATACGCACGGAGACGAGAATGGCACGTCTGAGCGACCAGGAGATCGAGGAGAGGCTGGCTGACCGCGAGGGCTGGGAGCGCTCCGGCGACGCGATCGTGAAGCAGTTCGACAACGGCGACTTCAAGGGTTCGGTGGACTTCGTGAACCGGCTCACCCCGGAGGCGGAGGAGATGAACCACCACCCCGACCTCGAGATCTCGTGGAAGACGGTCACGGTCACCATCACGACGCACAGCGAGGGCGGCCTCACCGAGGGCGATTTCGAGCTCGCGCGCCGCATTGATGCGCTGGGCTAGCCGCTACACTCGCCGCGTCACCGCATGAGCGACGACGATCCTCCTCGAAGTAGGCAGAGAAAGGGCTTTCGAGCCCTGGCCTCGCAGGCAAGCGGTCTGAGATGACCCAGGTCCTGCTCCTGTTCGGCGTCGCCGTCCTGGTCGCCCTGAACGGACTCTTCGTCGCTGCGGAGTTCGCGCTCGTGCGCGCCTCGCAGGGCCGCGTCGAGCAGCTCCGCGACGAGGGCCGGCGCGGCGCCGCGCTCGTGCTCAAGCAGATCGAGCGCATCGACGAGTACCTGTCCGCGTGCCAGCTCGGCATCACGATGACCTCGCTGGGCATCGGCTTCCTGGGCGAGCCCGCGATCGCCAGCCTGTTCGAGGACGCTGTTCGGCACCGCGATATCGCACAACGCCTCGCTGGCGATCTCGCTCGGCCTCGCCTACCTGATCACCACCGCGCTGCACATCACCTTCGGCGAGCAGGTGCCGAAGATCTACTCGATCGTCCACTCCGAGACCACGGCGCTGCGGGTGGCGCGGCCGCTCGAGCTCTTCCGCACCGTCTTCAACCCGCTGATCTGGCTGCTGAACACCGCGTCGAACTGGATTCTGCGCCTGCTCGGCGTGAACGCTCGCGCCGAGTTCGAGGAGGTCAGCTCCTCCGAGGACCTGAAGCTGATCATCGCCCGCAGCCAGCGCGGCGGGAAGCTCGACCCGGGCGAGGCCGGGATGCTCTCGGGCGTCTTCCACCTGCACGAGCAACAGGCGCGCCAGGTGATGACGCCGATCCCGGCCGTCGTGACCGTGGACGCGTCGGAGACGGCGGAGGCGGCGCTGCGGCGCGCGGTCGACTCGGGCCACACGCGGCTGGTGGTGACCGAGGAGGGCAACACCGACCGCATCAAGGGCATCGTGCACGTGAACTCGCTCGCGCGGAAGGTGATGACGGAGGGGCCGGACGCGTCGATCGAGAGCAGCGTGAAGGAGGCGCTGATCGTGCCCGAGACGAAGCCGCTCGACGACCTGCTCGCGGACCTCCAGCGCGAGCGCGCGTCGATGGCCGTGGTGGTGGACGAGTACGGCCGCACCGCCGGCATCGTGACCGTCGAGGACATCATCGAGGAGGTCGTGGGCGAGATCGCCGACGAGACCGACCCCGCGGTCGCGGGCATGCGGCAGCTCGCGAACGGCGACTGGTGGGTGCGCGGCCACGTGCCGATCACGGACCTCGCCGACTACGGCCTCGACCTGCCCGTGGACTCGGACGCCTACAACTCCGTGGGCGGCTTCGTCTTCGGCGAGCTCGGCCGGCTGCCGAAGCGCGGCGACATGGTGAACGTGAACGGCTACTCGCTGCGCGTGGAGGCCGTGCGCGAGAACCGCGTCGAGGCCGTCCGCATCCGCGACCACCACGCGCGCGGCGAGGACGGCCCGCGCGACGGCGCCGCACGCGCCGAGCAGGCGCGCGGCGCCGGCGAGCGGCAGCCCAGGCGCCACGCGAGGGCGAGCGCCCCGAGCCGTAGCCCTGTCCGTCCGGGCGGGGGGCTAGCTTCGCGGCGAGAGTGCTTCTCGGAGGAGGAGGTCTCGCCGGAATGTGGTGCGTGAAGCTGAGTGATTCCCAGCGGGATGCCGTGCGGGCGCTGATCCAGGGCCAGGAGGAGAAGGGACCCGCGCTGGCCGCCGCGCTCGAGGCGCTCGACCTCGCCCGCTGGGACGACCTGCCCGACGCCACGCTTCCGTGGGAGCGCGTGGCCGAGCTGGCCGAGAAGCAGGGGATCGGCGAGGCCGACGTGGTCTGGGACCTCACCGCCGGCATGCCGCCCGCGCCGCCGAGGCGCCGCGGCGCGCGCAAGACCGCCTTCGTCAAGCGCGCGAAGCCGCCCGCTTAGCGGTGCGGGTACTCGTAGAAGCCGGCGCCGGCCTTGCGGCCGAGCTTGCCGTCGGCGATCAGCTCGTGCACGCGGCCGGGCACCTCGGCGCCGATCGACTCGCCGATCGCCGCCGCCACGTCGAGCCCCACGAAGTCGAGCAGCGCGAGCGGCCCCATCGGGTGGCCGGCGCCGAGCTTCATGCAGGTGTCGATCGCCTCGGGCTCGAGGCCGTCGCGCTCGAGCAGGCGCACGGCGTCGAAGAGGTAGGGGAAGAGCAGCTTGTTCACGACGAAGCCGGCGGCGTCGGGCACCTCGACCGCGGTCTTGCCGAGCTCGCTCGCAGAGCTCGTGCAGCCGCTGCTTCGTCTCCTCGGACGCCGCGTCCGGGAACGACAGCTCCACGAGCTTCATCTTGTCCACCGGGTTGAACACGTGCAGGGCGCCGAAGCGGTCGGGCCGGCCGCTCGCCTCGCGCGAGCTCGGCGACGGAGAGCGAGGACGTGGTCGTGGCGAGCACGGCGTCGTCATCGAGCACGTCGGCGAGCTGCCCGTAGAGGCTCGCGCTTCGTCTCCACGTCCTCGCTGATCGCCTCGACCACGACGGGGCAGCCGGCGAGCTCCGAGAGCTCGGTCACGACGGTCGCGGCGTCCTCCACCTTGGCGCACGCGCGGTCCTTCGAACCCTCGCTGCGGGCCCACAGGACGACCTCGTGGGAGCCCCGCGCCGCGCGCGCCAAACCGCACGCGATCGCCCCGCTTCCCGCTATGCCAAGCCGATTCAGGCCTTCTCCGCCTTTGGTTGACTCGCCAGTCAATCGAGTACGCTTACCAACGATGCGGAGAAACCGATGCAAACGGAGCGCGAGGTCGTCATCGTCGAGGCAGTCCGGACGCCGATCGGGCGCGGGCATCCGGAGAAGGGCTACTACAAGGACGTCCATCCCAACGAGCTGCTCGCGAAGACCTACACCGAGGTCATCGAGCGCGCCGGGATCGATGCCTCCGAGGTCGAGGACGTGATCACCGGCTGCGTGCAGCAGTACGGCGAGCAGATGTTCAACGTCGGCCGCAACGCGTGGCTGCAGGCCGGGCTGCCGGTGGAGACGCCGGCCACGACGGTCGACCGCCAGTGCGGCTCGGCCCAGCAGGCCGTGAACTTCGCGGCGGCGCTGATCGCCTCCGGCGTGCACGACGCCGCCATCGGGTCGGGCGTCGAGCACATGGGCCACATCCCGATGGGAGTGGGCTTCAAGTGGGTCGACGACGTCGGCTCGCCGTGGCCGCCCGAGCTGCTCGAGAAGTACAACCTCGTGCCCCAGGGCATCTCGGCCGAGATGATCGCCGACCAGTGGGAGATCCCCCGCTCGGAGCTCGACGAGATCGGCCTGCGCTCGCACCAGAACGCCGCGCGCGCCACCGAGGAGGGCCGCTTCGAGCGCGAGATCGTGCCGTTCGCGGTGAACGGCGACACCTACGTCACCGACCAGGGCATCCGCCCCGACACGAGCCTCGAGAAGCTCTCCGAGCTGAAGCCGGCCTTCAAGGAGGACGGCAAGATCACGGCCGGCAACTCCTCGCAGATCTCCGACGGCGCCGCCGCGGTGCTGCTGATGGAGCGCAAGAAGGCCGAGTCGCTGGGCCTGAAGCCGCGGGCGAAGATCGTGGACCAGACCACCGTGGGCGTGGACCCCGTGATCATGCTCACCGGCCCCATCCCGGCCACCAGGAAGCTGCTGGAGCGCAACGGGATGAAGATGGACGACATCGACCTGGTCGAGATCAACGAGGCGTTCGCCTCCGTGGTCGCGGCCTGGCGCCGCGAGCTCGAGCCCGACATGGACCGGGTGAACGTGAACGGCGGCGCGATCGCGCTCGGCCACCCGCTGGGATCGACCGGCGCCCGCCTGATCACCACGCTGCTGCACGAGCTCGAGCGCTCCGACAAGGAGGTCGGGCTCGTCACGATGTGCTGCGGCGGCGGGCTCGGCACCGGCACGCTGATTCAGCGCGTCTAAGCTCGGGAACACCGGCGGTCACGGTTACGGCCGCGATGCATGGGTACACACCGCGCGAGTGCCAGTGCATACCCAAGGCTCACTTCTGGACGGCCGCTATCGGGTAATCAGGCATCTCGGCTCCGGCGGCATGGCGTCGGTCCTCCTCTGCGAGGACGAGCGCCTGCGCCGCGAGGTGGCCGTGAAGCGCCTGCATGCCGACAGCCCGGTGGACGTCGAACAGCGCTTCGCGCGCGAGGCCAAGCTCGGTGCCTCGCTCAACCACCCGAACCTCGTCTCGGTGTTCGACACGGCGACCGATGACGAGGGCGTTCTCATCGTCATGGAGTACGTGGAGGGCGAGCCGCTGTCGAGGATGCTGCGCCGCGGGCCGCTGCGGCCCGAGGAGGTCGCGAGCATGGTCCGCGACCTGGGCGACGCGCTCGACCACGCGCACTCGCAGGGCGTGGTTCACCGTGACGTGAAGCCGGCCAACGTGCTGATCCGCGAGCGACGGCGTCACGAAGCTCGCCGACCTGGGGATCGCCACCGCGTCCGACGGCACACGAGCATCACGCGCAGCGGCACCGTGCTCGGCACGGCCGCGTACATGGCGCCCGAGCAGCTCGACGGCCGCGGGGCGGGCCCGCCCGCCGACGTGTACGCGCTCGCCGCGATCGCGTTCGAGGCGCTCAGCGGCAAGCGCCCGCGCGAGGGCGGCACACCGATCGAGATCGCGCACAAGATCGCCACCGAGGGCGCCCCCGACCTGCGCGACGCGTGGCCGAGCGGCCCCGGAGGCGGCCGCCAGGCGCTGAAGCGCGGGATGGCGTTCGACCCCGAGGACCGCCCGGCCTCCGCCGGGGAGTTCGCCCGCGAGCTGGCGCGGGCGCTGGACGCCGCCGGGACGCAGGAGACCGCGCGCCAGCAGACCGCAAAGACGCGCCGCCTCGAGGCGGGCGCCGCTCGAAGCGCGCCGCAGGCGCCGCCGGAGTTGCCGCGGCAGGAGGCGCCGCGGGCGCCGCCGCCGCGCCGGGCGGCGCCGCATCCGCGGCCCATCCCGACCCCACTCCGCGCAGTACGCCGCCGGCGTACAGCGCGTCGCCGCCCACCCGCCCGCCTCATTCAGCGCGGACGCACGGCGCCGGGCGCGAGCGCCCGCGCGCGGGTGCGATCGCGCTTGCCGCCATCTTCATCGCGCTCGCCATCGCGACCATCGCGGGGGCGGTGCTCTCCGGCGGCGGTGACGACGGGATCCCCGTCCTCCGGCGCGAACCAGCCTGCCTCGCCCGCCAAGCCGCAGGCGAAGAAGGACGAGCCCAAGGCCGAGAAGGCGCCCAAGGAGGACACGCCCGCGGCGCCCGCGCCGGAGGAGGAGCAGTCGAGCTCCGGCTCATACGACCCCGCCCGCGGCGCGGCTCTGAACAAAGAAGGCTTCGACCTCATGAACGCCGGGGACTACGACGGCGCGATTCCGAAGCTCCAGGAGGCGGTCAACTCGTTCCCGCCGGACACCACGGACCTGAACTACGCCTACGCGCTGTTCAACCTCGGGAAGGTCGCTGCGGCTGGCGGGCCGCCCGGACGAGGCGATCCCGATCCTCGAGCAGCGGCTGCAGATCCCCAACCAGACCGAGACGGTCAAGGCGGAGCTCAAGCAGGCCAAGAAGGACGCGAAGAAGGGCTAGGCGGCGAGCCGGCCCGACGCCGGCGGCCGCGACCTGGCGAGCGATGCCCGCGGCGAGGTCGACCCGGGGCTCGTAGCCGAGCTGCTCCGCCGCCTTGCGCCTGCATCCGGACGTGACGTGTGCCTCGGCGCCGGATGTGGGGAGCGAGCGCAGGCGAAGCCCGCTGGCCGAGCGCCTCTTCCAGCGCCCGAAGCGCCGTCCGCAGCTCCACCGAGCGCCAGCCCGACACGTTGTACGCCTCGCCCGCCCGGCCCCGGCGCAGCGCGGCGAGGATGCCGGCTACGGCGTCGTCCACGTAGGTGAAGTCGCGCGCCGTGCCGGGCGCCGCGTACCACGGCAGCGGCTGGCGAGCGCTGAGAAGGCCGATCCAGCGCGCGAACGCCATCTCCGGCCGCTGGCCGGGGCCGTACACGGTGAAGGGCCGCACTACTACGGCATCGGAGCCGGATTCGCGCACGGCGGCCTCGGCGCCCACCTTGCTCAGCGCGTAGGGGTTGAGCGGGGCGGGGGGCGCGTGCTCGGGGGTCGGCAGCACGCGCGCGTTGCCGTACACGGACGAGCTCGACACGAGCACGAAGCGAATCCCGTGTGCGCTCGCCGCGCGGACCATGCGCTCGGTGAGCACCACGTTCGCCTCGTGCAGCGCGGACGGCGCGCGCCGGGTCCGCACCCCCGGCAGCCCGGCGAGGTGGATCACAGCGTCCACGCCGCGGACCTGCACCGGCCGGGCCGGGCCGATGATCACCTCGGCGCCGCGGGCCGCGAGCTCGCGCGCCGCGGCGGGACCGCTGCCGGGCGCGTAGGTGCCGGACAGGTCGTCGACGATGCGCACGTCCTCGCCGTCGTCGAGCAGCGCCGCGCTAACCCGGCTTCCGATGAAGCCAAGCCCACCTGTGACCAACAGCCGAGCCAAGAGTTAGGGCACCCTAACAATCGGGGAGGCTTGCGGCTACGCGGCGACGGCGCTCGCCAGCGCCTCGACGATCGCGGGGCGGTCGCCGAACGGCATCGCGAGCAGCGTGGTCGCGCCCGCGCGCTCGTACGCGGCGAGTCGCTCGTCGAGCTCGCCCGGGCGGCAGCACACCGCCGAGTGGTCGATCAGCTCGGGCGTGAGCGCGGCCGCCGCGCCCGCGCGGTCGCCGGCCATGAACAGGCGCTGGACCTCGCGCGCGGCGTCGCCCTCGCCGAAGCGCTCGGCCGCCTCGACGTAGAAGTTCTTCCCCTTGGCGCCCATTCCGCCGAGGTAGACCGTGAGCCACGGGCGCGCGAGGTCGCGCGCGCGGTCGAGGTCCTCGTCAACGCAGACCATCACGACGGGCGAGATGTCCACGTCGGTGCCCTGGAAGGGCTTCAGCAGCTCCGCGGCGCGCTCGGGGCTGAACATCGACGGCAGCCAGCCGTCGGCGATGCGGGCCGTCTGCTCGATCGCCTTCGGCCCCATCGAGCCGAGGTAGATCGGAATGCGCTCCTGGACCGGGCGCGCGAGCAGCTTCAGCGGCTTGCCGAGCCCGGAGCCCCCGTTCACCGGCAGCTGGAACTCCTGGCCCTCGTACTCGAGCGGCCCCTCGCGGGCGAGCGCCGCCCGCACGATCTCCACGTACTCGCGCGTGCGTGCCAGCGGGCGCGTGAACGGCACGCCGTGCCAGCCCTCGGACACCTGCGGCCCGGAGACCCCGAGCCCGAGCCGGAAGCGCCCGCCCGAGAGCACGTCGAGCGTGGCGGCCGTCATCGCGGTCATGGCGGGCGTGCGCCCCGGGATCTGCATCAGGCCGGAGCCGA
Organism: uncultured Thermoleophilaceae bacterium; assembly: GCA_963774095.1. Lineage (GTDB taxonomy): Bacteria > Actinomycetota > Thermoleophilia > Solirubrobacterales > Thermoleophilaceae > JACVRW01. The sequence continues at coordinate 108,142 of CAVZDS010000002.1, forward strand.
GCGCCACGCGCTCCGTGACGGCGCTCAGATGGCCGAGCACGGACACCGCGTCCTGGCCCCACGCCTCGGCCACCCACACCGAGTCGAGCCCGGCGCTGTCGGCCTGGCGGGCGAGGGCGATCTGCTCCTCGGGGGAGAACCAGGGCCAGTAGGCGACGAAGAGCCCGATGCGCACGCTGGCATTATGCGCGCCATGACCTTCGCGACATCCGAAGCTGTGCTCCCGCTGGTGCCGTCGGACGAGGAGCGCCAGATCCGCGACGCGGTGCGCGGCATCTGCGACGGCTTCCCTGAGGACTACGCCCGCCAGAAGTACGCGGCCGGACGAGCCGCCCACCGAGCTCTGGGACGCCCTCGCCGAGAAGGGCTACCTCGGCGTGAACCTGCCGGCGGAGTGGGGCGGAGGGGGGCTCGGCATGACCGGGCTTGCCGCCGTCGGGGAGGAGATAGCGGCGGCGGGCAAGTCGCTGCTCCTGATCGTGGTCTCACCCGCGATCGTCGGGAACATCCTCGCTCGCCACGGAACCGAGCAGCAGAAGGAGCGCTGGCTGCGAGGCATCGCGGCCGGCACCACGAAGGTCGCGTTCGCGATCACCGAGCCCGATGCCGGCACCAACTCGCACAACCTCTCGACCTCGGTCGAGCGGCGCCGTGGCGGAGGCGGAGCCGGAGCGAAGCTGGTGCTGCGCGGCCAGAAGACCTACATCTCGGGCGTCGAGCACGCGGACGCGGTGCTGGTGGTGGCGCGCAGCCGCATGCCGGACGGCTCGCTCGGGCTGCCGTCGCTCGCGATCGTGGACGTGGACACGCCCGGGTTCACGCGCGACCAGATCCCGATGCCGTACCTCGGCCCGGACAAGCAGTGGACGCTGTTCTTCGACGACGTCGAGCTCGAGGACGAGCGCCTGATCGGTGGCGAGGGCGGCGGCCTCGGCCCCGTGTTCGACGGGCTCAACCCCGAGCGCATCATGGGCGCGGCGATCGCCTGCGGCGCCGGGCGGCGCGCGCTCGGCAAGGCGGCCGCCTACGCGAACGAGCGCGCCGTCTGGGGAGCGCCGATCGGCACGCACCAGGGGATCTCGCACCCGCTGGCGGAGGCCAAGATCGAGCTCGAGCTGGCGCGCCTGATGATGCAGAAGGCGTGCGCGCTCTACGACGCCGGCGTGCCCGGCGCGGGCGAGGCCAGCAACATGGCGAAGTACGCGGCGGCCGAGGCCGCGATCAAGTGCGTGGACCGCGCGATCCAGGCCCACGGCGGCAACGGCTTCGCGCTCGAGTACGGGCTCTCCGACATGTGGTGGGGCGTGCGCCTCACCCGGACCGCGCCCGTTTCGCGCGAGATGATCCTCAACTACGTGGCCGAGCACTCCTTCGGGCTGCCGAAGAGCTATTGATGATCCCGGGGGCCAGCAGGGGCAGGTAGGCCATCGGCAGGTTTGCGACGGCTTCCGGATCGCCGCGGGACATGCAGGACCAGGTAGATCGGAATCGCATGCAGGATGTCCACGAGCGCCTCGACGTCGAGGTCGGCGCGCAGCTCGCCTCGCTCCATTCCCCGCTTGATGATGGTCCGGATCCCCTCGCGCAACGGCTCCATCACCCTCTCGACGAATCCCTGATGAAGCGCGGGGTCGTTCATCGACTCCGCGAGCATGCGCGGCGCGACCTTGAGTAGCCCCGTTGCGGCCAGGCGCTCGCGCTGTGCGTCCGCGAACGCCTTCATGTCTCCTGGGAAGCTGCCGGTGTCGGGCGGGTCGCCCTCGGGTGCCATCTGCGAGACGGCCGCGAGGATCAGCTCCGTCTTCGACTCCCAGCGCCGGTAGATCGTCGTCTTGCCCACACCCGCCTCGGCGGCGATCCCCTCGATCGTCGTGGCGGCGACCCCGTGGGTACTGCACCATGTTCAGGGTCGCGGCCAGGATCGCCTGGTCCGCCTGCTCGCTGCGGGGTCTGCCACGACCGCGGGCCGGCGCCTCCTCGGCGCCGGCCCGGTCGTTCTGCTCCGCTGGTCTGCGCGTCGCTCACGCGCGTGCCGGCTCTGGCTCCATGCCGAACGCGCGCTTCTCGGCGCGCTCGCGGCTCTGGCCGGGAAGCACCACGAGGGCGACGACAGCGCCCGCCAGGGCCGTGGCCGCCGCGACCGTGAGCGTGCTGCTCATGGCCGTGGTGAACGCGGTCTCGGCGGCATTCGACAGGACCCGCCCGGCGTCGCCGCCGATCTGGTCGGCCACCACGCTGGCGTGGCCGAGCGAGTCGGACGCCGCGTCCGCCGCGGGTTCGGGAAGCGACTTCACCGCGGGCTCCATGTCGGCACCGTAACTGCTCGACAGGAGGCTTCCGAGGATCGCCACGCCGAGCGTGCCGCCCACCATCCGGACCGTGTCGTTCATCGCCGAGCCGACGCCCGCGTTGTTCAGCGGCACCGAGCTCATGATCGACTCGGTGGCCGGCGCCATCGTCGCGCCCATGCCCAGCCCGAGCAGGACGAGCGAGGAGGCGACGAGCGAGTAGCCGCTGTCCGTGTCGGCTCCGGAGAGCAGGAGCAGCGCGGCGGCGACCACGGTCAGGCCGGTGACGACCACCGTGCGCGTTCCGAACCGGCCGGCCAGCTTCGCCGACAGCGGCCCGCCGATGATCAGGCCCGCCGCGACCGGGAGCATCCGGACGCCGGCCTGGAACGGGGTGTAGTCGAGCACTCCCTGGAGGTACTGGGTCAGGAAGTAGATCGCGCCGAACAGGGCGAAGAACACCAGAGCGATCGAGACGCTCGCGCCGGTGAAGCGACGGATGCGGAACAGCCGCACGTCGAGCATGGGGGAGGCGGTGCGCAGCTCCCAGATCACGAACGCGGCGAGCACCACGGCCGAGGCGGCGAAGCCGCCGAGGATCAGCGTGTCGGTCCAGCCGCGCTCGGGCGCCTCGATGATCGCGGCGGTGAGGAGGCCGAGGCCAACCGTGGAGAGCAGCGCGCCCATCGGGTCGAGCCGCGCCTGCTCCGGGTCGCGCGAGTCCGGCACCAGCTTCGGCGTGGCCGCCAGCGCGGCGATCACGATCGGGACGTTGATGAGGAACACCGCGGTCCAGTCGAACTGCTCGAGCAGGAAGCCGCCGGCCGCGGGGCCCACGCCCACGCCGATCCCGGCAACCGCCGCCCAGATCCCGATCGCCTTCGGCCGCTCGTGCGCGGGGAAGACGTTCGTCAGGATCGACAGGGTGGTGGGCATGATCAGCGCGCCGCCGATTCCCATCAGCGCCCTGGTCGGCGATCAGCATGTTCGCGGACTCGGCGAACGCGGAGGCGAGCGAGGCGCCTCCGAAGATCACGAGGCCGGACACGAGTGCACCGCGGCGGCTGAAGCGGTCGCCGAGGGCGCCCATTGTTAGGAGCAGTCCGGCGAACACGAGCGTGTACGAATCAACGATCCACTGGAGCTGGCCGCTGCTGGCGTCGAGCTCGCGCTCGATTGTGGGCAGAGCAACGTTCAGGATGGTGTTGTCCAGCGAGATGACGAGCAGCGCGGTGGAGAGGATCAGAAGGGTCCACCAGCGCTTCTCGTAGGGAACCTGGGCTGCGGCTGACATGCTCACTCCTCTTCCTCAAATAACGATACGTTACGGTTGCGTTTCGCTATTGAAGCACAGCTCGCGCATTTATGCAACGGCAGCGTTACGAATTTATGTGGCGTTGCTCACAGTGGGGTTCTGTGGGGCGGCTCCCGCGACGGCCAGCGCATGGCGTCCCCACATCCACGCCGCCGCCGAGTACGCCGCGGCTCGCGCTGGCCACGTGTCTTTCGGTGTGCGGACATCGCACGGGCTCCGAGGAATCGGGGTCGAGCGAACCGTGCCCTCCGCAAGTGTCGTGAAGGCGATGCTGCTCGTGGCCTATTTGCGGCAATCGAACGTCCGGCACCGAGGGCTGCGCCCTGCCGAGCGCGCCCTCCTGGGCCCGATGATCCGCCGCTCGGACAACGCCGCTGCCTCACAGGTGTGCAACATCGTCGGAACGGACGGCCTTGCACGGCTGGCAGGGCGGACGCACATGCGGCACTTCCACGCCACGCGGCCGTGGGGCCTGTCGACGATCAACGTCGCGGACCAGACGCGCTTCTTCCTCCACATCGACCGGCGCGTGCCGCGACGGCATCGCCGCTTCGCGATGCGGCTGCTCGGCTCGATCGTGCCCGGCCCAGCGATGGGGGATCGCCCGCGTGCGCCCACGGGGCTGGGCGCTCTACTTCAAGGGCGGCTGGGGCTCGGGCACCGGCTGGGCCGACCACCAGGTGGCCCTGCTCCGCCGCGGACGCCGCCGCCTCTCGGCGGCGATCCTGATCACCTCGAGCCCGAGCCACGCGTACGGCAACGAGACCCTGCGCGGCGTGGCGCGGCGGCTGCTGCGCGGCCTGCGGCCAAGCTCGCTGCCGCGCTGAGCGGCAGCACTGAGGAGATCGACTGTCCTGCCTAAGGCGTTGCCTACCAACCCAAGAACAGGACACTCTCCGAAAGACCACCCCTTCAGATGCCCGTCGGTCGGCGCGCGGACGGGGCTAGCCGCCAAGCAGCGAGACCTGTAGCCGCAGGAGCACCGGCTCGAGCTCCAGCAGGTCGCGGCCCTCGCGCAGGCGGCGCACGACGAGGTCGTCCGCGGCGGCCACGACCGCGTGGAAGATCTCCTCGGGCACGCCGGTGTCGCCGTCCTGTAGGTCGCGCATGCGGCCGGCGTAACGGTCGCGCAGCCGCTCGCGGCGGGCGAGCGCCTCGGGGCCGGCGGCCGCCACCTCGATCAGGAATACGCGTGCCAGCGCGGGCTCGGCGGCCAGCCAGCGCAGGTAGGCGCGGATGCCGGCGTGGGTGCGCTCGCGCCATGCGTCGTCGGCGCCGCGCTCGCCGGAGCCGCGTCCTGCGCCGCGCGCACGTGCTCGTAGAGCTCGTCGCTGGCCGCCTCGTAGCGCGGCCAGGAAGCAGCCGAGCTTGTCCTGGAAGTGCTCGTAGAAGGTCTTCTTCGAGACGCCGGCGCCGCGCACGATGTCGTCGATCGTGGTGGCCGCGTAGCCCTTCTCCGCGACCGCCCCGCCCACCGCCTCGAGCATGCGCGTGCGCTGTGAAGCGGCCACGAGCGACGGGTCCAGTCCGTGGGTGCCACGAGGCAGCCGGCGGGGGATGTCTGGTGTGGCTTCCACGTTGTGTACGCCCTGGTACATTACACCGCCATGGACCTGACGCTCTCGCCCTCAGAGCAGGGGTTCCGCGACGAGCTGCGCGCCTGGTTGGCCGACAATCACCCGGGCGAGGACCCGCCCGGCGACGACGCCGCCTTCGAGCACCGGCGCCAGTGGCAGCGCCAGCTCTACGACGCCGGCTACGCCGGTTTCTCGTGGCCGAAGGAGTACGGCGGCCGCGGCGCCACGCTCGTCGAACAGGCCCTGTTCGGCGAGGAGATGGCGCGCGCACGCGCGCCGCAGCCCGTGAACGTGCTCGGCATGGTCATGGGCGGCCCCGTGGTGATCCACCACGGCACCGACGAGCAGAAGGAGCGCTGGCTCAACCCGATCCTCACCGGCGAGGAGATCTGGTGCCAGGGCTTCTCCGAGCCCGACTCGGGCTCCGACCTCGCGTCGCTGAAGACCAAGGCCGTCAAGTCGAACGGCGAGTGGCTGGTGACCGGGCAGAAGGTCTGGACCACCTACGCGCACAAGGCGAAGTGGTGCATGCTCGTGGCGCGAACCGACCAGGACGTGCCCAAGCACCAGGGCCTGACCTACTTCATCATGGACATGGAGCAGGAGGCGGTGCAGGTGCGCCCGCTCCACCAGATCACGAACGAGCCGAGTTCAACGAGCTCTTCATGGAGGAGGCGCGCATCCCCGACGAGAACGTCGTCGGCGGCATGGGCAACGGCTGGGCCGTCGCGATCACCACGCTGATGAACGAGCGCGCCGGTCTCGGAGCGGCCTCCGCCGCCGGCATGCGGATCGCGCTCGAGCGACCTCAAGGAGCTCGCCCGCGAGCGCGGCGTGGCCGACGACCCGCTCGTTCGCCAGCGCATCGCCCAGCTCTCCATCGAGGTGGAGCTGCTGCGGCTGAACTCCTGGCGCGGGCTCACCCAGATCATGAAGCGCGGCGTGCCGGGCCCCGAGGGCTCGCTGCCGAAGTGGCAGTGGGGTGAGATCCACCAGTCGCTCACGGAGCTGGCCGCGGACATCCTCGGCGAGGACGCCGCGGACTGGGACTCGCCCTGGACCTACCGCCTGCTGCGCGCCCGCGCGAACTCGATCGAGGGCGGCACAACCGAGATCCTCAAGAACATCATCGCCGAGCGCGTGCTCGGCCTGCCGAAGCTGAGGTAGAGCCATGAACTTCGACTTCACTGACGACCAGCAGGCGATCAAGCGCACGGCCAACGAGCTGCTCGCCGCCCGCTTCAAGCCGGAGCGCGTGCGCGAGCTCGCCGAGTCCGGCAGCTACGACGACGACGCATGGAAGGAGATGTCCGAGCTCGGCTGGGCCGGCATCTTCGTGGGCGAGGAGCACGGCGGCCAGGGACTCGGCGTGGTCGAGCTCGTGATCCTGATGGAGGAGCTCGGCTACGCGCTCGCGCCCGTGCCGTTCCTGTCGAACGCCGCGGCGGGGCTGGCGCTCCAAATGGCGGGCTCGGACGAGCAGAAGGAGCGCTGGCTGCCCGGGATCGCATCGGGTGAGGCGCGCGGCACCGTGGGCCTGGTCCGCGACGGCGAAGCACGGCTCGTGCCGGACGCCGACTCCGCCGAGGTGATCGTGCTGCTCTCCTCCGATGGCTGCACAGGTGGTCGAGGCCGCGCAGGCCGAGATCGAGCCGTTCGAGGCGATGGACCGCACACGCCGCTTCGCACGCGTCCGCTCCGAGGGGGGCGACCCGCTTGCGGGCGATCCGCAGGCGGGACGGACCGGATCGCCACCGCGCTATCCGCCGAGACGGTGGGCGTGGCGCAGAAGGCGCTGGAGATGGCGGTGGACTACGCGCGCGAGCGCAAGCAGTTCGGCCGCCCGATCGGCGCCTACCAGGCCGTCTCGCACCGCTGCGCGCAGATGCTGCTCGAGGTGGAGGGCTCGCGATCCGGCGCCTACTACGCCGCCTGGTGCGCCGACGCCGAGCCGGAGTCGCTGCCCGCGGCCGCCTCCGGGGCCAAGGCCTACTCCTCGGACGCCGGCTGGCGCGTGACCACGTCCTCGCTCCAGGTGCACGGCGGCATCGGCTTCACCTGGGAGCACGACCTGCACTTCTTCCTCAAGCGGGCGAAGACCAACGGGCTGCTCTACGGCTCCCCGCGCGAGCACCGCGAGCGCGTGGGCGAGCCTGGCGCTCTCGACGCCCGCCGCGACGGTCGCGGCGTAGACGCCCAAAAAAACGGGCCCTCCGGAGGAGGGCCCGTTCAGCGGCCGCTGGAGGGGGTAGGGCCGCTGGGATCTGAAGCGCCTACTGGGATCTGAAGGGCCTACTGGCCGCCCGGGCCCATCGGGATCATCCGCGGGCCACCGGCGCGGTCCTTGAACCCGTCGGCGGGCGCCGGCTGGTAGCTGGAGCGCTGGTTGGGCGACTCGTAATACGACTGCGGTCCGCGCGTGCCCTCCTCAGGGCCACCATCGAAGCGGGTACTCACGGGAGCGCTCGGCTGAGCGGCCAGACCGCGCGTGCCCTCCTCGGGACCGCCGTCGAAGCGCGTGCCCGCGGGGGTCTGCGTGGTCGGCTGCGCCACGACTGCGGCCTTGGTGGCGGGGCTGACCTGATCATCGTCGTTGGCGACGATCACGACCGCGGCGGTGAGGGCCAGCACGGCCACCATCGCGAGGGCGAGAAGCCCGCGGACGAGGTTGAAGTGGGAGCGGAGAACGACTGACGGGTGCTGCGCGGGGATCGGCTGTCCCATGACTGCCTCCTGATGAGTGTGGGTGGTTGCCATCGGAGACGATCTTGCGGCCGCACGGTTACCCGGCGGCGACAGCGCGGTAACAGTGCGCGCAACCGGGCGGTAACAGTGCGCGCAACCGCGGGCTGCGGTACGTTGGAATCCACCGGCCCGCGCGCTTACAAATGGACTTTCGCATCCTCGGCCCGCTCGAGGCCCTCGACGGGGGCGAGCCGGTTGCGCTCGAAGGGAGCAAGCGGCGCGCGCTGCTCGCCCTGCTGCTGCTCCACGCGAACGAGACGCTCAGCAGCGACCGGCTGATCGACGAGCTCTGGGGCGAGCAGCCACCCGCCACGGCGGCCAAAACGCTCCAGGTCCACGTGTCGCGCCTGCGGAAGGCGCTCACGGGCGGAGCCGGCGGCGGCGCGGACGTCGTCGTGACCCGCGAGCACGGCTACGAGCTCCGCGTCGAGCTCGAGCAGATCGATTCCCACCGCTTCGAGCGGCTGCTGAACGAGGGCAGGCGTGAGCTCGCTGCCGATCGCCCGGACGTGGCCCTGGCGGCGCTCGAGCAGGCGCTCGCGCTGTGGCGCGGCCCTCCGCTCGCGGACCTCGCCTACGAGCCCTTCGCGCAGGTTGAGATCGCGAGGCTCGAGGACCTCCGCGCGGAGACGATCGAGCAGCTGATCGAGGCGAAACTCGCGCTCGGCCGCCACGTGGAGGTGATCGGGCAGCTCGAGGCGCTGATCGACGAGCACCCCTTCCGCGAGCGCCTGCGCGCGCAGCTGATGCTCGCGCTCTACAGGGCGGACCGGCAGGCGGACGCCCTCCAGGCGTTCCAGGACGCTCGGAGGAAGCTGGTCGAGGAGCTGGGGATCGAGCCCGGCCAGCGGCTGCGCGAGCTGGAGGCGGCCATACTCGCCCAGGACCCAGGGCTCGCGCAGCCGGCCGCTCGCTCGACGCGGGGCGAGCCGGTGGCGCTGAACGGCGAGGACACCGATCAGAACGCCGCCGCCGAAACCGCGCTCGTCGAGCTGCCCACGGGCGTGGTCACGTTCCTCATGACGGACATCGAGGGCTCGTCGAGCCTCTGGGAGTCCGATCCGGACGCGATGGCCGCGGCGCTCGAGCTGCACGACGAGCTGATCGCGGCCGCCGCGCAGGCCAATGCCGGGCGGCTCCTGAAGACCAAGGGAGAGGGCGACTCGACGCTCACCGTGTTCCGGCGCGCCTCCGACGCGGTTGCCGCCGCCGCGGAGCTGCGGACGCTGCTTGCCAGCGCCAGCTGGCCGGGCGAGCTCACCCCGCGCGTGCGGATTGCGGTTCACACGGGCGAGGCGCACGAGCGCGATGGCGACTACTTCGGCGCGGCGCTCAACCGCGCCGCCAGGCTGAGGGGTCTGGCGCCGGGCGCCGTGACGCTGCTCTCCCAGGCCACGACCGAGATAGTCCGGGACCGCCTGCCGCCCGACACGGAGCTGATCGACCTCGGCCAGCAGGAGCTGCGCGGATTGTCACGGCCGGAGCAGGTGTTCGAGCTGCGCTCCGAGCTGGCCGGCGCGGGCGCGAGGCCGACGGCCGGGCACGAGACCCGCAAGACCGTGACGGTCCTGTTCGCCGGCGTCGTCGACTCGACCAGCGACGGGGAGGAGCTCGACGCAGAGGCGCGCATGCGCGCCAGCTCGCAATACCTCGACGGCATGCGGGCCGTCTTCGAGCGGCACGGCGGAACGGTGGAGGCCTATCCCGGCGATCTGCTCATGGCCGTGTTCGGGGTTCCGCTGCTGCACGACGACGACGCGCCCAGAGCCGTGCGCGCGGCCGTGGAGATGCGGGAGCTGCTGGCGGGGCTCGGTGCCGAGCTCGAGCCGTCATTCGGGGTGCGTCTGAGCGCTCGCGTGGGGATCGGGACCGGCGAGGTGATCGCCGACCATCCGGCTTCCGGGCGGCCGCTCGCGAGCGGCGACGCCGTGAACGCCGCCAAGCGCCTGGAGGAACTTGCCGGCGCGGGCGAGATCCTGATCGACGACGGCACGCAGCGGCTCGTGCGCGACTTCGTAGCAACCGAGCCTGCCGAGCTCGGCAGCAGGGTCGTGGAGCTGCGCCACGGCGGCGCGCGCCCGCGGCGGCTCGACTCGCCGCTGGTGGGGCGCGCCCAGCAGCTCGAGGCCCTCTCCAGCGTCCTGGCGGCAGCCGAGGCCGACCGCGCCTGCCACCTCGTGACCGTGCTGGGTGGCGCGGGCGTCGGGAAGTCGCGGCTCGTGGAGGAGTTCATCGACGGCCTCGGCGAGCGCGCGAGCGTTCTGCGCGGGCGCTGCCTCCCCTATGGCGAGGGCATCACCTACTGGCCGCTCGGCGAGATCGTGCGCGACCTCGTCGACGTTGACGAGGAGGGGCAGGGCGCGACACTGCGAGACGCGATCGGGGAGCAGCTCGGCGAAGAGCCGAAGGCCGAGCAGATCGTGACGGTCCTGGCCGAGGCGGTGGGCCTCGGCGGAGCAGGCCTCGGCACGAGCGAGAAGATTTTCTGGGCGGCTCGCCGGCTGTTCGAGGCGCTCGCGCGCCCGCGGCCGCTCGTGGTGGTGCTCGATGACCTCCAGTGGGCGGAGCCCACGTTCCTCGACCTGGTCGAGCACGTGGCCGACCTGTCGCGCGACGCCCCGATCGTGCTCCTCTGCATGGCGCGCGCCGAGCTGCTCGAGCAGCGCCCTGGCTGGAGCGGCGGCAAGCTGAACGCCACCTCGATCCTGCTGGAGCCGCTTGCGCCGGACGAGAGCAGGGAGCTGGTGGCGAACCTGCTCAGCCGCGGCACGCTTGCGAGCGAGGAGGCCGGCCGGATCGCCGACGCCTGCGAGGGCAATCCGCTCTTCGTCGAGGAGCTGCTGGCGATGCTGATCGACGACCGGCTGCTCCAGCAGGACGACGGCAGCTGGACGCTGGTGGAGGCGCCGGGCGAGCTGCCCGTGCCGCCCACGATCCACGCGCTGCTCGCCGCACGGCTCGAGCGGCTGCCCGAGGAGGAGCGGGCGCTGCTCGCGCGGATCTCGGTCGAGGGGACCGTATTCCACCGCGAGGCGGTGCGCGAGCTGGCGCCGGCCTCGCTCGTGCCGGTGGTGGACCGGAGCCTGACGGCGCTCGTCCGCAAGGACGTGATCCGCCCGGACCGCTCGAGCTTCCCCGACGACGACGCCTTCCGGTTCCGCCACATGCTGATCCGCGACGCGGCCTATCGCTCGCTGCCCAAGGAGGCGCGCGCCGACCTTCACGAGCGCTTTGCCGCCTGGCTCGAGCGGGTGGGCGGATCGCGCCTGCACGAGTTCGAGGAGATCCTCGGCTACCACCTGGAGCAGGCCTACGGCTGTCTCGCGGAGCTCGGCCCCCTCGACGCCGACGCGGAGGCGCTCGCGGATCGAGGCTCCGAGCGGCTCGAGTCCGCCGGCCGCAGAGCCCTAGGCCGCAGCGACCGCTCGGCCGCGGTGACGCTGCTCGAGCGGGCCGCCGCGCTGGTGACCGATGACGACGCGCGCCGCGCCGCGCTGCTGCCCGACCTCGGGGCGGCGCTGATCGAGGCGGGCCGGCTGGCCGAGGCGGACGAGGTGCTGGCAGGCGCCACCCGCGCCGCGGCCGCGGCTAACGACGAGAGCGCCGCCGCGCGCACGCGCGTCCAGCTCCAGTTCCTGCGGCTCCAGCGCGGCGAGGCGGCGGGCACGGAGGAGACGGCGGCCGTGGTCGAGGGCGTGATCCCGACCTTCAGGCAGGCCGGCGACGAGTACGGCCTCTGCGGCGCGCTGCGCCTGGATGCCTGGCGGCACTGGATCGAGGCGCAGGCTGAGGCGGCGGCCGCGGCGTGGGAGCAGGCCGCCGCGCACGCCCAGAACGCGAGCGCGGAGCACGAGCGGATCGAGATCCTGGGCTGGATCGCGTCGTCGCTCTTCTTCGGCCCGACGAGCGCCCCGGAGGGCATCCGGCGCTGCGAGGCGATCCTCAGCGAGGTGGAGGCGAACCTGGCTGCCAGCGCCGACGTGCTCCAGCCGCTGGCTGGCCTTCACGCAATGCAGGGCCGCTTCGACGAGGCGCGGGAGCTGCTCGCCACGAGCGAGGCGGCGTTCGAGGAGCTCGGGTTGACGCTCAGCTCGGCGGTCTCGCACCACGCCGCCACGGTGGAGCTGCTAGCCGGCGATGCCGTGGCCGCGGAGCGGAGCCTCCGCAAGGGCTACGCGACGCTCGAGGAGATGGGCGACCGCGCGCTGCTCTCCACCACGGCCGCGTTCCTGGGGCAGACCCTGATCGCACAGGAGCGCGTGGACGAGGCGGACGCCCTCGCGGAGCTGAGCGCCGAGATGGCCGCGCCCGACGACGTGATCACCCAGGTGATCTGGCGCAGCGTGCGCGCCCGGAGCCTCGCGGCGCGCGGCAGGCTCGAGGACGCGGAGCGCCTGGCTCAGGAGGCGGTGACCCTCGCAGGCAGGACCGACTTCCTCAACCAGAGGGCCGATGCGCTGCTCGATCTCGGGATCGTGCTGCGCCAGTTCGGGCGCGCGTACGACGCACAGGCCGCATTCGGCCAAGCGCTCCAGCTCTACGAGCAGAAGGGGAATGCGGTGCGGGCAGCGCGTGTACGAGCCGACCTTGCCATGCCCGCTTCGCTCTGAGACGATCGGTCAGCGGATGGTCTCCAAATTCAGAGAGCGACTCCCGATCCTGCAAGGCAATGCAGCCGTATCGGCTAGGCCGCTAGGCGTGTGCGCGATGGGGCCCGTCGACCCCGGCGAGACGATCACATGGATGCGGGTGTGGGTGTGGCAGCAGGTCGGCAAGAACCTGGCGGTGTCCGCGGGAACGAGCGGCGAGCACCTGGGCGGCCACGCGGCGAGCCCCAAGGAGCAGCTTCCCTTCACCAGCGCCAGGGAGTGGATGATCCAGACGGAGCTCGAGCCGGGCTCGGACCCGTTCATTGACGGAGAGCCGGCGCTCGCCATGGCGATGGCGATGATCGTGCGGGACAACGACCGCGACGTCGAGACTTGGAGCCAGGCCGTGATGGTCGGCTCAGCGCCCGCCGCCGGGCACGAGCACTAGCGCCGGGTGATCAGCGCGGCGAAGGCCCCCATCACGCCGTAGCGCGGCTTCTCGGGCACCGGCTCGGTCTGGACCTCCGGGCGCGGCGGCTGTGAGACCACGTGCCGGACCGGCACCGAGGTGAGCTTCTCGAGCCGGTGCGGGAGGTCGATGCCCATCCAGCGCGACGAGCCTGTGGGCAGCGTCGAGACGACGATGTCGTCGAACTTCATCGGATCCCAGACGTCCATCACGGCGACCACGGGGTCCGGGTCGCCGACGCTGCCCTCGACGCTCTCGAGCCCGGCATCGCGCATCCGGTCGAGCGCCGCCTGCAGCCGCTCGTTCCTGTCGGCGCCGGTGCCGGGCATCACCAGTGTGAAGCGGCAGGCCCCGGCTTCGGCGCGCTCGCGGAGCGCTGCGAGAAGCTCATCCGAGGACGCGGTTACGTTCGCAACGACCAGGACGCTGAACTCCCAGGCCACAGGGCCAGATTACCTGCTATTCGGGCCCTCGGTAGCTCGGAAGACCATGCTCGTGCTCCTGGATCGGCCCGCGCTTCTCCGAGCCGAGCGCGAGCTCGTCCAGCCGCGCGATCTCCCGCTCGCCCTCGCGCCGTGCTGGGTGCTCCGGAGGCAGCCCGGAGATCAGCGTCCGGATCCGGTTTCGGATCTGCAGCGAGAAGTGCGGGGTGGAGGCGCCCATCAGCTGGCGCACGTCGTCGACGGTCGGCTCGCGGCGGCTGCGGTCTGGGCGCTCGTACTCGCTCACGGTGCGTTCGACTGTACCGGGACGAGCTCCGTGAGCTGGTCGATCTGCGCCTGCTGTGGCACCGAAATCGCCTTGTCGTCGCCGATGATCCAGGCGCGGTTGTACACGGCCTGGCCGGGGTTGTCCTCGTACCCGGGCTGCACGCTCAGCAGGTACTCCTCGAGCTTCGGCGGCAGCTGGGCCGGGTCGTCGGAGAGCAGCAGCGGCGCGAAGACCCCGCGCGTGCCGAGCGCGGCCGAGGCGGTCGCGTCGGCGGGCCGCGTGGTGGTCGCGATCGAGAAGTTGTAGCCCGGTACCACGACGCCCCAGCCGAAGTCGCCCTTCTCGTAGCGGGCGAAGGCGATCGCGTTCTCCACAGGGTTCGGCCCCTCGATCCGATTCACCGAGCGCGCGAGCTTCTGCTTCTTCAGCTGGTCGAGCACCCGCTGGTCGATCACGGATTCGGGCCCGAGCACGTACACGTTCGGGCGCTCGTGCTCGCGCAGCGCCTTCACGACCGGCGGCGCGATCTTGGTCCTGCTCACCGGCAGCACGGCGTCGCCCGAGCGGGCGGCCCAGGCCGCGGCCGGCATCGCGTACTCGCCCTGCTCGGCGGAGTAGAGCACCACGTCGTTCGAGGGCTTTGCGCGCGCGGCGGAGAAGAAACGGTCGATCGACGCGGCCGCCTGAAAGGGAGTGTCGCCCTCGATCAGCGCGGTCTTGTAGCCCTCGGGCCGGGCGGTGCCAGCTCCGATGCGGATCACCTGCGCGTCCTTCGAGAGGTCGGAGCCCTTCGGCTTCAGGCGGTCGAGCACGTCCTGGGTCACCGAGGGGACCTCGCTCCCGTCCGTGAGCAGGATCGGAGCTCCGATCGGGCGACCGCTCAGCACGGCCGCCGCGATGCCCGAGACCCAGTCGTCCTGGTCAACAAGCACCACGGCCGTCGGGCGGTCGCTGTCGCCGGTGGAGGGGTAGAGCGCGCTCGCCACGCCGGCGGCGTCCGACGCGGCGTCGCTGCCGCCGACCCTGACGGTGTTGCGGGTGGCCGTGGACGGGAAGCCGAGCTTCTCGGCGCCCTGCTCGTCATCGGAGTTCACTCCGAGCTGCGGCGGCCGTGACTGCTCGTCGTCGGTGCTACAGCCGACGGCAAACAGGGCGATAAGGACAAACAGGGCGGAAAGACGGCGCAATTCGCGGCGCACGATAGCTACGTGTGGCGCGCCAGCGCGTCGGGTATGAGTACGATTGACTAGTCAGTCAACCGGCCGGAGGCGCTTAGAACCGTGGATTTCAGGCTCAACGACGAACAGCTCGAGTTTCAGCAGACCGTGCGCCGCTTCGCAGTCGAGGTCATCCGGCCGATCGCCGCCCAGCACGATCGCGACGAGAGCGTGCCGTGGGAGGCCATCAAGGCGGCCCGCGAGTGGGGCCTCCACGGCCTCGAGACGATTCAGAAGCTGGGTCAGGACCCTGACGGGATCCTCTCCTGCATCTATGCCGAGGAGATGCACTGGGGCTGCGCCGGCATCGCGCTCGCCATCCAGGGCGGCTCGCTCGCCGCGGCCGGCATCGCCAGCTCCGGCACCCCGGAGCAGATCGGGCGCTGGGTCCCCGAGTGCTTCGGCATGGGCGACGAGATCAAGCTCGGCGCCTACGCCGTCACCGAGCCGAGCGCCGGCTCCGACGTGCGCTCGCTGCGCACCACCGCCAAGCTTGACGGCGACGAGTGGGTGCTCAACGGCACCAAGGTCTTCATCACGAACGGCGGCATCGCCGACGTGACGGTGGTCGTGGCCACGGTCGACGCCGAGCTCGGTCACCGCGGGCAGGCCTCGTTCGTGGTGCCGAAGGGCACGCCCGGCCTCTCGCAGGGCAAGAAGGAGTCGAAGCTCGGTATCCGCGCCTCGCAGACCACCGAGGTGATCCTCGAGGACTGCCGCGTGCCGATGGACCACCTGCTCGGCGGCTACGAGAAGCTGCAGAAGAAGCTCGAGCGCGCGCGCTCGGGTGCCTCGACCGGACGCTCCTCGAACGCGCTGGCCACCTTCGAGCTGACCCGCCCGCTGGTGGGCGCCTCGGCGCTCGGGATCGCGCAGGCGGCCTACGAGTGGACGCTCGAGTACCTCGCCGACAAGGAGGAGGACGGCCAGCCGCTGCTCCAGCAGCAGCGCATCCAGCAGACGCTCGCCGACGTGGCCACCGAGATCGAGTCGGCGCGCCTGCTCGTCTGGCGCGCCGCATGGATGGGCCGCAACGGCATCCCGATGACCGCCGGCCAGGGCTCGATGTCGAAGCTGAAGGCGGGCGACGTGGCGATGTGGGCCACCACCACGCTGATGGACCTCGTCGGCCCGTTCGCCCAGACCACGGACTGCCCACTCGAGAAGTGGTTCCGGGACGCCAAGATCTACCAGATCTTCGAGGGCACGGCCCAGATGCAGCGGCTCGTGATCGCCCGGATGCAGGTCGCGGACGCGCAATCACGCGCAGAGAGCGGCTTCCCCGCCGAGGGCAGCGCCGTCTCGGAGGCTGTCGCGAACTAGGCCGCGCGGCGCTCAACCCACTCTTGTGCAGTTGTGCATGCATGTCATGCAAAAGTGAGCAAGAGTCGCTCGGGGCGGCCCGCCCCGGCGTTCCGGGCTCCCCTTCAGAGCTGCTTTTGAAGCGAGCTCGCTTTAGGCGCGCGCACGCTGGGAGCGCCCGCCGGCCGGGCGTACGCTTGCGGGCGTGCGCCGAGCCCGACTCACGGCCGCCATGCTGGCGCTCGCCGTGCTGGCGGGCTGCGATTCCGATTCGGCGGATCCGGTGCCCATGAGGCCCGACCCGCTGCACTCATACGACGGCCGCGTGATCCGTGGCTGGCTGCTCGCCCTCGACCGGCAGGACTACGAGCAGGCGGCCTACTACTTCGCCCCCAACGCGCTGATCGACCAGGGCAACGGGCCGATTCGGCTTCGAACGCAGGACCAGGCGTTCGCCTTCAACGCGTCGCTCCCCTGTCGCGCCGACCTGATCCGGCTGAAGGGCGGCGGCGCGCACGTGCTCGCGACCTTCCGCCTCCGGGAGGGGCCGGGCGGCGGCTGCAGCGGGCTCGTGAAGGTGCGCTACACGATCCGCAACGGCAAGTTCAGCGCCTGGCGCCAGCTGCCGAACATCAGGCGCGGGCTCGCTCCTCCTCAATCCGCTGCCGCTCTGCCAGGCGGTTGTCCCGGCGCAGCTGCGCCTCGCGCTCACGCCGTTTCTCGTCCTGCGTCACGGCGGAAATCGGTGGCACCTCGGTGGGCTTGCCCTCGTCGTCCAGGGCGACCATCGTGAGGTAGGCGGTCGAGGTGTGCGTCATCTGGCCGGTGCGCACGTTCTCGGACTCCACGCGCACGCCGACCTCCATGGAGGTGCGCCACGCGGCGTTCACGGTGGCCTTCACGGTGATCAGCTGCCCGACGAACACCGGATGGAGGAAGGTCATCCGGTCCATGGCCGCGGTCACCACGCGCGTGCCTGAGTGACGTACTGCCGCGATACCGGCCACCTCGTCGCAGAGGTGCATGATCACCCCGCCGTGGACGTTGCCACCGTTGTTCGCGTCGGCGGGGCCCAGCCAGCGACTCAGGACTGAACTGGATGTGGACGGGGAACGTGGCTCCACTCGGGCTCGCAGACTACTCTTGGCCCAACTGAAGGCGTCGGATATGAGGAGATGACATGCCAGGGCTTGCCGGTCGCATGTCCACCGTGGTGAAGGCGAAGATTTCGAGAATGCTCGACCGGGCCGAGGATCCCGGCGAGACGCTCGACTATGGCTACCAGAAGCAGGTCGAGCTGCTTCAAAACGTGAAGAAGGGCATCGCCGACGTCGTCACGTCGAAGAAGCGCCTTCAGATGCAGACGCAGAAGCTCGAGCAGCAGGTCGTGAAGCTCGACACCCAGGCGCGCCAGGCGCTCTCCCAGGGGCGCGAGGACCTCGCCCGGACGGCGCTCGAGCGCAAGACGCTCGCGCAGACCGAGATGCAGTCGCTCGACCAGCAAGTCAAGGAGCTCGAGCAGCAGCAGGAGCAGCTGACCGCGAACGAGCTGCGGCTGCGCCAGAAGATCGAGCAGTTCCGCACCAAGAAGGAGGTCATCAAGGCGCAGTACTCGGCCGCCGAGGCCCAGGTGCGGATCTCCGAGGCGGCGAACGGAGTGGGCGAGGAGATGGCCGACCTCGGGCTCGCGATGCAGCGCGCGGAGGACAAGACCGAGACGATGCGCGCCCGCGCGTCCGCGGTCGAGGAGCTCGAGAAGGCCGGTGCCTTCGACGACATCACCTCGCTCGGCTCGGGCCAGGACGACCTCGACCGCCAGCTCTCCGAGCTCACGAGCGGCGTGCAGGTGGACGACGAGCTGGCGAAGATGAAGGCCGAGCTCGGATCAGGGGGCGGCGACGCGCCCGCGCTCGAGCAGGGGGAGGAAAAGGCGTGATCGTCCGCATCTCGGGAGAGGGGCAGTTCAAGCTGCCCGACGAGGACGCGGGGCGCCTCAACGAGCTGGACAACAGGGCCGTCGCGGCGGTCGAGCAGGGTGACGAGACGGGCTTCCGGGAGCTGTGGAGCCAGATGCTCGAGATCGTGGCGAGCGACGGCAACGCGCTGTCCGACGACGAGCTGGTCGAGTCCGACGTGATCCTCCCCCCGCGCGACATCGCGTTCCACGAGGCCAAGGACGAGTTCAACGGCGACGGGCTGATCCCGGACTGATGGACGAAGAGGCCTTCAACCTGTCGGTGCGGCGCTTCCTGAAGAAGCTCGGCGTGACGTCTCAACGCGAGATCGAGCTGGGCGTGCGCGAGCAGATCGACGGGGGCAAGCTCAGTGGGAACGAGACGCTCGAGGCCCGCGCGGTTGTGACCGTCGATGGCCTCGAGCGTGAGATCGTGATCAGCGGCGAGATCGCCCTCGCCGGTGAGGCGAGCGGCTCGCCGAAATAGCGGCTACTGGCCGCCGCCCTCGCCCTCGTGTGAGTCGCCGTTGTCGCCCTCGATCACGACGACCTTGTAGTTCTCGTCGAGCCGGACGTCGACGGTCTTGCCGTCGCTGCCGGTGATCTCGACCTCCCAGGTGGCGCCGTTCTCGCCGTCGCGCTCGACGGAGTTCGCGGTGCCGGGGTGAGCAGCGAGCGCGGCCTCGCGTGCCTTGTCGGCTCCTGGACCGCTCACCTGCTCCCTGGCATCCTCGCCCCCGCCTGCGGCCACGGCCGCGCCGACTCCGCCGGCGCTGAGTGCCACCACGAGGCCCCCAACTGCAATGTGCTTGCGATTGATCTTCATGCGGGCTTGTTCTATCCGCGGCCGATGAGATGGGGGTGAGAGTCCGGCAGCTCGACCCAGGCGTCCAGGCCGCCGCCCTCGCGGGGATCGCCCCCGGCGCTGCCGCCGTGCGACTTCGCGATCGCCTCCACGATCGCGAGCCCGAGCCCCGTGCCGCCCCGTGAGCGCGCGCGGTCGCCGCGGGTGAAGCTCTCGAATGCGCGGCCGTCGAGCGACGGGTCGAACCCCGGTCCCCGGTCGCGCACATGCAGGCGCACGGCGCCGTCGGCGGGCTCGGCCGCCAGCTCGACCGCGCCGTCGCCGTAGCGCAGCGCGTTGTCCACGAGGTTGGCCAGCGCCTGCTCCGCGCGCAGGCGGTCGGCGTGGAGCGAGAGGCCGTCCGTGGGCTCCACGTGCAGCTCCCGCCCCGCCTCGGACGCTCGCGCCTCGAAGCGCCGGGCGGTCGTGTGTAGGAGCGCGGCCGCGTCCAGCGGCTCGGGGCGCACCGGCAGCTTCCCCTCCTCGGCGCGGGCGAGCACCAGCAGGTCCTCGGCGAGTTGGACGAGCCGGTCGCTCTCGCTTGCGGCGGAGGCCACGGCCGCGCGCAGCTCCTCGGCAGTGCGGCCCTCGCGCAGCGCCAGCTCAAGCTCGGCCTTGAGCAGCGCCAGCGGGGTGCGCAGCTCGTGGCTGGCGCTCGCCACGAAGCCGCGCTCGCGCTCGGCAGCGCTCTCCAGCCGAGCCAGCATCTCGTTGAGGGTGGAGCCGAGCTTGGCGAGCTCGTCACCGCCCGGAGGCACGGGCAGGCGCCGTCCGCTGCCAAGGCGCGAGATCTCGGCGGCCTCCTCGCGCATCGCGCTCACGGGCCGGAGCGCCGCCGTGGCGAGCCCGTAGCCGGCTAGCGTCGCGAGCAAGAGGGCGATAGGGCCGCCCGTGAGCAGCACGGTGCTCAGCGACGCCAGCGCCTCGTCGCGGTCCTCACGGGTCGCGCCCACCACGACCACGCTGTTGTCGGTGGGCCTCGCGAGCAGCCGCAGGCGCTCGTCGAACCCCGCCACCGAGTCGCGGTTGATGAACACCGGCCCGCGCTTGGCGCGCGCCAGCTCGTCGCCTCGCAGAAGCGGGCGCCTGCCGAGACCCGCGCTCGAGTACACGACCCCTCCGCCAGGCCCGATCACCTGCGCGAGGCTCTCGTCCCGCGCCACGAGCCGGTCCTGGTCTCCGGAGCGGAGCTGCGCGCTGCCCACCACGGCGGCGATGTCGTCGGCGCGCGAGCGCAGCGAGTTGTCGAGCGCCGTTTCGAGGTCAGAGCGACACCCGCGAGTACACGAACAGGCCCACGGCGAGCAGGACGACCGCCATCACGGCCGTGAAGGCCAGCGTCAGCCTGATGCGGACCGGCAGGCGGCTCAGCTCGCGCCCCCGTCGGCGCGCAGCCGGTAGCCGGCGCCGCGCACCGTCTCGATGCTCTGGACCCCGAACGGGCGGTCGATCTTCTCGCGCAGATATCGCACGTACACGTCGATCACGTTCGAGCGGTTCTCGTAGCCGAAGTCCCACGCGTGCTCGAGCAGCTCGAGGCGGCTGAGCACGTCGCCGGGCCGGCGCATGAACGCCTCCAGCAGCGCGAACTCCTTCGTGGAGAGGTCGACGCTCTGCTCGCGGCGCCAGGCCTGGCGGGTGGCCGGGTCGAGCCGCAGCTCGCCCACCTCGAGCACCGCGGGCCGCTCCTTCTGGCCGCGGCGCACCAGCGCTCGCAGCCGCGCCGAGAGCTCGGCGAACGAGAACGGCTTCGTGAGGTAGTCGTCCGCTCCCCGTCGAGTCCGGCAACCCGGTCCTCGACGGAGTCACGAGCGGTCAGAAGCAGCACCGGCGTCCAGACGCCGTCGTCGCGCAGCCGCCGGCAGGTCTCAAAGCCGTCGAGGCCCGGCAGCATCACGTCGAGCACGATCGCGTCGTACGCGGCCGCGGGCGCCATCCAGAGCGCGTCCTCGCCGCTCGCGCGCCACGTCGACCGCCGCACCTTCCTCGGTGAGTCCGCGGCGCACGAGCGCCGCCATCTTCACGTCATCCTCGACCACCAGCAGGCGCATCTGAGATCACGATGACAGGCGGCAGATGAGAGTTACATGAGGAACGCGCGGACCTCGGCGTTGA
Source organism: uncultured Thermoleophilaceae bacterium (assembly GCA_963774095.1). GTDB lineage: Bacteria > Actinomycetota > Thermoleophilia > Solirubrobacterales > Thermoleophilaceae > JACVRW01. Next base: position 129,268 of record CAVZDS010000002.1, read on the forward strand.
AGCGCTCGGGGGCGTCGATGTTGCACGCGTGGCCCGCGCCCGGGATCATCACGAGCTTCGACCCGGCGATCCCGGCGTGAATGTCTTGCGCCACATTCCTGGGGGCGCGCAGGTCCCGGTCGCCGTACAGCAGCAGGGTCGGCACGGCCACGCGCGGGAGGACGTCGCGAAGGTCGGCCGCGGCGAAGGCGCGGGCACTCGCACGAAGGCCGACCGGGTGGAACTCGCGCATGCTCGCGGCGAACTCCTCGACGAGCTCGGCGGGCGCCGACTCGGAGAGCATCGTCGGAATCAGCTCGGCCACCAGCTGGTCCGGGGCCATGTCGGCCAGCCGCAGCGCCTGCGTGAGGCGCTCCTCAACCACCTCGGGCGGCAGGGAGCCGGCCCAGCCCGCGTACGCCGATGCCAGGACCAGGGTCTCAGCGAGCTCGGGATGCCGGTGGTACAGCTCGAGGGCGAGCCCTCCGCCGAACGACACCCCGAGCACATGCGCTCGCTCGAAGCCCAGCGCCTCGATGAACGCGGCAAGGCAATCCGCGACGTCCGAGAGCGGGAGGTCCTCGGGCGGATCCGTTGAGCCGCCGTAGCCCGGCGCGTCCCATGCGACCACGGTGAAATCGTCGGAGAGGGCCTCTATCTGCGCCCCCCAAATGCGGCGGTCGCCGACGTACCCGTGCAGGAGCACGAGCGGCGGGCCTTGTCCCTTCAGGTCGTAGGCGATCCGGTGACCTGCGGCATCGACCGTGTCCATCGCGCGCGTAGTGTCCTATACGTCATGGAATCTCCACCTCTCGGACTCGGACTGCGGTTGCGCGGTCCGCGACGTACGACGGGAGCAGCGACAGTGCCTCCGCCTCGCTCGGTGCCTCGACGCCCCACCAGATCGCGTGGCCTCCAAAGGCACAGGACGCGACGGTTTGGCTGTGACGGAGCGGGCTCTCGTGGCCCTTGAAGGCGGCGAAAACGGCGCCGCATTCGGGCGCCTCGTGGCGATGGTGGATGAGGAAGCGGGGCATGGGTACAGCGTTGCGCCGGACCGGCATCCCCACATCGGGACCTCTCCCTGATCTGACACCCTGATCCGGGCATTCGCCTGGGTTATGCTGACCCACTCGCGATGGCCCAGCCTGCCGAGCAGCTCGTCGGGCGTGCCGCTGAACTCGGCGTGATCGGTACCGCGCTCGCCGACCTGGAGCGGAGGAGCTTCGGTGCCCTGGAGTTCCGAGGCGAGCCGGGCATGGGCAAGACTCGCCTGCTCTCCGAGCTGGCCGGCCGCGCCGAAGGGCTGGGCCATATCGTGCTCACGGGAAGCGCGGCCGAGCTCGAGACGGACCTGCCCTTCTGGGTCTTCGTCGATGCGCTGGACGAGTATCTCCAGGCGCTCGAACAGCGGCGGCTCGACGCCCTCGAGGCGGAGGCGCTCGCCGATCTTGCGGCGATCTTCCCCGCGCTTCAGTCATCCGCCGCGGACGGCGCGCAGGGCGCTGACCGCTACCGGATGCACCGCGCGGTCCGCCAGCTGCTGGAGGCGCTCGCCGCCACGAAGCCCCTCGTCATCGTGCTCGACGACCTGCACTGGGCGGACCCGGCGTCGCTCGAGCTGCTCGGCGCCCTGCTGCGCCGTCCTCCCGACGCCGCGGTGCTCCTCGCCGTGGCCCTGCGGCCACGGCAGCTGGACGACGCGCTCGGCGGAGCGCTCGAGCGCGCGCACGGCGCGGGGGCGCTCACGCGCCTGGAGCTGGGCGCGCTGAGTCCGGACGAGGCGCGCCAGCTGCTCGGCGAGGCGGTGACAGGGGCAGTGGCTGACTCGCTCTACCAGGAGAGCTCTGGCAATCCGTTCTACCTTCAGCAGCTCGCACGCTCGCCCCAGAGCGCCGCCACGTCCTCGCCGGACGGCGCGGGCGTCTCGCTGGCCGGGGTGGAGGTGCCCGGCGCGGTGGCCGCCGCTCTCAAAGGCGAGCTGGCGCTCCTCAGCGAGGAGGACCGCCGCGTCCTCGAGGGCGCCGCCGTGGCCGGCGACCCGTTCGAGCCCGAGCTGGCGGCTGCCGCCGCCGGCGTATCGGAGCCGGAGGCGATCGACGCGCTCGACGAGCTGCTGCGGCGGGATCTGGTGCGTCCCACCGAGGTGCCGCGCCGCTTCCGCTTCCGGCATCCGCTCGTGCGCGGGGCCGTCTACGAGGCCGCTCCAGGTGGCTGGCGCCTCAGCGCCCACGAGCGCAGTGCCGCGGCCCTCGCCGAACGCGGTGCGCCGGTGACCACGCGCGCGCATCACGTGGAGCGGTCCGCGCGGCACGGCGACGCGCAGGCCATAGCGGTGCTGCGCGAGGCGGGTGAGGCCAGCCTGGGACGCGCGCCCGCCGGCGCGGCCCGTCTGTTCGGTGCGGCCCTGCGGCTGCTGCCGGACAGCGCCACTCCCGCAGAGCGCGTGCAGCTGCTGCAGCCGATGGCTGCGGCGCACGTTGCGGCAGGGTGGTTCACGCCCGCGTATCGGGCCATGCGCGAGAGCTACGAACTGCGCGCGAACGACTCGCTTCCGGAGCGAGTCGGGCTGATCGCCGTTCTGGCGACGCTCGAGCACCTGCTGGGGCACCACGAGGAGGCCCACGATCGACTCATGCGCGCGCTGGCGGAGCTGCCGGACCAGGCGTCACGGGAGGCCGTGGCGCTCATGACCGAGATCGGCATTGACGGCTTCTTCCGCCTGGACTACCCCGCGATGAGGGAGTTCTCGCGGCGCGCTCGAGACGCGGCGAAGGCGCTCGGCGACCCGATCCTGACGGCCACGCCCGCCGGAGTGCTCGCGTTCGCCGAGGTGCTGGAAGGCGCAATCTCGGACGCTGAGGCGAGCCTGGCCGAGGCGGCCGAGCTGGTCGATGGGCTTTCCGACGAGGAGCTCGCCCAGTGCCGCCGGGCGACCAACAACGTCGCGTGCGCGGAGCTATACCTCGAGCGTTACGACGACGCCACGAGGCATTCGGAGCGGGCGCTCGCCGTGGCCCTCGCGACCGGCCAGGGCCAGTTCGTGCCGATCCTGTTCTGGACCGGGATGATCCGGTCTGCCACGGGCCGCCTCGAGGGCGCGGCCGAGATCCACGAGACGGCGGTGGAGATCGCGCGCCTGTCGGGCCATTCGCAGGGACTCGCGTGGAACCTCATCGGCCGCTCACTCACGGCGACCGCCGCCGGGGACACCGACACCGCGCTGGCAGCGGCCGAGGAAGCCGTGGACGTCGTGGAGGACGAGGACATGAGCTTCCCGGCGATGTGGGTCCGCGCTGGGCTTGCGACGGCGCTCGTCGACGCCGGCGACTTCCGTCGGGCGGCCGGCCTACTCCTGGATGGCTGCGGCGGCGAGGAGCTTCCGCGCGTGCCGCCCGGATGGCGGCCCTCGCTCTTCGAGCTGCTCACGCGCTGCGCGCTTGGTCTCGGCGACGTGCCCCGGGCCAGGGAGGCGGCCGATCGGTCCGCTCACGCGGCGTCGGGCCTCGGGGGGACGCTGCGACTTCCGACGGTGTGGGCCGACCGGGCGGCGGCTGCGGTGGCCCTCGCCGAGACGGACGCCGCGGCCGCGGCGGAGCGGGCGCTCCATTCGGCGACGCTCGCGGGGGAGGTCCGTGCCCCCGTGGAGGAGGCCAGCTCGCGAATGCTGGCGGGCCGGGCGCTGGCCCAGGCAGGTGAGCGCGAGCGCGCGACCGCCGAGTTCACGAGCGCGGGGGCCATCTTCGAGGAGTGCGGCGCCGTTCCGCGCCGCGACGCCGCCGACCGCGAGCTCGGCAAGCTCGGCCGCCGCGTGCACCGCCGTACGCGCGCCGGGAAGGCGGACGGGAGCGGCATCGAGACGCTCACCGAGCGCGAGCTCGAGGTGGCGCGCCTCGTGGTGGACCGCAAGACGAACTCTCAGATAGCTGCCGAGCTGTTCCTCAGCCCGAAGACCGTGGAGACCCACATCCGGCACCTGTTCCAGAAGCTCGAGGTGTCGTCACGCGTGGACGTCGCTCGTGTGGTGGAGCGGGCCGACCGGGAGCTGTCCCCCCTCAAATAAGGGTGCCGGATCAGGGAGTCGTCCCGATGTTCTGAGGGTGCGTCGGCGGGAAGCTCGCAGGGTCAAATAACCCGACCCAAAGGGCATCCCATGGCAACGCGTCTTTATCGAATTGGAGGCTGGGCCTTTGAGAACCGCCGCAAGGTGGTACTCGCCTGGCTGCTCGTGCTCGTGGCCGTCTTCGCGAGTGCCGCTGCGTTCAGCGGCAAGACGAGCAACGAGTTCTCCGTGCCCGGCACGGAGTCGCAGGTCGCTCAGGACCTACTGGAGGAGAAGTTCCCCGAGGCCAGCGGCGGCTCCGCTCGTGTGGTGTTCGTTGCGCCAGACGGCGAAAAGCTCACCGACGAGGAGAACAAGGCCGCGGTCATGGAGAGCGTCGAGAACGCGTCCAAGGCGCCCGACGTAACGGCCGTCCAGGACCCGTACTCGATGGGCGCGATCTCGAAGGACGGCCGCATCGGTTTCGCCGACGTGTACTACCCGGTGAAGGCGGAGGAGGTCGAGAAGAGCTCGGCCGACGCGCTCGAGGCGTCCACTGAGCCGGCGACCAAGGCCGGCATGCAGGTGGAGTTCGGCGGCGGCGTCGTGACCGAGGAGAGCGAGAGCTCCGCCGAGAAGATCGGCCTGATGGTGGGCTTCCTCGTGCTCGCGATCACGCTCGGCTCACTGATGACGGCGGGGCTGCCGCTGATCACGGCCGTGATCGGCGTCATGCTCGGCACCACGGGGCTGACGGCGCTGTCCGGCGCGATCGACATCTCGGAGACGGCTCCGATCCTGGCCTCGATGCTCGGCCTGGCGGTCGGCATCGACTACGCGCTGTTCATCCTGTCGCGTCACCGCCAGAACCTGCAGGACGGCATGGAGCCGCGCGAGTCCGCGGCTCAGGCGACCGCAACGGCCGGTAGCGCCGTAGTGTTCGCCGGCGCGACCGTCGTGATCGCGCTGACCGGGCTCGTGGTCGTGAACATCCCGTTCCTGACCGTGATGGGCCTCGCGGCCGCGGCGACCGTCTCGATCGCCGTGATGATCGCCGTGACGCTGCTCCCCGCGGTCATGGGCTTCGCTGGCAAGCGGCTTGGCCGGGTGAACCGGTTCCTCGCCAAGCGCCCGCGGCGCCGCGCGGAGGGTGCGCCCACGCTCAGTCTCCGCTACGTCCGCCTGATCACCCGTCGGCCGCTGCTCGTGGTGATCGCCACGGTGGCCCTGCTCGGCGCGATCGCGATTCCCGCGACGCACATGAAGCTCGGGCTGCCGGATGACGGCGCGAGCCCGACGTCGAGCACGGAGCGTCTTGCGTACGACCTCCTCACGGAGGGCTTCGGCCCCGGCTTCAACGGGCCGCTGACCGCCGTCGTGTACGCGCCGGACGTGCCGCGTGACAAGCAGAAGGACCTCGCCCAGGGCGTCGCCGACGAGATCAAGACGTTCCCGGGCGTCGCGACGGTGTCGGAGCCGGCTCAGAACGAGGCCGGCGACATCACCGTCGTCTCGGTCACTCCGAAGAGCGGTCCCGCCTCGGACGAGACGAAGGACCTCGTTTCGTACATGCGGAACGAGGCGGCGCAGATCCCGGAGTCGTACGGCATCGACGCGTACGTCACCGGACAGACGGCGATGAACATCGACACGAACGACACGTTGGCTGCCGCACTGCCCAAGTACATCGCGGTCGTGGTCGGGCTCGCCCTGATCCTGCTGATGGTCGTGTTCCGCTCGGTGCTCGTGCCGATCAAGGCAGTCGGCGGCTTCCTGCTCAGCATCGGGGCGTCCCTGGGCCTCGTGGTCTGGGTGTTCCAGGACGGCAACCTGAACGGGCTGTTCGACGTGGCCAAGGCCGGACCGATCACGAGCTTCCTGCCGGTGCTGCTGGTGGGAATCCTGTTCGGGCTGGCGATGGACTACGAGGTGTTCCTCGTGTCCCGGATGCGCGAGAACTTCGTGCGCTCGGGCCGCGCGCGTGAGTCCGTCGTGAAGGGCTACGGCCAGAGCGGACGCGTCGTCACCGCGGCGGCGATCATCATGATCTCCGTCTTCGGAGCGTTCGTCACGGACACGGACCCGGTGGTGAAGTCCATCGGCCTGTCACTCGCTTTCGGAGTGCTGGCGGATGCCTTCATCGTCCGGATGACCCTCGTCCCCGCCGTGATGGCTCTGCTCGGGAAGCGCGCCTGGTGGATGCCCAAGCGCCTCGAGCGGATCGTCCCGGACGTGGACATCGAGGGCGAGTCGGTCGTGAAGGGAGCGACCGCCTCGTAACAATGCGCCGATGCTCAGCTCCCCGCGCGTTGCCGTCTCGGCGGCATTCCTGATCCACGCGACGGTCTCGGGGACATGGGCTCCGCGACTGCCGGCGATCAAGGAGTCGCTCGAGCTGTCGGACGGGGAGCTGGGCACGGCGCTTGTCGGGTTGGCGATCGGTCTCCTGATCGGCACCCGGGTCGCCGGTGCACCGGTGGACCGCTTCGGAAGCCGGCCCGTTATGCGGGCCGGCTTTCCGCTTCTTGCCGCCACCGTGCTGCTGCCCGGGCTGGCGGACAGCCTGATCACGCTGCTCCTGGCGCTGTTCGTGCTCGGCCTGGCGAGCGGCGTGCTCGACGTGGCGATGAACGCGCAGGGCATCGAGGTCGAGCGTTACCTGCGCCGGCCGATCCTGTCGGGGCTGCACGGACTCTGGAGCGTCGGGCTCGGGGCCGGCGCGGGCGTGGCGGCGATCGCGGCGGCGATCGAGGCGGATCCGCTCGAGCATTTCGCGGTCGTGGGCGCGCTGCTGGTGCTGGCATCGCTCGTGTTCATGCGGGGGCTGCTGCCGGTCCGGACGGCGCACCCCGACGCCAAACCTGAGCCGCCCGCCGATGTGCGCTGGACGCCCGCCCTGCTGCTCCTCGGCGTGATCGCGTTCTGCTCGTTCGTGGGGGAGGGCGCCGCGTCGGACTGGAGCGCCGTCTACATGACCCAGGAACTGGCCGCGTCCCCCGCGCTCGGCGCCGTGGCCTTCGCCGCCTTCGCGGTCACGATGGCAACCGCGCGCTTCGTGGCCGACCCGCTGCGCGGCCGGCTCGGCAACCTCGCCCTGGTGCGCGGAGGGTCGCTGATCGCCGCCGCCGGCCTCGGCTTCGCCCTGCTGGTGAACGAGCCGGCCGCGGCAATAGCCGGCTTCGCTCTGCTCGGCCTCGGCCTGGCCCCGGTCGTGCCGATCGCATTCAGCGTGGCCGGGGACCTCGACCCGCGTGCCACCGGCCGCCTCGTGGGCCGAGTGGCAACGCTCGGCTACGTCGGCTCGGTGGGCGGCCCGATCATGATCGGCTGGCTGGCGGAGGCCACGAGCCTGCGGCTAGCGCTCGGCCTGGTGGTGCTGCTGTCCCTGACGATCGCCGCTTGCGCGCGCGGCGTCGATCCGACCTGAGTCGTCATTCGAGATGACCCATCTGCCGGTGGGTCGCCGTCAGTGCGTGTCGTTCAGCGCCGGATGTCCCAGAGCGGGAACCTGAGCCCCGAGACCGCGTCCACGCCTGGGGCACTCCGGGCCATGAAATCCCTGCCGAGCACGGTTCCAGTCGTGACGGCCGTGCCGGGGGGAACCTGTTCGTGGTCGACCTGATGTACCTGTCTCGTACCCTTGGTGTCGACCCGGGTGAGGCGCCCTCATGGGGAAGCGGCACTCGGGAATGGTCAGGCTCGCCGGCCGCTTCTGAGATCGCGCAGGAGTCAGGCTGGGCAGGGCTGGCCTGAGGTAGGGGGACCTGCATACCCAGAAACCGATCCTAAGCGGGTCCCATCCGACGGGTCCCCTCGCTTGGAGTCCCGGCCCCGAAATTTTCTTCGAATGCGCCCTAAGGGCCGGTGGCCCTCCCCGCCTTGCCGTAGTAATGGCCACCTCCCTCAAACCTGCGCAGGTCTGCGTCTGTGGCGTAGACGTGTCGCTAGTCAGTGTCGAAGAGCGTCACGCACTGGCCCTGGTTCTTGAACATGTCGCCGAAGTCCCTCCAGCCGCCGTTCTTGCAGTCGGCCTTGCTGGTCGGCCCCGGTTGTGTGTAACTGATCGTTACCGACGGCCCGGTCGCCGCGGTAGCGAACACGCTGCCGGTCGGCCCAAAGCTCGAGCCGCCACCGCCGCCCCCGCTGTTGCCAGCTCCGTTGCCATTACTACCACCACCTCCGCCGCCGAAGTAGCCGGCGCCGCCGCCGCCGCCGCCAAAGTTGCCTGGGGACAAGCCGCCGGCGCCACCTGAGCTAGCCGTGCCCGGGTCGCCGGCGACCCCATTGTCAGGGGCACCAGCGCCCCCCGCGCCGCCGCCGCTGCATCCTCCACCCGTACCGCCATCGCCAACGGAGCCAGTTGCGCCAGGCCCGCCGTTGCCCCCCGGATTGCAGGTGTTCACACCGACGCCAGCGGCGCCGCCATTTCCACCCCCGCCGGCCGCGCCGGCGCCGCCCCCACCTCCGGCTACGACGAGCCTCGGATCCTGCGTGCTGCCCACAGCGGGGCAACTGTTATCCGTGATCGAGCAGGTGCGGACGTCCGATTCGCCTCCCCCGGCGGCTCCACCGATCGCGGCCCCGGCGCCGCCACCGATCCCGACCTCGACGAACAGCGTCGAACCGGCCGTGACGTTGAGGTCAGCGCTCACCTGAGCTCCCGGTCCACCAGCTCCGCCAAGCGTGCTACCACCCGTGCCGCCGGTCGTTACAACATGCACGCTGGTCACACCCGACGGCACCACGAACGTGCCCTCCGGGCCTGGGGAGTACGTGCACGTCACGGTCGTCCCGGACTGAGTGCAGTTCGACGGCAGCGCCGCCGCCGACGCTGGCAACGCCAGACAGAATGCGGCCGTAAGGACAAGCGTGAGCCGCATCAGCGCTCCCGGGCGGGCGTGCCCGACCACCGAATGACTGCTCATCGTCGCCTCCTGTACGCCGGGGGGGTTGGAAGACGAAGGCCGCGCGCCCTGCGAGCGGCGGTCGTTTCGCTGCCGCCGACTTTTCGCAGCCCGACCGACCCAGGTCAACCGCCGCACAACTTCGCGAGAGGCTGGGGCACGATACCGGCCGCTTAATGCTTAGCTCCACACGAGCCTCGACTGCTCCGAGGGCAACAACGGGCGATCTACATAGCCGTTCGCGCAGCGCGCCTTCGCCTTGCGATAGCCCTGGTCGCGCGCCCAGACGAGCCGAGCGGCCAAGTCATCAGAGGTCCGGCAGACGAACGTGTGCGAGTCCGCAAGCAGGAGGTAGCCCACGGCCGCACCCTAAGTCGGAAACGCCGGGGGACGAACTCTGTCCACGGCCCGGCCTTCCGGAGTTCGCGGCTTGCCGTCGCGCCGCCCCATCCACGGTCATCGGAGCCGCTAGTGACGGAAAGCCACTCATAGAGCGGAAAACCCCTACAGCGGGATGTCCCAGAGCGGGAACCAGCGGGCCATGTCCGCTTCCCATGGCAGCTCGGCTCCGAGCTGGGACTGGATGCGCAGCTCGCGCTCGGTGTCGCGGGCCTGCTCGCCCTTGGCGGGCACGAACGGGTAGTAGGCGCCGCGCTTGAAGTTGTAGATGAAGTAGAGCGGCTTGCCGTTCTCCTCGAAGGCGAACACGGCGGCCAGGATGCGGTCGCCGTAGCCGGCGCTCTCCAGCTGGCTCGAGACGGTGTTGATCGCGACCACCAGGTCGTCGAAGTCCGGGTCCTCCAGCACGAGCCAGCGGTAGCCGTACTCGTCGTCGTGGGTCTTGATCTTGGTGCCGGTGTCGGCGGCGGCGCCGGCGAGCAGCTCCTCGGTCTCCTTCACGATCTGCTGGAAGTCCGCGGTGCCGACCGGCTGGAAGACGATCCCGGCGCGGCCGCGGTGCTTCAGGCCGAGCCCGGTGTCGAGCGTGATGTTCGCGGTGGTCATCGCGAACAGCCGGTCGGGCGCGGGCGCCTTCAGCTTGCGGCCGCCGCCTAGGAGCGCGTCGAGGAAACCCATCAGCGGCCGATACTAGGCGGCCGCTGCGGTGCCCTGCAGCGAGCGCTCGAGCTCCTGGAGGCGCTCGATGCGCTTCTCCATCGGCGGGTGGGTCGAGAAGAGCGACTGGAGCACGCTCTTGACCCGCACCGGCACGATGAAGAACGCGTTCATGCGCTCTAGCCGCTCAGCCTCGCGAAGGTCCTTCTGCGGCAGCTGCTTCACCTGATTCGAGATCTTCACGAGCGCGGCCGCAAGCGCACTGGGCCGGCCCGTGACGATCGCGGCGCCGCGGTCGGCCGCGAACTCGCGATAGCGCGACAGGGCCATCATCAGGAAGAAGGAGACGACGTAGACGACGAACGAGACGAGCAGGATCACGAAGAAGCTGGGGTTGTCGTCGTCGCTCTGCCCGCCACCGAAGAAGAAGCCGAACTGGAGGATGATCGCGGCGAGGCTCGCGAAGAAGCTCGCGATGGTCATGATCAGCACGTCGCGGTGCTTCACGTGCGCCAGCTCGTGTGCCATGACGCCCTCGAGCTCGCTCGGCGAGAGGGCGCGCATGATTCCGGTGGTCGCGCACACCGTCGCGGTCTTCTGGCTGCGGCCGCAGGCGAAGGCGTTCGGAAGGTCCGTGTCGGCCACGGCGATGCGCGGCTTCGGCAGGTCGGCCTGGATGCAGAGCTTCTCGATCATCGCGTGGAGGCCCGGCGCCTCCTGCGGAGAGACGACCTTGGCGCCCATCGCGGATAGGGCGAGCTTGTCGGAGAAGAGCAGCTGCGCGAGCGACAGTCCGCCCATCACCACGACGACCGTGACGAGCCCCGCGCCGGCCGAGAGCAGCACCGCGATGAACGCCACGTACAGCAGGCCCAGGAGGAACAGCGTCAGCAGGATGCGGGCCTGAAGTCCTGCGTCTCGCGGGAACACTGCTTTCTGCTGGGCCATGACAGGAAGATTAGTGAAGGGTGGGTGCGTTCTTGCAGCGGCAGGAGAACGGCTTGCCGGGAAGACGCGCCTTGCTAGAGTGCGGCCGTCGCGAGCGCTGAATTCCCCTGCATAACGCGTGGAAACGGGGGGAACCCGGCGGCGCTCATGCCGTGATGAAGAAGACCTTCCTGCTTCCCATAGCGCTGGCCGTAATGGCCTACCTCGTGTTGCCGATGCCCGGCCTATCGGCGCCGTTGTCGTCCCGCATCGACGAGAAGCGCCATCAGATCGAGAAGCACAAGGCGAAGGAGGGCGTGCTCAGCACGACCATCGCCACCTTCAACACGCGCATCGAGGGCATCCAGGGCGAGATCAGCGCCACCGAGCGCCGTCTCTCGCGCGTGCAGGGAAGCCTCGACCGTCAGAAGGCCGAGCTGCTAGCGGTCCGCAACCGCCTGGAGGCGGCGCGCGACCGGCTCGAGCGGCTGCGCAGCGAGCTCGTGACCGCGCGCAGGGTGCTGGCGGCACGCCTCGTCGAGATCTACAAGGCGGACTCGCCCGACGCCCTCACCGTGATCCTTTCCTCCGACGGCTTCGGCGACCTGCTCGAGCGCGCCGAGTTCCTCGACCGCATCTCAGACCAGGACCGCGAGATCACCGACCGCGTGGCCGGCCTGCGCGACCAGGCGCACGACCAGGCGGTCCAGCTCGCCGATCTCGAGGAGCGCGAGCAGCTCGCCGCCGAGCGGATCCTGCGCGAGCGCGACGAGATCGCCGCCGTGGAGAACCAGCTCGTGGGCGCCCGCAACCAGCTCGCGTCCGCGCGCGCCGACAAGCGCGGCGCGCTGGCGCAGGTGCACGACAGCCGCGTCCGGCTCGAGGGCGACCTCAAGGCGCTCGTGGCCGAGCAGGCCCGCGTGCAGGCCGCTATCCAGGGCAACTCGGGCGGCAGCTTCAAGCAGGGCAGCGGACAGCTCGCCTGGCCGGTGAACGGGCCGGTCGTGTCGCCGTTCGGCATGCGCTGGGGCCGGCTGCACGCCGGGATCGACATCGCGGTGCCGAGCGGCACGCCGATCCACGCCGCCGACGGCGGCCGCGTGATCCTTATGGGCTGGGTGGGCGGCTACGGGAACTACACCTGCATCCAGCACACCGGCAGCCTGTCCACCTGCTACGCCCACCAGTCGAGCTTCGGCACCTCGAACGGGGCATCCGTGAGCCAGGGCCAGGTGATCGGCTACGTGGGCTGCACCGGCCACTGCTTCGGCGACCATCTGCATTTCGAGACGCGCGTGAACGGGTCGCCGGTGGACCCGATGGGCTACCTCTAGAAATAGGGGCGTGATACGCCTCTTCACCCTGGTGACCGCGGCCCTCGCGGTCGCGACGGTCATCGGCCTGATCGTGCTCTGGCCAGGCGACGTGCAGTCGCAGGTGGCCCAGGGGGTCTCGGTCGAGAGCGAGAAGGCGACCGTCGAGAAGGTGGAGGAAGGGTCGTGCCTCGGCATCAGCGGGCAGCAGTGCCAGCTCGCCACCGCGCGCATCGAGAGCGGGCCCGAGAAGGGCAAGCAGATCCAGCTCCAGCTCGACGCGGGCGGGTTCGATCCCGACGTGAACCCGGGGGACAAGATCCGCGTGGCGAAGGCGCCCGAGCCCCCGAACGGCTCGGAGGCGGTGGCCGGCACGGCCTACACGCTCGTGGACTTCGAGCGGCGCGGCCCGATGCTGATCCTGGCGGGGCTGTTCGTGCTGGTGGTGCTCGCGTTCGCGCGCCTGCGCGGGGCGCTGTCGCTCGTCGGCCTCGGCATCAGCCTCGCGATCGTCCTGCTGTTCGTGGTGCCGGCGATCCTCGACGGGAAGCCGGCTCTGCTCGTGGCGGTGGTCGGGTCGATGGCGATCGCGCTCACCACCATCCCGCTGGCCCACGGCTGGGGGGCGAAGAGCCTGGCCGCCCTGCTCGGCAGCGTGGCCAGCCTGATCCTCACCGCGCTGCTGGCGTTGCTGTTCACGAAGCTCACACACCTCACCGGGCTGTCGAGCGAGGAGGCGATCTTCCTCCAGATCGGGAACGCCGACGTGTCGCTCCAGGGCCTGCTCCTCGCCGGCATCGTGATCGGCGCGCTCGGCGTGCTCGACGACGTGACGATCAGCCAGGCCTCTACGGTGCTGGCGCTGCGGCGTGCCAACCCCGGGCTGCCGTTCCGGGGCCTGTTCGGCCTGGCGCTGGAGGTGGGCCGCGACCACGTGAGCGCCACCGTGAACACGCTCGTGCTCGCCTACGTCGGCTCGGCGCTGCCGATCCTGCTGCTGTTCAGCGCGGCGGACCTCGGCGTTGGCGACGCGGCCAACCTGGAGGTGGTGGCGAAGGAGATCGTCGCAACGCTGGTGGGCTCGATCGGGCTGATCTCCGCGGTGCCGGTCACGACCGGGCTGGCGGCGCTCCTTGCGGTGCGCGAGGACCCGGGTAGGCTCGAGGACGATGACGCCGCCCACGCTCATAGTCATTGACGTCCAGCGGGCCTTCGACGACCCGAGCTGGGGCGAGCGCAACAACCCGGACGCCGAGCGCAACGTGGCGCGCGCCATCGAGGCCTGGCGCGAGCGCGGCGCGCCACTGATTCACGTGCGGCACGAGAGCGAGGACGAGAGCGAGGACGAGGGGCTGTTCGCCCCCGGGAGCGAGAGTGCCGAGTTCAAGCCCGAGGCGCTCCCGCTGGCCGAGGAGCCGGTGCTGACCAAGAACGTGAACAGCGCGTTCATCGGCACGGACCTGGAGGAGCGGCTGCGGGCGGACGGCGCCCGGAACGTCGCGATCGTGGGGCTGACCACGGACCACTGCGTCTCGACCACGGTGCGCATGGCCGCGAACCTGGGCTTCGATACCTGGGTGCTGGAGGACGCAACCGCCACGTTCGCCCGCCGCACCCCCGACGGAGAGCTGATTCCGGCGGAGACGATGCATCGGACGGCACTCGCGAGCCTCCACGACGAGTTCGCCGAGGTGCTCGAGACGGACGAGGCGCTCGCGCGGGCGTTCGGCGGCTAGCGCCGCCGGAAGCGGCCGAGGACCTTCACGCCGCAGTTGCCGTTGCCGTCGCAGGCGGTGGCCACCAGCACGTTCTTCCTGGTGCCCCGGATGAGCACGTTCTTGGAGAACGGCCGCCGACGCCTGCTCGCGGCGACGTCGTAGCTGCGACCGCCGTTTCGGGACACCAGCAGCCCGTAGGTGAGCGCGCCCGCCAGCTCGTCGCCGGGGTCGGTGCGGTCCTGGGTGCGCGAGAGCGTGGCCTTCACGCGGTTGCCGCGCCGGCGCGTCCTGCCGCGGGCGCGGGGGTCGATCACGTCGTACCTCGCGGCGATGTCCGTGGCGTTCTTGGCGTCGACCACGCCAGCGCCCGTGAACTCGTTCCAGCCGCCGCCGGTGGAGGAGCGGACCATCACGTCGGCCACCTGCTCGGAGGCGAGCCGGCTCTCGGCCTGCCAGGCCACCGCCGCGAGCCCCGACACGATCGGCGCTGCGAAGCTCGTGCCCTCGCCGTAGGCGTAGCGCGCGCTGCCGTCGCTGAACACGAGCGAGCAGCTGTCCGGCCGGTCCCATTCGGTACCGCTGTTCGCGGGCAGCGTGGAGAAGACGCCGTGCGCGCAGTCCCCGGAGCTGGCGCCGGGTGCGGCGACGCTCACAAAGTCGTTGTGGTTCGAGAACGAGGCGACGGTGCCGTCGGGCTTCGTGGCAGCCACCGACAGTCCGATTCCGCGGCCACCCTGGGCACCGCCGATCGCCGCAGCGGGGAACTCGAGCGGGTTCCCGTTCTCGGCGTTGTTGCCGGCGGCGGCGACGGGGAGGACGTCGTTGAAGAAGGCCGCCTCGAAGGCGCGCGCCTGCGTCTGGGTGAAGCCCTGCCCCGCGAGGCTGAGGTTGATCACGTCCACGCCGCGGCGGATCGAGAACTCGATGCCGCTGATCAGGTCCGAGACCGTGAAGCTGCCGTCGAGCGAGGCGCGCACCGCGACCAGCTTGGTGGTGCCGGCCACGCCCTTGCCGCCGCGGCCGTTGCCGTCGAGAGCCGAGATCAGGCCGCTCACGAAGGTGCCGTGGCCTACGATGTCCGTCACGTCCACGCCGCCGGAGCTGGTGTCGAACACCCGCGCGACCTGGCCGGCGAACTCGGGGTGGTTCACGTCGAGCCCGGTGTCGATCACGGACACCGTGCGGGCCGAGCCGCCGCCGACGGTGGCGAGCGCCTCAGCGGCGCGGACCGTGTCGTAGGCCCAGGTGAACTTGATCGGCGGCGGGCCGCTCGTGGGGTCGACTATGTCGAAGGGGTCGGCGGCGGTCCGCAGGGTGCGGTCGCGCTCGATGTACGCCACGCGCGGGTCGTCGCGGAGCGCGGCCACGGCATCCGCCCCGGACGGGACGGTGGCTGCCAGCGCGCCGATCGTCTCGAACAGCTCCGGCTCTGCGCCCAGGCTGCGCACCCTCGGCCGCCAGGCCGTCGAGGTCCTCGTGCGTGCGCGCGCCGATCAGCAGGCGCTCGCGCCCGGTCGAGCGCGCCACGCGGGCGAGCTCGCTCGATGCGGATGAGGCCGAGGCGCGCGGCGGCTCGGGGAGCGGCAGCGCGACCACGCCGCCTCCGCCTGCTGCGCGGGCGCTTTGGCGAAGCGCTTCGCGCACGGCCTCACGCTCCAGCATCCCTGTGGAGGCCTGCGCGGACGCTGCGAAGAGCGGCGCCGCACAGAGGAAGGTCGCGAGCACGGCTCTCCGCACACCGGCCATGTTAAGCACGGCTCGTCCTCCCCGCTAGCTTTCGCGCTCCGGTGCAGCCAGAGATTCACATCGGCCCGCTCGAGCTGAAGACGTTCGGCATCTGCTTCGCGCTGGCCTTCCTCGCCTCGGGCCTGCTGGTGAGCCGCCGCCTCTCGGAGCTCGGCCGGCCGCCCGACTGGGCCTACGAGATGACCTTCGCCGCGCTGGTCGGAGGGCTCGTCGGCTCGCGTGTGGACTACGTGCTGCAGAACTGGGACAAGGTCTCGGAGGACCTGCTCGGCAACATCTTCTCCGGGTCGGGGCTGGTCTGGTTCGGCGGCCTGGTTGGAGGAGCGCTCGGCGTGATCCTGTGGGCGCGCTGGCGGCGCTGGCTCGGCTGGGAGCTGTTCGACACGGCCGCGGTGCCGCTCGCAGTGGGCTACGCACTCGGGCGCGTGGGCTGCCAGCTCTCGGGCGACGGCGACTACGGCACGCCGTCCGACCTGCCCTGGGCGATGTCGTATCCGGACGGCACGGTGCCCACCACCGACGAGGTCCACCCGACGCCCATCTACGAGACGCTGGCGATGGGGCTGGCGGGGGTGGTGCTGTGGCGGCTGCGCGACCGCGTGGCGCCCGGGATGCTGTTCGGCCTCTACCTGATCATCGCCGGCGTCGAGCGCTTCCTGGTCGAGTTCATCCGCCGCAACGAGGAGGTCGTGGTCGGGCTCACCCAGCCGCAGCTCATCGCCCTGGCAATGGTCGCTCTCGGCGCGGGGATCGTGGCCACGCGCCCGCGCGCCGCGCCGCGCCCCGCGACGGCCTGAGCACGCTTCCGAGCGCGGCGGCCGCGCAGAGGGCCAGGGCCACCGAGGCGCCCGCGGCGCTGTGCGCGTGGAACGAGACCTCGATGCCCACGAGGCCGGCGAGCGCCGCCACCGCGGCGCCGCCGAGCATGGCTCGCGCCGGGGTGCGCGCGTGATGCCTCACGGCGAGCGGGGGGCCGATCAGCACCGCGAGCACGAGCAGGGCGCCCAGCCCCTGCACCGCCACGGCCACGGCGGCGGCGAGCAGGACGAGGAGCACGAGCCTGAGCGCCGCCGGGCGCAGGCCCGCGGCCGCGGCGCCGGCGGCGTCGAAGGCGACAGCGGAGAACGGCCGGTGGAGCCCCACGAGGGCGGCGCCGCCCAGCACGAGGAGGGCGGCCGCGGCCACGAGGTCGCCGTCGGTCACGCCGAGCGGGTCGCCGAACAGCAGCTCCTCCAATCGCTGCGGGGAGTCGGGAGCGAGCGCGAGCAGCGCGCCGAGTCCGACCAGGCCGGTCACAGCCACGGCCGTTCCGGTGTCCGGGCCGATGCGCGGGTCGCGCGCGGCGAACGCAATAAGCGCCGCGGCCACGAGCGCGCCGCCCGCAGCGCCAAGGAGGAGCGGCGCGCCCGCGAGCGCGGCGAGCACCAGGCCGGGAAGGAGGCCGTGCGCGAGGGACTCGGCGCTGTAGGCCAGGCGCTCGGTGACCACCCAGAAGCCGAGCGCTCCACAGAACGCCCCCACCAGCGCGAGCTCGAGCAGCGCCCGGCGGTCGATGCCAGAGCGCAGCGGGTCGAGGAGGAAGTCGAGTACGTCCACGTCAGTCCCCGGGCTCGTGCTCGTGCAGGTGATGCTGGATCGTGACGGCGCGCGCGGGGCTCGCGTCGTCGAGCACGATCAGCTCGTGCCCGTAGGTGGCCTGGAGGGCGGCGCGGTTGAGGGTGTCGGCGGGCGTCCCGAAGGCCACCTGATGGCGGTTGAGGCAGAGGACGAGGTCGAAGGAGCGGGCGCTCTCCACGTCGTGGCTCGCCACCAGCAGCGCCCGGCCCTCGGCGCGCAGCTCGTTGAAGACGCCTGCGATCAGCCTGGCGCTGGTTGGATCGACGCCGGACAGCGGCTCGTCCAGCAGCAGCACCGGCGCGTCCACCACCAGCGCGCGGGCGAGCAGGGCGCGCTGGCGCTGACCGCCCGACAGGTCACCGAAGCGCACGCCCGCCCGCTCGGCGAGGCCCACCCGTTCGAGCGCGGCCGCGGCGGCGTCGCGCTCGGCCCGGCGCGGGGGCAGCCACCAGCGCCCCGCGGCGAGCGTGCCCATCAGCGCCACGTCGAGGGCGGTCACCGGGAAGTCGAGGCGCGTGCGCTCGGTCTGCGCCATGTAGGCGGGGCGGCCGCTGAGCTCGACCCGGCCCGCGGTCGCCTCGAGCTGGCCGAGGAGCACCCGGAAGAGCGTCGTCTTGCCGCCGCCGTTGGGGCCGAGCACGCAGACCGACTGGCCCGCCTTGGCCGCGAAGGTCACGTGCTCCAGCACGGGCTCGCCGCCGTAGCCCGCGGCGAGCTGCTCGACGTTGACCGCGGTGTCGCTCACGCCGCCGACCGTCGCGTGGCCGCCGCCAGCAGCAGGCACACCGTCGCCCCGAGCACCGCCACGGGCGGGCCCGCGGGTATGTCGAGCCAGTACGCGAGGTAGAGCCCGACCACGCCCTCGGCGAGGGCCACGCCGAGCGCGCACGCCACGAGGCCGCGGATGCTGCCGGTGAGCATGCGGGCCGCCGCCGCGGGAAGGACGTAGATCGCGGTCACGAGCAGGGCGCCGACCGCGGGAATCGCGGCCACGGCCGCCACGGCCACCAGCGCGAGCAGAAGGAGGTCCGCGCGCCCCACGGGAAGCCCGAGGGCGCGCGAGCCCTCCGGGTCGAAGCCGACCGCCGACCAGGTCCGGCCGAGCCCCACCGCCGCCGCGACCGCGAGCACGGCCACCACGGCAGAGAGCACGAGGTCAGCGGTGCCGAGACCTAGCAGGGTGCCGAACAGGAGCCGGTCCACGGCGGCGCCGGACTCGAATACGTCGCTGGCGAGGATCACGCCCGTGGCGAGCGCGGCGACGAGCAGCAGCGCGGTGCCCTCGCCGTGGTCGCGAGTGGCGGCCCCGCGTGCGCCACCCCCGGTGCGCTGCACTCCACCCGCGTAGCTCAGCGCCACAGCGATGCCGGCCAGCGTCGGACTGATGCCGGACGCGTCCGCCGCCACGAGGCCGGGGAAGGTCGCCGAGCCGGCCGCGTGCGAGAAGAAGGCGAGTCGCCGCAGCACGATCCACGCGCCCAGCACGCCGCCCGTGATCGCCAGGAGCACCAGCTCGAGGAGGGCCTCGCGCAGGAAGGGGAGATCCGCCAGGTCGAGGGGCGAGGGCACCGGGCGAGTCTAACGAGAATGATTCTCAGTTAGGGTCGGCTGCGTCCCCCCGGGCCGCGTCGCGGATGAACTTGCGCGACACGGCCTGCAGCTCCAGGTCGTGCTGGACCGAGCGATGGTGGCCGCCCGGGATGAGCAGCAGGCGCTTCGGCTCGCGGGCCACCTCGTAGAGGTGCTCGCTGACGGTGTAGGGCACCTGCTCGTCGCCGCGCGCGTGCAGCAACAGCAGCGCGGTCTCGGGCCCGAGGCTCGCGGTCGCCTCCGAGAGGTCCAGCGACTCGAGCCACGGCTTGCATGCCTCGACGTCGCACTCGAACTCGAGCGCGCGGCCCGAGCGCAGAAATCGGAGTAGACCGTCCTCGGGGGCCGGGCAGATCGCCACGACGGCGCAGACGGCGGGGTCGCGCGCCCCCGCGTGGATCGCCTGGAAAGCGCCCATGCTCGACCCACGCAGCGCCACGCGCGGAGCGTGGGCGCGCAGTAACTCGACCATGGCGAGCACATCATCGATCGCACCCGGTCCGAAGCTGCCGCCGGAGTCCCCATGTCCGCGCGCGTCGTAGGCGAGTGCCGCGATCCGATCGTCGCGGCAGCCGCGCGCGAAGTCGAAATGGCTCTCCTTCGCAGATCCAGCCCCGTGCAGGACCACGACGCCCGCGACCGGCTCGTCGTCCGGGAGGAACAGGGCATAGGACAAACCGTCGTGGACGCCCAGCTCGGGCGGTGTGGGCGTGGGGTGGCGCATCGCTGCTTCATAATCGCCGCTCGACGATGTCGGCGCTCGCGGTCTCGCATGTCTACCCCCTTGGCTCTCGCCTGAACGAGCGCGGCAGGCTCGAGGTCGGGGGCTGCGATGTCGTGGAGCTGGCGGCGGAGTTCGGCACGCCGGCGTACGTCTACGCGGAGGACGACATGCGCGCCCGCGCCCGGACGTTCGTCGAGACCTTCCGCGCCCGCAGCGACCGCTTCGAGGTGATCTACGCGAGCAAGGCCTTCCCCTGCACCGCGGCGCTCCGGCTTTTCTCCGAGGAGGGGCTGTCCGCCGACGTGGCCTCGGGCGGCGAGCTCCACCTGGCGCTGGCGGCCGGGTTCGATCCCGAGCGTCTTTACATGCACGGCAACAACAAGTCGCCGGCCGAGCTCGACTATGCGATCGAGAGCGGCGTCGGCCACATCGTGGTCGACTCCTTCGACGAGATCGAGCGCCTGCGCGGGCGTGAGCAGCGGATCCTGCTGCGCGTCACGCCCGGCATCAAGCCGAGCACGCACTCGTACATCCAGACCGGGCAGGTGGACTCGAAATTCGGCTTCCCGATGGACGAGGTCGCGCGCGCGGTGGAGGCCTGCCAGGCGGCCGGGCTCGAGCTGCGCGGGCTGCACGCGCACATCGGCTCGCAGATCCTGGACGTGGAGGTGTTCGAGAAGCTCGCCGAGCTGCTGGCCGCGATGGGCCACTACCCGCTGCTCAACCTCGGCGGCGGCCTCGGCATCGCCTACACGGCCGACGACCGCCCGCCCTCGATCGAGGACTATGTGGACGCGCTGCTCCGGCATGCTCCCGACGACGTGAAGGTGCTGTGCGAGCCGGGTCGCGCGCTCGTGGGGAACGCCGGGGTGACGGTCTACACCGTGGGCACCGTGAAGCGCATCCCGGACGTGCGGACCTACGTGGACGTGGACGGCGGGATGTCCGACAACCTGCGCCCGATGCTCTATGGCGCGCGCTACGAGGCCGAGATCGCGGACCGCTTTGGGGGCAGCGAGATCTGCACGATCGCCGGGATGCACTGCGAGTCCGGCGACGTGCTCGTCCGCGATGTGCCGCTGAACGACCCGCGCGTGGGGGACATCCTGGTGATCCCGGCCACCGGCGCCTACTCGCACGCGATGGCCAACAACTACAACGCGGTGCCGCGGCCGCCGGTCATTTTCTGCCGGGACGGCGAGGCCCGCGTGGTTGTCCGCCGGGAGACCTACGACGATCTGACCCTGCGTGACCGCTGAACCGTTCCGTATCGGAGTGCTGGGCCACGGCACCGTCGGGTCCGCCTTCGCCGGCCTGCTCGAGGAGCGCGCCGGCGCGATCGAGGCGGAGGTCGGACTGCGCCCCGAGATCTCCGGCGTGCTCACCCGCAGCCGCGGCGACTTCGACGACATCCTCGAGCGCAGCGACCTGATCGTGGAGCTGATGGGCGGCATCGACCCCGCGCGCGAGTACGTGCTGCGCGCGCTCGAGGCGGGCCGCCACGTGGTGACCGCCAACAAGCAGCTGCTCTCCCAGCACGGCGAGGAGGTGTTCGACGCGGCGCGCGCGGGCGGCGTCCAGGTCCGCTTCGAGGGCGCCGTGGCGGGCGTGGTGCCCGCGATCCGGGTGATGTCGGAGACGCTCGCCGCCGCGCACATCGAGCGCGTGCACGGCATCGTGAACGGCACCACCAACTACATCCTCAGCGAGATGGCGCGCACCGGCGCCACCTACGAGGAGGCGCTCGCGGACGCTCAGCGGCTCGGATACGCCGAGGCCGACCCGACCGAGGACGTGACCGGCAAGGACGCCGCCGCCAAGATGGCGATCCTCGCGCGGCTCGCGTTCAACGCCGCCGTGCGGCTCGACCAGGTGAGCTACGAGGGCATCGAGCGCCTCACGGCTGACGACATCGCCTATGCCAAGGAGCTTGGCCTGTCGCTCAAGCTGATCGGCTCGGCCGAGCGGATCGACAGCGGCGTAGCGGTGCACGTGTACCCGGCGTTCCTGTACGCGGACCACCCGCTCGCGTCCGTGAACGGCGCCTTCAACGCCGTGACGATCGAGTCGCCGGCGATCACCGAGATCACGCTTTCGGGGCCGGGGGCCGGCGGCATCCAGACCGCCAGCGCGGTGCTCGGTGACGTGGTGTCGGCGATGATCCCGCCGCCGTCGCTCGTGCCGCCCGCCGAGGACATCCCGCTCGTGACCGACACGGAGTTCTCGTTCTACCTCCACCTCGAGGTGGCCGACCGCCCCGGCGTGCTCGCGCAGGTGGCGGAGATCCTCGGCATGCAGGACGTGTCGATCAAGTCGGTCGTGCAGAAGGGGCTCGGCGACGAGGCGCGGCTCGTGATGGTGATGCACCCGGTGCTGGAGTCGAAGTTCCGCGCGGCGGTGGACCTGCTGTCGCGGCTCGACTTCGTGCGCGAGGCGCCGCGGGTGATCCGGGTGATCGAGGAGACGTTCTGAGCCTCTGGCGCTACCGCGAGCGGCTGCCGGTCGAGCCGCTGGTGACGATGGGTGAGGGCGACACCCCGCTGATCCCGGCCCCGCATCTCTCCTCGCTGAGCGGCGCGGACGTGTTCCTGAAGCTCGAGGGGGCCAACCCCACCGGCTCGTTCAAGGACCGCGGCATGACCGTGGCGGTGAGCGCGGCAATCGGCGAGGGCGCGGAGGCGGTGATCTGCGCCTCCACCGGCAACACCGCCGCGAGCGCGGCCGCGTACGCCGCCCGCGCCGGGCTGCGCGGGGCCGTGATCGTGCCCGAGGGGAAGATCGCCACCGGCAAGCTCGCCCAGGCGCTGATGCACGGCGCGCGCGTGATAGCGCTGCGCGGCAACTTCGACGAGGCGCTCGCGCTCGTCCGCGAGCTCGCGGACCGGCACCCGATCGCGCTGGTGAACTCGGTGAACGACTACCGGATCGAGGGACAGAAGACGGGCGCGTTCGAGGTCTGCGACGAGCTCGACGAGGCGCCCGACGTGCTCTGCATCCCGGTGGGCAATGCGGGCAACGTGACCTCCTGGTGGCAAGGCTTTCAGGAGTACGGCGCCGCGCCGAGCATGCACGGCTACCAGGCCGAGGGCGCCGCACCGCTGGTGCTCGGAGCGCCGGTCGAGAACCCCGAGACGGTGGCGTCGGCGATCCGGATCGGGAATCCCGCTCGCTGGGAGGACGCGATGAACGCGTTCACCGCGTCGCGCGGCGAGGTGCGCGCGGTCTCGGACGCCGAGATCCTCGACGCGTACTCCCTCCTCGGCGCGCGCGAGGGAGTGTTCTGCGAGCCGGCCTCGGCGGCGTCGGTGGCGGGGCTGCTCAAGTACGGGGCCGAGGGCCGGGTGGTGTGCGTGCTCACGGGTCACGGGCTGAAGGACCCCCAGACCGCGATGAACAGGGCGGCGAGCGTGGTCCCATGCGAGCCGGACATCGAGAGCGTCGAGCGCGCGGTGCTGGGATGAGGCGCGCCAGGTGAAGCGGCGCCGGCTCGTCCGCGTGCCAGCCTCCTCGGCCAATCTCGGGCCGGGTTACGACGTGCTCGCAGCGGCGCTGTCCCTTCACCTGGAGCTCGAGGTGGAGGAGAGGGGCGAGTTCCTCGTGGACTCCTTCACCCCCGGCATTCCGACGGACCGCAGCAACCTCTGCGTGCGCGCATTCGAGCGCCTCCACCCCGCCGACGGCGTGACGTTCGCGATCCGCTCGGAGATCCCGCCGTCGGCGGGGCTCGGCTCCAGCGCGGCGGCGATCGTGGCGGGACTGGCCGCGGCCGACCACATGTACGAGCTCGACGCGCCGCTCTTCGAGCTCGCCGTGGAGCTCGAGGGCCACCCGGACAACGTGGCCGCGGCGCTCCAAGGCGGGTTCGTGATCTGCCCGGGCGCGGGGGAGGAGCCGGTGCGATTCGACCCGCCAGCCGGACTCGAGGGCGTGCTCGCGATTCCCGGCCACGAGGTGAAGACCAGCGAGGCGCGCGCGGCGATGCCCGCCGAGGTGCCGCTGGAGGAGGTGGCCCACAACGTCGGACACGCGGCGCTGCTCGTGCTCGGGCTGGCGAAGGGCGACTTCAGCCTGATCGGCCGCGGCCTGCGCGACCGCGTGCACCAGCCGCGGCGGCGATCGCTCTACCCGCGCTCGATGGAGCTCGTCGACCAAGCCGAGGAGCTGGGCGCCGTCGGCGCGACGATCTCCGGCGCGGGCCCCACGGTGCTCTTCTGGTGCCACTGGGAGCAGACCGGCGGCCTCGTGGAGCGGCTGAAGGCCGAAGCGCCCGACTGCAAGGTCCGCCGAGCGACCTTCTCGCCCGGCGGCGCCGACGTGCGCGAGCTCTGAGCACGGGCGCGGCGCCCCCGCGGGCGCCCGCGCGAGGGCCCGCTTGGCATCGGCTCAGCCCTACTCACGGCCGATCCTGAAGGGCACCGCGAGCGGCGCGGAGGTCCGGCCGGCCAGGTCGACTGCGAAGGCTCGCAGCACGTACGCCCCAGGGGCGAGCGGCCGGCCGCGCAGGCGGCCGCTGAAGCGAAGCCGGTTGAGCCCGCTCCGCCCACGCGCGACGAAGCGGCCTCCGGTGGCGAAGAGCCGCCCGCTGGCGAAGCGTCTGCCTGTGGCGAAGGGCCACCCGCTCGTGCTGCGCGTGTCGCGGGCCAAGCGGTCGCGCTTCGGGCCCAGGGCATCGGGCGCGCCGAGCATCCGGACCACCTCGAACCGCACCAGTGCCGCGCGTGAGAGCCGGAATCGCAACCCGGTTCCCGCCCTGCCGCGGTGGACTATCGCGGGGCCGCGCCGGGCCGGCATGAACGTGCGCGGCGTGAGCTCCAGGTCGGTGAGCTCCGGTGGCGGCTTCGGTGCGGGTGCCGGCAGGGGGTCCGGCCCGGGCGCGGGCCCGGGCGCCGGACCGGGAGCCGGCTCCGGCGGGGGCACCGGGCTAGGTCCAGGGCACGTCCTGCCGCCCGTCGCGCTGGCCGTGACCTCGATGTCGTCGACGCCGACCCATTCGTCCTGGCCGGCGGCGTTGGTCGTGATCACGCGCACCTGGATCAGCGGCTGCGCGTCCGCCGCCGCGGGCAGCGCCACGCTCAGCCTCGTGAACCTGGTGGCCTCCCCAGGACCGCTGGTGGCATCGGCGACGTAGCCGCCGGGCAGCCCCGCAAACGCCCCAGAGCCGCCCACCCGATATTGCACGGCCACCGGCTCGACGGCGTCGTTGGCCGTCGCGTCGATGTCCCGCAACGTCAGCCGCACCATCACACCCGCGCGTTCGCGCGTGTCGAACGACATCACCACATGAGGAGCGCTGGCCGTGGCGGACCCCTGGATCGCCACCACCGGATCGGTGAGCTCGAACTCCGCCACCCCGGAGGCCAACCCGACCGCGCGAGGGTCGGTCCGGTTGGCGGCGACGTCGAGCGGCGTGCCGGACCCGTCCGCGGTCACGGCGCGCGGATCACCGGCGGGCTCGGTGACGAGGCCGTCGCCGCGATAGCCGACCACGCCCGCCACCCCCGACCAGTCGTCGTCGACCGTGATCTGGCCGGTGTCCGACCAGCTCTGCACGAATGGAAGCGGCGCCGGAGTGGTGGTGGCCCGCGCCGGGGCGGCTATCAGCAACAGGCAGGCGAGGCCCGCGATCAGTGTTCTTGTCATGCATCCAGAAGGCCGCCCGAAAGAAAACTCGCCCCCGGGGCCAAGCTCGGTAGCGTGGCGCCCCGTGAGTGATCTCATCAAGGCGGCCGGCGGCGTGGTGATGCGCGAGGGGCGGGTCGTGCTCGTCCACCGGCCCCGCTACGACGACTGGACGCTTCCCAAGGGCAAGCTCGACTCATCCGAGTCCTTCGAGCAGGCCGCCGTGCGAGAGGTTCAGGAGGAGACCGGCCTCCGCGGCCGCATGGTCCGCGAGCTTCCGCCCATCAGCTACAAGGTGGGCAACCGGGACAAGATCGTGCGGTACTGGCTGATGGATGTCGAGCACGACGGTCCCTTCGTGCCCAACGACGAGACCGACGAACTGCGCTGGGTTCCGGTCGACGAGGCGATGCAGGTGCTCACCTACGACCGCGACCGCGACGTGCTGCGGGCGGTCGCGGACGCAATGACCTAGGCGGTCGCGAGCTCGGGGCGGCGGTCGGCCCAGGGTCGCGCGGCCTCGAGCTGAGCGGCGAGCGAGAGCAGCGTGCCCTCGTCGGCGGGGCGCCCGGCGAGCTGGATCGAGGTCGGCAGGCCGTCGTCGCCGTGGTAGAGCGGCACCGAGATCGCGGGCTGGCCGGTGACGTTGAAGAGCGCGGTGTAGGGCGTAAAGCGCGCGGAGCGGCCGAAGTCCGCCCACGGATCATCGCTGCAGGAGTTGATCTCTCCGATCGGGACCGGGCGCTCCGCCAGACCCGGGGTCAGCACCACGTCGTAGCTCTCCCAGAGCGCGATGATCCCGCGGGAGATCGCCCCGAGCTGGGTGCGCGCGAGCAGGTAGTCGAGCGCGGTGCGCTCGCGGATGGCGTCCCAGAAGATCCAGGACAGCGGTTCCACGAGCTCCGGCGCGGGCTCCCGGCCCGTGACGAGGCCGCCGAAGTACATCCCCATCACGATCGGGGTTCCGAAGACGGCGGTGAAGACGCGCATGAGGTCCTGCTCCTGGCTCCACGGCGCCGCGACCTCCTCGACGTCGTGTCCCAGATCGGTGAGCAGCTGCGCGGCGTCCATGACGGCCTGCTCGCAGAGGGTGTCGAGCGGCGCCTCGACCGGCGAAGTGGTCGTGTAGCCGATGCGTAGGCGCCCGGGCTCGCGCGCGGCCGTCGAGGCGAATGTCTCTGAGGGCGGCGGCGCCCAGGTCGCGTCGCCGACCTCGTAGCCGCTCAGAAGGTCGAGCAGTGAGGCCGTGTCCGCCACCGTCCTTGTCAGCACGCCGTCCGTGACGAGGAAGTCGTCGGCCAGGTCCGGACCCCGCGAGATCCGCCCGCGGGTGGGCTTCAGGCCGACGAGCCCGCAGCACGACGCCGGAATCCGAATCGAGCCACCGCCATCCGCCCCGTGCGCCAGCGGCAGCATCCCCGCCGCCACGGCCGCGCCCGCGCCGCCGCTCGAGCCGCCCGGCGTGCGCTCGACGTCCCACGGATTGCGCACCGGACCGAAGCGCCGCGGCTCCGACACCGGCAGGATCCCGAACTCCGACATGCTGGTCTTGCCGACGATCACGAAGCCGGCATCCCGCAGCCGGCGCACGAGGAAGGCGTCGTGGCCCGGGACGAAGTCGCCGAAGAGGTCCGAGGCCATCGTGTACGGCATCCCCGCCACCGGCATGGTGTCCTTGATCGCGATCGGGACCCCGGCGAACGGGCGTGGATCGTCGGCGTCGATGGCCTCCGCGGCGGCGATGGCGCCGTCCGCGTCGACGTGGGTGAACGCGTTGATGGTCGGCTGAAGCGTCTCGATGCGCTCGAGCGCCGCGGCGACCAGCTCGGTTGAGCTGATCTGACCGCGTGTGGATGAGGGTGGCCAGCTCGGTCGCGGGTTTGAAGAGAAGCTCAGACATCGGGGTCGCGAGCCTAACCGTTGCGCTGCTTCGGGCTTACAGCAGCGGTGGGGGTCGGGGGCGGCCTCCCGGTGACTCTGCTCACTTTTACATGCATGTCATGTAAAACGTGGACAGAGTGGGCGGCGGGGGGTTAGCGGGACGTGGCACGGGCGGCGACGACCTGGCTCACGCCGGGGTCAGCGTGCCGAGCCGCTCGCGTGCTTCCTCGAAGCCGCCGAGCCGGTCGAGGATCTCGCCGGCCAGCGTGAGGTAGTCGGCGCCCAGGTCGGGCGCGTAGTCGAGGATCGAGACGCCGCGCTCGGCCGACTCGGCGTAGCGCACGCTGCGCCGCACCACGGTGTCGAAGACCTTCTCGCCGAAGCGCTCCTTCAGCTGGATCTGCGCCTCGCGCGCGTGGACCAGTCTCATGTCGGCGATGTTCAGCACCACGCCGAGCCAGTCCAGGTCGGGGTGCAGCGAGTCCTTCGCCAGCTCGATGACCTCGAGCGCCTGCTCGACCCCCTGCAGCGAGAAGTACTCCGCCTCACTCGATATCAGCGCGTGGTCCGCGGCCACCAGCGCGTTCACGGTGAGCAGCCCCAGGGCCGGCGGGCAGTCGATCAGGATCAGGTCGTAGCGGCGGCGCAGGTCGCGGAGGGCGCGCTTGAGCGTCAGCTCGCGGCCCATCTTGCCCGCCAGCACCAGCTCCGCCTCGGCCAGCCCGAGGTTCGCGGGCAGCACGCCGTCGTGGATGGCGTCCGCCGCCTTGGCCGATCCGGTGAGCACGTCGGCGACCGTGGGGGACGCGTCCGCGGGCACGTCGTAGTAGTCGGAAAGGTTTCCCTGAGGGTCCAGGTCCGCCACCAGGACCTCGAGTCCGACGCGTCGGAACGAGTCGGCGAGGGTACGGACGGTGGTGGTCTTCCCGGTGCCACCCTTCTGGGACAGGACGGTGACCGTTTGTGCCGTTGGAAGCATGGCCATAGCTCTATAGTTTCGCGTTCGTTCCCGCGTCGTGCGCCTGAGCCCAGCAGGCCACGCAAACAGGAGGTATCCCACTGCAGGCATCGCGTGGCCTGTACGACCCGAGCTACGAGCACGACGCCTGCGGCGTCGCATTCGTCGCACGGTTGCGCGCGCCAGCTTCGCACGAGGTCGTCGCCCGGGCGCTGCGCGCGCTCGAGCGCCTCGAGCACCGCGGAGCCGAGGGCGCGGACCCCGACACCGGGGACGGCGCCGGCATCCTGTTCCAGCTCCCCGACGCCTTCCTCCGCGCCGAGGCCGGCTTCGAGCTGCCCGAGGAGGGCCGCTACGGCGTCGCGCTCTGTTTCCTGCCGTCGGGCAACCCGGCCGAGGCGATGCGCGTGCTCGAGGATCGGGTCGAGGCGGAGGGGCAGCGCGTGCTCGGCTGGCGCGAGGTTCCGGTAAACGAGGGTGCGTGCGGCGCGGCCTCCCGCGCGGTGGCCCCCCGGATCGCGCAGCTGTTCGTGGGTGCCGCGGACGACCTCGACCAGGACGCCTTCGAGCGCAAGCTGTACGTGATCCGCCGTGCCGTCGAGCACGAGGACCTCGAAGAGCTCGCCATCCCGAGCTTCTCCAGCCGGACCATGGTCCTCAAGGGCATGCTCACCGCGCCCCAGCTGCCGCGCTACTTCCCGGACCTGCGCGACGAGCGCGTGGTCAGCCGCCTGGCGCTCGTGCACTCGCGCTTCTCCACGAACACCTTCCCGAGCTGGGAGCTCGCCCACCCGTACCGCATGCTCGCCCACAACGGCGAGATCAACACCCTGCGCGGCAACCGCAACTGGATGCGCGCGCGGGAGCTCCAGCTCGCCTCCGACCTCTTCGGCGAGGACATCCAGAAGATCCACCCGCTGCTGCGCGACGACATCTCCGACTCGGCATCGCTCGACGGCCTCATGGAGCTGCTCGTGCTCGGCGGCCGCTCCGCGGCCCACGCGATCTCGATGCTGATCCCCGAGGCGCACCAGGGCCGGCCGGAGCTGCCGCGTGAGGTGTGCGACTTCTACGCCTACCACTCCTCGCTGGTCGAGCCCTGGGACGGCCCCGCGGCCGTGGCCTTCAGCGACGGCCGGGTGATCGGCGCGACGCTCGACCGCAACGGCCTGCGCCCCGGGCGCTGGCTCGTGACGAGGGACGGCTGGGTCGTGTTCGCCTCCGAGACCGGCGTGCTCGAGGTGCCCGCCGACGAGGTGGCCTCCAAGGGCCGGCTGCTGCCCGGCAAGCTCTTCCTCGTGGACCTCGACAGAGACGAGGTCGTGCCCGACGGCGAGATCAAGCTCGAGCTCGCCCAGCGCCGCCCGTACGGGCGCTGGCTCGAGGAGCGCGTGGTGCACATCGAGGACCTGCCCGAGAAGACGCCGCGCGTTCCGCGCGTGGAGCCGCTGCGCGCCAAGCAGCTCGTCTTCGGCTGGACCGAGGAGGACCTGCGCGTGACGCTCGTGCCGATGGCGCGCGACGCCACCGAGCCGACCGGGTCGATGGGGAACGACGCCGCCCTGGCCGTCCTCTCCGACATGCGCCCGCCGCTGTTCTCCTACTTCAAGCAGCTGTTCGCGCAGGTCACGAACCCCGCCATCGACCCGATCCGCGAGTCGATCGTGATGAGCCTCGAGGCCGTGATCGGCCCGGAGATCAACCTGCTCGGCGAGACGCCGGACCACTGCCACCAGCTCGTGATGCCGCAGCCGCTGCTGCGCAGCACGGAGCTCGAGAAGCTCCGCCAGGTCGACCACAGCGTGTTCGAGGCGCGCACGATCGACATGACCTGGCCGGCCGCGCAGGGCGCGCAGGGGATGGAGCAGCGGCTCGAGGAGATCTGCGACGAGGCCTCCGAGCTGATCCGGCGCGGCGTGAACATCCTCATCCTCTCGGACCGCAACCTCGGCGCCGAGCGGGTCCCGATGCCCGCGATGCTCGCCACCGCGGCAGTGCACAACCACCTCGTCCGCGAGGGCACGCGCCTGCGAAGCGGCCTGATCGTGGAGACCGGCCAGGCCAAGGAGATCCACCACGTGGCCTGCCTTATCGGCTATGGGGCAGCCGCCGTGAACCCGTACGTGATGTTCGAGTCGCTCTACGCGCTCCATCGCGAGGGGCGCCTGCCCGAGGGCATGTCTCCCGACGAGGCGGTGAGCCGCAACATCAAGGCGGTCGGTAAGGGCCTCCTGAAGATCCTCTCCAAGATGGGGATCTCGACGATCCGCTCGTACACCGGCGCGCAGATCTTCGAGGCGGTCGGCATCGAGAAGGAGCTCGTGGACCGGCACTTCACCGGCACGCCCTCGCGCGTTGGCGGCGTGGGGATGAACGTCTTGGCCTGGGAGTGCCTCGACCGGCACGCACGCGCGTACCCCGCGGCGAGCTCTGAGCTTCTACCTCCGGGCGGCATCTACGCGTGGCGCCGCGACGGCGAGTTCCACGGCTGGAACCCGGAGACGATCGCCACGCTCCAGCAGGCTGCGCGCGACGAGGACGGCGCCGACGCCTACGAGCGCTTCGCCACCTACGTGAACGAGGTGGCCGTGCCGAAGTCGTCGCTGCGCGGGCTCCTGCGCTTCAACGAGGCTCCGGAGCCGGTGCCGCTCGACGAGGTCGAGCCGGCGGCCGAGATCGTGAAGCGCTTCAAGTCGGGAGGCATGTCGCTCGGCGCGCTGTCACCCGAGGCGCACGAGACGCTCGCCACGGGAATGAACCGCCTCGGCGGAAGGTCGAACACCGGCGAGGGCGGGGAGGACCCGGCGCGCTTCGGCGACGAGCGCCGCTCCTCGATCAAGCAGGTGGCCTCGGGCCGCTTCGGCGTGACCGTGCACTACCTCGTGAACGCGGACGAGCTCCAGATCAAGGTCGCCCAGGGCGCCAAGCCCGGCGAGGGCGGCCAGCTGCCCGGCCACAAGGTCGACCGCTACATCGCGCGCCTGCGCCACTCCACGCCCGGGGTCGGCCTGATCTCGCCGCCGCCGCACCACGACATCTACTCGATCGAGGACCTCAAGCAGCTGATCTACGACCTGCGCTGCGCCAACCCGCGCGCTCGCATATCCGTGAAGCTCGTGTCCGAGGTCGGCGTGGGCACGGTGGCCGCCGGCGTCGCCAAGGCGAACGCCGACCACGTGGTGATCGCCGGGCACGACGGCGGCACCGGCGCCTCGCCGCAGGCCTCGATCCAGCACGCCGGCATCCCGTGGGAGATCGGCATCGCCGAGACGCAGCAGACGCTGCTGCGCAACGACCTGCGCTCGCGCATCCTCGTGGAGGCCGACGGCCAGATGCGCACCGGCCGCGACGTGGTGGTGGCGGCCATCCTCGGCGCCGACGAGTTCGGCTTCTCCACCGCTCCGCTGATCGCGCTCGGCTGCGTGATGATGCGCGTCTGCCACCTCAACACCTGCCCGGTCGGCGTCGCGACGCAGGATCCGGAGCTGCGCGCGCGCTTCGAGGGCCAGCCCGAGCACGTTGTGAACTACCTCTTCATGGTCGCCGAGGAGGCGCGCCGGATCATGGCCCGGCTCGGTGTGCGCAACTTCCTCGAGCTGATCGGGCGCACCGAGCTGCTCGAGACCGAGGACGCGGTCGAGCACTGGAAGGCGCAGGGGATCGACCTGAGCGCGCTCCTCTCGGTGCCCGAGAACGTGGAGCCAAGGACACTCCGCTACTGCACGCGCCGGCCCGACCCGGTGCTCTACGACTCGATCGACGTGGACCTGCTCCAGCTCTGCCGCCCGGCCATCGAGGAGGGCCGGCCGGTCCGCCTCCAGCGCCGGATCGAGAACAAGAACCGCGCGGTGGGCGGCCTGCTCTCGGGCGAGATCGCGCGAGTGCACGGCGAGGCCGGCCTGCCCGAGGGGAGCGTGGAGGTGGGTCTCACGGGCTCCGCCGGCCAGAGCTTCGGCGCCTGGCTCGCGCGCGGCGTCGAGCTGGTGCTCGACGGCGACGCGAACGACTACTGCGGCAAGGGCCTCTCAGGCGGCACGATCGTGGTGCGCCCGCCCGCCGAGGCGACCTTCGCGGCCGAGCACAACGTGATCGTGGGGAACACAGTCCTATACGGCGCGACCTCCGGCAGGGCCTTCTTCCGCGGCCTCGCCGGCGAGCGCTTCGCGGTCCGCAACTCCGGCGCCATCACCGTTGTGGAGGGAGTGGGCGACCACGGCTGCGAGTACATGACCGGCGGCCGCGTTGTGGTGCTCGGGCCGACCGGGCTCAACTTCGCCGCGGGCATGAGCGGCGGGATCGCCTACGTCCACGACGCCGATGGCGGCTTCCGCGGGCGCTGCAACACGGAGCTGGTGGGCTTCGACGCCATCTCGCCTGACGAGAGCGAGGAGCTGCGCGGCTGGGTCGAGGAGCACCGCGAGCGCACGAGCTCCCGCGTTGCTTCGCGCCTGCTCGAGGACTGGCCGACGACGCTCAACAGGTTCGTGAAGGTGATGCCGCACGACTACAAGCGCGCGCTCGCCGAGCAGCTTGCAGCCGAGGGCGAGGCCGAGGTGGCCGCCGCGGCCGCCGGCCCCGCCGCCACGCCGGGCTACGCCGCTGGAGGCCCGATCTAGGTGGTGGCCGCTCCGTTCACTCCTCGCCCGCCTGCCGGCTGCGAAGCTTCGCCTGGCGGCGTCCTCGCTCGCCGAGATAGCGCTGCTATCCCGGCTCACTGCGTCCTTGCCACGCGAGCTTCTCGCTCGGCAGAGCGAGCGCGGAGCTCGCGGAGAGGCCACTGAATATGGGCGAGCTGGGTGCCTTCCTCCGCCTCGAGCGGGTGGGCTTCGACAAGCGCGATCCCAAGGAGCGCGTGCACGACTACCGGCAGTACTTCTCGCTGCCGGACGATCGCACCCTGCGCGACCAGGGCGCGCGCTGCATGGACTGCGGCGTGCCGTTCTGCCACGAGGGCTGCCCGCTCGGCAACCTGATCCCGGACTGGAACGACCTCGTGTACCGCGACCGCTGGCGCGACGCGCTCACCAAGCTCCACGCCACCAACAACTTCCCCGAGTTCACCGGCCTGATCTGCCCCGCGCCCTGCGAGTCGGCCTGCGTGCTCGACATCAACGACGACGCCGTCGCGATCGAGGAGATCGAGCTGGCCATCGTCACGCGCGGCTTCGAGGAGGGCTGGATCGCCCCGGAGCCGCCCGGGTCCAGGACCGACCGCACGGTGGCCGTGATCGGCTCCGGCCCCGCCGGGCTCGCCGTGGCGGCCGAGCTCAACAAGCTCGGGCACGGCGTCACGGTCTACGAGCGCGACGAGGGGCCGGGCGGGCTGCTCCGCTTCGGCGTGCCCGACGCCAAGCTCGAGAAGTGGATCATCGACCGGCGCGTGAACCTGCTCCAGGAGGAGGGGATCGAGTTCCGCTACGACGTGGACGTGGGTCGCGACGTGAGCGCCGACCAGCTCCGCCGCGACCACGACGCAGTGGTCGTGGCGATCGGCTCGCGCGTGCACCGTGAGCTCGATGTGCCCGGGCGCGAGCTGGCCGGCGTGCACAACGCCATGGCGTACCTCTACCAGCGCAACCGCGCCGTGGCGGCCGCCGAGGGCCGCGCGCACCGCCCGACGCCGCCCGGCCAGGTGATCAGCGCGGAGGGCAAGCGCGTGGTCGTGGTGGGCGGCGGCGACACCGGCATGGACTGCATCTCGAACGCTCTGCGCGAGGGTGCCGAGGACGTACTGCTGCTCGACGTCTACCCCCAGCTGCCGGCGAGCGGCCGCCCGCCCGGTACGCCGTGGCCGCTGCCGCCCAAGCGCACGCCCACCACCTACGCGCTCGACGAGGGCGGCGACCGCCGCTTCGGCACGCAGGTAACCGGGCTACGCGGGATCGATGGGCGCGTATCCGGCGTGATCGGCAGGCGCGTGGAGGGCACCTCGTCGCGCGACCTGCACGCGGTCCCCGGCAGCGAGTTCGAGGAGCGCGCCGACCTCGTGTTGGTCGCGATCGGCTTCGACCACCCCGAGCACGAGGGTGCGGTCGAGGAGCTCCGACTCGACCTCGACAAGCGCGGAAACGTGAAGGCCGCGGTGTACGGCACCAAGGTCGAGGGCGTGTTCGCATGCGGCGACGCGCGCACGGGCCAGTCGCTCGTGGTCACCGCCATCGCCGAGGGCCGGCGCTGCGCCCGCGTGGTGGACCAGTACCTGGGCGGCTCCGGCGAGGTGCGCCGCGTGCCCGCCGAGGCGATGTTCGCCTACGAGGACGGCGACCCCAACTCGCTGCGCCACCAGGCCGAGATCGCCCGCACGGTCACGGTGGGCGACGCCTTCTGGACCGGCCCCCGCGACGAGCGCTGACGTGACGAGCGCGTTCGTGACCGGAGGCTCTGGCTTCATCGGCGGCGCGCTGATCGAACGGCTGCGGCGGGAGGGCTGGGACGTGCGCGCGCTCGCGCGCTCCGAGCCAGCAGCGGAGCGCGTGCGCGAGCTCGGCGCCGAGCCGGTGATGGGCGACCTCGACGATCTCCACGTCGAGGACTGCGAGGTCGCGTTCCATGCGGCCGCGAAGGTCGGGGACTTCGGCGATCCCGCCGACTTCGAACGCGTGAACGTGCAGGGCACGCGAAACGTCGTCGCCGCCTGCAGGGCCGGGGGCGTCCGTCGGCTGGTTCATGTGGGCACCGAGGCTGCCCTGATGGCCGGGCAGCCCCTGGTGAACGTGGACGAGAGCGCTCCGCTGAGGCCCGACTCGCCGGTGCTCTATTCGTCCTCGAAGGCGAAGGCCGAGCAGCTCGTGCGCGACGCCGAGGGCATCGAAACGGTGGTCGTCCGGCCGCGCTTCGTGTGGGGGCGCGGGGACACGACGCTGCTCCCCCAGCTGGTCGAGATGGTCCGCGCGGGCCGCTTCCGCTGGGTTGGCGGCGGCCGCCAGCTCACCGCGACCACGCACATCGACAACACCGTCGAGGGGCTCTGGCTCGCGGCGACGAAGGCGCCCGCGGGCGGCGTCTACTTCGTGACCGACGGCGAGCCGACGGTGTTCCGAGACTTCATCACCGACTGGGTGGGCACGCAGGGCGTGAACATCCCGGACAAGTCTGTACCGCCGGGTGTGGCGAAGGCCGCGGCGGCGTCAGCCGAGCGAGTCTGGCGCCTGCTCAAGCGGCCGGGCTCGCCGCCGCTCACCCGCTTCGCGGTCTGGGTCTCCTCTCAGGAGTGCACGATCGACATCTCGCTCGCCCAGCGCGAGCTCGGCTACGCCCCCGTCACGACGCGTGAAGAGGGCCTGCGTGAGCTGCGGCCGACCCCACCAGGCTGACGAAGAAGAGGCTGAAGCGGCCGATCGAGATCTCGTCGCCGTCCTCCAGCTCGGCCAGCTCGACGCGGTCGCCGTTGCGGAAGACGCCGTTCAGGCTGCGGTCGTCGAGCACGCGGGCCCCGCTCGCGTCGCGGTAGAGCAGCGCGTGCCGGCGCGAGACCGTTGGGTCGTCGAAGCGGACGTGGGCCGACAGGCTGCGCCCGATCCGGGTCCAGCCGTCCTGGAGCGGGAACACGCGCACGCGCTCGTCGTCCTCGAAGGCCAGGTAGTCGCCCTCGCGCACGAGCGCCTCGCGAGCCTCCTCGAGCCAGTCGGGCGCGCCCTCGACCTCGTGTCTCAGCGGCGGCCGAACCGCGTCGGCGAAAAGGGACGAGCGGCGGAAGCTTTCACCGCCGCACTCGGGGCAGGACGGCACTTGATCACGTTCTTGAAGGGCTATGCCGAAGCCACAGGAGTCACATCGAAAGGACCCGGCACCTGCCAGCGTGCCGGAGGAAAAGGCTTCCATTCGTTTCTCTCCTCAGGGGGTGGGGACCATGGATGGTATCGGTAGATACAAACTCGCCAAGTAAAAAAAACGCTACTAGCGGGCTTTTTCCGGCAATGCAGGATTTCTGCGACGGAATTCGAACAAATTTCCATGCCCGATCTAGCCGCCATGCTCGTGCGCAGCAGCATCGGCACCCTCGCCCAGGCGGACGCCTCCTGCGCGGACTGCCGCCGCACCCCGCTCGCCGGTGAGCGCATGCACGAGCTCGACAGCGGGCGTGTGCTGTGCGATCTCTGCTTCGCCCGCCTGCCCGAGGACCGGCGCCGGGCCGTACGCACCGAGCGGGTGCACGCCAGCGAGCGGCGGCTCTCGGTCGTCCCGCGCGCCGCCTAGCGCGCAGCGTTCGGCAGGTACGATGGCGCCCGCATGCGCGAGGTCACCGTCTCCATCACCATCTCGGCGCCCCGTGAGGACGTGTTCGACTTCGTCTCCGACCTCGCCGCCCGGCCCGCGTACACGGACCACTTCATGGACGACTACCGGCTCGCCCGGGTGCAGCCGGTCGGCCTCGGCGCCGCGGCGCGCTTCCGGCTCAGCCGCACCCTGTTCAAGGACTACGCCGAGCTCACGATCACCGAGGCGGATCGCCCCCGGCGGATCGTCGAGGAGATCCGCGTGGGGCGGCGCGGCCGCAATCGCTCGCTCGCGGTCTATGACTTCACGCGCGAGTCGGCGAACGCCACGCGGGTGGAGCTGACGACCTTCGGCGAGCCGGCCACCCTGGTCGACCGCATGCGGGAGGTTGGAGCGGCGGGCTGGATCCGGCGCAAGACGCGCAAGTCGCTCGACCGCCTGCGCGCGATCTTCGAGGAGCCGCAGAAGAAGCCCCTCAAGCGGGCGTCGATCGCCGGCTGGGAACCCGACAAGGCACCGAGGTTCGGCGCCCACCACGGCATGGACCCGGCCCGCCAGCCGGAGCACTGAAGGGCAGAGCTAATATGCCCGCCCGCATGCCGCGCCGTCTTCTGATGCTGCTCTGCCTCGCCGCGCTCGCGGGCGGGATCGGCGCGTGCGGGACCAAGGACGAGGAGCAGGGCGTGGACGAGCCGGCGCGCGAGGGGCTCGCGCTCGACCTCGAGGGCATTGACTACAACGTCTTCATCACCCGGCAGCTGAACACGAAGATCCCACCGGACGATGCCTACTTCGACGGGCCCGAGGCGGAGAAGGGCGAGACCCTCTACGGCGTGTTCATCCAGGTCTGCAACAACTCGAACGACACGCACCAGACGCTCGACGACTTCAGCATCAAGGACGCCCAGGGCAACGAGTTCGAGCCGGAGGACCTGCCCGAGGACAACCAGTTCGCCTACCACGCGCGCGAGCTGATGCCGGACGCGTGCATACCCGAGGCCGGCAGCGTCGCCCAGCTGGGGCCGACCGCCGGGTCGATGCTGCTCTTCAGGCTGCCGCTCGAGAACACCGAGAACCGCCCGCTGGAGCTGGAGCTGCGCGGCCAGGGCGAGGACCACCTCACCTTCCAGCTCGATATCTAAAGGGACAGTCCCTTTAGGGCTGCAGCGCGGCGTCGAGGACGACCCGTGCGGCCGGGGCAGCCGTCGCCCCTCCGGCGCCCGCTCGCACGAGCATCACCGCCACCACGATCTGCGGCCGCTTGGCCGGCGCGTAGGCGGTGAACCAGGCGTCGGTGTTGGTCGGGTCGGGCGGCAGCGTCTCGCCGGTCTCCGGGTCGCGCGTGTCCTCCAGCTCCGCCGTCCCGGTCTTGCCGGCCACCTGAACGCCGGGGATCGCCGCCGCGGTGCCCGTGCCGTAGGCCACGACGTCGACCATGAGCGAGCCGATCGTGCGCGCGATGCGGCGCGAGACCACGCGCGTCTCGACCGTGCGCCTGCGGGCCGTGAGCGTGGGAGGGTGGCGCACGCCGTGGCTGGCGATCGCCTGCGCCACGGACGCCATCTGCAGCGGCGTCGCAAGCGTCTCGAACTGCCCGATGGCGGTGGACGCGAGCTCGAGCGGCGTCTTGATCTCCACGGCCGGGGGGAGGGTGCTCGGCACCTCGCCCGGGATCGTGGCCGCTGCGTTCCAGCCGAAGCGCTCGGCCATCTCCACCAGCTCGGGAGCGCCGATCTTGAGCCCGAGTGGCGCGAACACCGAGTTGCACGAGTGGGCGAACGAGTTGCGGAAGCTGCCGCCGCAGAACTCTCCGTTCGCGTTCTCGAGCTCGACGCCGTCGATGATCGCGTGGGTCTCCACGGGGAACTCGGTCGAGGGCTTCACCAGGCCGCGCTCGAGTGCCGCGGCGGTGGTCACGAGCTTGAAGGTGGAGCCGGGTGGCTGCGGCGCCGAGAAGGCGATGCCGGCGAGGGCGCGGATCTCGCCGTTGCGCGGGTCGAGCGCGGCCACGCCGCCGAGCCGGCCCGCGAGCCCCACCACTGCCGCCTCCTGGAGGCCGGTGTGGATGGTCGTCTGGATCGGCTTGGCGGGGTGGGGCTGCGCACGGGCGAGCACGCGAGTGCCGGCCAGCAACTCGCCGCCGGGCCGGCCGCGCAGGCGCTCCTCGAATGCCTCCTCGAGGCCGCTCTGGCCCACGGGCCAGTCGGGCGGGAACCCGCGCGCGTAGAGCGCCCTGCGCTCCTCGGCGGTCTCCTCCGGCTCCATGCGGCCGGCGATCGAATCGGCGATGCCCACGAGCGGTGAGGAGCGGCCGTCCGCGGCGCCCTCGGCGAGGACCTTGCCGTCGCGCGAGCGCAGCGTGGCCCGGACCGCCGGCTCGCTGTTGCGCGTGAGCCGCTCGCCGGCGCGCAGCTCGGGGAACACGAGACGCGGCTCCCACTCCACCCGCTCGCCCGACACCGGTACGCGCAGCTCGCCGCGCAGCCTCCCGAACACCCGCGTGTCGAGCACCACCGGCACGCTCACCTGATCGTCGTGCATGCCTTCGGGCTCCCCCGCCTCGATGGCGGTCAGGGTGGCCGTGGCGGCCGCGAGGCGGTAGGCGCGGCGCATGCGCGCCATCGGAAAGCGGTCGCTCGACGACTCGCTGAGCAGCTCGTGCATCCCGCGCATGTCGCCCTCCGCCCACGCCGTGGCGAAGTCGCCGGCCACGCGCTCCGAGGTCGACTCCGTGCTCGACCCGACGAAGGCGCCGGCGATCATCGACACGGCGGCGAGCCCGCCCAGTGCGGGCAGGGCACGGTGGGTGAGGCGCCGTCGGCGCTCAGGGGGGATCGTCTTCAAGCGGAGATCGCGCCGGGGGGAACGGAGCTCGATGGTACCCGCGGGCAATAGCCTCAATCCGGCTTGACGACCCTCGACTGGATCATCATCGCGTTCACCCTCCTGATGGCCGTCTGGGGCTACCAGCAGGGGCTGATCGCGGGCGCGCTGTCGCTCGTCGGCTTCGCGGCGGGTGCCCTGATCGGCTCGCGTCTCGGGCCGCTGCTCCTGGCCGACGGCTCGCACTCGCCCTACGCGCCCCTGTTCGCGCTGCTCGGCGCGCTGCTGCTCGGAGGGCTGTTCGCCTCCGGCCTCGAGCTGCTCGGGTTCCACCTGCGCATGCGGCTCGGCGAGCGGCTCGGGGTGATCGACGGCTTCGGCGGGGCCGTGCTGGTGGCGTGCCTGGGGCTCTTCCTCGTCTGGATCGGCGGCTCTGTGGCGCTCCAGACGCCGGGGGCCCGCGACCTGCGCGAGTCGATCCAGCGCTCGGCGATCCTCAAGGAGCTGAACCACGCGCTGCCGCCGTCGGGCGGGATCCTGAAGGCGCTGGCGCGCTTCGACCCGCTCCCGTCGATCACCGGGCCGTCGGCGAACGTGCGGCCGCCGGACGCGAAGATCGCGCGCGATCCGGACGTGCGGTCCGCCAGCCGCAGCGTGGTGCGCGTGCTGGGCACGGCCTGCGGCCTCGGGGTCCAGGGCAGCGGCTGGGTGGCCGCGAACGGGATCGTCGTGACGAACGCACACGTGGTGGCCGGCCAGGACGACACGACCGTGCAGCCCGGCGGCGAGGGCGAGCGTCTGGACGCCGACGCGATCTGGTTCGACCCCAAGAACGACCTCTCGATCCTGCGCGTGCGCGGGCTCGGGGCGCCGGCGCTCCGGATGCACGTGAACGCGGAGGCGGGCACGTCCGCGGCGGTGCTCGGGTTCCCAGAGAACGGGCCGTACGACGTGGAGCCTGCCCGCCTCGGTCAGACTGCGACGGTGATCACCCAGGACGCGTACGGGCGCGGGCCCGTGCAGCGCACGATCACGACGCTGCGCGGCCTGGTGCGGCCCGGGAACTCCGGCGGCCCCGTGGTCGACGGGGCCGGGCGGGTGGTCACCACGATCTTCGCCGCGGCCACGAGCCGCAGGCGCACCGGGTTCGGAGTTCCCGACTCGGTCGCGCGCAATGCGCTGCGGCGGGCGCGCGGGAGGGTGGACACCGGCCCCTGCGCGCGCTGAGCGCCAGTTCCTAGAGCCGGGCGAGAGCCGCGTCCAGCGTGGCCGACTGCTCCCGGATCATGTCCTCGGCGTGCCCTCGCAGCTTGGCGAGGTTGTCCTCGGAGGCGTCATCGAGGGCGTCGCTCGCGAGCGTGAGCTCGGTTTGCAGCCGCCAGTAGCGGTCGCTGCCCAGCACGTGTGCGAGCTGATAGTCGACCGCGTCCGAGACCCCGTCGAACACGACCTCGAGGATCGGCCGCGCCCACCTCGCCACTCCCCAGTCCTTGATCTCGTCGAAGGATCGTTTGCGGGTGTGCTGACCCGTCCCGAGCGACAGCAGCACGACCTCGCGGGCATCCACTTCCTTGAGGACTTCGGCGAAGGCCGACATTGCTGGATTGACCGCGAACACGCCGCCGTCCACGAGTGCGCGCTCCTCGAGCTCGACCGGTTCGAAGTAGGTGGGAGCGGCCGAGGTGGCCCGTGCGACCACGGAGAGCGGGAAGTCGTCGGTGTCCGGGGTGGCACGTGCCTTGCTGGTCTTGAAGAAGTACGGGCCAGGAAGGGCCGTGTCGTAGGCCGGGACGATGAGATCGGGGCGCGTCTCGGAGAGCCGCTTGTGCCCCAGGAAGCGTTCCAGCGCGCGGTCGAGGGCGGCATCGTCGTACTTCTCGTCGAGCAGACCCTCGGCGCTCCTGATGCGCTGGAAGAGCGAGCGATCGAAGATGTTCGGCCCCTCGTCCTCGTAGAGCGAGACCAGCTCGGACGCCGGCAGCGGGTCGGGTGCGCAGAGCGCGCACGCCAGGATGCCGCCCGTCGAGGTGCCGGCGATCAGGTCGAACATCTCGAAGGCCCGACGCCCCGCACGTCGCTCCAGCTCGGTGAGCACGAGCGCCGGGATTAGACCGCGTATTCCGCCCCCGTCGATTGCAAGTACACGCATGACGTTCACCGTAGTCGCTACAACTCCCCGGGTGCGAGGCGCCCGACTGATCGTCCTCTGCTGCGCCGCTGCCGTCGTGGTCGGCGGCCCGGCCGCGGCCCAGGACCCGCCGCCGGTCGAGCCGCCGCCGGTCGAGGAGAACCCCTGCATCGGCCCGGACGCGGCGCGGTTGCGCTGCCCCGACCTCGTGATGCGGCGCCCCTACGGCCTCTACACCGACCGCCTCACCAAGGCGGGGCACACCGTGCTGCGGGCCGGCAACGTGATCGACAGCGTCGGCGCGGGCCCGGCGGAGCTGTTGGGCACGCGTATCGGCCCACGCTTCATGCGCGGGCGCCAGCGGATCTACAGGCGC
Organism: uncultured Thermoleophilaceae bacterium; assembly: GCA_963774095.1. Lineage (GTDB taxonomy): Bacteria > Actinomycetota > Thermoleophilia > Solirubrobacterales > Thermoleophilaceae > JACVRW01. Next base: position 170,886 of record CAVZDS010000002.1, read on the forward strand.
GACGGGAGCCGCATCGGGGTGGCCACGAATGCGCGGCTTCAGTTCAAGTTCGCACACCAGGCCCGCTACTGGTGGAAGTTCTACAACGCGGCCCGCTTCGAGCTGTGGCGCGTGGACGGGCGGGGCAGGCGCACACGCAAGGTCCGGACCGGCCCGAAGGTCGCCTACTGCCTGCGCGACCTGACCCACACGCGGCCCACGCTGCCACGCTCGCCGCGGGTGGCGCACTATCCGGCCTGCAGCAACAACTCCAAGGCCGAGCACGTGACGCTCGGCACGTCTCCGGGGTGGGCCGACATCTATCCGCCCGCGTACCCCGAGCAGTGGATCGACGTGACGGGACTGCGCGGCTGCTTCGCCTACGTGCATATCGCGGACCCCGAGAACGGCATCTTCGAGTCGAACGAGGACAACAACGAGGCGCAGGCGATCATTCGCCTTCCATACCGGTCGGATCAGCCGCGCCAGGGCTGCCGCGGCCGCGACCGCGGCCGGACCTTCAATCCCAACCGGTACTACTAGTGCGTATCGTGATTGGCGATGGCCAAAACCCTTGTAGTAGCTGAGAAGCCCTCCGTCGCCCGCGATCTGGCGTCCACGCTGCCTGGATCCTTCAAGCAGGCGAAGGACAAGACGCACCTCGAGGGTGACGATTACATCGTCACCTGGGCGGTGGGCCACCTCGTCGGATTGGCGCCGCCGGACGAGTACGACCCGAAGCTGAAGAAGTGGCGCTTCGCCGACCTTCCGATCCTTCCGGAGCACTTCAAGCTGATCCCGAACGACGAGCGCTCCGGGAAGCAGATGCGCGCGATACACAGGCTGATGGCCGACGACGAGGTCGAGACCATCATCAACGCCTGCGACGCCGGTCGCGAGGGCGAGCTGATCTTCGCGTACGTGTATGACCTCGCTCCGGTCCACAAGCCCGTGCAGCGGCTGTGGCTGTCCTCGATGACGAAGGCCGCCATCAAGGACGCCTTCGAGCACCTGCGCCCGGGGGAGGAGCTGAAGTCGCTCGAGGAGGCGGCCCGCTCGCGCTCCGAGGCGGACTGGCTCGTGGGCATGAACGCCACGCGGGCGGCGTCGATCCGGCTGCGCGCCGCTTTCGACGGCGCGGTGTCGCTCGGCCGCGTGCAGACGCCGACGCTCGCTCTGGTCGCCCGCCGAGAGGAGGAGATCCGCAACTTCGTCCCCGAGCCGTACTGGCTCGTCGAGGCGCGCTTCGAGGCCACGGGCGAGCGCCGCTACACAGGCCGCTACCTGGGCGGCAAGCGGCTACCGAGCGAGGACGAGGCCAGGGCGATCGTCGACGCCGTGACCGGGCAGGCCGGCGAGATCACGAAGCTCGAGAAGAAGGAGGAGCGGGAGCAGCCCCAGCTCCTATACGACCTCACGAGCCTTCAGCGCCACGCGAACAGCATGTACGGCTTCTCGGCGCGCCGCACGCTCTCGGCCGCGCAGCGGCTGTACGAGGAGCACAAGGCGCTCACCTACCCGCGTACGAACTCGCGCTTCCTGACCGGGGACATGATCCCGGAGATCAAGCCGACGGCGGAGCACGTGGGCCACAACCCCGGCTACGCAGCCGGCGCGCGCTTCGTCCTCGATCTGGACTCGCTGCCGCTGGGCCGCGTGGTGAACGACGCGAAGGTCACCGACCACCACGCCATCATCCCCACCAACTCCGACCACGACCTCTCGAAGATGGGCCAGGACGAGCTGAAGGTCTACGACCTGGTGGCGAAGCGGTTCCTGGCCGTGTTCCACCCGGAGGCCGTGTTCGAGCGGACGCGCGTGGAGACGACCGTGCGGGAGAACGTGTTCCGCACGAGCGGGCGCCGTCTCGTCGAGGCCGGTTGGCGCGCCGTGTACGGCGAGCTCTCGGAGGGTGACCGCAGCGAGGACGACTCCGGAGGGGATCAGCTGCTCCCCAAGCTGGAGCAGGGCGAGGGCGTCCAGACGCGCGAGGTCGAGTTCATGCGCAAGGAGACGCAGCCGCCGCGGCGCTTCTCCGATGCCTCGCTGCTCGGGGCCATGGAGACGGCCGGCAAGGAGATCGACGACGCGGAGCTGCGCGAGGCGATGAAGGACTCGGGCATCGGCACCCCCGCCACGCGCGCATCGATAATCGAGCGGCTGGTGGACGTGGGCTACATCGAGCGCGACGGCCGCGCGCTGGTGGCCACCGAGAAGGGCATCCAGGTGATCCGGCTGCTGGGTGAGCACAAGCTCACCTCGCCGGAGCTCACCGGCAGCTGGGAGCGCCGCCTGCGCCTGATCGAGCACTCCGAGGACACGCGCCCGGCGTTCATGGAGGACATCAAGAAGTTCACGACCGAGACGGTCCAGGAGCTCGACAAGCTGAAGGGCGTCCAGATCGAGCGGGCGAAGCTCGGCCCGTGCCCGATCTGTGGCCGCGAGATCACGGAGAACCGGAAGGGCTACTCGTGCTGGTCGCGCGAGGACCCCGGCTGCGGCTTCGTGATCTGGAAGAAGAAGGCGGGCAAGTCGCTGCCGGTGTCGGTTGCGAAGGAGCTGATCGAGTCGTTGCGGGTCTCTCGCGAGGCGGGCGAGGATCCCGGCGTAGGACGCACGGAGAAGGCTGTGACCGGTTTCCGGTCGCGCGCCGGGCGCACATTTAGGGCGAAGCTCCGGCTCGAGCAGACCGACGAGGGCAAGTGGCGCGTGGAGTTCGACGAGGACTGGGCCAAGGAGCCGCCGAAGGGCGAGTCGGAGGAGGAGCGCGCGGAGCGCGAGGCCGCGGAGCGCGCGAGCGGCACCACCGACGCCGTGGCGGCCGAGGAGGGCGAGGCGGCCGAGGCCGCCGAGTCCGAGCGGGCCGCCCCGGCGGCCTAGGGGCCGCGGCGCCGCGGCGGACCCGCCGCTCGCTGCGCCCGGCCGCTCAACGGCAGCATTGAGGGCTGCGCCCACCGCCCCGCGCGGCGCCCCACCCCCTTGACGGGCTTGGTTACTGTGGGTAACCTACTCGCGGTAAGTGGAGGCTGCCGGACAGATACAGGGGTTTCGGCACGGTCGGGTGCCGCGCGCTCTGCGCGAGCGCCAGCTCGTCGAGCTCGGTGAGGAGCTGTTCGCCGAGCGCGGCTTTGCGAAGGCGTCGATGGACGAGCTCGCTCGGAGGGCCGGCGTCACGAAGCCGGTCATCTATGAGCTGTTTCATTCCAAGGAGGGCCTCTTCAGAGCCTGTCTCGAGGGCCTTGCGCTGAGGCTCGCGGAGCAGATCGCCGACGCCGCCCGGGCGGAGCAGGACCCCGAGGCGCGGCTGCGGGCGGGCGGGCTCGCCTTCCTCCGCTTCGCCTCGGACAACCGACTTGCATACGAGCTTCTGTACGAGGGCCGTTTTTCGGACGCGGCCGTCAGCGTCCGCAAGCGCCAGGCCGCCCTGATCCTCGAGCTGATGAGGGAGATGGCGCCCGCAGGTTTGGACCCGCGCGAGCTGGAGCTGGCGGCACACGCCGTCAACTCCGCCTACGAGGGTGTCGCTCACTGGATGTGGGACCACCCGGACGTTCCACTCGAGCGGCTGGCGGACTGGACCGTCGAGCTGCTCCTGCCAGGACTACGGAGGTTCACGTGAAGCAGCAGCACCATCGCGTCGCGATCGTCGGCACCGGCTTCTCCGGGCTCGGCATGGCCATCAGGCTCAAGCAGGAGGGCGAGCACGACTTCGTGCTGCTCGAGCGCGCCGGCGACATCGGCGGCACCTGGCGCGACAACACCTACCCGGGCTGCCGCTGCGACGTGCCCTCGCACCTCTACTCCTTCTCGTTCGCGCCGAACCCGAACTGGTCGAGCACCTTCTCGCCGCAGCCGGAGATCCTCGACTACCTGAGGGACACGGCAGCCAAGCACGGCGTGCTGCCGCACGTGCGCTTCGAGACCGAGCTGCGAGTCCGCCGAGTGGGACGAGGACGAGCAGCTCTGGAGGATCGAGACGTCGAAGGGAGCAATGACGGCCGAGATCCTGATCGCAGCCCAGGGCCCGCTGAGTGACCCCTCATTGCCGAGGTCCCGGGCATCGAGAGCTTCGAGGGCAAGGCCTTTCACTCCGCGCAGTGGGACCACGACCACGACCTGACCGGCGAGCGCGTGGCCGTGATCGGCACCGGGGCGTCCGCCATCCAGTTCGTCCCCGAGATCCAGCCGAAGGTGGCCAAGCTGCATGTGCTCCAGCGCACGGCGCCGTGGGTCATCCCGCACCGCAACCGGCCGATGAAGCGCTGGGAGCGGGCGCTCTACCGGCTCCTCCCGCCGGCCCAGCTCGCGATGCGCGCGGGGATCTACTGGGCCCGCGAGTCGTTCGTCCTCCAATTCCGGCACCGCGCCATCGGGAGGCTGCTGGAGCGGATCCCGATGACCCACATGCGCAAGCAGATCAAGGATCCCGAGCTGCGGGCAAAGCTCACGCCGGACTACAGCATCGGCTGCAAGCGCATCCTGCCGACCAACGAGTGGTATCCGGCGCTGGCGAAGCCGAACGTCGAGGTGGTGGCGGGCGGCCTGACCGAGGTGCGGCCGCGCTCGGTGGTCGCGGAGGACGGCAGCGAGCGTGAGGTCGACACGATCATCTTCGGCACGGGCTTCCACGTGACCGACGTGCCGATCGCCGACCGCGTGACCGGCCGCGATGGGCGCACGCTCATGGAGACCTGGAACGGCAGCATGCAGGCGTACAAGGGCACCACCGTGGCCGGCTTCCCGAACCTGTTCTTCCTCGTCGGCCCGAACACGGGCCTCGGCCACACCTCAATCGTGTTCATCATCGAGTCGCAGATCGCCTACGTGCTCGACGCGCTCGGCACGATGCGCCGCCACGGCGCGCGCACGCTCGAGGTGCGGGAGGAGGCGCAGGCCGCCTACAACGCCGAGCTCGACCGGATGACCGAGGGCACGGTGTGGGTCAGCGGCGGCTGCTCGAGCTACTACATCGACCGAAACGGCCACAACTCCGCGCTCTGGCCCACCTACACGTGGCCGTTCCGCCAGCGGACTCAGGGAGTTCGACGCACCCGCCTACGCCCTGGGCGTCCGCAAGCGCGAGCCGCTAGCGACGGCCGCCTAGGTCCACCGACTCCAGCACGTTCTCGAGCCGGGGCGGGCCCTCGTCCTCGACCGTGACCACCGTGCCCGGCCAGTATGGGCTCTCGCGTCCGGTGGTGATGAACGCCCGCTCGTAGAGCCAGCTGCCGGTGTTCCAGAGCCGGCTGCCCGAGAGGCTGGTCCACTCGGCCTGCTCGTCGCCCGCCAGCGGGCCGGGGCGGTGGGTGTGGCCGAAGATCACGTGCTCGGCCCCGGGCGCCAGCACGTCGGCCACGCGCGCCATGGCCAGCAGGCCGGCCCGGCGCAGCTCCTCGCCGGTCAGGGTGGCGCGGAACGGGCCGAGCCCGAGGCCGTTCAGCGCGGCCACCGCTCCGGGGATCGTGACCCTGCCGAGCAGGAAGCGCGACGCATGCGCCATCGCCGCGCGCCCCGCGGAATCGGCGTCCGGGCGGCGGCCGTTGCTGCTGGCCGCGCGCCAGACGTCCCGCGAGAGGGTCCCGCCCCGTGACAGCGACGCCGGCGAGGCGCCCTGCGCGAGGCCGGAATAGAAGGCGTACAGCGGGGCCATGATCGCCTCGTAGTCGGCGGCGGACTTGGACGCCTTGCCGCGGCCGGTCAGGCGCGCCATCGCCGACGCCGCGATCGCCTCGAGCCGCGGGATCGTCAGGTGGAGGTCGAGGTAGTGCCCGTGGGTGGCGTAGACGTCGTCGCGCAGGTGGAGACCGGGGTACGCCAGCGACAGCTCCACGTCGGGCATCCACCCAGCGATCCGGCCGGCCGCGCCCTCCTCCCGCTGGACCGGCCATTCGGTCTCGGTGGGCAGTCCGCGCGCGTCGAGGCGCAGGCGCGAGAGCCAGGGCTCGGCGAGCGCGTGGTCGTGGTTGCCGGGCACGAGCACGACGGGGCGCCCCGCGAGCGCGCGCCCGAGCTGCTCGAACACCGGGCGAGCGACCTCGAGCGAGTCGGCGAGCGGGCGCTCGCGCATCTCCACCACGTCGCCGAGCAGCACGACCCGGTCTGCGGCGCTCACCGCTTCGACGAGCGCCTCGCGCTCGGCGCCGTCGCGCGCGAGGTCCGCTCCGCCAAGGGCGCCGAGGTGAAGGTCGGAGATGACCGCGGTCCGCATCGGAGGCATGGTGTCAGGCCGCTAGATTCAGGGATGCCCGCGTGTCGCTGTTCTGCCGCCACAACCGCTTTGTCGCCGAGTGCCCGATCTGCTCCAAGGGCACCGTGCTCGACCCGAACCGCAAGCCGGAGCGGCGCCCGCGGCCGGGTGCCCGGCCGGGCAGCCGCTCGAGCCCCAAGGGACGCGTCCAGGCCGCCGGTGCCACGCGCGTGTCGAGGGGCCCGTTCGCGGCGGCCGGCCCGTACGACGACGGTCGCGAGGTGCGTCTCGAGAAGGTCCCGGGCGGCCTGCGGCTCGCGTCCTGGCACGCCGGCCAGCTCGTGAAGGACGCGCCGGTGGTGGCGCTGGAGGACCTGCCCGAGCTGCTCAGCTCCGCCGCCGAGCAGGGGCTGCTGGCCGGCCCCACGCTCGACTGGCGCGGCGAGCCGGCGGTGGGTGGCCACGGCGCCAGCCCGGGGCGCTCGGGCGAGATGCGCGACGAGCTCAGGGTGGAGCGCCTCGACGACGAGCGCCTGCGCATCGCGCGCTGGATCATGCGTCCGAACCGGGGCTGGGAGCTGCAGGAGACGCCCGTGCTGCTGCCGGCGGAGCGCTTCCTCGGCGCCCTCGAGGCCGCCGCCGCGAAGGGCGTGCTGGCAGGCGATCCGGTGGAGTAGCGACTATCTCCGTGTGTCCCTTCGACTCGTAACCGGACCCGCGAACGCCGCCAAGGCGGGCGAGGTGCTGGGCGGGCTGCGCGCGCGGCTCGACGAGGAGCCGATCCTGGTGGTGCCCACCCTGGGCGACGTGGAGCACGCCCAGCGCGAGCTCGCGGAGCGCGGCGCGGTCTTCGGCGCCCGGGTGCTGCGCTTCAAATGGCTGTTCGAGGAGATCGCCAGCCGCGCCGGCTACGGGCAGCCCGTGGCCTCGGACTTCCAGCGCGAGCTGCTCGTGGAGGAGGCGGTGCGGCGGGCGAAGCTCAGCGTGCTCGCCGAGTCGGCCTCCCAGCCGGGCTTCACGCGCGCCGCGGCTCGCTTCGTGACCGAGCTGGGGCGCGCAGCGGGTGGACCCCCCGCGCCTGACCACAGCGCTTCGCATGTGGGCAGGTCGCGGGCCCCGGCGCGCGTACGCCGACGAGGTCGCGGCGGTCTATCAGGCGTATCGAGACGGGCTCGAGGCGGCGGGCCTCGCCGACGAGGAGCTGTTCGCGTGGCGCGCACTGGACGCCCTCAGGTTGAGCCCGGCCGCCTGGGGAGACACCCCGCTGTTCGTGTACGGCTTCGATGACTTCGACCGCATTCAGCTGGATGCGCTCGAGACCGTGGCCGCGCACGCCGACGTGACGGTCTCGCTCCCCTTCGAGCCCGGACGCCGAGCCTTCAAGGCCGTCTCGACCCTGCACCAGGAGCTGCTCGCACTCGGCGCGGAGGAGCACCAGCTCGCCCCGGTGGACGACCACTACGCGGCGGAGTCGCGGGCCGCCCTTCACCACGTCGAGCGGCTGCTGTTCGAGGACGACCCCGCCGCGCGGGTCGACCCCGGCGGCGCGATCTCGTTCCATTCGGCCGGAGGGCAGCGAGCCGAGGTGGAGCTTGCGGCCGCGCGGATCCTGCAGTTGCTGCGGGCGGGTGTCGAGCCGGGCGACGTGGCGGTGGTGTTCCGAGATCCGGCGCGCTACTCGTCGCTGGTCGAGCAGGTCTTCGGCGCCTACGGAATCCCCTACTCGATCGACCGCAAGCTCCCCTTCGGCCACACCGGGCTCGGCCGCGGCCTGCTGGCGCTGATCCGCAGCACAACGCCGGCCGGCACGGCCGACGACCTGCTCGCGTATCTCCGCACTCCCGGGCTGCTCAAGGTGCCCGGCCTCGCGGACCGGCTCGAGGCGGACGTGCGCAAGGAGGGCGCGTACCGCGCCGAGCAGGCACGTGCGCTCTGGGAGCGCGACAACTGGCCGCTCGAGGAGCTGGACAGGCTTGCGGGTGCCCGCGACACGGCGGCATTCGCCGCCGAGCTCGAGGCGCGGCTCGCGCGGCTGTTCGCCGCGCCATACGAGCGCAACGCCGCCGTGCTGAGCGGTCCGGAGGTCGACGAGGCGCGCGCGCTGCGAGCCACGCAGAAGGCGCTCGGAGAGCTGCGCACGGTGGTCGGCGGCCAGCGCGCAGACCCGAGCCGCGTGCTGCGGGTGCTCGAGCAGCTGGAGGTGAACGTGGGCGAGCCGCCGCAGCCCGACCGAGTGCAGGTGGCCACACCTGAGGCGATTCGCGCGCGCCGCTTCGAGGTGGTGTTCGCGTGCGGGCTCCAGGAGGGGGAGTTCCCGCGGGGTGCCTCGCCGGAGCCGTTCCTCTCGGACGAGGACCGGCGCGCGATCGCCACCGCCACAGCCAGCGACGACGGCCGGCCCGGGCTCGTCCTCCCAGTGCGAGAGGACCGGCTCGACCGCGAGCGCTATCTCTTCTACGTGTGCGCCTCGCGCGCCGAGCGCCTGCTCGTGCTCAGCTCCCGCTCGAGCGACGAGGAGGGCAACCCGCAGGCCGAGTCCTACTTCGTGGACGACGTGCGCGACCTGATCGGGGAGGGACCCGAGGTGCGCACGCGCTCGCTCTCCGACGTGACCTGGACCGCCGAGGACGCGCCCACCGCGGCCGAGCTGGACCGCGCTCACGCAGCCGCGGGCCCGCGGCGGCCCGAGCCCGCGCCGGGGCCGCTCACCGCCGAGCCGCTGCTCGACCACCTCGGCGCGCGCGAGGCGGTCTCCGCCGGCGCGCTCGAGCACTTCGCCGACTGCCCCGTGAAGTGGCTCGTCGAGGACCTGCTGAAGCCGGACGAGCTCGAGCCCGACCCCGAGGCGATGGTGCGCGGCTCATATGCGCACGAGGTGCTGCAGCACACCTACCGCCGCGTGAGCGAGGAGACCGGCGAGCGGCGCGTAACGCACGCCAACCTCGCGGACGCGGAGCGCATCCTGCTCGAGGAGCTGCGCGAGCGGCGCTCGGAGTTCAGGCTGTCCCCGAAGCAGACGCGAGTGCGCGCCGCCGCGCGGCGGCTCGAGTTCGACCTGCTGCGCTACCTGCGGGCCGAGGCGGACTCGGACAGCCGCTTCGAGCCGGCCGAGCTCGAATTCGAATTCGGGCTGGGGGAGGGCGGCGAGCCGGTCGAGATCGACGGCGGGCTGCGCCTGCGCGGGCGCATCGACCGCGTCGACGTGAGCGACGGCATGGCGCTCGTGATCGACTACAAGACGGGCCGCAGCGTCGATCGCTACAAGGTGGCGAGCTGGGAGCCCGAGAACCGCTTCCAGGCCGCGCTCTACATGCTCGTGGTGGAGCGGCTGCTCGGCCTGCGCGCCGCGGGCGGCGTGTACGTGGCACTCGCAAGCGACGACCCGCGCCCGCGCGGGATGGTGGCCGCGGACGTGGAAGAGCTGGGTAGCGGCTACTTCGACAACGATCGCCTGGACCAGGAGGCCTTCCGCGCCAAGCTCGACTGGGCGCTCGAGCGCATCCGCGAGACCGACGCCCGCATGCGGAGCGGCGAGATCTGCTCGCTCCCCGACCGCTGCGACTGGAACGGCGGCTGCAAGTACCCCTCGATCTGCAGGAGCGACCGGTGACGGAGCTGACCCCGGAGCAGCAGCGCGCCGTGGAGCGCCGCGACGGCTCGCTGCTCGTGCGCGCGGGCGCCGGCACCGGCAAGACCACGGTGCTCGTGGAGCGCTTCGTGAGGGCGGTGACCGAGGACGAGGTGCCCGTCGAGTCGATACTCGCGATCACCTTCACCGAGAAGGCGGCCGCAGAGATGAGGACCCGCGTGCGGCGCCGCTTCCTCGAGCTGGGGCGCCGGGAGGAGGCACGCGCGTCGGAGAGCGCGTGGATCTCCACGATCCATGGGTTCTGCTCGCGGGTGCTGCGCGCGCACGCGCTCAGCGCCGGGATCGACCCGGACTTCCGCGTTCTGGAGGAGCTCGAGTCCGAGCGACTGGCCGCGGACGCCTTCGACGGAGCCCTGGAGGCGTTCATGGGCGACGGCTCCCACGCCGAGCGGATCGAGATGGTCGCTGCGTACAGGCCTGATCCGCTGCGCGACATGCTGCGGACCGCGTACTCCCACCTGCGCAGCCGCGGCAGGCGCTATCCGAGCCTCGAGGAGACCCTGCCCCCGCATGCGGCCGGTGAGTACGAGCGGCTCGAGGCGGCTGCGCGGAACGCTCTGGCCGAGCTGGCCGTGGCGGCGCCGTCGCCCACGATCGCGAAGGCGATCGACTGCATCGAGAGCCGCGCCGCGCTCAAGGGCGGGAACGCGAAGGTGCTCGCCACGGACGCCTGCGAGGAGTACCGGGAGGCAGTCGCCGCCCACCACACGTTCGAGGTCGCCGAGCGCGAGCACCGCGACCACACGATGCTTCGGGCGCTGCTCGAGCTGTACGGCGAGCGCTACGAGCGGCTCAAGCGCGAGCGCTCCGGGCTCGACTTCGAGGACCTGGAGCTGATCGCCCGCGACCTGCTCGCGAAGCACGAGGGCCTCCGCGAGGCGTACTCGTCGCGCTTCGAGCACGTCCTCGTGGACGAGTTCCAGGACACGAATGAGCTCCAGAACGAGCTGCTGGAGCTGCTGGCGCACGACAACCTGTTCCGGGTCGGCGACGAGAACCAGTCGATCTACCGCTTCAGGCACGCGGACGTGGGCGTGTTCCGCAGCCACTGGGAGCGCGCCGAGGCGGAGGGGCGCGCGGAGAGCATCACAGTGAACTTCCGCTCCCGCGGGGAGATCCTCGACGCGATCGACCTCGCCTTCGAGCGCACCTGGGGCGAGCGCTTCGAGCCGCTGCGCGAGGCGCCCGGCGCGCGCGAGCCCGAGCCGCGCACGTCCCCGTGCGTGGATCTGCTCGTGGTGGACAGGTCGAAGCGCTGCTGGGAGGAGCTGCTGGCGAGCGAGCCCGACCCGTTCGGAGAGCCGATGCACGCGGCGCCGGCGTGGCGGGCGGCCGAGGCGCGGCTCTTGGCCAAGCGCGTCGAGGAGCTCACCACGAATGGGCCGTGGTCGTACGGGGACGTGGTGATGCTGTTCCGCGCCACGACGGCGATGGGCCTGTTCGAGCGCGCGCTCGAGGACCGCGGCATCCCGGTGCACGTGGTCGGCGGGCGCGGATACTGGGGGCAGCAGCAGGTGATGGACCTGCGCCACTGGCTGGCGGCGCTCGCCAACCCGCTGGACGGGCTGGCCGTCTACTCGCTCCTCGCCTCGCCGCTTGCCGGCCTCTCGCTCGACGCGGTCGCGCTGATAGGGCTGCGTGCGCGGAGCCTCCGTCGCGACCCGTGGTGGGCGCTGAGCGCCGCGCTGGGGCGCGGCGGCGGCGAGCCCGACCCCGAGCTGCTCGACCAGCTGCCCGCGGAGGACCGGCGCCGCCTCGCGGCGTTCGCCGACCGCTTCGAGGCGGAGCGCAGGATCGCCGGCCAGGTGTCGCTCGAGACGCTGATCGACCGAGCCGTCACGCTCACGGGGTACGACCGCCACCTGCTGGCCCTGCCCGGCGGCACACGTCGGATGGCCAACGTCCGCAAGCTCATGCGCATGGCGCGCGAGTTCGAGGCGGACGAGGGGCGCAACCTGCGCGGCTTCATCGACGCGCTGGCGGAACGCGACGCAATCCAGACCCGCGAGGGCGAGGCGCCGCTCGAGGCAGAGGCGCTCGACGCGGTGCGGATGATGACCGTGCACCGCGCCAAGGGCCTCGAGTTCCCGGTGGTCTGCCTGGCCGATCTCGGCAAGGACGGCCGTGACGACGACGGCTCGCTGCGGATCTCGGAGGACGGCAGCGTGGGCCTGCGCCTGGCCGGGCTCGGCGGCGGTGCAGTGGACAGCGCGAGGCTTGAGCGCATCAAGGCCGAGGGACGTGTGGCGGCGGAGGACGAGGAGCGGCGCATCTTCTACGTGGCGGTCACGCGGGCGCAGCAGCATCTGGTGCTGAGCGGCGCCACCGATCTCACAAAGCGCCCGGAGCCCTCCGAGCTGGCCGAGCCGATGCGCTGGATCTGGCGCGGCTTCTGCGCGGGGCTGCCCGCCGAGGGGGCGCACGGCGTCGGGGTGGACCTGCGCGAGGGCCGCGAGGTGGCGGTGCGCTGGACGCTCTGCACGCCGGACACGATCGACGAGGTGCTCCCGGCGCCGGACCGCGCACCGAGCGCGCCGGAGCCCGCGCAGACGGCCGCCTACGACCAGCCGCTGCTCGAGCTGGGCATGCTGCCCGCCCCGCGCGCGCTGCCGGTGAGCCGCCTGAGCTACTCGGGGCTCGAGGCCTACCGCAGGTGCGGCTACCGCTTCTACCTCCAGCGCGCCCTCGGGCTGGCACCCGTGCAGCCGCCCTGGGCCGAGCCGGCGGCCGAGCCCGGCCTCGGCGCGCTGATGCGCGGAACCATCGTGCACGAGCTGCTCGAGCGACTCGACTTCGAGCGCCCGCTCGTTCCGAGCGACGAGGACGTGGCGGCCGCCATCGAGAGGCAAGGCGTGGAGGCTCTGCCCGCCGACGTCGCAGACGTCCGCGACATGGTCGAGCGGCTCGCGGGATCGGAGCTGCGCCAGCGCATCGCCGCCGCGCGGCGCGTACGCACCGAGCTGCCGTTTGCCTTCACGCTCGACGTAGGGAACCGCAGCCTGCTCATCAACGGCGTGGTGGACGTTCACGCGGACGAAGGCGCGAGGACGCTGGTGGTCGACTGGAAGAGCAATCCGCTCGGCGAGCTCGACCCGGAGACCCTCACCGCGGAGTCCTACTCGACTCAGCGGCTCGTCTACGCCCTCGCCGCCCTGAAGGCGGGAGCGGAGCGCGTCGAGGTCGTCCACTGCTACCTGGAGCGCCCCGACGAGCCGGCCGTCGCGCTCTACGAGTCTGCGGACGAGGAAGCGCTCGAGCGCCAGCTGCTCGGCCTGGCGAAGGGGGTGGTCGAGGGGCGCTTCGAGCCCTCCGCGGATCCGCATTTCTCGCTATGTGCGGACTGTCCCGGCCGGGCGGCGCTGTGTGTCCACGAACCGGAGCTCACATTGCGTCTTTCCGTCGGGACCCCGTCCTAATCTGGCGGGCATGCCACTGTGCTTCATCGAGCCGCAGGAAGCGATCAGGGTCGTAGCGGAGAGCGTCGGGCGTGAGGCCCGCCGCCAGCTGCTGGGCGAGGTCGTGCGAGCGTGGGTCGACGAGATCCCCGAGGACGAGCTCCAGGTCCATTACGCCAAGGCGGTGGACGAGCTCGACGACGACGACCTGTCGATGCTCGCCGCCTGGCACGCGTCGCTCGAGGTCGGCCAGCCGATCGCGAACAAGGAATTCCTGCTGGGTGCGTTCTCGCACCTCGGCGACAATCGGCGCGAGGCGCTCCGGATAGCCGCCGGCTTCAAGGGCGAGGACGCCTTCGAGGCGGGCGTGAGCGAGGAGCAGGCCCTCAGCACCGTGCTCCCATGGCTCTCGGACGAGCGCCTGATGGAGCTCGCCGCCGAGGCAGTTGAGCTGTATTGCTGGGACCGGCTGGGCTCGGACAACTAGCCGCCCTCCTCGCGGCTCTCGCACTCGCCGGCTGCGCCGAGCTCGAGGCGGAGCGCGCCGACGGAGGCGCCGCGCTGGCGGGCCTGACGACCGTGCGGGTGACCAAGCACACCGACGGGGACACTCTCTGGCTGTCCCGCATCGGCAAGGTGCGGCTGATCGGGGTCGACACGCCCGAGGTCTACGGCGGCGTGGAGTGCTACGGCCGCGAGGCGTCCGCGTTCGTCGAGCGCACGGTGCCGCTCGGAAGCGAGGTGCGCTACCGGTTGGGCGTCGACGAGCGCGACCGCTACGGCCGCGTGCTCGCCTACGTCTGGCTGCGCGACGGCCGCTTCCTCAACCGGCTGCTCGTGGCCCGCGGCTACGCCCAGCCGATGACGGTGCCGCCGAACGTGGAGTACGAGAACGCCTTCGTGAAGGCGGCCGCGCGAGCGCGCGAGGCGGGCCGCGGGTTGTGGGGCCGCGCCGGCTGCGCGGGCGCCTAACAGCAGCATTGAAGGAATCGACCGTCCTGCCCAGCCGGGCGTATGTCCCGGTAAAGCAGGACGGTCGGGGGTAATCTGCTCCCTGTGACCGCGTCGCTGCCGCTCGAGGTCCAGCAGGTCTTCGACAGCTTTCTCACCACGGAGTTCACGACCCTTGACTCGCGTGGGCGGCCGATCTGCTGGCCGCTGACGCCGTACTACCGGCAGGGCGACCCCTGCATCGACGTGACCACCGCGCTCGGCTACCCGAAGAAGGCGGAGGACGCGCGTGAGAACCCCAAGGTCTCGCTGCTGTTCTCCGATCCCACCGGCAGCGGCATGGAGTCGGCACCGCAGGTGCTGGTGCAGGGCATCGCGGACGTGGACGCGCGGGACCTCGAGGCCAACCGCGTGCGCTACACGCGCGAGGCGATGGAGAAGCTGCCCGGCTCGAAGGACCTGCTGCCGCCGAAGCCGCTGCAACGGCTGTTCAGCTTCTACTTCACCCGTCTATACATCCACGTCCGCCCGGAACGCGTGTACGTGTGGCCGGAGGGCGACGCCACCAGCGAGCCAAGGCTCTTCGACGCCCACATGGAGGAGGTCCGCTCCGGGCACGACGAGGAGCCGGACGCGCCGCGCGCGGAGGCCGCCGGTGGGACGCCCGTCTGGGACGAGCGCATGGACGAGCTGGGCGGGCTGTACCCGAGCGCGGTGCTCTCGCTCGTGGCCCCGGACGGCTTTCCCTTCTCGGTGCGCGTGCCGATCTCGGTCGAGTCCGGGTCGCGCCGGATCCGGCTCGGCGGCGGCGTGCTCGGCGTCCCCGTCCAGCCTGGCCTCGCCTGCATCACGGCGCACGACCACGCACCGGACTTCTCATGGCAGCGCAACTTCCAGGTGCGCGGCGACCTCGTGGAGGAGGACGGAGACTGGGTGCTCGTGCCGCACCGCCTGCTCGGAGGCCTCGAGCTGCCGCCGGTGTCGAAGATCCAGCTCTACCGGCAGAACTCGCGCAAGATGGTGCGCTTCTGGCGCACCGCAAAAAAAACGAGACGCGAACTTAGCGCTTGAGGAGCGCGCTACCGGCGACCGAAGTCTCCGAAGCGGCGCGGCGAGCCTCACATCCTCTTGGCTTCGCTCTTTGCGCTTGGGTCCGCGTCTCTGCTGAGCAGTAGAACACGAAGGCCTGTGCCTCGTCAAGAGGCCCCCAGGCAAGACCCCGCTCGTTGCGAAGAAAAACCCCCCACGCCGTATTGTGGGGCCCATGGAGGCGGCGGCCAAGGGAACGCGCGACGGCCGGACGGTCCGCGCCGAGCGCACCCGGCAGGCGCTGGTCGACGCGCTGCTCGCGCTGCTCTACGAGGGGCAGCTCCAGCCGACCGCTGAGCGGATCGCCGAGCGCGCGGGCGTCTCCGAGCGCTCGGTCTTCCAGCACTTCGCCGACCGCGAGGCGCTCTACCAGGCTGTCGCCGTGCAGCAGTACGAGCGGATCGTCCCGACGCTGCAGCCGATCGACATCGCGCTCCCGCTCGCGGAGCGGATCGACGCCTTCGTCGAGCAGCGCTCCGGCCTGCTCGAGACCGTCACGCCCGTAAGACGCGCGGCCCTGCTCCTGGAGCCCGAGTCGGAGGTCGTGTCGACCTGGCTTCAGGCCACGCGCCGGCAGAAGGCCAGGGAGCTCGAGCGCGTGTTCCGTCCCGAGCTCGAGCGTCTCGGGCCGAGCGAGCGCGGCGTGCTGCTCGCCGCGCTCGTGGCGGCGTCCGCCTGGACCTCCTGGGAGGCGCTGCGCGCGCACCAGCGCCTGAGCGTCGACCGCTCGCGCGCGGCGATGGCCACAATGCTCCGGGCGCTACTCGCCGGCCAGCGCTGACTCGATCTCGGGGATCGCCTGCGCGGCGCTCTCGTAGCGCACCGCGGCCATGCCCAGGGCCCGGGCCGCCTCGCAGTTCACGTCCAGGTCGTCCACGAACACGCACTGCTCGGGACGAACGCCGCCGAGCCGCTCGAGCGTGAGCTCGTAGATCGCGGGATCCGGCTTGCGCAGGCCGACGAACGCGGAGTCCACGACCAGCTCGAAGAGCTCGTCGATCTCGGGCAGCTTCGCGCGCCAGAGCGGCTCCCACTCGCGGATGTTGTTCGTGAGCAGCGCCGCGCGCACGCCGCGGCCGCGCAGCTCGCGGATGAACTCGATCATCTCCCTGTTCGGATCGACGTGGTCGAAGTAGAGCTCGCGCAGCCGGGCGAAGTCGAAGCCGTTCTCCAGGTACGGGTGGATCAGGTCGCGGAACTCGGCCTCGCTGAGCTCGCCGCGCTCGAGCGCGAACAGCGGGTGGTCGCCGTACTCCTCGGTGGCGCGGCTCATGGCCGTGCCGAGCTCCTCGAGCGTGACGCCGGACTCCTCCTGGTAGGCGAGGAAGCCCGTCAGGAGCGGGCTGGTGAGCACACCGCCGAAGTCGCTGATCAGGACGCTCTTCACGCGGCTTCGGGGGGCTCGGCCCGCGACATCAGCTCGTACGCGCCGATGCCCTCCCTGCCGTCGAGCCGCCAGCGGAACACCGCCACGTGCACGTTGAGGCCCTCCAGGTCGAGCGAGGAGCCGGCGATCACCTGCCCGGAGCCACGGCGCGGGTAGTCCTCGCCGGGCACCCACAGCTCGAGGCCCGCGCTGCGCTGGCGCCCGCCGCCGTCGTAGACGGTGGAGATGCGGGCCTCCTCCACGCTCAGCACGGCGTCGTCCTCGACGAGCCTCGCCGTCACGACGTCGTCGCCGTGCCCCACGGCGTCCCGGGGGCGCAGCGCGATCGCGAGCAGGGCGTGGCGCTCGTCCACCAGTGCCGAGATGCTGCGAATCGCATCGAGCTCCTCCCAGCGCGGCGGCACGTCGGTCTCCGACAGGGTCCCCAGGGCGTCGACCTTGCGCCCGGCCGCCTCACCGCGCACCCTCACGACCCGCGCGCGGACACCGCCGAGGTCCGCCTCGGGGGCCACCGGCTCGAGCTCGAGCGAGAGCCGGTCGGGCAGCTCGGCGTGCCAGCCCTCGCCGCTCCGCTCGATGCTCGGGCCCTCGGGGAGCGCGAGCGGCTTGCGGCCCTCGAACAGGATCGTTGCGCCCGCCCGCGACGTGCCGTGAATGTCGTGGGCCGCGTCGAAGAAGGACAGCGCGAGCGCCGCAGCGCTCACGGCTCGAGCCCCGGGCGGGGTCGCTCGTCGTACTCGCGCGCGCTGCCCTCCACGTCGTAGTCGGGGCGACCGCCGCCCACCACCACACGGCGGCCCAACCGCCTCACGAGGAAGCGCCGGATCACCGAGCGGGTTGGCGGGATCAGAAGCGTGAGGCCGACGATGTCGGTGAGAAAACCGGGGGTGATCAGAAACGCCCCGCCGAAGATCACGAGCACTCCGTCGAGGACCTCGCGGTGCGGCATCCTGCCCTGCGCGAGGTTGTCGTTGAAGCGCTGCCACACCGCCCGCCCCTGCGATCTGAGCAGCAGCGTTCCCAGCAGCGAATCCGCTGCAAGCAGAAGGAACGTCCACGCGACCCCGATCGCGTCACCAACCTGGTAGATCACGTACAGCTCCGCGATCGGGACCAGCAGGAAGAGAAGAGCCAGCGCCCAGAGAGGCACGGCGTGACCCTACTATCCTCGTGGCATGGCAACTGTGACCGTGGACGACGTCCAGGAGGCGCTCACCAACGTGATCGACCCCGAGCTGGGGCTCGATTTCGTGGAGCTCGGCTTGATCTACACCGTCGAGATCGAGGACGGCGACGTCTTCGTGAGCTTTACCCTCACATCGCCGGGCTGCCCGATCGGGCCGCAGGTGGCTGAGCAGATCGAGGAGTTCGTGGGCGAGCTCGACGGAGTCGGGGCGGTGCACCCCAAGATGACCTTCACGCCCGCCTGGACCCCGGAAATGATGAGCGAAGAGGCCAAGTTCGCATTGGGCTACTGACGCCCTGCTGAAGTGCCGATAAGACCTCCAGATTTCCCGGAGTGGAGGCGGGGGCTTGGCGGCTCGGACCCATAGTGTCGAGGAGGAGCGGGATCTCGCCGGCAGGCTGGCCGGTGTGCTCTTTCTGACGGCCGGAATCACCGCGGTCGTCCTCCTCCTCGTCCCGGGTATCGAGAATGCGCACCGCCTCTGGGTAGTCGGGCTGGCGGCGGTCTGCGTGAGCTGGGGCCTCTTCTGCGTGACCCTCGCCCAGCCCGAGCGGCACGGTCCCTGGTTCTGGCACGCGCCCGCGATCGGGTCGCTCTTCATCGTGGCCGGCGTGGCTGCCTCCACGGGCGGCGCCGACTCCCCAGCCCGCTTCTACCTCTTCTTCCTGCTCTTCTACGCGACGTACTTCTACCGCCGCCACGACGCCTTCCCGTACGTGCTCGGCTGCGTGGCCGTGGCGCTCCTGCCGCTCTTCTACGACGGCAACGCCGTCGCCGACGGCTACATCGGCGAGCTGATCATCGTCTGCCCGGCCTACCTGCTCCTGGGAGGGCTAATCATCCAGGGCAAGGAGCTGCTCGTGGGCCTGCGCGAGCGCGCCGAGGCGCTCGCGCTGCTCGACCCGCTCACCGACCTCCCGAACCGGCGCGCGATGCTCGATTGGCTCAGCGCCGAGACCGAGCGCGAGTCGCCGACCGGGCTGATGATCGTCGACCTCGACGGATTCAAGGACGTGAACACCGCCCACGGCTATCCGGCCGGCGACGCGGTGCTGCGCGACGCGGCCGCTCGCCTACGGCACTGCGTGCGGACCGACGACGTGGTCGCGCGGCTCGGCGGTGACGAGTTCGCCGTGCTGGCGCCCGGCGCCACCTCCGAGGCGATGCTCCTGCTCGCCGACCGCACGCTCTGCTCGCTGCGAGACCTCCGGCACGAGGACATCTCGCTCACCGCGAGCGTCGGCTGGGTGATTTACCCGGACGATGCCCAGTCGGTGGACGACCTGATCGCCGCCGCGGACTTCTGCCTGCGCGGCGCGAAGCTCACGGGCAAGGACCGGGCGCTCTCGACGCTCGACTGGGCTCCGGACGTCGCGGCATAGTTCGCCGCGTGCGGCAGCTGCGCATCCTCCACGACTCCTTCGAAGACGACCCGGCGCTCGACGCCGGCGTGTCGCGTGCTCTGATGCTGCGCGTGGCCGCGGGCGAGCTGCCGGAGACGCTGCGGATCGCACGCCCCGGCACGACCGTGGCGTTCGCGAAGCGTGACGCGGTCACGGAGGGCTACGCCGAGGCGGTGCGCGCGGCGCGCGCCCACGGCTTCGAGGCCACGCTGCGGCTCGCGGGCGGACGCGCGGCCGTGTTCCACGACGGGACGATGGAGATCGGGCACGCCGTGCCGGATCCCGAGCCGCGCGCCGGCATCCACGAGCGCTTCGAACGCACGGCGGAGCGGCTGGCGCGGGCGCTGCGCCAGCTCGGTGTGGACGCGCGCGTGGGGGAGGTGCCCGGCGAGTACTGCCCCGGCCGCTACAGCGTGAACGCCCGCGGGGCCGTGAAGCTCGCGGGGATCGGACAGCGGATCGTGTCCGGCGGCTCGCACACCGGGGTGGTGTTGGTGGTGAGCGGCGAGGAGCGGATCAACGACGTGCTGCGGCCCGTCTACGAGGCGCTCGACCTTCCGTGGGAGCCGCAGGTGACCGGGTCGGTGGTTGCCGAGCGCCCCGACGCCGGCTGGGACGCGGTGCAAGAAGCGCTGCTCGCCGAGTACGCGCGCAATTACGAGCTCGTGGAGGGCGAGCTCGACGAGGCCACGCTCGCGCTCGCGCGCGAGCTGGCACCCGAGCATCGCGCCTAGACGCGCGCCGCCGCCCGGTCCGCGTTCTTCGTAAGCGCGTCGGTGAAGCGCGGCCAGAGCTCGCGCGGAAGGTCGTGGCCCATCCCGGGGAGCGCGAGCAGCTCCGCGCCCGGGATCGCCTTCGCGGTCGCCACGCCGGCGCGGAACGGGATGAGCGGGTCGCGCTCTCCGTGGATCACGACGGTGGGCACGTCCAGCCGCCGGAGCGCCGCGGTGCGCGAGCCCGAGCTGAGGATCGCCGCGAGCTGACGCGCGGTGCCGGCGGGGTTGTGGCAGCGGTCGTACGTGGCCGCAGCCCGCTCCCGCATGTCCGCCTCGTCCAGGCGGTAGTCGGGCGAGCCGATCATCCGGAACACGCGCACGAAGTACTTGATGTAGGCGTCGCGATCCTCTGGCGCGCGGCGCATCATGACGCTCCACACGCGCAGCTTCGGCGTGCCCACGCGACGGTCGCCGGTAGTGGACATCATCGAGCCGAGCGACAGGACGCGCTCCGGCTGCCGGATGGCCATCGTCTGGGCGATCATCCCGCCCATCGACACGCCGGCCACGTGTGCGCACTCGATTCCGAGCTGGTCGAGCAGACCGAAGCTGTCGTCCGCCATGTCACTCAGCAGGTACGGCGCCTCGATCCGGAGGCCGGCCATCGCGCGCATCACGTTCGGCACGGGGGCGTCGATCTTGGTCGAGAGCCCCGCGTCCCGGTTGTCGAAGCGGATCACCTGGAAGCCGCGCTCGGCGAGGCCCTCGCACAGCTCGAGGTCCCAGTGGATCAGCTGCATCCCGAGCCCCATCACGAGCAGCAGCGTGGGGTTGCCGGGGTCGCCGATCGTCTCGTAGACGAGCTCGACCTCTCCGACCTTGACGCGCTCCTCGGTCACCGGCCCGGTAGGTCCACCCTGGCACGCGATACCGCGACCGAGAACTTGAAGTTGCTGGTGCGCAGGAAGTTCGGTTCGTTCCCGAGCAGCTCGAGCTTCGCGGTGTGCCCCTTCGCGAAGCGCCAGCCGTTCCCGAACAGTTGGAAGAGGAGCTCGCCGCGCTGGTTGTCCCTGAGCCTGTAGACCCCGCGCGAGACGAGCATCTGCTTGCCCCGGTACACGTCCCAGAGCCGCGCGGCGAGGAAGCCGCCGCGGCCCCTGGTCCGGATGCGCGCGTTCACCAGCGGCATGCCCAGCATTGTGAACGGCCTGCGGAAGCGCCGCTCGAGCAGAGCGGTTCCCTTCGCGCGCTCGGCCGCCACCGTCGTGCACGCCGTCGCGGCGCCGATCGGGTCGAACGCCCTCGCCGTGTCCGGGTTGCCGCCGCTCGAGCTCACGCGCTGGGAGCCGCGGCGGCGCAGGCTCACGATCCTGGGGTGCAGGCGCTCCCAGTTCTCGGCGCTGAAGCGCCGGCCGGGCCTGGTGGCCGGACAGGTCTGCGTGTACGCGAGCACGCTGCCGTTCGCCGGCGCCGTGCCCTCGCCCTTCAGGTAGGCGCCGAAGAAGGCCTGCCCCTGCGCCTGCATCGCCTTATCGACGGCCGCGTTGTTGGTGCCGCGCATGTGCCCGAGGTCGCCGAGCTGGAGCGAGATGCGGGCTCCCGGCACGGCGCTGAAGGTCCGGTACACGCGCAGCGCCTCCTCCGCGGGGAAGAGGTCGTCGGTCCAGCCGTTCTGCACGAGCAGCGCCGCGCTCGGGCCGGTGAGCCCCGCCCAGCTGTGGAAGCCGGTGAACTCTCTGCCCACCGCAAGCGCGTCCGGACGTGCGGGCTCGCCGCGGTCGGTGAGCTCCTTCCAGGTGGTGATGTCCGAGCTGAACGGGCCGCCCTTCGGCGCGTAGAAGCCCGTTGCGTTTCCGCTTGCGTAGAGGATGTCGGTGTAGCTCTTCTTCATCACGCCGCCGGGCCTGATGCTCTGGCCGGGCCGTGGGGTCCTGAAGTCGAGGAAGCGCCCGTTCGGCTGAAGCGCGTAGGCCATGTCGGACCCCGGCCAGCGCGGGTACGCCGCCCTGATGGCGAGCGGGGTGCCGGCCGGGCTCGTCCAGGGCTGGAAGGAGCCGTCGGGCAGGCGGATGCGGTCGCGCAGCCGCGCCAGGTTGAGGCTCTGGATCCCGCCGTAGGAGACCCCTGTCGCCCCGAGCGCGCCCGCGCTCGCCACGCCCTGGTCCACCAGCGTCCCGAGCAGGTGCTGCGTGTCGCGCGCCTCGTAGCGGTGGTCGGCGAGGTGGATCCAGCCGGCGTCGCAGCCAGGGCTCGTGCGCGAGTCGGGCCGGCCGCACGAGCGCCCGAAGCCGCGCGCCGAGTAGGTCACCACGGCGTAGCCCAGCTGGGCGAAGCTGCACGTTGTTGTAGCCGTTGGCGGCCGAGCTGCCCTCGAAGGCGGTCTTGTCCCCGGCCCATCCGTGCATCATCACGATGGTCGGGAACGGGCCGTCGCCGCTCGCGGGCAGCGTCACGTCCACGTCGAGCGGCACGCCGTCGAAGCTCGCGACGCGCTCCGCGTCGGTCGCGGTCGGGCAGAACAGCACTCCCTCCTGCGGCGCGCAGGAGTGGCCGAACGGGAGCGGTGGTGCTGCGTGTGCGGGCGCGGGCGCGAGACCCGCGACCCCGAGGGCCAGGATGACGCCGACGCGACGCCGCATCAGGAGGCCGGCGTCTTCTTCCTCGCCGTCCCGGGCGTTCCGTCCTTCTTGCTGCCGTTCGAGCGAGCCGTCGCCTTGCCGGCCTTGCGGGCTGCCGCCAGCAGCTCGGCGAGGGACTCATCCAGGTGATCGGCGAAGGAGTCGAGGTCGGGCATCGCGTCGTAGTCCGCGAGCAGTCCGAAGTCGACCTTGCCGTTGTAGCTCATGATCGCGATCGCGAGGGCGTGGTTCTCGGGCAGGAAGGCGATCGGCACGATCTCCTGCATCTCGCGGCCGAGCAGGTAGAGCGGGAACTGCGGCCCGGGCACGTTGGTCACGATCAGGTTGAAGAGCCTGGTCGAGAAGTTGAGCCGGGAGGCCTGTGCGAGCAGCGTGGGCGGGGCGAAGTCCTGAAGCCCCGCGATCACCTCGGCCCCGAGCGCCTGCTTCGACTCCTTCAGCTCGCCCATGCCCTGCTGCACCACCCGCAGCCGCTCCACGGGGTCTTCCACGTACACGGGCAGCGGCCCGCGCATCGCGGCGATCCGGTTGCCGAGCGCGCCGCGCTCGTCGTCGGCGCGAAGCGACACGGGCACGAGCGCTCGCAGCTCCGTGCCCTCGGTGCGTACGCCGCGGTCGTTCAGCCAGCGCCGAAGCGCGCCCGCCACGACCGCGAGCACCGCGTCGTTCACGGTCCCGCCGAGGGCGTTCTTGATCTCCTTGAAGTCGCCCAGCCGGCTCTGGACCCAGCGCACGCGCCTGTGCGGCCCGATCGGCACGTTGAGCGGCACGTCGGGTGCCGGGTTCATGCCGGCCCACACCACCTCGCCGATTCCCTCGGCGGCCTCGCGCACCTGCTCGATCGTGTGGCCGGGGCGCTGGAGCGCGTCGAGCGCGCGTCCGGCAAGGCTGAAGGGCGTGCGGATCAGTCCCTTCACGCCGTCCGCGACGAGCTCGGCGTCGGACGGCTCCGGCTCGGGCCTCCACGGTTCCTGGGGCTCGATCTCCGGCGGCACGGGCGACAGATCGAACAGGACCGTCGCGATGTCCACGCCGGACACGCCGTCCACGAGCGCGTGATGGGTCTTCGAGATCAGCGCGAAGCGGCCGCCCTCGAGGCCCTGCACGATCCAGGTCTCCCAGAGCGGCTTCGAGCGGTCGAGCCGCTGCGAGAAGATCCGCCCCACGAGCTGGCGCAGCTGGTCGTCGCTGCCGGGCTTCGGCAGGGCGGTGTGGCGGACGTGGTAGTCGAGGTTGAAGCTCGGGTCGTCGACCCAGAACGGCCGGCCCGCGTCGAGCGGCGGGAACGCAAGCTTCTGGCGGTAGCGCGGCACCAGCGCCAGTCGCGACTCGAGGTGGGCGATG
This sequence comes from uncultured Thermoleophilaceae bacterium, assembly GCA_963774095.1. GTDB lineage: Bacteria > Actinomycetota > Thermoleophilia > Solirubrobacterales > Thermoleophilaceae > JACVRW01. The sequence goes on from CAVZDS010000002.1 coordinate 194,811, forward strand.
AACTCCTCGCGCGACGGCGGCGGTCCCTCGAAGACCGCCAGCGCGCCCACGTGCATGTGCGAGGCCTGCTTCTCCTGATGGAGAAACGACGCGTCAACCGCGCTCAAGCGGTCCATGTGTCCCTGCTTCGCCACGCCCTGAGCCTACTCGCCACAATCGGCTCTGTGAAGCTGTTGGGCATCGTGCTTGCGGTTCAGGTGGCGCTCGGACTGACGCTCGTGGCCCTGGTGGCTACGGACAACGTCCCCTTCGTCGACGACGGCGAGGCCGACGGCCGCTCGGCCAGCACCACGGCCGCGCCGACGGTGGATCACTTCAACGGCGCCGCGGCGTTCCGCCTGCTGCGCCGCCAGGTCGAGCTCGGGCCGCGCCCGGCCGGCTCTCCGGAGTCGCGCCGGCTGGCGCGCCTGCTGAGGCGGATCGTCCCGCGCGGGCGCTACCAGGAGGTGCCGGGCGGCCTGCGCAACGTGATCGGCACCGTGCGCGGCCGCGAGCCCGGCTACGTCGTGGTCGGCGCGCACTACGACACGAAGGACATCCCGGGCTTCGTGGGAGCGAACGACGGCGCGTCGGGCACCGCGGTGGTGGCGCAGCTGGCGCGCACCATCAGGCGCCCGCGCCACACGATCCGCTTCATCTTCTTCGACGGCGAGGAGACGCCGCGCGGGACCAGCGACGAAGACTTCGAGCGCTACGGCCTGCGCGGCAGCAAGGTCGCGGCGCGCTCGTTCAGCGACGCGCGCGCCATGGTGCTGCTCGACTTCGTGGGCGACAAGAACCTCGCGATCAGGCGCGAGCAGTACTCCGACCCCGGGCTCTGGACGCGCCTGCGCGCGGCGGCGGAGCGGGTCGGCGTGCAGAGCGCGTTTCCGCCCACGAGACAGGGCGCGGTGCTCGACGACCACATCCCGTTCATCAGGCGCGGAGTGCCGTCGATCGACCTGATCGACTTCGACTTCCCCTGCTGGCACCGCCGCTGCGACAACCTGTCCTCCGTCTCCCAGCGCAGCGTCGATGCGGTCGGGGAGACCGTCTACGAGCTTCTGCGGGAGCTTTGACGGTTGCCCCGCTAGCCTCCCCGTCGATGGCCGCCGCTCCCGAAAAGCTCCTGCTCGCCGCGCCGCGCGGCTACTGCGCGGGCGTTGACCGCGCCGTGCAGACCGTCGAGCGCGCGCTCGAGCTGTACGGGCCGCCTGTGTACGTGCGCAAGGAGATCGTGCACAACAAGCACGTGGTCGAGCAGCTGCGCGAGCGCGGCGCCGTCTTCGTGGAGGAGGAGACCGAGGTGCCGGAGGGCGAGACCGTCGTCTTCTCCGCCCACGGGGTCTCGCCGGCGGTGCACGCGAACGCCGGACTCGCGCCGCCTCACCACCATCGACGCCACCTGCCCGCTCGTGACCAAGGTCCACGTGGAGGCGAAGAAGTTCGCCGCCGAGGGCTACACGATCGTCCTGATCGGCCACGAGGGCCACGAGGAGGTCGAGGGGACGATGGGGGAGGCGCCGGAGCACTTCGTGCTGGTGGAGACCGAGGAGGACGTGGACAGGCTCGAGCTCGACGACCCCGACCGGGTCGCCTTCCTCACGCAGACCACGCTCAGCGTCGACGAGACCGACCGCATCATCCGCCGTCTGCGCGAGCGCTTCCCGAACATCACCGGGCCGAAGTCGGACGACATCTGTTACGCCACCACGAACCGCCAGCTGGCCGTGCGCCAGATGGCGCGCGAGTGCGACCTCGTGCTGGTGATCGGCTCGTCCAACTCGTCCAACTCGAACCGGCTCGTCGAGGTCGCGCGCGACCACGGCGCCGAGTCGCACCTGATCGACAACGAGACCCAGGTGCAGGAGGAGCTGGCTCGAGGGCAAGCGCACGGTCGGCATCTCCTCAGGCGCGAGCGCTCCCGAGGAGCTGGTGCAGCGCCTGGTCGCGTTCTTCCGCGAGCGCGGCACCACGGACGTCTCGGAGTTCGAGGTCGTCCAGGAGGACGTCCGCTTCATGCTTCCTAAGGAGATCCGGAAGGCGCTGGCGGCACAGGGGTGAATTGGATGCCGTGGAGTCGGAGCCCCGGTGACTCCGCCTCGACAGTCCCGTCGACCTCGTAGAGCCCCGGCTCGATGCCGGCTCCGGACAGCGCCGCGTAGGCGCCCCCGGCGCTGAACTCGAAGCGGGCCGCGGCGCCCGCGTCCGCTGCTGCGATCCAGTCCTCGCCGTCGGACCAGTCGCGCACCAGCTCGAGCCTGTCGCGCTCGGCCGGGAGCACGATGTCCGCCGTCTGGGGCTCGAGCAGGATTCCGGGCGCGTCCTCGGGGCGCACGGGGTCCATCGGCTCCAGCTCGAGGCCGACGCACTCGCCGATGGCGCGCTCGGTGTCCTCGTACTCGCCCTCCCCGTAGTGGATGTGCGCCAGCTTGCCGGTGCGGTCGAACAGGTAGCGGCCCGGCCAGCCCTTGTTGCCGTACACGCGCCAGGTCGCGTAGTCGGGGTCGAGCAGCACCGGGTACTCGATGCCGAGCCGTTCGACGGCGCGGGCGACGGTGTCGCGGTCGCGCCCGAAGGAGTATCCGGGCGTGTGCACGCCGATCACGTGCAGGCCGGCCGCGCGGTAGCGCGCGTGCCACTCCATGAGGTACGGCAGGGTGCGCAGCGAGTTGATGCGCGCGTAGTCCCAGAACTCGACGAGGACGGCACCGCGGCCCATCAGGGTGTTCATTCGCAGGAAGGCGACGTTCAGCCACTCGAGCCCGGCGGGGAACTCCGGCGCGTAGAGCTCGGCTTCAGTGGGGGGACGCACGTCGCACAGAATGGCGGACGCCTCCGCGAATGCCGCAACATTCGCCACCCGCGGCTGTTGTAGGGTGGATTCGGCCCCCCTCTCGGCTCTGGCTAGCTGGTGCTCGTGTCGGGGCCATGCAGTTGCCCCAGTAAAGATTTCAGCCTCTAGGAGGAGGAATGCGAAAGCTTTGGATCGCCTTGTTGGCGGTCATTGCGGTGTTCGCGGTGGCAAGCGTCGCCATAGCCGCCAACGTCTACAAGGTTACTTCCGGTTCTACGACGGTGGCGGGCAAGGGCTCGAAGGCCACGCCCATCCCGACCGGGCTCAAGTTCGGATACACGGTCGAGGACAGCGACTCGACCAAGCGCGGAACGGTCATCGAGCAGTACGCGATCGGGGCCGAGGGGCTCGTGACGAACCCCAAGAACTTCCCGAAGTGCAGCTTCACTCAGCTCGATGACGCGACCGTCCCGGCCAGCTGCAGCAAGGCGTTGGTCGGATCTGGCCTCGTGAAGAACGCGGCCGGCCCGGTCATTCCGGGCCCCGGTGGTGAGCGCGCGCTGTCAGACAGCTCGCCCTGCAACCTGCGGCTGCGGCTCTACAACGACGGTGATGGCCTGACTCTCCGTCTGGACAGCGACGGCAAGCCGATCCCGCCGAGCTTTGAGTCGAATGACGTGGGCTGCGCACTGCCGATCGCGACCGCGATCAACGGCAAGTACGTGAGGCGGGCGATCGGCGGCGTCACGGGGAGTGACCTCGTCTTCAGCGTCCCGCAGAACCTGAAGCACCCGCTGTCGGGGATCGACAACTCGGTCCGCAAGGTCAACAGCTCCATCTTGCTCAAGAGCAAGAAGATCAACGGCAAGAAGCGCGGCTTCTACGAGAAGATCGGATGCAAGGGCAGCCAGCGGCTGATCCGGGCGACCTTCATCACCGAGGCCACGGCCAGCCAGCCCGCGCAGAAGTTCACCGCGACGAAGCAGTCGAAGTGCTAACCACGGTTTAGCGCGGATTCAGCTCACGGGGCGGCCTTCGGGCCGCCCCGTCTGCTTTCAGGACGCGATCGCCACCAGCAGGTGGGGCGAGACCCAGGTCTCCACAGCCGCGGCCGCGAGCAACACCGGCACCGCGATGGCCACCGTCACGGCTGTGGCGGCGAGCAGCTCATGCCAGTCCCCTCGCTGGCTCGCGATCATCCAGGCCGCGAGCGGCAGGAACAGCGCGATCAGCTCCGGCAGGGCGTGCGGCGCGAGCGCGAGCAGGAGGATCCCGGGGTTCGTGCCGAGCTGTGTGGATTGCGAGGCGGCGCTGCCGCCGATCACGAACGCCTGCGTGCCGAGCGAGAAGAGGGTGGCGCAGGCCACGAACCCGATCGCGAGCGGGCCCGCCTTCTCGTGCACCCACCTCGACAGCCCGCTGCGATGCGCCGCCGAGAGCGGCAGCGAGCTGCCCGCCATGAAGCCGGCCACGCACGCCAGCGCGTGCAGGGCCAGCACCAACGAGTTGCGGAACAGCACGTGCCCGTAGTCGCCGAAGGTCGCGTCCCGGGTGACGCCCGGGATCTCGTAGATCGTGAAGTCGGGCGGCGTCTGCTTGGCCACCACGTAGACGGCGAACAGCAGGCCCACCGAGATGATGGCGCTCAGCCGCAGCCAGGGCAGCAGCACCGCGCCCGGCTGGTGGTTCCAGCGCGCAAGCGCGAGCTTGGTGTCGTGCATGCCCTGGACCAGCACGAGGTCGTTCACGTTCACCCCTCTCGCATCGGCACGGGGGCGTCAACTATTTAGGGGGGCTACAGATGTGCTTCCTATCGTGTCCGGCCTCGGGGGCTGGCGAAAGCCGGCCCTCTTCCACGAGACAACACGGAGGCAACATGACACGGAAGATCATTGGGGGCCTGCTCGCGGGCTCGCTCCTGCTCGCGATTCCCGGCATGGCGTTCGCGGACCACGAGGACACGCTCATGAACGTGAATTTCACGACCACCGCGAAGTCAAAGAAGTCCGGGACGAAGCGCAGCCCACGTCCTGCGAACCTGACGATCGCGCTCGCGGGGTCCACGCGCTCCGGCACGGGACAGCCGGCCACCTCGTCGGCCCTGAACATCACGCTTCCGAAGCAGTTCCAGTTCCGGGGCGGTGCATGGCCGAAGAAGAAGCGCTGCGACCCGCTCAAGGCCAACAACGCGAAGTCTGACTCCGCCTGCCCGAAGGGCTCCAGCATCGGCTCCGGACACGTGACCGCCACGGCCGGCGACGGAAGCCTGGTCTCGGAGATCGCCGTCCGGGCATACGTGACCACCAGCGGCGACCTCGGCCTCTGGCTGAGCACCGCAACGCCGCTCCCGATCAACCAGATGCTCGTCGGCAATGTGAGCCGCGGCCGCACGATCCGAGTCGCGATCCCGAGCAACATCCAGCAGCCGCTGGTGGGCGTGAAGAGCGCGATCCGCACGCTCCGGTTCTCCCTCCCCGGCACCACGAGGGTGAACGGCCGGACCGTCGGCGCTGTCGAGTCCACCGGCTGCCCGAGCTCGAAGAAGTGGGCGCTCACATTCCAGAGCGTCTACACGCACGGCAGCATCACGGACACCGACACCGCGGCCTGCCGCAGCTAGACCGCTAGACCGCTGAGGGGCTAGCCGATGGAGTCGACCATCTCGAGCTGAATCAACCTGTTCAGCTCGACGGCGTACTCCATCGGCAGCTCCTTCGTGACCGGCTCGATGAAGCCGTTCACGATCATCGCGGCCGCCTCCTCTTCGGTGAGGCCGCGCGACTGGAGGTAGAAGAGCTGCTCGTCGGAGATCTTGCCGACCACGGCCTCGTGGGCCACGGTCACGTGCGGGTTCTGGATCTGGATGTCGGGCCAGGTGTCCGAGCGCGAGCGGTCGTCCATCATCAGGCCGTCGCACTGCACGTGGGCCTTCGAGCCCTGCGAGTTGTGGCCCATGCGGACGAGCCCGCGGTAGCCCATGATCCCGCCGTCCTTGGAGATCGACTTGGCGAGGATGTTGGAGGTGGTGTTGGGCGCCAGGTGCACGACCTTCGCGCCGGTGTCCTTCCACACGTTGCCGGACGCCACGCCCACGTTGAGGTGGTCTGCGCGCGCGCCCTCGCCGATCAGGAACGAGCCGGGGTAGAGCATGACCTTCTTGGCGCCCATCGAGCCGCCGACCCATTCGACGGTGCCGTGGGCCTCGACGATCGCCCGCTTCGTGTTCAGGTTGAACACGTCCTTCGACCAGTTCTGCACGGTCGTGTAGCGGGCCTTCGCGCCCTCCTTGACGAAGATCTCGACCACGGCCGAGTGCATCGAGTTGACCGAGTAGGTCTGCGCCGTGCAGCCCTCGATGTAGTTCACCTCGGAGCCCGAGTCGGCGATGATCAGCGTGTGCTCGAAGGTGCCCTCGTTGGCGCCCTCCATGCGGAAGTAGGCCTGGAGCGGAAGGTCGACCTTCACGTCCTTCGGCACGTACAGGAACGAGCCGCCTGACCAGACCGCGCCGTGCAGCGCCGAGAACTTGTTGTCCTGCGGCGGCACGCACTTGTTCATGAAGTACTCGCGCACGAGGTCCTCGTGCTCGGTGACCGCCGTGTCCATGGCGCAGAAGATGATTCCCTGGTCCGCGTACTCCTGCTTGAGGCCCTCGTAGAAGGGCTCCTGGCGCCACACGCCGACCACGCCGGCGAGGTGCTCACGCTCGGCCTGGGGGATGCCGAGCTTCTCGAAGGTGTCCTTCTGCTCCTGCGGAACGTCGTCCCAGCTGTCCCAGCGCCCGGCCTCGGGCGGCGAGTAGAGCACGAGCTCGGAGAGATCGAGATCGGAGAGGTCCACGCCCCAGGTCGGAATCGGCTTGCGCTCGAAGATCTCGTAGGACTTGATCCGCTTCTCGCGCATCCAGTCCGGCTCGCCCTTGATCTTGGAGAGCTCCGCGATCACCTCGCGGGAGATCCCCTTCTTGGCGACGAGCTGTCCCTGCTCGTTCTCCTTGATCGGGCTGGGCTTCTGGACACGGGTCTTGTCAGTGGCTGCCATACGTCTCGGAGGATAGCGCGCCGGGAGGCTTTCCAGACCCCGGGGGTCGGAGTTAGGCTACCCTAACGCGCATGCTGCGAAAGACGGCCACACTCGCCATCGCCGCGGCGCTGGGAACCGGCGCTGCGATTGGGATCTCGGCCTGCGGCGAGGACCGCGAGGGCGACGTGACGTTCGAGGACGGCGGCGGCACCGACACCTCCGGCACGGGCACCGAAACCGGCGCCGCGACCGCCACCACGGGGACCACGGCCCCCGAGACGACGCCCACCGAGACGACGCCCACCGAGACCACCCCCTAATTCATGTCGCGCCGAAGGCTCCTAGCTCTCCTGATCGGCGGCGCCACGCTCATGGTGCTGGCGTTCGCCGGCGTGATCCTCGCGACCTCCGGCTCCTCCTCGGACCAGCTGGTGATCTACTCGGCGCGCTCCCACTACGGCGAGGAGGAGCCGTTCGAGCGCTTCGCCAAGGAAACCGGCACCGATCTGCGGCTGCGCGGCGGCGACGCGTCCGAGCTCTACGAGCGGCTCAAGACCGAGGGCAAGGACACCCCGGCGGACGTGCTGATCACGGTGGACGCCGCAAACCTCTGGCGCGCCCAGCAGGCGGGCTTGATCGACTCCTGGAAGCCGCTCACGCTGCGGGCCAGGACCATCATGCGCTCGACGGAGCGGGTCGCGCCCGGCGAGGTGACCACCTACGACGGACTCGGCGACCCGCGCTGGAAGGGCCGCCTCTGCCTGCGCTCCGGGACCAGCGAATACAACGTCTCGTTCGTGGCCGACCGGCTCGCCAAGGACGGCCGCCCGGCAACCGAACGGATGCTGCGGCGCTGGATGGCGAACGACCCCGACATCCTCGGCTCGGACACCGACGTGCTGAAGGCGATCGCCGACGGCGACTGCGATGTGGGCCTCGCCAACTCGTACTACCTGGGCCGTGAGCTCGAGGAGAACCCCGACTTCCCCGTCACGCTCGAATGGGCGGACCAGCAGGGGAGGGGCACGCACGTGAACCTGTCCGGGCTCGGGGTGGTGCACGGCAGCGACCAGGCGGAGACCGCGCGCAAGCTGATCGACTTCCTGCTCGAGCCGCGCCAGCAGGAGGTCTTCGCCCAGAACAACCACGAGTTCCCGGTCGCAAAGGGCGCGCGGCCGTCGCCCCAGATCGCCCAGTTCGGCGACTTCAAGCGCGACATGATCGACGTGCAGGGCGCGGGCTCGCACCTCACGGAGGCGCTTAACCTGATGGACGAGGTGGGGTGGGACTGAGAGCCCAGCGGCTCGATGGCTTCGCCATCGGCACGGTCCTGTGCGCCCTGCTCGTGGCGGGGCCGCTGATCGGGCTGCCGCTCTCCTTCATAGTCGCCCCGGGCGGCCTGTCGCGCTTCTCGGGCCTGCTGCCGGAGGCCATCCAGGCCACGGCCGTGCTGCTCGTGGGCGTGGGCACGGGCACCTTCCTGCTCGGCACGGGGCTCGCCGCGCTCGTCTCCTTCTTCGAGTTTCCCGGCCGGCGCTGGATCGAGTGGGCGCTCGTACTGCCGCTCGCCATGCCGGGGTACGTGTTCACGCTGTTCGCGCTCGGCCTCGACCTGCCGGGCATCCGCTCCACGCTCGGAGCGGCCTGCATCTTCACGCTCGTCCTCTACCCGTACGTCTACCTGCTGGCGCGGGCGGCGTTCCTCAGCCAGTCGCGCACGCTGCTCGAGGCGGCCCGCGGGCTGGGCCTCTCACGCGCACGGGCGATCCTGCGGGTGGGGATCCCGCTCGCGCGCCCGGCGATCCTCGGCGGCGTCGCGCTCGCGCTGATGGAGGCACTCGCCGACTTCGGCACGGTGAACCTGCTCGGCGTGCGGACCTTCACGGACGCGATCTACCGGGTCTGGTTCAACGCCTTCGACCGCGAGGCTGCGATGCAGTTCGCGATGCTGCTCGTGTCGGTCACGCTCACGCTGCTGGTGCTCGAGCGTCTGGCGCGCGGGCGCGCCCGCCACGCGCAGGTCGCCGCCCGCGGCGATCTCGTGCCGCCCGTGCGCCTGCACGGCGCGGCGGCCGTGGCCGCGGTGGTCTTGCCGCTCGCGCTGGTCGGGCTGGTGGTGCTCGCGCCGCTCGCGCAGCTCGGGGCGTGGTCGCTCCAGTCGATCAACGAGGGCCTTCTGGCCCCCGAGTTCGGCACGGCGGCGCGCAACAGCGCTCTGCTCTCCGGCATGAGCGCGATCCTCGTGCCGGTGGTGGCGCTGCTGCTCGCCTATGGCGTGCGGGCGAGCCGTTCCAGGGTGGCCGCCGGGGCGGCGCGCACCGCTACGATCGGATACGGCCTGCCGGGCTCCGTCGTCGCTGTGGCGGTGATCGTGCCGCTCGGCTGGCTCGAGCAGCGCATCGATGGGGTGTTGGGCACGGGACTACTGCTCACGGGCACAGTGATCGGACTCTTCTACGCGTACGTCGTTCGCTTCCTCGCGCTCGCCTGGAGTGCGATCGAGGCGAGCCTGATCCGCATACCGCGCCAGCTCGACGACGCCGCCCGCGGGCTCGGGGCGGACCGCCTGGACGTGCTCGCGCGCGTGCACGTTCCGCTGCTCCGCACCGGCCTCGTCACGGCTGCGCTGCTCGTGTTCGTCGAGGTGATGAAGGAGCTGCCCGCCACGCTGCTGCTGCGCCCCCTGGGCGGCGACACCCTCGCCATCGCGGTCTGGCAGGCCACCCACGAGTCGCTCTACAAGACCGCCGCGCTGCCGGCGCTCCTGATCGTGCTGGTGGGCCTGCTGCCGGTGGCGCTGATGATCAGGCTGTCCGGGCGCGGCGTCGCCGAGGTCGAGGCCTCGCCCGCGGTGGGGGGCTGGGTCGAGGAGCGCGAGGCGGTGCCCGCATGAGCCACGTACGCGTGCGCGGCCTGTCGAAGTCGTTCGGCGCGATCGAGGCCGTACGCGAGCTGAACCTCGAGATCGAGCGCGGCGAGCTGATGGCCGTGCTGGGGCCGTCCGGATGCGGCAAGACCACGCTGCTGCGCGTGATCGCCGGCTTCGAGCAGCCCGACGCCGGCTGCGTCGTGGTCTCCGACGACGTGGTCGCCGGGCCCGGCCGGATCGTGCCGCCGGAGAAGCGGCGCGTGGGGATGGTGTTCCAGGACTACGCGCTGTTCCCGCACCTGAGCGTGGAGGGCAACGTGGCCTTCGGGCTCGCGAACCGGCCGCGCGAGGAGCGCGACTCGCTCACGCGGCGCACGCTCGAGCTGGTCGGCCTCCAGCACAAGGCGCGCACCGGCGTGCACGAGCTGTCCGGCGGCGAGCGCCAGCGCGTGGCCCTCGCCCGCGCGCTCGCGCCAGAGCCGGAGCTCGTGCTGCTCGACGAGCCCTTCTCGAGCCTGGACGCCACCCTGCGCGCCGGGCTGCGGCGCGAGGTGGAGCTGATCCTGCGCGACGCGGAGGCCACGGCGCTGCTCGTGACCCACGACCAAGAGGAGGCGCTCTCGCTCGCCGACCGCTTGGCGGTGATGCGCGATGGCGAGATCGTGCAGGTGGGCCCGCCCGTGGAGGTCTACGGCGCCCCGGCCACGCGCTGGGCCGCCCAATTCGTGGGCGAAGTGAACGTGCTCTCCGGCGTGGCGCGCGGCGGCGGCGTGGAGACCGAGCTCGGCGTCTTCGACCTGCGCGTTCCCACGAGCGGATCGGTGCACGTGGCGGTGCGGCCCGAGCAGCTCGAGCTGCGCGCCGACGCCAACCCGAACGCCGAGGTGGTTGCGCGCGAGTTCCGCGGCCACGACGTGCTCTACCGGCTGCGCCACGAGGGCGGCAAGGTCCTCCTGGTGCAGCTGCCGTCGCTGGAGCTGCACGAGGTGGGCGACAGCGTGTTCGTCCGCCCGGCCCCTGCTGCCGTTCCGGCGCTCGTGGACTAGGCTCGCGCCATGCGCCTATACGTCTGTTGGGGAACCTTCCAGACCCCGCGCCCCGGCGGCCATCCCTGCGCCAACGCCCACGAAGCGCTCAAGGAGGCCGGCTGGAACCACGAGGTCGAGAAGGTCTACGGCTGGGGAGTTCTGCCCGACTTCATGAACCCGAAGCGCGGCAAGGTCCGCAGCCTCACCGGCCAGTCAATGGTCCCCGTGCTGGAGACCGACGACGGCGAGGTGATCAGCGGCTCGGACAAGATCATCGCCTGGGCTCGGGACAACCCCGCGAGCGGCGCCGACCGGGCCTGAGCCCGCCCCGGGCGGGCCGCATGCGAACGACAGCATTGAGGAGATCGACTGTCCTGCCTAGGGGGGTCTATATCCCGGTAAAGCAGGACGGTCGACGGAAACCACCCCTTCACCGTCAGGCGCGACTGCCGACCGAGACCAGGTACTCCTGCTCGAAGCGGGCGTCGTCGTCCGTGCCCAGGTTCCACTCCTCGCAGAAGGCCATCAGCGCCTCGTCGAGCTCGGCCTCCTGGCCGTTCTTTGCCGCGTTCGCGTAGGTGGCGATCGTCGGGCCGTAGCGGGCCTTGAAGTGCTCGCCCCAGTCGCGGGGATGCTCGAAGGCGTCGATCTCGAGGTTGTCGCGCTCGAGCGTGCCCCACTCGACGCGATCGCCGAACAGCTCGCGCAGGTGGTCTTCGCTGCCCCACAGCGGCGCCGGCTGCGCGCCCGGGGGAGGCGGCGGGGCGAATGGGCCCATCGTGCGGAAGAGCCCGCCGATCATGCCCTCGGGCGTCCAGCTCAGCAGTCCGATCGTGCCTCCCGGCCGGCAGACGCGCGCGAGCTGGTCGGCCACGTCCTGGTGATGCGGCGCGAACATCGCGCCGATCGACGACATCACGACGTCGTAGGACGCGTCCTCGAACGGCAGGTTCTCCGCGTCCGCCTCGACCCACTCGAGCTCAACACCCTCTTTCGCCGCGCGGGCGCGGCCGGCCTCGAACAGCTCGGGCGTCAGGTCGCTCGCGGTCACTCTCGCGCCGCGCTGCGCAGCCACGATCGAGGCGTTACCGGTGCCGGCGGCCACGTCGAGAACGCGCATGCCCTCCCCGATGCCGCAGGCGTCCACGAGCCGTGGGCCCAGCGGCAGCAGGAACGTCTCGACCATCGACGGGTAGTCGCCCGACGCCCACATCTTGCGATGGCGTGCCTTGAGCTCGGAGTCTGCGGTGCTTGATGTCACTGTGTCGTCCCTTCCTTGGTTGACCGCGGAACCTAACGCTCAGCGGTAGCCCTTGTCACCTGCCGGCACGCCCTCGGCCTCGACCACCTCGACCATGTAGCGCCAGCAGTCGGGCCTCGTTCCGTCGACGTCGGTGAAGCCGTACTCCTGCGCGAGCCCGCCGCTGGAGAGCGACTGCCCGTTCCAGCGCGAGACGTCGGGATCCGCCGCCAGCGCGGCCACCGCGCGGCCCACGAACAGCGGCGTCTCGGAGATGCAGAAGTGCGGCGTGCGCTCGGTCGCGTCGCGCCAGTTCGACTCGCTGACGCCGTGGTGCTCGAGCATGAGCTCCGAGCGCATCCATCCCGGCGTGAGCGCCACGGCGGTGCCGCCGTGCTCTGAGAGCTCCTGCGCCTGGGCCCAGGCGAGGCGGATCACGGAGGTCTTCGCCAAGTCGTAGAAGGTCGAGACGCGGTAGTGGTCGGCGTTGTAGGCGGCGGTTCCGTCGGTCACCTCGACCACGAGTCCGCCGGGCTGCCGCACCAGCAGCGGCAGCGCGTGGTGGCTCGTGATCAGGTGGGTGTCGATCGCGAGGCGCAGCAGTCGCAGGCCGCGCTCGAGGTCGTGTTCCCAGATGGGCTTGTTCCACTCGAAGAGGTGTTCGGCGCCCCAGATGTCGTTCACGAGCACGTCGAGGCGACCTTGCTCGTAGTCGATGCGCTCGATCAGGGCGGCCACCTGCTCTGGCTCGAGGTGGTCGACCTCGACCGCGATGCCCTCGCCGCCTGCCGCGCTCACGAGTTCGGCCGTCTCTTCGATCGTCTCCGGGCGGTCGATCTCGGAGCGCTGCTCGCGAGTGCTGCGGCCGCTGGCGTACACCGTCGCGCCGGCCTCGCCGAGCGCGACCGCGATGCCGCGCCCGCCGCCGCGCGTGGCGCCGCTCACCAGCGCGACCCTTCCTGCGAGTGGTCCGCTCATGCCGCCGCCCCCTCGATCACCTGCCGGGGACGGTAGCTCGCGAGCACGAGCACGGCGCCCAGCACGAGGGCGCCCCCGAGAAGCTGCACCGGCCCCAACAGCTCGCCGAACACTAGGAAGGCGAGCAGCACCGTCACGACCGGCTCGGCCGTGGAGAGGATCGATGCGGTGGTGGGACCAACGCGCCGCAGCCCCGCGAAGAAGAGGCTGACGGCGGCGACCGTCGAGACCAGGGCCAGGGCGGCCAGCCAACCCCAGCCGGCGGCCGTGAGCTCGCCCGGCCGGAACTCGCCGAGCAGCGCGGAGCCGAGCGTCAGCGTGACCGCCGCGCCGCTGCAGACGAGTGCCGAGAGCAGCCGCGGCCCCACGCGCCCGACGATTCCCTCGCTCACGAGGATGTAGGTGCTGTAGACCACCGCCGCGCCGAGCCCGAGTGCCGCGCCCAGCGGGTCGAGCGCGCCTGTCCCCGCGCCGGCTACCACGAGAGCGAGCCCGCCGGATGCCAGCACAAGCGCGGCCACGCGCCGCGCGTCGATGCGCTCGCGGCCGAGGGCGATCGCGGCCGCGGCCACCATCGCGGGGAAGGTGTAAAGCAGCAGCGACAGCAGCGACGCGTCGATCCGCTCGAGCGCGGTGAAGTAGCAGCCGGCCTGGATCGCGTAGCCGCAGGCGCCGAGCGCGAGGCCGACCCCGAGGTCGCGGCCGCCCAGGGAACGAAGCTCCCCGGCGGACCCGCCGGCAAAGACGAGTGCCCAGAACAGCGCGGCGGCCAGCAGGAAGCGAATGGCCAGCAGCGTTCCGACGGTGGCGCCGTCGTCGTAGGCGAGCTTTCCGAGCACAGCCATAGCGCCGAACGCGGAGGCGGAGCCGAGGCAGAGGAGCGTTCCGGAGGACTTCATGGACCGCATCCTGCCCGATCCACTCATCAGGAACGATTCCGATTTCTACATGAAATGCAGTAGCGTTACTGCACAATGCTGGAGCTTCGACGCCTGCGGCTGCTGCGCGAGCTGAGCGAGCGCGGAACCATCGCCGCCGTTGCGGACGCGCTCCAGTTCACCCCCTCGGCCGTCTCGCAGCAGCTCGCGATGCTGGAGCGCGAGGTCGGCGTGCCCCTGCTCGAGCCAGCCGGGCGTGGCGTGCGCCTGACCGACGCCGCCCTCGTGCTGGTGGAGCACGCCGACGCGCTGCTGGAGCGCGCGGCGGTCGCCGAGGCGGATCTGGCGGCGGCCGCGGGCATCGTGACGGGCCGCGGTCGGATTGCGGGCTTTCAGTCGGTCTCCCTGCGGCTGGCGGTTCCCGCGATGGAGGCGCTGGCGCGCGACGCGCCGCGCCTGCGATGCGAGCTGATCGAGGCGGAGCCGGAGGAGGCCCTGCCCGCGCTCGCGCTCGGCGACGTGGACCTCGTGCTCGGCGACGAGTGGCCGCACCAGCCGCGGAGCCTGCCCGCGGGGCTCGATGCACACGAGCTGCTCCGCGACCGCGTGCACATGATCCTGCCCGCGCGCCATCCCGCGGCGCGCCGCCACAGGGACGCAGTGCCGCTGGCCGAGCTCGCAGACGAGGCCTGGACCACCGGTCACGCGGGCATGGGCTGGGAGGAGATGACCCAGCGCACCTGCCGCGAGCACGGCGGCTTCGAGCCCGACATCCGCCATCGCACCAACGACGCCACCGTCAGCCTCGCGCTGGTGGCCAGAGGGCTGGCCGTGACGATGCTGCCGGACCTCGTGGTGCCGGGCCGCCACCCGGGCGTGACGCTGCGCGGCATCGCCGGCGCCTCGCTCGACCGGTCGATCTTCGCCGTCACGCGCGCCTCGGACGCCGCCCGCCCGTCCACGCAGGCGCTCGTGGCCGCCGTGAGGGAAGCCGCGGCGGCGTTGGTGTAATGGTTGCCGGCGCCCCGAACGGCTTGCATTGAGGGGGTCCACCCAAGGTGGGGCATCTGAGTGGCGGATATAGCAACCGAGATTCCCCACCTGGCATCGGGCCGCCTTCCAAGCTGTCGTTCGGTGCGCTAGCCGGCTTCCGACGAGTAGTCGAAGGTCGCCTCGTAGCCGCACTTCCCGCTCAGCTCGAACTCGAGCGGGCCCTCCTCCACGCTCAGCAGCTCCGCGACCACCTCCCTGCCCGAGCGGTCGTGGCCGGGGATGACGCAGGTCACCGTCTCCTGCTCTGCGAACGGCTCACGGACCCTCACCGTCACCTGGCCTCCGGCCCGGAACCAGCCGCGGCCGGGCGTGTGGTCGACCTCGATCGCCACGTGGCGCACGCCGATCAGGTTGCTCGGCTTCCAGACCCAGGGGAACTGGAGCTCCGGCGTGCCGCCCAGGCGTCCCAGGAAGATGCCCTCGAGCGCCTCGCGCTGGCGCTCGTCTCCGCGCTCGTCGACGTAGAGGGCGAACGTCCAGGGCGAGCCGGACTCGTCGTCGTCGTACCGGTTCGCGAGCACCGCGCGCATCCCCGCGAGGTCAACGTCGCCGGCCTCGCCCTCCTCGATCTGCCAGGAGAGCGAGCCCAGGCAGATGCCGTGGGTCGAGCGCCCGCCGGCCCGGCCGCCGATCCTCCGGCACGGGCAGATCGCCTCGCAGTTGCACGCCTCCAGGTAGGTACCCGAGATCCGCCACGGCAGGTAGGAGGGGAGGTCGGCCGCCATCAAGGGTGGTTCGGGACCGTCGGAACCTCGACGTGGATCGCCGTGCCGAGGTTCGGCGCGCTCGTGATCGTCAGCCGGCCTCCGAGTTGGACAGCGCGGCCGCGCATGGACTGCAGCCCGAAGCTTCGATCCCCTGCATCCGCGGGCGTGAAGCCGCAACCGTCGTCACGCACCTCGATCGCGACCACGTGATCGATCGCGCTGACGTCGATCGCCACGGCGGTCGCGTTCGCGTGCTTGACGGCGTTGGCGAGCGCCTCGCGGACCAGGGCGTAGAGCTGGTCCTCCGCCTCGGGCGCGAGGGGCAGCCGCTCCTCGGGGCCGTGAACCGCGATGGGGAGCTTCTCGCGGACGCTGATCGCACCCGCGTGCTTCACGAGCGCGGCGAGCAGCCCCTCCTCGGCCATCCCGTTGGGGCGCAGCTCGAAGATGGCGGCGCGCATCTCCGCCAGGGCTGCGCGCGTGAGCTGCCAGACCTGATCGAGCTCCTTCTGCACACCTTCGGTGGGGCCGATCGCGTCCCGTGCCAGCACCCGCTCGGCCGTCCGCAGATGAAGCGTCGTCGCGAAGAGCGACTGCGCGGCCGAATCGTGCAGGTCACGGGCGATGCGCTGGCGCTCCTCCGCGGCGCGCTGGCCCTCGCGGCGCCGGGACTCGGCGAGGAACAGGGCGCCTCGTCGCCGCTCGCTCACCACTGCGGCCAGGCAGAGGGTGGCCAGTGCGGCGACCGCGATGTAGAGCTGCGTGCTGAGCGTGCTGTCCGTGATCGATTGGGTCACGAACGGCCCCACGTCGCGAGCGGTGAGCCAGACCGTCAACCCGGCGGCCACCGCCACGGCAAGGGTCGCCCCCTGCTGGCCGAACCGAAGAGCGGCCCAGATCAGCGCCGGGAACACCATGTACGTGAGCGCCTGGCTGCTCGACAGCGCGATCACGCTCAGCGCGACGACGGCACCGATCATCAGCGCGCCCTCCAACCTGCCTCTGCCCCTCCATGCGGGAGAGGGCGGTCGCGCCCACGCCAGGGCCAGGGGAATGACGACCAGCGAACCGGCGATATCGCTCAGGAACCAGCTCCGCCAGAAGCTCCAGCTCTCGGGGGATCCGATCGCGCCGCCCGCGCGCACCGACACCAGCGCGAAGGTCGAGCTGATCGCGCCGCCGGCGGCGATGGCGGCCAACAACGCGCCGATCTGCCCGAGCCGATCCAGCGCCGCCCGGGGCCCAACGAGTTGCCGCAGCAGCAGCACGATCACCAGGACGTCGGCCACGTTCCCGAGGGACATCAGTATGCGGCTGCCGATCGGAAGCCCGGAATAGGACAGCAGCACATCCCCGATGAGCACCGCGGGCAACCAACGCAGCCCGCCCAGGTAGATCGCCGCGACGGCGACCCCCACGGGCGGCCAGATCGCGGTGACCGGGCCGCTGTACTGCAGCGCGAGGGCGCCACGGCCGGCGCCGTAGTAGGCCGCCGCGAGGGCCAGGACCCCCGCGACGTAGCGGACCACAGCGCGCGCCCGCGCGGCCGCACGCCCCGTGGCCAGCCCCGTCGGCGATGACGCCGGCTCGGCCGTGCGGAGATGTGCGTGCGCGCTCGTGATCTCTCCTTGCGAACGAACGACGCGAAACCGCGCCGAGGAAACCCTAACGCGGGTTCCTGCAGGGCGAGGCCCAACCTGTCGGTTTTCCGCCACGAGATCGGCGGTCAGCCCCCCTGGCCGCGGTGGCGGTGCGACGTCACCGTGGGTCCATGCTCAGATCGCGGACACGCCGCCTGTTCCTGCTCACCGTCGTCGGCGGCGCGCTCGGCGCCGCGGCGCTCAGCCCATCAGCCTGGGCGGCCACGCAGCGCTACGCCAGCCCCGGGGGCGCCGGCACTGATTGCAGCGCCGCCGTCCCCTGCAAGATCACGACGGCCGTTCAGGGCGCCCACGCGGGCGACGAGGTGATCCTCAACCCCGGCGACTACGCGATGTTCGACGACGTCGTCGATCCGGCCCCGATCACCATCCATGGCGTCGCCGGGCAGCCCCGTCCGCGCCTGCTGTTCACCGGCGGCCAGTTCGTCAGCCTGCACACAGGGTCCGCCCTGCGCTACGTGGAGGTCGATCAGACGATCCCAGGGGCCGTCTGGGCGATAGGCGCGTTGCTCGACCAGGTGGTCGTGAGGGCTCCCAACTATCCGCTCTTCATCGACGGCAGCACGGTCCGAAACAGCATCGTCGTCGCGACCGGGCCCGGCGCAGTGGCGATTCGCTCAAACTCGAACAGCACCAGCAACAGCGTGCTCCGCAACGTCACGGCGATCGCCCCCGGGAGTGGGGGCGTTGCGGTAGACGCATTCGCGGCGACGCCTGCGGGGAACGTGTTCATCGGCGCGAACAACGTGATCGCCCGAGGCGGCCCGGGCGGCGCCAGCTTCGGCGCCCGCACCGACAATGCCGGCGGCCACGCCACGATCGGGATCGGGAGTTCGGCCTATCCCGCCGGGACGCTCTACAAGTCCGGCTCCAACGCCGGCTTCACGTACGGTCTCGGCAACCTCGGCCTCGACCCGATCTTCGTCGATCCGGCGGCCGGCGACTACCGCCAGGCGGCCGGTTCCCCGACCATCAACGCGGGCGCCGACGATTCCAGGAACGGCGACCTCGACGTGGACGGCGATCTGCGCGCGAACGGTACGACGGACATCGGCGCGGACGAGTACGTCGTCCCCCCGGCAGGCGGCGGGAGCACGGGCGGCGGAGGCACCGATCCGTCTGGGACGCCGACCACGCCGCCCTCGCCAGCCACGTTCGCCGGCGTGAGGCTGGTGTCCACCAAGCTCACGACGTCAGGACGGTTCGTCACGCTGAGGTTGAGCTGCCCCGCGGGAACCGTCGGCCGCTGCTCCGGCCGCACGAAGCTCACCGCGCGGCGCCGGCGGACCAGCTCGCGCGCGGCCACGACGGTCGTCCTCGGACGGGCACCGTTCTCGATCGGCCCCGGCAAGCAGGCCCGGGTGCGGGTGCGGATGTCGAAGGCCGGCCGGCGGCTGCTGAGCACGCGGCGGCGGCTGAGGGCGAAGGACACGAACGCCGCACACGACGGAGCGGGCAGGTCGAAGGGAACCGTCGCGGCGGTCACCATCCGGCGCCGCCACAGGTAACCCGCGTCAGGCGTCGAGCACGAGCTGCGCGAAGCGAACCGCGAGGGCGCCGTCGGCGACGGCGCTCGACACTCGCTTCGTGGAGCCGGCGCGCACGTCGCCGGCGGCGAACACGCCAGGCCAGGTGGTCTCGAGCAGATGCGGCGAGCGGTCGCGCTCCGGCCAGCGGTTCGGGCCCTCGCACTCCGCCGCCCCGTCGCCGCAGGTGATGTAGCCGGACTCGTCGAGGTCGACCATCATGTGCACCGCCTCGGTGCACGGCTCGGCGCCGATCATCACGAAGACGGCCGTCGTGTCGACCTGCTCGACGCTCCCATCGGCGCCCCTGCGCAGATCCGCGTGCTCGAGCCGGCCATTGCCGTGCACGGCGGCCACCTCGGTGCCGGTGATGATCTCCACGTTGGAGCGCGTCTCGATGCGGTCGACCAGGTAGCGCGACATCGTCGCGGCGAGATCCTCCCCGCGAACGACGATCCGGACGCTGTGCGCGGCCCGCGACAGGTGAAGCGCGGCCTGGCCGGCCGAGTTGCCGCCTCCGACGATGATCACGTCCTCGCCGCGGCAGCGCTCGGCGTCAGTGGCCATCACGTGGTGATAGACGCCCGCTCCCGTGAAGCGCTCGACGTTGTCCGCGTCAAGCGTCCGCCAGCGCGCGCCCGTGGCCACCACGACGGTGCGGGCGAGCGCGTGCTGCCCGTCGTCGAGGTCGACCCGCACCAGGCCCTCCGGCCCGCGCGCAAGCTCGACGGCGCGGTGGAAGCTCGACAGCACGGCGTCGAAGCGGCGCGCCTGCAGCGTCGCCTTGCGAGTGAGCGCGCTGCCCGAGATGCCCGTGGGGAAGCCGAGGTAATTCTCGATCCGCGTGCTGGTGCCGGCCTGTCCGCCGGGCGCCCACGCCTCCGCCACGAGCGTGCGCAGCCCCTCGGAGCCGCCGTAAACGGCCCCGGCGAGCCCGGCGGGGCCGCCGCCGAGCACGACGAGGTCGAAGCGCTCGCCGTCGATCTGCGCGCGCAGCCCCAGGTCGCGCGCGACCTGGGCGGCCGACGGGTTCCGCAGTACCGCGGTGCTCCGCACGAGCACCGGTGTCTCCTCGCGCGGGATCTGGAGCCAGTTGAGCATCGCGGCGCTCTCGGGATCCGTGTCCACGTCGTACCACTTGACCGGGATGAGGTTGCGCTCGAGCAGGTCGCGCACCTCGAAGGCGCGCCGCGAGTCGCGCGGCGCGATCAGTCGCAGCACGCCGTAGCCGTGCTCCTCGTGCCACTCCCTACGGGCCATCATCGTGCGCAGCACGAGCTCGGCCATCACTGGCCAGGACGCGAGCATCGCCCGCAGCGCCGGGCGTTCGAAGGCGATCACGTCGGTCGGCTCGTCCGCCACGCACTCCGCTATGGCGGGCTCTCCGGTGAAGACGGCGATGTCGCCGAGAAACGTGCCGGCGTCGGCCTCAGCGATCCAGACGTCCTTGCCGGGCTTCCGGTCGAGCACTCGTACCCTGCCGCGCTCTACGACGAGCCAGGGCACCTCGCGCTGCCCCTGCTCGTAGAGCGTCTCCCCGGCGGCGAAGGAGCGCCGCTCACCCGATTCCGCCAGCCGCTTGAGCTTCTCCTCCGACAGGCGTGGGTACATCACCTCGTCGCCGAGATCGGGGAAGTTCTCGGCGCGTATCTGGGTGGGTGTGCTTCCTTCCACCGGGACGGCCATCCCCATTGAGGCTACGCGACTCGACACACGTGTCGGAAATCCGCCACCGATTTGGCGGACAGCCCCCCTGGGAGCGTTCCGCATCGGAGGTCAGGATGCTCGACATGAGACTTTTCTCGAGAGCAGCTGCTTCGAATGACGGTCACAGCGGTGGCCCCTCGCCGGCCGAGATGCGTGGGCGTGCCGCGGAAATCACCGACCCGGGTGCGTTCCGCTGGGAGGTCCTCTGGGAGGCGCTCAAGACCGAGCCGCCGACCGAGAACGCTTCGACGATCACCGAGGAGCACGGCTTGGGCGAGGAGCGCGACGTCCTTCAGACGAATTCCGACGTGCCCGCCACCGAATTCAGCGGGACTCGTCATGGCCGGCGTGTGGCGCTGCGGATGGGCGTCGTTCCGTCCATATGGCGCGGACGTGGCGCCTACGAGGTCCACGTGGAAACGCCTGTCGCGCCCTTCCGCATTCGAGACGAGGATGGTCGGCTCGCCGCGGAGGCCGGGGCGCTTCCCGAGGTCGAAGCCTTCGTCGCCGGCCTGGCCCCGGCGCCTTCCGTGTGGCGCGAGGTCACGGTCGAGGGCGGGCCGGACGGCATCCTTGCGCGCCGGCCGGTCACGGCACACCCGCAGGGCTACATCTACGACCTCTGGCTGGTGGAGCGGCTGGCTACTCAGGCCAGCTTGCGTCGCCCGTCGTAGCGCCGCGCATCACCTTCAGCGACAGCAGCGCGCACTTGCGGCGTGTGGGGGAGATGTCGATGCCGAGCTGCTCGATCACCCAGTCCGCGTCCAGGCGCTGGATCTCCTCGACCGGCATTCCGATCAGCTCCTCCGAGGAGATCGATGCGGCGGCCTGCGAGATCGCGCAGCCCTGGCCGTGGAAGCGGAGGTCCTTCACGCGGCCGTCCTCGACCACGATGTGCACGCCGAGCTCGTCGCCGCAGAGCGGGTTGTGGTCGTGCCACTGGAGGTCGTGCGGCTCGAGCTCGCCGAAGTTCCGCGGACTCTTGTAGTGCTCGAGGATGAAGTCGCGATAGAGAGCGTCCATTACAGCTCGAATACCTCTCGCGCCTTCACGAGCGCGTCCACCAGCCGGTCGACCTCGTCCCGTGAGTTGTAGACGTGGAACGAGGCGCGTGCCGTGGCGCCCACGCCGAGGCAGCGCATAAGCGGCTGGGCGCAGTGGTGCCCGGCGCGCACGCAGACCGCCTCGCGGTCGCACAGCTCGGCGATGTCGTGCGGGTGGATGCCGTCGATTGCGAACGCCACCACGCCGCCGCGGTGGTCCAGGTCCGAGGGCCCGTAGAGGTGGATCCCCTCGACCTCGGGCAGCCGCTCGAGCGCGTAGGAGGTGAGGTCGCGCTCGTGCGCGCGGATGCGATCCATCCCGATCGCGTCGAGGTACTCGATCGCGGCGCCGAGCCCGACGGCCTCGGTGGCCGCCGAGGTGCCCGCCTCGAACTTGTAGGGCAGCTCGTTCCAGGTCGAGTGCTCGCGCTCCACGCGCGAGATCATGTGCCCGCCGCCGAGGAACGGCCGCATGGCGGCGAGCCGCTCGCGGCGGCCGTGCAGGAGCCCGATGGTCGGGCCGAGCGCCTTGTGGCCGGTCCATGCGTAGAAGTCGGCGTCGATCTCGGCGAGGTCGACCGGCATCTGCGGCACGGCCTGGGAGCCGTCGACGAGCGTGAGCGCGCCGGCGGCGCGGGCGCGCCGCACGATCTCGGCCACGGGGTTGATGGTGCCGAGCACGTTCGACACGTGCGCAACCGCCACCAGCTTCACGCGCCCCTCGGCGAGGATCGAGTCGAGCTCGTCGAGCGACAGCTCGGCGCCCTCGGTGAGCGTGAGGTAGCGCAGCTTCGCGCCGGTCTCGTCGCAGAGGATCTGCCAGGGGACGATGTTCGAGTGGTGCTCCATCTCGCTGATGAGCACCTCGTCGCCCTCGCCGACGTGGTCGCGGCCCCACGCGTAGGCCACCAGGTTGATCGCCTCGGTGGCGTTGCGGGTGAAGATGGAGCAGGCCGGCTCCCAGCCGACGA
This sequence comes from uncultured Thermoleophilaceae bacterium, assembly GCA_963774095.1. GTDB lineage: Bacteria > Actinomycetota > Thermoleophilia > Solirubrobacterales > Thermoleophilaceae > JACVRW01. Next base: position 217,271 of record CAVZDS010000002.1, read on the forward strand.
ACTCCGCGATCCGCGTCCGCGCCGACTCGAACGCCTCGGTCGACTCGCGCGCCAGCTCGTACACGCCGCGGTGGATCGGCGCGTAGGACTCGCGCTGGAAGCGGTCCATCGCGGCGATCACCTGCTCGGGGCGCTGCGACGTGGCCGCCGAGTCGAGGTACGCCACCCGCTTGCCCGCGAACTCGCGCGCGAGCACGGGGAAGTCGGCGCGGACGTCCACCAGCGGTTGGGTGGCGACATTGGCCATCAGCTCGCCTCGGCGCGCTCCCCGATGAACTCCTTGACCTGATCCTCGGCGGCGGCCAGCTTCTCGCTGATGCGCCGGCGCACGAGGTCCTCGAGGCCGGGGTCGTCGAGGCGCATCACGACCTCCTCGAAGTACCCCTCCACGAGCACGCGCACCGCCTCGGCGCGCGGGATGCCGCGGGTCATCATGTAGAAGATCTGCTCGGGGTCGAGCTCGCCCACGGTCCCGCCGTGCGAGGCCCTCACGTTGTCCACCTCGACGATCAGCGATGGGATCGCGTCGCCCTTTGCCTTCGGCGAGAGCAGCATCTGGTGGGTCTGGAGGTATGTGTCCACCTCGGATGCCTTCGGCACGATGTGGATCAGCCCCTCATACGAGGCCCTGGAATCGCCGGTGAGCGCGCCCTTCCAGACCGTGTCGCCGGTGGTGTGGCCGGCCTCGTGCTTGTCGCTCGTGAACAGGTCGAGGTGCTCGTCGCCCTCGGTGAAGTACATGCCGGTGTGGCGCATGTCGGATCCCGGCTCGGCGGTGATGATGTCGAGCGTCTGCTTGGTCAGGTGGCCGCCGAGGTGGATCGGCACCCACTTGACCCGCGCGTCGCGGCCGACCTCGACCCTCCGGGTCGAAAGGTCGTACACGTCGCCGCTGCCCCAGTCCTGGTAATGAGCCAGGTCGACCTGCGCGCCAGCCTTGGCGTAGAGCTCGAAGGCGCCGGCATGGAGGGCCTGGCCCTCGAAGTCGCCGCCCAGGAAGAACTCGCGAATTCGAACCTCGGCGTGCTCGCCCACGACCACAAGGGTGTGCGCCCACTGGGCGACGCCGGGCTCGTCGATCAGCCAGACCACCTGGATCGGCTTCTCGATACGAGCGTTCTTCGGCACGTGGATGAACACCCCGCCGGTCCAGAACGCGGCGGTGCCGGCGGCGAACTTGTCCTCGTCGTAGGGGAGGCGCTTGCCGAAGTGCTCCTCCACGAGCTCGGGGTGCTCCTCGACCGCCTGCTCGAGCGGCATCACGACGATCTGGTCGTCGTTCACGTCGGTGTGCACGACGCTCGCGCCGCGCTGCACGATCAGGGCGGAGTGCTCGTCGTCACCGAGGTCGAGGTGGGGGAGGCCTGGTTCGTAGCGGCGCGGCTCCAGGGCGTCGAGGTCGAGACCGCGCAGGGACGTGGTCCAGAAGCCGGAGCGGCGCCAGGTCGGCACGTCCTCCGACTCGTAGACCTCGAGCGCGGCGCGGCGGCGGTCCTCCACGAACTCAGGCGCCACTCGCGGCCACCTCCTCGCGCACGAACTCGTAGCCCTTCTCCTCGAGCTCGGTGGCGAGCTCCGAGCCGCCCTCGCGGACGATCCGGCCGTCGAGCAGGATGTGCACGAAGTCGGGCTTCACGTACTCGAGGATGCGGGTGTAGTGCGTGATGATCAGGAAGCCGCGCTCGTCTCCGCGCATGGCGTTCACGCCCTCGGAGACGATCCGCAGAGCGTCGATGTCGAGGCCCGAGTCGGTCTCGTCAAGAACGGCGTAGTCCGGCTGGAGCATCGCGAGCTGGAGGATCTCCGCGCGCTTCTTCTCGCCGCCCGAGAAGCCCTCGTTGAGGTAGCGGCTCGTGAACGCGCGGTCGATCTTCAGGAGCTCCATGTTCTTGCCCAGCAGGGCTCCGAACTCCTTGACCTTGATCGGCTCCTCGCGCCCGGCGTTCATCGCCATGCGCATGAAGTTCGCGACGGAGACGCCCGGGATGGTGGCCGGGTACTGGAAGGCCATGAAGAGGCCCGCGCGGGCGCGCTCGTCCGGGGCCGCCTCGGTGAGGTCCTCACCGTTCAGGAGGATGCGGCCCTCGGTGACCTCGTAGTTGGGGTTGCCCATGAGCGTGTTCGCGAGCGTGGACTTGCCTGAGCCGTTCGGCCCCATGAGCGCGTGCGTCTCGCCCTTCTTCACGACGAGGTCGACGCCGTGCAGGATCTCCCGGTCCTCGGTGCGCACGTGCAGGTTCTGGACTTCAAGGGTCATACGGTTGTGGCCTTCTTCCTAGCTGTCAGGGGCTGGACGAGGTCGTCCAGCGTCATCTCATTCAGGGTTCGGACGATCGACCCCTGGACTCGTGTCCAGAGGAACTTGGTGGGGCAGGGCTCCGAGTGCTCGCGAGAACAGACGAGCACGCCGTCGGCATCGGCTGAGATGCACTCGATGGGCGCGATCTCGCCCTCGAGCGCCCTCACCACCTCGGCCATCGAGATCTCCTCAGCCCCACGCGCGAGCGTGTAGCCGCCGTGCGCGCCGCGGCGCGACTCGACGAGTCCCGCCCTGCGCAGGCGCTGCACTAGGTGCTCGAGGTAGGCGAGCGGAAGCCCTTCGGCGTCGGCGATCGTCCCCAGCGGAATCGGCTCCTCACCGCCCTGCTTCGCAAGGTGGGCCATCACGCGGACGCCGTACTCGGCTTTGGTCGAGAACATCACCGGCCAAATCCTACCTAGGTGGTAGGAGAAGGCTGCGAACCCTAGGTCCGCATCCCCGTCGGAGGTGCCGGTGGTCGGTCGAATCGCTCCGGCGGTGGCATGGGCTCCACTCCCGGCGGTCGCCGAACCTCCCGGAAAACGCACAAGATGAGTCCGTCGGGGCGGGCCGCCGAAGGGGCCAGCAGCCCGGGCCAGCCGTCTCGGTACAGCTCGTCACCTACTTTCTGAAAGGCTGGCCAGTCGCGCCGCCCAGGCGATGGCATCCCGAGGCCGTACTCCTCCAGCCGTTCCGGGCTGGAGAGGTCGGCGACCCTGGGCAATGCGACGTCCCACCGCCACAGGTCTCTCGGCAGGGCTTGCATCGGTGGGACGCCCGCCTCTGCGAGCCAGCGGTACCACTCGGCCCAAGCGGTTGTCGGGCTATCCGCGAAGTACAGACCCTCCACCACGTCCCCGTGCTGCCACCGGAGGTCGGGAGGCTCGCCGGGCCGGTGAAGCACATCCGCGCCGGCGGGCACGTGCCTCCACCACGTCCCCGAGACGTGGGTGGCCTCGGTGCCCAACGCTTCAGGAGATGGGGGTGGTCTCTAGGCCTGCGATCACGCGTGAAACTTTGCGGTAGTCGCCGGACGCGATCACATCGAGTGGCTTGTCATCGTCGAGGAGTTCGTTTGGCTTCCGTAACCACACCCGCACGTACTCGGGCCTGATCACCCTGACGAGGCGCTCGACTATCGACGACAGCTCGAACAGCCTTTCCGCACGGTCTCCGGACGGGGAACGCTCGCCCCGAAGCCACGCACGGACCGTTGTTTCGTCTGCACCCGTCGCGCGGGCGATGTCCGCCGGTCCGAGATGTCCGATGTCGCGGACATGAGCGGCTTCGCTGGCGAACGAGGTGGTCATCCCGTGAAGTGTATCGGTAAACGCTCGCGAAACTCAATAGAAACGCACGCGAAAGACACGGAATATCAGCGCGCTTCGCGCTCCAGGAGGCGCAGGTCGTGCGCCAGCCGCTCGGGTGTGGCCTCCGCGCCGGGGTAGCCGACGCGCTGGAAGCCGCGCGCGTCCACGAGAGTGAGGCGCGCCTGGTGCTCCACCGTCACCGATTGGGGCCGTATCGCGAATCCCTTCCAGAGCGGGCGCAGCTCGGCGCGCGAGCCCAACACGAAGTCGATCCGCCCGCTCGCGCGCTGTTCGGCAAGGAACTTGCGGGCGCTCTGCGGGGTGTCGTTCGGCGGGTCGACCGCGACCGCGAGTGCCGGCACGTCGTGGCCGAGCTGGTCGAGCGCGCCACGGACGGTCTGCGCCTGGATGGGACAGGTGTCCTGGCAGTGCGTGTAGAGGAAGGTGACCACCACCGGCTGCCCGCGCAGCGAGCGCATCGAGACCGGCTCGCCGTCCTGGTTTCGCAGCTGGAAGTCCGGCGCGCGCAGGCCCTCCGGCATCAGTGCGCCCTCGAACGTGTTGGGCGAGCTCTCGTCGGTATCGCTGCCGCCCGCCGCGAGCACGATCGCGCCGAGCGCGAAGACGCCGACGAGGAACAGCGCGACGACGATCCGGGGGTTCACCGGGCGCAGGCTAGAGAGCGAGCTCGTACCGCTCCCACTCCATGATTCGGCCCCAGCGCGTCACGCGCTCGCTGCTGACCCTCTCGAAGCCGACGCTCTGATAGAGGCTTCGCGCGGCACTCAGGTCGTGGAAGGTGAACAGCTGAAGGCGTTCGTAGTCCGCCGCGCGCGCCGTATCGAGAACCTGTTCGACGAGCCGGCGTCCGGCGCCCGAGCCGCGCGTCTCCGGCTTCAGGACGAGATGCCCGAGCTGTCCGAGACCGCCGCCCTGGTCGTCCAGCGTGATCGAGCCGACCGCGCGTCCGCCGGCCTCGGCAATCCAGAGGCCGTCGCGCGGGCCGGGCCAGCCTCGCCGACGCAGCTCCGCGAGCCGCGTGGCCACATCGGCGACGAAGCTCCGGTCCAGTCCGTACTCGCCCTCGTAAACGTCCCGGTGCAGACGCACGACGGTGTTCACGTCCCGCGAGCCGCGTCCGGCGCGGATCTCGACCTCCATGGGCGAAAGCATCGCTGAGCGTCACAATCGACGCGTGTCGATCACGTTCGACCCGGGAGTGCTGGCCTTCCTCAGCGTGGGCGTCGCGCTTTACGTCCGCGCCGTGCGCGTGGCGCAGGGGCGCGGCCTCGAGGTCAGCCGCTTCCAGCAGGCCGCCTTCTACGGCGGCGTCGCGCTCTGGGTGGTCGCGCTCGTGTCCCCGCTCGACAACCTCGCCGAGGATCTGCTGTCGGCCCACATGGCCCAGCACCTCCTGCTGGCCGAGCTGGGCGCGCCGCTGATCCTGGTGGGGGTGCGCGCGCCCGTGATCTTCTTCTACCTCCCGCGGCCGGCGCTCGTGGCGCTCGCGCGCCGCCAGACGCTCCGCAGGGTGATGCGCAAGCTCACCTCCCCGCTCGGCGCGATCGCCATCTACGCCATCGTCCTCTACGGCTGGCACTTCGCGCCCGCGTTCGAGGCCGCGCTGCACCACCCGCTCGTGCACGCGCTCCAGCATCAGTCCTTCTTCCTGATCGCGATCCTCGTCTGGATCCCCGCGCTCGAGCCCACGCGCCGGCGCCTGCGCGGCGAGCTCTGGAAGGCGGGGCACATCCTCGGCGCGCGGCTCGTCGGGATGTTCCTCGGGATGGCCTTCATCGCCATGCGCTCGCCCGCTTACGACTGGTACGTGGGGCGGACCTCCGAGCACGGGCTGAAGCCGCTCACCGACCAGCAGATCGCGGGCGGGCTGATGCTGAGCCTGGACGTGGCGATCATGCTGTTCGCCGTCGCGTTTTTCTTCTGGCGCTCCGGCCAGGACCACGACCTGGCGGAGGCGGACGCGGCCGCCTCGGCGCCGGCCTACGGCTCGACGAGCCCGCGCCGGATCGCGTAGCGCACGATCTCCACGCGGTCGCGCATGCCGAGCTTCCCGAAGACGTTGGTGCGGTGCGACTCGACCGTCTTCTCGGAGAGCTTCAGCGTCTCGGCGATCTGCTTGTTCGTGTAGGCCTCGGCGATCAGCTTCACGACCTCGAGCTCGCGCGGCGTGAGCGGGTCGTCGACCTCGGTGGCGCCGCCCAGCCACTCGTCCATCAGCGTGCGCTGGGCCTCGTCCGAGAGGAAGGTGCGTCCCTCAGCGACGGTGCGCACGGCGTCGATCAGGTCGGTGTCGGCGGCGCGCTTCAGCACGTAGCCGGCGGCGCCCGCCTCGAGGCCCTCGAGGAAGTAGCGCTCGTCGTCGTGCATCGACAGCATGATCACGCGTGTGTCGGGCACGTGGGCGCGGATCTCGCGCGCGGCCTGGAGCCCGGTCATGCGGGGCATCGAGACGTCGAGCACCGCGACGGTGGGGTGGTGCTGCTGGGTCGACTCGAGCGCGGCCACTCCGTCCGCCGCCTCCGCCACGACCTCCATGTCCGCCTGGCGCTCGATCAGCATGCGCAGGCCGGAACGGACGATGCCGTGGTCGTCGGCGATCAGGACGCGGATCAAGACGCCACTCTCGCCAATCGTCCGATGCGGAGCGTCACGGTGGTTCCGCCGCCGTGTGCCGAGCGCACGTCCAGCTCGCCGCCGGCGAGCCGCGCCCGCTCCACCATGCCGCTGAGGCCGAGCCCCGCGCCCGGGCCGTCGCCGTTCTCGCGGACGAGAGCGGACGGGTCGAAGCCGACGCCGTCGTCGCGGATGTGGAGCTCGAGGCGCTCGTCCTCGACCTCCATCTCCACCGACACCGCCGTGGCCGCCGCGTGCCTGCCGATGTTCGCGAGCGCCTCCTGGAGGATGCGGTAGACCGCGGTCTGCACGTCCTCGGGGAGCGTCTCGGGCTCGCCCTCTGTCGAGACGCGCACCTCGATCCCGGTCCGCGCCGAGAAGCGCTTGAGCTGTGTCTCGATCGCGGGCATCAGGCCGTGGTCGTCGAGCGCGGTCGGGCGCAGCTGGCGCGCCAGGTTCAGCAGCTCCTCCATCGCCTGGTTCACGAGCCGCTTCAGCTCGGTCAGCTCGTCAAGGCGATCGGGCGGGCTGTCCTGGGAGAGCGCCTCGAGTCGGAGCAGGATCGCCGTGAGCGCCTGGTTGACCTCGTCGTGGAGGTCGCGCGCGAGCCGGCGGCGCTCCTCCTCCTGGGCGCGCATCGCGAGCGTGCCGGAGCGGCGACGCTCCTCCTCGATGCGCTCGAGCAGGCGGTTGAAGGAGGTGGAGAGGCGGTCGATCTCCTCGACGGGATCGGAATCGGTCAGGTGGTGGCTCGAGGGCTCGGCGGGGTCGATGCTCTCGATCCGCTTGATCAGGCGCTCGAGCGGCGCGAAGCGGCGCTGGAGCATCCAGAGGTTCACGCAGAGCGTGAGCATGATTGCCAGCGCGAGGATGAGGAACGACCAGCGCTGGTCGGCGATGTTCAGGTCGAGGCCGGCGGCGAGGCTCGCCGCGAAGAGTGTGAGCGCGACGAGAACCACGTTCGCGGCCACGACCTGGCCGATGAGGGAATCGTCGCGACGCGTCATTGAGGGTCTCTTCATGGATCGGAATGGGCCCCGATTGCACAAATGGGGTCTCCACCCCATATCGGCACGGTGCTGGAAAGACGAAACTCCTGGTGAGGCTTCAAGCAGGAGTTGCTGCCAGGGGCTTCCGCACAATCTAGGTCTGGGTCTTCCGCCGGGGCGCCAAATGGCGCCCCGGTTGCCGTTCTGGGACCATGTGTCCGAGCCGGTTTCCGCCGCTACACTTTCTGAAGTGTTGAATTCCGACCGGGTTTCGAGGTAATGGCAATGGCGTCCGGCGCAGAGCTGATTCGCAAGGTCAAGGAGCAGATCGAGGAGGTCGATCCCAAGGACGTCCTCGAGCTCCGGCAGAACGGCAACGGTGCCGTGATCGTCGACGTCCGCGAGCAGCACGAGTTCGAGCAGGCGCACCTTCCGGGCGCCGTGCACGTGCCGCGCGGGCACCTCGAGTCGCGCATCGAGGGAACGGTCTCGGACCGCTCCAAGCGCGTGATCCTCTACTGCGCAACCGGCCAGCGCTCCGCCCTCGCCGCCCACACACTGCAGGAGCTACTCGGCTACGAGGACGTCGCGTCCATGCGCGGCGGCATCACCCTCTGGAAGGACCGCGGCTACGACGTCGAGGTCCCGCGCGCGCTCACCGCCGAGCAGCGCGAGCGCTACTCGCGCCACGTGCTCGTACCGGAGATCGGCCTCGAGGGGCAGATGAAGCTGCTCGACGCGAAGGTGCTGCTGCTCGGCGCCGGCGGGCTCGGCTCACCGGCCGCGCTCTACCTGGCGGCCGCGGGCGTCGGAACGCTCGGCATCGTCGACAACGACGTGGTCGACCTCTCCAACCTCCAGCGCCAGATCGCGCACTCGAACGAGCGCATCGGCGTGCCGAAGGTGGACTCCGCCGAGATCGCCGTCCACGAGATCAACCCGGACGTGAAGGTCGAGAAGTACCCGGTCCGGCTCGGCGCGGACAACATCATGGAGATCATCGACGGCTACGACGTGATCGTCGACGGCCTCGACAACTTCCCCACGCGCTATCTCCTGAACGACGCGAGCGTGCGCACCCAGACGCCGGTGGTGTCGGCCTCGATCCTCGGCTTCGAGGGCCAGCTGTCGGTTTTCCACCCGTACGAGGGACCGTGCTACCGCTGCCTCTACCCGACGCCGCCGCCGGCCGAGCTGGCGCCGTCGTGCGGCGCCGCGGGCGTGCTGGGCGTGCTGCCCGGGGTGATGGGGCTGCTCCAGTCGGTCGAGGTGATCAAGCTGATCACCGGCGCCGGCGACACGATGGCCGGCCGCCTGCTGCTCTACGACGCGCTCGGCACCACCTTCACCGAGCTCAAGGTCCGCCGCGACCCGGAGTGCCCGATCTGCTCGCGCGACCCGAGCGAGATCTCCGACGAGGAGATGGGTGTCTTCCCGGACTACGAGGCGTTCTGCGCCGGCGCGGGCTAGGCTGCTGCGCTTCATGAGCACGATCAAGATCCCCCCGGTTCTCCGGGGCAGCGTCGGCGGCGCGAAGGAGGTCGAGGGCTCCGGCTCTGATGTGGGCGAGGTCCTGCGCGCGCTCGCCTCGCAGCACCCCGCGACCGAGTCCCAGCTCTTCTCCGAGGGCGGCGAGCTGAACCGCTACGTGAACGTCTACCTGAACGACGAGGACGTGCGGGTGCTCCAGGGTCTCGACACGAGCGTCTCAGACAGCGACACGATCGTGATCCTGCCGGCCATGGCCGGCGGCAGCCGCTGATCATCCGACTCGCCGCGCGGCGCGACCAGGAGACCTGGGCCCGCATGTGGGACGAGTCCGCGCGCGCGGCGTTCACCGACCTGCTGCCGGCCGGGCACCCGTTTCCCGAGCCGCACCCCGAGCGCTGGTACGCGCTGATCGAGGACGGGGCAGTGTCGATGCTGATGGCCGAGGAGGACGGGGAGCTGCTGGGCTTCAGCGCCTGCGGCGAGAGCCGCGACGAGGACGCCGCGCCCAGCGTGGGCGAGGTGCGCAGCTTCTTCGTGGCAACCGGGCGCTGGAGGCAGGGCGTCGGCCGCGAGCTGATGGCAGCGGCGCTTCAGTCGCTGCGCGAGCGCGGCTGCACCGAGGCCACGGTCTGGTCCTTCGCGGCGAACGAGCGCGCGAACGGGTTCTACGAGACGCACGGCTTCACGCGCGACGGCACGGAGCGCACCGAGGCGGCGTGGGCGGACCTGCGCGAGGTGCGCTACCGCCGTAGCCTCTGAGCGATGCGGATCGAGAGGCTCGACAGCGTGGCGGCCTTCACGACGAAGGACGGCTCGGAGATCCGCGAGCTGGCCGGCGTCCCGACAGGGAACGCCGAGAACCAGAGCCTGGCCGAGGCGACCGTGCCACCGGGCGGCGAGACCGAGGAGCACTACCACCGCGCCTCCGAGGAGATCTACTTCTTCACGGCCGGGCAGGGCAGGCTGCGACTCGACGACGACGAGAGCGAGGTGGCCGCGGGCGACACCGTGGTGATCCCGCCCGGCACGCGCCACAAGCTCAGGAACACCGGCGCGGACCCGCTCAAGCTGCTCTGCTGCTGCGCGCCGCCGTACTCGCACGACGACACGGTGCTGGTCTCTGCGGGGAATGTGGAGATTGTGAGACGCGGCTGGGAGGCGTGGATCAGAGGGGACCTCGACGCCGTCTTCGAGGTATTCGATCCCGCGATCGAGTGGGACACGACCAGGCTCGAGGGCTGGCCGGAGGACGACGTCTACTACGGGCACGAGGGCATCCGTCGCTTCTTCGACGGCTGGCTTGCGAGCTGGGAGCGCTATGAGTCGGGGGTCGAGGAGTACATCGACGCCGAGGATGACCGCGTGCTCGTGATCTGCTGGCAGCGTGGCTACGGACCGGGCAGCCATGTCCAGGTTCAGATGGATTTCGCGCAGGTCTGCACGCTGAAGGGAGGCCTCGTCTGCCGCCTGGAGGCCTATTCCGATCGGGACGAGGCACTCAAAGTCGTAGGGCTGAAGCGGTAGTGGCCGAGTCGGGGGTAGTGGGTCAGTTTGAATATGCCGGTTTCGCATAGTCAACGGTTGGCCCGCGCTGCCGATCAATGCCGGACGCGTGCTACGAGCGGCGGTAGATTGAACGGCACATGATTAACACAATCAGGACGCGTAGATCGGGGTGATTCGAGGTAGCCCTTTGGCAGTCGTGTTCCGAGCTCTCGGACTTGCCCTCGACTACTTGCGGCTACGCCGTAAGTAGTTAGTCAGGTAAGGGCGTGGAAGGCGAGTGCCGGACCTCCCCGGAAGCGGACGAACTCAGCTGATCGAGCGCGTAGCTTGAGGACTACGTGGCGATCAACTCGAAAGAATGAGGGATGACTTGCGATGCTAGCGTGATCGAAGCACATAGCGTACACTGGAGGAGCCAGGTAAGGAGCATCCGGAATGACCGAGAAGCGCGACAAGCCCGACCTGACCAGGATCCGGGCAACGCATTTTGCAGCGAACTCGTTCCCAGAGGGCGGGTGAGGATGCCGATATCTCTGGTAGTCCGAGACGGTATGGCTCGTACGACGGGCCGACATCGAGCGACAGGTCGTTAGCTGACGCCATCCGAGTCCTGATTGATCTAGCAGCACGTGTGCTACCGCTATTGTGCCCCGTTTCTCGCTCTAGGCCTCGAGCAGCGCCGCGATCTCGTAGCAGCGTCCACTTGTGATCGGCCACGCCAGCGGCCATCGCGGGGGTCGTCTTGAGCGTCTGGTGGACGCGGCAGAAGTTGTAGTGCATGTAGTGCAGCGCGACGGCGTGCGCGAGGTTCTCGACCTTCTTGGAGAAGCCGTTGGTCAGGCGCGTGAAGCGGCGCATCCCCATCCGCATCGTGAGGTTCTGGCGCTCCACGTAGCTCGTGGAGATCTTCGCCTCGTCGGGGTTGCCGCGCAGATGACCTGCGATCTTCGGTGCCGGTGCAGATCGGCGGGGCTGTAGCGGCGCTCGTGCCCTCGCCGCTCGGCTCGGCCCGTAGATCTTGTGCAGCTGCGCGTAGTCGATCTCGCGCCCGAAGGTGAGGCTCGACGGCGGTCCAGGTAGGCGCTGGTAGCCCGTCCGTGGTGAGCTGGACGCGGTTGGCCAGCCGGCCCTGCGAGGTCGCGCCATGAACACCCAGGCGTCGTCAATCGTGCGCTCGCCCGACGAGCCAGGACGGGACGAGCTTCGTGTCGGCGCAGATCGCGGTCCACGTCCACACGTCGCCGTAGCCGAAGGTGCCCTTGTGTTCCTCGGGGACGTTCTTCTGCTTGGCGTAGCAGAAGGCCCAGATCTCGTCGCACTGGATGCGTCTTGCAGGGCAGGTCGCGCAGCGTCGCGGTCCTGGTACTCGGCGCACGCCTCGCCCGAGGTCCACGAGCAGCTTCGTGATCGGTGTTCTTGGCCGCCCCGGTCATCCGCACCGTGGCGCGGATGCTGAGTTGCCCTCCACGAGCGCACCGATGATCTGGGCGCGCTTCTCGGTGGAGAGCCTGTTCATACTGACCATTATGCTTGACCGCTTCGACAGAAGTCAAGATGAAATCGTTCATAAAACATAGCCCAAAATCCGCCAACTCTGTGTACGATGGACCGCGTGATTGGACTCGAAAACAGCGCGAAGAGCGCCTCGCCGGCCTCCTGGACGCCGCTCTATCGACGCCGCACGAGGCAGCGATCAAGACGTGGGAGGAGCTGGTCGACGCAGCACGCGCGCTTGGCGCTCCCGCTCGATCGCCACGGCCCGCGCGAACTTCATCCACTGTCACCTTCAGAGCTGAGCTTGAGCCGTCGCGTCGAGCGGCATGGCGCGAGTCGACCGATTGCCTCGGCTTCTTCGCGCTGAAGGTCGGCCCGCGAGATCCTGTTGCGGTTCAAGTACGTGGGCCTGGGGATCGCCCAGCAACGTGCCGACCGGCCAGCAGAAGCGACCTCGCAGGCCAGAGCTACACGCGAGCAGATGGTCGCTCGCCTCACTGGCGACCTGTCGCTCGCGCCGCCGCACGATGCTCACCTGCGGCTACACGCTCGACGGAGCCGAGCTGCGGCCGGATCGAGATCCGCCGTGACTGCAACGGTCACCTGCCTTGGTAGCTACGACATCTACGGCGGCGACGCGGTCATCCTGCCCGCTCATCCTCGACGGACTGGCCGACGAGGCGAAGCCCGCGACGTCACGTCCACGCAGCAGGAAGCTCGGCCAGGAAGGACGAAGCCGCGCCGACGCAGGCATGAACTCAGCACCCATCAACCCCGAGGTGCTGATCGTGGCGCGAGAGAGCCGTGGGCGGACCCAGGAAGACGTTGCCGACGCGGCAGGGGTCACGCCAGGGCCTGATCTCGAAGGCCGAGCATGGCATCACGCCCACCTCGAGCCGCGAGGTCGTGGCCGCGATAGCGGAGTACCTCGACTACCCGGTACGCGCTGTTCTACGAGCCGGGCCGGGTGCGCGAGGTCGGGAGCGCCTGCCTCTACCACCGGAAGCGCAAGACGCTCCCGGCGAAGGTGCTGAAGCAGACTCGATGCCCGCATGTACATGCGGAACATCAACATGCGCAAGCTGCTCGACGGCCTCGAAATGGAAGGGGACCGGATCTTCCACACGATCGACCCGGACGAGTACGGCGGCTCGGCCGTCGAGGTGCGCGCGAGCGCTACGCGCCGCATGGCGCATCCCGAAGGGCCGATCTGCGAACCTCACCGCCTGATCGAGTCGGCCGGCGGGATCGTGCTGATGGAGGACTTCGGCCACCGGAAGCTGTTCGGCATGAGCTGCTGGACGAAGGGCGGGCACCCGCTGTTCTTCCTGAACTCGACTATCCCGACCGCCGACTTGCGCTGGACGATGGCGCACGAGCTGGGGCACCTGACGATGCACGCAGCCCGCCCGAATGGCGACCCGGAAGAACAGGCGGACGCTTTCGCGGGCGAGCTGCTGGCGCCTGTGGCTCACTTCATGCAGGACGCTCGACGGCTCAACGTTCAACCGCCTACCGAACCTCAAGACCTATTGGCGGCTGTCAATGAAGGCGCATCATCAAGCGCGCCGAGGTCATGAACGCTATCGACCGCGGCAGCGGCCGTGCGGCTCTACAAGCAGCACAGCGCCCGCGGCTACAACACCGCCGAACCGTACGAGCTATCGCCAGAACCGCCGACGTTGGTGGACGAAGGCGATCGGGGTTCACCTACACGACCACGAGTACAAGCGCCCGAGCTGGCGGAAGCGATCTTGCTGACGGCACATGAGTTCGAACGGGATTTCCTGCGGGACGATCCCGGAGTCGCACGCCCGGACAACGTGTTCAGTCTGTTTGACGCGCCTTCGCGGCACTCGAGCGCGTAGCGGCAGCCTTCCGGGCGATCTCTGACCGCTGCACGGCCGTCAAGCTCTTGGCTCGGGCAGCTTTCCGCCCTTCAGGCCACCGCGCCGAGCCAAGCTCGACGGCAGCAGGGTCCTTCTCGCGCTCGGGCTCAGCGCGCTGCTGCGGAGCTTCGCCAGTGGCCTCATTCACGAGCTGCTTAGGCGAGCTGGTTGCAGGTCCACGGGCGCTTTGCTTGACCGCTTTGGTATGCGCCTGATCGTAGCCCTCCGAATCGGAATATTCAAACTGACCCACTACCGAGTCGGGCTGGTACTACACTTTCTGAAGTGCTGGATCCGCGCCTCGATAACAGGCCGTGCGGCGGGAAGTACGGCGACATCGTCCAGGCGATCGGCAACACGCCGCTCGTCGAGCTTCGGCGGCTCAGCCCGAAGCCGGGCGTTCGCATCTACGCCAAGCTGGAGAGCTACAACCCGACCGGCTCGGTGAAGGACCGCGTGGCCCGCTCGATGATCGAGCGCGCCGAGGAGGAGGGTCTGATCGCGCCCGGCCAGACGATCCTCGAGCCGACCTCCGGGAACACCGGTATCTCGCTCGGCATGATCTGCCGGCGCAAGGGCTACCCGCTCAAGGTGGTCATGCCCGACAACGTGACGGCCGAGCGCACACAGCTGCTGCGGATGTACGGCGCGGAGATCGTCTACTCGCCGGGTGAGCAGGGCTCGAACGGCGCGGTGGCGATGGCGCTCGAGATGGCAGCGGCCGACTCGAGCTACTACATGCCCTACCAGTACGGCAACCCGGCGAACCCGGACGCCCACTACAACGGCACCGCGGTCGAGATCCTCGAGGAGCTCGACACCGTCGCGGCGTTCGTGGCCGGGCTCGGCACCGGCGGCACGCTGATGGGCAACGCCCGCCGCTTCAGGGAGGAGGACCCCGACACGCAGATCGTGGCCGCCGAGCCGCTCCAGGGCGAACTCGTCCAGGGCCTGCGCTCGCTCGAGGACGGCTACATCCCGCCGATCATCGACCTCTCGCTGCTGGACAGAAAGATCTTCGTCTCGAACCGCGACGCCGTGGTGTGGACCAAGAAGCTCCTCGACGAGGAGGGCATCTTCGTGGGCGTCTCCACCGGCGCGATCGCCTCGATCTGCGTGCGCGTGGCGAATGAGCTGGACGAGGGCAACGTGGTCTTCGTGGCCCCGGACGACGGCTGGAAGTACCTGAGCTCAGGCGTCTACAACAAGACGGTCGAGCAGCTCGAGGCGGAGGGCGTCCTCGAGACCGGCTCGTTCTGGTAGCCGCGCCCGCCCCACCCGCGCCGAGCCACGCCGCCCCAAGTGGCAGGGAATCGTCGCGGATTCCGCTACGTATCCCTGCCACCTGGCGGGGCTCACTCCCCCGCGGTTACGGGAGAGTGACCTGCGTAACGGCTGCGCTACGACCGGGGCGCGCGGGCCGTAAGGCTCGCCGCGCGCACCGGCCGCGCGGCTGGTGAGGGCGGGCCCGGCCGGCCGGGTTAAGCCGGGTGGGTCATCTCGGTCTCGCTATGCGCGACCCGGATGACCCACCTGTGGGCCGGCGGCCCCCCGGGGGCGGGCTAGCTCTTGGCCTCGCGGGGCTCTTCGTAGTCGTATGCGTCGCGCTCGTCGTCGTCGGCGGTGAGCGACTCCTTCAGCTCACGCATTCCCTTGCCGACCGAGCGGGCGGCCTCCGGCAGCTTCTGCGGGCCGAGCACGAGCAGTGCGACCACCAGGATCACCATCAGCTCGAGCGGACCAGGTGCCGAAAGAAATCCCATACCTGTACCAGGGTAGTCCACGCGGCGCGCGCCTGCGGAAATCCATTCAGGACGCACTCGCTAGGCGACCAGGACCGGCTCGCCCGCGGCCTCGCGCAGCGCCACTTCGTGGGCGGCCTCGCAGGTCAAGATCGACCCGAGCGGCTGTCGCAGCCGGGGGTTGCGGATCACGGCCGCGGCCTCGGCGTAGGAGGCCACCGCCTCGGCCTCCAGCTCACGCGCGAAGCGCACGAACGACTCGCGGCTGTGGAGCGCGGCCGTGAGGTCGGGTGAGGGTACGCTCGCGCGCGGCGAGCGCCTGCCGGCGTGCCGGAGCGCCTGCTCGATCGCGCGCACGTGCTCCTGCTCGTGGTCGCGCAGCAGCTCACCGAGTGCCACGTCGATAGCCTCGCGCCGCAGCGCCGCCTCGTACGCCGAGAGCAGCCGGTTCTCGAGCGCGAGCAGGTCCTCGAGCAGGTCGACGTCCGAGCGCTCCGCCATCAGAGCGCCCCCGTAACGAACGGGCCCTGGGCGGCCGGCAGCCCCTGGAGCACGCGCACGGCCGCGAGCTGCGCGCCCTCGTCGGCGCCGATCGAAGCGGCGGCGCTGCGCAGCTCCAGGTCGGGCAGCTCGGCGAGCGCCTCGAGGTAGGCCCGCACCTGGCGCTGCTCCAGGTCCTCGGCGAAGGCGAGCGCATCGCCGGGCTCGCGCAGCCGGGGGAACGTGCGCGCATACTCCGCGGTGGTGCGACCGGGCGGGGGGTCGCCGCCGAGGTCGCGGATCAGTCCCTGGAGCCGGGCCACGTGCTCGCGCTCTTGCTCGGCGATCGCGCGAGTGTTGCGCAGCACCTCGCCGCCCAGCACCTCCTCGCATGCCGCGTACGCAGCCACCACCGCGTGCTCGAGTGCGAGCAGCGACCCGAGCAGGGCCGCCCCCGAGCCCGCCTGCGGACCCTCGGACGGGGGCGGATCACCGCCGCCACACGAGGCGAGCACGAGCGCTGCGGCGGCGCCGCCGAGCGCCTCGCGGCGCGTGATGGAGGGCGCCATCGGGCGCAGACTAGCCTTCACCCGGTGAGGATCTCGCAGGCGCACTGGGACGAGCTGGTCGCGCACGCGCGCGA
Organism: uncultured Thermoleophilaceae bacterium; assembly: GCA_963774095.1. Taxonomy (GTDB): domain Bacteria; phylum Actinomycetota; class Thermoleophilia; order Solirubrobacterales; family Thermoleophilaceae; genus JACVRW01. The sequence goes on from CAVZDS010000002.1 coordinate 233,748, forward strand.
GGATGCGCCGAACGAATGCTGCGGGTACCTAAGTGCGAAGGACGACGTCGTGGAGGCGGTCTTCCGGGCGGACAACCCACGCAAATCGCCGTACGGGTACGAGCTCGACCACAAGAGCCTCTTCGCCGCGAACGAGCTGGACGACGAGGGCTTCGAGGTCGGGATCTACCACTCGCACCCGCGCAGCCCCGCCGAGCCCTCGCAGACCGACATCAACCTCGCGAGTTATCCCGACTGGCTGTACGTGATCGTGTCGTTGGATGGAGATCCGACGGTGCGGGCTTGGTGGATCAGGGACGGCAGGGTGGAGGAGGAGGCCCTCGATGTCGTCCAGGGCTGACGGGTCGCTGACCTGCCCCGGCTGCGGCCGCGAGGACGACTCCGGCGCGAGCTTCTGTCCCAGCTGCGGCATGCCGCTCGTCCAGCCCGGCGCCGAGCCGCTCGAGGCTCCGCTCAGCGAGGCTCACGGCCGCGCCCGCAAGATCGACCCCGCCTTCACCGAGGGCGAGCTGGTGCGGGTGGCGGGCGGTCGCAACCAGTCCGAGGCGGAGTTCATCCAGGCGCTGTTGCTCGAGTGGGGCGTGCCGAGCATCCTGCGCCGCAGCGCCGGCTTCGACGTGCCGGACTTCCTCGCCGCGGGCCCGCGCGACGTGTTGGTGCCGTCCGCCGGCGCCGAAACGGCGCACGAGGTGCTGCTCCAGGCCGACATGGCGCCCACCACCGGCGAGCGCCGCGGCCCGCGCCCGCTGGTGCTCGCGGCAGTCGTGACGCTCGGCGGCGCCGCCACGGCCCTGCTGGCCTACCTCGCCTTCCAGGGCGTCTGACAGCGGGTACGGGTGGCGGGCGCGGCAGCGCCGCGCTGTAGGCTCCGAGCCCATGGATTTCGCACCGTCGGACCGAGTTGCCGCGCTCCTTGACCGCGTTCGGGAGTTCATGGAGGAGCACGTGGACCCGGTCGAGCGAGAGGCCGTCGAGGCGCTCGATAGGGAGGTTTCCCCGGGAGTCGCCTACCCCGAGATCCTGGTCGAGCTGCGCGAGCGCGCGAAGGCCGAGGGGCTCTGGAACCTGTTCCTGCCGGACGACCGCTTCGGCCCCGGGCTCACCAACTGGGAGTACGGGATGCTCTGCGAGCTGATGGGCCGCAGCGGCGTGGCGCCGATGGTCTTCAACTGCGCGGCCCCGGACACCGGCAACATGGAGATCCTTGCCGAGCACGGCTCGGACGAGCAGCAGGAGCGCTGGCTCCAGCCGCTGCTCGACGGCGAGATCCGCTCCTGCTTCTCGATGACCGAGCCCGAGACCGCCGGCTCCGACCCCACGGGCCTGATGTCGCGGGCCGAGCTCGACGGCGACGACTGGGTCATCAACGGGCACAAGTGGTTCACGTCGGGCTACAACGGAGCCGCGCTGGCGATCGCCATGGTCGTGACGGACCCCGACGCGCCGCCGCACAAGCGCGCGAGCATGATCCTCGTGCCCGTGGACACGCCCGGCTTCGAGGGCATCCGCCCGGTGCCGGTGATGGGCCACGACGAGGGCCCGGGCCACTGGGAGGTGCGCTACGAGGACTGCCGCGTGCCGGCCTCGAACCTGCTCGGCGAGCGCGGCGGCGGCTTCGCGATCGCCCAGGACCGGCTCGGCCCCGGCCGCATCCACCACTGCATGCGCGCGATCGGATCGGCCGAGCGCGCCTTCGAGCTGATGTGCCGGCGCGCGCACGAGCGGCAGGCGTTCGGCGGCCCGCTCGCCGAGAAGCAGTTCGTCCAGGACTTCATCGCGAAGTCGCGCATGGAGATCGACTCGGCACGCTGGATGGTGCTGCACGCCGCCTGGCGGATGGACACCGAGGGCAAGCGCGCGGCGCGCCAGGACATCTCGATGATCAAGGTGATCGCCGCGCAGATGCACCAGCGCGTGCTCGACCGCGCCATGCAGGTGCACGGCGCGCTCGGGATGTCGGACGACACGCCGCTCGCCGCGGCCTGGCGCCAGGGGCGCTGGCTGCGCATCGCGGACGGGCCGGACGAGGTGCACAAGATGGTGATCGCCCTGCGCGAGCTGAACCGCTTCAAGCCGCGGGAGCCAGCCGCCCGTGAAGCGGCGGGCGGCGCCCGCCGCGCACCGACCGGATCTACGGCTTGAGCACGACAGCCGCCACGCTCACCGCCACCGCCGACCGCGGCCTGAGCCGACGAGCAGCGCGCCTTCGTCGAGGCGATCCGCGACTTCGCCGCGCGCGAGAAGTTCGAGCGGCCCGAGCACGACGGCCACTCCGACGAGGTGGCCGCCCGCATGGGCGAGCTCGGCTGGTACGGGCTTCAGATCCCCGAGGAGTACGGCGGCTCGGGCGGCTCGTTCCTCGACGCCACGCTGTTCCTCGAGGAGTTCACCCGCGGGCAGATCCCGGTGGCCGGGTACGGGGTCACGCTGATCGTGGTGGGCGCGCTGAACCGCTTCGGCACCGAGGAGCAGAAGCGCGACCTCTTCGGGCGCGTGGTGAAGGGCGGCACGCTCGCGATCGCGATGTCCGAGCCCGAGGCGGGCTCCGACGTGGCGGCCCTGAAGACGCGCGCCCGCCTCGAGGACGGCGCATCAGGCTCCGCCTGCTGGGTGCTCGACGGGGCCAAGATGTGGTGCTCGTACGCCCACAGGGCGAGCCACATCCTGATCGTCTGCCGGACCGGGGAGGGCGAGCGCCACGAGGACATGTCGATGGTCCTGGTGCCGCGCGACGCCCCCGGGATGACCATCACCCCGATCCCGACGCTCGGGGGCGAGGAGACCAACGAGATCCACCTCGACGGCGTGCGCGTGCCCGAGGACGCGCTGCTCGGGAGCGAGGGCGGCGGCTGGACTCAGCTGATGGCCGGGCTCAACTACGAGCGGACGATCCTGGCGGCCACCTCGCTCGGCCTCGCCCAGCGGGCGTTCGACGACGCGCTCGCCTACGCGAAGGAGCGGCGCCAGTTCGGAAAGCCGATCGGCTCCTTCCAGGCGCTCTCGCACAAGTTCGCCGAGATGGCCACGGAGATCGCGCAGGTGCGGCTGCTGGTGCGCTGGGTGGCGTCGCTCACCGACGACGACCCGAGCCGGATGCTCCCGCAGGAGGCCTCGATGGCCAAGCTGGCGGCCACTGAGCTCGCCAAGCGAGTCGCGCTCGACGGCGTCCAGATCATGGGCGGCTACGGGTACGCGACCGAGTACCCGATGGAGAGGCACCTCCGCACCGCGGTGGTCACCACCATCTACGGCGGCACCTCCGAGATCCAGAAGAACATCATCGCGAAGACCCTCGGGCTCTAGTCGTGGAGGACGGTGTGTCCCGTCTCCTGAACGCCGCGCGCAGCCTGAGCGAGACGCTCGACCCCAGCCGGCTGCTCGTGCTCGTTTGCGAGCAGGCCAGGCGGGTGACCGCCGCGGAGCGGGCGGACGTCTATCTGGGAACGTCGGCCGACCAGCTTCGCCTCGAGGCAACCTACGGACGGCCGGGCGAGGCGATCGGGGGCCGCGCAGACGGGAGCGATGGGCCGGTCGCCGCGGCAGCCGAACGCGGCCAGCCGGTCCGCGCCGGGAGCTCGCTCGCGGTTCCGCTGCACTGGGACGGCCAGCTCCGCGGAGTGGTCGCGGTCGAGTTCGCCGAGGGGCATGCGGAGTCAGAGGCCGAGGTCGAGCTATTCCAGTCGTTCGCCGAGCTCGCCTGCGCCGCCTGCCGCAACGCGATGGCGCACGCCGAGCTGGCGCTCGCCGCACGGACCGACGGGCTCACGGGCTGCCTCAACCATGCCGCGATGCAGGACACGCTGCGGCGAGAGCTCGAGCGCTGCCGGCGTACCGGCCACGGCCTCTCGCTCGCACTCGTGGACCTCGACGACTTCAAGCGCGTGAACGAGGAGTACGGCCACCAGGCGGGCGACGAGGTGTTGAAGCATGTCGGGGCGGCGCTGCGCGACAGCCTGAGGGCGTACGACATCGTGGCGCGCTACGGCGGCGACGAGTTCGCGATCATCGCCCTCGACGCCGGCGAGGCGGTTGCGGCCGACGTCGTCTCGCGCGGCCTGAACGAGATCCGTGGCAGGCTCGGCCAGCTTGGCTTTACGGGTGAAGCCGCGGCCGCCACGGCGGGCGTTGCCGAGTCGCGCCCGGACGACTCGCCGACGATGCTGATCGCGCGCGCCGACGAAGCGCTCCTGCACGGGAAGCACGAGGGGTTCCGCGGCACGGTCGTGCGCGCGTCGTCGCTAACCGCGGGCGACGCCGGCTCAGGAAGCGGCTGACAGCGAGTCGAGCTCGGCGCGCCAGTCGCGCTCGACCGCGGCCAGGGGGCGGTCGAAGGCCTCCACGAGCACCCCGCGCGCACCACGCTCGTCGAGCGGGCTCGTGGCGAGGGCCACGGCCGCTGCCGGGCCGCCCTCGCGCTCGAGCATGCTGAAGATGGTGCCGCCGAGCAGCATGGCGTCACGCGGGGAGGGCGGGAACTCCGGCCGCCCGCCCTCGCGCAGGCGGCGCATGATCGCCGCCCGGAGATACGGGGTCTGGCCGGACAGCCACACCGCCCCGCCCTCGCACAGCCACGCCCAGCGCACGTAGCGCCGGAAGGCGGCGGGGGAGAACGGCGGCGGAAGGTCCGGGTTGTTCGCACCGATCACGAGATGCGAGTACTCGTGAAGGGGGGAGAGCAGCAGCGCCTCGCGCGAGCCCGGCACCTTTGAGGCGCGGCGCTCGAGCGCGGGCGCCGAGAGCACGTGGATGTCGGCCTCCGTGAACCAGCCCGCGAAGTAGCGCCGGCTCGCGGGCGCGGCGACCATCCGCGCCAGCGGCAGCCACGGGTGCGCCAGCGTCAGCGCGACGGCGCGGGGGTGCAGCACCACCGCGATGCCGCTCGGGGCGTACCCGAACAACCCGTCCACCTCCTCGCGGAAGGCCTCCAGCGATTGGAGCACGGCAGCGGCCTCCGCCCGCTGCGACGAATCGTGGCGAGCCGAGAACGTCGGCGAATGCGACTCCTCCCAGGGCACGCGCCGAACTCTCGCAGGGACCTCCTGCGTGCGCGCAGCCGTATCAAGGCGGGTGGATCGCGTGAGAAGCTCTGTGGCAGCCATGACCGGCGACCAGCCAGCGGCCTTCGTGCCCGTGGCGCCCGCGGACACGGGCCTGCTCGCCCGCGCCGCCGGCAGCGACGCCGCGGAGCGCTTTCGCGAGCGGCGTCTCGTGCGCGAGGTTCAGCGCGGCTCGACCGCTGCGCTCGAGGAGCTGTTCCGGCGCGAGTGGCCGCGTGCGTACCGGGCGGCGTACCTCGTGGTCCACGACGCGGCCGCCGCGGAGGACATCGCCCAGGAGGCGTTCCTCGCCGCCGTTCGCGCGATCGACCGCTTCGACCGGCGCCGGCCGTTCGGGCCCTGGATGCACCGGATCGTGGTGAACCGCGCCATCGACCTGACGCGCGCCCGTGCGCTGCGGCGCGAGGTCGACGCTGCCGCCGCCGACTCCGCCGAGGCTCCGCCCGACCCCCCGGCCGCCGCTTTCTCGGGCGACGTTGTGGCCGCCCTCGGTGAGCTCAGCCCGGAGCACCGGGCGGTCGTGGCGCTGCGCTTCCTGTTCGACTACACCCCCGGCGAGATCGCGCGGGCGCTCGACATGCCACGCGGCACGGTCAACTCGCGCCTGCGCCGGGCGCTCGACCGGCTCGGCGACGTGCTGGAGGCGGAGGCGTGAGTCCCGCGACCGAGGAGCGGCTGCGCAGCCGGCTCCGCGAGCAGCCGCTGCCCGGTGAGGGCGAGGCCGCCGCGCGCAGCTGGCCCGTGGTGGAGGCCGCGCTCGCGGAGCGTGGCCCGGCGGCGCGGCCGCGGCGGGTGGTGCTCCGGCTCGCGCTTGTGGCGGCGCTTCTGTGCATGGGCCTGGTGGCCGCGCTCACGCCGGCGGGGGCCCAGGTGGGCCACTGGATCGAGGACCGCTTCGCGGACCGCGGCGATCCGGCCGGGCCGGCCTTCGCGGGCCTGCCCGCGGGCGGATCCGTGCTCACGATCTCCCGCAGCGGCGCGTATGCAATCGACGCGGACGGCGGGACGCAGTGGCTCGGCGCCTTCACGGACGCCGGCTGGTCGCCGCACGGAAAGCATGTGGTGGGAGTGGCAGGTCGACGCCTGGAGGCGGTCGACCCGACCGGGCTCGTGAAGTGGACGCTGGCGCGGGAGCACCCGTTGCACCACCCCGTCTGGAGCACCGGACTGGGCTACGCGGTGGCGTACCTGGAGGGCCGGACGCTGCGCGTGGTGGCGGGCACGGGCGATCCCTCAACCGATCGCGCCCTTCGCCGCCGGGCAGCCGCAGTCACGCCCGCCTGGCGGCCGCGCAGCGACCAGGTCCTGACCTACGCGACCGCCGGCGGAGCGATCGAGACCCTCGAGGTGGTGAGCGGCCGCGCGCTGTGGCGCGTGCCGCCCCGCGCGGCCGACGCGGCGGCGAGCCCGCCCGGCGCGGCGCTCCGCCCGCCAGGTCGCACCGTCGCGCTCGCCTGGTCGCGAAACGGTCGCCGGCTCGTCGCGCTCTCGTCACGTTCGGTCACGGTCCTGGATGCGAGCGGTCACGTTCTGAGAACGATCGCGCTGCCCGCTGTGGGCCTCGAGCTCGCGCTGCACCCGTCGGGGAGGCGCGCGGCCGTGGTGGTCGGCGGCTCGACTGCGGTGGTCGGCGGCTCGGCCGTTGCGGTCGGCGGCTCGGCAGGGGCGGGCGGCGCCGCCGGCACGCGCGTTCTCGACGTTCCGCTGCGCGGCGCGGGCAGGCCGCGGCAGCTCTTCCAGGGCGGCGTGGACGGGCTTGCCTGGTCGCGCGACGGCCGCCGCCTGCTGCTCGCGTGGCGCGACGCGGACGAGTGGCTTCTGCTCGGACCGGGCGGCCGCGTGCGCCGCGCGCTACACGGCGTGAGCGGCGAGCTGGGCGCCGCGGGCGGCTTCCCGCGCGTGGCCGGCTGGTGCTGCCCGGGCTAGCGGGTTAATCTCGCTGTCAGTGACGTTCCGCTCCGTCATCCCCGCGCTGCTCACGGCGTTCAACGACGACCTCTCGCTGGCCCCCGACCGGCTCGCGGCCAACGCGCGCCAGCTCGTGGAGCGCGGGATCGCCGACGTGGTGGTGTGCGGCACGATGGGCGAGGCCGGCGCGCTCTCCGACGACGAGCGCCGCGTGGTCATCGAGACGGCGGTGGCGAGCGGCGCGCGCGTGACGGTCGGGACCTCCTCGCCCGACGGCCCGAGCGCGGCACGCCGCGCCGAGGAGGCCGCGGAGCTCGGGGCCTACGGCGTGATGTGCCTGCCGCCGACCACCTACGTCGCGGACGAGCGCGAGCTCGACGCGCACTTCGCCGCCGTGACCGCGGCCACCGACCTCCCGGTGATGCTCTACAACAACCCCGAGGCCTCCCGCCAGGACCTCCCCGCGGAGACGATCGTCCGGCTCGCCGACCGCCATGAGCGCATCGTGGCGGTGAAGGAATGCTCGGGCGACGCCCGCCGGATCGCCAACCTCGTCGAGCTGGCCGGCGACAGGCTCGAGGTGCTCGTGGGAGGGGACGACTGGGCGCTGGAGGGCTACGCCGCCGGGGCGGTCGGCTGGGTGTCCGGCGTCGCCAACGTCGCGCCCGAGCTGTGCCTGGAGCTCGAGTCGCTGGTGGCCGACGGCGACCTGGAGGCGGCCCGCGGCTGCCACACGCGGCTGCTGCCGCTCGCGCGGCTCGACATGACGCCGAAGCTCGTCCAGTACTTCAAGGCCGCGCTCGACCTCACCGGCAGCCACGGCGGTCCCACCCGCCCGCCGCGTCTGCCGCTCACCGAGGCCGAGCAGGACACTGCGCGCGCCGCGGTTGCCGCCCTGGAGCCCGCGGCGATCCGGCGCTGATGCGCGCGGGCCGCGTCTTCCACGCCGTCGATTCCCACACCGAGGGAATGCCCACGCGCGTGATCACCGGCGGCGTGGGCGTGCTCCCCGGCGACACGATGCTCGAGCGCAAGCTGCGCTTCGAGCAGGAGCGCGACTGGGTGCGAACGCTGCTGATGCACGAGCCGCGCGGCCACTCGGCCATGTCCGGCGCGATCCTCCAACCGCCCTGCCGCGACGACGCCGACTGGGGCGTTGTCTACATCGAGGTGAGCGGCTGCCTGCCGATGTGCGGCCACGGGACGATCGGCGTGGCCACGGTGCTCGTGGAGACCGGCATGGTCGAGGTGCACGAGCCCGAGACGATCGTCCGCCTCGACGTGCCCGCCGGCCTCGTGGAGGCGCGCGTGCGCGTGGAGGACGGCCGCGCGAAATCGGTGACGCTGCGAAACGTGCCCTCCTTCCTGCACGCCAGCGATGCCGAGGCCGGGGGCGTGCGTTACGACATGGCCTACGGCGGCAACTTCTACGCGATCGCGGACGCCGCATCGGCCGGCCTGACCGTTCGGCCGGAGCAGGCGGACGAGCTGATCGAGGCCGGCCTCGCGCTGATGGCGGCGGTGGACGAGCCCGTTCACCCCGAGGACCCGGACATCCGCGGCTGCCGCCACGTGGTGTGGACTGCGCCCGGCGCGAACGGTGCCGACAGTCGCTCCGCCACCGCGATCCATCCCGGCTGGGTGGACCGCTCGCCGTGCGGCACCGGCACCAGCGCGCGCATGGCTCAGCTCTGGTCGCGCGGGGAGCTGGAGCTCGGCGCGCCGTTCGTGAACGAGTCGATCATCGGTACCCGCTTCACCGGGAGGCTGCTCGAGGAGACGAGCGTCGGCGGGCGGCCCGCGGCAGTGCCCGAGATCACCGGCCGCGCCTGGATCACCGGCATGGGGCAGTACCTGCTCGATCCCGAAGATCCGTTCCCGCACGGCTTCCGCGTGGGGTGAGCGCCCGGTCGCCTGACGCGATTGTGGTGGGCGCCGGCATCTGCGGCGCGGCTGCAGCGTTCTTCCTCCAGGAGCGCGGGCTCGACGTGCTGCTGCTCGACCGCGGCGAGGTGTCGGGCGGCACCACCGGCGTCGGCGAGGGCAACGTGCTCGTCTGCGACAAGCCACCCGGCCCCGAGCTCGAGCTCTCGCTGCTGGGCCGCGAGCTCTGGGTGGAGCTGGGCGAGCGCTTTCCGGCCGCTCGCGTCACGCGCAAGGGTGCGCTGCTGCTCGACCACCCGGATGGGTCCGATGGCGCGGCCCTCGAGCCGGCGCTGGCATCCGGCGTGCGGGTGCTGCACGAGCCGGGGGACCTCCAGGTGGACCCGGGCGCGTTCACGCGGGCGCTGGCCGCCGAGCTGAACGTGCGCGAGGGCGCTCGCGTGGGCGCGGTCGAGCAGGGCGGCGTAACGCTCGCGGACGGCGAGCGGCTGACGTGCGAGCACGTGGTGGTGGCCACGGGACCGTGGGCCGCAACGCTCACCGGCCTGCCCGTGGAGCCGCGGAAGGGACAGCTCGTGGCGCTCGCCGCGCCCCCTGGGCTGATCCGCCACAAGCTGATCGAGGCGGCCTACGTGGACGCGGTCGCGACCGCCGCCGAGGGACTCACGACAGCCGTGGTCGTGGAGCAGACTCTCGACGGCGATGAAGTGCTCGTGGGCTCGAGCCGCGAGCGGGTGGGCTTCGAGCACACGGTCCGCGAAGAGGTGACGCAGGCGATGCTCGAGCGGGCCGCCGGCTTCGTCCCGGCGCTCAGCGAGCTGGCGGTGACCCGCAGCTGGTGCGGCTTCCGGCCCTGGCTCCCCGACGGCCTGCCCGCGGTCGGCCCGCTCGCGCCTGGGGTCTGGACCAGCAGCGGCCACGAGGGCGCGGGCATCTGCAACGGCCCCATCTCCGGCCGGCTGCTCGCTCAGCTCATCTGCGGCGAGCCGCCGGACCTGGACCCGGCTCCGTTCGACCCGCGCCGCTTCAGCGCGGCGCGGCCTTCTGGATCTCTATGACCTGCTGGAACGTCGGGCGGTTGATCCAGTGGATCAGCGGCTGGTTGATCGCGCCGACCGGGCGCTGGCGCACCGCGTCGTAGCACCACTGGTCCGAGGGCATCCCGTAGGCCTCGCAGGTCTCGTCCTTGTAGAAGACCCCCGGGTCGGCCGCCACCGCTCGCTTCAGCGAGGAGCGCAGCCGCGCGCGGCAGCGACGCAGGTTGCCCTGGCGGCGCGCCGAGCCGCCGCAGTACACCCGTGAGTACGGCCCCCGGACCCTCTGCCCGAGCAGCCGACGGAGGTCCTTCCGCGCGTAGCCGTACCAGCCGTTCTGGTAGGCGGAGCCGTGGTGCTCTCCGTCCAGGTTCGGGTCGTCGTCCTGCTGGATCAGCGAGAGCAGCTGCTTGTACGGGGCCGCGCCGAGCGTCGGCCGGAACTGGACCCGCATCCAGCGCGACCACCAGCGGTCGAGGATCGAGATCGCCTCCGCGTGCTCGTACACGCCGTTGCGGTCGTGGTCGAGCCGGTGGCCGCCGGCGCGCACCCAGGCCCGCAGCACGGAGACCGCGTGGCGCAGCTTCGGGTCGGGCGGCCGTCCGACGACCCTGAGCGCCCAGGGCAGCACCTTCGTTGCACGAAGGTCCACCGTCCCGGCGCCCTCCATCGCGTCGATCAGCTGGACCAGCGACATCTTCCTGCTGCCGCGCGTGCCCTTGCGGATCCGGTCGGAGAGCGACTGGGAGCGGTAGACCGAGCCATAGCCGAAGTTGTCGTCCGCGGCCCGGTACCCGCGCGCCTGCTTGTTGTTCCAGTTCGCCAGGAAGGCCTGGTCGACCGCCTGCGGGTGCCGCGCGGCTGGCGTGTAGCTCGCGCTCCACAGGTCTGGGTTCCAGCCGCGCCACTCGAAGCGCCCGCTCACCGGGAAGTGCGAGCTCGTGCGGGCCGCGCGCACCGGGTTGTTGCCTGAGTTGAAGTACCCGATGTGCGAGTGGTCCACGTAGAACCAGTTGAACGTGAAGCCGATCCTGGAGGCGGCCCGCTGGAAGTCCGCTGGACCGTGGATCTTGCTCGGGTCGTTCAGCTCGGTGAAGCCAAGCGCGGAGTCGGCCTCGTGGAAGTAGGTCGAGCGCAGCTTGGTGTAGATCACCGGCTTGCCCTTGAGGCTCGCCCGCGCGGCCACCAGGCCGAGCTTGGTGCGCTCCGCGTGGAGGGTCTCTGTGCCGGGCGGCGTGTCGTCGGCAGGGCTCGGGGTCCAGTTGTTGGTCCTCTCGAGCACCTCGATCGCCGTGCACTGGCCGCGGAACATGTAGTGCATCGAGTCGACGGTCGGTGCCGAGCCGTCCGGCTCGCAGAGCGGGAGCGCGAAGGTGTCGATGATGTCCTGGCCCGCCGAGGTGGCGCTCCAGGCGTAGTCGCGCCCATGGCCCAGCAGCACGTAGAGGCTGACGCCCGCGAAGGTTGCTCCGGTCGCGTCGATGCCCGGTCCGTGGACGTCCACGTCCAGCAGCAGCTGCGGCGCGAAGTAGGCCGTCTGCGGTCCCATCACCGCGATCGGCTTGCCGGACTTGGACTCGCGCGCCGACACGAGCAGCGCGTTGGAGCTCTGCCGCGGGAACGAGAGCAGCCCGCCGAGGCCCGTGTCGCCGCGGCCGCTGGCGCTCGCCGCGGCGTCGCCCTTGACCACGTCGAGCTTGCGCACGCTACCGCGGTCGGGGAGCGCCGCGCCGCCGGGCCGCAGCCGGCGCGGCTCGGCGCGGTAGGGGAAGCGCTTCGCGGGGTTCACCGTGACCGGCGCCTCGGGGTCCTCCGCCGTGCGGAGATCCGCCCACACGCGCTTGCCGCTCCTGCGGCCGAAGCGCTTCTGCGCGTCCTGGAGCAGTAGGGCAGAGTCGAGCTCGGCGCCGCCGCCCTTTCCGAAGATGCCGCCGATCAGGCTGGCGGTGGCGATCACGTCCGTGACCTTCCAGTCCTGCGGCCCCGGCTTTCCGATGGCGGCGTACTCGCCGGGCATCTTCAGCGGGTTCAGGCGCGCCTCGGTGATGTAGCGGTTGATCCCGGCCACGTAGTTCGTCACGTCGTCCTGGAGGGCGGCGCCCTCGGCGCCGTACACGTCGTCGCCCATGTCGAACTGGCGCTGGAGGTCGGCCTCGGTGTACGGCGCCAGCTCCCACTGCGTGTGGTCCTGCGCGCGGTTGCCCGCGGCGCCGCCGGCGAACGCGGACAGCTGCCCGCGGCCGGCGTTGCGCAGCGCGTCCATGACGAAGAGGCGGTCCTCGGCGCCGGCGTAGCCGAGCCCGAACATCGTGCCGGCACGCGTGCTCCCGTAGATGTGCGGGACGCCGAAGTTGCCGTCGCGCACGATCGTCACGTCGTCGCGGCCCGGAGGCGAGTAGATGCGCTCGGCCTCGTTCTCCTTAACTCCGAAGGTGGCGTCCTTGAAGTACTTGGGGATGTCGGCGGCCTTCAGGCCGGGGGAGGCGTAGACGAGGTCGCCGTACATCTGCAGCTCCTTGGAGGAGTGCTTCGGCCGCGGCGCGTTCGGGCAGTTCGTCTTCGGCGGCGGGCAGGCCGCGAGGAAGGCGGCGATGTCCGCTGCGTTCGCGTGGCCGTTCTGCCCCGGAGGCAGGATGTTCCAGAAGCCGCCGCCGTCGTTCAGGCCGTAGGGCTGGATGGGCGTGTCCGCGGGGAGCGGCGGGCCTCCCGGGAGCTGAGGCAACCCGGGCAGCTGGGGCAACCCCGGCAGCTGCGCCGCGGCGCTGCCGGCCGTGCACATCGCGATTGCGCATGCCGCGGCGAGCGCGAGCATGCCCTGCCTCCCAAGGCTCCGCATGGCGCAGCAAAATACGCGCCGCGGGCAGGCCGTGCGCCGGTTCGCCGGGGCCTCTCGCCCGGTTACTGGCAGGCCGGCCGGCGAACGACAGCACTGAGGGGGTCGACCGTCCTGCTTAGGGGGGCGTATATCCCGGTAAAGCAGGACACTCCCCGAAAAACCACCCTTCACCGCTGCCGTAGACGCGTCGCTGGAGGGACGCGCCGCGAGTTTCGCTGGGCCTCCTACGCCAGGACGGGCACCGCGTCCGAGGCGATCGCTTCGATCTCCTCCGAGGCGCGCTCGAACTCCTCGTCCGAGAGCACGGGGGTGCCCTCGAAGGGGAGGTCGCGGTACAGCTCGAGCCACGAGCGGCAGCCGTGGTACTCGGGGCGGACCTTCACCGTGACCGGCCGCGGGATGCGGTAGGTGCGCAGGACCATCACGTGCAGCGGGTGGCGCCGCTTCCAGTGCAGGCGCTTCTCCGCGTAGTCGGTGGTCCAGATGTAGTACGGCGACAGCGCGTCGATGGCGCGCGGATCGGTGATCAGGTAGCTGGCGGAGACCTCGGCCCAGGCGCGGATGCGCACCCGCTCGGGCTGCGGGATGCCGCCGTCCTGGAGCAGCGCCTTCGCTGGCGGCTCGTCGTCGGGCCAGACACCCTCCTCGAGCGCGCGAGCGAGCTCAGGCAGGTGCGACTGGCGGATCAGGTCGTTGCGCTGGTGGTCGAACGTGGGGTACAGGAAGAAGCGGTCGTGCTCGATCTCGAAGTGCTTGTTCTCTTCGCGGATCCCACCCTTGCGCAGGGTGATGAGTTGCTCGCCCTCGGCGAGCGCCCGCACGGTCACGGCCCATTCCTTGAATGCAACTGGCATAGACGAGAAAAACCTCCAAAACGCCGCGTCGAGGCATCTGGCATGAAGTGAGGCGGGACGCGGGCGGCCCATTGTTACGAACGAGCGCCCAGGTTTCAAGGGAAACTTGGCGCGATTACTCCAATACCCGGATCACAGCGGCGAAGTCCTCTTCGCCATGGCCCTGCTCCGCGGCCCGCGTGTAGAGCGGCTCGACGAGCGAGCCGAGCCGCAGTTCCACGCCCAGCGCCCGGGCCTCGTCGAGGCAGTGACGCACGTCCTTGAGCATGTGCTCGAGCTTGAAGAGCGGCTTGAAGTCGCGGTCGAACATCGGCCGTCCCTTGAGGCCGAGCACCGTGGAGTTGCCCGCGCTGCCCGCCGCCACCTCCAGGAAGGCGTCCGAGTCGAGGCCGGCTCGCTCCGCGGCCAGGACCGATTCGGCGAGCGCAACCGCGTGCACCGCCCCCATCGTGTTCGTGAGCAGCTTCGCGAGCTGGGCGTGGCCCTGAGGTCCCACGTGAACGATGCGCTCGCCCATGGCCTCGAACAGCGGCCGGGCGCGCTCGAAGGCCTCGCGGTGCGCCGCCGACCATGATCGTGAGCGTGCCGTCCTCGGCCTTCGGCCGCGAGCCGGACACGGGCGCCTCCAGGAACCGCACGCCGTCATCCGCGAGGCGCTCGCCGATCGCGCGGGCGGCGGTGGGGGCGATCGTGGACATGTCGATCACAAGCGCGCCGTCGCCCAGTCCGTGGACCGCGCCCTGCTCTCCCAGGAGGACCTCCTCGACCTCCGGCGCGTCCGGGACCATCGTGATGACGACGGAGGCACCTTCCGCGGCCTGCCGCGGCGTGGCCGCCGCGCTGACGCCGTGCTCGGCCGCGAAGCGCTCCGCCTTCTCGGTCGTGCGCGTGTAGACGGACAGCTCGAAGCCCGCCCGCGCGAGGTTCGCCGCCATGGGGCCGCCCATGATTCCGAGGCCGCAGAAGGCCACCTTCTCACTTGCCATGTCCGCCACCTCCGGGTGTCTCGATTCGCAGCCTGTCTCCGGGGTGGAGCGTTCCCGACGCCTTTGGCGGCAGCTCCTCCCCGTTCAGCAGGTTCCTACCAGGCCGGCCCGGCTCGCCGCCGTCCGCGCCGGGCGGCGGGTGGCGGCGGCGCTCGGTGATGAGCGAGTAGCGCATCTCGTCGAGCGCCTCGAGCTCGCGCACCACGCCGTCGCCGCCGCGGTGGCGCCCGGCCCCGCCGGAGCCGCGCCGCAGCGAGTACTCGACCGCGCGCAGCGGGAACTCGAGCTCGAGCGCCTCGATCGGCGTGTTGAGCGTGTTCGACATGGCCACGTGGACGGCGCTCGGCCCGTCGGCGTCCGGGCAGGCGCCCTGGCCGCCGCCGAGCGTCTCGTAGTAGGTGAAGCGCTGGTTCCCGAGCGTGACGTTGTTCATGGTGCCCTGGCCCAGCGCGTGCCCGAAGGCGGCGAGCACGAGGTCCGCCACCCGCGACGAGGTCTCCACGTTGCCGGCCGCCACCGCCGCCGGGGGGCCGCGCGTTCAGCAGCGAGCCCTCGGGCGCGCTCACGGTGAGCGGGCGGTAGGCGCCCGCGCAGGGCGGCACGTCGGGGTCGGTGAGCACCCGCAGCGCGAAGTAGCAGGCGGACAGCGTCACGGCGAGCGGGCAGTTCAGGTTGCCGTCGTGCTGCTCGGCCGATCCGGAGAAGTCGAGCTCCATCGCATCGCCCTCCACGCGCGCGCGGACGCGCAGCTCCACGTCGCCGTCCGCGGCCTCCAGCACGTCGCGGGCCTCGCGCACCCCGTCCTCGAGCTCGGCGATACGCGCCCGGGTGCGCCGTTCCGCGTAGTCGAGCGTCTCGCGCATGCCAGCGCGCACCGTGTCGATCCCGAAGCGCTCGATCAGCGCCGCCACGCGCTCGCCGCCGGCGCGCCCCGCCGCGAGCTGGGCGCGCAGGTCGGCCTCGCGCTGGCGCGGGTTGCGCATCCGGCCCGCCAGCTCGCGCAGCGCCTCGCCGGTCAGCCGGGTGGGCGGGATCACCACGCCCTCGTCGGCGAGCGTCCGCGACAGCGCGGGCATGCTGCCGGGCTCCTCGGCGCCCACGTCCGCGTGGTGGGCGCGGCTTGCGGCGAAGCCCGCCGGCTCGCCGTCGTGGAAGAGCGGCGTGATCACGGTGATGTCGGGCAGGTGGGTGCCGCCCCGGTACGGGTCGTTCAGGATCCAGGACTCGCCCGGCCGCTGCTCCTCGTCGAGCACGGCCGCGACCGCTGACGGCATCGCGCCGAGGTGCACCGGGATGTGCTCGGCCTGCATCACCATCTGGCCCTCGGCGTCGAAGAGCGCGGTGGAGGCGTCGCGGCGCTCCTTGATGTTGGCGGAGTGGGCCGAGCGCACGAGCACGGCGCCCATCTCGTCGCAGGCCGCGCGCAGGCTGCCGAGCATCACCTCGAGCGTGATCGGGTCGAGGGTCATCGCTCCATCACCACCACGTCGGCCTCCGCCCGGGCGCGCCAGCCCTCCGGCACCACCAGCGTCGATCCGGGCAGGCGCACCACGGCCGGTCCCTCCGATGCGCCGTCCGGCAGGCCCTCCCAGGCGGCCCGCCGTGGCTCCGCGCCCGGCAGCGCCACCGCCACTCGCACGCTCACCAGCTCGAGGCCGGCGTCGGGGTCCGCGTATCCGTAGCGCTCCTCGTGGGCGCGGTCGAACGCTCGCCGCAGCTCGTCCGGGTCGGGCGCGGGGTCGCCCGCGATCTGGAGCTCGAAGGCCTGGCCCTCGTAGCGCAGGTCGTAGCTGGCGCGCAGCTCCGGCTCCGCTGCTGCGGGCGCTGCGCCCGCGGCGCCGGCCTCGCGCAGCTCCCGGCGGCCGCGCTCGGCCAGGCGCTCCACCACCGCGGCCACGCTCTCCGCCGTCAGCTCGTCGCCCGTGAGCAGCACGCTCTCGACGAGGTCGCGCCGCCGCTCCGCCACCACGAGCCCGAAGGCGGACAGCACGCCGCTCGCCACCGGCACCAGCACCCGCCGCATGCCGAGCTCGTCGGCGATCTGAGCCGCGTGCAGCGGCCCCGCGCCTCCGAAAGGCACGAGCGCAAGCTCGCGCGGGTCGATGCCGCGCTCGACCGTGACCACCCGCACCGCCTGGGCCATCGCGGCGCTGGCCACACGAGCGATGCCGGCGGCGGTCTCGTCGAGGCCGAGCCCGAGCTCGTCCGCCAGGTCGCCCACGGCGCGCTCGGCCGCCGCGCGGTCGAGCCGCACGCCGCCCGCGAGCGGAGCGTCCTCGTGGAGGTGGCCGAGCAGGAGGTTCGCGTCGGTCACCGTCGGCAGCTCGCCACCGCGCCCGTAGCAGGCGGGCCCCGGGTCGGCACCCGCCGAGCGCGGCCCCACGCGCAGGGCGCCGCCGACGTCGCGCCAGGCGATCGAGCCGCCGCCTGCGCCCACGGTGTGCACGTCCACCATCGGCAGCGCGAGCGCGCGCCCGCCCACCTCGCGGCCGGTGCCCACCGCGGCCGCGCCGCCCACGATCAGCGAGACGTCGCACGACGTGCCGCCCATGTCGAGCCCGACCGCGTCGCCGCCCTCCGGCCCGCGGCCGCCCGCGATGCTCGCGGCGCCCACCGCTCCTCCCGCCGGCCCCGACAGCACCGTCCACGACGCGTGCCGCGCCGCCATCCCCGCGCTCGCGGTGCCGCCGCTCGACAGCATCACCTCGGGCTCCGGCAGCCCCGCCTCGCGCGCCCGGCCGGTGAGCCGCTCGAGGTAGCCGCGCAGGAGCGGCGACAGGGCGGCGTCGACGATCGTGGTCGCGCAGCGCTCGTACTCGCGGAAGACCCCGGCGGTCTCGTGCGAGGTCGACACGTGGATCCCGGGCTGCGCCTCCTCGAGCAGCTCGGCCGCCCGGCGCTCGTGCTCCGGGATGGCGAAAGCCCCACAGCAGGCAGACCGCCGCCGCCTCGGCGTCGAGGCCGTCGAGCGCCGCGCGCAGGGCGTCCTCGTCGAGCGGGCGCAGCACGCCCTCGGGGCCGTTGCGCTCCGGCACCGGCACGCGCAGCTCCGCCGGCACGAGTGGGGGAGGGTGGCCGGCGCAGAGCCGGTACAGCTCCGGCGCGGGCCTGGCGGCCGAGCTCCTCGAGGTCCGTGAAGCCCTCGGTGGCCAGCAGGGCGGTGCGCGCCACCCGGCCCTCGAGCAGGGCGTTCGTGCCGACGGTCATGCCGTGCACGAAGCGCTCCACGTCGCCGGGAGCGGCCCCGGCGGCCGAGAGCGCCTCGTTCACGGCGTCCATCACGCCCTCCGACTGGTCGCCCGGCGTGGTGGGCGACTTGCCCGTGACGAGCCGGTCGCCCGCCAGCAGGGCGGCGTCGGTGAAGGTGCCGCCGACGTCCACCCCGAGGATCACGGAGTGGAAGCTACGACGTCAGCGCATCAGGCGGCGGCTGCGACCTCGAACTCTTCGTCCAGGTGCTTGTGCGACGGGCAGTACTTGCTGCCCGGCAGCGGCACCCGCGCGCACGCGGTTCCGCGGCGCGTGCTGGCGTGGCAGCAGACCGGGCTGCCGTCGAACGTCATGCCGGTGCGCAGCTGACTGTCGACGAACTCGGTCGCCAGCGTCATCTGCTCGCTCGCACACCCTGTAGACGCGCAGCTGCTCGCCGATCGGGAAGAAGTGGCGCACGTCGTTGAAGAGCGTGCGGACCGGCTTCGCGAAGTAGTGCCGGTCCATGGCGAGCCGCTCCATGGACGTCTCGCAGGCCCGCAGGAAACGCATCCGCGTTTCACATACATCCTCACCGCGACCGGGAACTACCTCGGGCGCCAGCTCCCGATATATCGAGCGACTGAACTGGTACATCGTCCGTTTTACCCCCTGTGCAAGCGGCCGTGCCGCACTGGAAACTCCCTCAACCCCGCAACGTGCGTTGTATTAACTTGGTGTTAAGCCGCTGAACAGTCGGTCAGCTTTCACGCGTTTGCCCTCGTGGCGAACGTCGCAAACACCGAGTTAGGATCGCCCATGGCCTCCCTCCTCGACCTGACCAGCCAGGGCGACGTCGCCACGATCACGCGACGACGCGTACCTCAACCGCACTCTCCAGCTGATGAACCCGCAGCAGCTGTACGAGCTGTGGGAGCGGCAGCAGTGGCAGTCCCAGGCGATCGACCTCGAGCGCGACAAGGAGCAGTGGGCCGAGCTCAATGACGAGGAGAAGGAGGAGCACCTCTGGGGGCTGAGCTCGTTCTTCGTGGGAGAGGAGCGCGTGACGACGCAGTTCTCCGGCCTCGTGATGGCCTATGAGGACGAGCAGGAGGAGGCGTTCCTCACGACACAGCAGGTGGACGAGGCGCGTCACATGCAGTTCTTCGACCGCTGGTTCCGCGAGGTGGCGGGCGTCGACGGGGACATCAAGGCGCGGCTCGCGGCCTCGCGCGCGGACGTGACCGATGCGTTCGTGGAGCTCTTCGACGAGCGGCTCGTGAAGATGGGCGAGCGGCTGATCGCCGACCCCAGCGACATGGACACAAAGGTCGACTTCGTGACCAACTACCACATGGTCATCGAGGGGACGCTGGCGCTCACCGGCCAGCACTTCATGCTCGACTACTACGAGAAGAACGAGCTCATGCCGGGCTTCGCCGAGGGCTTCGCGAACATCGCCCGCGACGAGCACCGGCACGTGGCCTACGGCACCTGGTTCCTCCAGCAGAAGTGCGCGGAGGAGCGCTACCGCGTGCGCGTGCAGGAGACCCTCAACGAACTGCTCCCGGTGGCGGCCGGGGTGCTCGTGCCCAAGGGCTATGAGCTCGGCGACGACTACGAGTTCTTCGGCTACACGGCGCAGGAGCAGGCCGAGTTCGCCTACAGCGCGCTGGCACGCCGGCTGAAGGTGATCGGGGTGGGACTTCCTAGTCCATCGGCTGCATGAGCCAGTCCATCCTGCGGCGCACGTAGAGCAGCGGCTCGCCCTCCTCGAGGCGGCCACCCTTGAGGTTGCCGATCAGGATGGTGTGGTCGTACCTGACGAAGTTGTCCGCGCGCATGCAGCGCAGGTAGGCGAGCGTGCCACCGAGCTCCGGCACGTCCTCGTCCCAGCTCCAGTCGAGGCCCGCGAACTTCTCCGTGGGGTCCAGCTCCCTGTTCGCGAAGCGCTGGGCCACGTGGAGCTCGTCGCTCTTCAGGAGGTGGACGCCGAAGTGGTCGCTGCGCGCGAGTGCGTCGTGGCAGCGCGACTCGTGCCAGACCGATACGAGCAGCGAGGGCGGGTGCGCGCTGTACGAGGTGACGGAGGTCGCGGCGATGCCGCACGGGCCGCCGTCCGCCCGGCGCGCAGTGATCACGGCGACGCCAGAGGCCAGGTGCGTCATGGCCTCGCGGAAGAGGGTGTCGTTGATCACTGCCATCGCTCGAAGCTGGGCGCCGCGTCCGCGCCCACCAGCGTATGCGTCAGGTCGAGCGAGCGTTCGGTGTCCGGGTGGTCGGTGCGCTGGTGCGCGCCCCGGCTCTCCTCGCGCGCGAGGCATGTGGCGCCGATCAGGCGCGCGAGCGAGTACGGGTCGCCGAGCAGCTCGCGCAGGCCGGCCGCGTCGCGGCGCAGGCCGGCGTGGCGCCAGAGCGCGGCGCGCGTGGCCTCCGTCGGGGGCGCGGGCATGTCCGGCTCGGTGCTGAGCCCGGGGGCGCCCGCGGCGGGCTCGGCTATGGCCGCAAGCGCCGCCCGGCGTCCGAAGACCAGGCACTCCGCGAGCGAGTTCGAGGCCAGCCGGTTGGCCCCGTGTATGCCCGTGCACGCGCACTCGCCGACCGCGTAGAGCCCGGGCAGCGACGAGCGCCCGTCGAGGTCGGTGGCGATTCCCCCCATCGTGTAGTGCGCGGCCGGGGCCACGGGGAGCAGGTCGCGGGTCGGATCGAGCCCGAGCTCCGCGAGCGCGGTCGCGATGTTGGGGAAGCGCTCCACGTCCACGCCGCGCATGTCGAGCCACACCGCCGGCTCGCCGCTACGGCGCAGCTCGGTTTCGATGGCGAGCGCCACCTCGTCGCGCGGCGCCAGCTCGTCCACGAAGCGCTCGCCGTCGGCGTTCAGCAGCGTCGCGCCCTCGCCGCGCACCGCCTCGGTCACGAGGAAGCCGTCGCGCGGGCCGTCGAGCCGCAGCGCGGTCGGATGGAACTGCATGAACTCGAGGTCGGCGAGCACGGCCCCGGCGTCGCTCGCGAGGCTGAGGCCGGAGCCCACGGCCCCGCGCGGGTTGGTGGTTCGGGCCCAGAGGGCGGCCGTGCCGCCGGTGGCGAGTATCACCGCGCGCGCCGAGAGCGCGAGCGGCTCGCCCTCGCGCGGCCTGACCGTGAGCCCGGCGGCGCGGCCCTCGTGGGTGACTATCGCGGTGGCGGCGAGCGGCTCGAGCACCTGGATGCGCTCGTCGGTTGCCGCGAGCGCCGACAGCGCCCGCGTGATCCGCCGCCCGGTTGCGGCGCCGCCCGCGTGCACGATCCGGCGCTGCGAGTGCCCGCCCTCCAGCCCGAGCGCGAGGTTGCCGTCGCGGTCCGCGTCGAAGCGCACACCCAGTCGCTGCAGGTCGCGCACACGCTCCGGCGACTCCTCGCACAGCACCTGCACGGCGCTGGCGCGCGCCGCCTCGCGGCCGGCGGCGATGGTGTCCTCGGCGTGCTGGGCGGGGGAGTCGCCCGCCGCGAGCGCCGCGGCGATCCCGCCCTGCGCCCAGTAGCTGGCCGTCTGCGCCAGCGGCGAGCGGCTCACGAGCGCGACGCTCGCGCCCTGCTCGGCCGCCACGAGCGCGGCGTAGAGGCCGGCTGCGCCGGCGCCAACCACTGCAACGTCGGTGCGGATGGGCTCGTCCACGGCGCGCAGGTACGGTACCGGCGCGCATGCCCCCGTTCTTCCGCCATCCCGCCTCGCTCGAGCACGACACCGGCCCTGGTCACCCCGAGCGGGCCGACCGGATCCGCGCGATCGAGGCCGAGCTGGAGAGCCGCGACTGGCTCGGCTGGGACCCGCGCGAGGCGCCGGCGGCGACCGAGGAGCAGCTGCTGCGCGTGCACCCGCTGGAGTACGTGGAGCGCGTGCGCGAGGTGAGCGCGCGCAGCGGGGCGTTCGACATGGACACGCCCACCAGCCCCGGGAGCTACGAGGCGGCGCTGCGGGCGGCGGGTGGTGCCTGCGCGCTGGCCGAGTCGCTGCTCACGGGCGGCGAGCAGGCCGGCTTCTCCGCGCTGCGCCCGCCCGGCCACCACGCGGAGCGCGCCACGGCGATGGGCTTCTGCCTGTTCGCGAACGTGGCGATTGCGGCTCGCCACGCGCTCGACTCGCTCGGCGCCGAGCGGGTGCTCGTGCTCGACTGGGACGTGCACCACGGCAACGGGACCAACGCGATCTTCCACGACTCGCGCGAGCTGCTGTTCGTGAGCATCCATCAGTTCCCGTTCTGGCCCGGCACGGGTGCGCTCGACGACGTGGGCGAGGGGGAGGGCGAGGGCTACTCGATCAACCTGCCCGTGCCGGCGGGCACCGGCGAGGCCGCCTTCCTGTCGTTGATCGAGCACGTCGTGATGCCGGTCGGGCGCCAGTACCGTCCCGACCTGATCCTGATCTCGGCCGGTTACGACGCTCATCGCCGCGACCCGCTCGGCGGCCTCTCGCTCGACACGGCCTCGTTCGCCGGGATGTCGAGCCGCATGCGGGCGCTCGGGCAGGACGTGGGGGCGCCGGTGGGCGCGGTGCTGGAGGGCGGCTACGACCTTGAGGCGCTCGCGGACTCGGTGGCCGAGACGATGGCCGCGCTGGCGCGCGGCCTGCTGCCGCCCGAGGTGGCGCGGCACCCGCTGGCCGAGGACGCCATCGACGTGCTCGGCCGCTACTGGGACTTCTGAATCAGCTGCGGGTAGGCGCCCGGGTAGCGGTCGGCGAGCTGCGCGGCCTGCGCCTGGGCGCCCTCGGGCGTCGTGAAGCGGCCCGAGTAGACGATCCAGAGCCCGCTGCCCAGGTCGTATGGGTCCGAGCGGATGAGGCCCGCCTCGAGGCCCTTCGCGCGCGCCTCCTTGGCCACGTTCAGGGCCGCGGCGCGGTCGCCGGAGGTCACGAGCACGACCGTGTGCGCGGTGAGGTCGTCGGGCCAGCCGGGCACGCCCTCGGTGCCCGCCTCCGCCGGCGCCGTCTCGGTCACGGCAGGCGCTTCATCGGTGGCGGGTGCCTCCGCGGCCGGCGTCTCCTCAGCGGTGCGCGCGGGCTGCTCGCCGCCGGACACGACCGCGGGCGCGTCCGCCGCCGCCCGCTGCGGCGCGCCGCCGCCGTCGTCATTGCCGCCGCTCGTGAGCTCGGAGATCGCGAAGCCGAACAGGCCCGCGCCGATCACGATCAGCACCACGAGCGCGGCGGCCACCGCCGTGACCGGCTCGCGCGCCCAGGCGGTGCGCTCCCTGAGCGCAACGCGGGCGCCGCAGTTGAGGCACACGAGCTGGCGGCGCTCGACGGGCTCGCCGCAGTTGGGGCAGGAGTCCTCGGTCACTTGCCCTCGAGCGCTTCCTCCAGCGCGCGCACCTCGCGGTCGACCTTGCCCAGCTCGATCGCCTTGTCCTGAAGCAGCTCCGGCGCCCGCTGTCCCTGCCGGTGGAGCTCGTACACGAGCGCGCCCAGATCGAGCAGCATCGCCTCGCGCTCGCGCTGCTTTCGGCGCAACTGGCGCCAGGTGCGCACGTCAGCCATGAAGCGCATCTTCCACCACGCGCAGGATGCCCTCGCGGCGGCGCTCCATCGGGAACGCGGTGAGGATCCGCTCGCGCGCCCGCTCGGCCGCGTCGGGCCCGAGCTCGAGCGCGCGGCGCACGCCAGCGGCCACGTCGTCGGGCTGCTGCGACTCGATCAGCACGCCGGCGTCGCCCACCACCTCGGGCATCGCGGTCACGTTCATCACCACGGGCACGCAGCCGGCGAGCATCGCCTCGGCAACGGCCAGCCCGAAGCCCTCGTGTAGGGAGGCCTGCACGTAGACGGCGGCGCGGCGGTAGGTCGCATGGAGGTCCTCGTCGGAGAGCCAGCCGGTGAACTCGACGTTGTCGCCGGCCCGCGCGCGCAGCTCGTCCACGGAGCCGTCGAGCCACTTGCCCGCGACCGTGAAGCGCACGTCCGGAAGCGCGCGCGCCGCCTCCACGAACGGGAGCTGGCCCTTCTGCACGAGCGTCGTGTGGTCGATCGCTCCCACCGTGAGCGCCTCGCGCTCCTTCGCGGGCGGGGCCTCGCCGAAGGGGTCGGGCACCCCGTGGTGGATCACCGTCACTCGCTCGGGCGGGATCGGGGTGTTGCGCTCGATCTCGCTGAGGCTGTATTCGGAGTTCGTGACGAGCCGCCGCGCGCGGCGCATGATCCAGCGGCTCGCGAACCGTCGCAATCCGCCCTGCTGGTAGCCGTAGCCGATGTCGGGCATGTTGGCGGTGTCGAAGCCGCCGATGATCAGCACCGACGGCTTGCGCAGGAGCCAGGCGAGCGTGATCGGAAAGAAGGTGTGCCAGGAGGCGAACCAGCCGAAGACCACGTCCGCGCGCAGCACGCCGCGTAGCACCCTGAGCGGGTTCGGCATCCGCCCCGGCTGGTAGAGGTCCTCGACCTCGTAGCGCTCGGCGAGGATGTCGCGGTCGATCGCCACGAAGCTCGCCTTGCGGCTGTGCACGTAGAGCAGGCGCTTCTTCACGCGGCGGCCGGCTCCCGCGCCTCGACGAACGCGGCGTGCCACTCCGAGAGCTCGAGCAGGCAGTAGAGCACGGCCTTGTGGTCGGCTCGGCCGCGCCTGTGCTCGTCCACGAGGCGCGACGCCGCCGCCGGGTCGATCAGCTCGGAGAGCGGCGAGCCGGGCGAGTAGCGGCTCTCCACCTCGCGCCCGAGCGATGCGCGCAGCCAGTCGTCGTAGGGGGTGGCGAAGCCGTGCTTCTTGCGGTTCACGATCTCCGGCGGCAGCAGCTTGCGCATCGCGCGCTTGTGCAGGCGCTTCGGCTGGCGGGGGCGCACGCGGCGGCCGGCGGGGATGCGCTCAACGAAGCGCATCAGCTCGAGGTCGAGGTAGGGCACGCGCAGCTCGAGGCCGGCTGCCATCGACATCTTGTCGTTGCAGAGCAGGATGCCGTCCGGCAGGAACATGTGGGTGTCGAGGTAGAGGGCCTGCTCGAGGAGGCCGCGGTCGGGAACGTCGCCGACGATCCCGCGCGCGCGCTCGAGGCGCTCCCGCTCGGCCTCGCCGGGCGCGCCCGCGGCGCCGCCCACCAGCGCCGTGCGTGCCTCGGCGTCCGTGATCTCCACCAGGCGCAGCAGGCGCTCCTCGTCGCCGCGGCCGCCGAGCAGGTGCGCCACCCGCCGGGCGCTCGCCGCGCGCGGCAGCGCTCGCGCGATCCGTGCGGCGGGGGAGGCGGCGGCGGCCGGGACGACCTTCAGCGGCCGCAGCAGCGCGGCGGCCTGGTGGCGGCCGTAGCCGGCGTGCGGCTCGTCGGCGCCCTGGCCGGCGAGCACCACCTTCACCTGCTCGGCCGCGAAGCGGGACAGTTGCAGCAGGGCGGGGGCGCTCGGGATGCCGCACGGCTCCTCGAGCCGCGGCATGGTGCGCGCGAGCTCGCTGAGGAAGTCGGTCTCATGCATCACGGTGTCGTGGTGGTCGGTGCCGATCAGGCGCGCGGTCTCGGCGGCGAGCTTGCGCTCGTCGACCACGTCGCCGTGGCCGGGGAAGCCGATCGTGAAGGTGGTCGGCGGCGTGGGGGCGCGCAGCTTCATGGCTGCCACCACGGCGGCGCTGTCCACGCCGCCCGACAGGAAGGCGCCGTAGGGCACGTCGGACATCATCTGGCGCTCGACCGCGTCGGTGAAGCGCTCGGCCAGCTGGTCGGCAAGCTCGTCGTCGTCGGCCGTCAGGCGCTCCCCCGGCGGTTCGCGCCAGCTGGTCACTCGCGGTTCACCCTCCTGCTCCACCACCAGGGTGCTCGCCGCGGGCAGCTTGCGCACGCCCTCGAACAGCGTCCGCGGGGCCGGCACGAACCGGCAGGCGAGGTAGTGGTCGAGCGCCACCCGGTCCACCGTCGGCTGCACGAGTCCGGCCGCCAGCAGCGCACCGATCTCCGACGCAAGCGCCACGCGCCGGCCGTCGCTCCACCAGTAGAGCGGCTTCACGCCGAACGCGTCGCGGGCAGCGACGAGGCGCTTCCGGCGGTCGTCCCAGAGGGCGAAGGCGAAGATGCCGTTGAGGTGGCGGACGCAGTCGAGGCCGTGCTCCTCGTACGCGTGCAGGATCACCTCGCTGTCCGAGTTCGTGGCCCAGCGGTGGCCGCGCGCCTCGAGCTCCCGGCGCAGCTCGCGGTGGTTGTAGATCTCGCCGTTCACGACCACGGTCACGCGGCCGTCCTCGGAGTCGAGCGGCTGGTCGCCGCCGGCGACGTCGATGATTGCCAGCCGGGTGTGGGCCAGGGAGAGCGGCCCGATGCGCCTCAGCGCATCGCCATCCGGCCCGCGGTGGCGCAGCGCCTCGACCATCCGCTCCGCCGCGTCCTGGCCCGACGTGCCGGCCGGATCGAGGATTGCTCCGATCCCGCACATGCCGCGCTGATGATGTCAGGGCCGCCCGTCACTCCCTTGTCACATCCGCGTCTGGAGCCGTGCGCCGGCCCGCCGCAGCATGGGCCCCGTCAACTCAAGGGGGAACCATGCACCGCTTCTTCGGACGCATCCACACCGGCCTGCTGAACGCCCGCGGGCAGGGCACCGTCGAGTACGTCGCGCTGATCCTGCTGGTGGCGCTGGTCATGGCCGGCGTGGTCGCCGCGATGAAGGGCTTCAAGACCGACCAGGGCCAGGAGCTCGGCGACGTGATCATCAGCAAGATCAAGGAGGCGGTGCGCAAGGTGCAGTTCTGACACGAGGAGGAGGACGCCATATGGCGGAAGTGACCACCGAGCTCGATGAGCGCTTCAGCGACTCTGAGGCGGAGCCGACGTCTTGGGAGGAGACCGAGCGGACGTTGCGAGAAGCCCAGCTGTTCTGGATCTCGACCGTGCGCCGCGACGGCCGCCCCCACGTGACCCCGCTGGTCGCGGTCTGGGAAGACGGGGCGCTGTACTTCTGCACCGGTCCGGAGGAGCAGAAGGCGGTCAACCTCGAGGCCAACCCGCGGGTCGCGATGACGACGGGCTGCAATAGCTGGCAGGAAGGCCTCGACGTGATCGTCGAGGGCGAGGCCGAGCGTGTGACCGACGAGGCGAGGCTGGGCGACCTGGCGCGCGCGTGGCGAGGAAAGTGGGACGGCTCCTGGGAGTTCGAGCCGGTCGCGGATGGGTTCCGCCACAGCGGTGGCGAGGGCATCGCCCACGTCTTCGCCGTGCTGCCGAGCAAGGTCCTCGCCTTCGGCAAGGGCGGCTTCAGCCACACTCGCCACCGTTTCCCGAGCGCCTCGGGCGGCTGAGGGGAAGGGCTTCAAGACCGACCAGGGCCAGGAGCTCGGCGACATGATCATCGGCAAGGTCAAGGAGGCGGTGCGCAAGGTGCAGTTCCGAGCGGCGAGCGGCTCGGCCGCCTCCGCGGCCGCGCGCCCTGCACGTTGGGCGGCGCGCCCTGCGCGCCTCTTGACACGAGCGTCCTCGCGCTGAGATCGTCGGCCCATGGCGGGCACACGCGAGGACGCGACACTGATCGTCGAGTTGGCCAAGTGGGGCGCGATGATCGGCCTGACGGAGGCCAGTAGGAAGATCTACGCCGACGACTTCGACGCGGAGGCCGCGAACGCGCTCGACCCGGAGGTCCAGGCCGTGCTCACGTGGCACGAGACGATCGGAACCCTCGTCAAGAACCACCTGCTCGACCGCGAGCTCGTCTACGACTGGCTCTGGGTTGCCGGCTCGTGGGACCGCGTCGGCCCGGCCGCCCTCAAGGCGCGCGAGCTGGCGGGCGTGCCCGAGCTGTTCGCGAACTTCGAAGAGCTCGCAGAGGGCCAGAGCTAGCGCGGCGGCGGGCGCTGCCCGCCTCGCGTGCCACCATAGGCGCCCATGGCGGCCCCTGACCGTGCGCTTCCCGTCGCCGTCTTCGACTCCGGAGTCGGCGGGCTCACCGTCCTGCACGAGTGCCTCGTGTCGCTGCCGCACGAGGACTTCCTATACCTCGGCGACACCGCTCGCTTCCCATACGGCGATCGCAGCTCCGACCAGCTGCTCGAGTTCGCCCGCGAGCTGGCCGGGATCCTGCTTGACCGAGGCGCGAAGCTTCTGGTGGTCGCGTGCAACTCCGCCACGGCGGCCGCGCTGCCGGCGCTGCGCGAGGAGCTCGAGGAGCGCGTGCCGGTCGTGGGCGTGGTCACGCCCGAGTCGCGGCTGGCAGCGGCGGCGACGACCAATGGGCGCGTCGGGCTGATCGCCACGCCGGCCACGGTCGCGAGCGGCGCCTACGCCCGCGCGCTCGCAGAGGCGGCGCCGGACGCCGAGCTGCACGCGGTCGCCTCGGCAGAACTGGCCCCGCTGATCCAGGAGGGCGGAGAGGTGGACGCGCGCGTGGTGAGCTGCGTCGACGGCCTCTGCCGTCCGCTGCGGCAGGCGGGCGCCGACACGGTGATCCTCGGCTGCACCCACTATCCGCTCGTCCGGCCGGTGCTTCAGCGTGCGCTCGGCCGGCGCGTCTCGATCGTGAGCTCGGGCGAGGCGATCGCGTCCGAGGTGGAGTCGAGGCTGCGCGACGCCGGCGTGGCGCAGGACGAGGACCGGCGCGGCCATTACCGCTTCCTCGCCACCGGCGATCCCGAGGAGTTCCGCCGCCTGGGCACGCGCTTCCTTCAGCTTCCCATCGATGCCGTCGAGCACGTGGACGTGCGGCTCGGCGAGAGGAGGGCGGCGTGACCGGTTCGCGCAACGACGGCCGCGCGCCCGCCGACCTCCGCGACGTGGTCATCACCCCCGGGTTCGTGCGCAGCGCCACCGGCTCGGCCCTGATCGAGGCCGGCGGCACCCGCGTGATCTGCACGGCGAGCGTGGACGAGGACGTCCCGCGCTGGATGTCCGGCAAGGGCCGCGGCTGGGTCACGGCCGAGTACTCGATGCTGCCCGCCTCCACTGGAGAGCGGAAGAAGCGCGACGTCTCCAAGGGCCGTCCCGACGGCCGCACGGTCGAGATCCAGCGCCTGATCGGGCGCTCGCTGCGCGGCATCGTGGACTTCGCCGCGCTGGGCGAGCGCACGGTCTGGGTGGACTGCGACGTGCTCGAAGCCGACGGCGGCACCCGCTGCCTGTCGATCACCGGCGGCTACGTGGCGCTCGAGCTGGCGCTCCGCCGCGTGATGGCCGAGGGCAAGCTCGACGCGCTCCCGCTCACCCAGTCGGTTGCGGCGGTCTCGGCCGGGATTGTCGACGGCCGCGCGCTGCTCGACCTCGACTACTCCGAGGACTCCACGGCCGAGGTCGACGCCAACGTGGTGATGACGGGCGACGGCGGGCTCGTGGAGGTGCAGGCCACCGCCGAGCGCACCCCGCTCTCGCGCGCCTCGCTCGACGAGCTGCTCGCCCTCGCCGCCGACGGGATCGCGGAGCTGCGCGCCACCCAGGAGGAAGCGGTGGCGGCGGCAGCGGCCGGCTGAGCCGTGCGCCTGGTCCTCGCCACACGCAACGAGCACAAGCTGCGCGAGCTGTCGGAGCTCATGCGCCCCTACGAGCTGGAGCCGCTCCCGGAGGACGTCACGCTCCCGCCGGAGACCGGCACGACCTTCGCGGACAACGCGCTCGTCAAGGCGCGCGCGGCTGCCACCGCCACCGGCCGCGCCGCCGTGGCGGACGACTCCGGCATCGAGGCGGCGGCCCTTCGCGGCGCGCCGGGGGTGTGGTCGGCCCGCTACGCGGGGGACGGGGCCACCGACGAGGAGAACCTGGCGAAGCTGCTCAGCGAGGTGCCGGCCGACGGCGACCGTCGCGTCGCTTACGTGTGCGCGCTCGCGTACGTGGAGCCCGGCGGGCGCGAGGAGATCGTGCACGGGCGCTGCGAGGGACGGCTGGCGCTCGAGCCGCGCGGCGAGGGCGGGTTCGGCTACGACCCGGCCTTCGTGCCCGACGACTACCCCGGTGACGAGCGCACCATGGCGGAGCTGAGCCCCGAGGAGAAGGACGCGATCAGCCACCGCGGCCGCGCCGCGCGTGCGCTGGTGCTGACGCTGCTCCGGGCCGACGAGGCCGCGCGCCCGGCCGGCCCGCTGCGCTCGCTGCTCGGCGGCCTGGGCGAGGGGCGCCGGCGGGGGCGCACGCGGTGAGCGCGGTGACCGACCGGGCCGCGGGCGAGCTGGCCGACGCGCAGGCCAGGCGCCGCACGGCGACGCTGAGCGTCGCGGCCGCGGTCTTCCTGGTCGCGGTGAAGCTCGTCACCGGCCTCGCGACCGGCTCGCTCGCGTTCATTGCTGAGGCCGCCCACTCGGGCACCGACCTGGTGGCCGCGCTGCTCACGCTGTTCGCGGTCCAGGTGGCCGTGCGTCCGCCCGACCGCGACCACCAGTTCGGGCACGGCAAGGCGGAGCACCTCGCTGCACTGGGGGAGAGCGGGTTCCTGATGCTGGTGTCGCTCGTGATCGCGTACGCGTCGGTGCGGCGACTGATCGACGGCGGCGGCCACGACATCGACGTGACCTGGTGGGCGTTCATGGTCCTCGCCGTTGTGATCGCCGTGGACGCTTCGCGCACCACGGTCAGCTACCGCGCGTCGAAGCGCTACAAGTCCCCAGCCCTCGCGGCGAACGCGCTGCATTTCGCGTCAGACCTGGCCGGCTCAGTCGCGGTGGTTATCGGCCTCGTGCTCGTGTCGGTCGGCGAGCACTGGGGGGATTCCGTCGCCGCACTGTTCGTGGCGGTGCTCGTGGTGCTGGCCGCCCTCCGGCTGGCGAAGCAGTCCGTGGACGTGCTGATGGACCGGACCGCCGCGGACGCGGACGAGCGCATCCGCGAGGCCCTTTCCCAGCTCGACGAGCAGGTGGAGGTCCGCCGCGTGCGCGTCCGCCACGCCGCCGGGCGCCACTTCGTGGACATCGTCATCGGCGTGCCGCTCGACACCGGCGTGAGCCAGGCCCACGCGGTGGCCGACAGCATCGAGGATCTGGTCGAGCGAGCACTCGGCGGCGCCGACGTGGTCGTGCACGTCGAGCCCGCCGACGCGGAGGGCACCGTGCGCGAGCGCGCGACCGCGGCCGCGAGCGCGATCCCGGAGGTGCGCGAGGTCCACAACGTGCGCGTGATGCGGCTCCCGGAGGGCTACGAGCTGTCGCTGCACGTGAAGCTGCCGCGCGAGCTCTCGCTCGACGAAGCGCACAACGCGGTCGAGCGGCTCGAGCAGCGGGTGCGCGAGGAGGTGCCCGAGCTCGAGTACGTGCACACGCACATCGAGCCCCTGGCGCCCACCGACTGGGCGAGCGCCCCCGACACCGACGAGACCGCGGTCGAGCGCGAGGCGATCGAGTCAGCGGTGCGCCGCGTGACCGGCTCCTCGCCGCTGGCGGTGAGCTTCCGCGACGGCGAGCTGGGCCGCGTGGCGCTCGTCACGGTGAGCCTGCCCGGCGACCAGCCGCTCCCGTCCGCACACCGCCACGCGGGCCGCATCGAGGAAGCGGTTCGAGAGCGCTGCCCCGAGCTGGCCGACGTAATCGTGCACACCGAGCCGATGGGGGCTGAGGCGCCCTAGCGTTAACTGCCGCGGTGAAGGGGTGGCTGCCCGGCGCCCTGGCGACGACTCTTGCTCACTTTTACACGCATATCGTGTAAAAGGGATCAAGAGTGGGCGCCGGGGCGGGTCAGACCAGGTTCACCGCCGCCGCCGCTCCCACCGCCAGCAGCACGCCCGCGTAGCCGAAGTAGCCGTTCAGGAGCAGCAGCAGGGCCGCGATCAGGCAGATGCCGACGGTGACGAGCCAGGAGATTCGGGCGAGGGGCACGTGTCTATTCTGACGACTGATGGCCGACACGCTCACTCCGGAGCGCGCCGCGGAGCGACTCTCCGAGCTGTCGATCGACGTCCGGGCCGCCGTTCTGCTCGATGCCGCGGGCTCGCTCGCCGGCGCCAGCGAGGGTGCGCACGACGACGCCCGCGCCCTCGGCGAGCTCGCTCGCCAGCTGTTCGAGGAGGTGGATCGCGCCACGCGCGACTGGGACACCGAGCCGCCCGAGCAGGTTGAGGTGCAGGTGCCGGGCGGCGCTGTCTTCGCCTCGCGCACGCCGCGCTGGACGCTGGCCGCCGTGACCAAGCGCAGCGCTCTCTCGTCGCTGGTGCTGTACGACCTGAAGGCGCTGCTCGGGGAGCTCGAGGGCGGCCCTCCGATCCGCCGCTCGCGGCCGGTGGGCGAGGGTGATCCCGGCGCGCGCGCCGAAGAGGTCGCCGCCAAGGAGTTCGCGGCCGAGGAGCTGCCGATGCCGGAGCTGGGCGAGTGAAGGAGAAGCGCAAGGGCCCGATCTCGCGCGCGGCGGGCCTGGCCGAGGGCGTGGCGGCCACCGTGCGGCGCATGCAGCGCGAGCGCGAGCCGCGAGTGCTCGTGTACGACCCCAGCGGCTACGCGCGGCTCGTGCAGCCGGAGGCCCGTGGCCACACGCGCATTATGGAGATCGCCGAGCAGATGCTCGCGCGGGTCGAGGGGCGCGAGAGTTGACCCTGGTCGACCCCGAGCTGGCGGGCCGCGTGCTCGAGCGCGCGCTGGCGCGGGGCGGCGACATGGCGGAGCTCTACGCGGAGGCCCGCCGCGGCTTCGCGCTCAGTCTCGACGACGGCCGCGTGGAGCGCCCCCAGGGCGGCCGCGAGCGCGGCGCGTGCGTGCGCGTGGTGCAGGGCGACTCGACCTACTACGGCCACGTGGACGGCCTCGCCGAGGAGGACCTGCTGCGCGTTGCGGGCTCCGTGTCCCAGGCCGTGCGCGGCGACGCGCGCCACCCGGCGGCGCTCGAGCGCGGCTCAGCCTGCCGCGGGTCATCCCGTGGCGATCCGGCCCGAGGAGGTGGAGGCCGCCCGCAAGGCCGACCTGCTGCGCTCCTGCAACGAGCGCGCGCGTGCGGCCGGGGCCGAGGTCACGCAGGCGCGGATCGGATACGCCGAGTCGCAGCGCCAGGTCGAGGTCTTCGCCTCCGACGGTCGCGCCGCCGCGGACGACCGCACGCGAGTCCGCCTCGGCGCGCAGGTGGTTGCGCGTCGCAACGGACGAGTGGAGACCGGCAGCGACACCCGCGGCGGCCACGCCGGCTGGGAGCTCCTGGAGGACGACCCGGAGGCGGTGGCCGAGCGGGCCGCGCGCCGGGCGCTCACGCTGCTGGACGCCGTGGACGCCCCGACCGGGCGCCTGCCGGTGGTGGTGGGCAACGGCTTCGGCGGCGTGCTGCTCCACGAGGCCGTCGGCCACGGCCTCGAGGCCGATGCCGTCCAGAAGCAGGCGAGCGTGTACGCCGGCCGGCTCGGCGAGCAGCTCGCGGACCCGTTCGTGACCGCATACGACGACGGCAGCCGCCAGAACGCCTGGGGCAGCGAGGGCATCGACGACGAGGGCACGCCCACGCGCCGCACCACCGTGATCGAGGACGGGCGCCTCACCTCGTACCTCTACGACGTGCTGCGGGCGCGCAAGGACGGGGTGGAGTCGACCGGCAACGGGCGCCGCGAGTCGTTCCGCCACGTGCCGATCCCGCGTATGACGAACACCTTCTTCGCCCCCGGCGAGGCCACGCCCGAGGACCTCATCTCCGGCGTGGAGCGCGGCCTCTATGCGGTCTCGTTCGGCGGCGGCCAGGTGGAGCCGGCCACGGGCGACTTCGTGTTCGGCGTCTCCGAGGGTTACCTGATCGAGAACGGGAAGGTCACCGCCCCGGTGCGCGGCGCCACGCTGGTGGGCAACGGGCTCGAGGCGCTGCGGGCGATCGACGGGATCGCCGACGACCTCGACATCGCCACCGGCTACTGCGGGAAGGCCGGCCAGACCGTGCCCGCCGGCGTCGGCCAGCCGCACGTGCGCATCCGCGAGCTGACCGTGGGCGGGACGGCCGCGTGAACCTGGACGACGTCGCCGGGCGCGCGGTCGAGGCCACCCTCGCCGCCGGCGCAAGCGACGCCGAGGCATGGGCCGAGGAGTCCGTGAGCCGCCAGGTGCGCGTGTACGCGGGCGAGGTGGAGAGCCTCAGCGACGCGGGCGGCCGCGGGGTCGGCGTGCGCGCCTTCGCGGGCAACCGCTCCGGCTACGCCTACGGGACCGACCTGTCGGATGACGGCGTGACGGAGCTCGCCCGGGCGGCACGCGAGGCCGCCGAGGTGGCCGACGAGGATGAGTACGAGGGCCTTCCGGACGAGCTCGGCACGTCCGACGTGGACGGCCTGGCCTCGCCCGAGCTCGCCGACTGGTCCACCGAGCGCATCGTCGAGCTCGCGCTCGAGGTGGAGCGCGCGGCCCGGGCGCGCGAGGGCGTGACACAGGTCGAGAACGCCGTCTACTCCGACGCGAACGGCTCGGTGGCGCTCGCCAACTCGCGCGGCTTCGCGGCCTCGTACAGCGCGACCCAGGCCTGGGCCTACGCGTCCGCGTTCGCCGGCGAGGGCGCAGACCTCATGACCGGCCTCGGCGTGGGCATGGGCCGCGCTCCCTCCGCGCTCGACCCGGAGGCCATCGGAGCCGAGGCCGCCGAGCGGGCGCTCGCGCTCGTGGGCGCTCGCCAGCCGGAGAGCCGCCGCTGCCCGGTAGTCCTCGACGCCTTCGTGGCCGCCTCCTTCATCGGCTTCATCGGCTCGATGCTGTCCGCGGACGCGGTGCAGCGCGGCCGCTCGCTGTTCGCGGGCCGCGAGGGCGAGGAGGTCGCGGACCCGGCGCTCCGGCTCGCCGACGACGGAACCGACAGCGAGGGACCCGCCAGCGCCCCGTTCGACGGCGAGGGCGTGGCCACGCGGCGCAGCGGCCTGATCGAGGACGGCCGGCTGCTCGGCTTCCTCTACGACTCGCGCACCGCTCGCAAGGAGGGCCGCCAGAGCACCGGGAACGCCAGCCGCGGCTCGTACCGCTCGCCGCCCTCGGTGGGCACCACCAACCTGATGATCGAGCCCGGGGAGGAGGACCTCGCCGGCCTCGTGGGGCTGGCGGGCGAGGGCCTCTACGTGACGGACGTGGCGGGCCTCCATTCCGGTGTGAACCCGGTGTCCGGCACCTTCTCCGTGGGGGCCTCCGGAAGGCTCATCGAGGGGGGTGAGCTGGGCGCCCCGGTGCGCGAGCTGACCATCGCCAGCGACCTCGTCTCGATGCTCAAAGCGGTGCGCTCCGTGGGCTCAGAGGTGCGCTGGGTGCCGTTCGGGGGCAGCGTGAAGGCGCCCCCAATCCTGGTCGGAGATATGGCCGTTTCGGGCTCCTGAGCACCGGAAAGGCTCGGAAGAAGCGGCCGTTTCCGCTTGTGGAGCGGAATCCAGGCTGCTTTCGTCCGGGTGCATTGTTACGTTGCGCCCGGTCAGTTGCCCCCGGCAAGGAGGAAAGTCATGACCAAGAATGAGTTCGTCGACCGCGTCGCGGACAAGAGCGGACTCGGGAAGGGCGAGGCCGCCAAGGCCGTAGACGCCGTTCTCGACTCGCTTCAGGAAGTTCTGTCCCGCGGCGGAGAGGTCAACTTCACCGGTTTCGGGAAGTTCACCGTGGCAGACCGCAGCGCCCGCCAGGGCGTAAACCCACAGACCGGCGAGAAGATCCAGATCGCCGCAAGCAGGGTGCCGCGCTTCAGTGCCGGCTCCTCGCTGAAGAGTGCAGTCAAGAGCGGCGCTTAGAGCATCCGCCGCCGGCGGGTGAGTCCTTGACTGCCGGGGGCTCGACGCCGCACTTCGCCGACCGGCTTGCGGCGCTCGTTGAGGAGCGCCGCAGTCGCGTCGTACTTGGGCTCGACCCCGACCCGTCAGCTCTGTGGCCTGAGGCCGTGGAGCGGGTCGGGGGCGACCCGGGTGCTCCGCACCTGGCCAGGGTGCGCACGGCAGAGGCCGTCACGGAGCACTGCCGCGCGGCGATCGTCGCGGCGGGCCCGGCCTGCGTGGCGGTCAAGCCGCAGCTGGCCTGCTTCGAGCGGCTCGGCGCTCCCGGCTGGGAGGCGCTCGAGCAGGTGGTCGCGATCGCGCACGACCACGGCCTGCTGGTACTGGCCGACGGAAAGCGCGGCGACGTGCCAGTGACCGCGCGGGCCTACGCGCAGGCGCTGGTGGGAGAGACCCCCGGCCCGTTCGGCCCCGTCGCCGGGCTGGGAGCCGATGCCTTTACGGCCAATCCGCTGCTCGGCCGCGACGCCCTGGAGCCGCTGGTCGAGGCGGCCGCGGGTGCCGGGGCCGGCTGCTTCGTCCTCGTTCGCACCTCGAACCCCGGCGCGGCCGAGATCCAGGACGAGGGCGATCCGCCGCTGTTCGAGCGCCTGGCGCGGCTCGTGGCCGAGCTGGGCCGCGACCGGCTCGGCGACTGCGGGCTCGCCGCCGTCGGCGCCGTGACCGGCGCCACGCGCCCCGAGCACCTCGGCCGTCTGCGCGAGCTGATGCCGCACGCCGTCTTCCTGCTCCCCGGCGTCGGTGCCCAGGGCGGCCGCGTGGAGGACCTCGGTCCCGCGTTCGCGCCGCATCCGGCGGCCGGCCTCGTCACGGCCTCGCGCTCGATCGTGAACGCCCACGCCGAGCGTGGAGGCGAGCCCGCCGCGGCCGCCGCGGAGGCCGCTGAGGAGCTGCGCGCTGCCGCCTGGACGCTCTAACGGCCTTCGGCAAAGCGTCCAGGTCGGGCGGGCAAATCCGCCCAACCGCAACCCAGGGGCCGCTATCCCTCCTATTCTCAGCTGTGCCGCATGAGGGGTACGGCATTGATGCAAGATCACGGAAGACCACGCTTCGCTCGCCTGCTGGCGCCTCTGGCACTCATCGCCTTCGCGGTGGTCGTCGCAGCCATGGTGCTCGGATCGGGCGTCGTCGGGGACGACGAGAACGACAACAGCGCGGACACGAGCAGCCTGCCGGCGGCCACCGAGCGCACCACCACAGGCGAGGGTAAGGCGAAGCCCAAGCCGGCCACCTACACGATCAAGGCCAACGACACCCTCAGCGGAATAGCGGACGCACACGGCACGACGGTCGATCGGCTCCTGGAGCTGAACCCGGAGATCGATCCGCAGGGGCTCGTCGCCGGCCAGAAGATCAAGCTGCGCGAGTGAGGGGCGCTCGCCGCACGCTCGCCGTGGCAGCCGTCCTGGCTGCGGCCGCGGCCCCCGCCGCCAGCGCCGCGGAGAGCCCTCCGAGGGTGCCGGGCGCCCAGGCCGCGATCGTGGTGGACGCCCGCGACGGCACCACCATGTTCGCGAAGCGCCCCGACTCCGAGCGCGCGATTGCGAGCACCACCAAGCTGATGACCGCCCTGCTGGCTCTCGAGCGGGCCAAGCCGGACGACGTGTTCACCGCCCCCGTCTACAACGCCGCCCCGGCGGAGTCGCGCATCAACCTGCGCCCGGGCGAGCGCATGACCGTCCACGACCTGCTCGAGGCGCTGCTGCTCGAGAGCGCCAACGACGCGGCGGTGACGCTCGCCGAGGGCATCTCCGGCTCGCGCGAGGCGTTCGTCCAGGACATGAACGAGCGCGCCTCCGAGCTGGGGCTCGAGCACACGAGCTACGCGAACCCGATCGGCCTGGACGCGCCCGGCAACTACTCCTCCGCGCACGACCTGGCGCGCCTCACGCGCGTGCTGCTGAAGCGGCCGCGCTTCGCGCAAATCGTCGACATGCCGGAGGCGGAGCTCGAGTCCGGCTCGCGGCCGCGCGTGGTCGAGAACCGCAACGACCTCGTCGCCAGCTATCCCTGGGTGAGCGGCGTGAAGACCGGCTACACGCTGAACGCCGGCAACGTGCTCGTGGGGGCGGCCAAGGGTCCCGGCGGCGCGCGGGTGATCAGCGTTGTGCTCGGCGAGCCGAGCGAGGCCGCGCGCGACCAGGACACGCTCGCGCTGCTGCGCTGGGGGCTCGCGAGCTTCCACCGCGTCCGGGTGCTCGACCCGCGGCGGATGCTCGCCCAGGCCGACATCAGGTACCGCGACAGCACCGCGCGCCTCGTGCCGCGGCGCACCGCGGTGGTCACCATCCGCGACGGGGAGCGGATCCGGCGGCGCGTGAATGCGCCCGACGAGGTCGAGGGGCCGCTCGAAGCGGGCGTCCGAGTCGGTACCGTGACGGTGCTGATCGATGGGAGGCCGGCACGGCGCGTGGCGCTTGTCACGGCCGAGGAGGTCCCCAAAGCGGGGACATTGCGGGTCCTCCTATCGTGGCTGGGGGTCCCCTTGACCTTGATTCTCGTCCTCGCAATTCTCGTCGCCGCCGTGCTCGCCCTTCTCAAGCTCAGCGTCCGGATCCGGATCGTCCGATGATCATCACCGTCACACTCAACGCCGCCATCGACAAGACGCTCGCCGTGCCGAACTTCCGGCTCGGCCACCGCCATCGCGCCGTCGAGCAGACCGCGATGGCCGGCGGCAAGGGCGTGAACGTGGCGCGGGCGCTGCGCGCGCTCGGCCAGCCGGTGATCGCCACGGGCGTGGCCGGCGGGCCGACCGGCACGCGCATCGTGGAGCACCTCACGGAGGAGGGCATCCTCAACGACTTCGTGCGCATCCGCGAGGAGTCGCGCACCTCCACGGCGGTCGTGGACCCCACGAGCGGCGAGCAGACGGAGATCAACGAGCACGGCCCGCACGTGACCGAGGTCGAGCTGGAGCTGTTCGTTGACAAGCTGCTCTACCTCGCGAAGGGAGCGGCTGTCTGCGTGATGTCCGGCAGCCTGCCGCGCGGGGTGGGCGCCGACCTCTACGGCCGCCTGATCGAGGAGATGAAGCGCCTCGAGGTGCTCACGGTCCTCGACTCCGAGGGCGAGCCGATGAACCTCGCCACGCGCAAGGGGCCGGACATCGTGAGCCCGAACGAGCTCGAGGCCGAGGGACTCGTCGGGCACGAGTTCTCCGACGAGGAGGACCGCCGCTCGTCCGTGGGCGAGATGGTCGAGCTGGGCGCGCGCGAGGCGATCATGACCATGCCGGACGGTTGCCTGGCGATGTTGAACGAGGGCGCCGACCGGCGACTTTTCAGGGCAACCCTCGAGCCGCTGGAGCCCGTCTCCTCCGTGGGCTCCGGGGACGCCTTCCTCGCGGGCTTCGTGGCGGCGCGCTACAGCGGCCGCGACGTGGAGGACTGCCTGCGCTTCGCCGTGGCCTGCGGGGCCGAGTCGACCCAGCACTTCGGCGCCGGCGTGGTGGAGCAGCGGGAGGTCGAGCGGCTCGCTCCGGACGTACGCGTGGAGCAGCTAGAGACGCCCGCTCTGACCGTCGGCTAGGCTCGGTTGTTCGTCCGCCCGCGAACTTAGGATCCTGCAATGGAAGTTGAGATTGGCCGCGGCAAGAAGGGTCGCCGCGCATACGGCTTCGATGACATCGCGATCGTGCCCTCCAGGCGCACGAGGGACCCCGATGACATCGACATCACCTCGATGATCGGCCCCTACAGGCTCGAGTTGCCGCTGCTCGGGTCGGCGATGGACGGCGTCATGTCGCCCGACACCGCGGGGATCCTCGGCAAGCTCGGCGGGCTCGGCGTGCTGAACCTCGAGGGCATCTGGACGCGCTACGAGGACGCCGACTCCGAGCTCGAGCGGATCGCCGAGCAGCCCAAGGAGCTCGCCACCGGCGAGATGCAGCGCATCTACTCCGAGCCGATCAAGGACGAGCTGATCGGCCAGCGGATCCGTGAGATCAAGGACCAGGGCGTGGTTGCCGCCGCCTCGCTCACCCCGCAGCGAGTGGGCAAGTACTACGAGGCCGCGCTCGAGGCGGGCCTCGACATCCTCGTGATCCAGGGCACGGTCGTGTCGGCCGAGCACGTGTCCGCGAACACCGAGCCGCTCAACCTGAAGGAGTTCATCCGCGAGGTCCCGGTGCCGGTGATCGTCGGCGGCTGCGCCTCCTACGCCACGGGGCTGCACCTGATGCGGACCGGGGCGGAGGCTGTGCTCGTGGGCGTCGGCCCCGGCGCGGCGTGCACCACGCGCGGCGTGCTCGGCATCGGCGTCCCGCAGGCCACGGCAATCGCCGACGTGGCGGCCGCGCGCTCGCAGCACATGCTCGAGACCGGCGAGTACGTGAAGGTGATCGCCGACGGCGGAATGCGCAACGGCGGCGACGTCTCCAAGGCGTTCGCCTGCGGCGCCGACGCCGTGATGATCGGCTCCCCGCTCGCCCGCGCCTACGAGGCGCCCGGGCGCGGCTACCACTGGGGCATGGCCACCTTCCACCCATCGCTCCCGCGCGGGGCACGCGTGAAGACCACCCAGAACGGGACGCTCGAGCAGATCCTGCTCGGCCCGGCCCACGAGAACGACGGCACGTTCAACCTGATGGGCAGTCTCCGGACGTCGATGGCCACCTGCGGCTACGAGGACATCGCGGCCTTCCACAAGGCCGAGGTGATGGTGGCGCCGGCGCTTCAGTCGGAGGGCAAGCAGCTCCAGCAGGAGCAGGGGATCGGCATGGGGGCCACCGCGGCAGCGGTGCCACATCCCGAGACGAACGGCGTGTCGGCGGACCCGGCCCTGGTGGAGTGAGTACCGAGGCGGCCACCCGCGAGGCGGCCGCCGAGCCGCGCCCGGCCACGACTGACGAGGTCCTGGTCCTCGATTTCGGTGGTCAGTACTCGCAGCTGATCGCGCGGCGGGTGCGGGAGTGCGGCGTGTTCGCCGAGCTGCTGCCGCACCACGTACCGGTCGAGGACGTCGAGCGGCGGCGGCCGAAGGCGCTGATTCTCTCGGGCGGCCCCGCGTCGGTGTACGCCGACGGCGCGCCGAAGCTGCGCCCCGAGCTGCTCGAGCTGGGCATCCCGGTGCTCGGCATCTGTTACGGCATGCAGGCCATGGTGCTCGAGCTGGGCGGCAGGGTGGAGGGCGCCGAGGTGGGCGAGTTCGGCCGCTCGCACCTGACCGTGGCGGACCATGGGCGCCTGCTGGCGGAGACGCCCGGAGAGCAATCGTGCTGGATGAGCCACCGCGACACGGTCTTCGAGGCGCCGGCCGGATTCACGGCGCTGGCGTCCTCGTCGGAGTCGCCCGTCGCGGCGATCGAGAACTCGGAGCGCGGCCTGTACGGCATCCAGTTCCACCCCGAGGTCGTCCACACCCCCTACGGCACCACGATCCTCGAGACCTTCCTGCGCGACATCGCCGGTTGCGACATGGGCTGGAGCGCCGCCTCGGTGATCGACGAGCAGGTGGCGCGCATCCGTGAGCAGGTGGGCGACGGCAAGGTGATCTGCGGGCTGTCGGGAGGGGTCGACTCCTCCGTAGCCGCGCTCCTGACCTACAAGGCGGTGGGCGACCAGCTCACCTGCGTGTTCGTCGACCACGGGCTGATGCGCAAGAACGAGGGCAACCAGGTGGTGGCCGCGTTCCGCGACCAGTTCAAGGTGCCGCTGATCGCGGTCGACGCCGAGGAGCGCTTCCTCGACAGGCTCGCCGGCGTAACGGAGCCGGAGCGCAAGCGCAAGATCATCGGCGAGGAGTTCATCCGCGTCTTCGAGCAGCAGGCGGAGAAGCTCGGCAACCCCGGCTACCTCGTGCAGGGCACGCTCTACTCGGACGTGATCGAGTCCGGCGGCGGCACCGGGGCGGCCACGATCAAGTCGCACCACAACGTGGGCGGCCTGCCGGACGACCTCGAGTTCGAGCTGGTCGAGCCGCTGCGGATGCTGTTCAAGGACGAGGTCCGCCAGGTGGGGGCGGAGCTCGGGATGCCGGACAAGCTCGTGTGGCGCCAGCCGTTCCCCGGGCCGGGCCTCGCGATCCGCGTGGTGAGCGGCGAGGTCACGAAGGAGCGGCTCGAGATCCTGCGCGACGCCG
This sequence comes from uncultured Thermoleophilaceae bacterium, assembly GCA_963774095.1. Lineage (GTDB taxonomy): Bacteria > Actinomycetota > Thermoleophilia > Solirubrobacterales > Thermoleophilaceae > JACVRW01. Next base: position 275,176 of record CAVZDS010000002.1, read on the forward strand.
ACTCGATCCTCCAGGACGAGATCCGCGGCGCCGGCCTATACCGCGAGCTCTGGCAGTCGTTCTGCGTGCTGCCGGCTGACCTCCGCAGCGTCGGCGTGCAGGGCGACGAGCGCACCTACGGCTACGTGGTGGTGATCCGAGCGGTGACGAGCGACGACGCGATGACCGCCGACTGGGCCCGCCTGCCTTACGACCTGCTCGAGAAGGTCGCCTCGCGCATGATCAACGAGATCGCGCAGGTGAACCGGGTGACGCTGGACATCACGTCCAAGCCACCCGGCACCATCGAGTGGGAGTAAGCGCCTAGGTCCTCCGGCCCGAGCCCGGGCGCCGTGGGCGCGGGTCCTGTCCGACAAATTTCCTTTCGCACGCACTCGCTGTCGCTCGGCGCACGAAAGTGTGCTTTGTCGGCCACCCGCGCGTGGAGCGTTGGTTGAACACCGTCCGCCGCGCCGCTATCTCTTTCACGCGAAGGCGCGAGCGCTGGGTCTTCGTGGCGAGCTCCGAACGGAGTGCCGCTCTCATGGGGGCAAGCGGGCCGGGGCGGCTCGAGCTCGGGGTCGAGCTCGTGCAGGTGCCAGCGCAGCCGGTTCTGGATCGCGGGTCCGCTCGCAGACCAGGTCCTCGCGGTGGTCGACCAGCAGCCGCAGCTCGCGCGAGGCCGCCCTCGAGCTGGGCCGCGGGCAGAGTCGGGCTCGCGAGATCGCCGCACGCGCGACCGCCAGCGCGTCGATCGCGTCCGACTTGCCCCTGCCGCGCGCCGCCCGGCGCGCCCCGGCCATCAGCTTCGGCGGCACCCGCACCACCCGCTCGCCACGGCCGATCAGAAAGCGCTCCAGCCGACACGGACACCTGGCGGCAATCCTCCAGCGCGAAGCCACGCTCACCGGCGAGCGCGCGGGCCCACTCGAGCAAGCGACCATGACCCTCCTCATTGCCCCTGACCGTCAACTCGCCGAGCAGCTCGCCGGTGCTCCGGTCGACCGCCGCCGCGGTGTGGGTCTGCTTGTGTGGATCCACCCCGATCACGATCATGTGCACCGTCCCTTCGTTGGATGATCGCCTAACGGACGGACCGTCGGCGGACAGATCTCAGTCGGGGCGATGCCACGCTCCTGATCAGGTCACGCCGGCGATCCTCGGGCGGCGGTGGGCGACACAACCCATGCCAGTCAGTCCAGCCGGACGACAAGCGGCACTCGGGTCAGCCCACCGCCAGCCCGGGACCTACCGGCCGGGTCGGACACCACCGGCCCGAGATGCCGAGCCTGACACTGAGGATGCGGCACTCTGCTCCGGACGGGCTTGGCTTCTTGCGCGGGAGCCGCAGTGGACCGAGACTCGAGCCCAAGCCGCGCGGTCTTGAGAAGCCACCCGGGGCCGGTCCCCCTCCCTCGTGGTCTTATCCCACCCTAGGCTTGTAGGCCGAATCTGTGAGAGGCACCACTAGCTGGCGACTGTGGGCGCCGCCCGGCCCGCCCCTCGATTGTTCGCTTGGCAGCTAGCCGAGCGCCTTCAGCGCCTTGGCGCTGTCGGCGTGGAACTCACCACGCACCACCTTGCCGTCGCGGAACTCCATCAGGTGCAGGAAGGGGCCCTCGAAGCTGCCGCCCTTGCCAGTGGCGCGCTGCGTGCCCCTGATGATCACCTTGTCGCCGGCCTCGATGAACTCGGACGGCTCGACGCTGAAGCTCGACCAGTAGTTCGGGATCTGCGCAAAGTTCTCCATGATCGCGTCGCGGCCCCGCGTTACGCCGCCGAGCGGCAGCTCATCCGAGGTCTGCCACTCGGCATCCTCAGCGAAGCCCTCCTTCAACGTCTCCAGATCGCCCTTGCTGAACGCCTCATAGGCGTTCTTGGCGGCCTCAGCGCTTCCCATCGGGATCCTCCTTCGAGTCGCGTGCTGTTGTCCTGCCGAGCCTACGTCCTCGGCGTAAGGACCAGCAAGCGAATCGGAGCTACGCAGCGGTTGCAGAAGATGCCCGGGGCGCCGCGCGCGCGGCGCCCCGAGCGCGTGCCCCCTCCTTGCGCCGACGCTTGCCCGGGTCGGCGGACCGTGGCAGCGATCGTTCTCCTGAGGGCGCTGCTCGGCGTCGAGCGGCACGCCGGACCGTGTGCTCACTGCCGTCTCGGACGACCAGCGACAGTCCTCCGCGGCTCGGAGCATGCTCTCGCTCCCCCATGCAAGCGGGCATCTCGACTCTGGCACCGATGACTGCCGCTGCGGACGACGAGCGAGCGCGGTTATCGAGCGTCGCCTCACTAGCGCTTTGCGCGAGTTGCACAGTAGGGCGTGGCGGCCCGCACCCCATTCCGGGACCGCGTCAGCGACTCCGTGAGGCGCGCTGGCGACTAGGGTCCGCGGCCCCGCGGCTCCGCCGCCTGGTGGGGTGGAGACCCAGCCGCAGGGAGAAGCTCTCCGGGCCGCAGTACGTTGGTGTCACGGATGTCACGGACGACCTCAAAGGGCGAGCCGATCGCCCACGCCATGATCACGGACGACCATGCTCGCGCGCGCCGGAGGGCGAAGCGGCTGAACGAGCAACGCCGCTCCGAGTCGTTCAGCTGGGCAGTGCGCGAGCTACCTGACGGCCGCTTCGAGGTAGTCACGCTCGCGAAGCGGTAGGCCCGAGTTCTCCTGCGACATCGCCTGCTACGGCAGCCCGGCTTCGAGGGCCCGGGAAGAGGAGAGCCTCAGGGGGCTGTTACTGCCCAGGTGCCGAAGCTGAACGCCCTCCCCGTTCCGATGGAGTCCGTGTACAACCCCGCTCCGTATCGACTCGCCGCGTCATAGGTGATCTGGCCGGTAGACCCGAAACGGAGGATTCTCGCCTCGTCCGTGTTGTAGTGGTGGGTCTCGTACACGCAGAGGTTCGCTGGAGCTGCCTGGGGATCGCTGGCGGATCCCGGGCAGTTGGCGGTCGGACCGTGACCGGCGTGGATGAAGTTCTCCGGCGGCGCAGCCGGAGCCGCGGGCAACGATGCTCCGAACGAGATCGTCGTGAAGCCTGACTCGCCCGCGAAGCCCGCGTGAAAGTCTGAGGAGTAGTAGCCCCGGATGGTCTGCTTGCTGGGAAGGATTCCGCCGGGTGCGCCGGCTTCGCCGGGGTCGCCTTTCGGTCCCGGGTCGCCCTTGGGCCCCTGCGGCCCGGCCGGGAGCTGCCCGGCCTTGAAGTCAGCGGCGCCCAGGCTCCCGTTCTTCACCTTTGCACCGGTGACAGCGTTCTTCTTGATCTTCCCGGAGGTGACCGCCTTCTTCTGCAGCTGAGCCGCGCCGACCGAGTTGTTCGGGAGCACGCTGGAGGCGTAGCTGACGCCGCCGAGCGCGATGACCAGCGCGGCACAGGCGACGATCATTGCCGGCGACGGCAGGCCTTTGCGGATCGCTCTCATCGTTCACTCCTCCAATAGGTGATGCTGTCGTGACCATCCTGCGCTGCCGCGGTACGCGCGCCCAGGGGGGTTGGCCGCCATGTGCTGGCGGACTTCCGACACGCGCTAGCGCGATGCGCTAGGAGCGACAGCCGTGCCGTGGTGGGCTCTGATTTCCCTTTTCATGCAAAGCGGCCGTTACGGAGCCGCCGGTCGCTGAGTGCCGCTTTGCGCGAGAAGCAGAAGCGACCGTTTCACGCGGAAGCAGTACGGGGTCGTGAGCGACCAGACTCACGCTGAATCTCCTCATCGAGGTCGACGGGTGCCGAAGACGCCAGGAGCTCGGTGACGACCGGGTTCGGCTGGGCGCCCAAGGGACTGACGAGGCCGATCGTGTGCTCGACGACAGGCGCGACGAGAGGGAAGGCACGCAGCCCCGCCGGAAGGCGGTTGGTGACCAGCCAGGTGTGGGCCGTGACCGCGGACAGGCCGCTGCGGACGTGGGCGATCAGCGTCGACACGGAATTGGTCTCCACAACGGGATGGGGTGTCGCGCCCGCGGCGGCGAAGGCCGCATCGACGATGCGGCGGTGTTGCATGTCCGGGGTGAGCAGGCAGAGCGGCAGCTCGGCGGCGGCGGCCCAGGAAACGGTCGTTGATCGGGACAGCGGTCCGCTGGCGGGTGTCACGAGCAGGTAGTGCTCGCGCCACAGCGGGCTCGCGCGGACATCGCCCAGGGGCTCGTTGTCGAGGTAGGTGAGCCCGGCATCGATCTCTCCCGTTGAGAGCGCCGGGAGGATCTCGCGGGACGACATGGAGCGCACCTGGATGCGCACGCCAGGGTGCAGCACGCGGAACCGAGTCGTGACGAGCGTCGACGCTGGTAGCGCGGTCGGGATCGCGCCCAGGCGAAGGATGCCCTCGAGGCCACCACGCAGACGACTCGCCTCCTGCTCGAGTCCATGCACGTCGCGCAGCACGCGCCGAGCCCAGTCGAGCACTCGCCGCCCCTCGGGCGTGACGCCTTGGAAGCGCCGGCCGCGGCGCACCAGGGGGACGCCGAGCTCGCGCTCGAGGTTCCCGATCGCGCTGGAGAGCGCGGGTTGGCTCACGTGGCAGGCGAGCGCCGCGCGGCCGAAGTGCTGCTCGCGCTCGAGGGCGTCGAGGTATTCGAGCTGTCGCAGGAACACCTAAATCCTCCCGCGTGTCATAAACAAGAGTTATCAAAACATCGCCGGTAACGCTTGGAAGATCGGGCCGCCGAGGCGCACACTCCGAGGGCGTCGATGAAGGAACAGGAAGGCTGTGTCATGGCAAAGATCCTCTGCGTGCTCTACGACGATCCGGTGGATGGATATCCCCCGACCTATGCGCGCGACGACATCCCAGCGATCGAGCGCTACCCGGACGGCCAGCGGACGCCCACCCCGGAGGCGATCGACTTCACGCCCGGCGAGTTGCTCGGCTCCGTCTCGGGGGAGCTCGGCCTGCGGAAGTTCCTCGAGGATGCCGGCCACACCCTTGTCGTGACCTCAGACAAGGACGGGCCCGACTCCGTCTTCGAGCGCGAGCTCGTGAACGCGGACGTCGTGATCTCACAGCCCTTTTGGCCGGCGTACCTGTCCGCCGAGCGCTTCGCCAAGGCGCCGAACCTCAAACTGGCGGTGACCGCCGGCATCGGCTCGGACCACGTCGACCTGGACGCCGCGATCGAGCACGGCGTGACCGTCGCCGAGGTGACCTACTCCAACAGCATCAGCGTCTCCGAGCACGTCGTGATGATGATCCTCGGCCTGGTGCGAAACTACATCCCCTCCTGGCAGTGGGTCGTCAAGGGCGGTTGGAACATCGCCGACTGCGTGCAGCGCTCGTACGACATCGAGGGGATGCACGTGGGCACGGTCGCAGCGGGCCGCATCGGCAGCGCGGTGCTGGAGCGACTCAAGCCGTTCGGGGTGAACCTGCACTACATGGACCGCCATCGACTGCCGGAGCAGGTGGAGCAGGAGCTTGGCGTGACCTTCCACGAAGACGTCGAGTCGCTGGTGAAGGTCTGCGACGTCGTGACGATCAACGCCCCGCTGCACGCGGAGACGCGAGGGCTGTTCGACGACGAGCTGATCGGCAAGATGAAGCGCGGCGCCTACCTCGTGAACACGGCCCGCGGACTGATCTGCGACCGAGATGCGGTGGCGAGGGCGCTCGAGAGCGGCCAGCTCGCGGGCTACGCAGGCGACGTGTGGTACCCCCAGCCGCCTCCGGAGAACCACCCCTGGCGCTCCATGCCGCACCACGGCATGACGCCGCACATCTCCGGCTCGAGCCTCTCCGCCCAGAGCCGCTACGCCGCCGGGACGCGCGAGATCCTCGAGTGCTGGCTCGGCAGCCGCCCGATCCGCGACGAGTACATCATCGTCGAGGGCGGCAAGCTCGCCGGCGCGGGCGCGCACTCGTACAGCGTCGGGACAGCCACGCCGCGTTAGGTCGCGATTCGTCCGCCAAACCGAGCGTCGTCGAGGATCGGCGAGGGCCTGAAGCCCTTGACGATCAGGTAGATCGCAAACGCCGCCTCGAAGGCGCCCTCGGGCACCGAGAAGAGGGCGTGCAGGCCGTCCTGCTCGTAGGCGCCGAACAGGACCGCGATCGACGACAGGAAGATCAGCGGACCGCCGACCACGCCCAGCATCGCGAGCCGCGGCGGCATCAATCCAGTGCGGTACATCAGCCAGCCGAGCAGGATGCCGTTGACGCCGACGCAGAATCCCGGCCCGAGCAGGAACGTCCAGTCGTGGATCGCAACCAAGGTCCGCCCCGCGATGTCGAGCGAGGTTCCGTCCGGACCGATCGACGCGGCCAGGTCGTCGCCCAGGGTGACGACGGAGAGCAGGCTGATGGCGCCGACCCCGATGATCGTCGCCTCGATCGTGCGCGAGGCGACGTAGCTGAGCGAGAGGGTTTGGCTGTATCGCCTGAGGATCGGATACATCACGACCGCCGTGCCGACGTTGCCGATCATCAGGAAGATCTCGAGAAGCGCGCCCAGCTTGACGCGGGTGTCGTCGCCGGCGGCGAAGATGTATTGGGTGTCGTTGAGTATCGAGTCGTAGAGAATGAGCGCGGCGGGGATGGACGTGAGAAACGTCAACGCCATCAGCCAGCCGGCGATACGAGCGGTCCTTCTCTGCTGCGGCGACTGCTCAGGCAGGGAAATCGTCATGCCCGTCCTCTACGTCAGGACCAGCGGGAGTCCTCCCGGTGAAGGACGCTGAAGGCCTTAGCTACTCGGTGGCGGCTGGGTGTGCACGGGCCGTCGCGAGGACTTCCGCGACGAGCGTCGCGAGGTGCTCCGAGCCCGTGTCGGGATGGAGGATGCAGGCGCGCAGCGTCTCCCGGCCGCCGAAGACGGTGCCTGTGACGAAAGTGCGGCCCCGCGCTTGAACCGCCTCCGGTAGTGCGCGGTTGAGCTCGTCGAGCCGGGCGAGCGGGCAGCCCGCGGGGCGTGCGCGGAAGGCGACGATAGAGGTCTCGGGCGTGGCGGCCAGCTCCAGCTCGGGTTCGCACTCGACCAGCGTCGCCAACTCGCGGGCGAGTGCGTTCGCGCGCGCCACCTGCGCGGCGATGCCCGAGCGTCCGAGCGCGGCGATGGTCGCCCACGTCTTGAGGGCGCGGAAGGGCCTCGTCTGTTCGGGCCCGTATTCGGCGAACGTCCCGACCGGAGCGTCGGTGTCCTGGCGTAGGTACGGCGGGATGAGGCTGAACGCTTCGCGGAGGTCGTCGATGCGCTGCACGAGGGCGCAGCCGGCGTCGACGGGGACGCCGAGCCACTTGTGGGGGTCGAGAACCAGGGAATCGGCCCGTTCCATGCCGCGGTAGCGGGCCGCGATCGCGGGATCGAGCACGCCGAACGCGCCGTAGGCGCCGTCGACGTGGAACCAGAGCTCCTCCGCGGTCGCGACATCGGCGAGCGCATCGAGCGGGTCGATCGCGCCAGTGTTCACGGTCCCGGCCGAGCCGACCAGCAGCGCGGGCAGCGAGCCGCTGGCGCGGTCGGCGGCGATCGACGCGCGCAGCGCGGTGGCGTCGAGCCTGCCTCCCTCCAGCGTCAGCTCGCGCATCGAACGACTGCCGACGCCAAGGAGCTCCAGGGCGCGCCGCACGCAGCTATGGGCCTCAGCCGGCACGTAGGCGATGAGCTGCGGGGCGCCGGCGAGGCCGTCGCGGCGGACATCATGGCCGGCCGCCGCCAGCACGCGGCTGCGCGCGCCCGCGAGGCAGATGATCGTCGCTGCGGAGCCGCCGCTGGCGAGCAGGCCGGCCCCCGGCGCGTGCGGGAAGCCCACGAGCTCGGCCAGCCAGCGCACCACGGCGCGCTCGAGGTGGACGTCGGCGTGATCGCCCGAGACGACGCTCGGGTTCATCGCGGCTGCCGCCAGCGAAGCCATGACGCCGGCCGGCGAAGGCGGCGGGTTGACCCAGCCGAAGAAGGCCGGGTGGCCGTTGCCCATGGCGTACGGCAGGACGTCACGCAAGGCGGTCGCGACGAGGTCGTCCAGCGCTGCCGGGTGCTCTGGCAGTGGCAGGTCGAGCAGTTGCTTTCGCAGGGCGTCGGGGAGCGGCTGCCACACCGGCCGTGAGGGCAGCGCGGCGAGGTGGTCGGCCACGCCGTCCACGAGAGAGTGGGTGGCGCTGCGGAACGTCACATCGCAAGCATAAGAAGCCATCGAGTCGGAGCAATCCGGCGTGCGCTACGGTCGCCGCCATGGTCCTCCTCAGCCAGCTGATGCGCCACGCCGCGATCACGGGGCGCGCCGACACGATCGACGCGGAGTGGTTCGCTGGGCGTCAGGGGGGCCGCTGGGCCGAGCAGACGATTGGTGCGGCCTTCCCGCCGCCAGCGCCTCCCGCGCCAACGAGCTCGCCCGAGACGCTCCGGGACCTGACTGAACTGCACGAGCGCGCCGTGCTCACCGACGCCGAGTTCGAGGGTCTCCGCGCCCGCCTGCGCGTCTGACAGTCGGGCCCTTGTGGTGAACCGACCGTATCCGCCCCGGGCTGGGGCGGTCAATCAGCGCCGCGCGTAGGCCCGGACCGGTGGCTCCGCGCTCAGGAGCTTGGTGCCATCCGCGCCGCCGATCGTTCGAGCTCCGGCGCGCTCGATGAGGATGGCGATTCCGTCGCGGGTCAGCTGCTCGTCGAGCCCCGGCGCGAAGGGCCGGCTGCAGATATCGGACGGGAAGCGCTTCGTCCGCGCGGGCCCGCTGTGCGTCACCGCATCGATCAGAGCGGCATAGGAGACCGAATCGACCCCGGTCGTGATGTGACTCACCTGGCGGCCGGGGCACACGCTCTGGATCACGAGGTTGGAGGCTCCGCGCAGCGCGGAGGTCGGGTGGGCGCCGCTGGTGGGCTGGACGACCTCGTCGTCGAGGGAGCGAACCGTGGTCCACGCCGTGCGGCCTGGGGTCTCGTCGGGGTAGCGCGCGATGGCCTTCTGGAGCTTCGCACCGGCGGCCTGCTGCCATGCGGCCGCGGTGAGCCGGCAGCTCGACCCGCACGTGGTGAGCAAACTCCCGAAGATCGTTGTGCCGTGCTGGGTGCCGGCCACGGCCACCACGTCAGTGACCAGCCGCCGCAGCGACGGCCAGTAGGTGAGCGCCCAGCGCGGCAGCAGGCCGCCCTGGCTGACGCCGTAGATAGCGATCCTGCGCCCGGCGCGCCGCTCCGTGGCTCGTATGGCATGGACGAGGTACTGAGCCGAGACCTGAATGTCGGCGGTCGTGTGCTGGGGGAAGTCGACGTAGCAGCTTGGTCGCCCGCCGGCGGTCAACGAGACCTGGAGGCCGGCCGGCCACGCCTCAGCGCCGTCGACGCCCGTGCCCGTGACCAGCAGGACCGGCGTGCGCTTGGCGTCCCGAACGGAGGGCTGACAATGGAGCGACGCACGCAGCTTCGGGGCCGGCACGTCGATCCGCGGCTCGCCGCCGCTTCCCGCAAGGGCCGGCGAGGCAGTGGCCCCGAGCGCGAGCAGGCCCAAACCGCAGATCACAACACGACGTCCCTGCCGCATAAACCATCTCCTCGGTCCGCCGACGGCGCGAATCTAACAGCCGATCATCATGTCTAGTCGTCCTGCGGCGCGAGATCGACCCGCACGCTCTCCGACGCGAGCGCGTCTGGCGCCGCGACGCTGGCGAACAGGTCGTACCTGTGGGCGGGGTCGACCGGCGTCTCGAGCTCCACGACGCCCGCGTGCTCCTCGATCGGGAACTGCTCGGTGGTGGGCGGCTCGCTCTCGTCCGGAGAGTTCACGGTCACCACCAGGCCGTCGGGCCATTCGCCCTGCTGTGTCGCGAACGTCTCGTAGTGAAGCTCGATCCTGTCCCCGTGCCATTCGGCGCTGATCCGCGGCGGTGGGGGCGGGATCGGCGGCGGCCCCTCCGGACCCGCTGCCTCGCGCGCCTCCGCACGGGCACTGCCCTCGAGCTTCAGCGGGTCCTTCCACTGGGCGTGCACCGCGGGTCCCGTCGGGCTGTCGGAGTCGAGAATGTTCTTGCCGGCCCTCGTGTCACCCCAGTGCCCCGGCCAGCGCAGCCAGCGGTACTTCGGGTCCGACTCCTCGGCTATCTCGAGTCGCAGATTCGGGCTGCGCCGCTTCCCGTCGGCGTGGTCGAACCAGTGGCCGGTCCACTGGGTGCCCGGCTCGAAGTACGAGGCGTGTGAGCCGCGCGCGACGTAGACGATCGGCCGCTGCGTCCTCGGCAGGATGTCGACCTGGCGCCAGTCGCGTCCCTCGGCGACCGCGTGCTGGGCGTAGACCGCGTGGTCGGGCTCCTCGTTCACGAGGTGGATCTGGATCATCTCCCAGTCGCCCTCGTGCAACCCGGCGTGGATGAAGGGCCCGATCAGGTTGTAGTCGTTGAAGAAGTAGAAGAACCAGTACTGGAGCCAGACCTCGTCGCCATCGCTCACCGTATGGCCGTAGACGCGGTTGGCGTAGCGCCTCTTCGAGTGCAGTGCTCGCGCCTGGTCGGCGTACTTGGTCGAGGGGTCGCTGATGCAGTCGGCCTTCTTCGCCGCGCTGCCGTCTGGATAGTGGTTATCGAGGAACCCCAGCGACAGCTCGTCTCCGGCCACGGCCAGCTCCTCTCCGTCTCCGGTCACCAGGCGGTTGCCCGGATTATCGGTCCACTCGGCGGCCGAGTCGGCGAAATAGGTCTCGTGCGAGTCGTACTTGAGAAACGGCCGATGACGTCTCAGGAGCTCAGCTGGAGTGCTCATGCGACGATCTTCCCACCCTGGCATGCTTGCTCGCGACCGTGTTTCAGGGGACCGAGATCGGGGCGGATTTCGCGCGCGCGCTCGCCGCCAAGGACTCCGGCCGGCGTGGCCGGGCGGCCTACTCGCTCGGGATTTCGTGAGCGAGATCCGCAGGTGCAGTGACGACGAGCGCGGGGCGATCCTCGCGATCGTGAACGCGGCCGCCGAGGCGTATCGCGGCGTCATCCCGGCCGATCGCTGGCATGAGCCGTACATGCCGGCGAGCGAGCTGGACGGCGAGATCGCGGCGGGGGTGGAGTTCTGGGGCTACGCGGACGACGGCGCCCTGATCGGCATCATGGGCATCCAGCCCGTCCGCGACGTCGACCTCATCCGCCACGCCTACGTGACACCGGCAAGCCAGGGGCGCGGCGTGGGCAGTGCGCTGCTCGAGCACTTCGCGCGCTCCAGCGAGCGGCCGATGCTGGTGGGCACCTGGGCGGCGGCCGACTGGGCTATCCGCTTCTACCGCCGCCACGGCTTCGAGCCCGTCACACGCGCGCAGACTGCCGAGCTGCTCCGGGCCTACTGGACGATCCCCGAGCGCCAGATCGAGACCTCGATCGTGCTCGCCAACCCGCCGCTTACCTAGGCCGGTCGACGAGCACCTCGCCACCGCGGTCCGGTGTCACGACGAGCGCGCTGCGCCGTGCGCGCTCGGGTTCGGGCCGGACCGGGCGGAGGGTCAGGTCGGCCGCCGCTCGCAGCACCTCGCGCATCTCCATCTCGGCGAATGGCGCTCCGGCACAGCGGCGCACGCCTCCGCCGAACGGGATCCACTGCGGGCTCGGCTGCGGGGCGCCGTCGAGCCAGCGCTCCGGGCGGAACGCGCCGGCCTCGGGCCAGAGGTCCTCCCGGCGCAGCGACGAGCCACAGGCAGGCGGCCACGTGCACGCCGGCGGGCAGAGTCCATCCGCCGATCCGCACCGGCTCGAGCAGCCGTCGCGGGGCGATCGTCAGCGCCGGGCGTACCCGCAGCACCTCCTTGACGACGGCGTCCAGGTAGGCGGGCTCACCCTCGCGCAGGCGCGCCTGGACCGCCGGGTGGCGGGCGAGCCGCTCGAACGCCCACGAGAGCGACGCCGCCGAGGTGTCGTGCCCCGCCGCGAGCAGCGCGACGAGCTGGTCGCGGAGGTGCCGATCGGTCGGCGGGTTGCCGTCCTCGTCGCGTTGTTCGAGCAGCAGGGCGAGCATCGAGTCGCCTGGCGGCTCCGCCCGCCGGCGCGCGACCAGGCCCAGCAGCAGCTCGTCGAAGTGCTCGACCGCTAGGCGGAAGCGGCCCCAGGGGCTGCGCGGGCCGAGGTCACGCTGCACGAGCGACATGGCGAGCATCCGCGGCATCGAGCGGACGGTGTCGAGCGTGCCGTGCACGGCGTCGCGGAGCTGCGCCGCCTCCTCGTCGCGCGCGCCGAACACCACGCGCAGGATGGTGTCGAGCGTGAGCTGCTTCATGCGCTCGAGCGTTGTCACGCGCCCGCTCCAGGTGCTGAGCTCGTCGCGGGCGAGCTCGGCCACCATCGGCTGGAAGGCGCGCATGCGCTCGCCGTGGAAGGGCGTCTGGATCAGCCGCCGCTCGCGCAGGTGCTCATCTCCGTCGAGCACGAGAATCGAGTGCGGTCCGGCGAACGGGCGCAGGAACTCCCAGCTCTGGCCGGCCGGCGCGATCGCCGGATCGAGCCGGAACAGCTCGCGCACCGGCATCGGGGCTCGAGAAGAGCACCATCGGCTCGTCGGTCCAGTAGGTGCGGATCGTGACCGGGTCGCCGAAGCGCTCGTGGATCCGCCGCAGGAACGCAGCCGGCCGGGCGGTCCACGCGACCGTCTGCCAGGCGGCGGGGGCACGCGGGCCGGGCGGCAGATCCATGGGAGTACCCTGGCAGGAGAGGTCGCCGTGCCGTTCGTCGCCTACGTCCACGCCCACGAACCGGACCCGCCGGAGCGTCGGCGCGAGCCGTGGGAGCCCAACTGGCGGGTCTGGCGCTGGGTCGGCGCTGCCGCCGTGGCCGGGTACGCCTCAGCGCAGACCCGCGGCGCCGCGGCGGCCCTGCTGATGCTCCTAGTGTTCGCGTTCGTCTGCCAGGCCGCAGCCACGGCCCTGCCAAGCGGCGACGGCCTGCGCGAGCACCGGCAGTAGCCGGCGGGCGTCAGGCGCTGGCCGGCGGCTCCCCGTCGTCGGGCCAGAAGTCCTCGACGCTCTCCGTGTCCGCGCGCGGGTCCTCGGACTTCTTCGAGACGATGATCACCACGGCGTCGCCCGGGCCCTGGTTCCACACCGAGCGCGCCACCTCCGGCGCCACGCGCACCACGGTGCCCTCCGAGACGTCCACGATCTCGTCCTCGAGCTTGAACTGGACCGTCCCCGACGCGACGAAGTAGATCTCCTCCTGCGTCTTGTGGCGGTGCCCGTAGCTGCCCTTGCCGCCGCTCAGCGGCGGCATCCGGCGCCAGGTGAAGCCCACCTGCTCGGTGCCCAGGTCGCTCACCGCGCTCATGCGCATCTCGCCTGGGTAGTCGCCGAGGACATCCGGGATCTCCTCGAGCGCCATGATCTTGTAGCCGGCCATCTCACCTCCACTGTTCGAGGGCTTGCCGCACCCGCGGCACCCACCACGCGAGCTCCGTGTGTGCCCATTCTCGTTCGGCGGGGTCCGTATGTACAACTGCGCTGTGCCCGAAGATCCAGCCGTACTGGACGAGGCCGCTGATCAGGCCGAGCTCGAGCGCCTCGGGGTCGTCCCGTTGGCCGAGCGCGTGCCGGAAGTCGGCCACCACGTCGTCGTGGGTAGCCGCGATCCGCCAGACGTCGTGAACCATGTACCACGCCAGCTCGACTGCAGGGTGGCCCTGCGTCGCGAGCCCGAAGTCGAGCAGCACGAGCCGGCCACCTGGCAGGCCGATGTTCTCGTCGCGGAGGTCGCCGTGGATCAGGGTCGTGCCGCGCCCGGCCAGGGCCGCCGCCAGCGGGGTGGGGTCGTCCACCAACTCGAGCACCGCGGTGCCCACGTCGGCGTCAACCGCCTCCCCGAACGCCTCCCAGGCCGCCTCGAACTGTTTCGGCAGGATGTCCACCTCATCGCGCTCGCGCTCCGATAGGACGGGCGCCGCGCACTCCAGCCTGTCGCGCAGGGTCGAGAGATGGGGCACGGGCTCGTCCCCGAACTCCGCCCACATCGCGGCGGCGCAGCCGAGCACGAAGCGGTTCTGCTCGCGGGTGAGAGGCGTCACGTCGTCGAGCAGCTCGTCGCTCACGTCGCGCATGACGACCCACCAGGCCTCACCGTCGCGCTCCGCGGCCACGATGGCCGGGTCGACGGCCGCGGGCATGCGCGCGAACACCCCATCGGAGAACAGCAGCGCCTCGCGTCCGGGGTCGTGCGATGGCCCGGCCGAGCCAGTCGGAGCCGGGCACGATCCGCTTCGCGATCAGCTCACGCCCGTCCGCCAGCACCAGGCGGTCGATGCGGTTGCCGGACCAGCCGCTAGACGCGAGCGTGGTGCGCTCGGCTATCTCGCCGAGTCCCGCGAAGAGCTGCTCCGCGGCCTCCGGAACGGGCTCAGCGCTGGGCGCGGTGCGCGGCCGCGCGGTGTAGATCCAGTGGCGCCCGATACGCCCGGAGGGATCGATGTGCAGGTACTGGCGCTGGCGGACGGCGCCGCCGTCGTCACCGACCCGTTCCAGCCAGACGGCGATCCCCGCGGGGTCGATGGCGGCATCCCACTCGATCAGGCGGCCGGGACCGCGGAAGCAGGCTCCGAGCGTGGCCACCGCCTCGGCGGGCCCGTGCACGCGCCGGCGGCTGCCGGGCAGTGAGGCATCGAGGGCAACGTCATCCGTGTAGGCGTCCGCCAGCGGCCCGAACTCACCCGCCGTGACGGACGCGCGCAGCAGCTCAGCGATCGCGTTCGCGCTCACGCGAAGACACTAAGCGCTGAGCTTGCTACGACCAGCTATCCCAGGCTGTGAGCGACGGCAGCGGGTCGAACGGCTTGCCGCCGTCGTACCAGCCGGGCGCGCTCCAGAGCTCGAAATGAAGGTGGCAGCCCTCGGCGTTGCCGCTGTCGCCGACGGCGCCGATCGTCTGGCCCGTGTACACGCGGTCGCCCTCGTCGAAGGGGGAGGGCTGGTCGAGGTGCATGTAGACGTAGTCGACTTCGGTGCCGTCGCCGTCGATCACGATGTAGTGCCCGGCGGCGGCGTGGTACTGCTTGAACTTCACACGCCCGCCGCGGGCGGCCACCATGCGCGTTCCGCACTTCGCGAATACGTCATGACCCTGGTGGCTGTGCCCCGCGCGGCCGGCGCCGAACTGCGCGCCCGCGCCGCCGAAGTCGTGGCGGCCGCGCACCGGGAAGATGTTGTCGTAGAGGTCGAACGAGTCGCGATCCGATGTCGCCCGACTGCGAGTTGCGCGCCTCGGCGCCGTCCGCGCTCGCAGCGGTGAGGCGGAACGAGTAGCGGCCCGGCTTCGCGGCCGCGCGGCCCGAGCCGGCCGTTCCAGGAGATGCTCTGGACCTGGTCCGGCGGCGACCTCCTGCGGCGTCCAGGTCTTCACCGCCGACTCCGTCGGCCGCGCTCACCAGCTCGACCTTGAGCGCCGCGGCGGACGCGCCCGAGAGCCGGAACGAGAACGTCACCCCCGGCCGGGCGCCGACGAACGCCTTGGTGCGGCTCGTGCCGGTCTCGAGCCGCGGCGCGCCGTTCACGCGCGGTCCGGGCACCGGCGACAGCTCGGCGTTCGGCTCGGGCGGCAGCGGCGGGAGGATGAGCGACCGGCTTCGTGGGGGCGGAGCGCCCGCCGGCCGGCAGTGGCGAGCGCGATCGGTCCCGGTGACGGCGCCGATCGGCACGCGCGCGTTGATGCCGGGGTCGCTGCCGGCGCGCACCTTCACGGTGGTGTCGTCGCCGCTGCCGTAGCTGCCGAGGTAGGTGACCGTGTTCACCCCGGCGAGCGCGGTCCCGACGATCTTCAGGACCGAGCCGCCGCGGGCGCGCTGCTTGCTGGCGCACTTGCGCAGGCAGGTGACCTTGGCCACCTTCGGCGTGGCCACGTAGACGGTGCCGCCGCCCGAGGACTGCCCCGATGCCGCGGGTGCCGCCACCAGCCGCGCACAAAATAAGTGCACAGGCGCCACGCTTCGCGGGAAGACGGGTGTCTCGCAAACTCCTACGGCCTCTCTTCGGTTGTCGGCCTACGGGGTTAGCTG
Organism: uncultured Thermoleophilaceae bacterium; assembly: GCA_963774095.1. Classification (GTDB taxonomy): domain Bacteria; phylum Actinomycetota; class Thermoleophilia; order Solirubrobacterales; family Thermoleophilaceae; genus JACVRW01. The sequence continues at coordinate 291,070 of CAVZDS010000002.1, forward strand.
ACGGGCTCGCGCAGGAAGAGCAGCGCTACACCGGGATAGTCCTGCTGATTCGCCCCCTCGAGAGACTCCTTCGACGCCTCTCGAACGGTTCCCCCGTTCCCCGGACCACGGCAGGCCCAGAGATTCGGCAGGCACTTACTCGGCGGGCAGTATACCCACGGGCCAGGCGGCGTCTACATGGCTACACTACGAGCCCGGCCGCCTCCCTGGCGGCTCCTTTGTGATGAAGACTTACGTGGCAACACCGGCTACCCGCGAGCGCAACTGGCTCGTGGTCGACGCTACCGGCAAAACGCTGGGCAGGCTCGCGACCCAGATCGCGGATGCCCTGCGCGGTAAGCGCAAGCCCGAATACACGCCGCATATCGACGTGGGCGACTTCGTGGTCGTCGTGAACGCCGAGAAGATCTCGGTGACCGGCAACAAGCTTGCTGAGAAGCGCTATTACCGCCATTCCGGTTATCCGGGCGGACTCCGCAGCCGCACGCTCGAGGAGATGCTCGAGCGCAGGCCCGAGGAGGTCGTGCGCCTGGCCGTGAAGGGCATGCTGCCCCGCACGCGCCTGGGGCGCGCACAGCTCCGCAAGCTCAAGATCTACGCCGGACCCGACCACCCCCACGCCGCGCAGAAGCCCGAGCCGATGGAGGTACACGCCTGATGACCGAAGAGCCGAAGCAGCCCGAGGGCGAGGCGCCCGAGGACGAGGCTCCGGAGGGCGCCCCCGGCGAGCCGGGCGAGAGCACGCCGTCCGAGAGCGCGCCGGAGCCCGACGAGGCACCGGCGGAGGAGACGCCCGCCGACGAGACGCCCGCCGACGCCGAGGCGCCCGGCCCCGAGATCGAGGGCCTGGAGGAGCTCGACCAGGCGGCGACCGCCGAGGGCGACGAGGAGCCCGCAGCCGAGCCCGAGGAGGCAGCCGAGCCCGCCGCCGCGGGAAGCGGCCGAGCCGGCCACCGACGAAGCGGCCGAGCCCGCCGCCGACGAAGCGCCGAGCCCGCCGCGGACGCGGCCGAGCCCGCTCCGAGCGCCCGCGAGCGCAAGGAGAAGGAGGGCGGCGGCCAGGAGGAGGTCATCCCCGGCGCACACCTCGAGCCCGACCTCGTGCTCGAGGAGCAGCGCTCCGAGGGCGGCGAGTACGACGAGTACGGCGAGTACGTGGAGGCCGACGCCGCAGAGCCGAGGAGGGCGAGCCGAGCGAGGAGGGCGCCGAGCCGGCGCCCGTGGCCCACACGCCGCTCGAGCTCGCGGCCGACGCCCGCTACAACGCCACCGGCAAGCGCAAGAGCGCAATCGCGCGCGTGATCCTCAAGCCGGGCGAGGGCACCTACACCGTCAACGGGCGCCACCTCGACGAGTACTTCCCGCGCGTCCGCCTCCAGCGCATGGCCAGCCAGCCGCTCGAGGCGGCCGGCTACGCCACCCGCATGGACGTGGTGGCCCGCATCCACGGCGGCGGCGTGTCCGCGCAGGCGAACGCGCTTCGCCACGGAATCGCCCGCGCCCTCGTGGAGGCCGACCCGGCGCTGCGCACCGAGCTCAAGCGCCGCGGCTACCTCACGCGCGACCCGCGCGAGAAGGAGCGCAAGAAGGCCGGGCTCAAGAAGGCCCGCAAGCGGCCGCAGTTCTCGAAGCGCTAGTTCGGCTCATGCGGTTGTTCGGGACGGACGGGGTCCGCGGGGTCGCGGGAGAGTTCCTGACTGCCGACCTTGCCCTCAGGCTGGGCCGGGCGGCGGCGCTCACCTCGCCGGTGGACCACCCGCAGTTCCTGATCGTCCGCGACACGCGCGAGTCGGGCGAGATGCTGGAGGCGGCGCTGGCGGCCGGCATCGCCGCGGGCGGCGGCCACGCGCTCCTGGGCGGCGTTCTGCCCACCCCGGGGGCGTCCCTGCTCGTGCGGCGCTACGGCTTCGAGATGGCGGCGGTGGTGTCCGCGTCGCACAACCCGTACCAGGACAACGGGATCAAGTTCTTCGGCCCGGAGGGGATGAAGCTCGGCGACGACCAGGAGGCCGAGATCGAGCGGCGGCTCGACGAGCCGAGCACGCGGATCGGGCGCCTGCGCGAGCTGCACGGCGCGGGCGGCGACTACCTCCGCGAGCTCGAGCTGCGCTTCTCGGGCCTCGATCTCAGCGGCACGCGGGTGCTGCTCGACTGCGCGAACGGCGCGACCCACCGCGTCGCGCCCGAGATCTTCCGGCGGCTCGGCGCCGAGGTGGACGCGATCGCCGTGGAGCCCGACGGGCGCAACATCAACGACGGCGTCGGCTCGACCCACATCGAGGCGCTGAGCGAGCGCATGAACGGCCACGACGTGGCCTTCGCATTCGACGGCGACGGCGACCGCGTGCTCGCCCTCGACCGCAACGGCACCGTCGTCGACGGCGACGAGCTGATGGCGCTCGCCGCTCTCCACCTGCGAGGCCGGGGCCGCCTGGCGGGCGACGGCGTGGCGGTGACCGTGATGACGAACTACGGCTTCCACCGCGCGATGGCCGACGCGGGGATCGAGGTGGCCACCACGAGCGTGGGCGACCGTCACGTGCTGGCCGAGCTCGTGCGGCGCGGCTGGGCGCTCGGCGGGGAGCAGTCGGGCCACATCATCGACACGGGCTTCGCCCCCTCCGGCGACGGGACGGCCGCCGCCCTGCTCGCGCTCGAGGCGCTCCAGGGCGCCGACCTCGCCGACCGCCACGCGATGGAGAAGCTGCCCCAGCGGCTCGATGAACGTGCGCGTGCGCGACCGCAACGCGCTCGAGGGCGCCGACGGCGTCTGGGCGGCCGTCGAGCGCGAGTCGGAGGCGCTCGAGGGCCGCGGCCGCGTGCTGGTGCGCCCATCGGGCACCGAGCCGCTCGTCCGGGTGATGGTGGAGGCCCCGGGCGAGGCCGAATGCGAGGAGATCGCCGGTCGGCTGGCGAATCTTGTCGAATCGGAACTCGGCTGAGCGCTTCGGGACTACGCTAAGGCGGCTCACATGTGCGGAATCATCGGATACGTCGGGTCGCGCGAATGCCGCGACCTTCTGCTCGAGGGCCTTCAGCGCCTGGAGTACCGCGGCTACGACTCGGCCGGGCTCTCGCTCGTCACGAACGGCTCGATCGACAGCGTCCACGCCGTGGGCAACCTCCAGCACCTGCGCGATGCCGTCGCGGAGTCGAACGGCCACCTGAAGGGCTCCACCGGCATCGGCCACACGCGCTGGGCCACCCATGGCCGCGTGACCGAGGCCAACGCCCACCCGCACTGGGACACCTCCGAGCGCTTCCACATCGTCCTCAACGGGATCGTCGAGAACTGGACCGAGCTGCGCGCGCGTCTGATCGGCGAGGGCGCCGAGTTCACCTCCGAGACGGACGCCGAGGTCGTGGCCCACCTGGTGGCCTCCCACTTCGACGGCGACCTCGTCGAGGCGGTCCGGCTCGCCTACAACGAGCTGCGCGGCCACTACGCGTTCGTCGCGATGTCGGCGGACCAGCCCGACGTGCTGGTCGGCGCCCGCAAGGAGTGCCCGCTGGTGGTCGGCCTCGGCGAGGGCGAGAGCTTCATCGCGTCGGCGATCCCGGCCTTCATGGCGGAGACGCGCACGGTTCAGCTCGTGCACGACGGCGAGATCGTCTCGGTCACGCCGCAGGGCGCGCGCTTCATCTCCCCCGACGGCACCGAGATCGAGCGCGAGATCGACAGGGTCGACTGGAACGAGGAGGAGGCCGAGAAGGGCGGCTACGAGACCTTCATGCTCAAGGAGATCCACGAGCAGGCCGACGCCGTGGCCGAGACCGTCGCCGGACGCCTCGGCGAAGCGGGGGTGGAGCTGCCGGAAATCGGCATCTCGGACGAGTTCCTGAAGAGCGTGCGCCGCGTGGTGATCGTGGCGTGCGGCACCTCGTACCACGCCGGTCTGGTGGGGCGCTACGCGATCGAGTGGTGGTCGCGCCTGCCGGTGGAGATGGACATCGCCTCGGAGTTCCGCTACCGGAACCCGGTGATCGACGAGCACGACCTCGTGATCGGCATCTCCCAGTCCGGGGAGACCGCCGACACGCTCGCGGCGATGCGTCTGGCGAAGGAGCGCGGGGCGAAGGTGCTCGCCATCACGAACATCCAGGGCAGCCAGGCAACGCGCGACGCTGACGGCGTCCTGTTCACGCGCGCGGGCCTAGAGATCGGCGTCGCGGCCACCAAGACGTTCGTGGCGCAGGTGGCCGCGATGTACCTGTTCGCGCTCAAGCTCGCGCAGCTGCGCGGCAAGCTCGAGCAGGAGGTGATCGACAACCTCATGACCGAGCTGCGCGCCATGCCGCACGCGATCTCCACGCTCGTCGAGAACGTGGACGAGCGCATCAAGGGGATCGCGGAGCACTGGAAGGACGCCGGGTTCTTCCTGTACCTCGGCCGCCACGTGGGGCTGCCGATCTGCCTCGAGGGAGCGCTGAAGCTGAAGGAGGTCTCCTACATCCCGACCGACGCGTACGCGGCGGGCGAGATGAAGCACGGCCCGATCGCGCTGCTCGACGAGCAGACGCCGGTGGTCTGCGTGGCCACCGACTCGCCGGTGCTCGACAAGATGCTCTCGAACATCGCCGAGGTGCGGGCGCGCGGGGCGCACGTGATCGCCGTGGTCACCGAGGGCAGCGGGCAGGTGGCCGAGCACGCCGAGGAGGTCGTGGAGGTGCCGCGCACCGACTGGCTGCTCCAGCCGCTGCTGGCCGTGATTCCGCTCCAGCTGCTGGCGTACTACATCGCCCGCGCGCGCGGCCTGAACGTGGACCAGCCGCGCAACCTCGCCAAGACCGTAACCGTGGAGTAGGTTGGCGCGCCGATGAGCGGCGTCGGCATCGACCTTCTCGACGTCGGGCGCTTCGAGCGCGCGCTCGAACGGCGGCCGCGGCTGGCGGAGCGCGTTTTCACCGACGCGGAGCGCGAGTATGCCGCGGCGCGGGCGCGGCCCGCGATGCACCTGGCGGCGCGCTTCTGCGCGAAGGAGGCCGTGGCGAAGGCGCTGGGGATGACGGGGTGGAGCTTCCGCGACGTGGAGGTGGTGGCGACCGACGCGGCGCCGGAGGTCCGGCTCAGCGGGAGCGTGGCCGCGCGCGCGGCGGAGCTGGGCGGCGAGCTGGCGATCTCGCTCACGCACACGGACGACGTGGCGGGCGCCGTAGCGGTCCTGCGGTGACCGCGCTCCCGGACTGGATTGAACCGGTCTACGAGGCCGCCGAGATGCGCGCAGTCGACGCCTGGGCCATCGAGGACCAGGGCGTGCCGGAGGCGAACCTGATGGAGCGAGCCGGCCTCGGGCTCGCGCGCGTGACGGCCGCGGTGGCGGCCGACGGCCCGGTGCGGATCGTCGTCGGCAAGGGCAACAACGGCGGCGACGGCCGGGTGGCCGCGCGGCTCCTGGCGGAGGACGGCTACGTGGTCGAGCTGCTGGACGGCACCGAGCCCTTCGAGCGGGAGCGGCTCGCCGGCTCGGGCGTGGTGGTGGACGCCCTGCTCGGGACCGGCTTCGAGGGTGCACCGCGCGAGCCCGTGGCCACCGCGATCTGGGCGATCAACCAGCAGGACGCACCGGTGGTTGCCTGCGACGTGCCCTCAGGCGTGAACGCCACGACCGGCGAGGTTGAGGCGGAGGCCGTGCGCGCGCTCGTGACCGCGACCTTCCACGGCTCGAAGCTGGGCCTGCACGTGAACCCGGGCAAGCAGCACGCGGGCCGCGTGGAGGTGGTCGAGATCGGGATACCGCGCGGTTCGCCGGCACCGTCGGCCGCCGGCCTGATCGGCGATGCGGTCCTGGACCTGTATCCACGCCGCACCCCCAGCGGCTCGAAGTTCGAGTCCGGGGTCGTGGTGATCGTGGGCGGCTCGGTGGGTCTCACGGGCGCGCCTACGATGGCCGCGCGCTCGGCCGCGCGCGCGGGAGCCGGCTACGTCCAGGTCGCGGTGCCTGGCCCGGTGCAGCCGTCGGTGGACCTGCGCCTGCTCGAGCAGATGAGCCGCGGCCTGCCGGACGACGACGGCTTCCACACGCCCGCCGGGATCGCCGACGTGGAGGAGATGGCGGAGCGAGCCGGTGCGGTGGTGCTCGGCCCTGGCCTGGGGCGCGCCGAGGGCGCCCAGGAGTTCGCCCGCGGCGCGGCGCTGGCTGTGGAGGTGCCGCTGCTGGTGGACGCGGACGGCCTCAACGCCCACGCGGGGCGGCTCGAGCTGTTTCGGGAGCGGGAGGCGGCGACCGTCCTGACGCCGCATTCGGCCGAGCTCGGACGGTTGCTTGAAGTCAGCACTGAGGAGGTGGAGGCCCATCGCATGCAGCATGTCCGCGAGGCCGCCGAGCTGAGTGGGGCGGTCGTCCTGTTGAAGGGGGACGACACGATCATCGCGCGCCCGGGCGGTCCCGTGGCGATCAACCCCGGCGGGACGCCCGCGCTCGCCACGGCCGGGACCGGCGACGTGCTGTCCGGGCTGATCGGCTCCCTGCTCGCCAAGGGGATGGACCCCTTCGAGGCGGCGGCCCTCGGGGCACTCGCCCACGTGCTCGCAGCCCGCGCGGCGGCCAAGCGCCTCGGCCCCGACCACGTGATGGCCGGCGACGTGATCGAAGCGCTGCCCGAGGGCCTGACCCTCCGCTAACCCAATCGACCGTCCTGCCTAACCGGGACATAGGCCCGGTAAAGCAGGACGGTCGGAGGAAAACCACCCCTTCACCGCTGCCGTTAACGCCGATCCCGGCACGGCGACCGCGGCAGACCAACCGATAAGGTCGCGCCCATGCCCGACAGCATCAGCGAGATCATGGACCCCAACCCGGTGACCGTGGCGCCCGACACCTCGGTCGAGGACGTCGTGGCCGCGCTGCGCGACAACGAGGCGCCCGGCCTCCCGGTTGTGGACGCCGACGGGCAGCTCGTCGGGATCGTGACCGAGGCGGATCTGGTGCTCCCCGACGACCAGGGCGACCTCCACATCCCGCACTACGTGAACCTGTTCGGCGGGACGGTCTTCCTGGAGTCGCTCAACCACTTCGAGGAGCGGCTGCGCAAGGCGTTCGCCGCAACGGCCGCGGACATGATGACCAGGGAACCCGACACGGTGACCCCGGACACGAGCGTGCGCGATGCGGCCCGGCTGATCCACGAGAGCGGGCACAATCGCCTGCCGGTGGTCGAGGACGGCCGGCTCGTGGGAGTGGTCACGCGCATCGACGTGCTCGGCGCCCTGGCGGCGTGACCGAGCGTGCCGTCGCTCGCATCGACCTAGGCGCAGTCGAGCGCAACTGCGCGCGGCTTCCGAAGCCGCTCTGCGCGGTGGTAAAGGCGGACGCGTACGGGCACGGGGTCGGGCCGGTGGTGGAGGCCGCGCTCGCCGGAGGGGCCACCTGGCTGGCGGTCGCGACCGCCGGCGAGGCGGCGGAGCTGCGCAGGCTCGCCGTAGACGTGCCTGTGCTCGTGATGGGCGCGCTCACGCGCGAGGAGCTCCAGGTGGCGATCGACGCCGAGGCGGATGTGGTGGCGTGGTCGGAGGACGTGGCCGAGGTGGCCGCGCGCGTGCACGTGAAGCTCGACACCGGCATGGGCCGGCTCGGCACCAGGGACCGGGAGCTGGCGCTGCGGCTCGCGGCGCGACCCAACACGGTCGGCCTGATGACGCACTTTGCGACCGCCGACGAGCTGAACGACGACCTGTTTCCCGCCCAGCTCAAGGCCTTCCGGGAGTTCGTGGACGAGGTGGAGCGCGACGACGTGGTCGTGCATGCGGCCAACAGCGCGGCCGCGCTGCGCGACCCGGCCGCGCACTTCGACATGGTGCGCTGCGGCGTCGCGATCTACGGGCTCGACCCGTTCCAGGCGGACCCGGCTGCGCACGAGCTCGAGCCCGCACTCTCGCTGCACTCCTGGCTGGCGTCCGTGCGGCGGATCGAGGCGGGGGAGAGCGTGGGCTACGGGCGCCGCTGGAGGGCCACGGGCTCCACCTGGGTGGGCACGGTGCCGGTGGGCTACGGCGACGGCTGGCGGCGCGCGCTCACGAACGACTGCGACGTGCTGATCCGTGGCCGCCGCCACCCGCTGGTCGGCACGGTGAGCATGGATAACGTGACCGTGGACCTCGGCCCCGAGCCCGAGGCGGAGGTCGGCGACGAGGTTGTCCTGATCGGCGCCCAGGGGGAGGAGCGGATACTTGCCGAGGAGGTGGCGCGGCGGATGGGCACGATCAACTACGAGGTCACCACGGGTCTCCTGCCCAGGGTCCGCCGCGAGCAGTTCAGGTGAGCAGGTCCTGGATAGTCGGCGGGGCCCTGCGCGACGAGCTGCTCGGCCGCGAGGTCACGGACATCGACATCGCGGTCGAGAGCGACCCCCAGCAGGCGGCGCGCGAGCTGGCGGCCGAGCTGCGCGGCCCGGTGTTCCAGCTCTCGGAGGCGTTCGGAGCCTGGCGCGTGGTCGACAGGCGCTCCGGCCGGGTCTACGACTTCGCCCCGCTCCAGGGCGACACGATCGAGGAGGACCTGGCGCAGCGCGACTTCAGCGTGAACGCGATGGCGCGTCCGCTCGAGGGCGGCGCGGCGGGCGCGCTCGAGGGCGGTGCGGCGGGCGCGCTCGAGGGCGGCGAGCTGATCGACCCGCTCGGCGGGCGCGCCGATCTCGAGGCCCGCACGCTGCGCGTGCTCGGCCCGGCCGCGTACGAGAACGACCCGCTGCGCCCGCTGCGGCTCGCGCGCTTCGTCGCCGAGCTGGGCTTCACGCCGGACGCCGAGACCGAGCGGCTCACCGCTGAGGCCGCTCCGCGCGTGGCCGAGGCCTCCGGCGAGCGCGTGTTCGCGGAGCTGCGCCGGCTCGTGCTCGCCCCGGGGGCGCTGGACGGGCTCCACCTCGCGGACCGGCTCGGCCTGCTGCGCGCTGTCCTGCCCGAGCTGGCCGACCTGCACGAGGTGGAGCAGAGCCACTACCACCACCTCGACGTGTACGGCCACACGATCGAGGTGTTCGAGCACGTGGTCGAGCTCGTGCGCGATGCCAGCGGCGAGCTGCGCGAGGTGCTCGACGAGCCGCTGGGTGACGAGCTCACGCGCGGGCAGGCGCTTCGCTTCGCCGCGCTCCTTCACGACATCGGCAAGCCAGCCACCCACGACGTCCGCGAGGACGGCCGCGTGACCTTCATGGGCCACGACCGGCTCGGGCAGGAGATGGTGCGCTCCATCTGCCGCCGAATGCGCACGAGCCTGCGCCTCTGCCGCTTCCTCGAGGGCGTGACGCGCCACCACCTGCTGCTCGGCTTCCTCGTCCACGAGCGCCCGCTCGACCGCCGCAGCGTCTACCGCTACCTGCAGCGGACGTCGCCGGTCGAGGTGGAGGTGACGCTGTTCTCGGTGGCGGACCGCCTCGCGACCCGCGGCAAGAACGCCGAGCGCGCCATCGACTCCCATCTCGAATTGGCCGAGGAGCTGATGCCGGCCGCGCTCGAGTGGAGGCGAAGCGGACCACCAGAGGTTCCCGTGCGCGGCGACGAGCTCGCCGCCGAGCTGGGCATCGAACGGGGGCCCGAGCTCGGGCGCCTGCTCGGCCAGCTCGCGGAGGCCGTCTACGCCGGTGAGGCCACCGACCGCCGGCAGGCGATCGATGTCGCCCGGGTTCTCCGTAACAATCCCGACCAGTGATCATCGACTGCGCGATCTACGAGGAGGGGCGGCGGCGCGACGGCCCCGTGGAGCTCGAGCACGCGTACGACGTGCGCCACCAGGCCGGGACGTTCGTGTGGATCGGGCTGTACGAGCCGACCGCCGAGGAGTTCGACTCGCTGACGCGCGAGTTCGACCTGCACCCGCTGGCCGTGGAGGACGCCATCCACGCGCACCAGCGCCCGAAGCTCGAGGTCTACGAGGACATGATCTTCCTGGTGCTGAAGACCGCCCGCTACGTCGACCCCCAGGAGGTCATCACGCTGGGCGAGGTGCTCGTGTTCCTCGGTGACGACTACGTGATCACGGTGCGCCACGGGGAGGCCAGCACGTTGCACGGGGTGCGAGAGTCGCTCGAATCGGACCCGGCGCACCTGCGCCGCGGGCCCGGTGCCGTACTCCACGCAATCCTCGACCGGGTGGTCGACGACTACCAGCCGGCGATCCAGGGGCTCGAGACCGACATCGAAGAGGTGGAGGACGAGCTCTTCTCCGGCGAGCGCACCAACCCGGCCGAGCGCATCTACCGCCTTCAGCGTGAGGTGCTGCAGTTCCGCAAGGCGAGCGCGCCGCTCGTGGACCCGATCGCCAAGCTGGCGGCAGGGCATTACATCCAGATCCACCCGGAGATCCACGACTACTTCAGGGACGTGAACGACCACCTGATCCGGGCTCGCGACCAGCTCGACGCGATGCGCGACCTCCTGGCGGGGTCGCTGCAGGCGAACCTGGCGCAGGTGGCGGTGCGCCAGAACGATGACGTGCGCCGTATCTCCGCGTGGGTCGCAATCATCGCCGTGCCCACGGCGATTGCGGGCATCTATGGAATGAACTTCGATCACATGCCGGAGCTGAGATGGGAGTTCGGCTACCCGGCCGTCGTGTTTGTGATGCTGGTGATCTGCTCGATGCTGTACCGCTACTTCAGGCGCGCCGGCTGGCTGTAGGCTGCCCGGCCATGCCAGACGACGACTGCATCTTCTGCAAGATCGTGGCGGGCGAGCTGCCCGCCGAGATCGTCCAGGAGGACGAGCACACCCTCGCCTTCATGGACATCAACCCGTGGACCCGCGGCCACGCGCTCGTGATCCCGCGCCACCACTCCCGCAACCTCTACGACGCCCCGGAGGAGGACCTCGCGCACACGATCGCCGCCTCGAAGCGGCTGGCGCTGCGGATGCGCGACGTGCTCGGCTGCGACGGAATCAACCTGCTCAACTCGTGTGAGGCTGCGGCCTGGCAGACGGTCTTCCACCTGCACATGCACGTGATCCCGCGCTACGACGACGACCCGCTGCGGCTGCCCGGCCAGCCGCGCCAACCGGAGGAGGGCGAGCTGGCCGAGGTCGCGTCGGAGCTTCGCGGTGGCTGAGCGCGCCCGGCTGGAGCGGGACGGGGACCTCGGCGTCCTCGTGATCGACCACCAGCCGCTCAACCTGTTCGGCGCCGAGATGGTGCGCGACGTCCTGGCCGGCCTCGACCAGGCCGGCGACTGCCGAGCGCTCCTCGTGCGGGCGGAGGGCAGCTACTTCACGGGCGGGGTGGACGTGAACGAGTTCAAGGGGCTATCGGAGCCGGATGGCGCCCAGCTCACCACCGACCTGCTCGCAATCACGCACAGGATCGAGGAGCTCCCCTTCCCGACGCTCGCGTCCGTGCAGGGGCTCTGCCTCACGGCCGGCCTGGAGCTGTCGCTGGCCTGCGACATGATCTGGGCGGCCGAGTCGGCCCAGTTCGGCCTGGTCGAGGCCGTGATCGGGCTCACGCCGCTGATGGGCGGAACGCAGCGGATCGCGGAGCGCGCCGGCCCCGCGCGGGCGCGCGAGCTCGTGATGAGCGGCGGCCTGTACGACGCCGCGACGCTCGAGCGCTGGAACGTTGTGAACCGCGTGCTGCCGGACTCTGAGCTGGCGGAGAAGTCGATGAGGTTCGCCCAGCGGCTGGCGGCCGGGCCCACGAGCGCCCACCACGCCACCAAGCGGATCGTGCGCGCGTTCCTGGAGCACGGCGTGCGCGGCGCCGACGACGTGACGGCCGCGATCGGGGCGCCGCTGTTCGAGACGGACGACCTGCGGCAGGCGGTGGAGAGCTTTCTGGCGGAAGGGCCGGGAAAGGCGACGTTCAAGGGCGCCTGAAGCATTCCGCCGCCGTCCCCTGGTAGCGTTGCGCCGTCAGTGTCGGCGAAGGCCGACGTAGTTGAACATGCAGGTGCCGTGGTACGGATTCGCAGACGCAACACCGGCCGGGCACACGCAGGAAGGGGCAATACAGGTGCCTACCGGAACCGTTAAATGGTTCAACGACGAAAAGGGCTACGGCTTCATCACGCCGGACGACGGCGACCGTGACCTCTTTGTCCATTACACCGGCATCGACGGACAGGGCTTCAAGTCGCTGGCCGAGAATTCGAAGGTGGAGTACGAGGAAGAGACCGGCGACAAGGGTCCCAAGGCGGTGAACGTCCGCGCCATCTAGGCGCTCGACACGCCTGTGCCCAAGGAAGAGAAGATCGAGATGGAGGGCGAGATTCTGGAGGCCCTCCCGAACACAATGTTCAAGGTCCAGCTCGACAACGGGCATGAGGTCCTGGGCCACATCTCCGGCAAGATGCGCCGGCACTACATCCGCATCCTGCCGGGCGACAGGGTCAAGATCGAATTGTCCCCGTACGACCTGGACCGCGGCCGAATTACCTACCGGTACAAGTAGAGGGAGTCCGCAACACCACGCCGAAGTCGGTGTTCCTACCCCGGTCATGAAGCGAATCCTCCTGCTCACACTCGTGCTGGCGGCAGCACTTGCGCTGCCGCAGACCGCGTCCGCCCGCATCGTCGAACTGGGCGGAACGGCCGATCCCGCGTCCCTGAACTGCCCCGGCACCACGGAGGCACCCTGCGTGGCCGCCGTGCGGATGACGGGCTACCAGGGCCGTTCATCGGGCGGGCCGAAGAACCCGTTCTACATCCGGCGCGACGGCCACCTGATTGCGTTCACGGTCCAGCTCGCCAAGCCCACGGCGGAGGAGATCGACTTCTTCAACAGCAACTTCGACACGCCGTCGATCGCCCGCATCTCGGTCATGAGGCGCGGCACCACGCGCAAGACGCGCCTGGACCACCGCCTGATCAAGCAGTCGGACCGCTTCGAGCTCGATCCGTACTTCGGCTCGAAGCCCACGTTCGTCTTCGACGCGCCGATTCCGGTCAAGAAGGGCAACTGGATCGCGCTGACGGTGCCCACCTGGGCGCCGCTGCTCGCCACGAACCTCGACCGCGCGAACTGGTGGCGCTCGTCACGGCCGAAGGGCAGCTGCGAGCCACCCAAGAGCCTGCGCCAGTTCGCCCTGGAGGACCTGCGCGAGGTGGCCCAGTTCGGCTGCACCTATCACGGCGCGCGGCTCCTCTACAGCGTCACGTACGTGCCCAGCAACCACGTGACGAACGAACCCGCAGGCTAGACCTTCAACCCACCGCGCCATCGCGGTAGCATCGACTCGATGACCACCGAGGGGTGGATCTTCATGGTCGGGTTCCGCGTCTTCGACGTCGGGCTCCTCGTCGTATGGCTGATCTGGTTCTTCCGGCTCCGCGACGACGACGACGATTCCCGCGGCGACGACGGCGGCGGGGGCGAGGGCCCGGGGCCGCGTCCTGGCCGCGACGGCCCAGGGGGCGGCGGCATCAAGCTGCCGCTGGGCGCATGGACGCTCGGCCGCGGCCGGGTGCGCGACCACTCGCGCCGCCCCGGCCCGGAGCGGCGGCGCGACCACGAGCCGCGGGTGCCGGCGCCGGCCCGGGTGAGACGGCCGAGCTCACCGGTACCCACGCACCGCCAACACCGCGCCTGATAGCTTGCGCTCCGTGATCGACTTCGGGTTGGTCGACGAGACCGTCGACAACACAACCCACGTCGTGTCGCTCCGGGGGGAGATCGACGCGCTGACTGCGCCGAAGTTGGGGAGCCGTCTCTTCGGACTGGCCGACGAGGGCAATCGAGCGGTCGTTGTGGACCTCTCAGACGTGACGTTCATGGACTCCACCGGCATCGGGGTCCTGCTGAACGCCCTTCGTCACTTCACGGTCCGTCACATCAAGATGGTGCTGGTGTGCCCGACCGAGCGCGTCCTGCGCCCGTTCCAGGTGACCGGGCTCGTGGGCCACCTCACGATCGTCGACTCGCGTGAGAAGGCCCTGGGCGTCCTCGTCTGAGGTCAGCCGCAGGCGCCAGGGTTCTCGTTGCAGTACGCCTCGAAGCGCTCGGCGGGGCTGTCCGCCGGCGGCGCCGTGTCGCTTTCGGGGGTGTCCGCGGGAGCCGTGTCCGACGGCGGCGGGCCCTCGAGCGGGAGCGTCTCCGTGGCGGGGTCGACGGTCGTCGAGGGCGAGGTCTGCTCGACGGTGGGCGCGGCCTCCTTGCGTGGTGGGGACAGCTCGGGCAGCCCGCGAGTGGTGTCCGCCGGCTCGTCGTCACCCCCGCAGCCCGCGACGGCCGCCACGAGCAGCAGCGGCAGCAGCCGGGCGGTGAGGCTCAGCGCTCTACGGCCGGAAGCCGCCGGCCGCAGTGTGGGCAGTCGTTCAGGTCGTTCTGGACCAGCTGCTCCAGGGAGCATCCGCACAGCCTCAGGTTCTCGACCGAATAGGGAAGTTCGCTGGGTGAGGGGGCGAGCGGGAGCAGCGCTCCCACCACCTCGAACTGCTCGCCGCTCTCGGCGTCCACGTAGGTCACCCCCGGCTCGACCTCGCGGACGATCTCGCGGTCCGAGCGGGCACGCAGTCTGTACTTCTGGCGGGCGGGCATCGGCGCGGAACAATAATGGAGACCGCGGCGCCTCATGCGGATACTGATCTTCCACGGCTACCTGCTGCGCGGCACGGGCAGCAACATCTACAACGCGAACCTCGCGCGGACGCTCGCCGAGCTTGGGCACGAGGTGCACCTGCTCTGCCAGGACCGCCACTACCAGCCGCCGGAGGGCGTGACGGTGCACATCCCGGACATCGGGCGGGTCCTGCCGGTGTACGTGGCCGACGAGTACGAGGGCTTCGAGGCCAAGCCCTTCGAGGAGCTCACCGACGCCGAGCTCGAGCACTACATCGCCGCCAACGTCGACTCCGTGCGCGCGCTTCCGACCCCCGACCTGGCGCTCGCGAACCACCTCGTGATGGGCCCGGTGATCCTGGCTCGTGCGCTGGCGGGAAAGGCCTCATACGCGGTCAAGATCCACGGCAGCGCGCTCGAGTACACCGTGCGCCCGCACCCCGAGCGCTTCCTCCCTTACGCCCTCGAGGGGATCCGCGGCGCCAACGGGGTGCTGGTGGGGTCGAACCACACCGCGGAGTCGCTGTTCGAGGTGCTGGCGGACGAGCCCTCCCTGCGCGAACGCACTCGCCTCGGCCCGCCCGGCGTGGACGTGCATACCTTCCGCCGCCGCGAGCCCGACCTCGAGCGGATCGCGGCGCTGCCGGCGGCTGGCTGGGGCGGCGAGCAGGGAACCGGCGACGTGCTGCGCACGCTCGACCTGTCGAACGACCGGATCGTGAGCTACGTCGGCAAGCTGATCGTCTCGAAGGGCGTGGACCTGCTGCTCGCGGCCTGGCCGCTCGTGGTCGACCGGGTTCCGGACGCGCGCCTGCTGGTGGTCGGGTTCGGGACCTACCGCGACGCGCTCGACGGCTTCGTGGACGCGCTGCGGCGCGCCGACGTGGAGGCTCTGCGGGAGATCGCCGCCCGCGGCCGCGAGCTCGAGGGCGGGCCGGCCGGCGAGCTGAGATACCTGAACGCGTTCCTCGACACGGTCGGCGAGGACTGGCTCCGTGCCGCCCCGGCGGCCGCGGAGCGCATCCACTTCACCGGCCGGCTCGAGCACGACGACCTGCCCTACCTGCTACCCGCGGTGGAGGCCCAGGTGATGCCGTCCACCTTCCCGGAGTCGTTCGGCATGGTGGCCGCGGAGGCGGCCGCCTGCGGCGCGCTGCCGCTGTCCGCGAACCACTCCGGCATGGCCGAGGTCACGGCGACGCTCGCGCCCTCGCTGCCCGACGAACTGCGGCCGCTGATGTCCTTCGATGTCGGTCCCGGAGCGGTGCGGGAGATCGCGGAGAAGCTCGTGACCTGGCTCACGCTCGACCCCGATGAGCGCGAGCGCGCTCGCGACGCGCTCGCCGCCGAGGCGGCCAGCCGCTACTCCTGGGAGAGCGTGGCCGAGGGCGTGATCGATGCTGCGTCCAGCCCCTCCAGCGGATAGTGTTCCCGCCCCGTGAGCCTCACCCGGAACCCCCTCGCGGCGACGCTGTGCGCCGTGGCACTAGCTCTGCCCCTCGGGGCGTGCGGTCGCGACGACGCTGACCTCTCGGCCGGCAAGGCCGCCTTCGTGGAGAAGTGCGGCTCCTGCCACACGCTGGCGCGTGCGGGCACGGCCGGTACCCAGGGACCGAACCTCGATGCCGCCTTCCAGGCCGCCCTGAACGACGGCTTCAACCGCGACACGATCGAGGGCATAGTGCACAAGCAGATACTCCACCCGCGGAGGAACAGCATCATGCCCGCGGGGCTGGTCGAGGGCGACAAGGCCAACGACGTGGCCGCCTACGTCGGCTACGCGGCCGACAGACCCGGCGAGGACGAGGGGGCGCTGGCCACGGCCGGCCTGGCCCAGGCAAAGAGCGGCGAGCAGATCTTCACCGCCGCGGGCTGCGCGGGCTGTCACACGTTCACGCCGGCCGGCTCGAACGGCACGATCGGCCCGAACCTGAACGAGCTCAAGTCCGCGGCCGCCAAGTACGCGAAGGGCCAGACGCCGGAGGAATACGTTCGCGAGTCGATCGTCAAGCCGGACGCCTTCATCGTCCCGGGCTTCTCCAACGCCATGCCGTCGTTCGAGGGGCGGCTCTCGGACCAGCAGGTCCAGGCGCTGATCGACTATCTGCTGAAGAGCGGCGGCTAGGCCACCAGCGGCAGGAGCTCGTCGAGCAGCTCCTGCGTCGCGGCCACGACCACGCCGTGGGGCTCGCCCTCCAGCTCCGCGGTCACTCCTCCCGCCTCGTGCGCGAGCAGGAGGCCCGCGGCCTCGTCCCAGCGCTTGAGCCCGCGCTCGTAGTAGGCGTCCACGCGGCCGGTGGCCACGTAGGCGAGGTCGAGCGCGGCCGCGCCCGCGCGGCGCAGATCTCGGATCCTGGGGAGGAGGCTGACGAGGAGCTCGGCCTGCTCGGCGCGCCGCTCCGCCTCGTATGAGAAGCCCGTGGCCACCATCGCGCGCTCGAGCGAGCGGCAGCCCGTCACGTGGATCGGCTGGCCGCCGAGCGTCGCTCCCTTGCCGCGCTCCGCCGCGAAGCACTCGCCGCTCACGGGGTTGAACACGACGCCGACCGCGAGCCCCTCCTCGTCCTCGAGCGCGATGCTCACGCCCCACGCCCTGAGCCCGTAGAGGAAGTTGACCGTGCCGTCGAGCGGGTCCACGATCCAGCGCCGGCCGCTGGACGCGTCGCTGCGGGAACCCTCCTCGCCGACCAGGCCGTCGTCGGGCCGCTCCGCCTCCAGCAGCTCGCGGATCACCCGCTCCGCCTCGCGGTCGGCGTCCGAGACCGGGTCGGTTGCCGAGGTCTTCGACTCGAGCCCCTCGGGCGCCCGCCCGTAGTACGACAGCAGCACCTCTCCGGCGGCGCGCGCCGCCCGCTCGGCCAGCTCCAGGTCCGGGCTCACGTGAGCGCGCGCACGGCGAACACCACGCCGAGCACCACGGCCGTCACCACGACGACGTAGAGCAGGAAGCGGAACGCCTCCTGCTCGGACCTGAGCGGATTCAGCATCGCCCTAGAGGAGGTAGACCGTCGAGTACACGACGATCCACATCACGTCGACGAAGTGCCAGTAGATCCCCGGCACCTCGACCCCGCGGTGCTCCTTGGCCGTGAAGTGGCCGCGGAAGGCGCGGACGGTGGCGAACGTGAGCAGCGTGAGACCCGACGAACACGTGGGCTCCGTGCAGGCCGGTCAGGCCGTAGAAGATCGTCCCCTGCGCGTGGTCGTGCGGCGCGAAGCCGATGTGCACGTACTCGTTCACCTGGATCGTGAGGAAGGTGAGGCCGAGCAGGGCGGTGGTGAGGAGGCCGACCCTCAGCGCGTTGCGGTTCTCGTTGCGGGCGCCCTCGAGCGCCCAGTGCATCGTGAAGCTCGACGACACCAGGATGGCGGTGTTCACGCCGGCGATCGCCTTCGGCAGGTCGACGCCCTCGATCGGGAACCAGCCCGAGTCGGCCACGACCCTGATGAAGAAGTAGGCCGTGAAGAACGCTCCGAAGAGCATCACCTCGGAGATGATGAAAAGCAGCATCCCGAGGAACTGGGCCTCGACGCGCGAGGAGACGTTCGCCGGGGGCGGGCCGTGGTGGTGCTCGACGTGGGAGGCGGCTTCCATCAGCTCTCCTCACTCACTACATGCTCGACCGGCTTCCCCGTACTCGCCTGGACCCGACCAACCAGGTCTGTGCGGAGCCAGCCCGAGCGCGTCTCCGGGAAGGTCGAGATGACGATGTCGTCCGGCGCGTAGAACTGGAGCGCGTTCTGGATGGCGGTGAAGGGGTCGGGGTCGGTGACCTGGCCGATGGCCTGCAGCCCGGCGTCCTCGAGCTCCTTCAGCGTGTGAGCCAGGCGCTCGTTGGCATCCCCCCCGCCGTTCTCCTCCGACTGGGGGGCGATCACGATGAAGCGGCGCGGCTCCTCGGCGGCCTTGCGCTTGAGGGCCTCGAGCAGGTTCGGTGAGGTCACCGTCTCGTTGGCCACCACGAGCGTGCGCTTCACGTCGTCGCGCTCCGCGTCGAGGTCCACCACCACGTGCTCCACGGGGCGCCGCGAGGCGCGCTGGAGGCGGTCCACGAGGCCCTGGCGCAGCCAGCCGGAGCGGGTCTCGGGGTGGGTCGAGACGATGATCTCGTCGTAGTCCTGCTCGCCGAGCGCGTCCATCACCGCCGAGTAGGGATCCGGGTCCATCACCTCGCCGTCAGCCTCGATGCCGGCCTCGCGCAGAAGCGCCAGCGTGATCTCGAGGCGGTTCTTGGCGGCGTCGCGCACGTGCTCGTCGTAGACCACGTAGCCGTGCTTGGGCTGGTTCTGCGGGCTGATCACGTGGACCTCGACACCCTCGGCGTCGGCATGGCGCTTCACCGCGTCGATCAGCGGCTTGCCGGCCACGGTCTCGTTCGCCACCACTAGGACGCGCTTCATGGCTCAGTGGCCGGGGGAGCCCCGCCTCCGCCGGCCGGCGCGGGCACGGCCGCCGGCTGCTTCTCCTTGAACACCGCGTGCACCGCGCCCGGCACGCCGTACTCGTACGGGCCTCCGACCACGGTCGGGATCTCGTCGAAGTTGAACACCGGCGGCGGCGAGGACACCTGCCACTCGATCGAGTGGGCGCGCCACGGGTTGCCCTCCGCGATCGGGCCGTGCCGCCACGAGGCGATCATGTTGTAGAGGAAGATCAGGAACGAGGCGCCGAAGATGAACGCCGAGATCGAGATGATCACGTTCCAGGTTGCGTACTGGTCGGCGTAGTCGGCCACCCGCCTCGGCATTCCGTCGATGCCCACGAAGTGCATCGGGCCGAAGGTGAGGTTGAAGAAGATGAACGACAGCCAGAAGTGGAGCCGCCCGAGCGTCTCGTCGTACATCCGCCCGGTCATCTTCGGGAACCAGTGGTAGAGCCCGGCGAAGATCGTGAACACGGAGCCGCCGAACAGCACGTAGTGGATGTGGGCGACGATGAAGTACGTGTCCGACACGTGGATGTCGAACGGCACGACGGCGAGCATGATGCCGCTGATCCCCCCGAGCGTGAACATCGTCAGGAAGCCGAGCGCGAACAGCATCGGCGTTCGGAGGTGGATCACCCCTCTCCATAGCGTCGCCAGCCAGGAGAAGATCTTGATGCCGGTGGGCACCGCGATCAGCATCGTCGTGATCATCATCGGGACGCGGATCCAGCTCTGCATCCCGGACACGAACATGTGGTGCGCCCAGACCGTGAACCCGAGGATCACGATAGCCACCAGCGAGAACGCCATCATCCGGTAGCCGAACACCGGCTTGCGGGCGTGCGTCGATATGACCTCGCTGATGATCCCGAAGCCCGGCAGCATCATGATGTAGACGGCCGGGTGCGAGTAGAACCAGAAGACGTGCTGGTACATCAGCACGTCGCCCCCGGCGGCTGGGTCGAAGAAGTGGGTGCCGAGCGAGCGGTCGAGCAGCACGAAGAACTGCGAGCCGGCGATGAACGGCGTGGCGATCACCACCAGCAGCGAGGTCGTGAAGTTCGCCCACACGAGCAGCGGCATGCGCCAGAACGTCAGGCCCGGCGCGCGCATCGTGATGATCGTGACCAGGAAGTTGAGCGCGGTCGCGATCGAGGAGGCGCCCGCGAACTGCACGCCGAGCGTGAAGAACTGCTGACCCATCGGCGTCTCGGTGGACAGCGGCGCGTACGCGGTCCAGCCCGTCGCGAAGGCGCCCCCCTCGGCGAAGTAGGAGGTGAGCATCATCACGCCGGCCACCGGCAGCATCCAGTAGGAGAGCGCGTTCAGGCGCGGGAACGCCATGTCCGGCGCCCCGATCATGAGCGGGATCACGTAGTTCGCGATCCCGGCGAACACCGGGATGATGAACAGGAAGATCATCAGCGAGGCGTGAACCGAGAACAGGCCGTTGAAGGTGTTCGGGTCCACGAACTGCGTGCCCGGCTGGGCGAGCTCGGCGCGCATCAGCATCGCCATCAGGCCGCCCGCGATGAAGAAGAAGAACGTCGTGCAGATGTACTGGATGCCGATCACCTTGTGATCGGTGTTCACGCGGAAGTAGTCGCGCCAGCTGTACGCGCCGTGGCCCGAGTGGTCCTCGGGGATCGTGGGGGCGCCCGAGGCCCAGCGGAACCAGTAGTCGAAGCAGCCGATCCCGATCAGGAAGCCGAACGGCGCGGCCACCAGGGCGCCCACCGTGATGATCGCGTTCCAGTCCACGATCGGGTCCCACCCGTACAGGGCCCGCACCGTCACGACGATGCCCATGCCGAGGCCAAAGCCAAGGACGATGCCTAGGGCGGCGCGGTACCAGCCGGGTGCGAGGAGCCTGTGGGTGAGCGTCATTCCTGGGCCTCCAGAAGGTACTTCACAAGTGCGTCGAGCTCCTCCTTCGACAGGTCGGTGCCGAAGTTCTGGGGCATGATGTCGGGCTGGTACCCCTTCGTCACGTCAGCATTCGGGTCGACGATCGAGGTCCGGATGAACTTCGCGTTCGCGGCGGCACCGAGCTTGCCCAGGTCGGGGCCGACCTTGGCGGTCGCGCCCGCCGCCTTCAGGGTGTGGCAGCCCGCGCAGCCGGCCGAGCTGAAGAGCTCCTCGCCGCTCGGCGCGGCGGCCTGGCCGCCCCCGCCACCGCCACCGCCGCCCGCGGCCTCCTTCTGCTTCTGCACCCAGCTGTCGAACTCGGACGCGGGCAGCACGCGGACGAACTGGCGCATGGTGGAGTGCCCGATGCCGCAGAGCTCAGCGCAGACCACCTCGTAGCGGCCGGCCTTGTTGGGCGTCAGGCGGATCGTGGTGGTCAGGCCCGGCACGGCGTCCGACTTCAGCCGGAACTGCGGCACCCAGAACGAGTGGAGCACGTCCTTGGTGTGGATCTTGAACTCGACCGGGCGGTCCACCGGCAGGACCAGCTCGGCGCTCTTCACCTTCTCGGACGGGTACTCGAAGCTCCAGGTGAACTGCTGGCCGGTCACGTTCACGACCATCTCGTTCTTCTGCTTGGCCTCGAGGTCGTCGAGCGTGATCCAGCCGTAGATCGCGAGCGCCGTGACCATGATGAACGGGATCGTCACCCAGATGATCTCCAGCCGGGTGTTGCCGTGGATCGGCGCGCCGTCGCCCATGTCGCCCGGCTTCGCGCGGAAGCGGACCACCGAGTAGATGGCGATCGTCATGACGAGCACGAAGACCGGCACCGAGCAGATCAGCAGGACGTCGTAGAGCGTGTCGATCTTGTTGGCGGAGCCCGCGGCGGGCTCGGGGAACCAGTCGATCCAGAGCGTGATCGCGATGCCGACCACCGACGCCAGCAGCCCGATCCCGATCATCTTGGCTACGGGGTGCTTCTCACCAGCGATCCTCGGATCGCTCTCGGGCGGACCCTTGGCCTCGTCCGCCCCGACTGGCTCCCTCTCCGTCACGGCGCGCGAGTTTATTGGCTAGTCAAGACGGGCGCGGCTGCGCGGGCGCCGCCCTACGCGGCGAGCTGGCTCGCCTCGCGCCGAAAGCTCGACGGGGCCACCCCGTGGTGGCGCCTGAAGACCTTGGCGAACTGCGCCGCCTGCCGGTAGCCCACCGTGGCGGCCACGTCCTGGACCGCGAGTGTTCCGTCGTGCAGGAGCTGGGCGGCGCGCGCCATCCGGATGCGCTGGAGCTCGCGGGAGAAGCTGGTACCGCCTGCCTCGGCGAAGGCGCGCTGGAGCTGCCGGCGCGACGTGGCGATCTCGTGCGCGACGGTGCCCAGCGAGAGGTCCTCGTCGCCGTAGCGCCGCGCGATCACCGCGCGCGCGTCCCGGTAGAGATCACCTCGTCGTTGCACGGTGGATGGCCGCACTAAAAAGCAATACGGAGGCGATCCCTTTTCGGATCATCGGGTACGCTGAATTGCGCCGATTGTCACTAACCGCAGGAGGAAGCTGCATGCAGGTCCGGACCGGGATGAGCAGCATGGTCGTGACCGTCAGCCCCGGTGTCACGCTCCAAGACGCTTCCCGCGCGATGGCCGAGCGCAAGGTCGGAGCCGCCGTCGTGATCGACCCCGAGCAGCCCGGCCCCGGCATCATCACCGAGCGCGACGTGCTCCAGTCGGTCGGCGGCGGCCAGGACCCGAACACGGAGCTGGTGCGCGACCACCTCTCCCCGAACATCACCTTCGCCGCGCCCGACTGGTCCCTCGAGCGAGCGGCCGAGGCCATGGTCGCCGGCGGCTTCCGCCACCTGGTGGTGGTCGACGGCGGCGAGATGGTCGGGGTGCTCTCGATGCGCGACATCGTCCGCTGCTGGGTGAAGGACGGCGCGACCTCGTCGCTGCCGCGGGACGGGGCCGGAAGCCAGGCGTAGAGCCCCGAAGGGGGGTGTGGGGCCGAAATCTGTCGCATGCCGCCAGAAAATGGCCCCACGCCGGGTGAGCCACCCCTTCACCGCTGCTGTAAGCGCCGGCGGCGCCACCGCCGCGGCGGCCGCGCCAGCCGCGCTAGTGCTCCAGCGGTAGCTCCGAGATGTCCTGGCGCGTCTCGCTGATCCAGCGCCCGATCGCGATCACCGCGATCACCACGCCTATGGCCACGATTACCCAGGACAGGACCACGCCCACGATCGCGATCGTCAGGCCGAAGGCCGTGGCGACGGGGAGGTAGGAGGGGCCGGGGAGGTGGACCGTCTCGCCGGCCTCCTCGGCCGGCGGGTCCGAGACGTGGACCTCCTCCGCCATCAGTAGACGAGCCCCACGACCCACGCGAGCGCGAAGACGATCACGGCGACGGCGCCGGCGATGAGGCCGGTGCGCAGGTTCTTGTAGGCAAGTCCTCGATCCACGGGGGTGGTTTTACCAGTTCAGAGAAATCGGGCGCCAGGACCCGGCCGCACTTCGATCGCCCCGTCAGGCAGCGGGGCGCCCGGCGGGAACAGGGCCAGCACCGAGCCGCCGAAGCCTCCGCCCATGATGCGCGCGCCCAGGGCTCCCGCCTCCAGGCAGGCCTCGACCGTGCGCTCGACCTCCGGCACCGACACCTCGTAGTCGTCGCGCAGGCTCGCGTGCGAGGCGTTCAGCAGCTCGCCGAGCGCGGCGAGGTCGCCGGCGGCCAGCGCCTCCACCGCGGCTTCCACACGCTCGTTCTCGCTGATCACGTGCCGCACGCGACGGTCTAGCGGAGCGGGGAGGCCGGTGGCGTCGTCGGCGTCCCGCAGCGACTCCAGCCCGAGCAGCTCGACGACACGCCGGCACTCCTCCCGGCGCTCGTTGTACCCCGACCGGGCCAGGCTCCGCGATGCCCCAGAGTCGAGCGTGGCGAGCACGTGGCCGCGCAGGTCGAGCTCGATCGAGCTGGCCTCGAGCGTGCGCATGTCGAGCCGCACGGCGCGCCCCTCCTCGCCGAGCAGCGACGCCAGCTGGTCGAGCAGTCCGGTCTCCTGACCCGCCCACTCGGTCTCGATCCGCGAGCACAGCCGCGCCAGCCTCACCGGCCGCGGCGGCGTGGCGTCGGCGACGCGGTACAGGGCGAGCGTGAGCGCCACGCAGAAGGCCGCCGACGAGGCGAGCCCGGCGCCCTGCGGGAGGTTGCTCGCCACCACGACCCTGCATCCGGGCAGCTCCACCCCGGCGCGGCGCAGCTCGGCGACGGCGCCCTGAAGAAAGCGGTCGTCGTCCGCCAGCTCCGGGGCCAGGACCTCGTCGCCGTCCTGCAATTCCGCCGTCACCGTAACCCCGCGCTCGATCGCGAACGGCAGGCAAAGACCATCGTTGTAATCGGTGTGCTCGCCGACCAGGTTCACGCGTCCAGGCCCGTAAGCCCGGATGGGATGCGGGTTCATGGACGCCACCCTAAGGCCCGCGGCCCACGTCCATAGACAGATGGGGGAGTGGCGACTGTCAGCGATCGCGCCTACTTTCGAATGGGTGGCGGAGGAGCGAAATTGATCGGCGAACGTCGAGCGGTGCAGGCATTCATGCAGGCACGGCCGCTGAGCCGTGGTGGGCTCGAGGTGGAGCTGCGAGAGGCGGCCCAGACGAGCGACCCGCGCTCGGGCCGGCCCGTGCTCGTGCCGCCGCTCGTGGTGCTCTGGATCGAGGAGCGTCCCGTGGCCGTTCGCGTCCGCACCGTCGTCGCGATCAGCCGCTTTCCGCCGGAACCGCGGCTCGTCTCGATGCTCGAGGCGGACTGCCTGGCCGCCGGGTTGGCGGTCGAGCGCATTCCCGAGGCCGGGCTCTGGCGCCTGTTCGCGCAGCCGCCGCGGCCGCGCCTCGCCCGCGGCTGAACCGATGCGTCCCGCGGCTACCCTGCTTCCGGTGAAGCGCGCCACCAAGTGTCCGAGCTGCGGTGAACCGGTCAGCGTGTTCGCCGCAGGCTGCGCGATCTGCGGGGCCGACCTGGTCGAGCACCGCCGGGAGCTCGAGGCGCGGCGCATCGACCTGCCGCACGTCCCGCGCGCCCGGGGCCGCCTCAACTTCGACCCACACCTCGCTCTGGTGGCGCTCGTGCTGCTGGCCACGCTCCTCAGCCCGTTCCTCGCGCTGCTCATGGCGGCGATTGGGGCGCAGGACCGGCATCGCAACGGCCAGATCGGGCAGCGCAACCTCTTCATCGCGCTCGCGGCCGTGAACCTCGCGCTCGCATTCCTCCCGGCGCTCCGCTTCGGGCTCTACTCACTCCTGTTCTAGACGCACATGCAGGTGGTTGTCGTGGTGCGCGAGCGGCTGCACGCGCCCGGGCGGCCCACGAAGGCCGGTGCCCCGCCCCACGAAGATCACCTGCGCACCCGCCGCGAGGAAGCGGTCCACGAGCTCCTGGGACATGCGCCCGTCGATCTCACCGGCGTTGCGGGGAGCCAGCTCGCGCCCGTCCGCCCGCGGGTAGTACACGTCCACGTCCAGGCCGTTCTGGTGGCTCGCGTGCCCGATGTAGCCGAAGCGCGGGCCGAAGTCCCCGCCGTGCGGGCGGCTCAGGTCGCCGACCGCCAGGCGCGGCGCGCGCGGGTGGGCGGCGTGCTGCCGGCGCGCCACCTCCAGCACCACGCGCACGAGGCGGTCGGTGCCCCAGCGCCGCCAGGCGCGATTCGGCGAGCGGCGCAGCACCGGGTCCCAGGTGAAGAACGCCCGGCCCTCGGCCGGCAGACGGACGCCGTGCTCGAGCCGCCCGGCCGTGTGCGTTCCCGCCCCGGTCGAGTGGTGCCAGTGCACCTGGAGGCCGGATGCGGCCACGGTGAGGCCAAGCGCGATCTGCGCCACGATCTGCATGTCATCCCGGACTACGGAGTGGAGCGCGCGCCGAGTCCGCGCTAGGAGTCGCGTGCGGTCAGCAGCACGCGGTTGCCCGACGGGTCGGTGGCCAACACGCCCTCGTCCAGCCGCTGCGGCTCGGCGCCCTCCTCAGCCAGACGGTCGGCGGCGCTGTCGCGCTCGGCCGCGCTCGGCAGCTCCAGCTCGTAGCGATCGAGCCCGAGCGAGCCCTCCGGCGGCGGGGGCGCGCCCTCGCTCTGCCAGGTGTTGAGCCCGAGGTGGTGGTGGTAGCCGCCGGCCGACAGGAACAGCGCCCCGGGATAGGAGCGCACCATCACGTCGAGGCCAAGCGCGCGGTTGTAGAAGCGCTCGGCCGCCGGGATGTCCGCCACCTGGAGGTGCACGTGGCCCATCGTGGTGCCGCCGGGCATGCCGTTGGCCTGCCGCTCGCTCGGGTCGAGCTCGCCGAGGATGCTCTCGAGGTCGAGCGGCAACGTGGCCATCGCCAGCTCGTCGCCGTCTCGGCGCCACTCCTCGCGCGGGCGGTCGCGGTAGATCTCGATCCCGTTGCCCTCGGGGTCCTGGAGGTAGAGCGCCTCGCTCACCAGATGGTCGGACGCGCCGGTGAGGCGCCAGCCCGCGCCCGCCGCGCGCTGGAGCGAGCGCGCCAGCTCGGCGCGATCGGGCACGAGGATCGCCAGGTGGAAGAGGCCGGTGCTGAAGCTCGGCGCGGGCCGCGCGTCCGGCGCTCCCACCAGCTCGATCAGCGGCTCGCCGTCCGCGGCGCCCAGGCGCGTCACATCACCGTCGCGCTCGACCGCCTGAAGGCCCACCACGCGCTCGTAGAACGTCGTCAGGTCGTCCAGGTCCGCCACGCGCAGGCGCACCTTTCCGATGGATGTGTCCGGGGGGATCATGTGACCGCCTCGAGGGCGTCAGCCTCGGTTCTGAAGAAGCCGAAGAACCTGATCTTGTCAGCTTCCACTCGGGCGCCCAGCCAGTAGGTCTGGTCGATCGGCGCGCCGCTCCCGGCGCCGGTCGCCGTCACGTCGAGGGGAACGACGACGGCACCATCCTCGTCGTGGGTCGGGCGCCGCGGCACGGGGCGCCAGTCCGGAAATACGCCGAAGACGGCGTCGAACCAGTCCCTCACCCCGTCGTGCCCGTGGTAGAGCGCGCGCTCCGGCTCGGTGAGCAGCGAGCGCAGCACGATCTGCGGGTCCGCCAGTACGAGCAGCCCGTCGAGGTCGCGGGCCATGAACGCCGCCACGGCGCGCAGGACGATCTCCCCGGACATCAGCGGAACAGGCCCGCGTATGCGCTCAGCGCCGGCTGCCCGCCGAGGTGCGCGTACAGCACGTTCGAGCCCTTCTCGATCTCGCCGCGGCTCACGAGGTCGATCATCCCGGCCATCGACTTCCCCTCGTACACCGGGTCGGTGATCATGCCCTCGAGCCGCCCCGCGGTGCGGATCGCCTCGAGCGTGGTCTCGTCGGGAATCCCGTAGGTGCCGGCGTGGTAGCGGTCGTCGAGCACGATCTCGTCCTCGCGCAGCTCGCGCCCCAGCTCGATCAGCTCAGCCGTGCGCCGCGCTATGCGCGCCACCTGCTCGCGCGTCTCGGCGGGCCGCGCCGAGCCGTCGATCCCGATCACGCGCCGCTCCGCCTCCTGGCCTGCGAAGCCGGCGATCATCCCGGCCTGCGTGCTGCCCGTGACCGAGCAGACGATCACCGTGTCGAAGAACACCCCGAGTTCGCGCTCCTGCTCGGCCAGCTCCTGCGCCCAGCGCGCGAACCCGAGCCCGCCCAGCTCGTGGTCGGACGCGCCCGCGGGAATCGCGTACGGCTTGCCGCCCGAACCCTCCACGTCCGCGAGCGCCTGCTCCCAGCTCTCCTTGAAGCCGATCCCGAAGCCGGCCTCGACCAGCCGAACGTCCGCGCCCATGATGCGCGAGAGCTGGATGTTCCCCACGCGGTCGTAGACCACGTCGGGCCAGTCAACCCAGCTCTCCTGCACGAGCACGCAGCCGAGGCCCATGTGCGCCGAGACCGCCGCAACCTGGCGCGTGTGGTTCGACTGGACGCCGCCGATCGAGACGAGCGTGTCGCAGCCCTTCGCGAGCGCGTCCGCCACCAGGTACTCGAGCTTGCGCGTCTTGTTGCCGCCGTAGGCCAGGCCGCTGTTGCAGTCGTCGCGCTTCGCCCACATGCGAGCGCCACCCAGATGTGCGGTCAGGCGGTCGAGCGGGTGCACCGGCGAGGGGCCGAACAGAAGCGGCTCGCGCGCGAAGGAATCGAGGTTCATGCGCGGATTCTCGACAATGTGAGAGATGGCTGATCTCACGGTCGACGATTTCGCCGCGGAAGCGGATGCCCTCGAGGTGCGCTCCCTCGAGCTGGAGAGCATCGATGAGGACGAGGTGCGCGAGCCGCACCGCCACGCCTACCACGAGCTGATCTGGGTTCGCGAGGGCTCCGGCCGACACCTGATCGACGGCGAGCCGGTGGACTTCGGACCGCGCATGCTCACGCTGATCGCCAAGGGGCAGGTGCACCAGTTCGAGCGAGCGGACCGGGTCAGCGGCGTCGTCGTTCGCTTCGACGACGAGTGGCTGGCCGGCTCGCGGCGCTGGCTCTTCTCCGGCGGGGCATGCAACGCACTGAGCGTGCCGGAGGCCGACGCGCCCCGCTTCGACGCCCTGCTCGAGCTCCTGCGCGAGGAGGTGGAGCAGTCCGCTCGCCCCGAGTCCGCCGAGCTGCGCCGCCACCTTCTGTCGGCGGCGCTCCTGTGGGCTCAACGCTGGCGCGAGGCCCAGCTCGAGGGCGGCGGGGCGACGAGCGTGGACGTCCAGCTCCAGCAGCGCTTCCTGGAGACGCTCGAGCGCGATTTCGCGAACTCACACGAGGCGGCTCACTACGCGGCCGAGCTGGGGGTCACGACCGGCACACTGTCGCGCACGCTCATGCGGCTCAGCGGGCGCAGCACCAAGCAGCTGATCCTGGACCGCGTGGGGCTCGAGGCCGCCCGGCTGCTGCGCTTCAGCGACCTGTCGATCAAGGAGATCGCCGCGCGGCTCGGCTTCCCCGACCAGTTCGCTTTCAGCAAGGCCTTCAAGCGCCAGCGCGGAGAGGCGCCGCTCGACTTCCGCAACCGCGCGTAGCGCACCGTGCCTTACGACTCCTTGATCTCGTGGTTGGCGAGGAGGACGCCGTTCGGGTCCCAGTGGGTCCGCAGGGCCCGCAGCAGCCGCCAGGTGTCCGCGTCGTAGAACATCTGGGCGTCGACCGCACCCTCCTCGAAGTTGAGGTAGCGGGTGCCGGAGTCCCAGGGGCTCATGGCCTCGGCGACGCCGTCGGCCTGGGCGTGGATCTCGCCGTAGGCCTCGGGGGTGAACACGCCGCCGACCGCGAACATCAGGTAGTCGCCGTCGAGCGTCGCGCGGGCACCGTGCCCGGGGGTGCGGCGCCCGAGCGCCCCGCCCAGCGAGCGCAGCTCCACGTTGGCGAGCTGGGAGCCCGAGCCGGGGCCAGCCGCGTCGATGAACGCGTCGATGCCGGCAGCGCTCACGTCCGAGACCATGCGCGAGGAGCCCACGTACGGCAGCGGCGCGTCGGGGTCCATGGCGAGGTACCCGAGCGCGTTCGGCTCGACCATGGCGAACGTGTTCATCTCCGGACCGAGCTCCGTGAGCGGCCGGATCAGCTCGGCGCCGTCCGCCTCGCCGCCGAGGTAGGCGGCCTGGAGGATCGTGAACGACTTGCCCCGCAGGATCTCCGGGATCTCCGGGAGCGGCGGGACCTGCACGACACGGGCGACCGTCGTGATCTCGTCCGGCAGGCCCGCCGACACGAACTCGTGCCAGGCGTGCATGACCTCCGAGGCTCGCTCGTAGGGGAAGAAGAGCGCGCCCGCGTACAGCTCGGGCACGGGGAACAGCTCGAACTCGAGCGCTGTCACCACGCCGTAGTTGCCGCCGCCGCCGCGGACCGCCCAGAACAGGTCCGTCTCGTTGTCGTGGTCGATGCGGCGCAGCTCGCCGTCGGCGGTCACGATCTCGACGGCCGTGAGGGCGTTGGACTGAAGGCCGTACTTGCGACCCAGCCAGCCCATCCCGCCGCCGAGCGAGTAGCCGGTCACGCCCACGTCACGCGAGGAGCCGGAGAGCGGCGCGAGGCCGGCCGCGGAGGCGGGGTCGCAGACGGCGCCCCAGCGCACGCCCGAGCCGACCCGGGCGCGGCGCTCCACCAGGTCGATGCTGACCTCCTGGAGATCGTCGGTACGCACGAGCAGCGCGTCCTCGAGACCCTCAATCGGACCGGCGTTGTGGCCCGTGGACTGCGGGGCGATCCGCAGGCCGTGCTTGGCCGCGTAGCGGACCGCCTCGGCTACGTCCTCGGCGCTGGCCACCCGCACGACCGCTGCAGGCTGCTGATCGTGGGTGAGGTTGAAGGTCTGGCGCGAGCTGTCCCACGCGTCGTCGCCGGCCGTGAGGACCTGGCCGTCGATGCGGGACTGGAGCTCGGTGAAGCGGCTGCTCTGCGAGATAAGCATGGAGTTGTTGCTCCTTCCGTTGGAGACAAACGAGTCGATGGCCCCGATCAGGCCGAGCCAGCCGGAGAAGCGGCGGTCGCCGCCGTTTCCGTCGTGGCAGCGGCCATGGAGGTCCCCGTCGAGAAGCTCCAGGTCGAGGCGCAGGTTCAGTTCGCGGCGTTGCACTGAGGGCAGCATCGGCCCTGAGAGCCGCCCCGGCATCGAGGCGATCCCTACACCTGACCCCTAACTTTCGGGGACGACCCCTACGTGGTCAGGGCTGCGGGCAGCTCGCGGCGCGACGCGATGCCCAGCTTGCGGTACGAGTTCGAGAGGTGGACCTCGACCGTTTTCGGCGTCACATAGAGGATCTGGGCGATGTCGCGGTTGGTCTGGCCCTCGGCGGCGAGCTTGGCCACCCGCAGCTCCCGCTCCGTGAGCGATTCGACCCCGTCCAGGGCGGTGGTGCGCGGCCTGGCGCCGGTCGCGTAGAGCTCTGAGCGCACGTTCTCGGCGAGCGCGTTCGCGCCGGACTGCTCGGCCAGCTCGAGCGCACGGCGCAGGGGCTCGCGCGCCTCCGTCGGACGCCGCGCACGCCTCAGCTCGGCGCCGAGCGCCTCAAAGGCGCGGGCGCGCTCGACGCGCTGGTTCGACAGCTCGAGCAGGCGGGCCGCCTCCTCGAGCTCTTCCATCCCCTCGGGCCCGCGGAGCTGACCCAGAACGCGCAGCGAGTGACCGAGGGCGCTTGGAGCGCCCCAGCCGCGGGCGAGCTCCACCTCCTCCTCGGCGAGCGCGATCGCCTCCTCGCGCCGGCCGAGCACGGCCAGCGCCTGCGCCTTCAGCGAGCGCCAGGGCACCCAGCGCGGATTCTTGGCGCGCGTCGAATGGCGCTTGAGGTCCTCGGCCGCCGCCAGCGCCGCCTCGCCGTTCCCCGTGGCGAGCTGGATCCCGATCATCGTGCGGCGCGCGAAGTTGGTGCCGTCCCCGCTGTCGCCTTCGGCAACCACGACGTCCTCCATCGCCCGCCGGGCGCCCTCGATGTCGCCGGCTTCGAGTCGTACCGCGCCCAAAAAGCCGTGCGTGTACGACATGGCCTGGGGGGCGCTGAGGCCATAGAGGTCCGCCATTGCGAGGTTGCTCGTCAGGTTCTCCTCGGCCTCCGCGAGCTCGCCCTGAAGGAGCTTGAAGCAACCGTCCCAGAGGCTCACCGACACGCGCGAGAAGAGCGAACCGTTCCGGTGCGCCTGCGCCAGCGTGTCCTCCCACAACGACTGTGCTTCCGGGCGGTCGGCGAGCACGAGAGTGAGCATCGCCCCCATCCAGAACAGCCCGTTGTCGGCCTCCAGCAGCGTGCGACCCTCCATCGCCTTCAGCGCCAGCTCAGCTGCGCCGGCGGCAGGCCCCCCGTCGACCATCCACGCGAACGCGACCATCGCCGCCCGCATCCGCGCCCCGGGGCCGTCGCCGACGGGCTCGCTGCGCAGTTCCACGAGCCGCTCCGGCGCGTCCTTCACGTCCGCGCCGAAGTTCACCGAGGCCAGCTCGACCGCCTCGAGAGCCTTGCGCTCGTCCTCGAGGTCCTGCGGCAGCTCGGCGAGCGCGCGCTGGGCGAAGGCCGCCGCGCCATCGGGGCTGCCGGCGAAGATCAGGGTCCGGGCGAGGAGCCAGGCCGCCGTCGCGCGCTTGCGCGGATCCTCCAGCAGCTCGTAAGCCTCGGCCAGGTGCTCGAGCGCGAGCGGCGCGTACGTGTTCGTGCCCGAGATGCCGAGGTCGAGCAGGATCTCGCCGCGGCGCTCGGGCGCGGGTGGCTCTTCGAGCGCGCGGGTGAGGTAGGCCACGGCGCTCTCGGGCGCGCTGCGCCGGACGGCGGAGCGGGCCGCCTCCACGAGCAGGTCCACCACCCAGTCCTGGCCCCGGCGCGCCATCGAGAGCAGGTGCGACGCCACCTGGTCGGGCTGGGCGCCCGCCTCGCGCAGGACCGTGGCCGCGCGCGCGTGCATCAGCTCGCGCTGGCCGGCCGAGAGTTCCTGGTAGATGGCTTCGCGCACGAGTGGGTGCACGAACCCGAGCGGCGAGCCCGATCCCAGGATCTCCGCCCGCGCCAGCGCCCCACTGGCGTCGGCCACCTCCTGCTCGGGAATCTCGGCGAGTGCCGCCACGGCCGGGAGGTCGGCGCTCTCGCCGAGCACCGCCACGGCGCGCGCCACGCTCACAGCCTCGTCCGGAAGGCGCGCGAGCCGCAGCAGCACGGTCCGAGACACCGCCCGCGGGCCGATGTCCGCCACCACGTCCACGTGCGCGGCGTCGGGCTTCACGCCGTCGGCCTCGAGCGAGGAGAGGAGCTGTCGCAGCAGCAGCGGGTTGCCGCCGGTCACGCGCGCGCAGGCCGCGCAGAAGCGCTCGTCGGCGTCCTCGCCCAGGCGCGCACGCACCAGCTCGGCCACGGCCGCGGCACTGAGAGGGCCGGGCTTCACGGCGTGGGTGAGCGGGTCCTGGCCGATCTCCGCAATCAGCGCGGGATCGGTGCCCGGGTCCGTGCTGCGGAGCGTGGCGCCCACCAGCGCGGGCATGTCCTCGAGGCGGCGCGCGAGGTAGGCAAGGAAGCGCAGCGACGGCCGGTCGCACCAGTGCAGGTCGTCCACCGACAGCAGCACGGGCCCGTCCGCGGCCACGTTCGCGGTCAGCCAGTAGAGGCCGTGGAGCGCCGCGAAGGTGGCGTCGGAGACCATCCCGTTGGAGCCCGAGTCCGCGGCCTCGAAGATCGCCCGCGCGGGCGCGGCGGCGCCGGCCAGCCAGCGCTCGCGGGCCTCCCCGTCGGTGAGCGGCGGCTCGAAGAGCTGCCGCACGACCCCGAACGGGAACTCGCGCTCGAGCTCGCTGCCACGCGCGGTGAGCACCCGCACGTCGTCCTCCTGCGCGGCCCTGCGCAACTCCGCCAGCAGCCGGCTCTTCCCGATGCCCGCCGGACCCTCCACGAGCGCCAGCCGCCCGCCGCCGCCGGCGGCGTCCCTGAGCACGGATCGGAGCGACTCGAGCTCGCGGTCTCGTTCCAGAAGCAGCTCGGCAGGGCCAGCGTCGCGCATGAAGCGGACATCGTAGGGACGAGGCGGACGGTGGCCGGCGTGAAGCGCAAGGTGGGGAACCTGGGTGGCTATATCCGCCACTCAGATTCCCCACCTGGATCCGGAGACCCCTCAGTGCTGCTGTTCGTGCCGTAAGTGTATGCTTACCGTAAGTGACCACTTACCAGAACGGGTTCAGCGCTCTTGCCGATCCCACCCGCAGGGTGATCTTCGAGCGGCTCGCTCGCCGGCCGAGCCCGGTCGGCGAGCTCGCTGAGGGGCTGCCCGTCTCGAGGCCGGCCGTCTCCCAGCACCTCAAGGTGCTCCGGGAAGCGGGCCTCGTGAGCGACAGCAGGGAGGGCAGCCGGCGCCTCTATCGGGTGGATCCCGAGGGAGTGGCCGGCATGCGCGCGTACCTGGACCGCTTCTGGAGCGATGCCCTCGCCGCGTTCGAAAAAGCGGCCAAGGCCGAGGAGAGCAGATGACGAAGACCACCGCAGCAGTAATCCACTCAGTGCGCGTGCCCCTGCCGCCGGATGCGGCATTCGAGTTGTTCACAGCCCGCTTCGGCGAGTGGTGGCCCAAGGACAGCCACCACATCTCGGACACACCCACCGCCATCGGCATGCTCGAAGCCCGCAGGGGCGGTCGCTGGTACGAGCGTGCCGACGATGGCAGCGAATGCGATTGGGGCTACGTGCGCGAGGTTGAGCGGCCCGAGCGGCTGCTGCTGGCCTGGCACCTGACCCCTGAGTGGAAATTCGATCCCGATCCCGCGAAGGCAACAGAGGTCGAGGTGACGTTCACCCGAGAGGACGAGGGGACGAAGGTCACCCTCGAGCACCGGGGATTCGAGGTGTACGGCGACGCTGGGCGCGGGATGCGCGAGGCGGTCGGCGACGAGGGCGGCTGGCCGGAGTTGCTGGAGAAGTACCGCGCCGCGGCCTGATCCGCGAAGCTTGCACGACCGCGTTCCCGGAGATAGGAATCACGCGTGGTCTTGGGAGTGGACGTAGGAGGTACGAAGATCGCCGTCGCCGCCGTCAATGGCGTGACGGCGACGCACGCGGTTGAGCATCCCACCGTCCTGCTCAACGCCGACGCGCTCCTCGATGGACTGGAGCACGCCGTGCGCGACGTGATCCGGGCGGCCGGGGCCCCGGAGGCGATCGGGGTGGGCGTGCCGTCGCAGATCGATTACGAGACCGGCACCGTCGAGAGCAGCGTGAACATCCCGCTCACGGGCGTGTCGCTGCGGGAGGAGCTCGGCCGCCGCTTCGGCGTGCCGGTGTTCGTGGACAACGACGGCAACTGCGCCGCCCTAGCCGAGGCGCACATCGTCGGCGCACGCAACCTCGTGATGCTCACGCTCGGCACGGGGGTGGGCGGCGGCATCGTGATCGGCGGACGTACCTTCCGCGGGGCGCACGGCCTCGGGGCCGAGCTCGGCCACATGACGATCAACCCCGACGGGCCGCCGTGCCCCGGCAACTGCCCGAACCACGGCTGCCTCGAGGCCTACTGCTCCGGCCAGGCGATCGAGCGCGATGCCACCCAGCTCGCGCGGGACCGGCCCGAGAGTCACCTCGCCACGCTGCTCGGCGAGGACGGCAAGGTGCCCGGGGCGGGCGCTGGTGGGCGCCGCCGACAGCGGCGACCCGGATGCGCTGCTCCTCATCGAGAACTTCGCGCGCATGCTCGGCGTGGGGATCGGGACCTGCGTGAACGTGTTCGAGCCGGAGCGCCTCGCCATCGGCGGAGGGCTGTCGCGCGCATCGCACCTGTTCTTCGACCGGGCGGTTCAGGAGGCCGGGTCCCGGGCACTCCCGGCGCTCTGGCGGCGCGTGAAGATCACGCTCGCCGAGGGTGGGGCCGACGCGGGCGTGATCGGCGCCGGGGTGCTCGCAGCCATCGAGATTGCCCGTGACCGGGATACTGAGAAGTCGCACGTCACCACAACCGAGGGAATCGAATGACGACCAGCACCGACGGCCTCGCCGAGCTCTCCATCAACACGATCCGCACGCTCTCGATGGACGCGGTGGAGAAGGCGAAGTCGGGCCACCCTGGCGCGCCGATGGCGCTCGCGCCGCTGGCCTACACGCTCTACACGCGGGTGATGAAGCACAGCCCGAAGCACCCGGACTGGTTCGACCGCGACCGCTTCGTCCTCTCGGCCGGGCACGCGTCGATGCTGCTCTACTCGACGCTCTACCTCTCCGGCTATGGGCTCACGCTCGACGACCTGAAGAACTTCCGCCAGCTCGGCAGCCCCACCGCCGGCCATCCCGAGTACGGCGACGCCCCCGGTATCGAGGCCACCACCGGCCCGCTCGGCCAGGGCCTGTCCATGTCGGTCGGCTTCGCGCTGGCCGAGGCGATGCTCGCCGCGCGCTTCAACCGCGCTGACCACGAGCTGATCGACCACCACACCTACGTGATCGCCAGCGACGGCGACATCCAGGAGGGCGTCGGCGCCGAGGCGTCGTCGCTCGCGGGCCACCTGCGCCTCGGCAAGCTGATCGTCTTCTACGACAACAACCACATCCAGCTCGCCGGCGAGACCGCCATGTCCTTCAGCGAGGACGTCGGCAAGCGCTACGAGGCGTACGGCTGGCACGTGCAGGACGTGGGGGAGGATCTCTCGGTCGAGAGCCTCG
Source organism: uncultured Thermoleophilaceae bacterium (assembly GCA_963774095.1). Lineage (GTDB taxonomy): Bacteria > Actinomycetota > Thermoleophilia > Solirubrobacterales > Thermoleophilaceae > JACVRW01. The sequence goes on from CAVZDS010000002.1 coordinate 326,989, forward strand.
AGCGGGCCGCGCAGAACGCGAAGGACGAGAGCGACCGGCCCTCGCTCGTGATCGTGCGCTCGCACATCGGCTACGGCTCGCCGAACAAGCAGGACACCCACTCGGCGCACGGCTCGCCGCTCGGCGAGGACGAGGTGAAGCTCACCAAGAAGGCCTACGGCTGGCCCGACGACAAGACCTTCTACGTGCCCGACGAGGCGCGCCAGCCGTTCGAGGAGGCGGGCGAGCGCGGCGAGCAGCTCGTGACCGAGTGGGAGGAGCGGCTCGCTGCCTACCGCGACGCGGAGTCCGAGGCGGCGGCCGAGCTCGACCTCGTCATCGGGCGCCGGCTGCCCGACGGGTGGGACTCCGACGTTCCGACGTTCAGCCCGGACGACGGCAACGTGGCAACGCGCAAGGCGTCGCAGCAGGTGATCCAGTGGGTGGCGAGCAAGGTCCCGCAGCTGGTGAGCGGCTCGGCGGACCTCGAGCCCTCCACGCTCACCGTGATCGACGACGGAGGCTCGGTCGCGCCGGGCGACTACAGCGGCCGCAACGTCCACTACGGCGTGCGCGAGCACGCGATGGGGGCGATCGTGAACGGGCTCGTGCTGCACGGGCTGCGCGCGTTCGGATCGACGTTCTTCAACTTCCTCGACTACATGAAGCCCGCGGTCAGGCTCGCCTCGCTGATGGAGATCACCGTCGATCTTCGTCTACACGCACGACTCGATCGGCCTCGGCGAGGACGGCCCGACCCACCAGCCGGTAGAGCAGCTGGCGACCCTGCGCGCCCAGCCGAACATGTACTGCGTGCGCCCCGGCGACGCGAACGAGACCGCGCTCGCCTGGAAGTTCGCCATCGGGCAGACCGAGACACCCAGCGCGCTCGTGCTCAGCCGCCAGGGGCTGCCGATCATCGACCCGGACCGAGATCCCGGCCGACGCCATCGAGCGCGGCGCGTACGTGCTGCGCGAGTCCTCGAACGACGAGCCCGACCTGATCCTGATCGGCACCGGCTCCGAGCTGTACATCTGCGTGCAGGCCGCGGAGCTGCTCGAGGAGGGCGGGACCGCCACCCGGGTGGTGTCCGCGCCCTGCCTCGACCGCTTCGCCGAGCAGGACGACGACTACCGCGACAGCGTCCTGCCGCCGTCGGTCCGCGCGCGCGTGTCCGTCGAGGCGGGATCGCCCCTTGGCTGGAGCACCTGGATAGGCGAGGATGGCGAGGCGATTGGTATGACCACCTTCGGCTCCTCAGCGCCCGCAGCCAGATCTGTACGAGCACTTCGGCTTCACCCCCGAGAAGATCGCCGAGCGAGCGCGCGGCGTTTTGGAGCGGGTAGCCGCCCGCACCTGAAAGGAGCAGCGATGAGCGTCGGCGCAGGAGTGAACGAGAGGCTCGCGGCGCTGACCGCGGCCGGCACGAGCGTCTGGCTCGACCAGATCCGCCGCAGCCTGATCACCGCTGGGGAGCTGGCGCGCCTGGAGCGCGAGCTGTCCCTGCGCGGCGTCACGTCGAACCCGGCCATCTTCGAGAAGGCGATCCTCGGCTCGACCGACTACGACGAGCAGATCGCCGAGCTGGCCGCCAGGGGCATGGCCGCGCGCGAGATCTACGACGAGATCGCGATCCTCGACGTGCAGCTCGCATGCGACGTGCTGCGCCCCGTCTGGGACGAGGCCGACCACGCCGACGGCTTCGTCTCGCTCGAGGTGGAGCCGGCCTTCGCGCACGACACCGACGCCACCCTCAAGCAGGCGCACGAGTACTGGGAGCGCGTCGAACCGCCCCAACCTGATGATCAAGATCCCGGGCACCGAGGCCGGCGTGCCGGCCATCGAGGACGCGATCGCCGCCGGGATCAACGTGAACGTGACGCTGCTGTTCTCGGTCGAGTCGTACAGCGCCATCGCGGAGGCCTTCGTGCGCGGCATGGAGCGGCGCCTCGAGGCCGGCGAGTCGCTCGACGTGCACTCCGTCGCCAGCTTCTTCGTCTCGCGCGTGGACACCGAGGTGGACAAGCGCCTCGCCGACTCCGGCCACGAGGACGCTGCGCGGCCTCGCGGCGGTCGCCAACGCTCGCGCGGCCTACCAGCGCTTCAAGGAGATCTTCCGCGGCGAGCGCTTCGCCGCGCTGCGCGACGCCGGCGCGCCGGTCCAGCGGCCGCTGTGGGCCTCGACCGGCGTGAAGGACCCGCTCTATCCCGAGACCAAGTACGTGGACACGCTGGTGGGGCCGGACACCGTGAACACGATGCCGATGCCGACTCTGCTCGCCTGCGCCGAGGAGCTCGAGGTGACCGGCCCGACCGCCGACCAGGACCCCACAGCGGACCTGGAGCGGCTCGCCGGAGCGGGAATCGACATGGCGGACGTGACCGCGAAGCTGCTCCGCGAGGGGATCGAGAAGTTCATGGAGCCCTTCGACGCGCTGATCGGCGGCATCGAGCTCGACGCGCGAGGGCGTCGTGACCGGCCGGCCCGAAGACGCATCAAGGCGGCCCTGCCGGGCGAGCCTCGAGCCGCCGGTGATCGAGCGCGTGCAGACAGGGCTCAGCGCGAGGACGTGGCGCAAGCGCGTCTGGGCGCACGACGAGACGCTCTGGGGCGGCCCCGGCGTGCCCGAGATCGCCGACCGTCTCGGCTGGCTCGCGATCAGCGAGAAGATGCTGGAGCACGCCGGCGAGCTGCACGAGTTCGCGGAGGCGGCGAAGGCCGACGGGCTCGAGTACGCGGTGCTGCTCGGCATGGGCGGGTCGAGCCTCGGCCCGGAGGTGATCCGGCGCTCGTACGGCGAGGTGCCCGGTGGCATGCGGCTGCACGTGCTCGACTCGACCGACCCGGGCGCGGTCCGCGACGTGGAGCGCCAGGTGGACCTCGACAAGACCCTGTTCATCGTCTCCTCGAAGTCGGGCGGCACCATCGAGACGCTCTCGCACATGCGCTACTTCTACGAGCGCACCGGCGGCGACGGCTCGCGCTTCTGCGCCGTCACCGACCCGGGCAGCCCGCTGGTCGAGCTGGCCCGCGAGCGCGGCTTCCGGCGCGTGTTCGAGAACGACCCCGACATCGGCGGCCGCTACTCGGTGCTCTCGTACTTCGGCCTCGTGCCGGCCGCGCTGCGCCGGCGTGAACATCGAGGGCATGCTCCACCAGGCCCAGGTGGCCGAGCAGAACTGCGCGCAGTTCGACTCGCCGCAGTCGAACTCGGGCCTGTGGCTCGGCTGCGTGATGGGCGAGCTCGCCCAGCAGGGCCGCGACAAGCTCACCTACGTGGTCTCGGAGCCGATCTCGAGCTTCGGGCTCTGGGTCGAGCAGCTGATCGCCGAGTCGACCGGGAAGCACGGCAAGGGCATCCTGCCCGTGGCCGACGAGCCGCTCGGGCCACCGGAGGCCTACGGCGACGACCGCGTCTTCGCCTACCTGCGCAACGAGGACGAGCCCGACGCCGAGCTGGACGCGCAGATCGAGGCGCTCGGCCGCGCGGGCCACCCGACCACCACCGGGCGGGTCATCGGCGGCGCCGCGGACCTCGGGCGGATCTTCTTCCTCGCCGAGTTCGCCACCGCCGTGGCGGGCTGGGCGCTCGGGATCAACCCGTTCGACCAGCCGAACGTGCAGGAGGCGAAGGACAACACCGCGCGCATCCTCGAGGAGGGCCTGCCGGAGCTCGACCCGGGGTCGCTCGACGAGCTGCTCGCGAGGCGCCGCGCCGCCGAAGTACATCGCGATCATCGGCGTTCGCTGCCGCCCTCGGACGAGCTGCGACGCCGCCGTGACGCGAGCTGCGCGCGAAGCTGCGCGACCGCACGAAGTGCACGACGACGTTCGGGTACGGCCCTCGCTACCTGCACTCGACGGGCCAGTACCACAAGGGCGGCCCGCCGAACGGCCTGTTCATCCAGCTGTACCAGCCCGCGGCATGAGGACATCGAGATTCCCGGAGGCCGGCTACTCGTTCGAGCACCTGAAGAACGCCCAGGCCCTCGGCGACATGCAGACGCTGCGGGCGCACGGGCTGGACGTGGTGAGGGTCGAGGTCGACGGACCCGACGCCGTGAGGGGGTTGATCTGATGCAACTGGGCTTCGTCGGCCTCGGAAAGATGGGCGCGAACATGGTCCACCGCATCCAGCGCGACTCCGAGCACGAGTGCGTCGTGTTCGACCTCGACGCGGAGGCGATCGGCGACCGCGGAGGGCCAGGGCGCGACCGGCGCGTCGTCGCTGGAGGAGCTGGTCTCGAAGCTCGACCCGCCGCGCACGGTCTGGATCATGGTCCCGGCCGGCGACCCGACCGAGAGCACGGTCGAGGAGCTCGGCGAGCTGCTCGACGAGGGCGACACGATCGTCGACGGCGGCAACTCGCGCTGGACCGACGACAAGCGCCGCCAGGAGCGAGCTGAGGCCGAAGGGCATCTACTACGTGGACGTCGGCACGAGCGGCGGCGTGTGGGGCATCAGCGTCGGCTACTGCATGATGGTCGGCGGCGACGACGAGGCCGTGGAGCGGCTCAGCCCGATCCTCGACGTGCTCGCCCCGCCGCCCACCGAGGAGCACGGCCCGGGCTGGGGCCACTTCGGGCCGACCGGCGCGGGCCACTACGTGAAGATGGTCCACAACGGGATCGAGTACGGGATGATGCAGGCCTACGCCGAGGGCTTCGCGCTCTTCGACTCCTGCGAGTACGAGCTCGACAACGCGAAGATCGCGCACCTGTGGATGCAGGGCTCGGTGGTGCGCTCGTGGCTGTGCGAGCTCGCCGCGCGCGCCTTCGAGCAGGAGGGCAACGAGCTCGCGAACATCGCTCCCTACGTGGAGGACTCCGGCGAGGGCCGCTGGACGATCGAGGACGCGATCGACCGGCGCGTGCCCGACGCCGGTGATCACCGCCTCGCTCTACGAGCGCTTCTCCTCGCGCGGCCAGGGCGCGTTCGCGGCGAAGGTGAACGCCGCGCTGCGCAACCAGTTCGGCGGCCACGCGGTGGTCGCCGCCGACTCGGCGGCGCAGCAGCAGCCGCACGCGGAGTAGGCCGTGGCCGTCGTCCAGGAGGAGAACCCGCTCGTCGAGGGGCTCGAGCGCCTGCCGGTCCACCCGACCACGCTCGTGATCTTCGGCGGCGACCGGCGACCTGGCGCACCGCAAGCTCCTGCCGGCGATCTACAACCTCGCGCACGAGGGCGCGCTCCCGGAGGGCTTCAACCTGATCGGGGTCTCGCGCTCGGAGATGTCGGACGACGAGTACCGCGCGCATGGCGCGCGAGTCGATCAAGGAGTACTCGCGCCGCCCGCCCGACGAGCAGGTGCTGGAGAAGCTGCTCGAGCGGGTGCGCTACGTCCCGGGGACGTTCGACGTGGACTCGCGTGTTCGAGCGGCTCAAGGAGGAGCTCGGCAAGTTCGACGAGGAGGCGGGGATCGCGTTCAACCGCATCTTCTACCTCTCGACGGCGCCGAACTTCTTCGCGCAGATCGTGAGGAAGCTCGGCGAGCACGGGCTCCACAGGCATCCCGAGGCCGACGTCCGCGTGGTGATCGAGAAGCCGTTCGGCACCCGGCTGACCGAGGCGCTCGACCTGAACCGCGAGCTGCTGTCGGTGCTCGCACGAGTCCCAGATCTTCCGCATCGACCACTACCTGGGCAAGGAGACGGTCCAGAACATGCTCGCGTTCCGCTTCGCGAACGGCATGTTCGAGCCGATCTGGAACCGCAACTTCATCGACTACGTGCAGATCACCGCGGCCGAGGACCTCGGCATCGGGCGCCGGGCCGGGCTACTACGACTCGCTCGGGCGCGCTGCGGGACCTGGTCCAGAACCACATGCTCCAGCTGCTCAGCCTGCTGTGCATGGAGCCGCCGGTGACCTTCGACGCCGACGAGGTGCGCGACGAGAAGGTGAAGGTCCTGCACGCGGTGGCGCCGCCGCCGCCGGAAGCCGTGGTGCGCGCGCAGTACACGGCCGGCATGGCGGAGGGCAAGGAGGCGGTCGGCTACCTCGAGGAGGAGGGGGTGCCGGACGACTCGCGGACCGAGACCTACGTGGCGCTGCGGCTCGAGGTGGACAACTGGCGCTGGGCGGGCGTGCCGATCTACCTGCGCACCGGCAAGCGCCTCGCCCGCAAGGTCACCGAGATCGCGGTGACGCTGAAGCCGGTGCCGCACCTCGCGTTCGAGGCGCAGGGCTCCGTGGGGGTCCAGCCGAACCAGATCATCCTCGCCATGCAGCCGAACGAGGGCGTCTCGATCTCGCTCGGCGCGAAGATCCCCGGCACGCGCATGCGCATCCGGCCGGTGAACATGGAGTTCCTGTACGGCACCTCGTTCCTGTCGCAGTCGCCCGAGGCGTACGAGCGGCTGATCCTGGACGCGATGCGCGGCGACGCCACGCTCTTCACCCGCGACGACGAGGTCGAGGCTCAGTGGCGCATCATCGACCCGATCCTCGAGGCGTGGGAGCAGGACGATCGTCCGCTGCCGACCTACCCGGCCGGCTCGCACGGCCCCGAGGAGGCCGACTCGATCCTCGCCCCCGGCCACCGCTGGCGGGCCATCTAGCCATGCCGAAGGTCGTGCCGGAGGTTCCCGACGAGGGCGCCGTCTGGTCCGCGCAGGACACGACCCCGGGGGCGATCGACGATGCGCTGCGCAACCTCCTCCAGCAGCAGCACGCGCGCGACGACGCCCACGCGCCGGCGCGGGTGCTGAACCTGGTCGTGGTGGTGGACCGCGAGTGGCGCGGCGAGATCATGAACCGCCTCGAGCAGGTGGGCCGCTACCACGCGTCGCGCACGATCCTCTGCGCCGTCGAGCGGGGCCGCACCACGCTCGACGCGACCGTGGTGCTGACGATCGAGGGCGAGCGGCAGCCCGGGGACATCGGGCTCACGCGCGAGCGCGTGATCGTCGAGGTGGGGGAGAAGCACCTGAGCAAGCTCGACACGATCGTCGACCCGCTCGTGGTCACGGACCTCCCGACGGTCGTGTGGTCGCCGCACGGCCATCCCGAGGCCGTGGACGCGCTGCTTCACCTCGCCCAGGTGGTGCTGATCGACTCCGTGCACGAGCCGGACCCGGCGAGCGCGGTGAGGCGGGCCAAGGAGCTGGCGGAGGAGGCGTACGTGGTCGACCTCGCCTGGCTGCGCACCACGCCGTGGCGCGAGCGCGTGGCCGCGACCTTCGATCCGCCGCGCTGGCGCGCGGAGCTCTCCCGGATCGACGCCGTGACGGTTCGCCACCGTCCCGATTCCGGAGTGGCCGGCGTGCTCTTCTTCGGCTGGCTGTCGTCGCGGCTCGGCTGGGGCGCGGCGTCGCTGATGACGGCCAACGGCTCCCTTCGGGGCAGCGCCCATGCGCGGCGCCAGGACGTGACGCTCACGCTCGAGCCGGACCCGCACCAGGACGTTCCCGGCCTGGCCGGGATCGAGATCGGGACCGCGTCGGGCGTGTCGATCTCGCTCGACCGGGGCCCTGGCGGGCTCAGCGCGCGGCGCCGCGACCCCAAGGGCCGCGAGCGGCGCTGGACGATCCTCGGCGCCTCGCGCGGCGAGGGCGGCATCCTGGGGGAGGGCATCCGGCAGGCGCTGTTACGCGACCCCGCGTACCGCGGCGCGCTGGACCGTGCGGAAGCGATGCTGCGCTGAACGCCGACATCCGCATCTCGGACGATCCGGCCGGGGCAGCCGCGGAGCTGCTCGCCGGCGCGCGGGGCCACGTGACGCTCACCGGGGGCTCCACGCCGCGCGTGGCCTACGAGCGCGTGGCGACGATGCGGCCGGACTGGTCCGGCGTGGACGTGTGGTTCACGGACGAGCGCTGCGTGCCGCCCGACCACGAGCACTCCAACTTCCGCATGGCGAACGAGGCACTGCTCTCGAAGGTCGACGGTGCGACCGTGCACCGCATGCGCGGCGAGCTCGGCCCGCAGGAGGGCGCCGCGGCGTACGAGAAGGAGCTCGACGAGTTCGGGCCCGAGCAGCTCGACCTGATCCTGCTCGGGCTCGGGCCGGACGCGCACATCTGCTCGCTGTTCCCGGGCGACGACGCGCTGGGCGAGCGCGAGCGGCGGGTGGCGGGTGTGGAGACCCCGGGCATGGCTCCGCTCGTGTCGCGGATCACGCTTACGCTTCCGGTGGTGAACTCGAGCGGGCAGATCGTCTTCCTGGTCACGGGCGAGGACAAGGCGGAGGCGGTCGAGCGCGTGTTCCGCGGGCCGCCCGATCCGCGCGCGCCTGGCTCGCTCGTGGAGGGCTCCGTCGTGGCGCTGCTCGACCCGCGCCGCGGCAGCGCGCCTATGACCGAGTGGGCGCCCGACCGGGGTGTCACGGCGAGCGCGTTTCCCCCGATAGCGGAATACGGGTTCCTGTCGGACTGCGAGACCGCTGCGCTCGTGGCGCCGAACGGGAACGTCGAGTGGCTCTGCCTGCCGCGCTTCGACTCGCCGAGCGTGTTCGGCGCGATCCTCGACCGTGACGCCGGCGGCTTCCGGCTCGGCCCGGCCGACGTGGACGTGCCGGCCGCCCGCCGCTACCTGCCGGGCACGAACGTGCTGGAGACGAGCTGGGGCACGAGCGGCGGCTGGATCATCGTGCGCGACCTGCTGCTGATCGGCCCCTGGCACCACGAGCACGAGCGCTCGCAGACCCACCGCCGGGCGCCCACCGACTACGACGCCGACCACGTGCTGCTGCGGGTGATCCGCTGCGTGAACGGCGAGCTCCAGGTGACGATGGACTGCGATCCGCGCTTCGACTACGCCCGCAAGGTCGGCGAGTGGGAGTACAGCGGGACCGGCTACCACGAGGCGGTCTGCAGCGCACCCGGGACCGACGTGAAGCTGAAGCTGACGAGCGACCTGAACATGGGCTTCGAGGGCCCGCGCGCGACCGCCCGGACGCTGATGAAGGAGGGCGACACGCTGTTCGTGGCGCTCTCGTGGTCCGACCACGCGGCGCCGGAGACCTACGAGGAGGCGTACGACCGGCTCGTCTGGACCGCGCACCACTGGCAGCACTGGCTCGACCACGGCGACTTCCCCGATCACCCCTGGCGCACCCACCTCCAGCGCGCGGCGCTCACCCTGAAGGGGCTGTCCTACTCGCCCACCGGCGCGCTCGTGGCGGCGCCGACCACCTCGCTGCCGGAGACGCCGGGCGGCGAGCGCAACTGGGACTACCGCTTCAGCTGGATCCGCGACTCCACCTTCATGCTCTGGGGCCTCTACACGCTCGGCTTCGACTGGGAGGCGAACGACTTCTTCTACTTCATCGCGGACATCGCGGAGCAGGAGGAGGACGAGCTCCAGATCATGTACCGGATCGACGGTGAGGGCGAGATCCCGGAGTTCACGCTCGACCACCTGTCCGGCTACGAGGGCGCGCGGCCGGTGCGGGTCGGCAACGGCGCCTACAAGCAGGACCAGCACGACGTCTGGGGCGCGCTGCTCGACTCGATCTACCTCCACACCCGGTCGCGCAACTACCTCCCCGATCGCATCTGGCCGATCGTCAAGGAGCAGGTGGAGCGGGCGCTCGAGAAGTGGCGCGAGCCGGACCGCGGGATCTGGGAGATCCGCGGGGAGCCGAAGCACTTCACCTCGTCGAAGATGATGTGCTGGGTGGCGGCGGACCGCGGGGCGCGGCTGGCCGAGATACGAGACGAGCTCGAGTACGCGGCGCGCTGGCAGTCGGCGGCCGAGGAGATCAAGGCCGACATCCTCGAGAACGGTGTCGACGAGCGCGGGGTGTTCACGCAGCACTACGACACCACGGCGCTGGACGCCTCGGTGCTCCTGACCGTGCTCACCCGCTTCCTGCCTGCCGACGACGAGCGCGTGGTGAAGACCGTGCTCGCGATCGCGGACGAGCTGACGGTGGACGGGATGGTGCTCCGCTACCGGACCGACGAGACCGACGACGGCCTCGAGGGCGAGGAGGGCAGCTTCGCGATCTGCTCGTTCTGGCTCGTGTCGGCGCTGGTCGAGATCGGCGAGGTGAGCCGCGCGCGCGACCTCTGCGACAAGCTGCTCTCCTACGCCAGCCCGCTCGGCCTCTACGCCGAGGAGATCGACCCGCGCTCGGGCCGCCACCTCGGCAACTTCCCCCAGGCGTTCACCCACCTGGCGCTTATCAACGCCGTGATGCACGTGATCCAGGCGGACCAGGGGCTCGAGATCGGCAGCCTGCCGCTGGGTCGCGAGCTCACGCGCGAGCGCTCGAGCTAACGGCTTTCACGATCGTGGACACGCCACTACCAAGGGGGGCAGCGAATGAACCTCAACGTACTGACCGTCGATGACGCGGCAGAGCTTGCAGACGCTGTCAAGAAGTCGCCCAAGTCGGGGAAGGAGATCGCGGCGGAGGGCCAGGCCCGCAAGCCCGGGCAGACGCCGCAGGTCGCGGCCGACGATCTCTACACGCAGGTCCTGAAGTTCGTGCCGACGCCCCTCATCGGCCTGTATCTGATCACCGTCAACGCGGCACTGTCCTCGTTCTCGGGCACGGACGAGCGGGTGGCCCTCTGGGTGATCTTCGCGGTCTTCGGGCTGGCGGTGGTCGGCTTCCTCCGAACTCGCGACGTCCGCCGCAAGGGCCAGATCGCGGTCTCGGTCGGCGCCTTCATCGCCTGGTGCGCAGCCTCACCCGGTCCCTTTCAGGCCATCAAGAACTACCCGGAGGTGATCGGCACGTTCGCGCTGATCGCGATCGTCCTGGCCGCCGCTGTCTTCAAGCTCAAGCCGCTGCCGCGCGAGGTCCTCGAGGAGGCGAAGCCTTGAGGCGCGCTCAGCTGAAGAAGTCGATCAGCAGATCGGAGACGCGCTCGGGCTCGTCCTGGTGCACCCAGTGCGACGCCTCCGGCAGGCGCACCACGCGCTCGAGGTTGGGCACGTCGGCGCGCTCCGGCTCGGCGAGCTCGGCGCCCAGGTGGCGATCGCGCTGGCCCCAGATCACGAGTGTCGGAGCCTCGACGCGGCGGATCCGGCGCTCGGCGCTGCGGGGCGTCTGGCGGAGCGCGGCGCGGTAGAAGTTGAGCATCGCCGTCGGCGCGCCGGGCTGCGACCAGGCCTCCACGTAGCGCTCGATGTCGCTCGGCGTGAACGCACCCGGCCTGGCCTCCTCGAACACGCGGCGCCAGCCCCACCAGCCCCCCGCGCGGGCGCTCAGCTCGGGCAGCCAGGGGAGCTGGAAGAAGAGGATGTACCAGGACTTCGCGAGCTGGCGCGGCGTGCGCAGCCCCTGGAGCATCCGGCGCGGATGCGGCACGTTGAGGATCGCCAGGCGCTCCACGACCTCGGGGTGGTTCATCGCCGCGATCCACGCGGCGCCGGCGCCCCAGTCGTGACCGGCCACGAACGCGCGCTCGGCGCCGCGCTCGCGGATCAGGTCGCGCACGTCGGCCGCAAGGCGGTCGGTGTCGTACGCCCTCGCCCCGCGCGGCCTCGACGACAGGTTGTACCCGCGCATGTCGGGCGCGACGACCCGGAAGCCGGCCGCGGCGAGCGCCGGAATCTGAAAGCGCCAGCTGAACCAGAACTCCGGGAAGCCGTGCAGCAGTACCACCAGCGGCCCCTCGCCGGCCTCGACGTAGTGGAGGCGCACCTCGCCGAGATCGGCGTAGCCGCCGCGCAGATCCGTGGTCTCGAGGCTTGCAACCGCCATCGCCCCAATCCTGGACCAATCGCCTTCCACCTGCGCCGGTCAAACGGAGTGAGATACCGAAGCCGTTCCCGCCGCCGCCGTCACCACTCTGACTGGCGCAACAAGCTTGACCGGGCTACTCTGGCGCTCGTGAACGGGCGGGAGTGCGTAGCTTGCGGCGGGGCCGTTGGGACGGATGCTCGGTTCTGCCGGCACTGTGGCGCGGAGCAGGTGGCGCCGACAACCCGCGTCGCCGATGCACCTACCTCGCAGGTTGTCGACGCCAAGCCCGCACCTCGTGCAGGCGACTTCGCCGCCGCTCTAACCGCGCAGATCAAGACACCGGCCGTGCTCGGCGCCCTCGCTGCGGGCGGCGCCACGTTCGTGCTGATGTTGATCGCCGGCTTCCTCGTGGCCGTTGCGACGACGAGCTCGTCCTTCATCGGGGGCTTCGACGACACTTCGCTGGTCAAGGAGTGGCTGATCCAGACATGTGCGCTGGTCGGCGCGCCGCTGGAAACCTCCGGTGCCGCGACCTTCGGATTGGACTTTGCGTTCCAGACGATGCCGACGCTTGGGGTGGCAATACCCATTGCTGCGATGGCGTTCGCGGTGCGGCGCTTGCAGCTGCCCAGGCTCAAGGACGCACGGCCGGGACAGCAGCTCGCGCTATCTATAGCCGGAGTTCTGCCCTTCGCGCTTCTAATGCTGATCCCGGCGCTCACGGGTGACATCACGAGCGACGGCACCACTCTCAAGCCAGCGGCTGGCGCGGTATTCGGTCTCTCATTCCTCTGGGGCACAGTCGGCGTATTGATTGGAGTGCGCTACGCGATCGGTGGCGCTGTCAGTGACCTGGGCGCACAGGGCGAGCGGATCAAGGTCCTGGCCCAGCCGTTCGGAGCGATTCTTCGAGCGCTCGCCCTCGCTCTGGCGGCGGCGGCGATCGTCGTTTCGATCGCCGTGCTGGTACAGACCTTCAGCGAGAAGAATGTGCAGGGCGACCGCGCTGTCGGCGGAGCGGCCGTGGAAAACACGCTCTACGTCGTCGAGCACGGAGTCCACGGCTTCCAACTTGGGACGCTCACCGCCTTCAAGCTGCCCCAGATCGCCGCCTTTGGCCTCGACGAGGATGGCTTGACCGAGGACGGTGGGCTGAACGCCGGAGTACTCATGCCATTACCTGCGGAATCTGCGCTCGCAATCGTTGGCGACGACGCGCAGGAGGGATACCGGGTCTTTGACTACTCGGATGCGATGCATGCCTACACGTTCGGTCCCTTGCTCCTTCTGTTGATCGCCATTCCGCTGCTCGCGGCTCTGTACGCCGGCTTCTCCGCGGCGCGCGCGGCCGATGCGTCAACGCAGCTGGCGGCGGTGGCTTGGGGCGCCCTGACGGGGCCGGTGTGGGCATTGATGATGGTGGTGCTCAACGCGATCACCAAGGGCACCGACCTCATCTCGCTGTTTGGCCACGCCGACGGCGGCAGCACGTTCGGCTGGAGCCTCCTCTTCGGTGTGGTATTCGGGGCGCTTGGGGGGCTGCTTGCAAGCGTTTCGTCGTCGCGGCCCGCGGAGGTCTCCGCCCCACAGCCCACAGCGTGAACGCCGCCGCTTCATGTCCGCAGTGCGGGCGCGCCGTCCCGTCGGGCGCGGCGTTCTGCGAAAACTGCGGCACCCCCATGGCGGCCAGCCCACAGAAGCCGACCGCCAGCTCCCGCAACCCATTCATGAGAAGGCTCGCGTTGCTACTCGCAATCGCGCTCCTTTTCGGAGGCGCGGGCTTCCTCGGCGGCTACCTCACGGCGGACGATGCGGATCGTGTTTCCTCCCTGGATGAAGCTCTGGGCGAGGCGCGCTCGGTCAGTCAGGGGATGGAGGACGAGCTGGCCTCGGCGGAGGCGGACAGTGAGCAGCTCAAGCGGGAGAACGCCGATCTTCAGGAGCAGCTCGATGCGGAGCGTGGACTGAAAGACACGGGGGGCAGCAGCGTTGCCGCCGGACCGCCGCCGGACGCCGACCTCCGCATGGGCCAAGCTGGCAAGGTCGGCTCGCTAATCATCAAGCCGACGTCGTTCGAGCCCACGGGGTCAAGCGGTCAGGCCACGTCGTACCTGTTGGTGCTGACCGTGAAGAACGACGGGTCGGATCCGATCGGTCCGTTCTGTGGCGGCTCTGAGGCAACGGTGGAGGACGCGGAGGGGCGCAGCTTCGACGGCGATGGAGTCATTGCCGACGACACCCCCAACTGCGGTGATGATCTCCAACCCGGGCTCAGCGCGGACAACTTCCAGATCCGTTTCCGGCTTCCGAATGACGCCGAGCCCTCGGTCTTACGGATAGTCGACGAGCTCGACTTCGAGAGCGAGGACGGGAAGAGCTGGTCTCTCATCGGCTAGAGCGGTCCTGGCGGCGCTCAACGCTCAGACGTCGTCGAACGAGAGGCGCTCGCGGCTCATGCGCGCCAGCTCCGGCTCCAGCTCGTCGAGACCATAGGAGCGGCCGGCGACCAGCGGAGCCGGCGCGGGGGCGAGCGGGATCACGACGTCGCCGTCCCCGTTCAGGTCCTTCAGCCAGACGGCCATGAGGTAGAGGCCGGGCACTCGTAGCGTTCGCAGCTCGTAGTCGCCGTCCGCGAGCCGCGGGTCGTCCTCGGCGCGCTCGATCGCCCGCGCGGTCGCCTCTGCGAACGGTCCCTCTGTCGACGAGACACCGCCACCCTCGGTGTTCTGCTCCACGCTCGCCACGGCGTTCGACCCATCCATCACCAGGAAGGCGCGCGCCACCGGCGTGGCGCTCGCGAGGCCGCCGCCCGCCGCCAGCTCGTCCACGCCGGGGCTGTAGACGTCGTGGGCTGCGCTGAGCGACACGCCCCTCGTGGCGCTCTCGGTCAGGGCGCGCTCAGGGAACTCCGGACGGCCGGCCACCGCCGTGAGGTGCTCTCGCACCGCATCCACGCTCTCCTGGCTCGTCTCGACCGGTCTGATCGTCATCGTCCGCCCGGCCTCCGGGTGAAGTAGGAGTGGGTCCACTTCCCGTTCCCGCGGTACCTTCCGCGCTCGAGGGAGGCGTATGGCACGTCGACCGACCCGGTCCAGGGATCCTCGACGGCCACGAGCCGGCTGCCGGTGCTCTGGTAGCCCTCGATCACGGCGAAGTGCCCCGTGCCGTCCGGCCATTCGATCCGCCACGCCAGCGGCCGTCCCGCGTCGATCTCCTCACGAATGCGGTCGAAGGAGACGATCCCTCGCTGCCAGCGCTCGAGCACGTGCACCCGCTCCAGCGGCGACTGGAGGACGTTGGGCACGTTGCAGCCCGCGGCTGTTCCGTCTCGGCAGCAGGTCGCGAGCTGGCGTTCGGCGTTGACCATGCGGCACTGGGTCCAGCTCGAGTCGTTCTCGTAGTAGTGCGAGACGCTCACTGACGTCGCGGCCCAGCACCAGAAGGTCTCGTCCTGGTGCTGCATCGCGAACTCGAGTCGCGACCAGGGCGCGGTGCGGCGCAAGGTGATCGACCGAGCCTCCTCGGTGGGCGAGACCTCGATCCGGCTGTCTTCGAGCAAGCCCGTGGCCGACCGCCTCTGTCGCCAGCGCGACCCTATTACAGCCGCACGTCGGCCACCATCGCCGCGAACAGCGCCGCCAGGTAGCCCAGCGAGAACAGGTAGAGCCGCAGCGCGTTGCGGCGCTCCGGGTGGCGCATCAGGCGCCACGAGCCGTAGATGAATGCGGCGCCGAGCAGCACCGACGCCACCAGGTAGGTCACGCCGAATGCGCCCGCGCAGAAGGGCAGCTGGCTGACCGCGTAGAGCAGAACCGTGTAGAGCAGGATCTGGCGGCGGGTCTCGCGCTCGCCGCGCACCACCGGGAGCATCGGCACGCCGGCGCGCGCGTACTCGTCCTTCATCAGCAGCGAGAGCGCCCAGAAGTGGGGCGGGGTCCAGAAGAAGATGATCGCGAACAGGTAGAGCGGCGTGCCGGTGAGCTCGCCCGTGACCGCCGCCCACGCCACCAGTGGCGGCACGGCGCCCGCGGCGCCGCCGATCACGATGTTCTGCGGCGTCGAGCGCTTCAGCCAGAGCGTGTAGACGAACACGTAGCCGAGCAGCCCGGACAGCGAAAGCGCGGCGGCGAGCAGGTTGACCGTGGTCGCGAGCAGCACGAAGGCGGCCACGCCCAGGACCACGCCGAAAGCCAGCCCGGCGGCTGGCGACACCCGTCCGCTCGCCACCGGGCCGGTTCGCGGTGCGGTGCATCGCGCGGTCGATGTCGCGGTCGATCACGTGGTTGATCGCCCCGGCGCCGCCGGCCGAGAGCGCGCCGCCCAGGCAGGTGAGCGCCACGAGGCCGAGCGACGGATCGCCCGCCACGTACATCGTCGTGACCGTGGTGAAGAGCAGCAGCGACTGCACCCTCGGCTTGGTCATCTCGAAGTAGTCCGAGATGGCGGTGCGCCAGGCGCTGCGTGCGACCACCGCCTCCATCAGGCCGCCACCGCCTCCGCACGCCGCGGCGCGCGCTCGCGCGCGGGCGCGAGTTGCGAGCGTCATGCCGAGCGTCGTGGCCCACAGGAGCGTGCCGAGCGCCAGGTGCAGCAGGATCAGCAGCTCGTACTCGTCGAGCCACACGTTCAGTGCGCCCACGAGCACCTGGAGCGCGAGCAGTCCGGCCAGCGCCCAGGCGTAACGCGTGAGCACGCCGCGCCGGATCGCCACGACAACCAGCGCGATCACGAGCAGCGAGGCGAGGTACATGAAGGCCCGGTGCGTGAGGTGGATGTCCACGAGCTCGGCCTTGCCGAACGGCATGAACTCGCCGTTGCAGGTGGGGAACTGCTTGCCGCACGCGTGGTGCGCGCCCTGGCCGAGCTGGTAGTCGGCGCGCCCGTAGTTCTGCGTGCCGGCCATGTAGCCGCCGGCCACGATCGTGCAGAGCACCGCCACGCTCGCTGCGATCGACAGCACGCGCAGGCCGCGGCCCGCCCGGCACCTGCGGCGCGCCGTTCACGCTGCGCCAGAGGTAGAGCAGGAGCGCCGAGCAGCAGCATCGCCAGGCACAGGTGCGCCGCGACGTAGGCCTCCTCGAGGTTCTCCTCCACGGTCGCGCCGCCGAGCGCGCCCTGGGCGATCACGAGCACGAGCAGCGCCGCGGCGGGCGCGAGGTACTCGCGGTGGCGCCGCCACGCCAGCACGAAGATCGACGACGATCAGGAAGCCGACCACGATCGCCAGCGACGCCGGTGGGTGTACTCGACGATCGAGTTGAGGTCCATGCCCGGCACCACGTCGCCGTTGCAGAACGGCCAGCCGTGGAAGCCGGACCCGGCGGGGCCGCAGCCGAGCCCGGAGTCGGACACCCGGACCACGCCGCCCACGATGATGAGGACGAAGGTCGCGATGCCGGTGGCCAGTACGAGCCGGCGCATTACAGGCTGCGCGGGGCCACGGGCTGCGCGACCGTCTCCGCCGGCGTGGCCGCAGCGGCCACCTCCCGGCGGATGTCCTTCATCGGCTCAACGCTGCGCACGCGCGGGATCACGTCGAAGTTGTTGGGCGGCGGGGGAGAGGTGGTGAACCACTCGAGCGTGTTGCCCTGCCAGGGGTCGTTGCCCGCCCGCTGGCCCTTCTTGATGCTGATCAGGACGTTCACCACGGTCACGAGCACGCCGATGCCGAGGATGAAGGCGCCGATCGTCGAGATCAGGTTGTAGGTGCCGACCCCGAGCGACTCGTCGTAGTCGTACACGCGCCGCGGCATGCCCTCGAGCCCGATCGAGTGCTGGACCAGGAAGGTCACGTTGAAGCCCACGAACATGAGCCAGAACGAGGCCTTCCCGAGCGCCTCCGACATCAGCCGCCCGGTCATCTTCGGGAACCAGTAGTAGAGCCCGCCGAACAGGCCGAACACCGAGCCGCCGAACAGCACGTAGTGGAAGTGGGCGACCACGAAGTAGGTGTCGTGGAGGTACCAGTCCACCGGGAAGATCGCGAGGATCACGCCGGAGATGCCGCCGATCACGAACAGCCCGGGCAGGGCGGCGGCGAAGTAGAGCGGCGTCTTCATCACGATCTGGCCGCGCCACAGCGTGGCGATCCAGTTGAAGATCTTGATCCCGGTCGGGACCGCGATCGTGAACGACGCGAGCATGAAGAAGGCGAGCACCACGGTCGGCGTGGGCGTGGTGAACATGTGGTGCGCCCACACCAGCAGGCCGAGGAACGCGATCGCCACCGTGGACGCCGCGATCGCCTTGTAGCCGAAGATCGGCTTGCGCGCGAACACCGGCAGGATCTCCGAGATCATCCCGAAGACCGGCAGGATCATGATGTAGACCTCGGGGTGGCCGAAGAACCAGAACAGGTGCTGCCACAGGAGCGGGTCGCCGCCCGCGGACGGGTCGAAGAAGCCGGTCCCGAAGTGGCGGTCGGTGAGCAGCATCGTCACGCCCGCGGCGATCGACGGCAGCGCCACCACGAGCAGGTAGCTGTAGACCAGGATCGACCACACGAACAGCGGCATGCGGCCCCAGCTCATGCCGCGGGTCCGCATGTTGTGGATCGTGGCGATGAAGTTGATCGCGCCGATGATCGACGAGATGCCGGTGAGGTGGATCAGGAAGATCCACGCGTCCACGCCGCCGCCGGCGGAGAAGGCGTCGTCGGACAGCGGCGGGTACATCGTCCAGCCGGCCTGCGGCGGCTCGAAGAACACGCTCGTGTAGAAGGCGATCCCGCCGAACAGGAGCAGCCAGAACGAGAGCGCGTTCAGCCTCGGGAACGCCATGTCGCGCGCCCCGATCATGAGCGGCACGAAGTAGTTGCCGAAGCCCGCGAGCACCGGGACGACGAACAGGAAGACCATCGTCGTCCCGTGCATCGTCACGAGCCCGTTGTAGGTCTCCGGGTTGATCAGCGTGTTGTCCGGCTGCGACAGCTGGAGGCGCATGATCAGCGCCTCCACGCCCCCGAGGATGAAGAAGATGAAGGTGGCGAACAGGTAGAGGATCCCGATCTTCTTGTGATCGGTGGTGGTCAGCCAGCGCAGCCAGCCGCGCTGCTCTGGGCGAAGCCCGTGGAGAACGATCTCGGGGCGCGGGATGCGCGCGCTCACGTGCTGCGGTGCCGGCTTCCACTAGTTCCCTTCGCTCCCTTGCCGCTGCTTGCGCTGCTCGGCCAGCTCCTCGCCGGCCGCCTGGATCTCGTCACGCTTGTTCCGCGCCCACTGCTCGAACTCGTCCGGCGACACCGCCACGACCTTCGCCCGCATGTCCGCGTGGCCGGAGCCGCACAGCTCCGCGCACTGGCCGCGGTAGGTGCCCTCCTGCGGCACCTTGAACCAGGTCTCGTTCACGTAGCCCGGCACCGCGTCCGCCTTCGCCCCGAACTTCGGGATCCACCACGAGTGGATCACGTCGGAGGCCTCGAGCTCCAGCACCACGGTGGTGTTGGTGGGCACCACCATCTCCTCGTACGAGTAGAGCTGGCGGGTTGCCGGGGTAGTCGTAGCGCCAGAGGTACTGCTGCCCGTTCACGCGGATGCGCAGGATCGGGCCGCCGCTCTTGGGCGGGTTGGGCTGGTCGACTGAGGCGAACTGCGCCTGGCTCGCGCTCAGGCCGTTGGGGCCGGAGGCGGGCGGGTTCTCGATGTCGTCCAGGTAGAGGAACACGACCACGGTGAGGACCACGAGGATCGTCGCGGCGCCGACCGTCCAGCCGATCTCGAGCGGCGTGTTGCCGCGAATCTGGTCCGCCGTGCCGCCGCGCCGGGCGCGGTACTTCACCAGCGACCAGATCAGCGTGCCCTCCACCAGCAGGAAGATCGCGATGCCGATGTAGAGCGTGAGCTTGTAGAGCGTGTCGATGTCGTCCGCGTTCGGCGACCCACCCGATTCGGGCGTGATCGCGTCCGCGAACGCCGACGGCGCCGCGATCAGGATCGCGACAGCGGCCAGCGAAAAGGCGGCGAGGAGCAGGCGTCTGGGCATGCCGTGGGGCAAGGCCGCGGCATCATATCTCCGCCCCGGACAGGGGTTCCACTTCGTGCGAGTTGCCCCGAGCGGGCCGCGCGGGTGGGGCGGTGCGGGGGGTGCGGGCCGCGCGCGGTGGGGCGCGGCCCGGGACGCGAGGCCGGGCGGCTCGTCCGCGGGCCGAGCGGAGGCTCGGCCGGGTCGGCCACGGCGGGCGCGCGGGGACTGCGCCCGAGGCCACCTCGAGCTCGCGCACCCGCAGCCTGCCCACGTCGAGCTCCTCGATGCGGAGCTGCTTGATCACGGCGCGCCGGATGGCGAGCCTGCCGATCGCGACGGCGCCGAAGGCGGCGGCACCGAGCGGCGAGAGCACCGAGCGCACGCGCCGCGCCGCGTGGGCACCGGTGGCTTGGGCGCCGGTCGCCCGTGCCCCGACAGCCACGTCCCTGCCCGCCACGCTACGCCCCTTCGAACGCCGGCTCGCGCTTCTCCACGAACGCGGCCACGCCCTCCTGGAAGTCACGCGTGCGCGCCAGCGCGTGCTGGAGCTCGGCCTCCAGGTCGAGCTGGGCGTCGAGGTCCGGGTAGAGCATCCGGTTGAGCGCCTGCTTCGAGCCCGCGTACGAGCGCGTCGGGCCGCGCGGCGAGCTTCGCCACGAGCGAGTTCGCCTCGTCCATCAGCCGGTCGTCGGGATAGACGTAGTTCACGAGCCCCCACTCGAGCGCGCGCTCCGCCGGCACCCGCTCGCCCAGCAGCGCCATCTGGAACGCGCGCGCCTTCCCGACGGCCGTGGGCACGAACAGGGTCGAGCCGCCGTCCGGCATCAGGCCGATGTTCACGAAGGCGAGGCCGAAGAAGGCCGACTCGGCCGCCAGCACCAGGTCGCAGGCGAACGCGAGCGAGGCGCCGATCCCCACCGCCGGACCGTTCACGGCCGCCACCACGGGCTTCTCGAGCCGCCGCACCCCGGCGATGATCGGGTGGTAGAACTCGTGCAGCTCCTTGCGGATGTCGGGCATGCCGTCGTCCGGATGCGGGTCGAAGCCCGCCTTCAGGTCGGCGCCCGAGGAGAACCCGCGCCCGGCGCCCGTGATCAGCACGGCGCGCACGCACTCGTCGGCGGCATCGCCCGTGATGACCTGCTTCAGCTCCCGGCCGAA
>CAVZDS010000003.1:0-125654 GCA_963774095.1 uncultured Thermoleophilaceae bacterium
CGACGGCGAGTGGTGCGACGCCGCTAGCGGTGCCACCACCGAGGCCACCAGTCCGGCAACGGGCGAGTCGCTCGGCCCGGTGGCGGAGGGCGGCCGTGAGGACGCGCGCCTCGCGATCGCCGCCGCGAACGCCGCCTTCCCGGCGTGGGGCGCGCGCACCGGCTTCGAGCGCGCCGCACTGCTCCACCGCGCCGCCGACGTGATCGAGCGGCGCAGCGACGAGCTGGCCCGGGTGCTCACCCTCGACCAGGGCAAGCCGCTCAAGGCGGAGGCCGAGGTGGAGGTCGGTGAGCTCGTCGAGTTCTTCCGCATGGCCGCCGAGGACGGCAAGCGCGTCGAGGGCTCGATCCCGCAGAGCGCCGCTCCCGGGAGGCGCGTGCTGCTGCTTCGCCGTCCGCTCGGCGTGCTCGGCCTCATCACTCCCTGGAACTGGCCCTACACGATGCCCGCCGAGGTGCTCGCGCCGGCGCTCGCCTGCGGCAACACCGTCGTCTGGACGCCGGCGCCCTCGACGGCGGTGTGCTCCGGCCTGCTTGCCGAATGCATCGCCGAGGCCGACCTGCCACCCGGCGTCTTCAACTTCGTGCTCGGCCCGGGGCCGGAGGTCGGCGACGAGCTCGCGGTGAATCCGGGCACGCACGCGGTGGCGTTCACCGGCTCGACCGAGACCGGGCTGATCGTCTCGCGCCAGGCCGCCGGCAAGGCGCAGCTGCTCGAGATGGGCGGCAACGGGCCTCTGGTCGTGATGCGACGACGCGGACCTCGCGGCGGCCGCCGAGGCCGCGCGCGTGGGGGCCTTCCTGGCGCCGGGCAGAGCTGCTCGGCGGCCGAGCGCCTTCTGGTCCACGAGGACGTGCGCGACGAGTTCGTATCGCTGCTCGCGGCCGAGGTCGAGCGAGAGGTGCGCCTCGGCGACCCGCTCGACGACGCGACCACGATGGGCCCGGTGAACAACGAGCCCGGCGCGGCGAAGATGGACGCGCACGTGGCGGACGCGGTCGAGCGCGGCGCGACGGTCGTGACCGGTGGCAGCCGCGCGGAGGGCTTCCCCACCGCGCTCTACTGGCAGCCCACCGTCCTGAACGACGTGCCGCCCGACTCGATCGCCGTCACGCAGGAGACCTTCGGCCCGATCGCGCCGATCGTCGGCATCTGCTCGCTGGAGGAGGCGATCGAGCAGACGAACGCGCAGACCTTCGGCCTGATGGCCGCCGTGTTCACGAGCGACCTCGCGGCGGGGATGCGCTACGCCGACTCGGTGCACATGGGCCTCGTGAACATCAACGAGACGACCAACTACTGGGAGCCGCATCTGCCGTGGGGCGGCCGTGCGCGTTCGCAGAGCGGCATCGGACGGGTGGGCGGGCGCTATCCGATGGACGCGCTCACCGAACTCCAGACAGTCCTAATACACACGTAATCTCAGGGCTGGCGCGGGCCGCCCGCGCTGATATATCATCGCGCCGTGAGTGACTCGCACGGCTCTGGCGCCGTGGAGACCGTTGAAGCCCCACCGGCCCCGGATCGCAACGGCGATCCGCTGCTTCGTGCCGAGGGCGTCTGGAAGGTGTTCGGCAAGAACGCCGACAAGGTGATCGGCACGCCGGACGCGGAGCTGTCGCGCGCCGAGCTTCGCGAGAAGACCGGCAGCGTCGTTGCGGTGCGCGACGTGTCGATCGACATCTGGCCCGGCGAGGTGTTCGTGGTCATGGGCCTGTCGGGCTCCGGCAAGTCCACCCTCGTTCGGACGCTCATCCGCCTGATCGAGCCCACCGCCGGCACAATCCGGATCTGCGACGAGGACGTGACCGGGGCCGACGCGAACGCGCTCCGCGAGCTTCGCCGCCACCGCGTCTCGATGGTCTTCCAGCACTTCGGCCTGCTCGCGCACCGCACCGTGATCGACAACGTCGCCTTCGGCCTCGAGATTCAGGGCGTCTCCAAGCAGGAGCGCCTCGGGAAGGCCGGCGAGATCCTCGAGCTCGTCGGGCTTCACGACGTGGCCACCTCCTTCCCGGCCCAGCTGTCCGGCGGGATGCAGCAGCGCGTCGGCCTCGCGCGCGCCTTCGCGGTGGACCCCGAGCTGATGCTCTACGACGAGCCCTTCAGCGCCCTCGACCCGCTGATCCGCCGCGACATGCAGGACGAGGTGATCCGGCTCCAGAAGGAGACCGGCAAGACCATGCTCTTCATCACGCACGACCTCCCCGAGGCGCTGCGGCTCGGCGACCGGATCGCGATCATGCGCGACGGCGCGATCGTGCAGCTCGGCTCGCCGGAGGAGCTCGTCGGCTCCCCGGCCGACGAGTACGTCGAGAACTTCATCCGCGACATTCCGCGCACGCACGTGCTGACGCTGCGCTGGATCATGCGCGACCCCAAGCCCGGCGAATCCAGCGAGGGCCCCGAGCTGCCGGTGGAGACGACCATGCAGAAAGCCGTCCCGCTGGTCGCATCCACGGACCAGCCTGTGCGCGCCGTCAAGGACGGCAAGGTGGTGGGCATCGTCGACCGCGAGGCGATCCTGCGGGCCATGGCCGAGGACCCGGACACCTCCGGGAGTCGCGGCGCCGATGGCGGTAGCTAGCGGCAGGCTGCGGGCGCCGGCATTCGCGGCGCCGACGTCGCGCTTCCGCGGCCGCGGCGCTCAGGTCGCCGGCCTCCTGGCGCTGCTGATCCTCGGCTATGCCCTGTGGAAGAACGAGTTCCCCTGGCCCTCGTCGTTGGTCTGGGACGAGCTGCCCCGCAAGCTCGACGACGCTCAGGTTTGGCTCCTCGACCAGCGCACCGAGGGCTCGAACCCGTTCTTCGCGCTCCTGGACGCCTTCCGCGCCGCCTGCGAATGGCTCGTCACGGCGATCCTCGACTTCCTGGAGTGGCTCACCTGGGTCGGTGTGATCGTCGCCGGCACCGCGATCGTCCTCCGCTTCGGCGGCCGGCGCGCCGCGCTCGTCGTCCTCGGCGCATTCGTGTCGTTTGCCCTGCTCGGCCTCTGGGAGGAGAGCATGCAGACGCTCGCGCTGATGGGCGCCGCCGTGATGATCTCCATCCTCATCGGGGTGCCGGTGGGCATCGTCGCGGGACGCAACGAGCGCGTCCACCGGGCGATCACGCCGATCCTCGACGCGATGCAGATCATCCCGGCCTTCGCGTACCTGATGCCGGTGGTGATCGTGTTCTCGGTTGGCCCCGCCGCCGCGGTCATCTGCACGCTCATCTACGCGATCCCGCCCGCGGTGCGCATCACCGCGCTCGGAATCCGCGGCGTCACCGCCGAGTCGGTCGAGGCGTCCCAGGCACTGGGCGCCACGCCGTCGCAGACGCTCTTCAAGGTGCAGCTGCCGCTCGCACGCCGGCAGCTGCTCCTCGCGCTCAACCAGACGATCATGTTCGCCCTGTCGCTGGTCGTGATCGCGGGCCTCATCGGCGGCAGGGGCCTCGGCGACGTCGTGACGAACGGTCTCTACTCGAACCCGGCGCTCGCGATCCTCGCCGGCATCGCGATCGTGATCATGGCGATCGCGCTCGACCGCTCCACGGCGGCCATCGCCGACCGCACCGACCCCGCCCGCCGGCAGCTGACGGACGAGGGCAAGCAGCGGGCGCGCACGATCACGCTCGCGACGCTGGGCGCGATCGCGCTGGCTGTGGTCGTCGCAAAGCTGCTCGGCGCGGACTCCATCTATCCGGACGAGTTCGAGACCGCCTCGTCGATCTACGACTCGAACATCCAGGACACCGTTCTCGGCTGGATCAACGACGCGCTCGAGTACGTCCAGGATCCGACCACGTTCGTCTTCAGCATCACCGACGCGATCGGGAACTTCATCCTCGAGCGCATGCTGCAGCCGATCCAGAACCTGCTGATGGACTCGCCCTGGTGGCTCGTGCTCGGCTGCCTCACCGCCATCGCGTACGTCCTGAGCGGCATGCGGCCGGCGATCACGGCCTTTCTGATGCTCTGCGTGATCGGCATCATCGGCGTCTGGGAGCCCGCGATGGACACCGCCTCGCAGGTGCTCGTCGCGACGGCCATCGCCGTGGTGATCGGGATCGCGGTCGGAATCTGGGCAGCGGAGAACGAGCGCGTTGAGAGAGCGCTTCGGCCCCTCCTCGACACGCTGCAGACGCTCCCGCAGCTCGTCTACATCATCCCGTTCATCTATCTGATGCCGGTGTCGCTCGTACCGGGCGTGGTGGCATCCGTGCTGTACGCGATCCCGGTCATCATCAGGCTGGTCACGGCGGGCATCCGGAGCGTGCCGCCCGCGCCGGTGGAGGCGGCGCAGGCGTTCGGCGCATCGAACCGCCAGGTGCTCGCGAAGGTGAAGGTGCCGCTCGCGCGCGAAAGCATCATGCTGGGCGTTAACCAGGGGATGATCATGGTCCTCTCGGTGGTCGTGATCGGCGGTCTGGTCGGCTCCGGCGCCCTCGGCGACCAGGTCGCCCGCGGGCTCCAGCGCAACGAGTTCGGCCAGGGGGTCGTGGCGTCGATCGCGATCCTGGCGCTCGGCATCGCACTTGACCGTGTAACCCAAGGAAGACGGACACCGCAAACAGGAGGAGGGGCAGCTTGAAGACCCACAGGAAGCTCTGGGCCGTGGTGGCGGCGCTCATGCTGGCGCTGGCGCTCGCGGCCTGCGGCGAGTCGAAGGACGACAACGGCGGCGGCGGCGGCGAGAGCGCGTCAGCGGGCAAGAAGGACTGCGGCAAGGTCGTGCTCAACGAACAGGCCTGGGCCGGCTCGACCGCCAACACCTACATAGCCAAGAACGTGCTCGAAGACCAGCTCGGCTGTAGCGTGGAGGTCACCAAGATCACCGAGATCCCCGCGTTCCAGGCGATGGCCGACGGGAAGACGGACGCGGTGCTCGAGGACTGGCAGCACGTTGACCAGTACGAGCAGTACATCGACAAGGCGGGCACGGTCGTCCAGGGTGGCCCGCTCGGGGTGGAGGGCCACATCGGCTGGTTCATCCCGAAGTTCGTGATGGACGAGCACCCCGAGTTCGCGACCTGGGAGGGCCTGAAGGGCAAGGAGGACGTCTTCAACAACGAGTTCCTGGGCGGTGACCCGTCCTACGTCCAGAAGGACAAGGAGCTGATCAAGGCTCTCGGGCTGAACCTCGAGCACGTGACCGCCGGCGCCGAGCCGGCCCAGGTGGCGCGCTGGAGCCAGGCCTACAAGCAGAAGAAGCCCGTCCTCTTCTACTGGTACACGCCGCAGTACCTCAACCAGCAGTACGACCTGGCCGAGGTGAAGCTGCCGCCGCGTACCGACGCGAACAAGGACTGCAAGGACGACGCGAAGGAAGGCGGCGATCCCGAGCAGTACAAGTGCGAGTACGACGTGACGATCATCAACAAGCTGTTCTCGAAGAAGTTCGCGGACAGCGGGTCGCCGGCGTACGACATGCTGAAGAAGATGACGCTGACGAACGAGGATCAGGAGCTCGTCGCGAAGGCGATCGCCGGCGACAAGCAGGATCCCGACGACGCCGCAGCCGACTGGGTGAAGGACAACCAGGACAAGGTCGACGAGTGGCTCCAGTAGGCCGCTAGCCGCATCCCGTCGTTTCGAGGAGCCCCGCCGCCGGCGGGGCTCCTTCGTTTCTCACGCAATCCTCATGAGCGCCGCCTAGCTTGGCTCTCATGATCGCGAAGAGGGTCGCTCCGCTCGTCCTTGTGCTCGCGCTTGTGCTGGCGGTCGCGGCGGGATGCGGGGAGGCTCGTCCTCATCGTCCTCGTCCAACCAGGCCGAGGCTGCGTCCGCCGCGTCGGGCGACATCCCGGACAACCAGGTCTTCCTCCGCTATCGCGGCCCGGGCTACTCGCTGAAGTACCCGGAGGGCTGGACGAAGCTCGGCTCCGGCACGAGCCTCACGTTCAGCGACAAGGACAACTCGATCCACCTCGTGGTGCGCGGCGGCGCGCCGCCCGTGCCGCTCCACGGCGGCCGCGCGAAGGTCACGATCCACAGGCTCGGCAAGCCGAACTCGGTGACCGGGAAGCGCCCGCAGCTCGTGGTCGACCGCTACGTCTACGGGCACGGCGGCAAGGTGGCCGTACTCGACCTCGCGACGCCCAAGGGAGTCGACAACGTGGACGCCTACCGGCTGATCTCGGAGAGCTTCCGGTGGCAGTGAGGAGCCTGTACGCCGAGCCCGAGCGGCCCGCCGCGGTCGAGTGGGCGGCGCTGGAGGCCCACGACGTGTTCAAGATCTACCGTTCCGGGCCGACCGAGACGGTGGCCCTGCGCGGCCTCGACTTGAAGATAGATCGCGGCGAGGTCGTGGCCGTGCACGGGCGGTCCGGCAGCGGGAAGAGCACCTTCCTGATGCTGGCGGCCGGGTTGGACGAGCCGTCGGCCGGCGAGCTCCGCTCCTTCGGCCACTCGCTCAGCAGGCTCGACGAGCGCGAGCTCGCGAGCTACCGGGCGAAGCGAGTTGCGCTCGTGTTCCAGAGCGACAACCTCTGGCCCGCGCTGTCCGCCGAGGAGAACGTGGTGACCGCGCTCCGGCTCGCAGGGCGGGGCGGCGAGGCGCGTGAGCGCGCCCACGCGGCGCTGGCCGGCTTCGGGCTCGCGGAGCGAAGCGGCCAGAACGTGGGCTCGCTGTCGGGCGGCGAACGCCAGCGGGTCGCGATCGCCGCGGCCTTTGCTCGCGAGGCGCCGCTCGTGCTGGCCGATGAGCCCACGGGAGAGCTCGACGAGCTGAGCGAACGCACCGTGATCGAGGCCCTCCTGCGCCTGCGCGAGGACGTGGGCGCGACCGTCGTCGTGGTCACGCACTCCGAGCGCGTGGCCGCCGCCGCCGACCGTGTGATCGAGCTGCGCGACGGAAAAGTGGCCAGGTGACCGTGGAGACCCCGGTCGGGCCGCGGGTGCTCACTTCTCTCGCCGAATGCCGCCAGGTGTCGATCGAGTACGGACGCGGCGGTGCTCACGTGGCGGCGCTGCGGGACGTGAGCGTCACGATCGGCCGCTCTGAGCGCGTGGCCCTCTGGGGCCGTTCCGGCTCGGGCAAGACAACGCTTCTGCACGTGCTCGGTGGCCTCGTGGAGCCCACGTCCGGGGCCGTGACCTGGGACGGCGAGCCGCTGATCGCCTACGTCTTCCAGGGCGCCCACCTGCTCCCCTACTTCACCGCCTACGAGAACGTGGCGTTCGCGGCCATGGCGCTCGAGGACGAGCCGGTGGGCGAGCGCGTCGAGGAGCTGCTCGGGCTCGTCGGGCTCGAATCGAAGCTCGACACGCTGCCCGCGGAGCTGTCTGGCGGCGAGGCCCAGCGCGTGGCGATCGCCAGGGCGCTCGCCCAGCGGCCCGAGCTGCTGCTCTGCGACGAGCCGACGGGCCACCTCGACACGGACACCGGGCAGCGCGTGCTCGACCTCGTCGACGCGCTCCAGGCCGAGTTCGGCTTCGCGCTCGTGCTGGCCACCCACGACGCCGAGGTGGCGGGCCGCGCCGCGCGGGTGCTCTCGCTCGAGGACGGACGGCTCGGGTGACCGCCGTCGGCCGCCTTGCGCTCACGAACCTCTGGCGCGCGCCCACCCGCACCCTGCTGCGCGTGGCTGTGCTCGCGCTGGCCACCGCCCTGCTCGGCTCGATGCTGCTGTTCGTGGGCGACTCGCTGAAGCAGATGACCGGGAGCGCCGTTCGCGCGGTGCCGCTCGCCTGGCAGGGCCCTGTCAACTCAGAGAACGCTGCCACGAGCGTCGCGGCTCGTACGGCCAGGCAGCCCGGCGTCCTGGAGGCCGTGCCCACGGCCACCGCCCCGCTCGCCGGCGCGTCGACCGCCTCGGCGGCGGGCAGGACGAACGCGGGGTCTGGCTCGGTGCTCGCGGTGCCGCCCGGCTACGGCCGCCACATCAACACCTTCCGGATGCTTCAGGGCTCGCTGAAGCCGGGCCAGGTGGTGCTCGACCAGCAGATGGCCGCCACGCTCAGGGCGCGGATCGGCGGCAGCGTGCGCCTCAGGGCAACGCCGAAGAGCTCGCCCGTGGCGTACAGGGTCTCGGGTGTCGCCCTCGTGACGGCGCCCGACATCCTCTTCCAGCCGCTGAACCCGCAGCTCGGCCCCGCCCCCGCCCAGCCGCCGGCGAACGTCGCGATCCTGCCGCTCGACGCATTCGCGTCAACCTACGCTCCGCAGCTTCGCTCGCTGACGCCCGCGAACGTGGGCTCGAGCGTCCAGCCCGGAGCCCAGAACGGCGTGCAGTGGCAGGTGCAGGCGCAGCTCGACCCGCGCCCCCTGTCCGCCGGCGGACCGACGAAGGCCTACAAGCTCGAGAACCAGACCCGCAACCGGGTGGAGCGCAGCCTCCCCGGCCAGGTTCAGTTCGTGGACAACCTCGGCGATCAGCTGAACACGGCGGCGGGCGACGCGCTCTATGCGGAGGCGCTCTACATCCTGCTGGCCGTGCCGGGCGCGCTGATCGCGCTCGGGCTCGCCTACCTGGCAGCACTTGGAACCGTGGACCGCGACCGCCGCGACCTGGCGCTTCTGCGCGCCCGCGGCGCCTCGCGGCGGGGCCTGCTCGGGCTGGCGCTGATCGAGAGCGCCGCGCTGGGCACAGTCGCCGGCATCGCGGGAGCGGCGCTCGCCACCGCGGCGGTGAGCGCACTCGTGCCGGGCGGCGTTCAGCTCTCGCTCGCCCGGATCGCGCTGGTGGCGGGCGCCTGCATACTGCTCGCCATCGCCGGGAGCGCCGCCGCGCGCATCGGTGCGGCGGCGTCTATGCTGCGCTCGAGCGTGGTCGACAGCCGTCGCAGCGCCAGGCGAACCGGGCGGCCGCTGTGGCAGCGGCTCTACCTGGACGTGGCCTGCCTCGCCGTGAGCGGCCTCGTCTACTGGCTCACCGTGCGCACCGGCTTCTCCGCTGTGGTCAACCCTGACTCGAACCCGACGCTGTCGCTGTCGGTCTACATGTTCTTCGCCCCGGCCCTGCTCTGGATCGGGGCCACCCTCCTGCTCGTTCGCCTGCGCGGCCGGATGCTGAGCTGGGTCGCGCGGCGTGCAGCGGGCGGCAGGGCGGCCAGCGGACCCGCGTTCCTGCTCGCGAGCGCTGGGCGCCGTGGTCCCGCCATCAACCGCGGGCTGGTGGTCGTGGGGCTCCTGCTCGCTTTCGCGGTGAGCCTCGGGATCTTCACCGCCACGTGGGACCAGCAGGCGAACGTGGACGCCCAGCTCACGCTCGGCGCCGACGTGGTGGCCAGCGCGCCGCCGGGCACGATCGCAAAGCGCGATCTCCCGCGGACGATCGCGCGCGTGCCGGGTGTGAGCGCCACGACGGCAGTCGACCACTCCTACGCGTACGTCGGCCCCGACCTCCAGGACACCTACGGCATCGACGCGTCGTCGTTCACGCGAGCGACCACTCTGCGCGATTCGTACTTCGTCGGCGACACGGCCGGCGGCGCCATGGCCAAGCTGCGGGCGACCCCAGACGGCATCCTCGTCTCCAAGGAGACGATCACCGACTACGCGCTCAAGCCCGGCAACCTGCTGAAGCTGCGCGTACTCGACCGCTCGAGCGGCCGCTTCCGCGTCGTGCCGTTCCACGTGGTCGGAACGGTCCAGGAGTTCCCGTCCGCCCCGAAGGACTCGTTCATGGTCGCAAACCTCGCCCACCTCGAGCGCGCAAGCCACGGCACCGGGCCGAACGTCGTGTTCGCGAAGGCCAGCGCGGACCCGGCGGCGGTGGCACGGCGCGTTCGACAGGCGACCCTGCGCGACGGCACCGTGGTCAAGGACATCCGCGAGCAAACCGCCCAGACTGTCAGCTCGATCACCACGGTCAACCTGGACCACATCAGCCGCATCGAGGAGATCTTCAGCGTCGTCCTCGCGGCCGGCGCCATGGCGCTGTTCGTGGCGCTCGCGATGGCCGAGCGCAGGGAGGAGTTCGCCACGATGGTGGCCGTCGGCGCCTCGCTGCGCCGGGTCGGCGCCTTCCTCTGGAGCGAGGCCGGCTTCGTGCTGGCGGCCGGCGCCGTGCTCGCGGCTGCGCTCGGCTGGCTGCTGGCGAAGATGCTCGTGGCGATGCTCACCCACGCCTTCGACCCGCCCCCGGACCAGCTGGCCATCCCGTGGGCATTCCTCGGCGAGCTCACGGCGGCGACGCTCGCGGCCACCGTGATCGCCATCGCGATCGCCTCACGTGGCCTCCGGCGCCTGCCACTCGGCGCTGTGCTGCGCGAGCAGTGAGGCGGCGGCGAGCGGCTACCGGCTGACGGCGCGGCGGAACAGCAGCAGGCACACCACCGCGACGATCGCGGCGATGAACGGGATGCCGAAGCCCATCACGTCGATGGCCGCGAGGATGAAGCCCACGACGGCGATCACGCCGGCCGTGCTCCCCACGAGCACCAGCTGATACGCGCGCCGCTCGCGGCTGCGCCGCGAGGGCGGTCCGCCTGAGGATGGAGTGAGTCCCACGGGACGAACCGTACTCACTCGCCGAGCAGGCGGCGGTCGAAGCCCGCGGGCGCGTGGATGTTGAGCACGCGGGTGGGCGTGTCGAGCGGGTTCAGGAAGGTGTGGTTCACGCCGGGCGGCACCAGCACGAAGGTGCCCTCGGGCGCGGGCACGTGGCCCTCGTCGAGCACGAAGGTGAGCTCTCCTTCGAGGATGTAGAAGGCATCGTCCTCGTCGGCGTGCACGTGCTCCTCCGGGCCGTGGGCGCCGGGGGCCATCGTGATGATGCTGACGTTGAGGCGCGGCGAGTGCTCGCTGAGCCCGAGGAACTCGACGTTGCCGAGGCGGACGCCCTCCCCTGGCGAGATTACGACGGTGCGGTTCACCCTGCGGCAGTATTGCGGTGTGTCGCGCAGACAGCCAGTGCTCCCTGGGCTCGCCGCGCGGTCGCATCCGTGGCTGCGATCACGGCCCTCGTTTACGGGCTCAAGGAAGCCGTGCCGGTCGTCTCGACCGGCGTGGTCTACCTGCTCGCCGTGCTCCTGGTCTCGAGTCGCTGGGGCCTCTGGTTCGGGGTGCTCACCGCGGTGCTCAGCGCGCTGGCCTTCAACTTCTTCCACCTCCCTCCGACCGGGCAGTTCACGATCGCCCGCAGCGCGGACTGGGTGGCCCTCGGCGTTTTCTTGGTGGCCGCCCTGGTCACCAGCACACTCTCCGCAACAGCAACCGCCCGCGCCGAGGAAGCCGAGCGCGGGCGCCGGGAGGCCGACCTCACCGCCGAGATGGCGCGCCTGCTGCTCGGCGGCGGCAGCATCGAGGAGTCGCTGCGCGCCGTCGGACAGCGGATCGCGGAGGCGTACGAACTTCCATCCGTCTCAGTGGAGCTGGCCTGGGTGGACAGCGATCCCCGCCGGCGCGCCGTGCCGCTGATAGTCGACGGTAATCGCATCGGGACCGTGCTGGTGCCGTCCGCCGCCGACCCGGCCGTGCTCGACGCGCTCCAAGACCGCGTCGTGCCGGCTCTCGAGACGCTCGTGGGCGCAGCGCGCAGGCGCGATCTGCTCGAGGCCCAGCTGATCGAGACGAAGGCGCTGCGTCGCAGCAACGTGGTGAAGACGACGCTCCTGCGGACCGTCTCCCACGACCTGCGCTCGCCGCTCACGGCGATAACCGCCGCCGCGAGCGGCCTCAACTCCCCGCACCTCGACGATGAGCAACGCACGGAGCTCATCTCGGTGATCAATGACGAGAGCGCGCGGCTGTCGCGGCTCGTCGACAACCTGCTCGATCTGACGCGTCTACAGGCCGGCAGCGCGGACCCCCGGACTGATTGGTGCTCGCTCGACGAGCTGGTGCACGGCGCCATCGAGTCGGTGCCCCCGCCTCCGGGTGGCTTCGATGTCGAGATGGAGCCGGACCTGCCGCTCATCCAGGCCGACGCCGCCCAGCTCGAGCGTGCAATCGCCAACGTGCTCGAGAATTCGGCTCACTTCGCCGGCTCGGAGCCCGTTGTGGTGCGAGGACGCGTCGCTGGACGCTTCGCGATCCTGCGGGTCACGGACCACGGGCCTGGGGTCCCGGCCGCCGAGCTCGAGCGCATCTTCGAGCCCTTCTACCGCTCGCGCGAGCGGACGGGAGCGGGATCAGGCCTGGGGCTGGCGATTGCCCGCGGCTTCCTGGAGGCGAACGGCGGTCGCATCCGGGCCGAGTCTCTGCCCGGCCAGGGCACGAGCTTCGTGATCCAACTGCCGATTCCGGCCGCTGCTCCCACCGCTTCGGCCAGCGGAGAGCGGACCGGAGAGTGAGCGGCCTTCGCGTGCTCGTCTGCGACGACGAGCGCCAGATCCTGCGGGCGCTGCGGGTCCTGCTGCGCGAGGCGGGCTTCGAGGTGACGACCGCGGAGACGGCGGAGGAAGCCCTCGACTCTCTGACCGTCCGGCCGCCAGACGCGGCGATCCTCGACCTCATCCTGCCCGACGGCAATGGGGTGGACATCTGCCGCCGGGTCCGCGAGTGGAGTGAGATGCCGATCATCGTGCTGTCGGCCGTGGGCGACGAGTCCGAAAAGGTGCGGGCACTCGAGGCGGGCGCCGACGACTATGTGACCAAGCCGTTCGGAGCGGACGAGCTCATCGCGCGTCTGCGGGCGGCGCTGCGCCGGACCGGCGCGGCCACCGCCGAGCCGGTGCTGCGCTCGGACGGCCTCGAGCTCGACCAGGCCGCGCACCGCGTCACGGTCGCCGGCGAGGAGGTTCACCTCACCCCGATCGAGTTCAATCTGCTGCGTGCCCTGATGCGCAACCGGGGGCGCCTGATGACGCACCGGATGCTGCTGCGCGAAGTCTGGGGTCCCGCCTACGAGGACGACACTCAGGTGCTGCGCGTCCACGTGGCCAACCTGCGCCGCAAGATCGAGCCTGAGGCAGGCGCGCCGCGGCACATCCTCACCGACCCGGGCATCGGGTACCGCTTCGCGGGCTGAGCGCCGCGATCTTCACGACATCTTTATCGATCGGCGCCGCTTCTTGATGAGGGCTTGATGGCCGGATAACCATGCTCAAAGCATGTCTATTTATCCCGCGCTGGCGGCCCTCCATACGACCGGCTCGGTAGATCAAAGAGTCGCCTCCAAGCCGACGACAAACGGGGCCGCTCGGGCCAGAGTGAGATCGCGCTAATGGACATCGTTTCGGTCGTCATAGGCGTGCTCTCATTCGTGATCCTCCTCGCCTTCATCGAGGGGCTGGACCGGGTATGAGCGGCGCCGAGCTGTTCGGACTGCTCGTCTCGATCGCCGTCGCGGCGTACCTCGTCTACGCGCTACTTCGCGGTGAGCGCCTGTGACTACGCAGGGCTGGCTCCAGATCGCGATCTACGTGGTCGTGCTCACGGCGCTGACGCCGCTGATCGGTGCCTACATGACGAGGGTCTACCGCGGTGAGCGCGTTCTGCTCACGCCGGTCTTCGGCCCGCTCGAGCGCCTCGTCTACCGCCTCCTGCGCGTGAACCCGGACTCGGGCCAGAACTGGAAGGAGTACGCGCGCAGCGTGCTGGTCCTGTCCGCGCTCTTCTGGCTCGCCCTCTACCTGATCCTGCGCGCCCAGGGGATCCATCCGTTCAACCCCGAGGGCTTCCACGCGGCCCCCTGGGACGTGACCTTCAACACCA
Organism: uncultured Thermoleophilaceae bacterium; assembly: GCA_963774095.1. Classification (GTDB taxonomy): domain Bacteria; phylum Actinomycetota; class Thermoleophilia; order Solirubrobacterales; family Thermoleophilaceae; genus JACVRW01. The sequence continues at coordinate 13,587 of CAVZDS010000003.1, forward strand.
CCTCGTCGTTCATCTCGAACACGAACTGGCAGTACTACGGCGGCGAGACGACCCTCTCGTACTTCTCGCAGATGACCGGCCTGGCCGTGCAGAACTTCATCTCCGCCGCGGTCGGCATCGCGGTCGCCGTCGCGGTGATCCGCGGCTTCGCAGCGCGCAGCGGCGCCGCGCTGGGCAACTTCTGGCAAGACCTGACCCGAACGCTGCTGTACGTGCTGCTGCCGATCTCGTTCGTCGCCGCACTCTTCCTCGTGTCCCAGGGCGTGATCCAGAACCTCTCCCCGTACGACACGTTCAGCACGGTGGCCGGCGGCAAGCAGACGCTCGCGCTCGGCCCGGTCGCCTCGCAGGAGGCGATCAAGATGCTCGGCACCAACGGCGGCGGCTTCTTCAACGTCAACAGCGCGATGCCGTTCGAGAACCCCACCGGGCTCTCCAACTTCGTCCAGATGCTGCTGATTCTCGTGATCCCGGCGGGGCTCACCAACGTTTTCGGTCGCTACGTCGGGAACCGCCGCCAGGGCTGGGCGATCTACGCCGCGATGCTCACGCTCTTCCTCGTCTCAGTCGCGGTCGTCTACGCCGCCGAGGCGCACGGCTCGCCCGCCCAGCACCTCGCGAACGTGGCCGGCGGAAACCTCGAGGGCAAGGAGGTCCGCTTCGGGCTCGCGGCAACGTCCCTCTTCACGGCGATCACGACCGTGGCCTCGTGCGGCGCGGTCAACGCGGCATTCGACTCGCTCACCGGCATCGGCGGCCTCGCACCGAGCTTCAACATCTCCACCGGCGAGGTGATCTTCGGCGGGGTGGGCTCGGGGCTCTTCTCGATGCTCCTGTTCGTGGTGCTCGCGGTATTCATCGCCGGGCTGATGGTCGGCCGCACGCCCGAGTACCTCGGCAAGAAGATCGAGGCACACGAGGTCAAGCTGGTCATGGTCGGCACGCTGTTCGTGCCGCTCGCGGTTCTGATCGCCACCACGCTCGCGGTGTCCACGAAGTACGGAGCCCCCTCGGTCTTCAACCCCAATCCCCAGGGCTTCTCCGAGTCGCTCTACGCCTACCTCTCACAAGCCAACAACAACGGATCCGCCTTCGCGGGCTACACCGGCTTCGTCCAGCCGAACGCGCCCGGCAACGCCGGGGCCTTTGGCATCACGTTCGCGGACATTCTCGGTGGGCTCGCGATGCTGTTCGGCCGCTTCGTTCCGCTGGTCACGGCGCTGGCGGTGGCCGGGGCGCTGGAGGGCAAGCGCACCCGGCCGCTCGGTCCCGGCACGTTCCGGACCGACACGCCGGTGTTCGTGGTGCTCCTCATTTTCACCATCGTGATCGTCGCCGCACTGACGTTCTTCCCGGCCTTCCTGCTCGGCCCGATCGTGCAGGGCCTCACCAACCAGCTCTTCTGAGAACGAGATGAAACGAGATCTGATCAGCTCCGCACTCGCAGTCCTTGTGTTCACGGCCCTGTTCGGGCTCGCCTATCCCCTGCTTACGACGGGTGCCGCTCAGGTGGTGTTCCCGAACAAGGCGGACGGCAGCCAGCTCGAACGCAACGGGAAGGTGGTCGGCTCGCGCCTGATCGCCCAGGACTTCGGTGGGAAGCCGCGCTACTTCCAGTCGCGCCCGTCCGTGACCGACTACAGCGGGGACGTCACCTTCTTCAACAACCTCGGGCCGAACAGCAAGAAGCTGCGTGACCTGTTTGCGAATAACCTCGCCGCCTACCTGAAGCGCGAGCGCCCGTACGACCCCGGCCTAACCGCGCGCGACGTGCCGCCGGACGCGGTGCAGACCGCGGCCTCGGGCGTCGACCCGCACATCTCTGAGGACGACGCCCAGATCCAGGCGCGGCGTGTGGCCGACGTCCGGGGGCTCGACCTCGGGCACGTTCAGCAGCTGATCAAGGACCACACCGACGGCCGCGGGCTGGGTCTCTTCGGGGAGCCGGGCGTGAATGTGCTCGAGCTCAACCTCGCCCTGGACCGGGAGACCGCCTGATGGAACGGCGACAGCAGAGCCTCTTCGACCGCACGACGCTCGTGCCCGCGCTCATCGCGAGCCTCGCCAAGCTCGACCCGCGGGTCCAGGTGCACAACCCGGTGATGTTCGTGGTCGAGATCGGCGCCGCCATCACGACGTTCGCCTGGCTGAAGCAGGTGTTGGGCGGCGCGCCGCTCGGCGGCGGTGACGAGCCCGCCTGGTTCACCGGGACGGTTGCCGTCTGGCTCTGGCTCACCGTGGTTTTCGCCAACCTGGCCGAGGCGCTCGCAGAGGGCCGAGGGAAGGCCCAGGCTGCCGCGCTCCGTGCGATGCGATCCGACACGGTCGCTCGCTTACGTGACGGCGGCGAGACGCCCGCCTCCCAACTCGCCCGCGGCGACGTCGTGGTGGTCGAGGCGGGCGAGCTGATCCCCGGAGACGGCACGGTCATCGCCGGCATCGCCTCCGTCGACGAGTCAGCGGTTACCGGGGAGTCCGCCCCCGTGATCCGCGAGTCGGGCGGCGACCGCAGCGCGGTGACCGGCGGCACCCGCGTGCTCTCGGACCGCATCGAGGTGGAGATCACACAGGAGCCGGGCGAGAGCTTCCTCGACCGCATGATCGCGCTCGTCGAGGGTGCCGAGCGCCGCAAGACGCCGAACGAGATAGCGCTCGGGATTCTGCTCGCGGGCCTGACCCTGATCTTCCTTGTCGTGGTGGTCACGCTGCGGCCGTTCGCCGAGTACGCCAATACGGACGTCTCGATCACCACGCTGATCGCGCTGCTGGTCTCGCTGATCCCCACCACGATCGGCGCGCTGCTGTCCGCGATCGGTATCGCCGGCATGGACCGGCTCGTGCGCCGCAACGTGCTGGCGCTGTCCGGCCGCGCCGTGGAGGCGTCCGGCGACGTGGATGTGCTGCTGCTCGACAAGACCGGCACGATCACGCTCGGCAACCGCGAGGCCACGCAGTTCCTGCCCATGCCCGGCGTGAACGAGGCGGAGCTCGCCGAGGCGGCGCAGCTCTCGTCGCTCGCGGACGAGACGCCTGAGGGACGCTCGATCGTCGTGCTCGCCAAGCAGTACGGCCTGCGCGAACAGCACTTCGACGCCTCCGCGCACTTCGTGCCCTTTTCGGCGCAAACGCGAATGAGCGGGATCGACCGCAACGGCACACGCCTGCGCAAGGGCGCCGGCGACGCGATCGTCGGCTTCGTGACCGCCGAGGGCGGACACGCGCCGCCGGAGCTGCGGGAGACGGTCGACGCGATCGCCCGCGAGGGCGGCACCCCGCTCGCCGTGGCGCGCGACTCACAGGTGCTGGGGGTCGTCTACCTGAAGGACGTCGTCAAGGACGGCATGCGAGCCCGCTTCGACCAGCTGCGTGCCATGGGCATCCGCACGATCATGGTGACCGGGGACAATCCGCTGACCGCCGAGAAGATCGCGGACGAGTCCGGCGTGGACACGTTCCTCGCCGAGGCCACACCCGAGCGGAAGCTGGAGCTGATCCGCGAGGAGCAGCGCGAGGGCAGGCTCGTCGCCATGGCAGGTGACGGCACCAATGACGCTCCCGCGCTCGCCCAGGCCGACGTCGGTGTGGCGATGAACACCGGCACTCAGGCGGCTCGCGAGGCGGGCAACATGGTCGACCTCGACTCGAATCCGACGAAGCTGATCGAGATCGTCGAGATCGGGAAGCAGCTGCTGATCACGCGCGGGGCGCTCACCACCTTCTCCGTGGCGAACGACGTGGCGAAGTACTTCGCGATCCTGCCGGCGATCTTCGCGGCGACCTACGCCGCGGCGGGCGCCTCGACCGGCCCGCTGGATTCGCTCAACGTGATGGCACTCGGCACCCCACGGTCCGCGATCCTGTCGGCGATCATCTTCAACGCGCTGATCATCCCGCTGCTCGTGCCGCTCGCCCTGCGTGGCGTCCGCTATCGCCCTGTCGGAGCCACCGCGCTGCTGCGCCGCAACCTGCTGATCTACGGCCTCGGCGGACTGATCGCGCCGTTCGTCGGGATCAAGCTGGTCGACCTGATCGTCCACAATCTCCTGGGCGCCTGACCAGGCGCGAGAATGCGGCCCGATGGCGCAGCCCGGCCGCGGTCACTACAAGATCTTCCTCGGAATGGCGGCGGGGGTCGGCAAGACCTACCGGATGCTCCAGGAGGGTCAGGCGGAGAAGGCCGGAGGCCGCGACGTAGCCGTCGGCATCCTCGAGACCCACGGGCGCCGGGAAACCGCCGCGCAGGCTGAGGGCCTCGAGCTGATCCCTCGCCGCCGGGTGGAGTACCGCGGCGCCGTGCTGGAAGAGATGGACCTGCCCGCGATCTTTCAGCGCGCGCCCGAGCTGTGCCTGATCGACGAGCTGGCGCACACCAACGCGCCGGGCCTGGAGCACGCCAAGCGCTACGAGGACATCGAGGACGTGCTCGACGCCGGCGTTGACGTCTACTCAACGGTCAACGTGCAGCACCTGGAAAGCCTGAACGACCGCGTCGCCGAGATGTGCGGAGTACGCGTTCGCGAGACCTTCCCCGACCGGGTGCTCGGTTCCGCCGACGAGGTGGTCCTGATCGACCTGACGCCCGAGGCGCTCATCCAGCGCCTGCGCGAAGGCAAGGTCTACCCCCAGGACCGGATTCCGACGGCGCTAAACAGCTTCTTCAAGGTGGAGAACCTCGCGGCGCTTAGGGAGGTCGCGCTTCGTCAGGTGGCGGAGGAGGTCGAGTCGAAGCGCCTCGTGGGGCCTGCGGAGCTACTCGGCACGCGCGAGGAGCAGTTGCTCGGCGACGCCCCGCCTGTCGTGTCCGAGCAGTTGCTTGCGCTGGTGACCCCCGACGAGAGCGGGCGGCGGCTGGTTCGGCGCGCGTGGCGATCGGCTCAGCGACTTGGCGCGGACCTGGACCTGCTCTACGTACGCGCACCCGGCGAGCCGCCGCGTGGAGATGAGCGAGAGCGACTCGAGGAGCTGCGCCAACTCGGCACCGTGCTTGGGTCACCGCTGATCGAGGTAGAGGGCGACGATGTCGTGGAGGCGGCCGCGCGCGTTGCTGCGGAGCGCGGCACCACCTACGTGATCATTGGCCAGCCGTCACCCCGCCGGGGTGCTCGGCGATTCACGGAGTCGCTCCCCGACCGGCTCCTGCGGCGCCTGCCGGGCGTCGACGTCCGGATCGTTGCGGACCGGCCGCCGCGGAACTAGTACGTGAGCGTCGAGTCCGCCCAGACGGCCAGCTCGACGAGCTTCGTGGGCGGCGCCATCTCGGCGCCGTCTGCGACGGCGTCCGGCTCGAGGCCGCGGGCGTTGCTCGACATGCCCGACAGGTAGATCGGTACACCGGCGGCGACGATCGCCTCCCAGTGCTCGCCGAAGCTGCCGGTGCCCACGCCCTGGACGATCGAGGCGGTCGCGGGCCGCGCGTACTGGACGCCGTCGCCGGCGATGAAGACCTTCACGTCGTGGCCCTCATCCGCGGCGGTGCGCGCCACCAGCAGCGCGAGTGCGCCGCGTGTGGCGTTCTCCGGTCCGGTGGCCAGGTGAATCAGGAGCTTTGCCATCAGGGCCGCTCCTCCCCCATCCCGGGGTGCACGCCCCCGAGGACGGCCAAGCCTCGTTGCAGCTTATGCAGCAGGTCGATCAGCAACTCTCGCTCCTCCCGATTAATTCCGGCACACAGCTCGGTCTCATAGGCGATGGCTATCTTCCCCGCCCGCTCTAGGGCTCCGCGCCCCTTGCGAGTGAGATGCAGCCCGCGCACGCGGCGATCCTCGGGATCTGGCCTGCGCTCGAGCAGGCCGGCCTCTTCGAGGCCGTCCACCAGCGCAACCATCCGGCTGGGGGGAATCGCAAGGAGCTCGGCCAGCGCCTGCTGTGAGCGGCCCTCGGATGCCGCCACGAAGCGCAACAGCGTGAACTCGCGGGGATCGATGCCGACCGGCGCGAGTGCTTCCATGAAGCGCTTCGACGATACGAAGCCGAGCTGTGAGATCAAGAAGCCGACGCTGCGCGGCGCCCTCTCGGCCGCCGGCTCCTCCACTCGGAGCTCTTCGTCGCCCTCAGCCACACGGGAAGCTTACATCCGAAAGCTATTCGTGGTATAAACCTTTTCGATCTGTAATGGTCATGTCTCGCAAGCAAACACGTCGGAGGTAGCACCGGTGTCCTCGCTCACCCGCTGGGTCTTGGCCCATAAGCGCATTGTCGTACTCACCTGGGTCGTCCTGACCATCGCGGGCATCGCGGCCGCCGGGCCCGCCACGGACGCGCTCGATCCTGAGTTCTCGGTCCCTAACAAGGAGGGCTGGGAGACGAACGTGGCGATCGCCAAGCGCTACCACGGGACGGGCGGTGACACAGCCCCGCTGGTTCCGGTGGTGAAGCTGCCGCAGGGCACCCGCGCCGACTCCGCGAGCGTGCGCGCGGACCTCGAGAAGGTCGACCGCGCGCTCGAGCGGGCCCTGCCGAACTCGCGTCTGGCCTCCTACGCGTCAACCGGTGACAAGACCTTCGTCTCCGACGACGGTCGCACCACGTTCGCGGTCATCTACCCGCAGCCCGACCCGAACTCGGCCTTCGGCGAGAACCCCAGGGCCGAAAAGGCGGCGAGCTCCGCGCTGAAGGGGATGACCGTGGCCGGGCAGCCCGTGCACCTGACCGGCTTCGACGCCCTCACTGAGGACAGCGGCGCCGACACCGACGGCCCGGGGCTGCTGCTCGAGGCCACGCTAGGCGCGCTCGGCGCGCTGGCCGTCTTGCTGTTCGTGTTCGCCTCGGCGCTGGCCATCCTGCCGATCGTGATGGCGTTCGTCTCGATCATGACCACCTTTCTGCTGCTGCTCGGCCTGACCGAGCTCACCTCGGTGTCTCCGATCGTGCAGTTCCTGATCGCGCTGCTTGGCCTCGGTGTGGCGATCGACTATTCGCTGATCGTGGCCTCGCGCTGGCGCGAGGAGCGCTCGCACGGGCGCAGCGGCGACGAGGCCGTGCAAAGGGCTATGGAGACCGCGGGCCGCGCCGTCGTCTTCAGCGGCATCACCGTGGCGATCGGCCTGCTGGCACTGATCGCGCTGCCGCTGCCGTTCCTGCGTTCGATGGGCCTCGGCGGGATGCTGATCCCGCTCGTCTCGACGCTCGTGGCCATCACCCTGTTGCCCGTGGTGCTGGCGAAGGCCGGGGAACGTCTCGACTGGCCGCACCGGCGCACGGATGACAAGGCGAGTCGCGCCTGGACGCGCTGGGCCACGTTGGTCGCCCGCCGCCGCTGGATCGCCGCCGCCGCCGGCATGGCCATCGTCCTGGCGCTCGTGTTCGCGGCCACCGACCTTCAGCTCGGTGCGTCCGACGCCGACACGATCGCGAAGTCGGGCGATGCGAAGGACGGGCTGGTGGCGCTCGAGCAGGCCGGCATCGGCGAGGGGGCGCTCTGGCCCCACGAGATCCTGGTCGAGCCGGGCGGCGACCCGGGCGCGGTGGTGAGCGCCGTCGGCGGCGTCGAGGGCGTCCACGGCGCGGTGGCGCCCGACGACTGGCGCCAGGACGGAAGCGCGCTCGTGGAGGCGATCCCGATCCCCGACAGCGGCTCGCCCGAGGGTGAGGCCACGCTCGACGGCGTGAGGGACGCGGCCCACAGCGTCGGTCCCGACGTGCGCGTGGGCGGGCAGCCCGCCTCGAACGCGGACTTCATCGACGCGGTCTACGGCAGCTTCCCGCTGATGATCGCCCTGATCACCATTACGACGTTCATCCTGCTCGCGCGGGCGTTCCGCTCGCTGCTCCTGCCGGCGAAGGCGATCCTGCTGAATGTCCTCAGCGTCGCGGCGGCCTGGGGCGTGCTCGTGCTCGTGTGGCAGCACGGCTACGGCTCGGAGTTGATCTGGGGCATCGAGGCCACCGGCTCGATCCCGTCATGGATGCCGCTGATGATCTTCGCGTTCCTATTCGGGCTGTCGATGGACTACGAGGTGTTCATCCTCGCCCGCATGCGCGAGGAGTACGACCGAACGGGCTCGACCGAGCAGGCCGTGATCACCGGCATCGGGCGCACTGGGCGCCTCGTCACGAGCGCGGCGCTGATCCTGTTCCTGACGTTCGTCGCGATGGGCTCGGGACCCGGCACGGACCTGAAGATGTTCGCCACCGGCCTGGGCGCCGGCATCCTGCTGGACGCCACGGTGATCCGAGCGCTGATCGTGCCCGCGGTGATCGCGCTGATGGGGCGCTGGAACTGGTGGCTGCCCGAGTGGCCCGCACGCCTGCTGCGCGTGGAGCCGTCTGTGCTGCAGCGCCGGGTGGCCACGGGCGACGCGGAGGCTTAGGCCTCCGCGTCGCCCCGCCCTTCCATCATCGCCTGGAGCTGCTCCTTGGTGAGCCGCTCGCGCTCGAACTCGCCGTAGCTGGTGCCGCGGTTGAGCACCACGAATCGGTCGCCGACCTGGTACGCGTGGGTCAGGTTGTGGCTGATGAAGACGATCCCGATCCCCTGGTCGCGCGCATTGGAGATGTGCGTGAGCACGCGAGAGGCCTCCTTGAGCCCCAGCGCGGACGTTGGCTCGTCCAGCACGAGCACGCGCGCGCCGAGGTGGATGGCCCGCGCGATCGCAACGGACTGACGCTCGCCGCCCGAGAGCGTGCCGACGGGTTGATCCAGATCCCGCACGTCGATTCCGATCCTGGACATCTCGCTGTGCGCGATACGAGCCGCCGCTGCCCAATCGACCAGCCGCAGCGGGCCAAGTGCCCGAACCGGCTCGCGCCCCAGGAAGAAGTTCCGGACTATCGAGATCAGCGGGATCATCGCGAGGTCCTGGAAGACCGTCGAGATGCCTCGTTCGAGCGCGTCCCGTGGCGAGCGAAACTGAACCGCCTCGCCGGCCACCAGCAGCTCGCCTGCATCCGGACGGTGCACCCCGGCGAGGATCTGGATCAGCGTGGACTTCCCGGCGCCGTTGTCACCGACGAGACAGGTGACCTGGCCGGCGTACACGCGCATCGTGACCCCGGACAGTGCGTTCACGTGCCCGAAGCTCTTGCGGATGTCCCGCAACTCGATGACGGGCGTCCGAGCCTCGCTCTCGGCACTCACCGTGCCTCGCTCGCGCGCCGCTGGACGTAGCGATTCACGAGCACGGCGGCCAGAAGCATCGCGCCGAGAAACGCCTGAAACCAGTCGGCGTCGACCCCGGTGAAGAACAGGCCCTGGCTGACCATCCCGAATATCAGCGCCCCGAATGCCGTGCCGACGGCGGTTCCGAAACCACCGGTGAGAAGCGTCCCTCCGATCACCGCTGCGGTGATCGCCTGGAACTCCTTGAGCTGGCCCTGCTGGACGTCCGCGGCGCCGTTGTCCAGCACGCCGATCGCCGCCACCAGCATCGCGGCGAGCGCCGTCAGCACGAAGAGCGCGACCTTCACGCGCGCGACCGGCACGCCGAGCTTGCGGGCGGCCTCCGGATCGCCGCCCACGCCGAAGATCCAGTTGCCGAAGCGGGTCTTCGCAAGCACGACGGTGGCGCACAGCGTGAGCCCGAGCCACCACACGACCGAAACCGGGACACCACCCAACTCACCCGCGAGCACGGCGCGCAGCGGATCGCCCTCCGTGGCGGCCTCGACACCGCCCACCTGCGTGCTCCCGTCGGTCACGAGGCGAGTAACCGCGATCGTCGTGCCCCTCAGGATGAAGAGAGCGGCCAGCGTGACGATGAACGAGGGCAGCCCGGTTCGGATCACGAGGTAGCCGTTGAGGAAGCCGACCAGTCCCGCAGCACACCCCGCAAACGCGAGAGCCGCCCAGAGCGGCCAGCCCAGCTCGGTGACCGAATAGGCGACGATCACGCCTGCCGCGCCCAGCATCGACCCGACCGAGAGGTCGAACTCGCCCGCGATCATGAGCAGCGTGACGAACACCGCGATGATGCCGAGCTGAGCCGCGACCTCCAGGTAGTTCACCGTGCCCTGGCCGGTCAGGAAGCCCGAGTCGCCGGCGGTCACGACGAAGAAGACGAAGACCACAAGGGCGCCCGTCAGGGCCGTGAGCTCCGGCCGCGCGAAGAGCCCGCGCAGCCGGTCCGAGCGCTCCGCTGCGGTCACCTGATTCCGCGCTTGCTGAGCTCGATTGCCTCCTCGGCGTTGTCCGCGGTGATGTAGGCGGGTCCCGTCTTCGTCAGGGGCTGGGGGCGGAGGCCGTATTCCTTGAACAGCGTCAGGATCTGCACCGGCAGGTATCCCTGCAGGTACTGCTGCTGGTCGCTGGTGAAGAGGATGTCGCCGTCCCTCACTGCCTCGAGAACGTCCGGGGTCAGATCGATCGAGGCGATCTTCACCTTGCCGCTGTTGCCCGTCTCCTCGACGGCCTGCAGGGCCTGAGCGCCGTTCACCGTGGCGGCCGTCACGAGCATCGCGTCCATCTGCTCCCGCTGAAGCGCGGCCTTCATGCGGTTCTTCGAGGCGGTTCGATCGTCCACGGTTGTCGCGAGGACCTTTGTGTTGCCCTCGCCGAGCGCCTTGGTCAGGCCTCTGCAGCGCTCGTCGAGAGGGACCGACCCGACGGCCGGATTGACACAGAACGCGGTGGACACGCCAGCCTGCTTCAGGCGCTCGCCCGCCAGCTCGCCAACCTCGAACTCGTCCTGGCCGACGAACCCGAGCGCCCCGGTCTTCTCAAGCGTCTCAGGGCCCATCGCGTTCGCCACCACGACCGGAATGCCGGCATCCACGGCGTCCGCGATCACCGGGTCGAGCACGTCGGGCGACTCGTTGCTCACCACGAGCCCGTCCGGCTTGCGCGCGATCGCCGCTTCGATCAGACGCTTCTGTTCCTGGAAGTCGTACTGGGTGGTCTCCTTGTAGGAGACATCGACGCCCAGGTCGCGTTCAGCCTGCCTCGCTCCGTTCTTGATGACGTTGTAGAACGGGTCGCCAGGGATCCCGACCATCGCGAATTCCACTCGAATCTGGGCTCGGCCGGGGGACTTCGCCGACCCAGCGTTGTCGTCGTCATCTCCGCAGCCGACCAGAACCGTGAGGGCGACGGCGAGCAGGCAGAAGAGCAGCAGTGATCGCATCGCGTCATCGAAACAGCGGCACCGTGGACTCACCAGGCTCATTTCCGCCCCAGGTTGCTGAGCGGCGCAATTGGCTCTGACAGCGGCGCCGGACGCACGCTGCGGCTTTCGATCGGCACGTGACGGTCCTCGCCCGCCGAGCGTTCGAGGCCGGTGAGGACCTCGAGTACGTGGTAGGCCAGCTCCCCGCTCGCCCGGTGGGGCCTGCCGTCGCGGATCGCCTCGGCCATGTCGGCGATGCCGGTGCCGCGACCCACGTCGCCTGGCTGCACCAGGGGAATCTCGAACCAGGGCACGGTGCCTGGCGGTGGTGGCGGCTGCTCGAGTTCCTCGCTGCCCGCCCGACGCAGCCGCGGTAGGCCGGCGAACTCGTCGGGATTCGCCACCGACACGGAGCCCGCGGTCCCATAGACCTCGAGGTAGGGCAGATGCGTGGCCCAGATGTCCCAGCTCATCAGGACCGTCACGAGTGCCCCGGAGACGAACTCGAGCGCACCGGTGACATGCGTCGGGACCTGGACCGGGATTCGCTGTCCGCGCAGCGGCCCGACGTGGGCGACGCGCTCGGGAAACGTCGCGCGCGCGAACGACGTGACCCGCGCCACGGGGCCCAGCATCGCCACCAGAGCTGTGACGTAATAGGGGCCAAGGTCCAAGACCGGCCCTCCGCCCGGCTCATAAAAGGAATGCACCGCAGGGTGGAAGTGCTCGTAGCCGTGTTCTGTGACGAAGGCAACGCCGCTCACGGCCTCGCCGACCCAGCCCTCGTCGATCAGCTTGATCGCGGTTTGAATCGAGCCCCCGAGGAAGGTGTCCGGTGCGCAGCCGATCAGCACGCCGGCCTCGTCGGCCGCGCCCAGGACCTCCCTGGCGGCCTCCACGCTGGCCGCGAGCGGCTTCTCGCTCCACACGTGCTTTCCCGCCGCTATGGCCTCGAGGCTCGCGTCGGCATGCGAGAGCGGAGGCGTCAGGTTCACGACCAATTCGACCTCGCCATCTCCCAGCAGCTGGTCTGGCGTGCCCGACCGTGGTACGCCGTGCTGCGCCGCCTTGGCCTCCGCGCGGGCGGGATCTATGTCCGCGCACGCCACGATCTCGAGCAGCTCTGATCGTGAGATGCCCTCGAAGTACTGGTCGCTCACGTGACCACAGCCGAGAATTCCGACCTTCATGGCGTGCACGCTCGACGGACGCCCGCGTGCCCTCAAGCCACATCTCTGTCACCCAACCGGGCTAGAGTGCGAGCCGTGCGGAAGCTCTTGCCAGCCGCTGTCCTCATCGCGATGCTCGTGGTCGCCGCCGCCGAAGCCGATGTCGTGCGAGTTCGACTGGGGGCAACAGCCTCGGGCTGGCCTTCCGTGGGCGCGGCCGGTTCCTCTGCGTGAGCGACGCTGTTGACCGCGGCCGCAGGCTCGACTTCGGCGAGTCGATCCAGCGTGGGCGCTTCCGCTGCCGCTCCAGGGTCACGGGGATCCGCTGTGTGAACGTGCGCAACGACCACGGGTTCGCCCTCAGTCGAGAGCGCGTCCGGCGCTTCTAGGCCGGCGCCGAGGCGGGCTCGCGGGCGGCCTCGGCCTGGCGCTGCCAGTCGCAGGGCGACTGGCGCGCGGCCTCGCCGGTGACGCCGGCAAGCTGCCCGCCGGGGCAGTCCGCCGCCTCGACCCGGCGGCGCGGGTTCACGATGCCCACCAGCCCGAGCACGCCCCCCAGCGCGACGAGCGCGGTGGCTATGGCCATGGCCACATGGAATGCCTTGACCGACGCGTCCAGTGATCCGGTCGCCACCTCGGCGCGCACCGGTGGCGGCACGTCCGTCACCACCACGCGCGCGAGCGGCTGCTTCTCGGCCTCCTTGATCGCACGCTCCACCTCGGGCATGCGGGCGCTGGCGCCCAGCTCGTCGCGCAGCGCCGAGCCGAACGCGGACGCCACCACCGCGCCCACGGCGGCGATCGCGATCAGGCTGGCCACGCGCGCGATCGCGTTGTTCACCGCCGAGGCAATGCCGGCGTTGTGCTCGTCCGCGTCCGCGAGCACGGTCGCGGTGAGAGGCGCCACGGTCATGGCCAGCCCGAGCGAGAAGATCACCAGGCCGGGCAGCAGATCACCGACGAACTCGACGTCCGCGTCGAGCCGCAGGAAGAACGCCAGCCCGGCGGCCGCCACCAGCGGCCCGCAGCCCATGAAGAAGCGCGGGCCGTAGCGGTCGGCGAGCGCGCCGAAGCGGGTCGAGAACAGGAACATGACGAGCGTCACGGGGATCGTGGTCGTGCCGGCCTCGAGCGCGGTGTAGCCCGCCACCTGCTGGAGGAACAGCACCAGGAAGAAGAACAGCAGGCCGAGCCCCGCGTACATCGAGAACGTCTCGATGTTGCCCACCGCGAAGTTGCGGCGCCTGAACAGCGCCAGCGGAAGCATCGGATGCGGGCTGCGGGCCTCCCACACCACGAACGCCGCGAACAATGCGGCCCCGCCGAGGAGCGGCCCGGCGACCGTGGGGTCGCTCCAGCCATGCAGCGGCTGCTCGATCAGCCCGTAGACGATCCCTCCGAGGCCCAGCGCGCAGAGCGTGGCGCCGATCACGTCCACCTTCGCGTCCGCCGCCCGCGGCCGCCCCTCGGGCACCACGCGCAGGACCAGGAAGAGCGTGATCAGGACGATCGGGACGTTGATCGCGAAGATCCAGCGCCAGGACGCCGTGTCCACCAGCTGCCCGCCGATCAGGGGCCCGAGGACCGTCCCTATGCCGCCCCACGCCGTCCACGCGCCCACCGCCTTGCCGCGCTCGTCGGGCGGGAAGGTGGCCACGATCACGGCGAGCGCAGAAGGCGTTAGAAGCGCGCCGAACACGCCCTGGAGGGCGCGGGCCACGACCAGCGTCTCCACGGTCGGCGCGAGCGCGCAGAAGACCGACGTGACGCCAAATCCGGCCACGCCAATGGCGAAGACCCGCCGCGCGCCGAACAGGTCGCCGAGCGAGCCCGAGACCAGCAGCAGCGAGCTGAGCGTGAGCAGGTAGGCGTTCGAAGTCCACTGCTGGCCCGCGAGCCCACCGCCGAGGTCGTCCTTGATCGCGGGCAGGGCCACGTTCACGACCGTCGAGTCGACCGTGACGACGGTCGTCCCGAGAATTGCTGCGACGAGGACCAGGCGCTTGGTGCTCGCCGCGGGCGGCATCAGGTCGGGCCGGCTCCGTTCACCGCGTCCGCCGCGCGCGGCGCTGGTCCCACGTACCTCGCGCTGGGCCGGATCAGGCGTCCCTCGCGCTTCTGCTCCATGATGTGCGCCGCCCAGCCGCCCACGCGGGCACTCGCGAACATCGGGGTGAAGAGCTCCGGCGGCACGTCGGCGAAGTCGAGCACCACCGCGGACCAGAACTCGACGTTGGTGGCGAGCACGCGGTCCGGCTTGCGCGCCTTCAGCTCCGCCAGCGCAGCCTCCTCGAGCTTCTCGGCCACCTCCAGCCTGGGCGCGCCGATCTCACGCGCGGTCCGGCGCAGCACGCGCGCACGCGGGTCCTCCGCGCGGTACACGCGGTGGCCGAAGCCCATCAGCCGGTCGCCGCGGTCGAGCGCCCGCTTCACCCAGCGCTCCGCGTCGCCCTCCGCAGCCACCTCGTCGAGCATCTGGAGCACCCGCGAGGGCGCGCCGCCGTGCAGCGGCCCGGACAGCGCCCCGACCGCCCCTGACAGGGCTGCGGCCACGTCCGCCCCCGTGGAGGCGATCACCCGCGCTGTGAACGTGGATGCGTTCATCCCGTGCTCGGCGGCCGAGATCCAGTAGGCGTCGATCGCCTTCACGTGTCGCGGGTCGGCCTCGCCGCGCCAGCGGATCAGGAAGCGCTCCGGGATCGAGGTCGCCCTGTCCACCTCGGCCTGGGGTATCGGCGGCCGCCCGACGCCGCGGGCGGACTGCGCGACGAACGACAGCGCCATCACCGACACCCGGGCGAGATCGCCGCGTGCCTGCTCGTCCGAGATGTCGATCAGCTGGCGGAGGCCCCACTCCGGTCCGAGCATCGCGAGTGCGGCCTGAAGGTCCACCCGTGGGTCGCCGGTGCGCACGGCGAGCGGGTGCGGCTGGGCCGGCGGCAGCCCCGGCTCGTAGTGGCCGTCCACGAGCAGCCCCCAGACCTGCTCGTACGGGACGTTGCCGACCAGCTCCTCGATGTCCACCCCGCGATAGCGAAGCGCCCCGCCCTCCCGGTCCGGCTCCGCGATCTGAGTGTCGAACGCGATTACTCCCTCAAGTCCCGAAGGAACCTCGATCAGCGCCATGGCCGCAGGATACTTTCCGTCCGTGGTTCGCCTCGCGACAGCAGACGACGCCGCCGACGTCGCCCGGCTCATGATCGGCTTCCGCAACTGGTGGCAGCGGGACGAGCCCGACGACGCCGCCTTCGAGGCCGGCGTGCGGCGCCTGCTGGGCGACCCGAACACCGAGTTCCTGCTCGCTGGCGATCCCGCCGCCGGCGTCTGCCAGCTGCGCTACCGCTTCGCGGTCTGGACCGCAACCGAGGACTGCTGGCTCGAGGACGTGTTCGTGGAGGAGCACGCGCGCGGCAGCGGCCTCGGCCGAGCGCTCGCCGAGGCGGCCCTGGCCCGTGCGCGCGAGCGCGGCTGCGCGCGCATCGATCTCGACGTGAACGAGGCGAACCCGGCGGCGCTGGCGCTCTACGAGTCGCTCGGCTTCGAGGGCTGGTCCGACCCGCCGGGGGGCCGGAACCTGCTCATGCGGCTGCGTCTGTGATCTCGTCGACCTCGTCGCCGACCGCGATGCGGCCGGGCTGGACGATGTCCGCGCGCAGTCCCGCGCGGTGCACCATCCCCTTGAGGACGCCCGGGTGGGTGATGTTCTCGATGTGGTTGCACGGCTCGCACCACTCGGCGCCCACGGCCTCCACCTCACCCACGCGGAAGCGCTTGCCGAGCAGGTCGTTCAGGCGGACTCCGCGCGTGAGCACCTGGCGGCGGATCTCGGCGTGCGTCAGCTCGATCCCGGTGTCCTCGCGAAAGGCCTCGAGCGCCTCGGCCTCGACCAGCGTGATGTCGCCGCGTCCGAAGTAGCGGTCGCCGGGCAGCCCCTCGTCCGTCACGTCGATGCTGTCGACGGGCTCCGGGAGCTGCTCGTGCTCGGGGGCGATTCGGATTGCTTCCACCTGTCCAGCCATTGCGACACCAGAGTACCCTGCCTCCCGCCATGCGCATACTCGAGGAGGTCGTCGAGCGCTATTTGCGGGAGCTTCGCCCGGAGCGCTCGCCGTTGATGCAGGAGATGGAGGAGCTCGCGGAGCGCGACTCCGTCCCCATCGTTCACTGGGAGACCGGGCGCCTGCTCGCGGTGCTCTGCCGGGTTCTCGACCCGGTCGTGCTCGAGGTGGGAACCGCGATCGGCTACTCGACGCTCCACATGGCCGAGCAGCTCGAGCGCGGCCGCGTCGTCACGCTCGAGCGGGACCCGGAGCGAGCGGCGCAGGCCCGCGCCTACCTGGAGCGCGGCGGCGTGGCGGACCGCGTCGAGATAGTCGAGGGCGACGCGCTCGAGACGCTGCCCGAGCTCGAGGGCCCGTTCGACATGCTGTTCGTGGACGCCAGCAAGGGCGAGTACGCGCGCTACATCGAGCTGGCCGAGCCGAAGCTCTCCGAGCGCGCCCTGATGGTGGTGGACAACCTCCTCATGAGCGGGGAGGTGGCGCTGCCCGACGGCGCGGAGACGCGCTGGAACCCGGACTCGCTCGCCTCCGCGCGCCGCCTCAACAGCGAGCTGGTGGGTTCAGAGCGCTGGCTGGCGTGCGTGCTTCCCGTGGGCGACGGGATCGGCGTGGCGGCCTTGCGGGCCTAGCCGATTACCGGCAGGCTCCGTTCCTCGTCGAGGTCGTGGAGCGCCTTCTGCATCCTGCCGGTGACGAGCTCGTAGGCCTCGTCCGTGTCCGGCTTGGCTCCCAGCCGCTGCTTGAGGTCGATCTGCGGCAGCGCCCGGATCGTGATCTTCGCCGGCAGCGGGATGCGGCCGGGGAGGTCGAGCACGGTCACGCCGAAGGGCGGGCCCAGCTGCGCGGGCAGCACCTTGAGGCGCAGCAGCCGGTCCAGCTGGAGCAGCCGGGCGAAGCGGCGGCCGCGCCCGAGGAACAGCGCCGTCTCCTGGCCGCCGATGGCCACGATCGGCACGATCGGCACGCCGTGCTCGATGGCGAGCTTCACGAAGCCGGTGCGGCCGGCGAAGTCGATCTCGGCCGACTCCCAGCTCGGGCGGTAGGTCTCGTGGTCGCCGCCCGGGTAGACGAGCAGCGCGGCGTCGCGCTCGAGCGCGCGCGCCATGTTCTCGGGCGACGCCGGCACCGTCCCGAAGCGCGACAGCGACGACCGCACGCCGGGCAGCTGGAATACGAGGTCGTGCGCGAGCTGGTGGAAGCGCCGCAGCGGCCCGAAGTGGTCGTAGAACGCCTGCGCGAACACGAACGTGTCCGAGATCAGCGTGCCGCCGGAGTGGTTGCCCACCAGCAGCACCGGGCCCTCCGCCGGGATGTTGTCGAGCCCGCGCACCTCGGCGCGGTGGTAGACGTCCGAGAACAGGCGCAGCGTCGGAAGCGTCGTGCGGATGTACTGCGGGTCCCAGGCGTCCAGCCAGTCGTCAGGGCCGTGACCGTTGCCGCTCATGGGGTTGAGCGCGCTCGCAAGGTCGCTCACCACCGCGGCGTTCATGCGCGCAAAACCCGCCCCTGCGCCCAGCAGCTTCTCGAATGTCCCGTTTTCAGGCACCCACCCGCTATACCCGCTTCGGGCGCGGCGATGATCCGGTTATGCGAATCCTTCTGATCGTCTTCGCAATCGGCCAGCTTGCGCTGGGGCTGGCGCTCTGGCTCGCGCCGGGGTTCTTTTTCGACGAGATCGGGCCCTACGGCCCTCGAAACGACCACTACATGGCGGACCTGGCCACGTTCTACCTCGCGCTGGGCGCGGCGGCGCTCGTGGCCGTGCGGCGCGCGAGCTGGCGCGTGCCGGTGCTGGCCCTTGCGCTGATCCAGTACGCGCTCCACTCGCTGAACCACCTGATCGACATCGGCGAGTCGGACCCGTCCTGGCTCGGCCCGGCGAACTTCGCGTCCCTGCTGCTCACCACGCTGCTGCTCGGCTGGATGCTGCGCAGTGAGAGCGAGGTGGCGGGGTGAGGGTGTTCGTGGCCGGCGCGACCGGCGCGCTGGGACGCCCGCTGGTGCCGAAGCTGGTGGCGGCGGGCCACGAGGTCACGGGCATGACCCGCTCGGAATCCAAGGCCGAGGACGTGCGCCGGGCGGGGGCGCGTGCGGTCGTGGCCGACGTGTTCGACGTCGATGCCCTTGGAGCCGCCATGGAGGAGGCGCGGCCCGAGGTGATCGTGCACGAGCTCACGGCGCTGCCTGACCGGATCGACTTCCGCAAGGCCGACACCTATGCCGCCACCAACCGCGTCCGGACCGAGGGAACCCGGAACCTGATCGAAGCCGCTCGGGCCGCCGGCGCCGGGCGCCTCGTGTGCCAGAGCATCGCGTTCGCCTATCGCATGGACGGGGAGGGCCTCAAGACCGAGAACGACCCGCTCCTCTCGGAGGCCGCCGGGGCATTCGGGAGCGGCGTCAGCGCACTCCGCGAGATGGAGGCGATGGTGCTCGGAAGCGACGGCCTCGACGGGCTCGTGCTCCGCTACGGCTTCTTCTACGGGCCGGGCACCTACTACGCGGCGAACGGCACCTCGACCGACGACGTCCGGCGGCGCCGGCTGCCGATCGTCGGCAAGGGCAGCGGCGTCTTCTCGTTCATCCACGTGGACGACGCCGCCGACGCCACCGTGGCGGCCGTGGAGCGCGGCCCAGCGGGCCTGTACAACGTCACCGACGACGAGCCGGCTCCCATGACGGAGTGGGTGCCGGTGTTCGCGCAGGCCGCGGGTGCGAAGCCGCCACGGCGGGTGCCGGTGTGGCTCGCGAGGTTCGTGGCCGGCAAGGATGTGTCCAACTTCGCCGTGGAGCTGCGCGGCGCCTCGAACGAGAAGGCGAAGCGCGAGCTCGGCTGGCACCCGGCGCACCCGAGCTGGCGAACGGGCTTCGCGGAGTCGCTCAGCGCCTAGCGCGAGACGCTGTAGGCGATCGGCAGGAAGATCGTCGCGGCGAAGATCAACAGAATTCCGGCCGCCACCAGCGTGCGCGACTTGACGATGTGGCCGATGGTCCCGATCAGGAAGCCGAGGCCGAGCAGCACGAGGAAGAAGCGCGGCGAGACCTGAAAGTCGCCCGACTGGCCCGGGCCGTCGTCCGGGAGGAACTGCGCCAACAGGGGGACGAGGGCGGCCAGCACGGGGGCGAAAGTATCCTTCCTCGCGGATGAGCGACGAGTTCACCAGCATCGAGGACGCGCGCGAGCGCCTCGGAAAGGTCGGCTATCTGGCCGACGAGCCCGCCTCGCTCGTGTCGTTCTTGGCAGGCAAGCTCGGAAAGCCCGTGCTCGTGGAGGGCCCCGCGGGGGTCGGCAAGACCGAGCTCGCCAAGGCGGTCTCGCGAGCCACCGAGCGCAAGCTGATCAGGCTCCAGTGCTACGAGGGGCTCGACGAGGCCAAGGCGCTGTACGAGTGGAACTACCGCAAGCAGCTGCTGCGCATCCAGACCGAGGCGGCCGACACGGGCTGGAAGGAGGTCAAGGACGACATCTTCGGCGAAGACTTCCTGCTCGCCCGTCCGCTGCTGAACGCCATCACCGCGGAGGAGCCGGTGGTGCTCCTGATCGACGAGATCGACAAGACCGACCAGGAGTTCGAGGCGATGCTCCTCGAGGTGCTCTCGGACTTCCAGATCTCGATACCCGAGCTCGGCGTCGTGGAGGCGCGCACGCACCCGCTGGTGCTGCTCACGTCCAACAACTCGCGCGAGCTCACCGAGGCGCTCAAGCGGCGCTGCCTCTACCTCTGGCTCGACTACCCGGACGTGGAGCGCGAGCTCGAGATCGTGCACCTGCACGCGCCCGAGCTGGACGAGCGCATCGCGCGCAAGCTGGTCGAGGTGATCCACATGGTCCGCTCGCTCGACCTCAAGAAGCCGCCCTCGATCGCGGAGTCGATCGACTGGGCGCGGGCGCTGCTCCTGCTCGGCGCGGAGGACGTCGACCAGGCCGTGCTCCAGAAGACGATGTCGATCATCGTCAAGCACCGCACAGACCTCGATCTGGTGGCCGAGCGCGTGGGCGTGAAGCTGGGCGATGGCCTCTTCGGAACCCGGCAGGCGGGCTAACCCCGCCCTCTACGGCGGCATGCCCCCGGCGCGTGGGCCGGCGGGGATGGCACCGCGGCTGCTTGAGTTCGCCGACGAGCTCCGCACCGAGGGCGTGGCCGTGGGCACCTCCGAGCTGCTCGACGCGTTCAACGCGCTCGACGCCGTGAGCTGGACGTCGCTCGAGGACTTCCGCGAGGCGCTGGCAACGACGCTCGCCAAGTCGCAGGAGGACAGGCACGTGCTCGACGTGCTGTTCGACCGCTTCTTCTTCCGGGCGGTCGAGCGCGAGGCGATCGAGCAGGGACTGCGCGAGGAGAGCTTCCGGGGCGGCGAGGAGCTCGATCTCGAGGCCCTGCGCGAGCGCATCCGCGAGGCGATCAGGGCGGGCTCGGACGGCGAGATGCGCGACCTCGCTCGGCTGGCGATCGCCGCCTTCGGGCGCCAGGGCGAGGGCTCCGGCGTGATCGGGGTGGACGTGCAGCGCATCAGGCGCACGCTCGGGCTGAAGGGCGAGAAGCAGGGAGCGGAGCTGCCCGATCCGGACGCCGTTCCGCGCGACCGGCTCCAGGAGTTCGAGCGCCACGTGCGCCGTGAGCTGGAGCGCCAGATGATCGAGCGGACGCAGTCGCTGCCGCCCGCGAAGCCGCTGCGCGAGCTGGACCGCGCCCTCCCCACGAACCCCGCGCAGGACCTCTCGCAGGTGCACCGCACGGTCGCCCAGCTGAAGAAGCGGCTCGCGTCGCACGGGCGCGAGCACCGCGGGCGGCGGCGCTCTTGGCAGGTGGACGTGCGCCGCACCATGCGCGCCTCGCTCCAGACCGGCGGGGTCCCGCTGGACCTCAAGTACCGGCCGCGGCGCCCGCGCCGGCCGGAGCTGTACGTGCTCTGCGACGTGTCCACGAGCGTCACGAGCGCCAGCGTGTTCTTCCTCTCGGTGCTGCACGCGCTGCACGACCAGTTCCGCAAGCTGCGCTCGTTCGTGTTCGTGGAGCGGATCTCCGAGGTGACCGACGTGTTCGAGCGCGAGCGCTCGTTCGAGGCCGTGTCGCGGCGGATCGCCACCGACGCCGGCGTGGCGGACGTGTCCGGATACACCGACTACGGCCGCGTCTGGGTCGAGTTCCTCGACAAGGTGGTGGACGACCTCGACCCGCGCTCCACCGTGATCGTGCTCGGCGACGCCCGCACGAACGGCCGCGAGCCCCACGCCCAGGTGTTCGGCCACGTGGCCGCGCGCGCTGGGCGCACGTTCTGGATCAACCCCGAGCCGCGGCTCTACTGGAACTACGGCGACTCGGTGATGTCGGCCTACGAGCCGTTCTGCGACGGCGTCTTCGAGTGCTGGACCACCAAGCAGCTCGAGGCGTTCGTGAACGCCATAGCCGAGCTGCGCGCCGTGGCGTAATACACTGCCGCGCAGCATTAGCCAGGGGGGCTCGCGGGAGAGCGGGCTGAGATAGCGCCAAGTAACCCGGCGCTGACCCTTCGAACCTGTGGGGTAATGCCCGCGGAGGGAGCGTTGACGGAGCCCGTCTCTCTAGCCGCCGTGACGAGGCGGTACCGCAGAATCACCGCCCTCGAGGGCATCGATCTCGTGGTCCGGGCCGACGAGCTGCTCGCAGTGGTCGGACCCTCCGGCTGCGGCAAGTCGACCCTGCTCGAGCTGGTGGCCGGGCTCCAGGAGCCGGATGCCGGGACCGTGTCGGTGCTGGGCGCCATGGACGCGGACTCGCGCCGAGGCGCCTCTGCGTACATGCCGCAGCGCGACCTGCTGCTCCCCTGGCGCGACGCCCTGGCGAATGCCGCGCTCGCCCTGGAGTGCCAGGGCGTGCCGCGCTCGGAGGCGCGCCGCCGTGCGGAGCCGCTGTTCGAGCGCTTCGGCCTCGCGGACTTCGAGGGCGCCCGCCCGGCCGAGCTGTCCGGGGGGATGCGCCAGCGCGTGGCCTTCCTGCGCACGCTCCTGCCGGGACGCCCGCTGCTGCTGCTCGACGAGCCCTTCGGCGGGCTCGACTCGCTCACGCGCTCGTCGATGCAGCGCTGGCTGGCCGACGCCCTGGCCCAGGAAGCGCGCACCGTGCTGCTCGTGACGCACGACGTGGAGGAGGCGATCTTCCTGGCCGACCGGATCGCGGTGCTCTCGCCGCGGCCGGGGCGCGTGGTGGCCGAGATCCCGGTGGAGCTCACGCGGCCGCGCGACGTGACCGCCGCGGAGTTCGGCGCCGTCAAGCGGCGCGTCCTGGGGGCGCTGGGGCTGTGAGGTACCTGGGAGCCTCACTCCTGCTCGCGCTGTTCGTGCTCGCCTGGCAGGGCGTGGCCTCGCTTCACTCTGTGGACGACCTCACGCTCGCCTCCCCGGTCGAGACATTCGATGCCCTGCGCGACGACTGGTCGCTGCTCTGGGACAACTTCCTGGTGACGCTTGTGGAGGTGGTGCTCGGGCTCGCGATAGCGACGCTGGTCGGCATCGCCTTCGGCGTGGCCATGCACCTGTTCCGGCCACTGCGCAACGCGGCCTACCCGCTGCTCGTGGCATCGCAGGCCATCCCGGTCGTGGTGCTGGCACCGCTGTTCGTGCTCGCCTTCGACTACGGCATCGGCCCCAAGCTCGCGATCGTGGCGCTGATCTGCTTCTTCCCGATCACCGTGAACCTGCTCGACGGCCTGCGCTCCGTGGAGCCCGAGCTACTGAAGCTGATGCGGAGCATGGGGGCCTCGCGGCTGCGCACGCTTCGCTCGGTCGAGCTGCCCTCGGCACTGCCGTTCCTGTTCAGTGGGCTGAAGGTGGCCGCTACGGTGTCGGTGATAGGTGCCGTGTTCGGCGAGTGGGCCGGGGCAGAGGAGGGCCTGGGCCGCCTCGTGCTGCTCGGCAACAATCAGCTCCAGACCCCGCGCGTGTACGCCGGGATCGTTCTCCTTACCCTGATGGCGGTGGCGCTGTTCGCGCTCGTCGTGCTCGCCGAGCGTGTCGCCTGTCCCTGGAACCGAAAGGAAGAATCTGCATGAAGTGGCTGGCTGCGGCGATCTGCCTTGCGCTGTTGGCCGCTGGCTGCGGCGAGAAGGAGGACGTGCTCGAGCCGTCCGGCTCGAAGAGCGTGGAGCTGATGCTCGACTACTTCCCGAACGCCGATCACGCCGGCATCTACGCCGCGCAGGCGGGCGGTGACTTCAAGGAGGCGGGCCTCAATGTGACGATCCGCCAGCCGCCCGACCCGGCCGCCCCGATCAAGCAGGTGGCGGCGGGGCGCGTGGACCTCGCGATCTCCTACGAGCCCGAGGTGCTGCGGGCGCGCGACCAGGGCCTGAACGTGGTCAGCGTGGCGGCGATCGTCCAGAAGCCGCTCACGTCGATCATCTCGCTGCCGAAGGCGAAGATCCGCGAGCCGGCCGACCTCGAGGGCACGACCGTCGGCACCGCCGGGATCGACTACCAGCACGCGTACCTGCAGACCGTTCTGCGCGAGGCGGGCGTCGCGCCGGCGTCGGTCAAGGAGCGCAACGTGGGCTTCGGCCTCACGCCGGCCCTGCTCACGGGCAGGGTCGACGCGGTGCTGGGCGCGTTCTGGAACTACGAGGGCACCGACCTGAAGCTGCGCGGCAAGCACCCCCAGATCATCCGCATCGAGGACGCCGGCGTGCCCACCTACAACGAGCTTGTGCTCGTGGCCAACGGGGACGCGCTGGAACGCGACGCGGACAAGATCCGCGCCTTCATCGGCGCCGTCTCGCGCGGGACGCGCGACCTTCGCCGGGATCCCGACAAGGCAATCGACGGCCTGCTCGAGGCCAACCCGGACCTGGACCCCGAGCTGCAGCGGGCCGTCGTGGACGTGACGCTGCCGCTCTTCTTCCCGCCCGAGGGCGAGCCCTTCGGCTGGCAGGACCCGGACCAGTGGGACGCGTTCTCGGCGTGGATGAAGGACAACGACCTGCTGAAGCAGCCGCCGGACCCGGCCGCGTCGATCGACAACGAGCTGCTGCCCGGCGCCGGGCTGTAGGCGCCGGGCAGCGAACTCGATCTGGGCGGCTCAGCGGCCCTCCGCCACGAGGGTGTTGTGGAAGGCCGCGATGCGCGGGTCGTCGCCCTGCTCGACGATCAGCATCGTGAAGCGGGCGGTGTGGATGCCCTTGAGCGGCCCGGCCGGCGCGTCGAGGGTCGAGGTCGCGACGGCCAGGATGGTCCCGGGGGCGAGCTCACGCGCCATGTCGAGCCGGAAGCGGACGCTGCTGCCGGCGTAGATCGTGTCGAAGATCGCCTGGTGGCCACGCGCGATGGCGGTGGCGCCGCGGTGGTGCTCGCCACGGACGTTCACGAAGTCGCTCTCGTCCGCGAACTGGGCCCCGAAGGCGGCCCCGTCTGCGTCATTCCACGCCTGCTCCAGCTTCTCGAGGAAGGTGGCGGCGAGGGCGGTGTGGTTCTCGGTCTTGCTGCGGTGGGCATCGCTATCTCCAGTTCGGTAGAGTGTGGGTCCAGTGTCTGGAACATTTATAAACTAACTGGAACGTTTGTCAAGTCATGTCCGAGAATTCACCCAGCCTGCGTGAGCGCAAGGCACAGCTGACGAGGGACGAGATCCTGCGTGCCGCGCGACATCTGTTCGCCGAGCGCGGCTACGCACGCACGAGCGTGCGCGACATCGCGCAGACGGCGGGGGTGTCGGCGCAGACCGTCTACGACAGCGTCGGCTCGAAGCAGGCCCTGGTCTCCTCGCTCAACGACCTCATCGATACCGAGGCGGGCATCCCGGGCCTCGCCCTCGCCGCCGCCGAGTCGGACGACCCGCACGAGTTGGCGGCAACGAACGCGCGCATCACGCGGTCGATCCTCGAGCACTGCGGCGACATCGTGCACGCGCTCGTCACGGGAGCCTCGGCCGAGCCGGAGCTCGCCGCCGTGCTATCGGAGGGCCAGCGACGCCACGTGGAGGGCGCGGGGCGGGTCGTCGGCCTCCTGCGCCGGCTCGACGCCCTCGGCCCGACCGACCCGGACGAGGCCGCCGAGACCCTCGCCGTCGTCACCGATATCCGCTTCGCCCTCGTCATGCAGGAGGGCTACGGCTGGTCGCTGGACCGCCTCGAGAGCTGGATGGCCGAAACGAGCCGCCGGCTGCTGCTCGGTTAGCCCAGCTGAAGGTGGTGGAGCTGCACGACGTCGCGGGTCGTGGTCTCGACTCGCCAGCCGCGGCGGCGCGCCTCGTCGAGGAACGCAGCGGCCGCCGGGCGCCCGGGATCGGCAATCCACGCTTCGGGCGCCAGCCGCGGCAGCAGTGACAGCAGCGGGGCGACGCTTGACCGCTCGTAGAGAACGTCGGCGGCCAGCGCGAGGTCGAACGGCGCGCGGCTGAGCAGCTCGTCCGGTTGCGCCCAGTCGACCAGCGCCGTCTCGATCCGAACGTCGTTGCCGCGCGCGTTCTCAGCGACGAGCTCGAGCGCCTCGGGGTCCGAGTCGGTCGTGAGCACCCCGGCACCCGCGCGCGCCGCTGCGAGGCTCGGGAGCGCGAGCCCGCAGCCGAGCTCGACCACCCGCAGGCCACCAAGCTGCGCGCCATCGAGATCGCGCGCCAGCTCCACACCGCTGCGCCAGAGCACAGACCAGTAGGGGGCGAGCGGCGCCCATTCGACCGGGCCGTCATCCGGGAGCTCCGCGGACTCCTCCGGCTGGAGCACCCGCAGCTCACCGCTCGGGAGCGTGACGGTCCGGATGACCAGCTCATCCTCCACCGTGCCGACTCTAGGCGGCGGGCCTATGGTTGCTTCATGGAACAGGCTGCAGCCGTCGAGACCGATCGCTCGCACATCCGGCTGGCGGAGCTCGTGGCGGCGCTCTCGCTAGGCATCGACCTGGGCTTCGGGCAGCCGATGGAGCACGTGCTGCGCCAGTGCCTGATCGCTCTGCGTCTGGGCGAGGCGCTCGGCCTCGACGAGGAGGAGCGCGCCGTCGTCTACTACACCTCGCTGCTCATCAACGTGGGCTGCCACTCGGACGCCCACGAGCAGGCGAAGTGGTTCGGCGACGACATCGCCATGAAGGCGGGCAAGTACGACCACGAGCTGAGGAGCATCCGGTCGGCCCTCTCGGGGCTGCGGATGCTCGGGGCCGGCCGCTCCCCGCTCCAGCGCTTCCAGCTCGCGCTCGAGTTCGCCCTCTCGGGCCATCGCGAAGTCGACGGGATGATCGCCCAGCACGCCGAGATGGCCCGCTCCCTGGGCGAGCAGCTGGAGCTCCCGGCGCAGGTGCTCGAGGCCCTCGGCGCATCGTACGAGCGCTGGGACGGGCGCGGCTGGCCCGGCGAGCGGGGCGGGGAGGAGGTCCCCATGGCCTCGCGGCTTGCGCAGGCCGCCGAGTTCGTCGAGGTGGCGAACCGCGTCGGCGGCGTGGACGCGGCGAAGGAGCTCGCGCGTGATCGGCGCGGCGCGCAGTTCGACCCCTCGGTCTCCGACGTGATCGAGGCGGAGGCCGAGGTGATCCTGTCCGATCTCGACACGCTGGGCAGCTGGGATGCGGTGATCGCGGCGGAGCCCGCTCTGGCGATCGTGGTCTCTGGCGAGCGCTTTGACGCCGCGCTCTTGGCCGTGGCGAGCTTCGTGGACCTCAAGTCGCCGTATTTCCTCGGGCACGCCCGCGCCGTCGCGGAGCTTGCCGGCGCGGCGGGGGAGCGGCTCGGCATGCCCGATTCGGAGATCCGGACGCTGCGGCGCGCCGGCCTGGCGCACGACCTCGGGCGGCTGGGGATCTCGAACGCGGTCCTGGACAAGCGCAGTCCGCTCGCCGGCGGCGACTGGGAGCGCATTCGCATGGGGCCGTACCTCACCGAGCGGATGCTGCGGCAGTCGGAGGCGCTCGCCCCGCTTGCGGCGATCGCCGTTCAGCACCGCGAGCGTTGCAACGGCTCTGGGTACCCGCGCGGCCTCTCGGGCAACGGGATCTCCAAGCCCGCGCGGGTGCTGGGCGCCGCCGATGCCTACCAGGCCATGCGCGAGCCGCGCCCGCACCGCGGCGCGCTCTCGGCGGAGGCCGCCGCCGCCGAGTTGCGCGCCGACGTGAAGGTCGGCCGCCTCGATGCCGACGCGGTCCAGGCGGTCCTGGGCGCGGCGGGCCACCGCGTGTCGCGCCGCCACGGCGGGCCGGCGGGGCTGACCCAGCGCGAGGTGGAGGTGCTCCGGCTGCTTGCGCGCGGTCTGTCCAACAAGGAGATCGCCGAGCGGCTCGTGATCTCACCCAAGACAGTGGCGAATCACGTCGAGCACATCTACGCGAAGATCGAAGCGTCGACGCGCGCAGCCGCTGGGTTGTTCGCGATGAGGCACGGACTCCTCCCGGAGGAGGAGTTGCCCGTGCCCGTCCCGGCCTGAGCGTCCGCTCAGGCCGACTGCATCGCCTTCATGTTGCGCTCCATCGCCGCCTCGGTGACGGCCAGCTCGTCGGTCGGGCTGAACATGACGACCTCCGTGCCGGGTGCGTGCTTGACGGGCACGTGTCCCGGCGGGATGTAGAAGGCCTCGCCGGCGACGATCTGCTCCTCGCCGTCGGCGTACCGGAACGTGACGGCGCCGCTGAGCACGTAGCCCCAGTGGTGGCACTGGCAGCGGTCGTCGGGCAGGCCCTTGTAGAGCGGCGTCGCGTCGATGTCCTCGCGGAACGACACGAAGCTGAGCGTGTAGCCCTCCAGCTCCTCGAAGCGGTCGAGAACCGCCCCATAGTCGCCGCCCTGGCTCGCGCTCTCCCTCGAAACCTTCGGCATCTCTGCCTCCTTCGTCGGGTGTGACGCAACGCTAAGCGCGGCCGGAGCTCACGGCATGGGGCGTTTGACCCATCTTCGTGGGTCATGGAAGACTCGGCGAACCGACCCGAGGAGGTACACGATGATCGTGATGTTCACTGCCCGCCGCCTCAAGCCCGGAGCGTGGGATCAGTTCCGCCGCTCCTGGGACCCGGGCGACTCGAAGCCGCCGGGCTTTCAGCGCGCGTACCACGCCCGCAACATCCGCGACGAGGACGAGGTCATCTCATTCGGTCTCTTCGACATGACCGAGGACGACTATCGCCAGTGGCGCGCCGAGGCCGATGCCGAGGAGAACCAGCGAGTGGACCGGCTCTCGGCGTTCGTCCACAACGAGTATGTCTCGGGCGTTTACGAGGTGGTCGACGTGGTCGAGGAGTGACCCTCGGCCTCGGACTCGTCCAGGTCCAGCGACAGCGAGTTGATGCAGTAGCGCTGGCCGCCCGGGCCCGGGCCGTCCGGGAAGACATGGCCGAGGTGGCCGCCGCAGCGGGCGCAGGTCACCTCGGTGCGGACCATCCCGAGACTGCGGTCCTCGTGTAGCTCCACGGCGTCGGCCACCGCCGGCTCGGTGAAGCTCGGCCAGCCGGTACCCGAATCGAACTTCGTGTCCGAGCTGAACAGCTCGGCGCCGCAGGCGCCGCAGCGGTAGATGCCATCCGCCTTGGAGTGCGTGTACGCACCCGTGAACGGCGGCTCGGTCCCCTTCTCACGTAGGACGTGGAAGCGGTCGGGCGAGAGCTCCTCGCGCCACTCCTGCTCTGTCTTCTCAAGCTTCTCAGTCATACCTCAAGAGTATTCGCGGCACTCTGTGCATTGAAGGGAGCCGCACAAGGTGGGTCATCTTGGTTGCTATATCCGCCACTGGGATGACCCACCCGGCGTGGGCCACCCTTCAATGCTGCCGTTCGTGGCACCGAGCCCCTCAGTGCCGCAGGTGAAGCGCGTAGCAGCCCGCCAGCGCCGCGTACTCCCCGTAGGGCTCGAAGAACTCGCGCACCTCGTCCTCGGTGGCGCGGCGGCCCATGCGAGCGGCCAGGCCCACGAACTTGAGGTAGGCCACGTCGAGCGCGGGGAGCTTGTCGTCGCGGCCCTGGCCCGCCACGGCCAGCATCTCGAGCGTCCAGTCGCCGATATTCGGAATCGCGCGCAGGCGCCTCCACGCTGGCTCGTGCTGGCTGAGGTCGGCCCGCCCCGAAGCCACCTCGCGCGCCGCGCGGACCAGGGCGATCGAGCGCTTCGGGGCAAGGCCGCAGGCGTCGAGCTCCGCCGGCGAGCGGCCCGCCAGCCAGGCGGCCGAGGGCGGCGCTCGCAGCGTGCCGCAGTCGCTGCGGCGCCCGTGGCGCCAGACGATCCGGCGCTGGATGCCGGCCGCGCGGCCCGACTCGATCAGCTGCTCGCAAACCGCCCAGGCGAGCGCCTCGAACGGCTCCGGCCGGCGGCGCGGCCTCAGCCACGGCTTGCGGCGAATCACCGGCCCGATCAGCGGGTCCCAGCCGAAGCGACGGTGGAACTCGCTCAAATCGTGATCCACGCCGAGGGCGAACCTCATGCGCTCGATCCCCTTCAGTGCAAGCTCCCGCGCCGCGGCCGAGGCCGAAAAGCGCACCGCACCGCCGGCCGCCCAGGCCCGCACCACCACCTGCTCGTCCCCTATCCACAGCGCCCGGGTGAGCGCGCCGTCGCGGGCGACCATGACCCCGTCCCGGCCCGGGCCCGGAAGCCTGTACGGGCCGGCGGGGACGACGTCCTGCTCGAGCTTGGCGGCTATCGGTCTTTCAGGAGGTGGATGTCGACGAGGAAGGAGCGCGAGGCGGCGACGTCGACCTTCTTGCCGCGGCCGCGGCCGCCACCAAGCCGCAGCGCGGCCGGGCGGGGGCGCCTCAGGACGCGCACCAGGAGGAAGGTGGCCACCCCGATCAGGAAGCCACCGGTGGCGGCGGCGACGGCTGCGGGAAGCGAGACCTCCACGCGTCGCTCGATCGGGCGCGGTTCGGCAAGCACGGGAAGGTTCTCGGACACGGCGGCCAACGTATCAAAGGGCTCGCTCGTATACCCGGTACTTCTTCACGATCTCGCCACCCATCGCCTCCATCGCGCGGTTCATGGCCTTGTTGGTCTCGAGGATCCAGCCCATCTCGCCGCCCTTGATGCGAGTGACCTCGGCCATGTCGAAGTGCTCGGCGTAGAGGCCCGCGGCCACCCCCGTGTGCTGGTACGCCGGCCTCACGCCGAGAAAGCCGACCCGGCAACGATCGATGATCCGCCGCCGGTTCAGGTAGTGCCACCAGCCGCTCGGCAGCACGCGGCCGTTCATCCGCTTCAGCACCTGGTTGATGTCCGGCACGGTGATCGCCATGCCCACCGTCTTGCCCTCGGAGTCCTCGGCGATCATGAACCAGGGCCGGTCGTAGACGAGCTGGAGCTCCTGGGCGTAGGCGTCCACGTCCTCCTTCGAGTACGGGACGAAGCCGAAGTTCCGCGACCAGGCCTCGTTGTAGATCTCGGCGAACGCGTCCAGGTCGCGGCGCAGGTGCAGGCGGCTCATCTTGCGGATCCGGATCCCGTGCTTCGGCTCGAGCTTCTCGGCGAGATCCCAGATGATCGACATCACCCTGTCGCGGCCGGTGATGTGGAGCGACCACATGAAGGTGTCCACCGACTTCTCGAGGCCCGCCTCCTCGCACAGCCGCTGGTAGTAGGGCGGGTGCCACGCCTGGCGGATCATCGGCTCGAGCTCGAAGCCCTCGATCAGCACGCCGCTCTCGTCGTTCATGGTGAAGTCCATCGGGCCGACCATCCGGTCGCGCCCGCGCTCGCGAAGCCAGGCGGCGGCCGCGTCGAGCAGCGCCCGCAGCACCTCGATGTCGTCCTCCAGCTCGAGGAAGCCGAACATGCCCCAGGCATTCTCCTGGTACTCGTTGAAGGCGCGGTCGATCTGCGCGCTGATGCGGCCCACAACGCGCCCGTCGCGCCGGGCCAGGAACAGCTCGGCCTCGCCGTGCTTGTAGAACGGCCCGGTGCGCCTGTGGAGGAACAGCCGGCGCTCGATCTTGAGCGGGGGAATCCACTGCTCCGCGTTAGAGTGCAGCCGGAACGGGAGCTCGATGAAATCGCGCACGTCTCTGCGCGAGGAGACGGGCGCTACCTCGACTGACACGGCGCGGGACTGTATATGCCTACGGCTATCGACCTATTCGAGAAGGCACGCCACCACGAGCGGCTAGAGCAGCTCCAGGCTGCTCGCGACCACGACCTCATGCCCTACTTCAGGGTGCTCGAGGGCCCGGCCGGGCCGGTGGTCCACATGGAGGGCCACGAGCGCATCATGCTCGGCTCGAACAACTACCTCGGGCTCACGGGCGACGAGCGCGTCAAGGCGGCCGCCCGCGACGCCCTCGAGCGCTTCGGCACCGGCCTCACCGGCTCGCGCTTCCTGAACGGCACGCTCTCGCTCCACCTGGAGCTCGAGCGCAACCTGGCCGAGTTCATGGGGACGGAGGACGCGCTCGTCTTCACAACCGGCTACCTGGCGAACACCGGGGCGATAGGCACGCTGCTCGGTCCCGGCGACACCGTGATCTGCGACTCCGGCGACCACGCGTCGATCCTCGACGCGGTCATGATGTCGCGCGCGCGCATCCGCCCGTACCGCCACAACCGGCTCGACAAGCTCGAGACGATGCTCCAGCGCTCCGAGAGCGACGGCGGAGGCGTGCTCGTGGTCGTTGACGGCGTGTTCTCGATGGAGGGCGACCTCGCCGCCGTGCCGGACATCGTGGCGCTCTGCCGCGAGCACGGCGCGCGCCTGATGATCGACGAGGCCCACGGCGTTGGCGTGCTGGGCGCGCCGCGGCGCGGGCGCCTGCGAGCTCATGGACGTGGAGGACGAGGTCGACCTGCGCATGGGCACGTTCTCGAAGTCCCTCGCGTCCTGCGGCGGCTTCATCGCCGGGCCCGCCGACGTGATCGACTTCCTGCGCGTCCAGTCGCGCTCGTTCATGTTCACCGCCGCCGCGGTGCCCGCGGCGATCGGCGCCGCGCTCGGCGCGCTCGAGATCATCCGCTCGGACGAGGGCCCGCAGCTGATGGCGCGCGTGCTCGACAACGCGCGCTACCTGCACGACGGCCTGGCGGACCTCGGGTACCACGTGATGGAGCCGACCGGCATGCCGGACGGCTCCGAGGTGGTCACCCCGATCGTCCCGGTGCTGATCGGCGACGACTGGAAGGCCGTGTTCCTCTGGAAGGCGCTCTACGACGCCGGCGTCTACGTGAACGTGGCGATCTACCCGGCCGTCCAGCGCGGCGGCGCGCTGCTGCGCACGAGCGTGATGGCCACGCACGAGAAGGACCACCTCGACCGCGCGCTCGCCGTCTTCGAGCGCGTGAAGGGCCAGGTCGAGGGCATCGAGCCGCCGATCTGGCAGCCGCCGGCGTCGGCGCCCGAGGCGGGCGCCGACGCCCTCGACTCCTAACGCTGGGCCGTTACTGCAGCAGGTGGTCCAGCATGCGGTCCATCAGCACGGCGCGGTTGCCCGCTCCGTTCACTCCCTCTAGGCCGAAGCCGAACATCATCCCGAACTGGGTCACGGTGACCGCGGCGTCCTCGAACGGGATCCGCTCCGACTGGATCCAATCGTTGACGTTCTCCGACGGGCCCTCCGGGTGGGCGCCCGGGATGGTCCAGCCGCCCAGGTCGCCCTGGGTCTCGAACGACGTCTCGCTGACGTTCGAGCCGGCCGTGACGGTCACGTCGTCGACCATCGCGCCTGGGCACCGTGGTCGTGCCCCAGTCGGTCGCGAACACGATCGACAACTCGACCTGCTTCCCGCTGTAGGCGCTTAGGTCGATCGACCAGTTCTGCCAGCCGCCCGAGTTGCCGGACGCTGCGTTCCACTGACCGACCGGCGTCCCCACGTCCGACCGGATCGCACGTGTTGTCCTCGTCGCCCGGACCGTTCTCGTGGCGCGTCTGGTAGTGCTGCAGATGGGATGCAGCTCCTGGCCCCAGCCCGCCGGGCAGCTCGCGCCGGTGTTCTGGCTCGTGTGCCCGTTCTGCGTCGGGCAGCGTCGTCCAGTCGTCCTGGCCGGCCGTGCGGGCCTCGACGAACACGAAGTCCCAATCTAGCTCCGTGTTGAACGAGGTCCAGAAGGACAGGTTCGCCGGCTGGCCGTGCCGGTGACGCCCGTCAGGTCGACCGTCCGCGTGATGCGCTTGTAGCCCGTCGTCCGCATACTGGGAGTACAGGTACTTCGATGCCCGAGTGCGGGTCGAACGCGGCGCCGCCCGACAGTTGCCAGTCGGCCGCCTGGTCGCTTGCGAACTGCGGGTACTGTTCTTCGGCAGGACGCTCGACGTGACCAGGAAGTTGCCGGTCCCGAGACCGCTCGCCGCCCTGGTTCTCCGCGCTGCCGGGCCGTTGAGGTCGAACGTGAGCCCGCCGAGCGGACCGCCGGCCGTGCCCGGCACCGGGAAGATGTTCCCGTCCGGGTCCTGGCCGCCCGCGTCGGACCGCAGGTACGCCCCGAGGTAGTACTGGGCGAAATCGTTCGAGAGCGGGTTGCACTTGCCGTCGTCGGTCGTCTGGAGGTCACCGTCGCAGTGTGGAGTTCGGGAGCCCCTCGGTCGGGTACTCCACGAGGTCCCACTGCCGCCCGGCGTTCACGCCCGACACCGACACGCGACCGCCCTCGTTCACGAAGTCACGCACGGACATGATCGTCTCCCACGCCTCGGCATCGGAGACGCCCGGGGTGGCCGGGCTCACGCGTGACGTTGTCGTTGCCGGTGTACCAGATGACCGCGTCGTAGTGGCTCAGCACTCCGAGCGGATCCGGGCCTTGCGCCCCATGGCGTCGTAGTCGTAGACGTCGTACTAGACGTGGTTGTCGCGCCAGCGCGTCGCGCGTAGTAGTCGAGGTAGTTTGGCTTCGTCTGTCCGTGGTACGCCGGCAGGGCCGAGTTGCCGGTGTAGTCCTCGACCGCGAGCACGAGCACGCGCGCGCCCGAGTCGGACCTGACGTTGTAGGTGAACGAGTCGCTCTTCACGTCCTTGCTCGGGGCGCGAGAACCAGACCTCCACGTCGTCGCCCGGGCTGGCGTTCCGCTGACCTGCCCGCGCATCCGGTGGTACCAGTAGTCGCCCTCGTTCCCGTAGCGCTTGCCGCCCTGCCACTCGGACTGGTACGTGGCCTGCGCGTCCGCGCCGCCGTTGACCTGGTAGCGCAGCTGGATCGGGCCGAGGTCGCGGCGGGCGTTCACCTGCACGGTCTGCGGGTTGCCGTACGAGACGTTGAACTTGTCGACGCACGAACTTCGCCGGCTTGATGCCGAGGTGGCTCTACCGGGTGCGTCGGGTCGTCCGCCGAGCGCGCGAGGTCGAGCGCGAACTGCACGTGCCGCTCGAACTCGGCCTGCACGTCGGCCTCGTTGTCCTGGAAGACGAAGACGCTGCCCGTGGCCGCCGCGGTGCCCTCCGGGGTGAACGAGATCGTCTCGGTCGACTTGTACATGTGGTCGTTCGTGTCGCCGTTGGTCGTGTAGAGGTCGGCGCCCACGTCCGGGTCGAACGTCTCGATGCCCGGGTTCGCGTCGTCCCCGGCGAGCGCGATCATCAGCGGCTCGTCGGCGGGATGCGTGTCCACCTGCCACCCGAACGGCCACAGGAGCAGCTGCGCCGCGGTGTGGTCGTTCTTGTTGTAGGCGAAGTTGACCCTGTCCATCAGCGACAGGAACGCCTGCGTCTCCGGCTCGGAGGCCGGGCCCGTGCCGCGATAGGTCTCGGACGACGTGTCGGTGTTCGAGCCCTCGTCGTCGTAGTTCCAGCGCGTCGGGAAGTTGCGGTTCGGGTCCACGCCGTCGACGGCTGTGATCTGGCCGTCGCCGTTGTTGTCGCGGAGGTTCTTGCGCCACAGACGGTTCTCGCGGGTCGAACGTGAAGTCGTAGCCGTCGGGGTTCGCGATCAGGATGAACCACAGCTCGCGCGTGTCCACCAGGTCGGTGATCTCCTCCGCGAGACACGCCGTCCACGGGCTGGCCATCGGTGCCGATCGCCGTGCCGTGTTGCCGTAGTTGTCGAGGAAGAGCCGCAGCGTCCGCCGCTCGGTCTCGCCAGCGAGCCACTCGCGGGCATGCTGCGACCGCCGAGTAGAGCACCGCGGGACGGCTTCCGTCCGTCCACGGTCGGGCGTTCGCGTGACCTTCATCGCGTAGATCGGGAGCCCGTTGACGGAGTGGCCGATGGTCTCGAGCTTGGCGATGTCGCTGTAGTTCTCCGCCAGCTTCTCCATCTGAGTCTTGATGTTGCGGTGGGGTTGCCCGCCGACGCCCGACACGTCGACGTCGGTGCGCGCGAACGGTCGCCAGACCGTGCCAGCCCGCCAGCAGCCTGTGCGGCGGCCGCGCGGCGCGCCGTGCGGCCGCGTCGTCCCGGATGCAGCTGGCCTTGACGCCGGCCTTGCGGAGGTCGCTGATCTGTGCTTTCGTCGCCACGATCTCGATGCCGCCGCGCCGCTTGCCCTCGGTGAGGTCGAACCCCATGCGCTTCAGCTCGCGGAGCTGTTTGGCGCCCCGCGCCTTCGCCTTGTAAGAGTTCAAGCCGGTGCCTGCAACTGCAGGTGCGGCGAGGGCGAGTACGACAAGCGCGGTCAGCGCTACTACGGCTCCGCGGAGCTTCATCCCAGGTCCTCCCGTTTGGTGCTTTACGGCTAAAGGCTTCCTACCCTGCCAGCGCGGCAACATATCGCTCCGCGACGATTTGCGTCCACTGGTCAACTGAAGATGCAGCGGTTGAGCTAGCTGGGAGCCTCGGAACCTCGTGCACGGGGACGGCCGCGCACCCGATCGGCGAGCGCCGCGAGCCCGGGCGGGACCCGCCCGTCGGTGGACAGCCACGAGCCGGCGAGGATCAGCAGCAGCCCCACCGCCACGCCCGGTCGTGACGGTCTCGTCGAGGATCGCGACGCCCAGCGCAAGCGCCACGACCGGGTTCACGTAGGTGATCACGGTCGCGCGGCTGGGCCCCACCTCGGCGATCAGCCGGAAGAAGAGGAGGAAGGCGAGCGCGGAGCAGACGAGCCCGAGCACCACGACAGACGCCAGCGCATCGGCGGACGGCGTGGACTCCGGGAGGTCCGCGAGCGCGAACGGCATGACGAGCAGCGCGGCTATCGCGAGCGAGGCCGCCACCGGGCCGAGCGGGTCAACATCCGAGAGGCGGCGCTTCACGATCATCGGGCCGATCGCGTAACAGAACGCCACCACCAGGACCGCGAGCGAGCCGAGCAGCTCGTCGGTGTGCCCGCCGACGTCGATGCCCACGAGCGCCGACGACCCCCGCGAGGCCGATCAGCATGCCGACCAGGCGCGTGCGCGTGGGGCGCTCCGAGTGGTCGAAGCGCAGGGCGATCAGCGCCACGAACAGCGGCACGGCCGCAACCAGGATCGCGGCGAAGGACGAGCTGATGTGGACCTCGCCGAAGCCGAGCAGGGGCCACGGAATGGCCATCTCGACGGCGGCAAAGACGGTCAGGATGCGCCAGCGCTCACCGAGGCCGCGCAGCGCGCCGAGCTTCCACGCCACGGGCAGCAGCACCGCCGCCGCCAGCGCCAGCCGCGACCAGGCCACCACGCTCGGGGACATCTCGTCGACCGCGATCTTGATGAACAGGTACGGCATGCCCCAGATCACGGACACGGCCGCGAACAGCGCCCAGCCGCGGGCGCTCACGAGATCGCCCTCAGGCCGGCCGCCGTGGCGGCAGCCACGAGCACGACCACGAGGATCGGCGCTCGCAGCAGGATGGCGCAGCCGCCGGCGAGCAGGCCCGCGGCACGCTCGTCCAGAACGAGCGCCTCGTCGCTCGCGAAGGCCTGCGTGGCCACCAGCGCGGCGAGCAGTGCCGGAGCGAGCAGGTCGACCACGCGCGCGACGCCCTGGGGCAGCTCGCGCTCGGCGGCCAGCACCGGCCCGCCGGCCTTCACCGCGATCGTGGCCATGCCCACCACGATCACGCATAGCCAGACGGCGCTCACGAGGAGGCCTCCCCCGCCAGCCGGGACGGCGCGGCGGCCCGCGGCGGGCGCGTGAGGCCGACCAGGCAGGCCGCGGTGGCGGCGATCACCGGCACTCCGGCGGGGGTGATCGGCGTGAGGGCGAGCGCGATAGCGGCGCCCAGGAGCGCTGCCACGAGCGGGGAGCGTGCGCGCAGGAGCGGCGCGAGCAGCGCCAGGAAGAGGGCCGGGAAGGCCGCATCGAGGCCGAGGGTGGCGGGGTCGGCGAGGCTGTCGCCGGCGAGCACCCCGATCGCGGTTCCGGCGTTCCAGCCCACGTAGAGAAGGCCGCCCGCGCCGAGCAGCAGCTTCCGGTCGAAACGGCCGCCGCGGCTCGACAGCGCCCAGCTCTCGTCCACGAGCAGCTGAGCCTCGAGCAGCCTGCGAAGCGGATGGCCGCGGAACGCGCCCGAAGCGGCGAGTGCCATCGGCGCGTAGCGGGCGTTCAGCAGCACCGCCGCGCCGATCGCGGCGGCCGCGGTGCCGCCCGCCCCGAGCACGGACACGACGGCGAACTGCGCCGAGCCCGCGAAGGTCGTGGCCGACATGACGAGCGCCGCCAGCGAATCGACGCCGGCGGCCCTCGCCAGGACGCCGAAGGATGCGCCAAAGGCGACGATCGCCGGCATCAGCGGGAGCATCACCCGCATCCCGTCCCTGTAGCTGGCTTCCTTCATGAAGCCATAAGGCTAGTAGCGGCGGGCGTTGCCACCGCCCAGCTGAGCACTGGTTCATCGTGCCACCTCCTGACGGCTGGAACCGCAGATCTCCACGATCCGCGGTCGGATGGAACGGATCGGCGACCGCCTGCCCGTCCAGGAGCCCGACCGCCGCCCGCAGCTCGCCTCGACATAGGCAAGCAGCGCGGGGCCGGCGGGGCACGCCGGTCGTCAAGCGCGCAGGCGCCAGACGTTCTGACGTCGCCTCGGTGGAATGGATGATGGTGATCGGCTCGGCCATTTCGATCTCCATTCGCCTCAACAACGCCCCTGCGCGTGTCCGTGAGATAACCGGCTAAATCGTTATGCCAGAAATGATAGCACCAGCTAAACTTTTTGCCAGTTATGGCACCCGGAGAGTCCACCCCCGCCAAGACCGCGCCTCAGCCGCTCTACCTCGTGCAGCGGTTCGTGAACAGCATCGACCTCGAGAGCGGCGAGGACGAGCTCTCGAGCCCCGATGCGCTGCGCGACTGGTTCGTCGAGCGCGGCCTGATGGACAGCGGCGACGAGGTCGGCCCCGCCGACCTCAGGCGGGCGATCGACGTGCGCGAGGGTCTGCGCGCAGTGCTCCGGCACAACAACGGCCACGCGCTCGACACGGAGCGCGTCGAGCGGCTCGACCGAGCCGTGCGGCGCGCCGGCGTGCGCGTGCGCTTCGAGGGCGGCCGCGACCCCGAGCTCGTGCCCGACGCAGACGGCGTGGACGGCGCGGTGGCGCGCCTGATGGCGATCGTGGCCGCCGCGGTTGAGCACGGCCGCTGGGAGCGGCTGAAGGCGTGCCCGCGCGAGGAGTGCGAGTGGGCCTTCTACGACAAGTCGAAGAACCGCTCCGGGCGCTGGTGCTCGATGGACTCCTGCGGCAACATCGAGAAGGCCAAGGCCTTCCGCGAGCGCCGGCGCCAGCTAGTCCTCGAGCGTGTGCACCTTGAACAGGTTCGTGCCGCCCGCGCTCCCGGCCGGCAGCCCGGCCGTGATCCCGATCTTGTCGCCCTTCTGCGCGAAGCCCTCGCGCTCGGCCACCTCGGCGCATGCGTCGATCAGGCCGAGCGTGTCCATCGGCTCCTCGTTGAGCCGCGGGTGCACGCCCCAGAGCAGCTGGCAGCGCCGCACGACCTCCATGTGCGGCGACAGCGCCAGCACCGGCGCCTTCGGCCGGTAGGCCGAGATCAGCCCGGCGGTGGTGCCGGTGTTCGTCGGCGAGACGATGCACTTGAGGCCGAGCTGGTAGACGGCGCCGACCGCTCCGAACGCGATCGCGTGGTACTGGTTGTTCGCCTGCGGGCCCCGCTCGGCGAGCCAGCGCCCGTAGGGCAGCTCGCGCTCGGTGGTCTGCGCGATCGACGCCATCATCTGGACCGCGAGCACCGGGTGCTTTCCGACGGCGGTCTCCTGGGAGAGCATCACCGCGTCGGTGCCGTCGAAGATCGCGTTCGCCACGTCGGCCACCTCGGCGCGCGTCGGACGCGTGGAGTGGACCATCGACTCGAGCATCTGGGTGGCCGTGATCGTCGGCGTGGCGTAGCGGCCCGCGATCGCGAGCAGCCGCTTCTGGACCAGCGGGACCTCCTCGATCGGCAGCTCGATGCCGAGGTCGCCGCGGGCGATCATGATGCCGTCGGCCGCCTGGATGATCTCCTCGCCGTTCGCCGCCGCCTGCGGCTTCTCGATCTTCGCGATCAGCGGCACGTCCACGTCGCGGGCCTTCAGGTGCTCGCGCACCGGGTCGAGGTCCTCGCGGCGACGCACGAACGAGAGCGCGAAGAAGTCCACGCCCAGGTCAAGGCCAGCGTCGATCAGCCCGATGTCCTCCTCGCTCACAGCCGGCAGCGAGACCGTCACGTTCGGGAGGTTGAGGCCCTGCCGCGAGGCCACGCTGCCGCCCACCTCGCACCTTGGTGATCACCTCGCCGTCGCGCACCTCGGCCACGCGCAGGCGCACGGCGCCGTCGGCGAGGTAGAGCACGTCGCCCTTGTCCACCAGCTCCGCGAAGCCCTCCCAGGCCACGGGCAGCCGCTCCGCGGTGCCCTCCACCTGCTCCTGCGTGATCACCACCTGCGAGTCGCGACTCAGCTCGGCCACGCCGCCGGCCACCGGACCGATGCGCAGCTTCGGGCCGGGCAGGTCCCCGAGGATCGCCACATCGCGCTCGGCGCGCTCGGCCGCCGCGCGGACCGTCTCCGCGATCTCCCTGTGCTGCTGCGCGTCGCCGTGGGCGAAGTTGAGCCGGGCCACATCCATCCCGGCTCGGATCATCTGCTCGAGAACGTCGAGATCCTTCGAGGCTGGACCGATGGTCGCGACGATCTTCGTGGAGCGCATCGCCTTCAACATACCCACCCAGCCGCTTTCACGAAAAGCCCGCTCTTAGCGACTGCGAGCCCATCATCCATGTTGACGCTCGGCGCGGGAGAGGCTTTGATGGGCCCCGGCCTCGGGGCAGCTTTTGAACCACGTGTCTGGCCCACTGACGCACGTGCTTCACCCCGCTGTCGGAGGCCCGGGGAATCTGCATCGCTGTTGTCGTTGTAAGAGAGATCGCACGAAGTGCGGGGAGGTCTGATGGGCAAGTCGGCCACGATCGACGCTGGTCAAGAGCAGCATTTGCGGGCATTGGAGTACGCAAATCGCGTACGACTTGCCCGGGCTCGAATGAAGCGTCGAATCGCAGCGGGCGAGCTCTCGGCCGCTGAGGTGATCCTCAGCTGCCCCTGGCAGGCGCACAGCATGTCGATCAGCGACCTGCTGATGAGCCAGAAGCGCTGGGGCAGGGCACGTTGCAGAAGGCTGCTGGTCTCGCCTCGGTGTCCCGGAGAACAAGCAGGTCGGGACGCTCACCGAGCGCCAGCGCCTTGCACTGGCCGCGGTGCTCACCGCAAAGAACGCCCCGGCAGGAGTCGAGGCCGCCGCGCAACCCGCGGACGCGACGCGCGTCCCCCAGGCCCCCGCGCGGGCCTCGCTGGCGACTCGCGAACGCGCGCTGACGGCCGCCTGACCGGAGCAGGGCATGGGCGGCCGGGGAGAGGCCGGCCGCCCGTCGCCCATCGCCCTCTGGACCGTCAGACCGGCTTGCGGCCGAGCTCCTCGAGCGCCTCGTCCGCTGTCAGGCCCGGGCCCTGCGTGGCCAGCTCGATGATGTGGCCGTCCGGGTCGCGCAGGTAGACGGACTTGAAGTAGGTCCGGTCCATCACGTCGGTGACCGGGATCCCCTGCGCGGTGAGGTAGTCGCGCCAGCCGGCCAGCTCCTCCTCGGTCTCCACCGCGAGCGCGAGGTGGTGCGTGGAGCCGCGGCCCACGGTCCCCTCGTCCAGGTCCGGGTACTCGAGGCAGGTGACCAGCGTGCCGGGCCGACCCTCCTCGTCGCCGAAGAAGAGGTGCCGCGCGCCGCGGTCGTCCTCGTTCGTGGTCTGCTTGACCAGCCGCATCCCGAGCAGGTTGCGGTAGAAGCCCAGCGAGCGCTCCACGTCCTTGCAGAGCAGGGTCACGTGGTGAAGCCCCGCGATCCGGAGTCGTCGCTCGTTCACCGGAAGCCGAGGCCGCCCGAGCGGCGCTTGAATAGCTCGCGCATCGCGTAGAAGGTACCTGCGAAGACGGCGACGCCCGAGTGCGAGCAGCACCCACACCTTCACCGGCCCGAGGCCGAGCGCCACTGCCGTGACCGCCACGAACGCCGCCGCCCCGGCCAGCAGGGACGAGTGCGAGCGGTAGCCGGCCATGTGCTCGCGCAGCGCCAGCTCGCCGCCGCCGAGCGAGGCGATCACGAGGCCGGCGAAGATGAAGCGCTCGCCGTCGCTGCCCTTCAGCGCGCCCCAGATGATCAGGACGATGCCGAGGAAGATCACGAGCTCGGAGAGCGGGAAGCTGCCCCAGGGCGGCGTGGGGCGCTCGTCGGGCGACGGCCGGCCGGGCCGCGGCTTGCGCACGCTGGGCGGGCGCCCAGACGCCTCCGCGAGCGCGCGCTGACGGGCTCGCTCCTCGCGTGCCGCGTCGCGCTCCGCGCGCGTCGAATCACCGCGCTTGCGGCTTCGCCGGCCCATTCAGGTGGCTAACGGACAGCCCGAGCTGATGACCACCCGCCACCAGCCCATGAGCATCCCGATAAAGCTCCAGCGCGGCCGCACGTGCCAGTGCCGGCAGCCCGGCTCGCCGATGTCCTCGTGCGAGACCCGCACCCACTTGTGGCGCTCCGGCGCCAGGAGCATCTCCTCGATCAGGCGCCGGTTCTGCTCCTCGACCCAGGTCCGGTCGGAGAGGGCGCGGCGGGAGTCCGCCACCTGCCCCGCGAGGTCGTCGCGCAGCTCCTCGAGCTCGGCCAGCGAGAGCAGGCGCGCTCCGCCGCCGCGGCCCGGCACCAGCGGCCGTGGCATGTTCGTGCGCGGCCATGTGGAGCAGAAGAGCTGCGAGAGCTGGTTCTCGAGCCGGGCGACCTGATCGAGGAGCGTGCGGCGGGCCGCGCGCTCGTCCGGGCAGCGCGGCGTGGCCGGGCGCAGCAGCGCTGGGCGCCCGAACACGTCCTATCGAGAACGTCAGGCACGACCGCTCAAGTGTAAAGCGTCTCGGCCGCGCACCACAGCGCTTCCTCCAGGCTGATGCGAGGCACTCCCTTCACGCCCAGGGCGCAGACGATCATCTGATCGGTCTCCGGGGTCACGCCCGCGTCCACGCCCACCTCGCCGAGCACCACCGCCACCGGCCGCTCCCCGTCGGCGATCACGAGCTGGCGCGCCGACAGCGGCCGCGCCTCTCCGAGCGACTCGCCCGAGCGCGCGAGTCGGAGCCCGAGGTTGCCGTCCACGCGCTCCGCGTCGAACGCGATCAGCGGCACGCCCGTTTCGGCGATGGCGATCGTGAGAGCGTCGTCCACCAGGTTCTCGCTGCGCAGCCCGCCGTGCTTCAGGCGCCGCAGCGCCACTCCCTCCACCGGCGTGCGGTCCGTGTCCGGGTCGATGCCCACCTGGCGCGAGAAGACGCGGTAGGCCCACGGCACCGGGTCCTGGCGCATGTGCACGACCTTGCCGCCCGTGTAGCGGTCGGCCAGCATGCGCAGCCGCTGCTTCACCGCGCGCGGCGACGGGCCGGGATGCACCTCCACGCGGGCGTGGACGAGGCTCAGCTGCGGGAACTCGTCCGCCAGCTCGGGCTCGACCCAGCCGTCCACCAGGTCGAGCTGGCTCATCCGCTCATCCACGCAGCCGCTCCGCGCGCGTGCGCAGCTCCTGCTCGGTGATGTTCCCGAGCTTCGTACCGGTGACCTTGCCGCCGGCCTTGGCGAATACCGTGGTCGGGCAGCCGCCCACGCCGTAGAGGTTTGCCACGGCCCCATCCTGATCCACGGCCACGGGCTGCGTCCAGCGCCGCTCCTCCACGAGACGCCGGATCTCGTCGTGGGTCTTGTGGCTGAAGAACACGGTCGCGAACTGCACTCCCTCCAGATCGTCCTTCACGCGCTCGGTGCGGTCCACCTGCGGGTAGCAGTCGGCGCCGCGGTCGAAGATGAAGGTGAGCACGAGCGGGCGCTTGCGCAGCTCGCACACGTTCACGACGTCCTTCGAGACGAGCTTGCAGGCCGGCTCCGGTCCCGCCTGCTTGGGGCAGGGCTCCTTCTGGCACACGTTCGCGTCGCCGCTCAGCGGGCCCAGGGCGGACGGCGCCGCGAACGCCTTGAGCCGCTTGCCCACCGGTGGTCCCTCGAGGCCCTCGCCGCTGTTGGGGATCGTCTGCACGAACAGCAGCACCGCCAGCCCCATCAGCATCAGGATGCCCACGAGCCAGGCGTACTTGTTGCCCGCTCGCGGCATCTCGGGCCGGCGCACGGGCTCGGGGTGCGTGCGGTCGCGCTCGGCGAGCCGCTCCCCCGGCGAGAGGTCCTCGAAGCGGTCCCTGTCGTCCGTCACGGGGTGTCGGCCTGCGTCCTGCGTAGCCGCACGGCGGCGAGCAGGTCGCGGACGTGGAAGGGCCCGTGCTCCTCGGCCCACATCAGCGCGGCCGGCAGCACGATCATCACCCCGAGCAGCGAGACCGTGAGGTCCACGACGGTCAGGATGCCGAAGTCGCGCAGCATGCGGATGTCGGAGAAGATCAGCGCGGCAAAGCCCGCGATGGCGGTGGCGCCGGACGCCAGCACGGCGGCGCCGGTGGAGGCGTAGGCGAGCTCGATCGCGCGCGCCGGCCCGGCCCCGGCGTCGCGCTCCTGGCGGTAGCGGGCCGAGAGCAGCACGCTGAACTCGGTCGAGATCGCGATCACGAGCGCCCCGAGCGTCACGGACATCGGATTCAGGTCCACCTCGAAGACCCCGGGCAGCAGCCCGAGGATGAACAGCACGAGGCCCGACCAGCCGGTGGCGAGCGCGATCGGGATCAGCGGCACCGCGGCCTCGCGCGCCGATCGACGGGCGGCGAACAGCACCAGGAACACGCCCGCGAGGGCCGCGAGCAGGGTCAGCCCGCGGCGCCACGGCGAGCTGAGCGCGCCGTTGGCCTCGGCCGCGAGCACCGGCAGGCCCACCACGGACGCCTCCACGCCGTCGGGCGGCTGAAGCGCCGCCTTGATGTCGTCCACCACCTGCTTCTGGCGGTCGAGCGGCATCAGCCTGATGCCGAACGCCAGGTTGGCCGTCTTGCGGTCGGCGGTCACCACTCCCTGCGAGAAGTAGGCCGGCACGGCATCGAGCAGGCGGCTCACCTGGTTCTGGCTGGCCGTGCTGAAGAGGTCGGGCAGCGACAGCGCCGGGCACAGCTCGGGGGCGCCGCGCTTCTGCGTGCAGCGCTTGCCCGGCCGGTAGCCGTGCTCGCGCAGCACCCGGTTCTGGAAGCGCGTCATCCAGGCGATCACCTCG
This sequence comes from uncultured Thermoleophilaceae bacterium, assembly GCA_963774095.1. Taxonomy (GTDB): domain Bacteria; phylum Actinomycetota; class Thermoleophilia; order Solirubrobacterales; family Thermoleophilaceae; genus JACVRW01. Next base: position 58,273 of record CAVZDS010000003.1, read on the forward strand.
GGGTCTGTGATGTCGTCGGCGCGCACGGTCACGTCGATCTCGCCGGACACGCCGGTCTCCTTCTGGAGCACGTTCACGTCGCGCAGCGCCTGGAGGTCCTGGGGCACCAGCTCGCGGACGTCCGACGCCACCTCGCTCTGCGTGTCGAGCGCCAGGCCGACCACGGCCACCGCGAGCCCGATCGCCAGCACGCGCCGCGGCCTCGACAGGGCCAGGCCGAGCGCCCGCCACGAGCGGTCCGCCAGCCACTCGCCCGCGGCGTGGACGCGCGGGTGCTCGCGAAGCGCCGCGAGACGCGACGCGCGCGCCGGCGCGGCCGCATCGGGCGGCCTGCGGAAGCGCGTGAGCGCTGCGAAGCCCGCGCACAGCGCGCAGCCGAGCGCCAGCACGATTCCGAGCACCAGCAGCAGCCCGAAGCCGCGCACCATCGGCACGGGCGAGAGCAGCAGCACCAGGAAGCCGGTGGCGGTGGCCAGGCCGGCGGTGAGGATCGTGGGCCCACCGGCGGCCACGGCGGCCACCGCGGGCTCGGGGTCGCCGCGCGCCTCGGCCTCGTCGAAGCGGGCCTGGAACTGGATGGCGTAGTCCACCGCGAGCCCGATCAGCACGGGCAGCGCCGCGATCGAGGCCATCGTCAGGCTCCCGCCCGCCAGCGACAGGGCGCCGAACGTCATCGCCGCGGCGGCGAGCGCGAGGCCGAGCGGGAGCAGCCGCAGGCGCGAGCGGAACACGAGCGCCAGCGTGCCCGCCATCAGCAGGAGGGCGGCGCCGAGCAGGATGAAGATCGAGCGCTGGATGGCGTCGGCGAGCCCCTCCGCCACCACCGGCACCCCGGTCACGATGTAGCGCGCGCCCTCGCGCGGCTTGAAGACCTTCTCGCCCGTGGCCGTCCGGATCAGGTCGATGGCGCGGGCCTGCTCGGCATCGGTGAGGTCCGGGCGCAGGCGGATCTGGATCAGCGCGGCGTTCTTCGACGGGAACAGGTACGCGAAGCGCGACTTGGGGATCCCGGGCCTGCCGGCTGTCCGGTCGAACACGAGCGTCGACACGAACGCCGGGTCGTTGATCTGCGGGACGCCGGTGATCCCGTAGCGCAGCGCAAGCCGCAGCGTGTCGTTGATGAACTGCGCCTGCACCGCGTCGGCGGCGGCGCGCGCGAGGCGCTCCTGCTCGGAGCGAGGATCGCCGCGGCGCTTCGACAGCTGGCGCGCCGCCGCGGCCGCCTGCTGCGCCTGCGCGGCCGCCCGCTGCTGCTGCTTCGAGAACTGGTCCTGGATCTGGCCGACGGCCGTGTTGATGAACGTGGCCGGGCCGTACACGACCTTCGCCGGCTTCAGCTCGGCGATGTCCCGGCACACCGGCGGCAGGCTGCCGAGCCCCTTCTTGTTGTCCGGGACGTTGCCTCCCAGGCAACCCTCGAGCCGCAGCAGCCGGTTGAGGTCGGCCGTGAGCACGGTGCGCGTGAGCTCGCCGTGCACCAGCACGAGGATCGCCTCGTCGCCGAAGTCGTGCTTGAAGCGCTCCGTGTCCTTGAAGCTCTGCGAGCTGCGGTTCACGAGCGTCTCCGTTGCGGCGCTCGGCTCGAGCCGCAGCGCGAGCGCGGCACCGCCGAGCGCAAGCACCGCGGTCAGCCCAAGCACCAGCAGAGGCCGCCGCGTCACCGCCAGCAGGAGGCGTCGAAGCGCGCTCTCGATCACGCAGTCAGCTTAGGAGAACCCGTGCGCCCGCTACGGCAGTGGCTCGAGGTGGGGGAAGCTTCCCGCCTGCCCGACGAGGCGCCCGAGAGGCGCCTGCGGGTCGCACGGAGGCGCCTTTCCGCGGTTCGTGTCGCCGCCGAAGATGAACTGGTCGATCTGGGCGGCCACGGCGGCGGAGATGAACTCGTTGGGCTCCGGCGCGGGCGGCGTGGCCCTGCTCGTGCAGAGGTAGCTGCCGAACACCTCGAGGTGGCGCTCGGTCTGGAGCTTGTCGTATCCGCCCGGCTCGGTGTACGGGTTCGAGCGGTTCGTGCCCAGGCGGAACGGCCAGCCGGTCATCATCTCCGGGTTCACCGGGTTCGTCGTGCGCAGGTAGTGGAGGAAGTTGTTGCCGTTGTTGAAGCCGCGCTCGGTGCCCTGCGTGGCGGCGGCGTCGTTCACGATGAAGGCGGAGATCTCGCGCTTGTAGAGGCCGAGGTAGTCGATGATCGGCGTGAAGTTGCGCAGCCACGGGTCGATCCGGGTCAGCAGCGGTCGCGTGTTGTCGAGCACCTGCTCGGTGGCCGGCAGGCCGCGCTTCGAGACGCGCACGAGCGGGTCGAGGTCCACGAACAGGCCCTTCAGATCCGGCGCGAGGGCGTCCAGGTCGATCAGCAGGGGCGACAGCTCGCGGGCGGCGGGCCGCAGCTGCGTGATCAGCGGGTTCGTGTTGTTCGCAAACCTCGTCAGGCGCTCGGTGGTCGCGCGGCTCTCGCGCAGGAAGGTCGGGAACACGCGGAAGGTGTCCGCGAGCTGGGCGTCGCGGCTCGCGATCGCCTCCCAGGTCCGGTTGGAGTTCCGGATCAGGTCGCGCAGCTGGCCCTTGCGCTCGCTGAGCGCGTCGAAGACGTAGCCGGTGTCGCGCACGAGACGTTGCGTGGCGCCGCTCTGCGCGCGCAGCACCTTGAGCACCTGGTCCGTGTCCTCCGCGAACGGCGTGAGCAGCGCGAGCGCGTCGTTCAGGTACTCCGCGTTGCCCTTGGCCGCCACGCCCGCCTGGTCGAACCAGGTCGAGAAGCGCGCCCGGGTCTCCGGGTCGAAGCCGCGCAGGATCTCGTCCAGCTCCACGGTCTCCGCGACCCTGCCTGGAGCCAGCTTGCCGCCGTCCGCCACCTTCCCGGCGCTCGCAGTCCCGGGCGAGAGCTCCACGTAGGTCTCCCCCAGCAGCGTCTTCTGGCGCAGGATGGCGCGCGTGTCCTTCGGAATCGGCGCGTAGCGCGCGTCGATCTCGATCTCGGTGTCCGTCAGGCCCGTGTGAGCGTTCGGCTTCTTCTTCTTGACGCGGCCCACGCGCACGCCGGAGATCCGCACGTCCGCCTCCGCGGCGAGCTGTGTGGCCTCCGGGAACCCGATCGTGACCCGGTAGCCCTTCGGCTGCAGCGGCACCGAGCCGCCGAAGTTCAGCCACAGGAAGACCAGGATGCCGAAGCACGAGAGGCCGAACGCGACCATCGCGAGGATACGGCCGAGGCTGGGGGTCTGCTTGATCACGGCACGAACTGGTCGGGTGGGTGGTTTGGACAGGCCTCCTGCTCGGGCGGCAGGTTCAGCAGCCGCGTGAGGAGGCCGAGCTGCGGGTTCCCGAGGATCACCTGCTCGAGCACGTCGTAGCCGTTGCAGGACACGAGCACCATGCCCCGCCGCAGCGGCCCGTGCGGATCCTGGAGGTCGAACATCGTGGCGCCGGCGTGCGCGCCCCAGGCGGCCCAGAAGAGGTAGGGCCGCGCCGCGCCGGGCGGGTCATAGGCGAGCTCGTTGAAGAAGCGGTTCAGGACCCCGAAGCTGCGCGCCAGCCGCGGCGTCACGACGGCGAGGTCGTTGGTGGCCGCGCGGAGGTCGCGGACGGTGGGCTGCACGTCGCGGGCGAACGGCCGGATCTGGTCGCGGATGATCGGCGTGGTCTCGTCGAAGAACGGCCGCGTCTTGCGCAGCGCCGGGGCCAGGTTGCGGGCGAACGGCCGCAGGCGCTCGAGCGCAGGGCCGAGCTCGGCGGCGAGGGAGCTGGTCTTGCGCAGCGTCTGCTCGGTCTGGTCGAGCGCGCCGGGGAAGAGCCGCAGCGCCTCGCGCAGCGAGGCCTCCTCGGACGCGAAGGTCTCGAAGTTCGCGTTGGCGGAGTCCACCAGCGCCGCGAGCTGCTTGTCGCGCGTCGCGAGGGTGGTCGAGAACTCCTGGAAGTTGTGGATCACGTGCTGGATGTTCTGGCGGCGGTCGATCAGGAGCCGGGTGATCTTCGCGCCGTCGCGCGCCGTGGGCTCGAAGCGCTTGAAGACCTCGCGCAGGTCCTGGGCCGCGGTCTGGTCGTAGCGCGCCTCAGCGCCGGTGACCTTGTCGTCGAAGGTCGTGCCGCCGGCGTTCAGCAGGATCTGGAGGTACGCGCGCGTGTCGGTGTCGAGCTGCGCCAGGAACTCGTCGGCGTTCACGTCCGGGAGCGTGTTGGCCACGCGCACGCGGCCGCCCTCGGGCAGCTCGCCGGCGCTTGTCGTGCCCGGGTCGAGCGCGAGGTACATGTCCTTCAGCCCGGTCTTGGGGCGCAGCAGGATCGTCGAGTCCCGGTAGATCGGCTTGTACTGCTCCTTGATCTGGAGGTCGACCACGGCCTTGCCGTCCTCCAGGTTCACCGTGCCGACCTCGCCGACCTTCACGCCGGCCACGTTCACGGTCTGGCCCTGGCCCGGCACCACGGCCTGGGCCGTGGGCAGCTCCGCCTTCACGGTGTAGAAGTCCGTTCCGACGAGCGGGACCCAAGCAGGCAGGTAGAAGCGCTGGTTCGACAGGATGTAGCCGCCGATCCCGAGCGCCACCACGAACAGGAACAGGATCGCCACGAACACGCGCGCCTGCTTCTTGATCTGGCGGATCACGGGCCGCCCCCGATCGCCGCGTCGCTCAGGTTCGGCACCGGCTGCGTGTGGCACTTCACGGTCGGCTTGTACGCCGGCTTCGGCGTCTTCAGCGGGCGGGTGCCGAGCGGCTGGAGGCTGGCGCTCGCGTGCAGCGCCCCGGTGGGCTCCGGGAGCGGCGGGGTCTGCACGGCGAACGGGCCACCGGCCTGGATGCGCACGTATGAGCCGTTGCCGTCGAAGTTCTGCGACTCGCCCGCGAGCGAGACCATCCCCTGGAAGAACTCCTCGTAGTTGCGCAGGCCGGTGGAGAGCGCGCCGTCGTCGATGCGCTGCTCCACTGCGGGCAGGACCACGTCGAGCTGGCAGCGGTTGAAATCGTCGAGCACCGGCAGGAAGTCGAGCTGGCCCTCGGTGAACTCGGCGAAGTCGGCCACCGCGGGCTGGAGGTCGTCCACGAGCCCCTGGAGCTCGGCCGGCGAGAGCAGCGCGCGCGTCTGGCGTATCCACGGGAAGGCCGAGTCGATCGTGGCCGGCGTCTCGCGGACGCCCGGGATCATCTCGAGCGCCCACGCCCGGGTGGACGGGAAGGCCGCGTTCAGGTTGTCAAGCGCCGGCCGGGCCGCCTCCAGCACCTGCGGCAGCTCGTGGATGGTGGCGCGCAGGTTCGACTCCTCCGCCGCCAGCGCACCCATCGTGGTGTTGAAGTTGGTGATCAGGTCCTTCAGCGAGCCCTCGTGCGAGGACAGCGCCGCGAAGATCTTCTGCTGGCTGCCGATCAGCTTGGACAGGTCGTGCAGCTCCGTGCCGCGGGTTGCGTCGTTCAGGATGGCGGCGCCGCGCAGCGCTGCCGGCGAGTACTCGAGCGAGTCGTTCAGCGCCTTCCCGGCGGTCTCGCCCTTCGTGTCCGGGTCCTGGTCGTCGTCCTCGCCGGGCTGCGGCTTGCCGTTGAGCGCGTCGCCGTAGCCGATCAGCAGCTTCTGGAGGTCCTCGCGCGTGTCCGTCTTGAGCGTGCCGAGCACCTGGTCGAGCTGGACCGGCGCGGAGGTCTGCGACACCGGAATCGTGCCGCCGTCGTCGACCGTGCCGGCCTCGGGAGTGCCCGGCCGGATGTCGAAGAACAGGTTGCCCTCGAAGAACAGCCGCGGGCGCACCTTGATCTGCGCATCCTTGTGGATCGGCAGCGCCTCGTCCTCGAGCTTCATCGTCACCACGACCGCGGGCGAGTCCCCGCCGACCGGCTCGACCGCGGACACCTTGCCCACGTCCACGCCGGCGATGCGGACGGCCTGGCCCTTGTGGATCGGCGGCGCGTTCTCGAAGACGGCCTTGAGCTGGTAGGGCCGCGTGAACGGGATGTCCTTGGACGCCCCGAGGTAGGTGGCGATCACCAGCACGACCAGCGCGATCAGGCCGACCTGGAACGTGGTAAAGCGGCTGCCGTGCCCGCGCCTCATGGCTTCCCGTCCGTGGTGAGGCCCTGGTTACCGGCCTGGTTGCCGATCAGCGTCTGGCCGACGGTGTAGCGCTCGTTCCCGCCCTCGCACTCCTGCGTCTGCCCCGGCGCCGCCGCGTTCGGGTACGGGTTCACGTGCAGGTGGTTGTGGCGTCCGGGTCCGTTCGCGGGTGCGGCGGACGGCCCGCCCTCGTTGTCCGGGCCGAGCTCGAACGTGAGCGGGTCGGTCGGCGCGGAGACGACCAGGAAGCGCTGGTAGTTGCCGTTGGCGTCGCCCTCGGAGAGCAGGCTGGCCACGTTGCGGAGGAAGATCGTCGCGTAGTTGCAGGTGGTCTGGGTGGGCTTGAGGAAGCGCAGCGTCGGTCGCAGCGAGCTGGAGAGGCGGGTGAGCTGGCGCACGCCCGAGCGCACGTTCGGGTCGTTCGAGAAGTCGGCGAGCGCCTCGAAGACGTCGGCCAGGTCCTCGTTCGTCTGCTTCGTCTTCGGCAGCACCTCGGTGCCTGCCTCGAACGCGTCGGCCACCAGCGGGGCGGCGTGCGGCAGCACCGCCACGCCGGGTCGCAGCTCGCGGAAGAACGCCGTGTTGTTGCGGATGAACGGGCGCTGCTTCGGGAACTGCTCGATCGCCACCTGCTCGCTCACCGGGCTCTCGGTGATCGTCTCCTGGAGGAACGGCCGCGCGATCGAGGCGAGGGCCGTGAACGAGGTGTCGAGGTTCACGAACAGCGACGCCTGCTCCTCCGCCACCGGGGCCGCCTCCGCGGCGGCGCGAGCGATCGACGCGAAGAAGCGGTTCAACCGGGTGGCGGGGTCGGACAGGTTGGCCGCCACCGGCTCGAGATCGGTCACGAGCGGCACGAACGCCGCAATCGCGGTGTTCACGTCCTGGCCGCGGCCGGCGAAACCGCCGCCGAAGCCGTCCAGCGAGTTGCGCGAGCCGACCCTCGTCTTGTCGTCGAACATGCTGAACAGGTCGTCCAGCTCCACCACCGGCGGCCGCGCCTGGCGCACCGGGATCGTCGAGCCGGCAGGGAGCCCCGCCCTGCCCTCGCCGGGAGTCAGCTCGATGTACTTGAGGCCGAGCGACGAGCGCGGGCGCACCAGCAGCGTCGAGTCCGCCGGCACTGGCTCGATCTCCTTGTCGAGCTTCATCGTGACCTGCGCGTACGCCGAGCCGTCCCTGCGCTTCTTGGGCTCGATCTTCGAGATGAAGCCCACGCGCGCTCCTCCGATGCGGACCTCGAATCCCTTCACGAGCTGGGCGGCGTTCGGCAGGTCCGCCTTCAGGTCGTAGGTCGGCACGAACGGCAGGCCCGAGTTCGCGTTGTAGGCCAGGAAGACCGCGACGATCGTGACCAGCACGGTCACGGCTCCCACCAGGACCGGGCTTGCGGTGAGGGCGGCCTGGCCGCGGCGCGGGCTCACTGCGACTCACTCCCGAGCAGGTAGTCGAGCCCGGCCTCGGCTTCCCCGAGCGCCGGGGAGGCGCCGCTCCGGCTGCGCTGCCGCAGCGCCTCGAGGTTCTGCTCGCGGCGCCTGTCGATGCTCGGGTCGCCGCCCTGGCCGAGCAGGTCCTGGAGCAGGGTGCCGGTGGGCGGCACGCTGCCCTTGCCCGTCTGCTTGCTCGGGTCCGCGTTCGCGGCCTCGAGCGTCGTGCTGGCGCTCGACGACTCGGCCGACGGGTCGAAGAAGGTCGAGCGGCACGCCGGGCTGGGCTCGAGCGCGTAGGTCGAGCAGACGTTGGTCACGAGCCCGGCGCGCAGGTAGTGGCCGAGCCCGTCGAAGCCGTTGCTCGCGAGGGTGAGGTAGTAGATGAGGTCGTTCAGCCGCTCGATCGCGCCCGTCTTGTTCAGGCTCTTGGTGAGCTCGTCGAGGTCCACCGCCACCGGGGCGGTCTCGCGGCCGAGGTCGCCGAGGTCGCGGATCAGCGGGCGCGCCTCGATCAGCGCGGGGCGGCCGCGCTCGAGCGCGTCGCCGAGGCTCGGGAAGCTGTCTCGCGACGCGTCGGCGAGCGTGCCCTGCGCCTCGATCAGGCGGCCGAGCGCGGGCGCGGCCGCGTTCAGGTCCGTGAGCAGCGGCGTGCCCTGGTCGGTGAAGTCCTCGAGGTCCGCCATCAGCGGGCGCAGCTCGCGCAGGAAGCCGGGCAGCAGGTGGATGCCGCGGGCGAGGTCGCCGCGCCGCTCGGCGGACGCCTCTCCGGTCTTGTTCGCCTGCACCACGAAGTCGGCGAACGACTCGCGCTCGCGGGCCAGCGGGCGCAGCACCTGGTCCGAGTCGCGCGCCAGCTGCGCGAGCGTGCGATTCTGGTCCGCGAGAATCTTCAGCACCTGGTCGGTCTCGCGCAGGGCCGGGTTGGCCCGGTGGATCACCTCGTTCAGCTCGTCGCCGCGCCCGGCCAGCCCGGTGCCGAACTCGCTGATCAGGATCGCGAAGCGCTCGCGGTACGGCAGCCGCATGATGTCGTTGAGCAGGTCGAGGTCCACCGGCGAGCTGGTGCGCTCCACCGGCAGCAGCCGCTCGCCCTTGCCGTCGCCCTGGCGGACCTTCGCCAGCTGAGCGGCGCCGCTCGAGCCGGGCTGGCAGTCCACGAACTTCTCGCCGATCAACCCCTGCGCGCCGATCTTGCACCTGGCGTCGGTCTTCCAGGGGATGAAGCCCTCGTTGTCGATCCGCAGCGTGACCGCTGCCTTCTTGTCGGGCGTGACGTCGAGGTCTGAGATCACCCCGACCGGCACGCCGGCCACCTTCACGTCCTCGCCCTGGACGAGTGTCGAGGCGTTGTCGAAGACCGCCCGGACGAAGTAGGCGTCCTTCGTGTCGTCGTCCGTGCTCTCGCGCACGATGCCGATCACGATCCACGGCAGGAGCGCCACGATCAGGCCGAGGTATACGAATCGCCTCATGGCGACGGCGGGTCCTCAGAGTCGGGCGTGGCGGTGGGCTCACAGCCGTTCACGGCCCAGGGGGCCGATCCGTCGGGAGTGGGCTCCGTGGCTCCGCCCGGGCAGTCGGGCCGGCTGTCCCTGGTGTACGGGTTCAGCCGGTCGAATGGCGAGACCCCGATCAGCTGGTTGAGGTCGCGGTCGAACCTCGTCGGCGCGAAGACCGGCTGCACGCGGGCGTAGTGGCCGTTCGCGTCGTAGTACGCGGCCACCTGGCCGAACTTGGTGAGCCAGCCCGAGAGGTCCGGGATGTACGGCCGGGCGTACGAGATCACGGGATCGGAGCGGTCGAACGTCCGGATCGCGCGCGGGAAGACGCTCGCCGTGAGCTCCGCCAGGCGCGGCTGCTTGGCGGTCAGCTCGATCAGGTCGTTGTTCGGCCCCGGCGAGCGGATCAGGTCGCGAAGGTCGGCGACCGTCGGCCGGGCGTCGTGCACGAGCGGACGCAGCGCCTTGAAGAACGGGGTGAGCTCCTTGGTGTTCGGCTTCGACTCGTTGACGAGCTTGTCGAGGTCGTCCAGCGTGTTGCGCAGGTTCACGAAGGTCGTGTTCGCCTTGCGCAGCGTGCTGGGGAGCAGCTCGAGCGCCCGCTGGAGGGACACGTTCTCGTCCCCGATGGCGCGCATCGCCGAGTTCGTGTTGCTCACGAGGTCGGTGAGGTCGGCGCGCCGCGAGGCGATCGCCGAGACCGTGTCGGCGCCGTCCTTGACGAACTGCTCGAACACCTGCTGGTCGAGCGCCAGCTCCTGCGTCAGCCGCGACGTGCTGCCAAGGAAGGGCCCGAAGTACTGGATGCTCTGCCCGGCCTCGACGCCGCGGCTGTCGTACTGGGTGCCGGATCCGCGGATGAAGTTGCGCAGGCCCGCGCGCGTCTTGGGGTCCAGCGTGTTGAAGAGCGTGTCGAGGTCCACCGGCGCGCTGGTCTCGTCGGCGCCGATCTGGCCGCCGTCCTCGAGCTCGTCCGCGTTGTTCGGGCCCGGCTTCAGCGAGATGTAGCGGCTCGTGATGCCCGACAGCGAGGTCGCGCGGATCGTGGCCGTGGTGCCCTCGTGCAGCGGGGCAACGGCGTCGCCGATGTCCATCGTCACGATCGCGTCCGCCCGGTTGTCCAGCTCGATGTCGGAGATCGAGCCGATCGGCTGCCCTCCGACGCGCACCTCGTTGCCCGGCACGAGCTGGCCGGCGTTCTGGAAGACCGCCTTGACCTTGTACTCGTCGCCGCCCCCGAACATCGCGAGGGCAGCCAGCGCCACGGCAGCGATCAGCGCCGCAAGCGCGAGGATTCGCGCCACGGTCGAGCCACGCTCGCTCTGGAGCGGCTCACGAGTCCTTCCCTCTCTTTTCCTTGAGTCCAAGCGCGGTCAACCCGACCGACGCCTCCCGAGGCGCGATGCCAGCGCGCCTACCTGACTACTCCATCCCGAGCGGACCCTGCGCCTCTCCGGACAAGAACTGCCTTACGAACTGGTTGTCAGAGTTGAAGAGCTCGCTTGCAGGGCCTGATTCGACGATCCTGCCCTTCCAGAGGATCGCGATGTAATCGGCCACGCGGCGCGCCGACATGATGTCGTGCGTGATCACGCAATACGCGCCGCCGTTCTCCTCGTGCACCTCCATGATGAGCTCGCACAGCAGGGCCGTGCGCACCGGGTCCAGTCCGGAGTCAGGCTCATCGAAGAGCACGATGTCTGGGTCCAGCACCAGTGCGCGCGCGAACCCCGCCCGCTTGCGCATGCCGCCGGAAAGCTCGTTGGGCATCTTCTCCGACGCCGCCGTGAGGCCGACCTCGCTGAGCCGGCGGTCGACGATCTCGCGGATCTCGTCCTCGCCCTTGTCGGTGTGCTGGCGAAGCGGGAACGCCGTGTTGTCGAACACGTTCATCGAGCCGAACAGCGCGCCGTCCTGGAACAGGACGCCGAACTTCTTCCGCATCTCGAACAGGTCCTCGTCGGCCATGTCGGGGACGGACTCGCCGTGCACGATCACGTCGCCCTCGTCCGGATAGAGCAGGCCGACCATGTGCTTGATGCACACGGACTTGCCGGTGCCCGAGGGCCCCAGGATCATCGAGATCTGGTTGTCCGGCAGGCCGAGGTTGAGGCCGTTCAGCACGCGGTTGCGCCCGAAGGCCTTGACGACGTCGATGAACTCGACCGCGTCGTCCGAGCCGTGCTCACGCGTGCGCCCCGTGTGCCACTGGTACTCCTCGGCCTCGGCGTCAGAGCCACGCTCGTGGGTCATCTCGCCCGTGCCGCGCGGCTTCTCCTGCTGCTCCTGCTCGCCGCGGGTTTCCTCCCAGTCGCGCGGGTCCAGCGGACGCGTGTCGGCCTCCGACTTGGCCTCGCCTTCCTGGGCTCGCTGCTCGTCTCTTGGCTCCTCGCTCACTGCTCCCTCACCCGCCTATTGGTGCTCGTGGATTCGAGCCCCAGAAGATCTGCGTCCCCACCATCCCTATGAGGTGGACCATCACCGTGTTCAGCACCATTGACTTCGCCGTCGCGGTGCCCACTCCCACCGGCCCGCCGCTGGCGTTGTAGCCGTAATAGCACCCCACAAGCACGATCACCGTCGCCATCGCCATGCCCTTAATCAGGCTGTAAAAGAGATCGGGTGGGTTTTGGAACATCCAGAAGATCAGGAAGAAGCCTCCCGACGACACCTCGCCGATCTGCTGCACCACCGCCAGATAGCTCGCGAAGAAGCCCGCGCCGACCGCGGCGATGTACATGAACGGCAGCACCATCCAGGCCGCCAGCAGGCGCGTCGCGCAGAGGAACACGAGCGAGTTGATGCCCATCACCTCGAGCGCGTCGATCTCGTCGGAGATCCGCATTGCGCCGATCTCGGCCACGAGGCCGGTGCCGACCTTCGCCGACATCATGTAGCCGAACGCGTAGGGCATGATCTCGCGCAGGTCGCACCAGGCGCTGAACACGCCGGCGTACGCGGGCGCGCCCACGGAGCGGTTGAAGTACGCGCCCTCGATGCCGCACTGGAGGCCGAGGATGAACGCCAGGCCCCAGATCACGAGCGCCGAGCCGAGGATCAGAATTCCCGCCTGCCGCAGCGCCTCGCCGAAGAAGTGGAAGACCTTGCCGGTGAAGACCGCGCCGACGATGCGCGCCGCGAACTTCGCGATGTCGCCGAACGACGCGATCCAGTCGCGCGGGACTGACAGCCAGCCGGCTCCCATCAGGCGAACACCCGGTGGGTGTGAGCACTCGTTGTCACTTGATCACCGAAATCTCTGGGTGCGTGGCCAGCAGGGTCTGCGTGAAGACGTAGTTGAACGCGAAGATGCCCAGGAACTCGATCACCACGCCCTGATTCACGGCTCTACCCACCCCTTCGGCGCCTCCGGACGCAGTCATCCCCTTGTAACAGGAGACGATCGCGATGATCGCCCCGAAGAGCGTGGTCTTTACCACGGATCCCCAGAGGTCGGTGGTACTGGCGTTGTTGAGCAGCGTGGCGAAGAAGGGCCCGAGCGGCGCGTCGAACGTGAGCGTGGCGAGGACGCCGCCGAAGATGCCGAAGATCAGCGCGTAGATGTTGAACAGGCCGGTCACGACCATCAGCGCCAGGAAGCGCGGCACCACGAGGTTCTTGATCGGGTCCACGCCCAGTACCTGGAGGGCGTCGAGCTCCTCGCGGATCTTGCGGGCGCCCAGGTCGGCCGTGATCGCGGTGCCGCCGACTCCCGCGAGGATGATCGCGGTCACGAAGGGCGCGAACTCGCGGATCGAGGCGAGCACGAAGAAGCCGCCCAGGCGGTCGATGGCGCCGAACAGCACCAGGAAGTTGCCCGCCTGGAGCCCGGGAGCGCCGTAGCCGAACGCGATCGTCGAAATCGTGAGCGGCAGCCAGCAGAGCCGCAGCATGAACAGGAATTGCTGCACGAACTCGGTGCCGTACGGATACGGCGGCCGGATCGCTGACACCAATGTCTTGCCGGTAAGGATCATCATGTCGCCAACCTGCTCAAGCAGGTTCTTGGTCGGCAAAAAGACCCGATCGGCTGCAGCTCTGACCACTACAGAATTCCTCCCCGGGGAGAACTACCCATGTTCTCCCGAAAACACGTACGCGAACCGAAGCCTATGCCATGCGGTTCGGGTCCGCCAGAGGGAACCGTCGTTGGCGCGGATGCGGGTGGAACCGGCGCGTCCATGCGGTTCGTGGTGGTATGTTCGCCCGGCTTTGAGGGGCTGGAGCGTTGCAGCAGCCTGTCTGCTTATCGCTGCCGCAGGATGCGGTGGCGGGGAGCGCCAGGACGAGAATGAGCCGGAGGGGAACTTCGCGGTTGAAGTCGTCGAGGCGAAGTTCCCGCAGGATCAGAAGCTCGCCAAGAGCTCCGACCTGGTGGTCACCGTCCGCAACGCCGGCCAGAAGACGATCCCCAACATCGCCATGACGGTGAACGGGCTCGACCGGCGCAAGACGGATCCCGACCTGGCCGACCCGACCCGGCCGGTCTTCGCTCTGAACGGCGTCCAGGTCGAGATCGCGGGCTTCCCGGAGGCGAAGGACGCGAGCCCGCGCGGCTGCGACACCGCCTACGTGAATACGTGGGCGTGCGGGCCGCTTAAGCCGAATCAGCAGAAGACCTTCCGCTGGTCGGTCACGGCCGTGCAGGCGGGCAAGTTCAAGGTCGCCTGGCGCGTGGCCGCCGGTCTCGACGGCAAGGCCAAGGCGGTGGCGGCCGGTGGCGGACCTGCCCCGCGCGGCAGCTTCTCGGGCACCGTCTCCGACGAGGCCCCCGACGTCCGCGTGGCGGACGACGGCAAGACCATCGTCAACGGGACTCGCTGACGTTCCTCGGCTCGTACCCGGGACAGCGCTCCACGGGGATGCGCGGGTACTTCGGGAAGCGCTCGTCGGTCTTCGAGCGCAGGCACATCGAGAACACGCTGCCGCGCCCCGTTTGGATCAGCTTCTGATGCACGCAGCTGTCGCAGAGACCGGCCTTCACGGGGGTAAGGCTTCCACTTAGCCAGGTAAGGGGTCGGATCCGTCAAGTCGCTGCGAATGCCCGATGTGAGAAGGCCGCCTCAGGTCGACACTTCATGAGTGCAATCGATCCCAGAGGAGCACTCATGGACCCCCGCCTTCACGCCATCTACATCGACGCCGTCTTCCAGGACTTCGGACGCCGTTCGTCCCGACTGGCAGGATTGGCAGACCATGACCACGCGCATGACGAGCGCCCACTTCGTAGGCCGGGCCGGCCAGCTCGCCGAGCTGGAGGCCGCCTTGCGCGACGCCTCCGAGGGGCGTCCCTCCCTCGCCCTGGTTGGCGGTGAGTCGGGCGTCGGCAAGTCGAGGCTTGCCGACGAGCTGAAGCAGCACGCGCGCGAGTCCGGTGCGCGCGTGCTGTCGGGTGACTGCGTCGAGCTCGGTGAGGACGAGCTGCCGTACGCGCCGCTTCTGTCGGCGATGCGGCCGCTAGTGCGCGACGGGGACCCGGCGCTCGACGAGCTGGCCCCGTCGTACCGCGCCGCCATCGAGGCGATCATGCCCGGCCTCGGAACCAGCGCGTCGGCCGGCGACGCGACCCAGTCGCGCGTGTTCGAGGCGCTGCTGGCGCTGCTCCAGTCGCTCGGCGAGGAAACGCCGGTGGTGCTAGTGGTCGAGGACCTGCACTGGGCCGACAGCTCCACGCGCTCCTTCATCGGCTTCCTCGCGCGCACGGTGTGCAACGAGCGCCTGCTCCTCGTAGGCACCTACCGCTCCGACGAGCTGCACCGGCGCCACCCGCTGCGTCCACTGCTCGCCGAGCTGGCGAGCGACCAGTACACCCGCCTCCTGGAGCTGCCGCGCTTCACGCCCGAGGAGCTCGCGGAGCAGCTGGAGGGCATCCTCGCCGGGCGCCCCGACGCGGAGCTGGTGGAGCGCATCTACGCGCGCAGCGAGGGCAATGCGCTCTACGCCGAGGAGATCCTCGCCGCCGGGCTCGACGGTCGCGGCGCGCTTCCGCCTACGCTGCGCGACGCGCTGATGCTGCGCGTGGACCGGCTCTCGCCGAAGGCTCAGGAGCTCCTGCGCTGGCTCGCGTGCCAGGCGGCCGCGGACCACTCCCTGCTCGCAGCGGTGGCCGGTCTGGAGACGCCGGAGCTGCGCGACGCGCTGCGCGAGGCCGTGGCGAGCCACATCGTGGTCACGCTCCCCGACGAGAGCTACGCATTCCGCCACGCCCTGCTGCGCGAGGTGGTGTACGACGATCTGCTCCCCGGCGAGCGCACGGAGCTGCACGCCGCGCTGGCCAGCGCGCTCGAGGAGCGCATCGAGTCCGGCGAGGGCGGCGCCCACATCACCGCTCAGGCCGCCCACCACTGGGTGTCCGCGGGCGACCAGGCGCGCGCCCTTGCCGCGGCGGCTCGGGCCGCGCTGGCCGCAGAGCGCGTGCATGCCTTCGGCGAGGCCCAGGCGCTGTTCGAGCGCGCCCTCGGGCTCTGGGAGCGCGTCGACGACCCGGAGCAGGTGACCGGGCTCGAGGAGGTGGAGCTGCTCCGGCGCGCCGCCTACGCGGCCGACCAGGCCGGCGACCCGACGCGCCAGGAGGCCCTGCTCCGCCGCGCGCTCCGCCTCGTGGACCCGGCCGCCGACCCCGGCCGCGCCGCCACCCTCCATGAACGGCTCAGCCAATCGCTCTGGAGCCAGCACGAGCAGGAGGCTTCGATCGAGGCGATGAATGCGGGGCTGGACCTGCTCCCGAAGGGCGAACTGAGCCCCGAGCGGGCCAAGCTCTTGTCCCAGCTGGCGAAGCGGCGCATGCTCCAGGCGCGCCTGGCCGAGGCCGAGGAGTGCGCGCGCGAGGCGATCGCGGTCGCGCGGGCCGTGGGCCACCGGGAGGCCGAGGCGATCGGCCTGAACGCGCTCGGCACCGCGATGGGCGAGCGCGGCGAGACCGACGCGGGCGTGGAGCACCTTCGCGAGTCGCTCGCGATTGCGCGCGAGGAGGACCTTCCGATGGAGGAGGGCGGCGCCTGGATCAACATCGCTGACATCCTCAACCTCGCCGGACGCACCGAGGAGGCGCTGGCCGTGGCCCGCCAGGGCCTCGAGGCCGGGCTCACGAGCCCCTGGCGCACCGCGGATTGGCTGCGGCTGGCGATCTCGGACGCCCACTTCCTACTTGGCGATTGGGACGAGGCCGAGGCGGCGATCCCGGCATCCAGCCGCAGGCACACCGGCGGCACGTTCCTCTACTGGCAGACCACTCGCGCACAGCTCGCCCTCGCCCGCGGCGATCTCGCGCTCGCAGAGGAGGCGATCGACGCCCTCCGCGTGGCCACGGCCAGCTCGACCGAGCCGCAGTTCCTAGGCCCGTACGGCGTGCTGAGCTCCGAGCTGGCGCGCAGGAGCGGGGACATCGACGTTGCGCGCGCGGCCGTGGACGAGGGGCTCGACCGCATCGAGTACTGCTCCGATGACGTGGCCCGGATCTCCGCGCTCACCGTGGCCGGTTTGCGCGTGGAGGGCGACGCGGGCCAGCTCGCGCGCGACCGGCGCGACGAGGAGGCCCAGAACGTCGTGCGCTCGCGCGCCGACGCCCTGCTGGAGCGCGCCCGCCTGTCCGCGGAGTCCGGGTGGGCCGTGGAGGCCGCGCAGCTGGCAACCGCGGAGGCCGAGCACGCGCGCGCCACCGGCGGCGAGTGCGAGTCGCTCTGGGTGGCGGCCACCGAGGGCTGGGAGCAGCTCCGGCGCCCCTTCCACGCGAGCTACACGCGCTGGCGCCAGGCCGAGGCGCAGATGGCGGCGGGCGACCGCGAGGGCGCCACACGCGCCGCAAGCGAGGCACTCGAGGCCGCCCGCGGCCTGGGCAGCGCCTGGCTCGTGGAGGAGATCGAGTCGCTCGCGGCACGGGCGCGCCTCCAGCTCGGCGGCGACGAGCGTCCCGCCGCGGCACCCGCGGAGCAGCCCGAGGACCCGTTCGGGCTCACTGCCCGCGAGCGCGACGTGCTCGCCCTGGTGGCGGCCGGCGCCACGAACCGCGAGATCGGCGAGCGTCTCCACATGGCCGAGAAGACGGCCAGCGTTCACGTGTCGCGCATCCTCGCCAAGCTGAACGTGCGCTCGCGCACCGAGGCGGCGGCGGTTGCGCACCGGCAGGGCCTGGTAACAACCGCCTGATGCGCGTACTCGTGACGGGGGCCACTGGCTTCGTCGGTGGCCGGCTCGCCGCTTCGCTCTCGGAGCGCGGCATGGACGTGCGCTGCCTCGTGCGGGATCGGGAGCGTGCCGCCGACCTCAGCGCCGCCGGACTCGAGCTGCACGAGGGCGACGTGCTCGACGCGCAGAGCCTGCGCGGAGCCGGGCAGGGGATCTCGACGGCGTACTACCTCGTGCACTCGATGGGGCGTGGCGGGGGCTCCGAGGGCTTCGGCGAGCGCGAGCGCCGCGCCGCGTCCAACTTCGCGCGCATGGCGAGGGAGGAGGGCGTCGAGCGAGTGGTCTACCTCGGCGGGCTCGGTGACGAGCGCTCCGAGCACCTCCGCAGTCGCGCCGCCACGGCGGCCACGCTCGCGCGGGAGGGCCCGCCGCTCGTGTACTTCCGCGCGGGCATGGTGGTCGGGGCGGGCAGCGAGTCGTACCGCACGGTGCGCTACCTGGTCGAGCGGTTGCCGGCGATGATCGCCCCCTCCTGGCTCCGGAACCGCACCCAGCCGATCGCGATCGACGACGTGCTCGAGTACCTGGCTCAGGCCGCCGAGCTGCCGGACCACTCTGGGCTCGAGGTACAGATCGGCGGGCCGGATGTGCTCAGCTACTCGGAGCTGCTGTCGCTGATGGCGGACGTGCTCGGCAAGCGACGCCGGCCGCAGCTCCCGGTGCCGTTCCTCACTCCGCGACTCTCGTCGCTGTGGATCGGCCTCGTCACGCCCGTGGACGCCGGCGTCGCACGACCCCTCATCGAGAGCCTCGCGAGCGAGACGATCGTGACCGACCCGGAGCCGGCACGCCGCTTCGACGTTCAACCGCTCGGCGCTCTCGAGGCGCTTCGTCGCGCGCGGGCCGAGGAGGAGCGCGGCTGATCGTCATGCTGTCCGCCTCGTGGAGCTACGGACGGCAACCCCATCGCTCGCCCTGGCCGAGGAATTCGGCATCGCGACGGGGCTCGCGCACGACGCAATCCGTGGTCCAGCTCGAGCTGGAGCACGACGGCGTGGTCGGCCGTGGCGAGGCCTCGCCGATCTACTACCGCGGCGAGTCGATCGACTCCGCGGTCGATTTTCTGACCACCGCCGCGCCGCCGCTCCTGGGCGACGACCCGTTCGCGCTGGAGGCGATCGAGGAGCGGCTCGAGGACGTGGACGGCGAGGCCGCTGGGAAGGCCGCGCTCGACGCGGCCCTGCACGACTGGATCGGCCGCCGGCTCGCGGTGCCGCTCTGGCGCCTGCTCGGCCTCTCCCCTGAGGCGCCGCCCACCTCGTTCACGATCGGAATCGACTCGCTCGAGGGCACGCGCGACCGCGCGCGCCGCGCGCGCGAGTTCCGGGCGCTGAAGATCAAGGTCGGCGGCGCCGAGGATCTCGCGCGCCTTGAGGCCGTGCGCGAGGAGTCGGACGCGCCGCTGCGCGTGGACGCCAACGAGGGCTGGACGCTCGAGGCGGCCCGCGAGCTGATGCCGGAGCTGATCCGTCTCGGCGTGGAGTTCGTGGAGCAGCCCTTCCCGGCGGGCGATCTGGACTCGTTCCTGGCGCTGCGCGAGCTGCACCCGCGCCTGCCGGTGATCGTGGACGAGGGCTGCCACGACCTGACCGACGTGGCACCGGCGGCCGCGTACGCCGACGGGATCAACGTGAAGCTCGCGAAGTCCGGTGGCGTGCGGGAGGCTGTGCGGATGATTCACGCGGCCCGCGCCCTCGGACTGAGAGTGATGATCGGCTGCATGGTCGAGTCGCAGCTCGGCGTGGCGCCCGCGGCCGCCATCGCGTCGCTGGCCGACTGGGTCGACCTCGACGGCCATCTGCTGCTCGCCGACCAGCCGTTCACGGGGCTGCGCTTCGAGGACGGGCGCGTTCTCCCGGGCATGGACGCGGGCCTCGGGGTGGCGCCGGTATGAGCAAGCGGCTGGCGATCTTCGCCGAGGGCCTGTTCGCGAAGCACACGGGCAAGACCGCGCACGGCGTGATCCGCTACGGCACGCGCGACGTGGTGGCGGTGATCGACTCGACCCAGGCCGGCCGGACGGCGAGCGAGGTGGAGCCCTTCGCCCTGAGGCCGGTGCCGATCGTGGCGACCCTCCAGGAGGCGATCGACCGGGGCGCGGAGTCGCTCCTGATCGGTGTTGCGCCGCCCGGTGGCAAGCTCGATCCGGCGTGGCGGCCGGTTTTGACGGCAGCACTGAAGGCCGGCCTGTCGCTGGAGGCAGGTCTGCACACGCAGCTGAACGAGGATCCCGAGTTGCGCGACGCGGCCGAGGCGGCGGGTGTCGAGCTGCGCGACCTGCGCGCGGTGCCTCCAGGGCTCTCGGTGCCCAAGGGGCCATACAGCCGCCCCGACTCGGTGCGCGTGGTGCACAGCGTCGGCTCCGACACGGTGATCGGGAAGAAGGTGGTCACGCTCGAGCTCGACAGAGCCGCCCGCGAGCGCGGGCTGCGCTCTGTGTACGTGCCCACGGGCCAGACCGGCGTGGCGATCGCCGGGTGGGGAATCGCGGTGGACCACGTGATCTCCGACTACGTGGCGGGCGCGGGCGAGCGCCTCGTGCTCGAGGGGGCAGAGCGCGGCGACCTGCTCTTCGTGGAGGGCCAGGGCGCGCTCTTCCACCCGGCGTACTCAGGCGTGACGCTCGGCCTGCTGCACGGCTCCGCCCCGGACCTCCTGGTCCTGGTCCACAAGCCGAACGCCACCCACAACCGCAACTACCCGGACCTGCCTATCCCGCCGCTGGGCGAGCTGATCGATGCCTATGAGGCTGTTGCCGCTCCGGTGCGCCCGGCGCAGGTGGCCGCCATTGCACTGAATACGTCAGACCTCGACGAGGAGGCGGCACTTCTTGCGATCGCCGCCGCGGAGCGCGAAACCGGCCTGGTGGCCGACGACGTGGTGCGCTTCGGGCCAGATCGCGTGCTTCAGGCGGTGCTGGGCGCTTTGGACAGCCTGGAGAAACGTCCGGCCTGATCTTTCGACATAGGGCGGTACAGAAAAGTGCCGCTCTCGGCCACCTTTTGAGCATGGAGCCGCGGCGCTACACGCTCATCCCGGACGACTCCCAGCGGCAGCCCGATTCGCCGAGCCCCGTGCGGCGCCGCTACTCGCTCGCGCGTATCGCTCCCTCCTCTCGCAGCGCGCTCGGCGTGGACCGGCTGGAGCGGATGGAGGAGATCGCGGCTCGCGAGCGCCGCAACGGCGGGGACTAGCGCCGCCGGCGCCCGCCATCAGCGCGGCCGGATCGGCAGAAGCAGGCCCGCGCCCTCGCTGGCGGCCCACGCGAGCCCCTCGCCGACCGCAAGGCCGTAGGTGGTTCCCTCGATTGGAAGGCTCTCGATGATCCTGCGCCGCTTCGGGTCGATCGCTGTGACCTGCCGCGCCGTCGCGCTCGTGAGCCAGATCGCGTCGAGCCCGAAGCGCACCTCACGTGGGTCGTCGGGCACCTTCATGCGCGCTTCGATTCCGGCGGAGTCAGGGTCCACGATCACGACGCGGTCCGCCGCGCTCGCTGACACCCACAGCTCTCCTCGTACCGGCTCGTAGGCGATGCCGCGGGGCGTGCCGTCGATCTCGACGGACCGGCCGCTCGGCTCGCCGCTGCCCTGATCCAGCTCCACGATCTTGTTCTCCTTGCTCACTGTGACCCAGACGGCATCGGCCGTGGCGGCAAGCTGCACCGGCGCCTCGCCCACGTCCGCCCTGGTCAGCTCGTTGCCCTCGTCGTCGAGGCGGCTGACAGAGCCGTCGGCCCCATTCGCAACCCAGACCGACCCGTGCGCGACCACGATCCCCTCGGGGCGGGCGCGGACCGGATGCGTGCCCAGCGGCTCGCCGGTGCCGAGGTCCATCCTCGTGACGCTGTTGCCGCTCGTGTTTGTGACCCACATGGCGCCGAGGCCCTCGGCGAGGCTGTCCGGCTCAGCGCCGACCTGGATGGGATCGCCGTCCACCTGCCGCGACCGCGCGTTCACGCGAGTGACCGTGTTCAGGTCTCGGTTCGCCACCCACACGAAGCCACCGCCGGTGGCGACGCCGTCGGCGCCGGGCCGCAGCGGGATGGGCTCGAGCGCGGTCGGGTTGAGGGCCTTCGGCTCGCTCGTGTCGGACGCCGGTTCAGAACCCGAGCCCGAGCCCGAGCCATCCGACCCTCCCGAGACAAGGACAACCACGATGGCAACGAGGGCAAGGGCCCCGGCCGCCGCGGCGATCAACCCCACGGGCACCCGCCGCCGAGCCCGCACTTCAATGCCCGTCGTTGAAGCAGCGGCTGGCTGGGTGGCAGCCGGCGCGGTCGCTGCCGGCTCGGTGGCCGCCGGCACGGTGGCCGCCGTCTCGGTGGCCGCCGGTTGCGTTGCCGGTGGCGCTGGGATCGGCGGCTTCGCCGCCAGGGTCGCTGGAACCGGGCTCTCCCGAGTGTCGGCGGCCTCGACCAGCCGTTCCGCCAGCTCTGATGCCGAGTGGACCCGGGCGTCCGGTTCCTTCGCCATCGCCTGCATGGCGAGCTCGGCCAGGGTGTCCGGGACCCTTTTGTTGAGCTCGCGCGCGTCCGGAACGGGGGCGTTGAGGTGTGCGTACATCTTGGCCGCGTCGTGGTCGCGCGGGTACGGCACGCGGCCTGTGAGCACCTGGAACAGGACGCAACCGAGGGCGTACACGTCTGCGCGCGCGTCGCCGCCGCCCTCGACGATCCGCTCGGGCGCCAGGTAGTCGATCGTCCCTACCACAGAGCCGGTCTGCGTGAGCGCCGAGGTCGCGGCCACATGCCGCGCGATCCCGAAGTCGGTCAGATAGGCGTGCTCGCGCCCGTCCTGTCGGTCGACGAGCACGTTCGCGGGCTTCACGTCCCGGTGCATCAGGTCGCGCCGGTGCGCCGCCGCCAGCGCAGCCGACACCTGCGCCAGGAGCCGGGCCGCTCGCGTCGGCTCGAGCGTTCCGGCGGCCTCGAGCAGGGCCTTCAGGTCGGTTCCCTCGACGCAGCGCATGCTCAGGTACAGCAGGCCGTCGCCCTCGCCTGCCTCATAGACGGGGATCACGTTTGGGTGCTCGATGGACGCCGCTATGCGGGACTCCCGCTTGAAGCGCTCCCGGAACGTGACGTCCCCCGCCAGCTCCGGCGCGATCACCTTCACCGCCACCGGCCTGTCGAGCGAGAGCTGGGTCGCGCGGTAGACAACGCCCATCCCTCCGCGCCCGAGAACCCCCTCGATCCTGTGGCCGGCGACGAGTGAGCCTGGTGCGAGCTCGGCCATGGCCCGGATTGTCGCGGAAGCTAGGCCGACGCCGGTACTTCGCCGCCGCGCTCCGTCCCGGCGATCAGCTCGTCGGGCGCCTTCTCCTTCGGCACGAAGCCCGACTTCATGCCGAAGTACACGGCCTGCGGGTGGTGGGCGATGATCGCCACCGTGGACTGCTCGGGCGTCACGGCGTATCCGTCGGAGAGCGTCATGCCGATGTTCTCGAGGCCGAGCAGGCGCCAGACCTTCTCGTGCTCGGACTGGTCCGGGCAGGCCGGGTAGCCCCACGAGTAGCGGCGGCCCTGGTCGAGCGTCGATCCCGAACTCGCTGCGCACCTCTGCGTGCAGCCACTCGGCGAGACCCTCGGCGGTCTGCACGCCGAGCCCGTGAGTGAAGAGCTGCTCGGCGAACTCGCCGTCGCGCTCGAGCTTCTCGATCAGCTCGGTGACCTCGGGTCCGACCGTCACGCCCTGGAGCGCCACCACGTCACGCTCGCCTGAGTCGAGCGGCCGGAAGAAGTCCGACAGGCAGATGCGGTCGTGCTTCGGCTGGCGCGGGAAGCTGAGCCGCTCGAGCTCCACGTCCGGGTTCTCCGGGTCGTACACGACCAGCTCGTTGCCGTCCGCATTACAGGGGAAATAGCCAATGCGCGCCTTCGGGTGGAGGTAGTCCTGCTCGCGCCACATGCGCTCGAGCCGCGGCGCGAAGTCCTCGGACACGAGCCGGTCCCACTCCTCGCCCTTCACCCCGCGCCCGCCCCAGTGGAGCTTGAAGAGCACGTGGCGGTCGAGGTACGGGTAGACGGCGTCGAGATCCGGGTCGAGCTCGCGCGCGCCCCAGAACGGCGGCTCGGGGATCGGGGTGTCGGTGCGTACGGAGGAGCGCACGGAGTCGTCGGTGACCGGCGGCGAGTCGTCCTTCACCTCGGGCTGCTCGCGCAGCTTGCGCGCCTCGTCGCGGAACTTTTCGATCAGCGGCTCGCGCGCGTCCTCGTCCACGAGCTGGTCGATGGTGGCGAGCCCGGCGAACGCGTCCTTGCAGTAGAAGACGCCCGGCTCGTAGACCTCGTCCGACTCCTTGCCCTTCGGGTAGAGAATGCGCCGGCCGAAGTCGCGGTTGATCGCCGCGCCGCCGATCAGCACCGGGAACTCGAGTCCGCGCTGGTGCAGCTCCTGCACCGCCGTCGGCATCTGCTTCGAGGTCGACACCAGCAGCGCCGAGAGGCCGATGGCGTCGGCCTCGTTCTCGATCGCCGCGTTGATGATCGTGTCGACCGGGACCTGCTTGCCGAGGTCGATGACCGTGTAGCCGTTGTTCGTGAGGATCGTGTTGACGAGCGACTTGCCGATGTCGTGCACGTCGCCGAACACGGTCGCGATCACGACCTTGCCCTTCGTGTGCCCCTCGATGCGGTCGAGGTAGTTCTCGAGCTGCGCCACCGCGCGCTTCATCACCTCGGCCGACTGGAGCACGAACGGCAGGATCAGCTCGCCTGCTCCGAACTTGTCGCCCACCTCCTTCATGGCGGGCAGCAGCACGGTGTTGAGCGTGGGCACCGCGCCGATCTTCTCGACCGAGCGGTCGATCCAGTCCTCCACGCCCTCCTTCTTGCGGCGCAGGATGTGGAAGTGGAGGGCCTCCTCGGGCTCCATACCCTCGGTCGGGTCCGCACCGGCGCTCTCCTCCTCCTCCTCGCCCTGCTGCTCGAAGTGGCCGATGAAGCGCTCGAGCGCGTCCTCGCGGCGGTTGTAGACGAGGTCGTCGGCGTACCCACGGTCCTCGTCGGAGATCTCGGAGTAGGGCGTGATGTGGTTCGGGTTGACCATCGCGAGGTCGAGCCCGGCCTCCACGCAGTGGTGGAGGAAGACCGAGTTGAGAATCGCGCGCGCCTTCGGCGAGACGCCGAACGACACATTCGAGACGCCCAGCGACGTCTTCACGCCGGGCAGCTCCTTCTTGATCAGGCTGATGCCCTCGATCGTGGCGACCGCGGATGGGCGCCACTCCTCGTCACCAGTCGTGAGGGTGAACGTGAGCGCATCGAAGATCAGCGCCTCGCGGTCGAGCCCGTGCTCGTCGCAGGCCAGCTCCACGATCCGCTTGGCCACCTCGAGCTTGCGCTCGGGCGTCTTGGCCATGCCGACCTCGTCGATCGTGAGCGCGATCAGCGCGGCGCCGTGCGCCTTGGCGAGCGGCACGACCACGTCGAGCTTGTCGCGCCCGGCCTCGAGGTTGATCGAGTTCACGATCGCGCGGCCGGGGATGCGCTCGAGCGCCGCCTGGATCACGTCCGGCTCGGTGGAGTCGATCTGGATCGGCGCGGGCTGCGTGAGCGACACGCGCTTCACGACCTCCGACATCTGCTCGGCCTCGTCCTGGCGCTCGGTGAGCGCCACGCAGATGTCGAGCACGTGCGCGCCGCCCGTGACCTGGTCCTCGGCGATCTGAAGGATGCCGTCGTAGTCGTCCGCCAGCAGCAGCTCCTTGGCCTTGCGCGAGCCCTGCGAGTTCACACGCTCGCCCACCAGAGTGGGCCGCGGCTCCTGTGCCAGCGGCGTGGCGGTCATCATCGAGGAGACCAGCGTCTCGCGCGTGGGCGGCCGCGCCGCCACCTCGCGCTTGCCGACGCGATCCACGATCGCGGCGATGTGTTCGGGCGTAGTTCCGCAGCAGCCGCCGACGATGGAGACGTCGTAGCGCTCCACGAACTCCTGGAGCACGTTCGCGAGCGGGTCGGGCTCCTCCGGGAAGATCGTCTCGCCGTCGGGCCCCTGGAGCGGCAGCCCTGCGTTCGGGATGCAGTGCACCGGCACCGGGCTGTTCTCGCCGAGGTAGCGGATCGCGTCGCGCATGTCCTCTGGACCGGTCGAGCAGTTGAGCCCGATCACGTCCACGTCGAGCGACGTGAGCGTGGTGAGCACGGCCTGGATGTCCGTGCCGAGGAGCATCTTGCCGCCGTTCGGCAGCAGCGAGACGCTCGTCTGGATCGGCACCTGGCGGCCGCTGAGCTTGAAGGCCTCGCGCGCGCCGAAGATCGCGGCCTTGACCTCGAGGATGTCCTGGGCGGTCTCGATGATGAGGAGGTCCGCGCCGCCCTCGATCAGGCCGTGGGCCTGCTCGGTGAAGACCTCGACCAGCTCGCGGAAGGTGATCTTGCCGAGCGTCGGGTCGTCGCTCGCGGGCAGGTGCCCGGTGGGGCCGATCGAGCCGGCCACGAAGCGCTCCTCGCCGGCGGCAGCGCGGGCGATCTCGGCGGCCTTGCGGTTGATCTCGGGCGTGTGCTCGCCGAGCCCCCACTCGTCGAGCTTGAGGCGGCTGGCCTGGAAGGTGTCGGTCTCGACCACCTCGGCGCCGGCGTCCAGCATTGACTCGTGAACGCCCTGGATCACGTCCGGCCGGTTCAGGATCAGCGCCTCGTGGCACTTGCCCTGGAGCCCGCCATAGTCCTCCTGAGTCAGGTCGAACTGCTCGAGGGTGGCCCCCATGCCACCGTCGAAGACGACGACCCGGCTGCGGACCGCCTCGATGTAGTCGCGCGTAGCCAAGAGAGGAAGACTACCAACCTTGACACAGCCGTGTCAGGGTTGCACAAATAAAGGGACTGTCCCTTTATGTGCGCTCCGCGAGCCCGCTAGCGGCGGCGCAGCGTGATGCGGAGCCTGGCCCTCGACGTGCTCGAAAGCCCGGCCGCGTTCCTGAGCACGACCGTGGCGCGCAGGCGCAGCCTGCGCGTGCGGCGCAGCTGCCTGAGGGCTGGCCGGCTGAGCCTCGGCCTCACGGTCGCCCGGCCGGTGCTGCCGATCCGGAACGTCTTGCGCGCCACCCGAACGAGTCGCGCGGCGCGAGGTCGAACGATGTCAGCCCTCAGCGTCAGCACGCCGGTCGCGCCCGGGTTGCCGAACAGCCGGATCGTGACCACTCCGCGCCGGTTCACCGACACCGAGCCAAACCGCGCCTTGGCGGGCGCCGTGGGCGGCGTCGGGGGAGGCGGAGGCGGAGGGGGCGGCGGAGTCGGGTTCGCCAGCGCGAGCGCCCGGTCCATCGCACCGGCGGCGTCCACCGCTCCTCCGGTGGCCGTGAACAGAGCCAGGTCGCCGCTCGGCTTCGCTCCCTCGCGGATGGCCTGCACCACCTGGGCCGGCGGCGCCCCCGGGTCCGTGGCCCGGACCAGTGCCGCGACACCGGCCACGTGCGGAGTGGCCATGGACGTGCCGCTGATGGCCATGTAGCTGCCGCCGCCGCTACCGGCCGGGAGCTCGAAGTCGTCCGGCGACACGACCACGTCGTTGTAGTCGCTCGCCCGGCAGAGGATCCTCAGGTCGTCGATGTAAGCGCCGTCCTGCTGACTCGTGCCGTTCGACGTGAACCGCAGCGAGGGCTTCACGTCGCTGCGGCCGTCGAGGTCCGAGATAGACAGCTCAACCTGCTCGAACCCGCTCGTACTCCCGAAGAAGTCCTCTCCGACTTCGCCGGCGCCCGAGACGACCCCGACGCCGACGTGGTCAAACGCGTCGCCCACCGTCTGCTGGGCCGCGAAATGCAGGCGGCAGCCCTGCTTGCCCGCGAGGCTGTCGATCGGGGTGGTCTTGTCAAGACTCGACAGCGTGTTCGGCAGGAAGTTCGCGTTCGGGCTGTCCGCGGCCGACTGCGCGCCGGAGGCTGGAACGTCATCGACCCCCCAAGCGACCGGGTATTCGTCGTGCTGGTCCACGCTCCGGTACCTGCCTCGAAGCCCTCACTGAAGACAGGGACGCCCCAGGAGGGCTTGGTGCTGAGGATCTCCTGCTCGCCGGGGTCGAAGTCGCCGCCGGGTGCCGCAACGTCCACGCTGGATGGCCCGAAGTTCGAGTAGCTGGCGAGATTGCCGCCGTCGTCCAGTGCGGCCACGCAGATGAGATTGGCGTTCGGCAGGTTGCAGGGACTCGTCGGGGCAACGTCGTTGTTGCTCGCGTCGTTGCCGGCCGCCGCCACGACCACGGTACCGCGCGTCCCGGCGAAGGCGATCGCGTTCTGCATGGCGCCGTCGCCGCCGCCGGCCGGCCCGCCGAGGCTCAGGTTGATCACGCCGGCGCCCTCGTTCGCGGCGTACGCAATGCCGTTCGCGATGTCCGAGGTGGAGCCGGACCCGTCGCCGTCGAGCACCCGCACGCCCATGATCTGGGCGCCGGGGGCGACACCCGCCACGCCCAGCGAGTTGTTGGCGACGGCGGCGGCGATCCCGGACACGTGCGTGCCGTGGTTCTCGTGGTCGCTCGGGTCGCCGTCGCCCCGCACGAAGTCACGCCCGCGAACGTCGTCGGCCATGCCGTTGCCGTCGTCGTCCAGGCCGTTGCCGGGCACCTCGCCGGGATTCGACCAGAGGTTCGCCAGCAGGTCGGGGTGCGTGATGTCGACCCCCGTGTCGACCACCGCGATCACCTGCCCGGCTCCCTGCGTGCGCGGCCAGGCGGCGGCCACACCGACGCCCGGGGTGGGCTCGAGTCCCCATTGCAGGGCCGAGTGGGTGTCGTTCGAGACGGCGAGCGTGTGGTAGCGGAAGTTCGGCTGCGCGTAGGCCACGCCCGGCTGGCGCCGAAGTCGCGCGACCGCGGACTTGACCGAGCCGTCGAACGTCACGACCTGGAGCCGAGGAACGAGCAGCGACTGCTCGAACTCGACACCGGCGTCATCGCGTGCCTCGCGGCGCTCGGCGGCCACCACGCCCGGCTCGAAGCGCACCAGCGCCTCCCCCTGCGCGGACCGCGCTCCCCAGTCGCGCGAGTGGAGCTCGGCGTTTGCGGTCGGCGCAGCGACGAGTGCGGCGAGGCTCGCTGCGAGCGGGGTGATCAGCTTGCGGGCCATCGAGCGCGGCCCACGGTATCCCCAGTCCCGGCGTAGCGTCAACGTTTTGGGTAGGTCGCGATCACGCCTCGCGCTCGAGCCGCGCACGCAGAAAGGCCAGCCGCTCCTCGGCCGACGCGCCGTTCATGTTGTCCAGCAGCTGGAGCAGCTCGGCGGCGAGCGCGGGGTCGGGATCGGCGGCGCGGTAGGCGCGGTCCTGGCCGGGTGCCGGCTGCGACTCGTCGGGGACCTCGCCCGCCATCACCACGTCAACGTGCTGCCCGGCGCGCTTGGCGCGGTACTGCGCCTCGTCGGCGGCGCGCAGCAGCTCGGCGGGCCGCGTCGTCTGATCCGTCCTCGCAGCCACGCCGCACGAGATGCGCTCGCCGCCCTCGGCGTCGAGGCGGCGCACGGCGTCAAGGGCCACGGCCCGGGCATCGTCCGCAGAGCCGGACGGGAGCAGGACGCAGAACTCGTCTCCGCCGAAGCGTCCCACGACCGCGTCCTCGTGCGGCGCCGCCGCCGCAACCAGCGCCTCGGCCGCGCGGCACAGCGCCCGGTCGCCCGCCGCGTGGCCACCGCGGTCGTTCACCTGCTTGAGGTCGTCGATGTCGCAGAGCACGAGCGCCGGCGAGCCGGGGCCGGATGGCGCCTCGCACGCCTCCTCGAGCGCGGTCTCGACCGCGCGCCGGCTGGCGAGCCCGGTGAGCGAGTCGGTGTAGGCGAGCGCCTCGATCTGGGCGAACAGCTCCGCCCTGTGGATCGCGCCTACGAGTTGGTCGGCGATCGCGCGCAGGAAGGTCTCGTCGTCGGCCGTCAGCCGAGGTACGCCCGGCGCGCTCGTGACCCAGAGCTCGCCCCAGGGCTCCCCGCGGAAGATCATCGGGACCGACAGGCTCGACTCCTTGCCGAGCCGCCGGAGCAGCTCCCGCTGCGCCGAGTCGGATTCGGGGTCATCCACGTACGCGAGCGAGCTCCCGCCCTTGCGGATCACGGTGACCACGGACGGATAGTCGTTCACCGAGTAGGTCTCGTCCTTGGGGAAGCGCTCCTCGCCGGGGCCGAGCTCGCCCACGTTCACAAGCGTCTTCACGACGCCGGCCTCCATGTCCCAGCGGGAAATGGACAGCGACGACCCGCCGAGCGCCTCCAGGGAGCGCTCGCCCGCCAGCTCGAGGACCTCCTCGAGCCGGTACGCCCCCGCGGCCGCGGCGGCCACGTCAATCAGGGCGCGCAGTTGCGCCTCAGCAAGATTCCCGCTTTCCATGGGCATTCATGGACTTGTCGTCATACGGAGGGCCTCACTGAACCCCTCTGGACGACTGATGGGGTCCTCCGTCTGGGTGACAACAACAGCAGGGCGGCGCACCCGGCCGAGCCGGGCGCTTGCCCAAGAGCGCCGCTAGGCCTCGGCTTCGGCGGCTTCGCCGCGCCGCGCGGCCTGCGCGAGCTGCACGGGAGCGGCGTGGAGCGCCCGCAACCGCAGGTCACGCCAGGTCATCCCCTCCCGCACCAGGGCGGGCATTCCCATGGCCACGGCCGTCCCGATCTCCACGGCCTGGAGGATGATTCCGTAGGCGAGCGCGTTCGTCTTGCCCACGCCGTATGCCGACAGCACGGCCACGCAGGCCGCCTGGAAGACGCCGAGGTTCGACGGCGTTGCCGGCAACGCGGCTGTCACGTTCACCGCGAACAGCACCGCCGCCGCGGCGCCGATTCCGGCCTGGTCGTCGAGCCCGAGCGCCACGAGCAGCACGTAACAGGCGAGCCACTGGATGCCCCAGGCGGTGAGCTGCATGAGAGCGGCCCAGGCGCCCAGCTTCGGCTTCCGGAACACCTGGAGGCCCGAGCGGACCTCGAGCATCGCGCCGCGGGCGAGCGCAGCGGCCTGCTGCACCCGCTGGAAGCGCGTCGGCTTGCCGCGGCGCAGCAGCCAGGGAGCGGAGAGCACCAGCGCCAGGATCACCACGGGAGCGAGCGTCGCGACCACGAGCGCGTCCTCGTTCCCCTGGAACAGGCCGACGGTCTTGAACATCACGGCGCCGAGCACGATCAGCGCGAGGATGTTCAGGAGCGTCTGCGAGACGAGCGTGCCCAGCACGATCGGGAAGCGGTCGCGCACGCGGCCCACGCGTCTCGCCACGATCAGCGCGCGTGACGGCTCGCCGAGGCGAGCCGGCAGCGTGGCGGACATCAGCACCCCGATCATCGTGCCGCGAGCGGTGTCGCGACGGCGCACGCGGATGCCGGGCAGCGCCGCACGCAGGATCGCGTTCCAGGCCTCGGCACGCACGAGCATCGAGGCGCACATCAGCGCAAAGGCCACCAGCACCCAGACCGGCGTGGCGGCCACGATCGCGCGCCCCAGCGATTCGATCCCAAGCCGGCGGAGCGCGAGCAGGGCCAGCCCGATGCCAAGCACTGCGCCGGTGGCCACCACCACGCGCCGGGCCGTGCGTGCCACGCGGCGGCGGCCCGCGGACGGGTCCTTCGGCTCGAGCGATGGCAGCCGCTGCGGCCGCATGCGTGGGCCGGGCTCCGTGGGCGTCAGGCCGGTGCGCTGCGCGAGCTGCGCCACGCGGCCCTCGGGCTCCGGAACGCTGATCGCCTCCTCGTAGACGTCAACCACCTCGCGAGCCACGTTCGTCCAGGCGAAGCGCTCGGCGCGCTCGGTCGCGGCCTCGGCCATCGCCGCGCGCCTGTCGGGATCGAAGGCCAGCGACCGCAGGGCCTCGCCGAGCGCCACCGCATCGCCGACCGGCACGAGCACGCTGTCGAGCCCGTCGCGGGCGACCTCGCGATAGCCGGCGATGTCCGATGCCACCACCGGAGTGCCCGAGGCGAACGCCTCCGTGAGCACCATGCCGAAGCTCTCACCGCCGAGCGAAGGCGCGCAGAGGATGTCGGCCTCGCCCAGCAGGCGCCACTTGTCGGCGTCGTCCACGGGCCCGGCGATCTTCACGCCCTCCGGCTCCAGCAACAGCGGCTCGACCTCCTCCACCGCGGGCCCGGCGACCGTGAGGCTCGCCTCGACCCCGGCGCCGCGCAGCGCCTCGAAGGCGCGCAGCAGCACGGGGAGGCCCTTGCGCTCCTCGGCACGGCCCACGAACAGGATCTTCAGCTCCTCGTTCGGGCGCAGGTGGTCGGGCCGCGCGGCGGAGAGGTCCACCCCGTTCGGCACGATCCGGTAGCGCCCGCCGTAGTAGCGCTGCGCGGTCCAGCGCGCGGCCTCGGACACCGCGATGCGGGCGCTCAGCTTCGAGTAGATCCGGCGCGCACCGATGACGTTCGCTGCCAGCTTGTTCGAGAACGCGGCGGTCGAGTAGGTGTGGAAGGTGCCAACCACCGGGGCGCGCGCCGCCGCGGCTGCGTACCAGGAGACCACCGGCACGTTCGGCTCATGCACGTGAACCACGTCGTAGTTGCCGCTGCGCAGCTCGCGGCCCAGCACGCCGATCGTCTCGCCGAGCGGGCCCGTGAGGTTCGTGACCGCCCCGTTCATCGGCAGGCCGAAGGTCCGCCCCAGCGGGATCACGTAATCGGGCAGGGGCCGGGGCTGCGGCGAAGCGCCACGGTGCAGTACACGCGCCAGGCGGTCGTCGGGGTCCGACGGCGCCAGAAGCCGGACCTCGTGTCCGAGGCCGATCAGCTCTTGGGCCAGAGCTTCCACATGACGCCCAACTCCACCTGGATACGTGTAGGAATAGGGCGAGACGAGCGCTACACGCACAGGGGCCATCCTATCCTCCACACTAGTCAAGTGACTGAGCCGCGCAACTACGTCAAGTACACGTTCGTGAAAGTGGACCCGGCCTGGCGCCGGCGCTCCAGCGACGAGCGCGCGGCCGACAAGCGCGAGTTCGCCGCAGCTTGCAGGGATTTCGGCGAGGACCACTACCTGCGCGCCTACTCGCTCGTCGGCACGCGCGGCGACTGCGACCTCATGGTGCGAGCGATCTCACGCGCGCTCGAGCCGATCCACGAGCTGCACGTGCTCCTCAACCAGAGCGGCCTGATGCGCTACGCGACGATCTCGCACTCGTACCTGGCCATGACGAAGGAGTCGCCCTACTCGGACGAGCCGGACAAGCCGCTGGCCCCGCGCGAGGGGGCGGATTCCAAGTACCTGATCGTCTACCCGATGTGGAAGAAGCGCGAGTGGTACCAGCTGGCCCCCGAGGAGCGCATGCGGATCATGCGCGACCACATCGAGGTGGCGCGGCGCTTCACCGGGATCGAGACGAACACCGCGTATTCGTTCGGCCTCGATGACCAGGAGTTCGTGGTCGCCTTCGACACCGACGACCCGGCCGAGTTCCTCGACCTGGTTCACGAGCTGCGCGCGACCGAGTCGAGCGCCTACACGGAGTCGGAGACACCGATCTTCACCTGCATCGGGAGCTCCATCGAGCGGGCCTTGGATGCCCTCGATGGCGAGGCGGTCAGGGCGCCGGCGTAGCGTCCTTCGCCGCTTCGAGCAGCTCCTCGAACGAGCACAGCTTCACGCGCGGGCGCCCGTGCGGCTCGCCGGCCTCGCGCTCGGCGCGGTCCACGGCCTGCCAGCCGGCATAGCTCACGGCCTCGGGCTGGCGCTCCGCGAGCAGCGCCTCCATGGACTCGCGCTCCGGGTCGGCCGGGGCGGGCAGGTTCCCGGCGTCGAGGTCCTCGAGCAGGGTGTTCACCGTCTCCTGGGCGTCGCGCTTGTTGGTGCCGATGATGCCGGTGGGACCGCGCTTGATCCAGCCGACCGCGTACTCGCCGGTCCGCTCCAGCACCCGGCCGCGTTCGTTCGGGATCACGCAGGCGCTCTCGTCGAACGGAACGCCCGGGATCTGGGTGCCGCGGTATCCGATCGAGCGGAACACAAGCCCGCAGTCGAGCTCCTCAGTCAGCTCGGTGGGGCGCGGCCGCACCTGGCCGCCCTCGCCTTCGACGAGCTCGTTGTGGACGATGCGGATGCCCTCCACCCGCTCGCTGCCGAGGATCTCCACCGGCGACACGAGGAAGCGCAGCACGATGCGGCGGCGCTTGCCGAGCGGCTCGCGGGCGGCGTAGCCGCTGAGGATGTCCACGTTCTTCTTCGCGGTGGTGTGCGCCGCATCGCTCTCGATGAAGGCCTTCGAGAGCGGGTCGAGCTCGGCGTCGCCGGGGTCGACGAACACGTCGGCGTCGGTCATGTCGCCGAGCTCGAGCAGCTCCGGGTTCGTGAAGGCGGCCTGCGCGGGGCCGCGCCGGCCGAGCACGACGATCTCCCTGACGTTCGACTCGGCCATGACCTCGAGCGCGTGGTCGGCCACGTCGGTCTCGGCGAGCTCGTCGCGGGTGAGGGCGAGCATGCGCGCGACGTCGGCGGCCACGTTGCCGTTGCCCACCACCACCGCGCGCTCGGCCGAGAGGTCGAACTCGAGGTCGCGGTAGTCGGGATGGCCGTTGTACCAGGCCACGAACTCGGTGGCGGCCCAGCTCCCTGGAAGGTCCTCGCCCGGGATGCCCATGCGGCGGTCGGTCTGGGCGCCCACCGCGTAGATCACCGCGTGGTAGCGCGAGGTGAGGTCCTCATGCGAGAGATCGCGGCCGAGCTCGACGTTCCCGTAGAAGCGGAACTCGGGGTGCTCGGCGGTCTTCTCGTAGACGCGGCTGACCGCCTTGATGTTCGGGTGGTCGGGAGCCACTCCAGCGCGCACCAGGCCCCATGGGGTCGGGAGGCGGTCGAACATGTCGACCTGCACGCAGAGGTCAGGGTGTGACTTGCTCTTCAGCAGGTGCCCGGCCGCGTAGAAGCCCGCCGGCCCGGAGCCGACGATCGCCACTCTCAGCGGCTGTTCGGATGTTCCGATCGCTGCCATCGCGAGCCCACGAGTGTAGGCATCGCGAAGTTTCGCCTAGGAGGCGGCGGGCGGCTCGGGGTCCTGATCCTGCTCCGAGGAGTCATCCTCCTCGGCGCCGCTGCCACCCATCACGAGGTCGATCGCGGAGACGGTCTCCACCGACTTGAGCGTCATCGGCTCGTCCTCGGCGGGCTCGCGCGGGCTCGTCCTCGGCCCGGTACACCGGCACCGCGTCGGAGCGCGCGGCCTCGACATCGTGGGCAAGCTCCTCCATCGCCGGCGTCGAGACGTTGGGAAGTGGCTCCTCGGCGACGGGCTCGGCCTCGACCGGCTCGCTGGCCTCGAAGGCCGGCTCGTCCTCGATCGGCTCCGGTGCCTCGAAGGCCGGCTCGGCCTCGACCGGCTCGGCGGCCTCGAAGGCGGGCTCATCCTCGGTCGGCTCCGGTGCCTCGAAGGCCGGCTCGGCCTCGATCGGCTCCGGTGCCTCGAAGGCCGGCTCGGCCTCGATCGGCTCGGCGGCCTCGAAGGCGGGCTCGTCCTCGATCGGGTCGGCGGCGTCCTCCACCGGCTCGGCCTCGTCCTCCACCGGCGGCGGGTCGAAGGGGCGCATCTCGGGCACCGCAGGCGCCTCGTCGGTCGGTGCCGCGACCGGGGCCGGCGGCAGCGTTGCCGAAGCGGAGGCGTCGACGATCATCGTGCCGGCGGCCATGTCACCCAGGCGCTGGCGGCGCTGGCCGGTGGCCAGCATCACGATCAGCCCGACGATGTAGAGGCCAATGCCGTCCACGACTCGCAGCACCGTCCGCACGGCGATCTCGCTCATCCCGGCCGGGCGGCCGTCGGCGCGCACCACGCGCAGCTTCATCAGCTTCTTGCCCACCGTCTGGCCGTCGCCGGACTCCAGGGCAAAGTAGTAGTAGAGCGCCCATCCGAGGATCACTGCGCTGAGCGCGCCGCGGACGTCGCCGGTGTCGCTTGACAGGGCGTCGGCCGCGAGCAGGATCACCAGGGAGCCGGCGACCACGATCGCGAGGTCCACGATGGCCGCGAGGACGCGGCGGTTGTCGAGCTTGGGGCCCGTAGTGGGGGCCGCAGATGCATGTGCGGTGGCGTTCATCACCCACCACATCGGCACCGGCGTCGCTGAAATTAACGCTGCAGTGCATCATCCCGCGTGTGGAGCGGGTTGCCGTGATCGATATGGGGTCCAACTCCTGGCGCCTGGTGGTGTTCGGATACGAGCCCGGAACGCCCTGGTGGAGCCTCGTCGACGAAATCCGCGAGGCGGTCCGCATCGGCGCCGGCCTGGACAAAGAGGGGCTACTGCGGCCCGACCGCGTGGACCGCGCGCTCCACACCGCGGCCGTTTTCGCGGCGTTCTGCCAGGCCACGGGCGTTGAGGAGGTGGTCGCGGTGGCCACCAGCGCGATTCGCGACGCAAGCAACGGACAGGAGCTCCTCGAGGACATCCACCGTACAACCGGCCTCGAGGCGCACGTGATCAGCGGACGCGAGGAGGCCCGCTACGGCTGGCTCGCCGTCGTGAACTCCACGACGATCGAGGACGGCTTCGGGCTCGACATCGGCGGCGGCAGCATCCAGGGACTGCGTATCGAGGGACGGCGGCTGGTGGAGTCGGAGTCGATGCCGCTCGGCGCGGTGCGCGTGAGTGAGCGCTTCCTGCCCGACGAGAAGGCGAGTCCGAAGCAGATGAAGGCGCTGCGTGCCCACGTGGCCGGCGAGTTCGAGCGGCTCGGCTGGTGGCAGGACGGCGGCCGCATCGTTGGCATCGGCGGGACGATCCGAAACCTGGCCGCCGCGGCGATGAAGCGCCTCATACTTCCGGACATCGACGTGCAGGGTTTCGAGCTCACCCGCGAGGCGCTCGAGGAGCTGATCGACGAGCTCGGCGCGCGCCCCGCCTCGAAGCGCGCGCAGGTGAAGGGCATCAAGTACGACCGCGCCGACGTGATCCTCGGCGGCGCGCTCGTGCTCGCCGCCGTGATGGAGCAGGGCGACTTCGACTCGATCGAGGTGACCGAGGCGGGCCTGCGCGAGGGCATCTTCTTCGAGCGCCTGCTCGGCGAGCGCCAGCTGTTCGACGACGTACGCGCCGAGTCCGTGCAGAACCTCGCACACCGCTTCGAGCACGACCGCAAGCACGACCTTCACGTGTGGGCGCTCTCCCGGGCGATGTTCGACGGCCTCGCCGCCGCCGGGCTCCACGACCTCGGGCCGCCGGAGCGCGAGCTGCTCTGGGCCGCCTGCCTGCTGCACGACATCGGCGTGGCGGTGAACTACGACGACCACCACCGCCACTCGTACTACCTCACCCTCAACGCCGGCCTGCCCGGGTTCAGCCCGCGCGAGCTGATCCTGATCGGCCTGGTGGCCCGGTACCACCGCAAGGGCGAACCGGACGCCTCCGACCTCGGTGACGTGGCGCAGCCGGGCGACGACGAGCGCCTGCGGCTCCTCTGCGGAATGATCCGCCTCGCCGAGCAGCTCGAGCGCAGCCGCGACCAGGCGATCACGGACGTCCAGATATCGGCCCACAACGGCGCGGTCGCTCTCGACGCCAGCACGAACCCCTCGCTGGACGCGACCGTCCCGATCTGGGCCGCCCGCCGCAACGCCGACCTGCTCTCCGAGGCGCTCGGCCGCGACGTCGAGATCAACGCCTGAGCGCGTCGCCTACGCCAGGCGCGTCTCGAGCACGCCCAGCTGCGGCGAGCTGACCACGACCTCGTCCCCCGGCCTCAGCCACACCTGCGGGTCCCGCAGGTTGCCGACGCCGGCCGGGGTGCCGGTGGAGATGAGATCACCCGGCTCGAGCGTCATCAGCTTCGACAGGTACGCGACCAGCGCGGGCACCGGGTGGACGAGGTCGGCAGTCGAGCTCCTCTGCATGTGCTCGCCGTTCAGCGTCAGCTCGATCTCGATCCCGTCGTGGGGGCCGGCCTCGTCGGCGGTCACGAGCGCGGGCCCGCACGGCGCCGCGCCGTCGAAGGTCTTGCCGGGCATCCACTGCGGCGTCTTGAACTGGTAGTCGCGCGCCGAGAGGTCGTTCAGGAGCGTGTAGCCGGCCACGTGGTCGATGGCGTCGGCCTCCGGCACGTCCTTGCAGCGGTCCCCGATCACGAACGCCACCTCAGCCTCGTAGTCCACGCGCTCGCTCCAGCGCGGCAGCGGGACCGTGGCGCCCGGCGCCGCCAGCGCGTTGCGGAACTTGGCGAAGAAGGTGGGGGTCGCGGGCGGCTCGGCGCCCTGCTCCTCCGCGTGCGCGCGGTAGTTGAGGCCGATGCAGATGATCTTCTGCGGGCGCGTGACCGGCGGCAGCAGGCGAACCTCGTCGAGCGGGACGCCGTCGTCGCCGTCCACCGGCTTCAGCTCGCCCAGCAGTCCCGCCTCGAGGATCGCCTCGAGCGTGCGGTCCGCGGCCGGGACGCCTGCCAGGGGCCCGCCCCAGATGTCGAACACGCGCCCGTCGCGGAGCAGCGCGGCTCGCGGATGGCCGCCCGCGTCGACGCTCACGAGTCTCATGGGGGCGAGAGACTATGCGTAGTCTCAGCTCGGATGGCGAAGGACCTTCCAAAGAGCCGGGTGAGACGGGCCGCGAAGGTCGGGCGGCTCGCCGGCGGCCAGACCGCACGCGGATACGCGACGAAGGCGGCGAACCTCACCCGCGGCGAGGAGGGCCGCCGCGCCGCGGCGGAGCGCCGCCAGATCGAGGCGGCCGAGCAGATCTTCGACGTGCTCGGTCAGATGAAGGGCGCGGCGATGAAGGTCGGCCAGGTGGCCTCGTTCATCGACACGGGTGCGTTCCCGCCCGAGTTCCAGGAGCGCGTCCAGGCGAAGCTCGCCGAGCTGCGCGACGCGGCGCCGCGGGTGCCGTTCGAGCAGATGCGCAAGGTCATCGAGGACGACCAGGGCGAGAAGCTCGGCGACATCTTCGCCGAGTTCGAGGAGGACGCCGTGGCGGCCGCCTCGATCGGGCAGGTCTACCGCGCGCGCCTGCACGACGGGCGCGACGTGGCGGTGAAGGTGCAGTACCCCGGCGTGGGCCAGGCGGTGCGAGCCGACCTCCAGAACCTGGGGCTGATCATGCGCGTGGCGAAGCGGATCGCGCCCGGCATGGACGCCAAGGCGATGACCGCCGAGATCCGCGAGCGGCTCACCGACGAGCTCGACTACGAGCACGAGGCGCAGCAGCACCGCGCGTTCGCCCGCACCTGGCGCGGTCACCCGTTCATCTACGTGCCGGCGGTGGTCACCGAGCTGTCGACGGAGCACGTCCTCGTGAGCGAGTGGGTCGACGGGATCGGCTTCGAGGAGGTGAGGGAGCTCGACGGCGACACGCGCGACCGCTTCGGCGAGATCATCTTCCGCTTCTTCTTCGGCTCGCTCTACCGGAACGGGCACTTCTCGGGCGACCCGCACCCGGGCAACTACCGCCTGATGCCGGACGGCCGGGTGGCCTTCATGGACTTCGGCATGACGAAGCGCGTGGCGCGCGAGGACATCGAGGCGGAGGTCGAGGCTCTGCGCGCGGTCATGGACGGCGACGTGGAGGGGCTGCACCGCCGCCTCGCCGCAATGGGCTTCTTCGACCCCTCCGATCCGCTGGTCACGCCCGAGGCCGTCTTCGAGCACTTCCACGACGTGACCGCCTGGTACACCGAGGACCGCGAGCTCACCGTGGACCGCGCGCTGGTGAGCCAGACGCTGATCGACTTCGGCGACCCGCGCTCGCGCCACTGGCAGCTGATGCGCCGCGAGACGATGCCGCCGCAGGCGATGCTCGCCCGCCGCATGGAGGCGCTCACCCTCGGAGTGCTCGGCCAGCTCGGCGCCACCGCCAACTGGCACCTGATCGCCCGCGAATGGCTGTTCGGCGACCCTCCCTCGACCGAGCTCGGCGTGCTCGAGGAGCCCTTCCACACCCGCTAGTGCCCGTCAAGGCCACACCCAAGGTGGTCGCGGCACTGGCCGCGGCGGATCCGGTCATGAAGCGGCTCATCGACGAGCACGGCGCCCATGTCCGTCGCGACCTGAGAGACGATCGCCCGGGCGACGCGTATGGCGCACTGCTGCGCTCGATCGTGGGGCAGCAGCTGTCCACGAAGGCGGCGCGAACGATCTACGGCCGGATGCTCGAGCTGTTCGACGGGCACGCTCCCGCGCCCAAGCAGCTACTCGCGGCGGATCCGGACCAGATCCGCGCGGCCGGGCTCTCGCGCCCGAAGATCAACTACCTGCGCGACCTCGCACAGCACGTGGAGGACGGCGAGCTGGAGCTCGAGCGGCTCGACGAGCTTCCGGACGAGGAGGTCATCGAGCAGCTGACCGCGGTGAAGGGGATCGGCGACTGGAGCGCCCACATGTTCCTGATGTTCCACCTCGGCCGCCCGGACGTGCTGCCGGTGGGCGACCAGGGAATCCGGAACGCCATCAAGACGCAGTACCGGCTGCGCAAGCTGCCGGACGCGAAGCGCATGGAGAAGATCGCCAGGCCCTGGCGCCCGTACCGGACGCTGGCCTGCCTCTACCTCTGGAGCTCTCTCGACAACAAGCCCGGGTGACGCAGCAGCCGCGGCGACGCCACCGCGAAGAACCTCACCCGTCCACCCCGCACACCGATCAGGCGGAGGCTGCGTGGGTTCGCCCTGTAGAGCCCGCGCGCGAGTCGGCGGCGTCGCGGGTAGGCCCGCGTCACCAGCCGCGCCGGTGAGCCTGGGCGCAGGCCACGGTTCCCGTGGCCGCGGGCGGTGGTGGACACGAGCGCGACGCGGCCGCGACGGGAGAACACTGCGGTCACGATCCCCCTGCTCCCGTTCACGCAGTAGCGGTACCAGTGCCGCGTGGTCCGAAGCGGCCGAAGCGGCAGCGCCCGGAGCCGGGCGCGGGTCAGGCCGAGCCGCACGCGGCCGACATTGCGCGGACCGATCGGCGAGCGCCGGGCCAGGCAGCGCCCCGGCGCCGAGCCCTGGTTGGCCACCTCCACGGCCGCATTCGTGAGTCGGACCGCGTAGAAGCCGCTGAGCCCGTCCGAGTACCAGATCTCGTTGCGCTCGGGCACGAACGACGGGCTCGACATCGCCCAGTTGCTCGGGGGCGGATTCACGCCGCCGGGCGGAAGGATGCGCGGCGTGACCGGCGCGTTGAAGTAGGCGATCTCGCGCGGTCGCGCCGGGTCGCGGATGTCGAAGACCCGCAGCCCAGAGAGGATCATGCTGCAGGCGACGATCGTCGGATCGACGCGCGTGGGCACGTTGCAGTAGTGGCCGGCGTAGCCCTGGACCGGGTTCTGCGCGCCGTTGTCGTTGTTCTGCGCCTCGAAGTTCTCCTTCTGATGGACCTCGAGCCGAAGGTTCGAGATGACCCTTGGGTGAGCCTCGTCGCCGATGTCGATGATCCGGCCCGCACCGACCTCGGATTGGCCTCCGAACTCGTCGATCTCCACCAGATACGGGTGTCCCTTGATGGTGATCGGGATCGCGTTCTGCGGAATGCTCATCGAGTGCCACTGGAGGCGGGCGACCTCAGTGACCTTCGGGTTGAGCGCGCGCGCCTGGACCTCCGTGGTGTCGAGGATGATCAGTCCGGAGTTGATGCCCGCGACGTACGCGCGCTTCCCGTCCCCGCTGATCGAGAGCCCGTGCGAGTCGTAGTGGCCCATCCAGAGCGGGCGCGGTAGCACGGGGTCGGAGATGTCGACCGCCACGATCGTCTGGCCGGCGGGCGAAGCCGAGTAGAACGTAAGACCGTCCGGCGACAGGCCGCTCTCGTGGCCGAGAACCCCGAGCGGCGTGGTCGACCGGAACTCTGGCGCGCGGCAATCCTTCGAGACGTCGTAGATGTCGATCTGCCCGACGTTGGTGGCCAGGTTGCCGGCCACCGCCACGAGCAGCCCGCGGCTTTGGCTGAGGACGAGCGACTCGTGCGGGGTGTCCATGGCCGGCGTGAGCAGGCGGGTGGTGAATACCGGATGCGCCGGGTCGGCCATGTCCAGCACGTTCACGCCGCCCTCCTGGTCGAGCGCGTTGCTCGGCCACAGGAGGGTCGTGTCGTAGTAGGCGCACTCATGGCCGGCGGCGTCCACGTAGCGCTCGACCTTGAATCCGCCCACCGTGCCCTGCGCGTTCGGCTTGCTGTACTGGCCCACCAGCTCTGTGTTGCAGGTGAAGCCCGCGGCCGCCCTCCCGCTCTCGTGGTCCTCGGGACTCACCCGCCCCTGGAGGCCGGTCTCGGGGCGCGAGCCCGGGCCGCACTGAGCGCGCGGCGTCGGGGTCAGCGCCGGCTCGTCCGCGAACGGCGACTGCGCTGCCCTGGGGGCGTACGCAAAAGCCACGGCGCCGAGCGAGAGGCACATGACCAAGAGCAAGACGAGCCCGCGCGTCATCGCGCGCGCATGCTAGGCGCTGGGTGCGAGCGAAGCGCCGGTTGGCTAGTGCGCCTCGGCGGGTGACACGGTCGTTAGCCGTGGGCAGCCCGCCGAGGTCGCGAGCGTCTTGCAGTCGTCCCAGTGCAGGTCGCGCTCGGTGGTCAGACCGAGGCGCCGCAGCTCGGCTCTTCCTCCGCAACGCGGAAGGAGGAGCCGCAGCCACACGAGGCGACTACGTTCGGGTTCGAGACCTCGAAGCCGGAGCCCATGAAGCTCTCGGTGAAGTCGACGGTCGAGCCGTCGACGTACTGCATGCTCGCGGGGTCCACTAGGACCCGGATGCCCGAGATCTCGAAGACATGGTCATCCTCACGCTTCTCGTCCAGGGCGAGCGCGTACTGGAAGCCGGAGCATCCGCCTCCCTTTACGCCGACGCGTAGGCCGACGACGTCGCCCTCGGCTCCCTGGCCGGACATGAACTCCTGCACCTTCTGTGCAGCGATGTCTGTGAGTTGAACCATCTGTCGTGATTGTATCGGCGTTTCCGTCGGTACTCTGGATACCCAGTGCCTACCTCAGAAGAACTCCGTGAGCGCATAGAGCAGGCTTTGCCTGGCGCCGACGTCCGGGTGGAGGACACCACGGGCGGCGGCGATCACTTTCGCGCCGAGGTCACATCGGATCGTTTCGAGGGCCTCAGCCGAATCCAGCAGCACAAGCTGATCTACGACGTCTTCGGAAACGA
Organism: uncultured Thermoleophilaceae bacterium; assembly: GCA_963774095.1. GTDB lineage: Bacteria > Actinomycetota > Thermoleophilia > Solirubrobacterales > Thermoleophilaceae > JACVRW01. Next base: position 100,416 of record CAVZDS010000003.1, read on the forward strand.
AGTCGGCGCCGCGATCCACGCCCTCTCAATCAAGACCCAAACCCCGGCCGGAGACGCACGACCATGACGAACGACGAGATCCGCGGCTTCATCGAGAACGCGATCAAGGAAAACCAGGTGATGCTCTTCATGAAGGGCACCCCCCAGCAGCCGGCCTGCGGCTTCTCCCTGCGTACGTCAGGAGCCCTGAACGCACTGGGCGTGAAGTACGCGGCGCTCGACATCCTTCCCGACCCGCGCATCCGCGAGGAGCTGTCCGCCCTCTCCGGCTGGCCGACGATCCCGCAGCTGTTCGTGGACGGCGAGCTGATCGGCGGCTGCGACATCGTCATGGAGATGTTCGAGTCGGGCGAGCTCGCCGAGACGCTCGGTGTGGAGCAGCCGGACCTTGGCGAGGTTCCCGCTGAGCCGGAGCAGCCCCAGCAGCAGCGCCCGATCGGCCTCGAGAACCGCCTGAGCTAGGGGGCCGCGGCCTGTGAGCCGCCGGCGAGCTGCTTGAGGCGCTCCCAGAGGCTGCGCCGCCGCTGTCCGATGTCGCTCCCGAGGTAGAGGGCCTGCCCCCTTGCGGTGTTGACCACGTAGAGGACCTTGCTCTTGGGGGTGGCCTTCAGGCCCATGAGAGAACCTTCCCTCCATAAGAGGTCGGAAAACATGCGGGCAGCCGGTGTCAGGCCGTCGCGGCCTGCGCGCCGCCGGCGAGCTGCTTGAGCCGCTCCCAACGCGGCGGCCGGCGCGGACGGCTGCGCCTGTACTCGCCGATCGTGAGCCCGGGGCGGATGCTGGTCTCGATGTAGAGGACCTGGCTGTTGGGGTTCGAGTTCATGGCACCAGCGTCCCACCGGACGGGGCCCCAAGAAATGCGGCGAGCACGTGTCTGAGGGTGCGGCTGGGCGCCAACTTGGGGTGCGGCTGGGCGCCAACTTGGGGTTCGGCTCAGCACCCCCCGGGGTGCGGTAAACCGCCCCTTGGCGCTACTCGATCTCGTACTGGCAGAAGCGGCAGCGGCGCACCGACATCGGGATCTGCCTGCCGCAGCGCATGCATGCCCGCTTGGGCCGGTGGGCGAGCATCGCGCCGATCACGCACAGTGCCAGCCCGCCGATCAGAAAGATGAAATAGACGCTGCCCGACATCGCTAGTGCCGCGGCGGGCGCCTGCGGCGCTGGGCGTCGAGCGTCTCTCGGCCGCGCTGCGCGTATTCGCGAGCGCGCTTCCTGTAGCGCTCCTTCTCGTCCGGGGAGAGCGACTGCCAGCGCTCCCAGGCCATGAGGACGTAGGGCCAGACGCGGCGGACGCCGCGGATGGCGCCTCGCGTGCGGCCGGCGCGGGCGGGGCGGCCTACTTGTCTCTGCCTTCGAGCCATTCGAGGTACTCCAGTATGCGGTGCGAGTCGTTGATCACGTCGTCTCCGTGCACAAGCACCGGTACCCATCTCTGGCCGCTCAACTCCTCGACCTCGGGACGCTCGCGCTTCAGGAACGGGACCCTGACCTCGTCGAAGTCCATCTCCATGGCGCGCATCCGGCGCGCCACCTTGCCGCATCGGCACACGAGATCCGTGGGAGCCTTGCAGCGGTACAGCGTGGTCACCGGGCGCAGGGTAGTTGACGGAATCCGGGACCCGTGAGACGTTGGTGACAACCCTCCGGTGACGCTCGCCAGGCAGCTCAGAGCGCCGCTGGCACCTCCACTGGCCCGGAGGCGCCGGCCGCCCGTCAGCTACTTCAGCGCGGCCGTGATCTCGCCCGCGGCGCGCTCGCCGGTCTCCACGGCCCCGTTCAGGTAGCCCTGGAAGTCGATCGAGGTGTGCTCGCCGGCGAAGTGGCAGCTGCCGCCCTCGATCTCGCGCTCCACCCCGGCGAACCCCTGGTACTGCCCGACCTTCCAGTACGAGTACGAGCCCTTGGTCCAGCGGTAGCCGGTCCAGTAGTCGATTACCGCGCGGCCGTTCCAGCGGGCCGAGATGCCGGGCAGCACCGGCTCGATCTGGCCGAGGAACTGCTGCGCCCGCGACGACGGCGAGCCAGTGCCGAAGCTGGCTCCGATGTTGCCGCCGGTGTAGTTCACGAGAATCCCGGACGCGCCGCGCTGGGCGCGCGTGACTTCCCAGGTGTTCTGGTAGCCGGTGTCCGCATATGTCTCGCCGTTACAGTCGAGCGACTCCCAGTGCCGGTTCGTGAACTGCACGTGCAGCTTCGAGTTCGTGCCCATGCCCTGCTGGCGGATCGCGGTGAGCTTGCGCGCCGAGAAGCCGGCCTTCGAGATATCGACCGAGCTGCGCAGAATCGAGAACGGGATGGCCATCACGACCCGGTCCGCGGTCACCGTCCTGCCGCCGCGGAATGACAGCGCCCAACTGCCGTCGCCGTTTCGCCGGATCGCGGTCAGCTCCGAGCCGAGCGTGATCTGGCCAGGGAGTGCGCGCGCCATGGCGGCCGGGATCTGGTCGTTGCCTCCGACCACGTGGTACTTCTCGTTCGACGCGCCGAAGATGCGCAGGTTGCCCATCCCGCGATACGCGAGCAGATAGATCATGTTCAGCGAGCTCTGATCGCTCGCCTCTGCGCCGTACTCGATGTTGTAGGCCACATCGAGGAGCTGGCCGAGCTTTGAGGCGCGCCCGCCCGGCACATAGGCGGCGATCCAGTCCGCGATCGACATGTTGTCGAGCTCGCGCCCACGCTCGGTGGAGAGGTTGTAGAGCGTGGGGTAGCTCGCCGCGGAGGCGTCGGCGTGAAGCTGCTGCCAGATCGCCTTGATGTCGGTCACGGCGTCCTCATACGAATACGGCTGGTCATCGAAGTAGTAGAACGGCTCGGTGCCGTTGCGCTCGCCGGTGAGGAGGTTGTCGAGCTTGAGGCCAAGCTCCGATCCGAGCTGGCGGATGGCGGTGTGACCCTGGTCGATCAGCTCGCCGCCGTGCTCCGCGACCTGCCCGTTCGCGAACGAGGTGCGATCCGACCAGCAGCGCCCTCCGATGCGGTCGGAGGCCTCGTACACCTGGGCCGTGTAGCCGGCCTGCTTGAGCCGGTACGCGCAGCTCAGTCCGGCCAACCCGGCGCCCACGACCACGATCCGGGGTGAATCCGCGGCGCGCGCCACGGGCGCGAAGCGCCCGGCGGCGGCTGCGGCGGCGATGCCCGCGCTCCCGGCCAGCAGCTGACGGCGCGTGGGGCGCGGCATGGTGCCGGCCTCGGTCGATACTTGCGCTGCGATCTCCTCCAGGGTTCCTGCAAGCGGCGTGCGGGCCATGCGAGTCCCTCCCTCAGGGAGCCTGCGTAGACCTCCTTCTTAACCCGTATGTGGCGTCCAGCGCAAGCGCCGGGTAGTCCAACCCCTACGAACGGGGCAGGACCGTGCGGCGTACGAGGCGGGCCGCGCCCTCGGCCGCTCCCAGCGCCAGACCCGCCACCCGGTACTGGATCTGCTGCGATCGGCGCGTGCGCGCGATGCGGTCGTGCTCGCGCTCCAGGTGCCAGCCGACCGTGGCCTCGAGTGTCTCCTCGTGCGGGCGCGCCCGCCAGCCGAGCACGCGCTGCGCCCTGGTGGAGCGGTAGGTCCAGCTGTTCCCGGCGGCACGCACCTCTGAGGGCGTGAGCGGCCACGCGCGCCCTCCCGCGCCCAGCACGGCGGCGGCCGCCTCCGCAGCCCGCGGCGGGATGCGGACCGGAGTCGGCACGCCCGACAGCCGCCCGAGGTCGGCGAACAGGCGCTCGAAGGTGAAGTTGCGGCCGCCGAGCAGGTAGCGCTCGCCCACGGCGCCGCGGACGTCGGCGAGCAGGTGCCCCGCGGCCGCATCGCGCACGTCGACGATCCCGATTGCGCCGTCGGTGTAGACGGGGATGCGCCCCAGCAGGAAGCTGCGCACCAGCCGGGTCGAGGACAGCAGGTGATCGCCGGCACCGAGGCAGACGGCGGGATTCACGCACACGAGCGGCAGCCCGTGGGCGGCCACCCGCATCGCCTCGACCTCGGCCTCGTGCGCGGAGTTCACGTAAGGGATGCCCAGCCGTGCCGCGGTGAACAGCTGCGTCTCGGTGGCCGCCTTGCCGTTCACCGCCGGGCCCACCGCTGCGGCGCTCGAGGTGTAGACCACGCGCTCCACGTCGGCCCGCAGGCACTCCTCCATCACGAGCTTCGTGCCGCGCACATTCACGTCGAAGAGCCGCTCCTCGTCCGCCGGGCGGACGGAGGTCACGCCCGCGCAGTGGAACACCCGCTCGACGCCCTTCAGCGCGCGCCGGACCGAGCGCCGGTCGCGCACCTCCAGCTTCAGGCGCTTGCAGTCGAGGTCGGCTATCGCGGTGTCCGGGGAGCCTTCCTCCACGCCGAGCCGGACCTCGTCGCCACGCTCGACAAGCAGCCGGGCCACGTGGGACCCGATGAAGCCGGTCGCTCCGGTGACGAGGGTCTCGGCCAACTCAGACGCGAGGTGCGTGCTGCCTGTGCAGCCCCTCGAAGAGGCGCTGGTCCTCCAGGCAGCGCACCGCTTCGGGCACGACGTTCAGCCGCTCCGGCGGGATCGGCTCGTGGCAGTCGACGCAGATGCCGTAGGTCCCCCCGGCGAGCGCCCGGCGCGCCTCGGCGATGCGGCGCTCCTCCTCGTCGAAGAAGATGTCGGCGGTCTCGTCGAGTTCCTCATCGTGGGTGTCGGTGCCGCTGTCGCCCGGGTGGTTGTCCACGTGGGAGAGCTCGGAGCCGCGCATGCCATCGCTCTCGCGATGCATCGCCAGGCGCGTGCGCTTCAGCTCCTCGAGCCGAGCGTCGAGACGCGCCTCGATCCCCTGTAGCTCCTCCACCGCCCGCGAGTCTACGGCGTCGGCAATGACGGCAGTAAGTAGGCTGCCGCGCCCATGCCTCCAGTCGCGGTCGTTACCGACAGCACCTCCTACCTGCCGCCCGAGCTGATCGAGCGCCACGGCATCCACATCGTGCCTCTCTACGTGGTCTTCGGCAGCGACCGCACGGTGCCGGAGGTCGAGATCACCGACTATCCGGCGTTCTTCGAGGAGCTGCGCAGCATCGAGGCGCTGCCCACCACCTCGCAGCCCTCGGTGGGCGACTTCAGCGCCGTGTTCGAACCGCTGCTGGCGGACGGCGGCGAGGTGGTCTCGGTGCACATCTCGGGCGGCCTGTCCGGCACGCCCGAGGCCGCCCGCCAGGCCAAGGAGGCGCTCACCCGCGACGGCAAGGGCGGCGAGCGCATCGAGGTCGTGGACTCGACCACCGCCGCCGGCGGCCTCGGCTTCATGGTGCTGGCGGCGGCCAAGGCGGCGCGCGACGGAGCAAGCGCCAAGGAAGTGGCCAAGCACGTGGCCGAGGCCCGCAAGGAGCTGCGGCTCTGGTTCGCGATCGACACGCTCGAGTTCCTCAAGCGCGGCGGGCGCATCGGGGCGGCCAGCGCGTGGATCGGCTCCACGCTGAAGGTGAAACCGATCCTCACCGTGGAGAACGAGATGACCCCCGTCGAGCGGGTGCGCACCTCGTCACGGGCCTTCGAGCGGCTGGTGGAGTACGCGCAATCGTGCGCGGATTCCGGCGTCGACGCGTGGTCGGCGCAGCACATCAACGCACCCGACCAGTGCGCGCGGCTCGTGGAGCGCTGCACCGAGGTCTACGGGCACGGGCCCACGATCGTGAGCGAGATCGGACCGGTCCTCTCGGCCCACACGGGGCCCGGCTTGCTCGGCACCGGCGCCGTGCCCAGCCGGTTCGTGGCCTAGCCGACAGGAGCCGCGCCGGGCGGGGCGAATACCGCCCTGATGATCAACGTGCGGGACATCGTCCGCATCGTGCTCACGGTCGTCTGCGTGGTGGTCACGCTGTACCTCCTCTGGACGCTCCGCAAGCCGATCGGCTGGCTGCTGGCAGCGGTCTTCCTTGCCACGGCGCTCTCGCCGACCGTCAACTACCTCTCCCGGCGCATGAAGCGCGGCTTCGCCATCGCGCTCACCTACCTCGGCCTGCTGCTCGTTCCGATACTGCTGATCGCGCTGATCGTCCCGCCACTGATCGGCGAGGCGAACAAGTTCGCGGATCACGTCCCGCAGTACGCGGACGACGTCACGAACTACGTCCAGAAGAACGACACGCTGCGCAACCTGAACGAGGACTACGACATCACCAGCAAGTTGCAGAAGGAGGCCGAGAAGCTGCCGAGCCGCCTCGGCGGCGCCGCGGGGACCCTGCGCGACATCGGGCTGGGGATCGTGAACTCGCTGTTCGCGCTGCTCACGATCCTTGTGATGACGGGCTTCCTCCTGGGCAGCGGCCGGCGATGGACCGACCAGTTCATCAGCTCGCGTCCGCTCGAACAGCGCGAGCGGCTGCGGCGGTCGCTCGACAACATCGGCTCGGCGGTGAGCGGCTACGTGGCCGGCGCGCTTACGATCGCCTTCATCGCCGGCACGGCGACGTTCATCGTGCTCACGATCCTGGGCGTCCCCTTCGCGGGCCCCCTGGCGGTGATGGCCGGCTTTGCGTCGCTCATCCCGCTGGTCGGCGCCACCATCGCGGCGGTGCTCATCGGGGTGGTGACCGTCTTCGCCGACTTCCCGACCGACACGATCATCTGGACGATCTGGGCGATCGGCTACCAGCAGATCGAGAACAACCTGATCCAGCCGCAGATCCAGAAGCGCACGGTGAACGTGCAGCCGCTCATCACCATCTTCGCGGTGCTGTGCGGCGGCACGCTCCTCGGTGTGGTGGGTGCGATCGCCGCCATCCCGATCGCGGCCTCGATCCAGATCCTGCTGCGCGAGTACGTGGACATGCGGACGCTCTCGATGAGGCCGCATGAGCCGCCGCCAGATCCGGCGCCCGCGTAGCCTGGGCGCATGTCGCGGGGCGCCCTCACCCGCCGCGGACTGCTCCTCGCGGTCACGGCTGTCTCCCTCTACCTGCTCGCACCCGCCCTAATCGGGGTCTTCGGCGCGTTCGACGAGCTGGACGAGATCAGCATGCTCTGGTTCGTGGCGATGGTGGCGCTTCAGGTGGGCAGCTTCGCCTGCGCGTGGGGGATCCTGCGGCTGGCCGTCCGCACGGATCGATGGCGACCCGTGATCCTCTCGCAGCTCGCCGCCAACTCGTTCGGGAGGGTGGTCCCGGGCGGCCTGGCCACCGTCGGCGCGGTGCAGTACTCGATGCTCGTTCGCGCCGGCGTACCCGCCCCAGCCGCGGCCTCGGGCATCACTGCATCCGCGCTGGTCGTCTTCGCCACGCTGCTGGCCCTCCCGCTGCTCGCCCTGCCGGCGATCCTCACCGGGGTGGCGGTCGACCCGACTCTGACCAGGGCGGCGCTCGCGGGCGCGATCGTCTTCGTCCTCATGGTCGTGCTCGGCGCAGCCTCCGTGATCTGGGACCGGCCGCTCGAGCTGATCGGCCGTGGGGCGCAGGCGGTTCTCAACCGGCTGCGGCGCAAGCACCCGCCGATCACGGGGCTCCCCGCGCGCCTGCTGCACGAGCGCGACCTCGTGGTCGGTGTCCTCGGTCGCAAGTGGTGGGAGGCCCTGCTGCTCGCGGCGGGTCGCTGGGTGCTCGACTACCTCACCCTGATCGCCGCGCTCTACGCTGTGGGCGCAACCCCGCGGGCATCCCTGGTGCTACTGGCGTTCTGCGCCGCGCAGCTGCTCGGCAACGTGCCGCTCACGCCAGGGGGTCTCGGCTTCGTGGAGGCGGGGCTCACGGGAACGCTCGCGCTCGCGGGCGTGGGCGGAGGCGCGGCCGTGGTGGCAACGCTCGCCTACCGACTCGTCTCGTTCTGGCTGCCGATCCCGGCGGGCGCCGTGGCGGCGGTCATCCACCGCCGCCGCTACGGCGCCTACGAGGTCGAGGCGGCGCCGTCTATGCCGGAAGCGGCTCCAGGCCGAATTCAGTCCTGAACTCGTTCGTGTCGTGCAGCCGCGGGAACGGCTTGTCCGGCACGTCCACCCCGAGTGCCTCGCAGATCGGCTCCCAGCCGTCCACGCCGAGCTCCCAGACCACGAGCCGGTCCTCCGGCACGTATGCCTTGATCTCCTCGATGCGATCGAAGTACATCTGGCGCGTCCAGTCGCGGTCCTTGAAGTTGCCCTGGAAGTCGCCCTGCCAGATCAGCTTCTCGATCACGCCCCACAGCTCGGGCGAGGGACCGTCGCGGTTCGCGTCCTCGGGCAGCTCGCCCGCCATGGCAGCTTCCTTCACCGCGAGAATCGTGTTCTCGCAGCTCTTGTACCAGCCGTCGAAGTCGCGGTAGTTGAGGAGCACCGGCAGGTCGGAGAAGTGGTCCACCATCTCCTTCCAGCGCGATGCGGCGGGCCAGTCGACCGTGGCTTCCCACGGCTCGAAGACCTCGTCCCAGTCGTAGTCCTCGTTGTTCGCGATCTTGACCCAGTAGGGCAGGTCGCGCTCGCGGTTCTCCCCCGTGATCAGGTCGATCATGTGGAAGGTCGGCAGGCCGAGTTCCTCGAGCGCGCCCTTGAGCGACATGGTTCCTGTGCGGCCGAAGCCGACTCCGACGAACCTCATGCCGATGCCGCCGCAGGTCCGGCGGGCCGCTTGTCGGCGGGATCCTCGTCCGGGCGGTTCTCCTCCCACCAGGCGTCGATCGCCGCGATCGCGGGACCCATGATCAGGCTCTTCTGGAAGTTCTCCGTGTCGTTCACGTGCGGGAGCGGGGTGTCGGGCACCGGCACCTCTAGGAACTCGCAGAGCGGGTCCCAGCCCTCCTTGGGGTTCCAGACGAGCAGACGCTCCGAGGGCACGGTGTCGATCACCGTCTGGTTCCAGCGCTCCATGGCCTCGGCCATCGCGGCGGGGTCGTCGCTCGTGCCGAACGCGCCGCGCTCCTCGCCGAAGTTCATCTCGCCCAGCAGGTCGATCCACGCCGCGAACGGCTCATCGATGTGGTACCGCGCCCGCACCAGGTGGTGTATCAGCGTGTCGCCGAAGAAGACCTGGTTGATCGTGTTCTGCATGCTGCGCACCCAGCTGTCGGCATCGCGCACGCTCAACAGGACCTTCGCGTCGGGGTAGACCTCGATCAGCTCGCGCCAGTGGTACGAGGCGGGCCAGTCGACCTCCGACTCCTTGCCCTCGAAGATCTCGTCCCAGTCCGCGTCACCCTCGAAGGCCTTGCGGAACTGAGGCACGCTCCTCTCCATGTTCATCATCATGTCCCGCATGTGGTAACAGGGCAGGCCGAGCATCTCGAGCGCGATCATCTGCGTCGTGGTTGCCGTGCGCGGCATTCCGGCGCCAATCAGCTTCATGTGGGGTTCCCTAGCTCCTAAGTTGGCTTGCGGTCCGGCGGGCGGGAGACTAGCGCCGACGGCCGCTGAGCAGCGAGATGCCTGCGGCCACTCCGCCGCCGATGACGAATCCCGCCACGGCGGCGCCGATCAGCGCCGTTTTCCGGTTGCGAGCAAGCTGTCCGCGCCAGTTGGTGATCTCCGCCATCTTCGAGCGCAGATCGTTCACGGAGAAGGCCAGCTCGTGACGCGTCTCCTCGATCGAGGCCCGGATCATCTCTGGGCTGCGGGATCCGCCTGGCACTACACCCCCACCTCCTCGCCTCGCTCGAGGCTCCGTTTCAGCTGGTCGCGCTCGATCTTCTGCGCCTCGAGCTCGGCGCGGGTGGCCTTGGCCTCCTGGATCGCCAGATCAGGCGTGGGCGGGGAGCCCTTCTTGAACAGGCGGTAGGCAAGCAGTCCCGCCAGGATCGCGAGCAGGAACAGCAGGCCCGTCACGACCGCGAAGCCGGCCCAGATGTTGTCCTCCCAGTTGAAGACGTCATCGAGGAACCAGGCAAGCCCGTGGAAGAACATCGTCACGCCGAAGACGAGGAACACACCGGCGGCGATCGCCACCGCGGCTCCCCTGGTGAGCTTCGAGAGCTTGTCGGTGACCTCCGCCTTGGCGAGCTCGATCTCCTCGCGGACGAGCAGCGACGCCTTCTCGGAGACCTCGGAGACGATCTCGCCCAGCGACTTGGTGGCGTTGTCGTCCGGGGGGATTCCGTTGGCCGTCATCGCGCGAATCGTCTCAGGATCATGGCCAGCGCAAACCCGCCGGCGAACGCCGCGCCGACGAACGCCTCGGGGCGCTCGGCAAACGGATCGCTCTCGCTGTCCACGCTCACGGCCGTCTCGCCATACGGCCGCGTACCCGTCGCGCCCTGGTTCACGCCTTCGTCCGGCTGGGTCGGCTCGTCGTCGGCCATCAGTCGATCGGCGGGTCCTCCTTGAAGACCCGCTGCCATATCTCGGTGGCGATCCTGTTCGCGACGATCGTGGTGAGTGCGCCCACGGCGGCGAGCAGGCCGCCCCACATGAGCCGCTTGACGATGTCGTTGTCCATAGGCGCCTGATTCAACCAGACGCGGGCGGAGCACTCGGTGCCCCGTTCTCGAGCCCGCCGCAGATCGCCTCCACGATGAGGTCCTTGGCGTGCTCGAAGTCCTCGTCGGTGCGCGGCAGGATCTCGAAGATCCAGCCCGTGAGCAGCTGCTCGATGGCGCCGTAGAAGCACATCGCCGCGAACTCGGAGGGGACGTCGGCCTTGAACGAGCCGTCCTCGCGGGCGACCTCGACGATCGCGGCGATGCCCTCGTAGGCCTTGCGGATCTCCGCGAGATGGATCGCCCCGAACGAGTTCGCCGCTCGCGTGACCTCGACGATGATCACCTTCATCAGGTCGGGGTCGTGCCGGTACGAGTCGATGATGAAGCCGGCAACCGAGCGCAGCTTCTCGCGCGACGGGATGTCGCGGGCGTCGATCTCGCCGATGGCGTCGAGCATGATCTGCCAGCGCTCGAGGAAGAGCGTGTTGAGGATCTCCTCCTTCGAGTTGAAGTAGTGGTAGACGAGCCCGTAGGCCACGCCCGCCTCGTCCGCCACGTCCGACACGCGGCAGTGGTGGAAGCCCTGGCGCGCGAACACGCGCACCGCGGCGTCGAGGATCATGCGCCGCTTGTCGGGGGCGCTGTTGGCTGCGGTGGCCACTAGTGGTCCCTCCGTGAACTCCGCGCCCGGCATCCCGAGCGAGAAGCGAGCCTGACAAGGACGCAGGGAGCCGGAATAGCAGCGCTATTTCGGCGACCGAGGACGCCGGCAGGCGATGCTTCGCAGCCGGGAGACGGGTGTGGAGTGAGCGGAGGGACCACCACTACGCAGTGACCTCCTCGGGCCACTTGTAGGCGCTGCCGACGCGGTTCGCGAGGCTCGGCAGCTTCTGACGCAGCTCGTCCTGGCGAGCAAGGTCGAGGTCCGCGGCTATGAAGCCCTCGCCCTCCATGGAGGAGCGGGCGAGCAGCTCCCCCCAGGGGTCGATGATCATCGAGTTGCCGTAGCTGTCTCCCTCCGGCCCTGAGCGCCTGCCCTGCCCGGGCGCGATCACGAACACCTGGTTCTCGATCGCGCGGGCGCGCAGGAGCACCTCCCAGTGCGCCTCGCCGGTGATCCGGGTGAAGTTCGCGGGCACCGTGATCACGCGGGCGCCGCGCAGCGCGAGGATCCGGTAGAGCTCGGGGAAGCGGAGGTCGTAACAGATGGTGAGGCCGAGCCCGACGCCGTTCGCCGTCTCCGAGAGCACGACCTCGTCGGCGGGCTCGGAGTGCTCAGACTCGCGGTACTCGACGCCACCAACATCGACGTCGAACATGTGGATCTTGCGGTAGAGGGCGCGGATCTCCCCGTCCGGGCCCACGTGCACGGAGGTGTTGGAGACTCGCTCGTGGCCGTCGCGGCGCTCGGCGACCGAGCCGGCCACCAGGTCGATGCCGAGCTCGCGCGCGAGCTCCCGGGCCCAGCTGATCGGGCGCCCGTGGAGCGGCTCGGCGCCGCCGAGGTAGTCGGAGGCCGCGCCGCGAATGTCGAGCCGCTCCGGCAGCACGACCAGCTCGGCGCCCTCCGCGGCGGCGGCGCGGACATGCCGCTCTGCCGAGGCGAGATTCCGCTCGGTTTCGGTGGTCGACTGCAGTTGAACGGCGGCGGCCCTCACCTCATCACCCCTCCCCGGGCGATTGACTGACTAGTCAATCTGGAGTGTACTGCCAGAACATGCGTGACCTCCCATTGCGCGGCCCCGGGGTGCGCACTCTGGCTCTGCCGCTGCCCCCCGGCCGCATGGCCCCGATGCGCTCCGGCCGGCCGCTGAAGCGCTGGCGCTACCTCGGCGTGTACCGCTCCGACGTGATGCTGTGCGTGGGGGACGCGCGCGTGGCCGGGGTGCCGCAGCGCTGGTGGGCCGTGGCGCTGCCGGACGGGACGCTGCTCGAGGGGAGCCGCGGCGTCGAGCTCAGCCGGGGGCGGGCGCGGGTACGCGGCGTGCTCGAGCTCGAGTTCGACGAGGACGAGGGCATGGAGGTGGTCTCGCCCCACGGGCGCTCCTACATCTGGACGCGCAAGCAAGCGCCGGTCCACGTGAGCGGCCGCGTGAGCGTCGCCGGGCGCGCGTTCGACATCGACGGCGACGACGGCTTCCTGGACGAGTCGGCCGGCTACCACGCGCGACGCACCGCGTGGCGCTGGTCCGCCGGAGTGGGCCGCACGGACGACGGCCGGCGCGTGGCCTGGAACCTCGTGGACGGCGTTCACGACGCGCCCTCGTCGAGCGAGCGCACCGTCTGGGTGGACGGCGAAGCGCGCGAGGTGCCGCACCAGGAGTTCGCCGACGACCTCAGCGCTGTGGGTGGGCTCAGCTTCAGGGAGTGGTCGGCGCGCGAGTCGCGCATCAACCTGCTCGTGATGCGCAACAGCTACCGGCAGCCTTTCGGCGAGTTCAGCGGCGTGCTGCCGTGCGGTTTGCGCCTCGCCGAGGGCTATGGGGTGATGGAGGAGCATGATGTGCGCTGGTGAGGGGATTCCTTGTTTGGCTGGCGGTGCTGCTGGGCGTGGCACCGGCGCCGGCGCCGGCCGCAGCGCCGGAGCCGCCGCTGCGGCTCACCGTCGCGGCGTCGGGTGACCTGCTGATCCACTCGCCGGTCGCGCAGCGCGCGCTCGCGCTCGGGGGCGGGCGCCGGTACGACTTCGCGCCCCTGTTCGCGCCGGTGAGGCGCCGCATCGCGCAGGCCGACCTCGCCCTCTGCCACATGGAGACCCCGCTCGTGCCTGGGCCGGTGCAGGGCTATCCGAGCTTCCGCACACCACCCGACCTCGCGCGCTCGGTCCGGCAGGTGGGCTGGGACGCATGCAGCACCGCCTCGAACCACTCGCTCGACGCGGGCCAGTACGGGGTCGGGACGACGCTGCGCGCCCTGCGCCGCGCCGGGGTACGGGCAACCGGCACCGCGCGCTCGGCCCGGGAGCGCGGGCGCACCACGATGCTTCGGGTGCGCGGCGTGCGCGTGGCGTTCCTGTCCTACACCGCGGTGTCGAACGGCCAGGCCGTGCCGCATCCCTGGACCGTGAACTGGGCCTCCCCCGGGCTGATCCTGTCCGACGCCCGGCGCGCCCGGCGACGTGGTGCACGCATCGTGATCGTGAACCTGCACTGGGGCACGGAGTACGTGCAGCCGGTCACGCCGCAGCAGCGCGCGCTCGCGCAGCGGCTCACGCGCTCGCCCGCCATCGACGCGATCGTGGGGCAGCACGCCCACGTGGTCCAGCCGATCCGGCGCGTGAACGGCAAACCCGTGGTCTTCGGCGAGGGCAACCTGATCTCGAACCAGACCGCGGCCTGCTGCGCGACCGCGGCCCAGGACGGGCTGATCGCGTTCATGGACTTCGTCGTCCGGCCCGGCCAACGCGCGCGGGCAGCGCAGATCCGCTACATCCCCACGTGGGTGCGCCACCCGGACCTGACCGTGCTGCCGGCCACACCGGGCTCTGCCTCCTGGAACCGGACCGTGAGCGTGGCCGGCCGCGGCCCGGGAATCCGACCGCTCCGGCCCGGCGCCTCGCGTTAGGTTTCCGCCCATGAGGATTCGCGCTGCCGTCCTGGAGGAGTTCGCCAAGCCGCTCGTCGTCCAGGACGTCGAGCTCGAGGGGCCGAAGGCGGGCGAGGTACTGGTGCGCCTCGCGGCCTGCGGCGTCTGCCACACCGATCTCTACACCGCGAGCGGCGCCGACCCGTCCGGCTACGCGCCGACCGTGCTCGGGCACGAGGGCGCGGGCGTGGTCGAGGAGGTCGGCGAGGGAGTGACCAGCGTCGCGCCGGGCGACCACGTCGTGACGCTGTTCTCGCCGCAGTGCCGCGAGTGCATCCACTGCGTCTCCGACAAGACGAACATCTGCCTCGCCATCCGCGAGCAGCAGAACAAGGGCTACCTGCCGGACGGCAGCACGCGGCTGCACCGCGACAGCGAGGACATCCGCCACTTCATGGGCACGAGCACGTTCGCGGAAGCCACGGTGATGCCCGAGATCGCGCTCGCCAGGGTGGACCCCGAAGCCCCCCTCGACGTGATCTGCACCCTGGCGTGCGGCGCGACCACCGGCATCGGGGCGGCGCTCTACATCGCCAAGGTCGAGCCGGGCTCGACCTGCGTGGTCTTCGGCGCGGGGCTGGTCGGGCTCGGCGCTGTGGCGGGAGCCCGGCTCGCGGGCGCCGAGCGCATCATCGCGATCGACCTCTCCGAAGAGCGGCTCGAGCACGCGCGCCAGCAGGGGGCAACCGACACCCTCGTCGGCGGCCCCGACAGTGTCGACCAGATCCTCGAGATGACCGACGGCTTCGGCGCCGACTACACCTTCGAGGCCACCGGCCTCGTTTCGGTGATGCGCCAGGCGGTGGAGTCGGCCCGCATGGGCTGGGGCCTCTGCACGATCGCGGGCGTGGCCGGCAAGGGCGAGGTGCTCGAGGTGGTGCCGCGCTACCTGATCACGGGACGCCGCATCGCGGGCGCCTCCTTCGGCGGAGCCAAGGGCCGCGACCGCGTGCCCGAGCTCGTGGACAGCTACATGTCCGGCGACCTCGACCTCGAGTCGCTGGTCACGCGCCGAGTCGCGCTCGACGAGGTGAACGACGCCTTCGAGGCGATGGAGCGCCAGGAAGGCATCCGGACGGTCATCACGTACTGACCCGCCCGGAGGTGGGGGCAGGCCCACCCGCCCCCACGTCGGCGACCCGGCACAGCGAGTACGGAACGTTCAGGCGGCCCCCGCTGACTGTCCGTCCCGTGAACACTGGAGGGGCGCCGACCCCCCGAGCAGAGCAGTGCCGGTGGCGCGCTTGCTCACGCTGCGCGGGGCCCATCGCCGTCGCCGCGCCTATTGGCCCGGCGCAGAGTGCGATCACGACCCCGAAGCCCAGCAGGAGAACCAGAACAGGACGCACCACCGCGCTCGCTGAAACGCTGCCACGGCCGCGAACTTGCCTCGGTTATTTGTCTAGGCGAGAAAGCTGCCCTGGGCGCCGCTCGCCGGGCCCGCCGCCGCGCCTGATTCGATCAGCGCCGCCATCTCGCCCTCGGAGTAGCCGAGCGCCGACAGCACCTCGTGCGTGTGCTCCCCCAGCCCGGGCCCCGGGCCCGCCGGGGCGCCCGGGGTACGCGAGAGCTTCACCGGGACACCGAGCAGGCGCACCGGCGCGGCCGCGCCCGGCTGGTCGAGCTCGACCACCATCTCGCGTGCGCGCACGAGCTCCGAGTCGAGCGCCTCGTCCAGCCCGAGCACCGGCTCGAGACAGCAGTCGTGCTCGGAGGCGAAGGCCTGCCACTCCTCGCGCGTGCGCTCGAGGAAGATCCGCTCCACCTCCGCGTGCGCGTCGGACCCCGGCCCCTCGAACTGCTTCTCGACGAGGTCCTCGCGCCCGACTCCGCGGCACCACTCCGCCCAGAACTTCGGCTCGAGCGCGCCGAGCGTGACCCAGCCGTCCTTGCACGCATAGGGCCGATAACAGACCAGCCCTCCCGCGAGCGGCAGGCCGCCGCGCTGCGGCGCCACACCGTCGGCGAGGTACTGGGCGGCCACCATCGCGAGCCACGACAGCGAGCCGTCGAACATCGACACGTCCACGACCTGGCCCTCGCCCGAGCGCTCGCGCTCGCGCAGCGCGACCATGATCCCGAAAGCGGCCATCAGCGCGCCGCCGCCGAGATCCGCGATCTGGCCGGCCGCCTGCACGGGCGGGCCGTCCGGGTCGCCGCTCAGGCCAAGCAGGCCGCCCAGGCCCAGGTAGTTCATGTCGTGCCCGGAGCGGGCGGTGTAGGGGCCGTCCTGGCCGTAGCCAGAGATCGCGCAGTAGACGAGACGGGGATTCTGCTCGCGGAGCGTCTCGTAGCCGACACCGAGACGCTCCATCACGCCTGGACGGAAGGATTCGAGGAGCACGTCGGACTCGCGCACGAGCCGCAGCAGGACCTCCCTGCCACCCTCGCTCTTCAGATCCAACCGGATCGAGCGCTTCCCGCGGTTGAGCGCGAGGAACAGTGCAGACTTCGCACTGTCGTCCGCACCCTCGTGATACGGAGGCGACCAGCGGATGTAGTCGCCCATCCCGGTGTCCTCCACCTTCAGCACGTCCGCGCCGAAGTCCGCCAGCAGCAGCGAGCAGAACCCACCGGGCAACAGCCGTGAGAGGTCCAGCACGCGGATGTCGGACAGGGCGCTCATACACCCAGCAGCCCGCGCGCCTCCGCGACCGTCGCCACGCGCCGCCCGGCGTTCTCCACGATCTGCCGCGCCCGCGCGATCAGGTCGCCGTTCGAGCCCGCCATCTCGCCATCGGGCAGGTAGAAGTTGTCCTCGAGCCCGGCCCGCACGTTCCCCCCGAGCGCCGCGGCGGCGGCGATGAGGCGCCACTGGTCGCGGCTGATGCCGATGACCCCCCAGTTGCTCCGCAGCTCGGGTACCTGGTTCTTCATGTGCGCGAGGTTCTCGGGCGTGGGCCTGATCCCGCCGGTGACCCCCATCACGCACGACACCTGGAGCGGCTCGGACAGCAGTCCCATGTCGATCAGCGGATCGAGGTTCGCCACGTGCCCGGAGTCGAAGCACTCGTGCTCAGGGCGGATGCCGAACTCGTTCATCGCGGTCACGAACTCGATGATCGTGTCGAACGAGTTCTCGAACACCATCTTGAACACGAAGTCCTTGCGCTTGCGCGAGTACTTCGCGTAGTTCATCGAGCCCATGTTGAGGGCGGCCACGTCCGGTCGCAGCTCGCGGAGGTACTCGATGCGCTTCTCGATCGGCACGCCGATCGCACCGGTCGAGTAGTTGATGACCACGTCGTCCACCGCTCCCCGGATCGCCTCGGTGATCGCGCGGAAGTCCTCGACCTCGTAGCTCGGCACTCCCTCCGGCGTGCGCGCGTGGATGTGGATCATCGAGCAGCCCTCGTCCACGGCCCGCTTCGCCTCGGCCGCGTACTCCTCCGGCGTGTACGGGATCGCCGGGCACTGCTCGCGGTTCGCCACGGCCCCCGAGATCGAGCAGGTGATGATGCAGGGCCGGTCCGTCACCGGCGGAGCTGCTTGATGTCGCGGCCGGCCGCCGAATCCTCGATCAGCTGTTCCAGCCTCCGTTCGCGCGTTTCCTCGCGCTTCGCGCTCATCACAAGGTGGGTTGCGGTGCGGCGGTACCAGGGCGGCCGCGAGTCGAAGTAGTCCGCCGCCGCCCTGTTGGCGCGCAGCCGCGCCTCGTACTCGGCGGACAGCTCAGCCTCGTTCTCGAACGAGTACACCCCGGTCCTGTCGTCCGTGCGGCGCTCAAATGCGGCGATGCCGGCGGGGCGCATCAGCCCGGCCTCCGTCAGCTTCGCCACCTTCTCGACATTGACCTTGCTCCAGTTGCTGCCGGGCCTTCGGGGCGTGAAGCGGATCGTGTAGCTCTCGTCGTCGCGGCCGCGGCGCACGCCGTCGATCCAGCCGAAGCAGAGCGCCTGGTCCACCGACTCCGACCAGGTCATGCTGGGCTTGCCGGACGCCCTCTTGTAGAAGACGACCTCGAGCTCGGTCGCGCTGTCGTGATTCGCCTCGAGCCAGGCCCGGAACTCGTCGGCCATCAGACCGGCATCACCCCGTGCTTCTTCCACGGGCGCTCCACACGCTTCGTCTCGGCCATCTCGAGCGCGCGGATCACTGTCGGGCGCGTCTCGCGCGGGTCGATGATGTCGTCGATCATCGCGTTGCCCGCAGCGATGTAGGGGTCGATCGTCTTGCGGATCCCGTCGATCATCTCGGCGCGCGTGGCGTCCGGGTCCTCGGCGGCCTCGATCTGCTTGCGGAAGATGATGTTCACCGCGCCCTCCGGCCCCATCACCGAGATCTCGGCGCTCGGCCAGGCG
Organism: uncultured Thermoleophilaceae bacterium; assembly: GCA_963774095.1. Lineage (GTDB taxonomy): Bacteria > Actinomycetota > Thermoleophilia > Solirubrobacterales > Thermoleophilaceae > JACVRW01. The sequence continues at coordinate 118,623 of CAVZDS010000003.1, forward strand.
ACGATCAGGTCCGGCTCGTACGCCCGCCCGTTCATCACGTAGTAGCCGGCGCCGTAGGCCTTGCGGATCACCACGGTGATCTTCGGGACCGTGGCGCGCGAGACCGCGTAGAGCATCTTCGCGCCGTGCCGGATGATGCCCGCCTGCTCGACCTTGGTGCCGACCATGAAGCCCGGCACGTCCATCAGGAACAGCAGCGGAATGCCGTATGCGTCGCAGAGGTTCACGAAGCGTGCGGCCTTGTCGGCCGAGTCGTTCTCGAGGATGCCGCCGAGGTGCTTCGGCTGGTTGGCCACGATGCCCACGGGGCGGCCGCCCATCCGGGCGAGGCAGGTGATGATCGTGCGCGCCCAGCGCGGCTTGAGGTCGAACCAGTCGCCGTCGTCGACGATGCGGCCGATCACGTCGTACATGTCGTAGGGCTTGCGGGGCGACTCGGGCAGCACGTCGAGCAGCTCCTCGTCCATGCGCTCGACCGGGTCGGAGGGCTCGCGCTTCGGCGGGGGCTGCTCGCAGTTCTCCGGGAAGAACGAGAGGTAGTTCCTGACGGCCTCGATGCACGCCTCGTCGGACTCGACCTCGAGGTCGCCCACGCCGGATATGCGCGTGTGGATGCGCGAGCCGCCGAGCTCCTCCTGGGTCACGTCCTCACCCGTGACCGCCTTCGTGAGATGCGGCCCGGCGAGCGCCATCGAGCCGCGGCCCTTAACCATCGGCACGAAGTCGGCGAGCCCGGGGATGTAGGCGGTACCGGCCGCGCATGGCCCCATCAGCGCGGCCACCTGCGGCACGACCCCGCTCATCACGACCTCTTCTCGGAACAGGTGGCCGGAGCCCGCGAACAGCGAGCCGGCCGCCTCCTGGATGCGCGCGCCGGCGGAGTCGAGCAGCCAGACCATCGGGATGCGCTTGGTGAGCGCGAGCTCGCGAAGGCGCGCGACCTTCAGCTCGCCGGTCATGCCCATCGAGCCCGCCATCACCGTGAAGTCGTAGGCGGCCACCGCCACGAGCCGGCCGTCGACCTTGCCGTAGCCGGTGACCACGCCGTCGGCGGGCGCCTCCTTGCCGTCCATCGCCCGCTGGGCGAAGTGCGGCCGCCCGTGGATGCCGAGCTCGGTGAACGTGCCCTCGTCGATGAGGAGCCCCAGCCGCTCGCGCGCGGTGAGCTTGTCCTGCTCGTGCTGGCGCGCGATCTTGTCCTCGCCGCCACCGAGCTTCGCGCGCTCGCGACGCTCGTGCAGCTCGTCCACGAGCGAGCGCAGCGGCGGGCGCGCCACGAGCGTGTCCGCGGGTGCGCGATCGGTCACGAGGGCGCTCCGAGATGGTCGAGGAACGGCTCGAGCACGTGCATGGCCGTCTCGGTGGCCGCGATCAGCTCCTCGTCGTGCTCGGGCGCCTCGAAGGCCGTGACCTCGAGCCCTACGAGCTCGCTGTCCTCGAGCACGGAGTCGAGCAGGTCGTAGAGCTTGTCCGGGTGGAGGCCGCCGGGCGCGGGCACAGCCGCCGGGAAGTGCTCGGGGTCCAGCACGTCGAGGTCGAGGTGCACGAAGACGGGCGCGCCGTCGAGCGCGTTCTTCGCCGCCACGAGCGTCTCGATCGTGCTCGCCCCGATCACGGTCGCGGGGCTCTGCTCGAGCAGGATGCGCTCGCCCGCGTCGAGGTCGCGGACGCCGGCGAGCACCACGCGCTCGGCGGGCACTGCCTCGCCGAGGCCAGCGTCCCACTCGCCCGTCGCGGCCGCCAGGCACATGCCGCCGAGGTAGCCGCTGCCGGAGGTGCCCGGCGTGTTGTAGTCGCCGTGCGCGTCGAGCCACAGGATGCGCGCCTCGGGGCGATTCCTGATCACCGCCGGCAGCGTGGTCACGGACACCGAGCAGTCGGCCGCGAGCAGCACCGGCGTGTCGCCGGCCGCCAGCGCGTCGTCGATCTGGCCGCCCGCCTCGAGCAGGCAGCCGCGCGACTCGCGCAGGTCCTCGTCGTAGCGGGTCTCGCGCGTCTCGTCCCCGCTGCCGATGTAGCGCGGCTCCACGCCGAGCGCGTGAGCCACCAGGGGCGCGAGGATCTCCACGCCGCGCGGCGCCCCCGGGAAGCGGTCGGCGGTTCGGCAGCGCAGCGCTACGACCGAGACGGCCACGCGCTCAGCGTCCCGTCCACTGCGGCGAGCGCTTCTCGAAGAACGCCTTCACGCCCTCCTGGATGTCCTCGGTGGTGAAGGCCAGCGAGAGCTGCGCGCGCAGGAAGTCGAGCGCGTCCTCGAACGGCATGTCGAGCTGCCGGTACATCGCATCCTTGCCGAGCTTCATCATCACCGGCGACTTCGACGCCAGCTTCGCCGCCCACTCGTCCACCGCCGCCTCGAACTCCGCGTCCGGCACCACGCGGTTCACGATCCCCGCCTCGCGCGCCTCGGCAGCCGACATCCGCTCGCCCAGCAGGAGCATTTCGTTGGCCTTCTTGCGCGGGACGTTGCGGTAGATCAGCGACATGATCATGAACGGGAACACGCCCACGTCGATCTCGGGCGTGCCGAACGTGGCGCTCTCCTTGGCCACGATCAGGTCGCAGGCGAGCGCGACTCCGAGCGCCCCGGCGAGCACGTGCCCGTTCGCTGCGCAGATGGTCGGCTTGCCGAGCTGCATGATCGTCCGGAACAGGCGCGGGAAGCGCTCCGTGCCGAAGTGCTTGTGCACAATCGGGACGTCCGCCGCGAACTGGTCCAGGCTCCCGCCTGAGGAGAACACCTTGTCGTGGGTGGAGGTGAGCACCACGCAGCGCACCCCGTCGTCGTGGCCCGCCAGCTCGAGCGCCGCCGTCAGGTCCGTGAGGAGCTGGTTGGAGAGGGCGTTGCGCGTATCGGGCTGATCGAGCGCGATGGTGGCGACGCCGTCTTCGCGCACGTCGTAGCGGACTGTCTCGAGGGCCACGGGGTCGAGTTGTACTAGACCGGGACCCACGCCTCGCGCATGTCCACCCGCTCGCCCCGGAACGGCACGCCCTCGGCCTCAAGCAGGCGGCGCTGGCGCTCGCCCTTGGGAAGCGAGCCGTCGGCGCGCACGATGCGCTGCCAGGGCACGTCCTCGTGAGTCTTGGAGAGGACGGCGCCCGCGAAGCGCGGCGCCCCGGGCGACACGTCGCCGTAGGTCGTGACCCTCCCCTCCGGGACCGTCCGCACGCGACGCAGCACCTCCTGCGCGCGATCCGCGTTCACAGCGCGCTGATGGCCTCTTCGATGGGCGTATCGCCGGAGACCAGCTCGAAGGTCTTCCCGATTGTGCTCGGCGTCTCCAGGGCGGCCAGCAGCGTGGCGGCCACGTCCGCGCGTGGAATCTCGCCCCGCTCGAGGTCCGTGCCCACCTTCACGAGCCCCGTCCCCGGATCGTCGGTGAGCCCGCCGGGACGAACGATCGTGTAGCTGAGGCCACTCTCGAGCACGGCCCGATCGGCGTCCCGCTTGGCCTCGTAATAGGGCACCATCGGCTCCGACCAGCTCTCGGGGCGGTCGACGGCTACCGCGCTGACCATCAGGTAGCGGTCGATCCCGTTCTTCTTCGCGGCCTCGATCAGCTTGACCGCGCCGCCGTAGTCGACGGTCCGCTTGCGCTCCGGGCCGCTGCCGGGCCCCGCGCCCGCGGCGAACACCACCGCGTCGGCGCCGCGCACGCAGTCGGAGATGTCGTCGCGTTCCTCGATGTCGCACAGCACCGACTCCGCGCCCAGGTTCTCCAGCTCGATCGCGTGGTCCGGGTTGCGGATCAGGCCGCGGGCCCGGTGGCCTCGGTCCGCGAGGAGCCGCAGCAGCCCCATCCCCACCTTGCCGTGCCCACCCGCGACGACGACGTCCATGGGCTGGATCGTACGCCGCCGCCGCGGGGGGCGTGCTTTCAGGAGGGGATTGGAATGCCGCCGGTGCTCCGCTTGGCGGTCCAGCTGACGTTCTCGGCCTTGCAGTCGCCGACCGTCCGGCTGAGGGTGCCCCTGGCGCTGGTCCTGCTGGTGAAGCGGCCCTTGATCGTGAAGCCCTTGTAGGCGTACTTGAACCTGCCGAGCCGATCGATCTTCCCGCCCATGATGATGTAGGCGTCGAAGCGGTCCTCCTTCACCTCGCCGGACGCACACGTGAGCTGGGTGGCTGCGCCGACCTTGAGCAGCTTGCGCACGGGCCCGTCGAAGGAGCCGTACTTGAAGACCTTGAAGTTGACCGCGGCCTGCTGCCCGGTGGTGCCGGCGTAGTAGCCGGCCCTCGGGACGGCCGCGCCGGCCGAACCGGGCAGGGCGACCAGCAGGGACGCGGCTACAAGAGCAGCGACGGCGGTGCGGGGTATGGAGATGCTGAGCGACATCGAGAGCTCCTCTGGTGGCGGTTGAGTCGTGCCTCGATGGTGCCGCCGACACGGGGTCGGTCGCTTCGGGGAAATCCCTAGCGTTCGCGTGCTCTAGGAGCGCTGCGGCCCGCCGCACGGCCCGGCCATACCGAGCGCCTCGAGGAGGTAGAGCCAGACCTCGCTGCGCGTCGGGAAGGCCGGAACGGCGTGGAAGAGCCGCTCGAGCGGCACCTCGGCAACGACGGCGATCGTCGCGGCCTGCAGGAACTCCGCGATCTCCGGGCCCGTGAACGTGGCGCCCACGATCACGCCGCGGTCGTCGTCCACAACGAGGCGGGTGGTGCCTCGGGCGTCGTCGCGGCCGTAGAAGCTGGCGCCGGCGCTGCCCTGTGTCGGCACGTCCACCGCCCGCACGTTCAGCCCGTCCTGCTGGGCCGCGTCGAGCGTGTAGCCGACCGCAGCCACGTGCGGGTCGGTGAAGATCACGCGCGGCGAGCGGGCGCCGATCCCGTTCGTCGGGAGGCAGCCGCCGGGGTAGCCGAGGATCACGTCGGCGGCGATGCGCGCCTGGTACTTGCCCATGTGCGTGAGCATCGCCCGACCATTCACGTCGCCGATCGCGTACAGCCAGTCGGAGTCCTTGGCGCGCATCGAGTCGTCCACCTCGACCGGCTTGCCGGGCTCGAGCCCGATCGTGTCGAGCCCGATGTCGTCGCTGTTCAGCTTCCGCCCGATCGCGACGAGCAGCTCGTCGGCGCGCACCGGGCCGCCCTCGTCGAGCTCGATCGTCACCTCGCCACCCTCGGCGCGCACGGCGGTCGCGCCGGTGCCGAGCATCACGTCCACGCCCTTCTCGCGCAGCGACTGCTCCACGTCGTCGGAGGCGAACGCCTCCTCGCGCGCGATGAGGCGGTCGCCGCGCTCGATCAGGGTGACCCGCGAGCCGAGCGAGCTGTACGCCTGCGCCATCTCGACGCCCACCACGCCGCCGCCGAGGATCGCGAGCCGGCCGGGCACCTCCTTGGCGGTGGTGGCGTCGCGGTTCGTCCACGGCTCGGCCTCGCGCAGGCCGTCGATCGCCGGGATCAGCGGCGAGCTGCCGGTGGCCACCACGACCGCCTTGCGCGCGACGAGCGTGTCATCGCCGGCCAGCACTCGCTTCTCACCGTCGAGCCGCGCCGGCGAGCGGACCACGGTCACGTTTCGCTTCTCGAGCCACGGGACCTGGCTGGAGTCGTCGAGGTCGTGGATGATCTCGTCGCGGCGCTTCAGCACGGCCTCCGCGTCGAGGTCGCCGGTCACCGCCTCGCGCACGCCGGGGATGCGGCGCACCTCCAGGAGCAGCTCGCCAGGGCGCAGCAATGCCTTCGACGGCATGCACGCGTAGAAGGAGCACTCGCCGCCGATCAGGTGCGGCTCGACGACTGCGACCTCCAGGCCAGCCTCGCCGAGGCGCCCGGCGCAGACCTCGCCCGCCGGTCCCGCGCCCAGTACCACCACGTCGAATTCGCGCTCGCTCATGCGCTCACGGTACTTTGCCTGCATGGCCACCGCAGACGCGCTCCTGAAGCCTGACCACGGCGCACACCGCAAGCACTTCATCTTCACCGACGAGCACCATCAGCTCCGCGAGTCGATTCACTCGTTCGTGACGAAGGAGCTGGCTCCCCATGCGGACGAGTGGGAGGAGACGACCTTTCCCGATTCCGTCTTCACGCGCATGGGCGAGCTCGGCTTCCTGGGGCTGTCCTACCCCGAGGAGTACGGCGGCCAGGGCGGCGACTACTACTGCAACCTCGTGCTCGCCGAGGAGATGGTGCACTCGAACTGCGGCGGCCTCGCGATGGGCGTGGCGGTGCACACCGACATGGCCACGCCGCCGGTGCACCTGTTCGGAACCGAGGAGCAGAAGCAGGCGTACCTCGTGCCCTCGATCCGCGGCGAGAAGATCTCGTGCCTGGGGATCACCGAGCCCGATGCGGGCAGCGACGTCTCCGGCATCAAGACGCGCGCCGTTCGCGACGGCGACGAGTGGGTGATCAACGGCTCGAAGACCTACATCACAAACGGCCACCGCGCGGACTACATCGTGCTCGTGACGAAGACCGACCCGGACGCCGGATACGACGGCTTCACGCTCTTCCTCGTCGACATGGACACGCCCGGTGTGATCCGCGAGAAGAAGCTCGAGAAGCTCGGGATGCACGCCTCCGACACGGCGCTGCTGGCTTTCCAGGACGTGCGCGTGCCCGCCGAGGCCGTGCTCGGCCAGGAGGGCAAGGGCTTCTACCACATCATGTGGGAGCTCCAGGGCGAGCGCCTGATCGGCGCGGCGGGGTGCGTGGCCGCGGCGCAGAAGTGCTTCGACAAGACGCTCCAGTACGCGAGCGAGCGCACCGCGTTCGGGCGCCCGATTGGCCGCTTCCAGGCGATCCGCCACAAGTTCGCCGACATGGCGACCAAGATCGAGGCCGGCCGCCAGATGGTCTACACGACGGCCTGGCGTTTCAACAACGGCGAGTACCCCGTGCGCGAGATCTCGATGGCGAAGCTCTACACCGCGCGGATGGCGTGCGAGGTGATCGACGAGTGCCTCCAGATCCACGGAGGCGCGGGCTACATGAAGGAGTACGGCATAGAGCGCGCCTGGCGCGACATGCGCCTGAACCGCATCGGCGCCGGCACCGACGAGGTGATGCTCGACGTGATC
>CAVZDS010000004.1:0-151918 GCA_963774095.1 uncultured Thermoleophilaceae bacterium
CGGGCTTCACACGTCGATGCAGTCGGTGGGCGAGGCCATGGCGATCGGGCGCACGTTCAAGCAGGCGTTCGTGAAGGCGATGCGCTCGCGGGAGCTGGACGTGACCCCGAGCGGCTTCGAGGGGGACCTGCTCGCCCGGCTCGAGACGCCCAGCGCGGACCGATACGAGGTGCTCTTCGAGGCCGTCCGCCGCGGCCACAGCGAGTCCGAGCTCTGCGAGCGCACCGGGATCGACCCCTGGTACATGGCGGAGATGGCGGCGCTCGCGCGCGGCGAGGACCCGGAGGCGGGGCTCGCCCGCAGCTTCAAGTCCGTGGACACCTGCGCGGCCGAGTTCGAGGCGGAGACGCCGTACTACTACTCGGGCTGGGAGCGCCGGGCGATGCACGAGGTGCGCCGCGGCGACCGCCCAGCGTGGTGATCCTCGGCTCCGGGCCGAACCGGATCGGGCAGGGCATCGAGTTCGACTACTGCTGCGTGCACGCAGCGATGACGGTGCGCGAGTCCGGGCGCGACGCCGTGATGATCAACTGCAACCCGGAGACGGTCTCCACCGACTACGACACCTCCGACCGCCTCTACTTCGAGCCGCTCACGCTCGAGGACGTGCTCGGGGTGATCGAGATCGAGCAGCCGGAGGGCGTGATCGTTCAGTTCGGCGGCCAGACCCCGCTGAAGCTGGCGGCCGGGCTGGCGGATGCCGGCGTGCCGCTGCTCGGCACCCCGGTCGACTCGATCCACAGGGCCGAGGACCGGCCGAGCTTCGGCGCGCTGCTCGACGAGCTCGGACTGCGCGGCCCGCCGTACGCCACGGCGGAGTCGCACGCCGAGGCGCTCGAGGTGGCGAACGGCGTTGGCTACCCGCTGCTCGTCCGGCCCTCGTACGTGCTCGGCGGGCGCGCCATGGAGATCTGTTACTCCCGCGAGGGCCTCGAGAGCTACCTGAAGCGCACGAACGGCGGCGCCGGGCGCACCATCTTCCTCGACCGCTTCCTGGAGAACGCGATCGAGATCGACGTGGACGCGCTCTGCGACGGCGAGGACGTGGAGATCGGCGCGATCATGCAGCACGTCGAGGAGGCGGGCGTGCACTCGGGCGACTCCGCCTGCGTGATCCCGGCGATGTCGCTAGGCCCGGAGATGATGCGCCAGGTGGAGCAGGCCACCGAGGCGATCGCCAAGGCGCTCGGGGTGATCGGCCTGATCAACATCCAGTTCGCGGTTCCCGGCGAGGACGAGCTGTACGTGATCGAGGCGAACCCGCGCGCTTCGCGGACGGTGCCGTTCGTGTCGAAGGCGATCGGCGTCTCGCTCGCGAAGATCGCCTGTCGGCTGATGCTGGGGGAGCGGCTCGCCGACATGGAGCTGAACATCCCGCGCGCGCCGCGGCACGTGTCCGTGAAGGAGGCGGTGCTGCCCTTCGGGCGCTTCCCGCGCGCCGACGCTCTGCTGGGGCCGGAGATGAAGTCCACCGGCGAGGTGATGGGCGTGGCGTCCGACTACCCGGCCGCCTTCGGCAAGGCGCAGGCCGCGGCGGGCGCGGAGCTGCCGCAGTCGGGCACCGTCTTCATCTCGGTCACCGACGGCGACAAGTCGGCCGCCACCCAGCTGGCCGCCAGCTTCCACGACATGGGCTTCCGGGTGGTGGCCACCGGCGGCACCGCCACGGCGATCCGGCGCATGGGCGTGCCGGTGGACCGGATCAAGAAGCTGTCCGAGGGCTCCCCGAACGTGGTCGAGCTGATCGACGCCGGCGAGGTGGACCTCGTGATCAACACGCCCACCGGCTCCGGCGCGCGCGCTGACGGCTACGAGATCCGCCGCGCCGCGATCGGCCGCGGGATCCCGTGCATCACCACGATGTCCGGCGCGAGCGCCGCCCAGCGGGCGATCCGGTCGAGCCGCTCGGGGGAGACCTCCGTGATCTCGCTCCAGGAGCTGCACGGACTGGAGAGGGCCGTGCCCAGGACGCCGCCGCCGGCGGCGGAGGGACGTTCTCCAGAGGCGGAGCGCACGGCTTGAGCGAGCCGCGGACGCTCGCGCCGCCCGAGAGGCGCGTGGCGGCCGTCTCGGGTGTCGAGCGGCTCGGCGCCTACCACCTCATCACGGCCCACGACGCGTCCGGGCCGCAGGATCCGCGGCCGGGCCAGTTCTACATGCTGGCCACGGACGAGTGCTGGGGCGGAAACGCCGACGAGCGGCCCTACCTGCCGCGCGCCTTCTCGTACGCCCGCGCGCACATCGAGCCCGACGGCGTCGCGCTCAGCTTCCTGCTCGAGGCGATTGGCCCTGGCACCGAGCGGCTCGCCGCGGTAGGTCCCGACGACGGCCTGGCGCTGGTGGGACCGCTGGGGGTCGGGTTCCGGCCGCCGCCCGACGGTTCCCGGCCGATCCTCGTGGGCGGTGGCATCGGTGCCGCGCCCCTGCTGTGCCTCCAGGAGGACCTCGACGAAGCCACCGTGCTGCTCGGCTTCCGCACCGCGGCGCACGCCCAGGCGGCGGCGCTGTTCAGCGGCGAGCCCACGTGTGGCAACCGACGACGGGTCGGTCGGCCAGCAGGGCCTCGTGAGCGAGCTGCTGGCAGCCGAGCTCGACTCGGACCCGGGCGCGACGGTCTACGCATGCGGCCCGCCCGCGATGCTCGAGGCGGTGCGGGCGCTCTGCGCGGAGCGCGACGTGCCCGCCCAGCTCGCGCTCGAGTCCGGGATGGCGTGCGGGTTCGGGGCGTGCTTCGGCTGCGTCGTTCCCACCACCGACGGCTACCTGCGCCTGTGCGTGGACGGTCCGGTGCTCGACGCCGACCGCCTGGAGAGCGTGCTGTGACCGAGCTCTGCGGCGTCCGCCTCGGCGCCGCGGCCGGTCCTCAACGGCTCCGGCACCTTCGACGCCATCGCGGCCCGGCGCGCCTTCGGCGACCCCCTCCTCGAGCGGTTTCCGTTCGACGCCTTCGTCTCGAAGACGATCACCCTCGAACCCCGCCAGGGCAACCCGCCGCCGCGGCTGTGGGAGACCCCGGCGGGGATGATCAACTCGATCGGACTGCCCAACAAGGGCCTGGACGGCTTCCTGGCCTCGGACCTGCCCGAGCTGGCGCGCCTCCCGGTTCCGCTCGTGGTGTCGGTGATGGGCTTCACGCGCGAGGAGCTGGCTCACCTGGTGGCGGCGGTGGGTGAGCGCGAGGAGGTCTCGATGCTCGAGCTGAACGTGTCGTGCCCCAACGTGGAGACCGGCCTGGTCATGGGCGCCGACCCGGCGGAAACCGCCCTGGCGGTGGAGCGCGTGCGGGCGGAGACGGCGAAGCCGCTGATCGTGAAGCTCACGCCGAACGCCACCGACCCCGCGGCGGTGGCCGCCGCCGCGGAGGGCGCCGGCGCCGATGCCGTATCGCTCGTGAACACGCTGAAGGGGATGGCGCTCGACCCGGGCAGCGGCGAACCGTGGCTCGGGGGGCGGACCGGGGGAGTCTCGGGGCCGGCGATTCGCGCGATCGCCCTCGAGCAGGTGGCGGCGGTGGCGAGCAGGGTCGAAATACCCGTGATCGGCATGGGAGGGATCTCGAGCGGGGGTCAGGCGGCGGATTTCATGGCCGCGGGGGCCACCGCGATCGCGATCGGGACCGAAAGCTTCCGCGACCCGGCCGCCGGGCGCCGGATCGGGGCAGAGCTCGCCGAGCTGTCCGCGCTCGGACCACCCGAGCCCCCCGCTCGACGACTGTCTGAGCCCGTTTGGGGGACACAGGGGCACGCTTTCCACGGAAGATGCGGGATCTTTTTGGCCTGAGCGGACAATAGTGCCAATTTGCTCACGAAAAGCCCTGCAAACGAAAGGAAAACGCTCAAGGACCCGCAACCAACCTCAAGCTAAGGTCGAGGTCGAGCTGAATTCGCGGATTTTTTGCGTGTTCCCCCTCGACGCCGGCGGCCAAGCGTGTACTATCGCCGCCCATGCCGGCCGCCTCCCAGTCGCCCGCCAAAGCTCATCCCGCGGGCCACGCTCCCGAGCGCTCACTAACCCAGCGGATGGACGCCCTCCAGCGCGCAAACGACATCCGGACGCGGCGAGCAAAGCTCAAACGAGACCTCAAGGCGGGGCGCGCGCAGATCCACGGACTGCTGCTGGATCCGCCTGAATACGTGCTCACCGCGAAGGTCTTCGACCTGCTCCTCGCGGTGCCGAAGTACGGGCGCGTGAAGGTGAATCGCATTCTCACCCACTGCCGCATATCGCCCAGCAAGACCATCGGCGGGCTCTCCGAGCGGCAGCGCAACGAGCTCGTCTCGTACCTGCGCCGATAGCCCCGATCCTCGTCATAACGGGGCCGTCGGGCGTCGGCAAGGGAACGCTCATAAAGTCGCTCCTGGAGCGGGTTCCCGGCCTCCAGCTGGCCGTCTCGGCGACCACTCGCGACCCCCGCCCGGGGGAGGTGAACGGGGTCGATTACCACTTCCTGAGCCAGGAGGATTTCGACCGCCGCGTGGCGGCCGGCGAGTTCGTGGAGCACGCGGTCTATGCCGGCAACAGCTACGGCACGCTGCGCAGCGAGCTGGAGCGCCCGGCGCGCGGAATCGTGCTCGAGATCGACGTCCAGGGCGCGCGCCAGGTGCGCGAGACGCTTCCTGGCGCGATGCGCATCTTCATCGAGCCGCCGTCGTTCGAGTCCCTGGTCGAGCGGCTCACCGCCCGCGGCTCCGATTCGCCCGAGCAGATCGAGCGCCGGCTGGCGGCGGCGCGCGAGGAGCTGGAGGCGCGCGATGAGTTCCAGCACCACGTCTGCAACGACGACCTGGACCGCGCCGTGGCGGAGCTTGCGCAGCTTGCCGCTACCATGTAACCGCCTTGATTAAGCCACGTCTAGACAAGCTGCTCGAACGAGTCGACTCTCACTACGCCGTGGTCCTCGTGGCCGCGAAGCGTGCCCGGCAGATCAACTCGTACTACCACAACCTCGGCGAGGGGACCTTCGACGAGTACCCGCCTCCCATGGTGGATACCGGCTCGAAGAACTACCTCAAGATCGCCCTAGAGGAGATCGCCGCCGGGAAGATCAAGTACCGCTACCGCTAGGAGGCGTACTTGCCCCGGATCCTGCTCGGCGTCAGCGGCGGGATCGCCGCCTACAAGGCAGTTGAGCTGGTCCGGCTCGCCACCGCGGCGGGCCATGCGGTTCGGGTGGTACAGACGCCGGCGAGCCTGCAGTTCGTCGGCCGCGCGACCTTCGAGGGAGTGACCGGCGCGCCGGTGCTCGTCGACGAGTTCGAGCCCGACCCGGCCCGCGGCGCCTTCCCCGGCGATCCCGCGCCGGACCGCGATCCGATCTCCCACCTCGAGCTGGTGGCGCGCTGCGACGTGCTGGTGGTGGCGCCCGCGTCCGCGAACACGCTGGCGAAGCTCGCCCACGGCGTCGCCGACAACCTGCTCAGCTCCGCTGCGCTGGCCAGCACCGCCCCGCTCGTGCTGGCGCCGGCGATGAACAGCCACATGTACGAGCACCCGGCCACGCAGGCCAACCTCGAGCTGCTGCGCTCGCGCGGCGCCCGGATCGTTGAGCCCGGCACGGGCCGGCTCGCCTCCAAGGGCGAGTGGGGGGTGGGGCGCCTCGCCGAGCCGCCGGAGATCCTCGCCGCCGTCGAGGCCGCGCTCGCCTACACGCCGCGCTCACTCGACGGCATGCGAGTGCTCGTGACCGCCGGCGGCACGCGCGAGCCGATCGACTCCGTGCGCTTCGTGGGCAACCGCTCCTCCGGCCGGATGGGCCTGGCGCTCGCCGAGGAGGCCGCACGGCGCGGCGCGGATGTGACGCTGATCGCGGCGAACGTGACACTGCCGCTGCCCGCGACCGCCGTTCCCGTCGAGACGACGGCCGAGCTCGAGGCCGCGGTGCGGGAGCGCTTCCGCGACGCCGATGTCCTGATCATGGCCGCCGCGCCCGCGGACTTCCGCCCGGCGGAGCCCATCGACGACAAGCTCTCGCGAGAGGGCAGCGGCGGCCTCAGCATCGACTTCGAGCCGACCACCGACATCGTCGCCGCCCTGGCGGCCGAGCGCCGTCCCGACCAGACCGTGATCGGCTTCGCCGCCGAGCACGGGGAGGGAGCGGTCGAGCGCGGGCGCGAGAAGCTCGCCCGGAAGGGGCTCGACGCCGTCGTTGTGAACGACATCTCGCGCACGGACATCGGCTTCGACAGCACCGAGAACGAGGTCACGATCGTGCTCGCGGACTCAGAGCGCGAGGTCGGCCGGCGCTCGAAGCCGGAGGTCGCCGCGGTGATCCTCGACGAGGTCGAGCGCTTGAGGACGGAGGCGTCTGGGCCGACTACCGTAGAACCAAGGCAATGAGCACCGAGAACGCCTACGAACTGTTCAAGATGGGGAGCGAGCTCCTCGAGCAGGGCGACTTCATGGCCGCCTCCGTGCCGCTCGAGCGCGCGCGCTCGCTGGAGCCCGACAAGGGCTCGATCCGCGAGGCCCTCGGGCGTGCCTACTTCCGCTCACGGCGCTTCGACAAGGCCGCGGAGGAGTTCGCCGCGGTGGTGGAGCGCTACCCCGTGAACGACTACGCGCACTTCTGCCTGGGGCGCTCCCTGGAGAAGACCGGTCGCCGCCGGGAGGCCCGCCGCCACGCGGCGCTCGCCGCCCACATGCGCCCCGACCGCAAGGACTACCAGGCGCTCGCCAACAGGCTGCAGACCGTGGCCTAGGCGCCCGGCGCCGGCTCCGCCGGATCCGGCGCCCCGTCCGGGCCGCGCACCCTTGCCGCGTGGTTGCGCACCCCGGCCACCGCCTCGGTGATCAGTCCGAGCAGGCGGTCGATGCCCGCCTCGTCCACGGCCACGATCGGGATGTCGCCGTGCACCCAGATGTCGCGCGCCTGGGAGCAGCCGAACCGGACCAGGCGCGTCTGGCGGTTCCACCACATGAGCATCCAGGGGTCGAGGTCGCTCGCCGCGCCCAGCGCGAGCGCCTGGATGCGAAGCAGCCGGTCGGCGACCCGGAGGCTCGCCTCGATCGGCTCGCCGCCCACGTGGTCGCCCGGCACGACGATGCCCCACTCGCCGTGGGCGAGTCGGCGCGCGTTCAGACCCGGCATCGATGTGAGATACGCCTCGACCTCGTCGATGGCTGCCATTGGGGCAGAGTATTCCGGCATGAGGGCACTGGTCCAACGGGTGAGCGAGGCGTCCGTCACGGTGGAAGGCAACGAGGTGGCCCGAATCGGCCCCGGCCTGCTGGTGCTGCTCGGCGTCCGGCGCGGCGACTCTGAAATCGAGGCGGACCGAATCGCGTCCAAACTGCTTGCACTGAGGGTCTTCGAGGATGAGGCGGGGAAGATGAACCTGTCGGTGCGGGACGTGGGAGGTGAGGTGCTCTGCGTCAGCCAGTTCACCCTCTACGGCGATACGCGCAAGGGGAACCGGCCCAGCTTCGTGGACGCAGCCCCGCCCGAGGATGCCGAGCATCTATACGAGCGGGTCCGCGAGGCACTCAGCGCGCAGGGCGGCGTCTTCGGCGCCCGCATGAGGGTGGCGCTGGTCAACGATGGTCCGGTCACGCTGATGCTCGAATAGGCTGCTGACATGGCCATCGCTTCAGACGTGCTCGTCCGGGACCAGCTCTACATCGGCGGGGAGTGGGTCGAGCCCGCCGGCGAGGGCTCAATCGAGGTCGTGAATCCGACGACCGAGGAGGTCATCGGCCGCATCCCCGAGGGGACGGCCGAGGACGCCGACCGGGCGGTGCGCGCCGCGCGGGCCGCGTTCGACTCCTGGTCGCAGACCTCGCCCGAGGAGCGCGCGCGCCTGTGCGCAGCGATCGCCGAGAAGCTCGGGGAGCGCAGCGAAGAGCTCGCCGCGCTGATCACCACCGAGATGGGCATGCCGATTGGCCTCTCGCGCATGATCCAGGCGGGCCTTCCGCAGCTCACGTTCTCCTCGATGCCTGACCTGGTGAGCGAGGTCGCGTGGCAGGAGGAGGTCGGCAACTCGCTGATCGTGAAGGAGCCGGTGGGCGTCGTGGCCGCGATCACACCGTGGAACTATCCGCTGCACCAGATCGCCAACAAGGTGGCTCCGGCGCTCGCCGCCGGCTGCACGGTCGTGCTCAAGCCGAGCGAGGTGGTGCCGCTCAACGCGTTCGTGCTCGCCGAGGTGGTCGAGGAGGTGGGCGTGCCCGCGGGCGTATTCAACCTCGTGACCGGCACCGGCCCCGTGGTGGGCGAGGCGATCGTGTCGCATCCCGAGACCGACATGGTCTCCTTCACCGGCTCCACGCGTGCGGGCCGGCGGGTGTCCGAGCTGGCGGCTCAGGCGCCGAAGCCGGTCACGCTGGAGCTCGGCGGCAAGTCGCCCAACGTGATCCTCGATGACGCCGACCTCGAGGAGGCGGTCACCGACGGCATGGCGAAGTGCTACCTCAACTCCGGGCAGACCTGCAGCGCGCTCACGCGCATGCTCGTGCCGCGCGACAAGCTCGAGCAGGCCGAGCGGCTCGCCGCGACGATCGCCGAGGAGGCCTTCAAGCCGGGCGACCCGTTCCAGGACGGCAGAGGGCTCGGGCCGCTCGTGTCCGAGGCCCAGCTCGAGCGGGTGCGCGGGTACATCAGGAAGGGCGAGGAGGAGGGCGCACGGCTCGTGACCGGCGGCGCGGAGCGGCCCGAGGGCCTCGAGCGCGGCTACTTCGTGCGCCCGACCGTCTTCTCCGACGTGACGAGCGACATGACGATCGCCCAGGAGGAGATCTTCGGCCCCGTGCTCGTCCTGATCCCGTACGAGGACGAGGAGGACGCGATCCGGATCGCCAACGACTCCGTCTACGGGCTCGCCGGCGGCGTCTGGTCCGCGGACGAGGAGCGCGCCAAGCGCGTGGCGGCGCGGATCCGCACGGGCCAGGTGGAGATCAACGGCGGCGCCTTCAACCCGATGGCGCCGTTCGGCGGCTACAAGCAGTCCGGCCACGGCCGCGAGCTGGGCCGCTACGGCCTCGAGGAGTTCCTCGTGGCGAAGTCGCTCCAGCTCTAGCGAAAACCCAAGAACGCCCTTAGACCGGCGACGCTAGCTCCACGATCTCGATCGTCCACTGCCCACCCGGCACCTGCGCCGCCGACCATGGTCGGCGCGCTCAAGACGGTGACGATTCGAAAGCGGAAGGCACCGTCCGTCAAAACGCTCTGCCTGCCGCCGGGCGCCACGCGCCCCGCCGCCTGTTGAGCGCTACACTCGGTTCACAACTTCAGTCGTACGCCGCCCGTCCGGGCGGCACCTGAAGGTGGGCCGCGAGGTCCACCTTTTTTGTGACCACATGCAGATCGAAACACTCCAGACAGACATCGAGCAGCGCCTCTCGACGGCCGAGCCGGACGTCGAGGTCTTGGCATGCGAGCAGGTCGGTCGGGAGCGGATCCGGGTGTTCATCGACCATCCGGATGGAGTCGACCTGGCGCTCTGCGAGCGGGTCACGAAGCACCTGACGGACCTGCTGGCGGACTACGGGCTCGAGGTGTCGTCACCGGGGCCCGAGCGTCCGCTGTCAAAGCCGGACCACTTCCGCCGTTTCCTCGGCAAGCGCGCGCGTGTGCGCCTGCGTCAGCCGAAGGACGGGCACAAGACCTTCACCGGGGAACTGGTCGGCGCCAGTGACGACGAGGTCACCGTGGCAGCCGACACGGGGGTCGTCTCGATCCCCTACTCGGAGATCAACCGCAGCAACCTGCTCGAGGGGGAGCGATGACCAAGGAGATCGTCGAGGCCGTCGGAGTCCTCGAGCGGGAGAAGGGAATCTCCGCGGACCGCCTGATGGCGGCGCTGGAGGACGCCCTCCTGTCGGCCTACAAGAAGACGCCCGGTGCGGCCAAGTACGCGCGCGTGGAGGTGGACCGCGGAAGCGGCGACTTCCGCGTGTACGAGCTGCTGCTTCCGCCCGACCTCGAGGAGCAGCTGCTCGACGAGGTCGAGGAGGAGGCCGGCGAGCCGACGGTCGACCCGGAGACGGGGGAGATGGTCTACCCCGAGCCGCCGGAGATCGACCAGGAGCGGCTGGCCCAGTACCGCGACCAGATCGAGGAGCACGACGTTACGCCCGAGGACTTCGGGCGCATCGCCGCGCAGACCGCCAAGCAGGTGATCCTCCAGAGGATCCGCGAGGCCGAGCGCGACATGATGTTCAACGAGTACCAGGACCGCGTGGGCGAGCTGATCACCGGCATCGTGCAGCAGTCCGACTCGCGCTACACGCTCGTGCAGCTGCGCGAGCGCGTCGAGGCGCTGCTGCCTCGCGGCGAGCAGGTGCACGGTGAGCGCTACGACCACGGCCAGCGCGTCAAGGCCATCATCACCGACGTCTCGAACCAGGCGAAGGGCCCGTCGATCATCGTGTCGCGGCGCTCGCCGGAGCTGATCCGCGCGCTGTTCGAGCTCGAGGTGCCGGAGATTGCCGACGGTCTCGTGGAGATCCAGAACGTCGCGCGCGAGCCCGGTTACCGCTCGAAGATCGCCGTCGTATCGCACGCCTCCGGGGTCGACCCGGTGGGCGCCTGCGTGGGCCCGCGTGGCTCACGCGTGCGCATGGTGGTGTCCGAGCTGCGTGGCGAGAAGATCGACATCATTCCGTTCAACGAGGAGCCCGCGCGCTTCGTCGCGAAGGCGCTGTCGCCCGCGCGTGTGCGCGAGGTGCTCGTGGACGACGAGGCCAAGCAGGCCACCGTCATCGTCCCCGACGACCAGCTCTCGCTGGCGATCGGCAAGGACGGGCTGAACGCCCGGCTGGCGGCACGGCTGACCGGCTGGCGAGTGGACATCCGCTCCGAAACCGAGTTCGCCGAGGACGAGTCGGAGATGGGCTACGCCGAGGAGGACGTGTCCGGCCGCTGCGCCTGCATCCTCGCGAACGGCAAGCGCTGCCCGAACGCCTCGCTGCCCGGCTCCCGCTACTGCGGCCTGCCCGCGCACCAGGCGCTCGAGGGCACCGGCACCGACTACCTCGTGCCGCCCGAGGAGGGCGCGGAGGGTGACGAGGCCGGCGCCGACGAAGAGCTAGCGGCGTCCGGGAACGGCGAGGTGCCGGCGGCGGAGCTGGAAGGCGCCGCCGTCGAGGACGCCCCGGTCGAGGACTCTGCGACGGCCGACCAGCCGCTCGACGAGGAGCCCGTGGTACCGAGGCCGAGCCTGTCGCCGAGGACGAGCCCGCGGACGAGCCCGCCGAGGAGGAGACTGCGGCTTCGGCTGACGAGGAGACCCCCGCTGAGGAGGCGGAGGAGTCGTAGAGCCGGTTCGCCGCTGCGTCTGCTGCGGGCGCTCGCTTCCCAAGAGCGAGCTGCTGCGGCTGGTGCGAGGCGATGATGGTCGGGTCAGAACGGACCCGGCTGCACAGGCGGATGGCCGCGGCGCCTACGTCTGCGCTAACCCCGACTGCGCCGCTAGTCTCGGCAAGAGCCGCCCGCTGGCACGCGCGTTCCGCGCGCCGGTAACAGTGCAACAGGAGACCTTAAACTTCATCACCGCATGGCAAAGAAGCGCGTCCACGAGATAGCCAAAGAGCGAGGAATTACCTCGAAGGAGGCCCTGGAGATTCTCCAGAAGGCCGGCCTTGGCGTGACCGCTCCCGCATCGAGTGTCGAAGAGGCCGACGCCGCCAAGGCGTTCGGCAACGGCGCGGCCGCCGCGACGAAGGCCCCCGCGAAGCCGAAGAAGGCCGCCGCGAAGGACGACGAGGCGCTGCTGCACCCGCCGCTGAGGCTGAGGCCGCGCCTGACGCGAAGCCCAAGCGCGGCGGCGCCAGCAAGAGCCAGCAGACCCGGCCGGCCATAGCTCGGCCACCGGCTCCCGAGGGAGAGGTCAAGCGGGCGGGCCCCGAGGGTCGCGGCCCGCGCATTCTTCAGGAGGCTCCCCCGCCGGAGCCGCCCAAGCCCCAGGGCACCCAGCGTCAGAGCGATGGACCGGGCGGGGGTGGCCGCGGACCGGCTGGTCCCGGCGGCGCGGCGGCGGCGGTGGCGGTGGCGGTGCCGGTACCCGGCCAACCCGCGGCGGTCGCGGCGGCGAGGGTGGCGGCGACGGCGGCGGCGGCCAGGGAGGCCGGCGCCGGCGCGTCGTAATCGATTCTCAGGCAGCGCGGCGGGATCGCACTCCGCCGCCTCCGCAGCAGCCGGCCCGTCGCGGCCGCGGCCGGCGGCGTCGTCCCCAGTGGGTGGAGCCGGATCTAGAGGCGCAGGCAGCGGCGGCAGCCGCCGCGGCGCTCGAGGAGGATCCGCCGGTGGCCGTGCGTTCGGGCTCGACCGTGAAGGAGGTCGCCGAGTCGCTCCAGCTCTCCGCGCCCGAGGTGATCAAGAAGCTGATGGAGCTCGGCGAGATGGCCACGCTCACCCAGACGCTCTCGGACGAGGCGATCGAGGTGCTGGCCGAGGGCTTCGACAAGAAGGTCACGTTCCACTCCGCCGCGGATGACGCCGAGGACGAGCCCGTCTACGAGGACAGCGACGAGGAGCTCATCGAGCGCCCGCCGGTGATCACGATCATGGGCCACGTCGACCACGGCAAGACGTCGCTGCTCGACGCGATCCGCGAGACCGAGGTGGCCTCCGGCGAGGCCGGCGGCATCACCCAGCACATCGGCGCCTACCAGGTCCATCACGGCGACCATACGATCACCTTCCTCGACACGCCCGGCCACGAGGCCTTCACGGCCATGCGCGCCCGCGGCGCGAAGGTCACGGACATCGCCGTGATCGTGGTCGCGGCCGACGACGGCGTGATGCCGCAGACGGTCGAGGCGATCGACCACGCCAAGGCGGCCGACGTGCCGGTGATGGTTGCGGTGAACAAGATCGACAAGGAGGGCTCCGACCCGAACCGTGTTCGCGGCGAGCTCGCCCAGCAGGGCCTGACCCCGGCCGACTGGGGCGGCGACACCGAGTTCGTCGACGTGTCCGCCAAGACGAAGCAGAACCTCGACGACCTGCTCGAGACGCTCGTGACCCTCGCCGAGATCCAGGAGCTGCGCGCCAACCCCGACGCCGACGCGTCCGGGTTCGTGATCGAGTCGCGGCTCGACCCGGGCCGCGGCCCCGTAGTGACGCTTCTGATCCACCGCGGCCGGCTGAAGGTCGGCGACTCCCTCACGGCCGGCGAGGCCTGGGGCCGCGTGCGTGCGATGCACGACTACCGCGGGCAGGCGCTCAAGGAGGCGACTCCCGGCATGCCGGTGGAGGTCCTCGGGTTCGACGGCGTTCCGGACGCCGGCGAGCACTTCCACGTGGTCGTGAGCGACCGCGAGGCCAAGCGGCTCGCCAACGAGCGCTCGATCCGGGTGAAGCAGGAGGCGCTCGCGCGCCAGGGCGGCCGCCGCGTCTCGCTTGAGGACGTGCTGGCCCGCGCCGAGCGCGGCGAGAAGGAGCTCAACCTCGTGCTCAAGGCCGACGTGGCCGGTTCGCTCGAGGCGCTCGCCGACGAGATCGTCCGGCTCCCGCAGGACCAGGTGCAGGTGAACATCATCCGCGAGGGCGTGGGCGGGATCGCCGAGTCCGACGTGATGCTGGCCGCCGCCTCCGACGCCGTGATCATCGGCTTCAACGTCCGGCCGGTCGGCAACGCCGCCCAGGTCGCGGACCGCGAGGGCGTCGAGATCCGCACCTACTCGGTGATCTACAACATCGTCGAGGACCTGCGCGCGGCGATGGAGGGACTGCTCGACGCGAAGGAGGTCGAGGAGGCCGTCGGCACCGCCGAGGTGCGCGCGACCTTCAAGGCTTCGCGCGTCGGAACGATCGCTGGCTCGTACGTGACCGACGGCGTGATGCGCCGCGGGGTGCAGTGCCGCCTCGTGCGCGACGGCACGGTCGTCTACGACGGCCGCATCGGCTCGCTCCGCCGCTTCAAGGACGACGTCCGCGAGGTCACCGCCGGCATGGAGTGCGGCATCGTGCTCGAGAACTACCCCGACCCCAAGGAGGGGGACGTGATCGAGGCCTACGAGATCAAGCAGGTCGAGCAGACGCTCTCTTGAGCTTCGTCTGTCTTCTAGAGATCCACCTGCATTTCCCGAATAACGGCAGTCTCAAGGGCAAGAGGAAGGAATTGAGCTCGCTGAAGGCTCAGCTGCAGCGTCGCTTCGGCGCGGCGGTCGCGGAGACCGACCACCACGAGCTCTGGCAGCGCTCCGAGCTCACCGCGGCGATCGTCGGACGGGACGCCGCGCCGCTGCGGGATCAGGCCGCGGCACTCGAGCGCTACGTGATCTCGATGTTTCCCGACGGCGCCCGTGTGGAATGCCAAATGGTGTCGAGAGAAGACCTTCTCTAGGATGGCCGATCGAATGCGCCGTGTGAACGAGGCCGTGCGCGAAGTCGTTTCGGCGCGCCTCGCGGAGGGCCTCCGGGACCCACGCATAGGATTCGTGACAGTGACCTCTGTGGAAACAAGCCCAGATTTGCGCCAGGCCAAGGTGTACGTCTCCGTGCTCGGCAGTCACGACGAGCGCGCGGACACCCTCGCCGGGCTCGAGTCGGCGCACGGCCTTCTGCAGCAGACGGTGGCCACCGAATTGCGGATGAAGCACACGCCCACGCTTCAGTTCGTGTTCGATGAGTCGATAGATCGAGGGATGCGCATTTCCGAAATCCTGGACAAGGGCGACGAGACATGAGCGTCGCGACCGAACAGGATCAGGTGGTCGGAGAGCTGCGCTCGGCGGACAAGCTCCTCCTGACCACCCACGAGAATCCGGACGGCGACGCGCTCGGCTCGCTGCTCGCGATGCACGGCATCCTCACGCAGCTCGGCAAGGACTCGCTGATGTACATGTCGCCGGACGAGTTCCCTCTGCCCTGGGAGTACCGCGGCTTCCACTTCGACGGGCTCGTCGGCGCCCCGCCCGAGGACGTGGCCGAGCGCACGATCGTGTTCCTCGACTGCGGCAACATCGATCGCATGCCGGTCGACTTCCTGCAGGCCGAGGGTCTCCACATCCTCAACATCGACCACCACCACGACAACACGCGCTTCGGCACGGTGAACCTGGTCTCTCCGGCCGCCTCCTGCACCGCCGAGATCGTGTGGCGGATCTCGAAGGAGCTCGGCGCCGAGATCACGCCGGACATCGCGAAAGCGCTGTACGTGGGCCTCGTGACCGACACGGGCCGCTTCATGTACGAGAACACCTCGGCGGCGGCGCACCGCATGGCGGCGGAGCTGATCGAGGCCGGGGTGCAGCCGCACATCGTTTACCGCGAGCTGTACGAGGACCTGCCCTTCCGGCGCCTTCAGCTGCTCCAGCGCGCGCTCGCGAGCGTGGAGCGCCACGACGACGGCGCGATCACGATCGCCCACCTGACGAAGGGCGACTACAAGCAGACCGGCGCGCTCGAGACCGACTCCGAGGGAGTGGTCGACCACATGCGCGCGGTCGAGGGCACGCGCGTGGCGGTGCTGGTGCGCGAGCTGCTCTCCGACGATCGCAGCGGGATGCGCAAGGTCAGCCTGCGCGCCACCGACGGGTCCGTGGACGTGTCGCGCATCGCCCGGGCGTTCGGCGGCGGCGGCCACCCGCAGGCGGCCGGCTTCTCGACAGAGGTGCCGTACCCAGAGCTGGTCGACCAGCTGCGCGGACACGTGCGCGAGCAGCTTCCCGCGTCCTAGCGGGCTCATGGACGGCGTGCTCCTGCGGGCCAAGCCGGCGGGGGTGACCTCGCACGACGTGGTGGCCGAGGTGCGGCGCTCGCTGCCGCGCGGGACCAAGGTCGGACACGCGGGGACGCTTGACCCGTTCGCCACGGGCCTGCTGCTGGTGCTCGTCGGCCGCGCCACCCGGGCGCAGCGGTTCCTGATGGCGTTGCCGAAGACCTATCGCACCGTGGCGCGGCTTGGGTGGACGTCGTCGACGGGCGACCGCGACGGCGAGCTTGCCGAGACAGGCAGGGTGCCCGATGAGCTCGCGATCCCCGTGGGCGAGCAGCTCCAGACGCCGCCTGCGTACTCGGCCGTCAAGGTGGGCGGGGAGCGGGCGTACGAGCTGGCGCGGCGCGGCGAGTCGCCGGAGCTGGCCGCGCGTCCGGTCACGGTGTACCGGGCCGACCTGCTCGCGCACGACCACGAGCGCGCGGAGTTCGAAATCGAGTGCTCGTCCGGCACATACGTGCGCTCGCTCGTAACGGACCTTGGCGACGCCTACTGCGAGGAGCTGGAGCGGACGGCGATCGGCGCCTTCCGGCTCGAGGACGCGGACCCGGACCGGCTCGTGCCGCTGCGCGAGGCGCTGGCGTTCCTGCCGGAGCGCGAGCTCTCGGCAGACGAGGCGCGCGCGGTGAGCCACGGGCGGAGCGTCGCCATCGCCGCGGAGGGCGAGCAGTTCCGGCTGACCTTCGAGGGCGAGCTGGTCGCGATCGCGGAGCCGCGCGCGGCCGAGCTCAAGCCCGTCGTAGTGTTCGCTCCCGCATGAGGGTCGTGCCACTCAACGAGGCGGAGCCGGGCGCGCGTCCGCGCAGCGTGGCGATCGGGACGTTCGACGGAGTCCACCTGGGCCACCGTGAGGTGATCCGCGGCGCCGACACGGTGCTCACCTTCGACCCTCATCCGCTGTCCGTGATCCATCCAGAGGCCACGCCGAAGCTGATCAGCACCTTCCCGGTCAGGCGCGACCTGATCGCGGGCCTCGGGGTGGAGGAGCTTGTGGTGATCCCCTTCGACAAGAGCTTCTCCTCCCAGAGCGCCGAGGACTTCGTGCAGCACGTGCTGCTCGACCGCCTCGGCGCAGGCGCGGTCTCGGTGGGCGAGAACTTCCGCTTCGGAAAGGGCGCCCGCGGCACCCCCGAGTTCCTCAGCGGGCACGACGAGTTCGATACGCGGGTGGTGCCCCTGGTGGAGGCGGCGGGCGAGACGGTCTCGTCGAGCCACATCCGCGGGCTGGTGGCGGCCGGAGAGGTCGGCCAGGCCGCGGAGTTCCTCGGCGGGCCCTTCCTGTTCGAGGGCGCGGTGGTTCCCGGCGACAAGCGCGGTCGCGAGCTCGGCATGCCCACCGCCAACCTGGTGCCGGACGACGCCTACGTGACTCCCGGCCACGGGGTGTACGCGGGCTGGGCCAACGGCCATCCGACGGCGATCAACGTGGGCGTGCGACCGATGTTCGAGACCGGCCGCGGCCTGCTCGTCGAGGCGCACCTGCTCGACTTCGACGGAAACCTGTACGGGCAGACCCTCCGGATCGCGTTCCTCGAGCGCCTGCGCGGCGAGAAGAGGTTCGACTCGGTCGACGAGCTGGTCGCGCAGATGCAGCGCGACGTCGAAGACGCCAGACGCATCACCTCCTCGGGGTAAGGGCGGTACCTTGAGCGGGTGAACTCGCCGGACTCGGACTCGCATCCGGGCCGTCTCTTCGCATCGCGCGCGCTTGTGGTCCTGGCGTCGCTCGCGGTCACGCTGGCGCTGGTGGCCGCGTATGCCCGCCAGGCCGGGGTGGACTCGGATCAGTTCGCCAACCGGGCCACCGTGGCGCTGCACGACGAAAGCGTCCGCTCGCTGATCGCGCAGAAGGTCACCGACGAGCTGGTCCTGAAGAACGAGGCCGACCTGATCGCGGCGCGGCCGATCATCGAGTCGGTGGCGTCGGAGATCGTGGGAGGGCGCGCGTTCACGAGCCTGTTCCGGAAGGCGGTTCGCGACCTCCACCGCGCGCTGTTCAAGCGCGACAGGAACACCGTCACGCTCACCCTGACCGATGTGGGCACCGTGCTCGCGGCGGCCCTCGAGCAGGTGCGGCCCGCGCTCGCCGACGAGCTCCAGGCGACCGAGCGGGTGGAGCTCGTGACCAGCGACATCGGCAGCCTCAGCGCGAAGCTCGCCGACATCGCCGAGACGGTGGAGCTGCTCGCGCTGTTCCTCGTCCTGCTCTCGCTGGTCCTGGTCGCCGGCGCGCTCGTGGTCGCGACGGACCGGCGCCAGGCCGTGGTGGAGCTCGGGGTGGGCGCGTCGGTGGCGGGCGTGCTGCTGGTGGTGGCCTACTCGGTGGGGCGCGGGGTCGCCGTCGACCACGTCCAGGGGCCGGACGAGCAGGCCGCCGCGCGCGCGGTCTGGCAGGCCTTCCTGGGCGACCTGCGCACCGCGTCATGGATCCTCGCGATCTCCGGGGCCGCGGTGGCGGCCTCGGCGGCGTCGCTCATCAAGCCGGCGCAGTTCGGAGAGCCGCTTCGCGTGGCGGCGGCCTGGGTGTCCCGCGAGCCGCGCCGCCCGGCGCTCCGCGTCCTGCGCGCCGCCGCCTTCGTGGCGGCCGGCATCGCGGTGCTGGTCGCCCGGAACGCCGTTCTCTCGCTGCTGCTCACCGTGCTCGGGATCTACCTGATCTACGAGGGGCTGAGCGCGGTGCTGCGGCTCGTCTACCGCCCGGAGGAGCGCGAGGAGGAGGAGCCCGAGCCGCCGCGCGCGAGGGCGATCAGGCGGCGCCGGATTGCCACGGCGCTGGCACCGGCCGGGCTGATCGCGGTCGTGGTGGCGCTCTTCCTCGGCAGCGGCGGCACCTCCACGGCCGCGCCCGCGAAGGGACCGTGCAACGGCCGCCTGGAGCTGTGCGAGCGCCGCCTCGACCACGTCGCGCTGGCGGCCACGCACAACTCGATGTCCGTGCCGCTGCCGGGCTGGTACTCGTCCGAGCAGGAGAAACCGATCATCGACCAGCTGGGCGATGGCATCCGCGGCCTCCTGATCGACACCCACTACGGGGACCGCCTCGAGAACGGCAGGGTGCGCACGTCCATCTCCAGCAGCGGAGAGCTGCGCCAGAAGGCCCATGTCGACGGCGTGAGCGACGAGACCCTGGCGGCGGCCCAGCGGCTCCGCGACCGGCTCGGCTTCCAGGGCAAGGGCGAGCGCGGCATGTACCTCTGCCACTCCTTCTGCGAGCTCGGCGCCACCCGCCTCGACTCGGTGCTCGAGGACCTGCGCACCTTCCTGGTCGCGAACCCGGGTGCGGTCGTGGTGGTGATCAACCAGGACTACGTGACGCCGGACGACTTCGTGGGTGCCGTCAGGGATGCCGACCTGGAGCGGTTTGCGTACACGGGCCCGGTCGGCCACAGGTGGCAGACACTGCGGAAGATGGTCGACACAGGCAAGCGCGTGGTGTTCCTGGCCGAGAACGAGGCCGGCGGCGCGCCCTGGTACCACCTGGCCTACGACGGCATCACGGAGGAGACGCCCTACGCTTTCAGGAAGGTCGCTCAGCTGACCAATCCGGACCGGCTCGAGGCGAGCTGCGAGCCGAACCGCGGGCCGGAGGGCGCGCCGCTCTTCCTCCTGAACCACTGGATCACGACGGACCCCGTGCCGCTGCCGTCGAACGCGAGGAAGGTGAACGCCTACGACCCGCTGCTCGAGCGCGCCCGCGAGTGCCAGCGCATCCGCGGCCACCTGCCCAATCTGGTGGCGGTGAACTTCTACCGCGAGGGCGACCTCTTCCGGGTGGTCGACACCCTAAACCGCCTGCGCTAGGGCTTGGTGGTCGCCCTGACCTCCGCTAGGAAGGAGTCCGTGATCATCGGCTGCGCTCCTCTCTGGTCACAGCGACGGTAACCGTTCAGGGCGCTGCCGTCCACCTGACCGGGATCAGCCCGGCACGTAGGCGAATCTGTCCGGGTTGGGACCGGTCCGGCCGGCCTCACCGCGGTCTAGCCCGGCGATCCGCTCGATGTCCGCGGGCTCGAGCTCGAAGTCGAAGATCTCGAAGTTCTCGCGGATCCGCTCCGGCGTGACCGACTTCGGGAAGACGATGTTGCCGCGCTGGACGTGCCAGCGCAGGACCACCTGCGCCGGCGTCCTGCCGACGCGCTCCGCCACCTCCGTGACCACCGGATCGTCGAGCAGGTCGCCCTTGGCGAGCGGCGACCACGCCTCCGTGCCAATGCCGTGCGCCTCGTCGTAGGCGCGCACCTCCTCGTTCAGCAGGTACGGGTGCAGCTCGATCTGATTGACCGCCGGAGCGGTGTCGGTCTCCGCCGCCAGCCGCTCCAGGTGGTCGACCTGGAAGTTCGACAGGCCGATCGAGCGCGCGCGGCCGTCCTGCTTGAACTCCTCGAGGGTCCTCCAGGTGGACACGTAGTCGCCGTCGTAGAGGGTGGGGAGGGGCCAGTGGATCAGGAACAGGTCCACGTAGTCGAATCCGAGCTCGCTCAGGGTGCGGTCGAAGGCATGGCGGGCGACGTCGGGCCGGTGATAGCCGTTGTTGAGCTTGCTGGTCACGTAGATGTCGCCCCTGTCGAGCCCGGACTCCCGGACCGCCTCGCCGACGCCCCGCTCGTTTCCGTACATCTCCGCGGTGTCGATGTGGCGGTAGCCGACCTCGAGCGCCTCGCTCACCGCGCGCTGGGTGTCCGAGGGGTCGATCTGGAAGACGCCGAAGCCGAGCTGGGGGATCGTGTGGCCGTCGTTCAGTTCGATGTTCGGAATGCTCATGCGCCCTGTTCTACCCACTCAGGCGCGAGCAACCCGTATACCGCGAGATCGTTGTAGCGCTCACCGATCTGCTCGGCCTCCCGCTGCACACCCTCCTCGCGAAAGCCGAGCCGCTCGGGGATCGCACGGCTTCGGTCGTTGTCGGTGGCTGCCCGGATCTCCACGCGGTGAAGGCCCCACTCGTCGAACGCGAGATCGATCAGCGCGCGTACGGCCCGGGTCATCAGCCCGCCGCCCTGATGACGCTCGTCGAGCCAGTAGCCGATGGTCGTGGAGCCGTGCTGCCAGTTCACGCCGTGGAAGCCGACGACGCCGATGATCGCGCCATCGCAGAGGAGCGCGGCCTGGAATCCGTCGTCGGCGGCCGCCTGGCGACGGGCCGAGCGAATGAACTCGACCGTGCTCTCACGGGTCTGGGCTGCGGCCCAGGGCATCCAGCGCCCCAGGTAGGCACGGTTCGCCTCGATGACGCGGTACAGCTCCTCCGAATCGGCCTCCTGGAGGAGCCTGAGCTGGCACTTGTCCGTTACGGCTAGCGGTTCACGCACTCGCCGGCTTCACGCTAGCGACGAAGCCGCGCACGTCCGAGGCCGGTTCGGAATAGGCCTCGCCCAGGGCGTCCTCGACGGCGCTCATGTACTCGGTCGCCCAGGCCGGGAAGTCGTAGTCGATCGCCCTGAGGAATTCGAGCGTGGCCGCCAGGCGCATATCGGCGATCGAGGGGGAGTCGCCGCCGATGAATCGCCTGCCCTCGAGGAAGAAGGCGTGGTACGCCTCGAGTGGCTCCGCCAGCGCCGCCTCGGCGTCCTTCTGGGCCTTGGCCTTCACGTCGTCGCCGGCGTCCGAGGTGGCCGCCTCGCCCGCGTACTGCGGGAAGCCGAGCGTGGGGTAGGTGGCGCGGGCGACCAGCGGATACAGCGTGCCGATCAAATAGAACATCGCGCTGTCGACCATCGCCCGCTCGCCCGGGTCCGTGGGGTAGAACTGGTCCAGGCCGTGCTTGTTGCAGAGGTACTGCATGATCGCGCAGCTCTCCCACAGCGACCCGCGCGGCAGGCCGCCCTCTTCGAGCAGGGGCGTGAGGTGCGCCGGGTCCTTGGCGAGGAACTCGGGAGTGGTGGTCTGTCCCCACACATCCCTCTCCTCGAAGTCGAGCCCGGCGGCGCGCACGAAGATGCGGGTGGTCAGGTTGTTGACGCTCGGAGTGAGGATGCTCAGCGTGTTGTCGGCCATTCGGCCCTCCTTGTCACCGTGAACTCTCTCACCTTCGCCTCGTGCTGATGCGGAAGATCGGGTGATCGGGCGCGATGCGGCGGAGCTCGTCCTCTGAGGAGTCGGGGCCGACTCCACCGAAGAATGCACCGACCTCCCACTTCCACTTCTCGAGGTAGGCGCGCAGGATCGCGGGTTTCTCCTCGTCGGTGATCTCGCTGGCGCTGAACTCCTCCGCGCGGCGCCCACGCAGCAGCCGGCCCTCGCCCTGGGCGCGCAGGTTGCGCACCCACTGCGTGTGGCCGCGGGGCGCCACGAGGTAGCGCTCACCGTTCAGGGTCAGCGGATTCACCGGCGTGTGCCGCGGCTCGCCGGTCTTTCGCCCGCGCACCTCCAGCACCCGAGAGCCCGCGACGCTCACCCCGACGCGGGTCAGCGCGGCGATGAGTCGGTTGAAGACGTTCTTCGTGAACCAGCCGGGACGTTGGTAGCGCGCGGCGATGGGCACAATCTTCTCACCATGAAGCCGAGACTCGACCACATTGGGCTCGACGTGAGCGACTACGACGCCAGCAAGGCGTTCTACGAGAAGGCCCTCGCGCCGCTGGGGATGCGGATCCTGATGGAGCCGGTGCCCAAGATGGGGGGCTTCGGAGACGACTTCCCGTTCTTCTGGATCGGCCGGCGCGACCGCGGGCCGGACAGCGGCGTGCACGTGGCCTTCACGGCGGAGGACCGCGAGACGGTCGACGCCTTCCACGCCGCCGCCCTGGCCGCCGGCGGGACCGACAACGGCCAGCCGGGCGTCCGCGAGATGTACCACCCGCACTACTACGGGGCGTTCGTGCTGGATCCCGACGGGAACAACGTCGAGGCCGTCTGCCACAAGCCCGCCTGAGGCCGACGCACGTACTATCGGCCGGTGGCCGGACCGGAGCTCACCGAGACCACCATCCGGTACCTCTTCGCGACGAGCTGGCTGCCGTGCGACCCCGAGCAGCAGCTCGTGAGGGTGCCCGGCGGCTCGACGACAGGGCTCGACACCGGGGGTAACCTGCTGCACATCGCCATGTGGAACCTGCGGCGGCAGGGACTGATGGAGTTCGAGCAGGTGCGGGAGGTGGAAGAGGAGCGGGTAACCGTGCTCGGCGGACGATCATTCGCCCGCTTCAAGCTTCTGCACGACGGTGCGACGCTGCGCGGCCTCGAGGGCGCCCTGCTTGAAGCGGCTCGGAGCGTCGAAGGCCGCGATGGAAGGATCGCCAAGGCGTTCGACCGCGTGACCGACGAAGACCAGAAGGGCGTGCGCCTACTGGTACGCGCCCTCGACCTGGACAACCGCTCGCCATGGGGCACCGTCTGTGGCCACTGCTTCGCAGAGGCATCCGCCGCCAACCTGGTCGAGGTGAAGGGGCGGCTGTTCCGGAAGATCGTGGTCAGCGACCCGGCGGCGGTCGAGTCGCTGCGCGAGCGGAACGACGAGCTCCGCGCCGCGCGCGGCGCCTACCTGGAGGCCGAGCCCGAGCTGACCAACGCGGTCGTCAGCGACTGCCTGAACGTCGTGCTGAGGAGCTTCAACCCGAGCCTTGGCGACTAGCTTCCCGCCTGACTCTCGCTGCGTTTTACACGCATATCGTGCAAAAGTGAGCAAGAGTCAGGCGACCGATGTGGAGCGCGCGCCTCGGGAGCCTACGATGGGCGGATGTCTCAGCTTCGAGAGCTTCTTCGGCTGACCGCGGACCGCGTCGCCGACTACCGGTTGGGCGCCGGGGATCGTCCGGTGGCGCCGCCCTTCGACCCGGCCGCACTGCGCGCGGCCCTGGGCGGGCCGCTGCCCGAGCAGGGCACCCAACCGTCCGAGGTGGTCGAGCGGCTCGCCACGGCGGTCGAGCCGGCGCTCACGGCGACGGTCGGCCCGCGCTACTTCGGCTTCGTGGTCGGTGGCTCGCTCGATTCCGCCACCTGCGCGGACGTTCTCACCACCGGATGGGACCAGATGGCGTTCACCGCGACGAGCTCGCCCGTGGCGGCGGCCATCGAGGAGATCGTGGGTGAGTGGCTGAAGCAAGCGCTCGGCCTGCCCGGCGACGCCACCTTCGGCATCGTCACGGGCGCGCAGGGTGGCAACAACGTCGCGCTTGCCGCCGCTCGGCACCGGGTTCTGGCCAACGCCGGCTGGGACGTGGAGGCGCAGGGGCTCATCGGCGCACCGAGGATCCGAGTGGTCGCGAGCGAGGAGCGCCACGCGACCGTGGATCGCGCGCTGCGACTGCTCGGGATCGGGGCGGACGCGGTGGAGCCGGTGGCCGCTGACGCGAACGGCGCGATCGACCCCGACGCGCTTGCCCGCGCGCTCGCGGACGCGCCGGGCTCGCCGACCATCGTCTGCCTCCAGGCCGGCAACGTGAACACCGGCGCCTGCGACGACGTGGCCGCCGCGCGCCACGCGGCCGGCGACAGCGGCGCCTGGATCCACGTGGACGGCGCCTTCGGGCTCTGGGCGGCCGTCAGCGAGTCTAAGAAGATCCTGGTCGAGGGCCTGGAGCGTGCGGACTCCTGGGGCGTCGATGGTCACAAGTGGCTGAACGTCCCGTACGACACGGGCTTCGTCTTCTGTGCCGACGGCGAGGCCCACGCCGCCGCGATGTCCTTCACGGCCGCCTACCTCGTCGGTCACGGCACGGGGCCGGTCCGGGCGCCGTCCGACTACGTGCCGGAGGCATCGCGCCGCGCCCGTGGCTTCGCCACCTGGGCGGCGCTCTGCGAGCTGGGGCAGGACGGGCTCGCCGAGCTGGTTGATCGCTGCTGCGCTCTGGCGCGCCGCTTCGGCGACCAGCTCGGAGCGATCGACGGGGTGGAGATAGCGAACGACGTCGTCCTCAACCAGGTGCTCGTGAGCTTCGGCTCCGACGAGCGCACCGACCGCGTGATCGACGCGATTCAGCGCGACGGGACCTGCTGGATGGGCGGGACCAGCTGGAGGGGACGGCGGCTGATGCGGATCTCGGTCTCGAACTGGTCGACCACGGAAGCCGACGTGGACCGCTCCGTCGCGGCGATCAGCCAGCTGCTGGAGGAGGCATAGGGATGGCGTATACGAGCGAGGAGGGCCGACAGGAGCTGCTCGAACGGTTCGCCGAGGCGATCGAGGAGATCGGGCACGCGCTCGCCGCGCTGGGCGCCGCCTACGAGCAGCTCGACGAGCGCAACGCCGACCGACTGGAGGAGGAGCTGTTCGGGCCGGTGCAGCGCGCGTACGGCCGGGCGAAGACCGCCTACGCGCAGTTCGCGGGCCGTCACGGCATGCCGAGCCGCAGCTTCGCCAGTCCCGCCCCGGGGATTCCCTCGACCGGCGCGAAGGGATTCATCGACAGCGCCGTGGCTGACGTGGCCGCGGCCGACGCCGTGCTGTCCGAGATACAGGACTCGTCGCTCCCGACTGAGGTCGGCGATGTCGAGCTGCGAGCGGCGCTCACCGACGTGCGATCGCAACTCGGCGGGATGCGCCAGCGAGCCCGCGAGCTGGAGCGAACTCTCGGGCGCTAGGCGAGCCGGATCGACAGCTTCTTCGTCGTCTTGGCGCCGTTCGCGTCGGTCACGGTGAGGCTGAGCTTCGCCGTCAGCTTCCGGCCCCGATCGAGGGCGCTTCGCACCGTGTTCAGAGCGCGCTTCGAGAGCTTCAGCCTCGCCTTGGTCGCGACACCGGGCGCGAGCGTCCGACTCATGGCCTTGAAGCGGTAGATCTTCGACGCGCCTCCGATGCTCACCGTCGCGCGCGCTGCCAGGCCGCCGCCGATGTTGGAGCTGGCAAACGCGATCAGGCCGCGCTGCCTCAGCACCCTCTGGACCCGCTTCGTGCCGCTCGACGAGACGATCGCCGGGCCGACCGCGGCGGTGGGCGCGGAGCTGGCCGAGGCGGAGCCGCCGGAGTTCGTGGCCGTCTCCGTGACGATCAGGGTGTGACCCTTGTCGGCCGCGCTGGGCACGTAGGTGGTCGCGCCGGCGCCCGCGATCGGGGCGCAGGCCGCGCCCGCGAGGTCGCAGCGGCTCCACTGGTAAGAGGGAGCGCCGCCGCCGCCGACCGGACCGCCGCTGGCCGTCAGCGTCTTACCGACCTCGGCGGCGCCGGCCACCGACGGCTGCCCAACGGTGGGCGAGGCGATCGTGAAGTCGAGGCTCCACCCTCCGCCGATCGAGCCGTAGTCGTTGCCGTTGTCGTCAACGACGTAGAGCTTCCACGCGCCGTTCGGATCGACGCCGTTGAAGACGGACAGGGCATCGCCGTAAGGGGCCGCGGGAGCGGGCGCCGGGAAGGCATCCGAGAGCTCCGGTACACAGTCGTTCGGCGGGATGGGGTCGTTGGTCGGCCTGTACGTGCCCCCCGGAAGCGTGACGGTCCAGGACTGACAGGGCAGCGGAGGACCGGAGTCGTCGAAGGTCAGCTCCACCGGATCGCGCTGGGCCCCGGAGGTGTCTCCGGCGTCCGACATCAGATAGGTCGACTGGCCCTGCGGCCCCACGAGCAGGGCGTCGACGTCCTGGGGGAAGGTGTGCTCGAAGCCGTGCAGGGTCGCGGTGACCTTGGTCACGGTCCCGGTCAGACCCGACACGGCAATGGGGGACGGATAGGGATCCGCGTTGCCCTCTCGAACAACCGGCGCGCCCGCCGGAATGGTGATCCGCGCCGTGTTGGAGAAGGTGGAAGCCTGCGCGGATACGGCGAGGCCGCACGACACCAGGGTCGCGGACAGTGCGCCCAGGAGCGCCAGCCGGTTGCGCGAGTTGCGGTTCATCCGTACTCCTCCTTCGCTCGGTGCAGTCCAAGCAAAGGTCGTCCAGTTGGACCCCTGGGGCCAGGGGGGCTAACCGACTTCCGGGCGTCGGTTAGCCGCCAGGCTCGCCGGACATGTCGCGCGCCGTCCCATCCGACTGGGTGCCGCGCCAGCGCCACGCGCTCCACTCGGTGTCGCCAGGCGAACCTGATCGCGCGTCGGCCAGCCGCTCAGCGACCATGGCCAGAGGCTACTCCGAGGGCTCCGGCCAGCTCGGCGTAGATCGCCGCCGCGTCGACGAGGTTCGCGATCGGCACGTCCTCGTCGGGGCCGTGCATGCGCTCGATCAGTCCGGGTCCGAAGGCAACGGCCGGTATTCCCAGCTGGTGGTAGACGCGCGTCTCGAGAACGCCCGGGCAGCAGGTGACGGTCGGCGCGCTGCCGGTGACCGCCGTGACCGCTCCGGCGAGCGCCTGGACGAACTCGCTGTCCACCGGGGTGACCGCGCTCGGCGCGTCCTGAAGCACCTCCCAGTCGAGCTCGACGCCGCCGTCCCTGGCTGATGCGAGCAGGTCGAGGAGCTCCTGCTTGGCCTCGTCGTAGTTCTCCTCGGGGTTCGGCCGGCGGTCGACCGTGAAGCTGAACTCCGCCGGGACGATGTTGAAGTTTGTGCCCCCGCCGGAGACCCCGCCGACGAGCATGATCGACTCGGCCGCGCGGTCGCTCGGCGAGGCGAACTCGAGCCCGCTTCTGCGTTCGCGCAGGGCCTGTTCCAGGTCGCCCAGTGTGGCGGCCACCTCCACCGCGCCAGCGAAGGCGTTCACGCCCTCGTAGTGGAGGCCGACGTGCGCGGGCCGGCCCCGGACCCGCACGCGCAGCGTGAACGCGCCGCGACAGGCGTGCCAGATCGTGCCCCAGGTCGGCTCCGCGACGATCGCGCCGGCGGCGCTGCGATCGAGGCGCCCGAGCTCCGCCAGCCGCTCGGCGCCGAGACGCCCGCCGGTCTCCTCGTCGGGGACGATCACCAGGCCGATGCGCGCGCCCGCCTCCGCCGCGGGGCGTGCCGCGTGGACGATCGCCGCCAGCCCGCCCTTCATGTCGGATGAGCCGCGGCCGATCAGCCGGCCGTCCTCGACCCTCGGGTCGAACTGGCCCGGGCCGAAGGCGGGGACGACGTCGTAGTGACCGTGCAGGTACAGCAAGGGCCCGCTGTCGCCGACGCTCGCGAGGATCGCCTGGCGGCGCGTCTCCTCGTCGCCGGTCTCGACCAGCTCGTGGCCGATCGCCAGCGAGTCCAGCTCGGCGCAGATGCGCTGGACGCACTCGTCATAGGCGGCGCCCGGCGGATTCTCCGTCGGAATCGCGACGAGGTCGCGGGCGAAGTCCACGAGGCCCATGGTGCGAGTTTCGCTCACTCTCTCGCGGGCTTACACTTGGCGAGGTGAGCGAGAGCCCGATTCTCGATCGCATCGACGCCTTGGTCGATGAGGAGCACCGTCTCTGGCGCGAGTCCGAGCAGGGGCGGCTGGACGAGGCGGGGCAGGGTCGGCTCGAGGCGATCCGCGGAGAGCTCGACCGTTGCTGGGCGCTGCTCCGTCGCCGGCGCGCAGACCCGAACGCGCCCGACGTCCCGCCGGATGTCCCGTGGCCGCCCAACGAGTTGGACGGACCGGATCCAGAGCCGCGGCACCTCGAGCACGGGCTGCACGCGGACGGCCCGGCACCGGACCCGGATATCCCGCGCGACATTCCCTGAGCGGAATTAGCCTGCACGAATACATGGCAGTCGACCTGGTCATCGACATCGACAACGCACCCGGGGCGCTCGCCGAGGTCGCGGCCGCGATCAGTGACGCCGGCGTGAACATCGCCGCGGCCACCTGCATCGGGGACGGCGAGCGCGCCGAGCTGCACATCCTGGTCAAGCACGCCGAGGCGGCGAGGCACCAGCTGGCGATATCCCACCTCGCGGTCACCCGCGAGCGCGAGGTCGTCGTGGTCGACGTCGAGGACCGCCCGGGCGTGCTCGCCGACCTCACGCGCAAGATCGCCCGCGCCGGCGTCGACCTCGACCTCGTCTACGTCGCCACCCAGAACCGCGTGGTATTCGGCGCGGCCGACCTGGACGGTCTCAAGGCCGCGCTGGGCGTTAGATGAGTGCTCCCGCGACCCTCATCATGTGGTTTCAGCTGCGTTCGCCGGAGCTGGCCGAGGACTTCGAGCGTCTGATGACGGAGGATCGCGACATCGTCCGCGGGTCGCTGGACACGATCTCGGATTGGCGGCTTACACGGCCGGCGGACGTACCCGGGCAGGCCATCGGTCAAGCCGATTACGTGCTGATCGCCGAGGTCGTCGAAGTGGAGCGCTTCGAGCAACAGGCGAGCGAACACGTCCAACGCTTGGAGGACGACTTGGCCCATCTCGTCTCGAGCCGCGGGATGCTCGTCGTGCGTCCCGTCCTTTGAAATCCGCGGTGGTCCCCTGCGGTAGGCGAACCGCCACGGCCTGAAATGGCGGGTGAAACTCGCGTGGCCACGGACTCGGACCTCGATGGCGTCACGGCCACGCTGACAGCGGCATTCACGACCGATCCGCTGTGGAGCTGGGCGTTTCCGGACCCCCGGGATCTGGCGGTTTGGTGGCGGTATTGCATTGCGAGCGCACTTCGCTATCCCGGGGTATGGATAAGCGGCGAGTACGCGGCGGTGTCTGTGTGGATCCCGCCCGACGGCACCGAACTCACAGACGAAGAGGAACGGGGCGTGGAGCCACTGATTCGCGACCTGATCGGCGCCCGCTGTGACGACGTCATGGAGCTGCTGGATCGCTTCGAGGCGTCCCACCCCAGGGGCGAGCCCCATTACTACCTGAGCCTGTTGGGAACGCACCCCGATCGTCGCGGCGAGGGACTGGGCATCGCGCTCCTGACCGAAAACCTGATGCGGCTGGATGCCGAGGGCGTACCGGCGTTCCTGGAGTCGAGCAACCCCGCGAACAACCCCCGCTATGAGCAGCTCGGATTCAGGCAGGTCGGCGAGTTCACGACCCCGGACGGGGCACATACGGTGGCAACGATGTGGCGCGCGGTCGGGGCCGACCGACCGCCGGAGTAGGCCATGTCGCAGGAGAACGTCGCCGCCGTAGAGGACGCCTACGAGGCTCTGTCCAGTGCAGGCCTCGATCAATTCGTTGAGCATTGGAGCGACGATCTCGACCACCGATCGATCGAGGGTGCTCCCGATGACCGAGGTCCGATTCACGGCAAGGACGCGCTGCGGGCATACGTGCAGGACTGGATGGACACGTTCGACGAGTTCTGGATCGAGCCGGTGGAGCTGATCGACGCCGGTGGTGACGTCGTCGTCGGGGTTCTGCGCTACGGCGGACGTGCCAAGCTGAGTGGGATCGAACCCGACGAGACCTTCGGGGTCGTGTTCACGATCCGAGATCGGAAGATCGCGCGTGGCCGGGAGTACGCGACCCGCGACGAGGCCCTCGAAGCCGCCGGAATCTAGTCGCGGCTCGCGCGCCAGGGCAGGTGGCGTAGTTCCTCAGCGAGGGCCTGCGCTCCGGAGTCTCCGTAGCGACGCGCCCACAGGTTGAGCCAGTCCTCGTCGTCCAGGAAGAACTTCCAGTCGCTGACGACCCCGTACCTCACGAACAAGAACGGCACGGGCGATCTGAACGGATGGAAGCTCGAGTTGTAGATCGCGCTGCCCTCGGCACCTTCGTGGAAGGGCCCGAACACGATTCCATCCTTCGCATACGACGGAGCTGCGAGCTGCTCGAGGACGTCGTCAAAGACGCCCTGCGCACGATCAGCCGGCAAGTCGGTGAAGACGACGACGATCACCTTGTACTTCGCGTCGTCGCCGTCACCAGGGTGAGCGTCCAGGAACAGCCTCTGGTAGCCGTCTACAAGCTCGACAACAGCCGGCGCATCCCGGTCGGCGATCTGCTCTGGAGCAAGCCAGAGAGTCTCGCGCTCCAAGGATCCAGGTATGAAGGGACACACGGCCCCAGCGCGGCCGAGATCCTTGTGAGGCCTCGCCACGAAGGTCTTGATCCAGTCTGCGACGGCGCGAAGCGCATCTAGATCGGCTTGCGCGAGCGTCGCCGTCCTGCTGGCGTCCTCCAGGTCCTCGAGGAGGAAGAGATTGGCGGTCTGTGCTGGGGCCGTGCTCTCCATCGCTGCTCCTAACGGCCGAAGAAACAGGCAACTCAGGCTGACGTGACGGGCGTTCGGTCGCGCCCGTGAACACCCTGGTCTTTTCACTGGCCCGCCACG
The DNA here is from genome assembly GCA_963774095.1 of uncultured Thermoleophilaceae bacterium. GTDB lineage: Bacteria > Actinomycetota > Thermoleophilia > Solirubrobacterales > Thermoleophilaceae > JACVRW01. The sequence goes on from CAVZDS010000004.1 coordinate 30,696, forward strand.
GCCCGGAAACGAGGGCGGAGACCGGGAACGCCGCTGATTCCCTGCTACGGTTTCGCGTCGCATGAGCCTTGCTGCAGAGAAGAAGCGCGAGATCGTCGCCAAGTATGGGCGCGGCGATGCCGACACCGGGTCCACCGAGGTCCAGGTGGCGCTTCTCACTGCCCGCATCAACGAGCTCACCGAGCACCTGCGCGCGCACCGCAAGGACCATCACTCGCGTCGCGGCCTTCTGATGCTGGTCGGCAAGCGGCGCCGGCTGCTGCGCTACCTGCAGAGCTCCGACATCGACCGCTACCGGTCGCTCATCCAGGAGCTCGGCCTCCGCCGATGATCGCGCCCGGTTCGCCGGCGCCGGATTTCAGGCTTCCCGATCAGGACGGCAACAAGGTCTCGCTCGCGGACTTCCGCGGGCGGACGGTGGTCCTGGTCTTCTACCCGGCCGACTTCAGCCCGGTCTGCACCGATCAGCTGAGCGTCTACCAGGAGGTGCTCCCTCAGTTCGAGGAGCAGGGCGCGGCTCTGCTCGGCATCTCGGTCGACGGCGCCTTCTGCCACAAGGCCTTCCAGCAGAACCTGAACACCACCATTCCACTGCTCGCCGACTTCCACCCGAAGGGCGAGGTCGCGAGGGCGTACGGCGTCTGGTCCGAGAAGTACGGCGTCGCCAGCCGCTCGCTCGTGATGGTCGGCCCAGACGGCGTGGTCCAGTGGTCCTACTCCTCGCCGCCGCTCGAGGTGCCGGGGGCGAACCTCATCTTTGACGCGCTGGAGCAGCGCACCCCCGCCTGATCCGGCCGCCGATGACCACGTTCGCGGCGAAGGCCCGGTGGTCATCGAGTACGCCGACCTCGAGTGCCCCTACTGCGCCAAGGCGCACCTGATCCTGAGGGAGCTGCCGATCACGCGCGTGTTCCGGCACTTCCCGATGGTCTCGAAGCACCCGCGGGCGCGCGTGCTGGCCGCCGCGGCCGAGGCGGCGGGGCTTCAGGGCAAGTTCTGGGACATGCACGATTCGCTGCTCGAGGACCAGGGCCATCTCGACGACCCCCATCTATGGGAGCGCGCGAGACGAATGGGTCTCGACCTTGACCTTTTCGAGGCCGATCGGCGCTCTGCGGGCGTCGCCGAGCGGGTCGAGCGCGATTTCAACAGCGGGATCAGAGCTGGCGTTGCCACGACGCCAACCCAGTTCCTGAGCGGAAAAGCGCATCCCGGAGTGCCGGATGCAAGTTTCCGCGAAGCATTGCGTTAGAGCGCGTACGGCCCTGGGCAAATAAACGCCCACATTCACGCGTGGAGGCGGAGGTAGTCATGAAGGTTGGGGGAATCGGACTCGCAGTGGTCGTGCTCGTGCTGGTGCTGGCCGTGCCGGCATCGGCCGCGGGACTGCTGTCGCAGCCAGTCGTCGCGACAAGCGCGGTCGACAAGTCGTGCACCAGCGGACAGCGCAGCGGCGCGGGAGTGGCGCAGAAGAGCGTCACGATGCCCGCGGGTGGCGAGGTCACAGCGCGCCTGAGCGCCGCGAGCGGCGACTGGGATCTCGCGATCATCGACCCCAGCGACCATCGCCTCGTCGCCGGCTCCGCCTACAGCGGCGCCGACGAGGTCGCCTCCGGCTTCGCCGCAGTCGGCAACAACCTGATCGTGCAGGCCTGCCGCCGCAGCGGCGGTGCCTCGACCGCCATGCTCAGCGTCGAGGCCATTCCGATCAACACGGCCAACGCTCCCAAGGCGTCGCTGGTGCGTGTGGCCACCGCCAACCTGGCGCGCAAGAACGAGCTGACCGACCTTGGGCTCGACCTCACCGAGCACGGCGGCCCGGGCTTCGTCGAGGCGGTGCTCTACGGCGCGGCCGACGCCAGCAAGCTCGTTGACAACAACTTCGCGTACACGACCGTCGTCCCGGACCTCACCGTTCAGGCCCGGCAGGAGCGGGCGGCCGACGCCCGCTTCGCCGCGGCGAACGCCTCATCCGACTTCCCGAGCGGCCGCACCACCTACCGGCGCCTGTTCGACTACAGCGAGGACATGAAGGCGCTGGTCCGGGACAACCCGGGCCTGGTGCGTCCGATCACGCTCAACAACAAGACCTACGAGGGCCGTGCCGTCGAGGGCATCGAGATCGCGTCGAACGTGAGCGCGCGCGACGGACGTCCCACCTTCCTGCAGCTCGGCGTGCACCACGCGCGTGAGTGGCCCTCGGGCGAGCACGCCATGGAGTGGGCGTACGAGCTGGTGAACGGCTACCGGAGCGGTGACGCGCGTGCGCGCGACCTCGTGACGAGGACGCGCACGATCGTCGTGCCGATCGTGAACCCGGACGGCTTCAACGCGAGCCGCGAGGCCGGCGAGCTGTACGGGAACGGCGGCGGCCACGCCACCGACCTGAACGGCGACGGCGACGTGAGCGACGCTGAGTTCATCGCCGCGGCCTCCACCCACATCAACGAGTACCGGCGCAAGAACTGCCGCTTCCCGGTGGGGCCGGCGGCCGGCAACTGCCTCGCCCAGCCGGACCAGGGCGTGGTCGGCGGCGGCACCGACCCGAACCGCAACTACGGCGCCTTCTGGGGCGGCGGCGGCTCGAGCGGCATCTTCGCCGAGCAGGACTACCGCGGACCGGAGCCGTTCTCAGAGCCGGAGACCCAGAACATCCGCGCGCTGATCTCGGCGCGTCAGGTCACGACCCTGATCACGAACCACACGTTCTCCGGCCTCGTGCTGCGCCCGCCCGGTACCGCAGCTCAGGGCACGACCGTCGACGAGCCGGTCTTCAAGGCGCTCGGCGACTCGATGGCCGCCGAGAACGGCTACTCGAGCCAGTACGGCTACCAGCTCTACGACACCGACGGGACGACCGAGGACTGGTCGTACAACGCGACGGCGGGTCTCGGCTTCACGTTCGAGATCGGCCACCTGGGCTTCCACCCGCCGTATGAGGTGACCGTGGACGAGTGGAACGGCACGACCGACTACGCCACGGGCGGCGGCAACCGTGCCGCCTACTACAAGGCGCAGGAGAACACGGCGGACCCGACCAAGCACTCGGTGCTGGCGGGCCAGGCGCCGAGCGGCTCAGTGCTGCGCCTGACGAAGACGGTCGAGCTGCCCACCTCGGTCGAGGGTCAGACGATCAGCGACACGCTCGACAGCAGCATGGTCGTGAGCGACAAGAAGGGCAACTTCGAGTGGCACGTGAACCCGTCCACGAGCCCGCTGGTGGCGAAGTCGGAGGGCGACGAGAACCCGGGCGACCCGAGTCCGCCCCAGCAGTTCTCCGGCGGACCGGGCAACGAGGCAAGCCCGTGCCCGACGTACTTCGAGCTGCCCGACACCCGCGATCCGACGTGCTGGAACGACCACGCGTTCGAGGTTCCGGCGGACGGCAACGGCATCAACAACGAGTACGCGCACGTGGAGATCACGTGGACCACGCCGGCGACCGACTGGGACCTCGAGATCTACCGCGATTCGAACGGGGACGGAAGCTCTGAGAACGAGGGCGAGCCCGTCGCGGACTCCACGAGCTCGACGACCACCGCCGAGCGCGCCACGCTCGGACCCGACGTCGAGCCGGGTCGATACGTGGCCCGGGCGATCAACTACACGGCGACCGAGCCCTACGAGGGCACGGTCAGCTTCCAGGCGCCCGACCCGTTCGAGCCTGGATTGCAGGAGTCCTACACGTTGACCTGTGAGACACCGCAGGGGGTCGTGAAGGCGGAACGTCAGGTGTACGTCGCCCGTGGCGAGCGGCTGGCGCTTGACTTCAGGAAGACCTGCCGCCGGTAGGACCCGCGGTCGTTCCTTGCGGACCCGGGCGACTGGGCTGTTGCTAGAGTCGCTCGGGTTCGCAACGGAACGTAAAAGAAGTGCCGCCAACCGGAGGCGGCCGAAAGGAAACATATGACTGATGGCACGAGCCGGGTCTCCCTCGAGATCGGCGGGAGCTCGATCAGCTTCGAGACCGGCAAGTACGCCAGGCAGGCCAGTGGCGCCGTCGTAGTTCAGGCAGGCGACACGATGGTCCTGTGCACCGCGACCGCAGGAGCGGCTCGCGATGTCGACTTCCTCCCACTGACGGTCGACGTGGAGGAGCGGATGTACGCCGCGGGCAAGATCCCCGGCAGCTTCTTCCGCCGCGAGGGCAGGGCAGGCGAGAAGGCCACCCTCACCGCGCGCATGATCGACCGGCCCCTGCGGCCGCTCTTCCCGAAGGGCTGGAACCGCGACACGCAGCTGGTCTCGATCCCCATGTCGATCGACCACGAGCACCCCTACGACATCCTCGCGATGAACGGCGCCAGCGCCGCGCTGATGGTGTCCGACATCCCGTTCCCGGTGCCGGTCGGCGCCGTGCGGATCGGCCAGGACGCCGAGGGCAACTTCCTCGTGAACCCGGACGAGGAGTGGCTGCTCGAGTCGCCGCTCGACCTCGTCGTCGCCGGCACCGAGGAGGCCATCCTGATGGTCGAGGCGGGCGCCAACGAGATCACCGAGGCGGAGATCCTCGACGCGCTCGACATCGCGCACGCTGAGATCAAGCGCCTCTGCGAGGCCCAGCACGACCTGCGCAAGCAGGCTGGCAAGGAGAAGACCGAGATCACGCCGCCGCAGGTGGACGAGTCGATCTCGAGCCAGATCCGCGACCGCTTCGGCGACGCTCTCGACGCGGCCACCCAGGTGGTCGACAAGCTCGACCGCCAGTCGGCGACCAAGGCCGTCGAGGAGGAGGTACTCGAGGCGCTCGGCACCAGCACCGAGGTCGACGAGGACGGCGCCGCGGCTCACCGCGCCGCCGTGCAGCTCGCCTTCGACAAGCTCGAGAAGGACATCATCCGCAGGCGGATCGCCGTGGACAAGAAGCGTCCCGACGGCCGCGCGCCGGACGAGATCCGCGACATCTGGATCGAGGTGGGGGTGGGGCCGCGCACGCACGGCTCCGCGATCTTCACCCGCGGGCAGACGCAGGCGTACTCGGTGGCGGCGCTCGGCACGACCCGTGACGAGATGCGGCTCGACACGCTCGGTCTCCAGGAGACCAAGCACTACTTCCACCACTACAACTTCCCGCCGTTCTCGGTGGGAGAGGCCGGCTTCATGCGCGGCCCGAAGCGCCGCGACATCGGCCACGGCGCGCTCGCCGAGCGGGCGCTCGTGCCGGTGGTGCCGTCGGTGGACGAGTTCCCCTACACGATCCGCGTGGTCTCGGACATCTTCGAGTCGAACGGCTCGAGCTCGATGGCGTCGGTCTGCGGGTCGTCGCTGTCGCTGATGGACGCCGGGGTGCCGATCAAGGCGCCGGTGGCCGGGGTGGCGATGGGTCTCATCAAGGAGGGTGAGGACCACGTGGTCCTGACCGACATCGCGGGTGTCGAGGACCACCTGGGCGACATGGACTTCAAGGTCGCCGGGACGTCCGAGGGCATCACCGCGCTCCAGATGGACATCAAGATCACGGGCGTCACGTTCGAGATCCTGCGCGGGGCGCTCCAGCAGGCCCAGGACGCGCGCATGACGATCCTCGGCAAGATGAAGGACGCCATCTCCGAGCCGCGCTCGGAGCTGTCGCCCTACGCGCCGCGGATCTCCGCGATCCAGATCAACACCGAGAAGATCGGTGCGGTCATCGGCAAGGGCGGCGAGACGATCCGCGCGCTGTCGGAGGAGTTCGACGCGCAGATCGACATCGACGACGACGGCATGGTCCGCATCTACGCCCAGACGGGCGAGCAGGGCGACGCCCTGGTGGACCGGATCCGCTCCATGACGAAGGAGGTGGAGCTCGGCGACGAGTTCACCGGCAAGGTCGTGAAGACGACCACCTTCGGAGCGTTCGTCGAGCTCGCCAAGGGCACCGACGGCCTGATCCACATCTCCAACATCGCCCCGGGCCAGCGCCCGAACACGGTCGAGGAGGTCATCAACCGCGGCGACGAGCTGAAGGTCAAGGTCGTCGAGGTTGACCCCGAGCGCGGCCGCATCGGCCTGCGCCTGGCGGACGACCCCGAGATCGCCGGCAAGACGCCCGAGGAGCTGGCTGCCATGGGCACCGGCGACAAGGGCGGCCGCGGCGACCGTGGCGGACGCGGCGATCGCGGCAACGGCCGCGGGGGACGCGGCGGCGGCGGGGGCCGGGAGCGGCGCCCGCGCGATCGGGACCGCGAGCGCAGCGAGTAGGCCTTGAGCACCGAGCCTGCCCGGCTCACAACCCTGGACTCAGGCGTTCGAGTCGTCACCGAGGCAATGCCCTCGGTGCGCTCGATCGCCCTGGGGTTCTGGGTCCGGGCCGGTTCGCGTGACGAGGACAACGAGCACGCCGGGATCTCGCACTTCCTGGAGCACCTGCTCTTCAAGGGCACGGACCGCTTCAGCTCACGCGAGATAGACGAGGCATTCGACGCGATGGGGGCGGAGGTCAACGCCGGCACCGGCAAGGAGACCACCTCCGTCTACTCGCGCTTCCTCGACAACCACCTGGAGCGGGCGTTCGACGTGCTCCAGGACATGGTGCTGCGGCCGGCCTACCCGGACATCGACTCGGAGCGCCAGGTGGTGATCGAGGAGATCGCCATGTACGAGGACGAGCCGCAGGACAAGGTGCACGACGTCCTCGCCGGGGCGATCTTCGGTGAGCACCCGCTGGGGCGGCCGATCATCGGCCGCGCGGAGGTGGTGTCCTCGGTGCCGGTGCCCGAGATCGCCTCCTGGCACGACGGGCGCTACGTGTCGCCGAACATCGTTCTTGCTGCAGCGGGCAACCTCGAGCACGACCGCATCGTCGAGCTCGCCGAGGCCGCGGTGGGGAAGGCGGGCGCGCGGCCGCCCGCGCGGGAGGACGCGCCCGAGGCCGCAGGCCAGGTGCTGCGCTTCCACCAGAAGGAGACCGAGCAGTACCACCTCGCGCTCGGCGGGGCCGGCATCGCGCGGGGCGACGAGCGCCGCTTCGCGCTGCGCGTGCTCGACACGATCCTGGGCGGCTCGACCTCGTCGCGGCTGTTCCAGGAGGTGCGCGAGAAGCGCGGTCTGGCCTACTCCGTCTACTCGTACGCGAGCCACTACGCCGACACCGGCCAGGTGGCGCTCTACCTCGGCACCCGGCCCGACAACGTGGGGGAGGCGGTGGACGTGATCGGCTCCGAGCTGCGCCGCCTTCAGGCAGACGGCGTGACCGAGGACGAGCTCGAGCGGGCCCGCGACAACGTTAAGGGCCGCACGGTGCTGTCGATGGAGTCCACGCTCACACGCATGAACCGCCTGGGCAGCTCGGTGCTGATGGAGGTGCCGGTGCTCACCGTGGACGAGGTGCTTGCCGCCTTCGACGCCGTTACGCTCGACGACGTGAACGGGTTGGCTCGCGAGCTTTGGCAGCCCGAGCGCATGTCGGCTGCCGGAGTGGGTGGCGACGAAGCGGCTTTCCGCGGCGCGCTCGAGGCCGTTTCGCCGGCGCTCGCCGCGGCATGATCAACGTCGCCGTGTCCGGTGCCGCCGGGCGGATGGGGCAGACCGTCTGCGATGCGGTCGAGCGCGCGGACGACATGGCGCTCGTCGGCCGCGCCGACCCGCTGCTCGACACTGACCTGCTCGACGTGCTCGGGGACGCCGACGTGGTCGTGGACTTCTCCACCCCCGACACCGCGCTGGCGAACGCACGACATTGCATTGAGGCAGGGGTCCATTGCGTGGTGGGCACCACGGGCGCGGACTTCTCCGAGCTCGAGGGCGTCGGGACCGCCAACCTCTTCGTTGCCCCGAACTTCGCCATCGGGGCCGTACTGATGATGCAGGTCGCGCAGGAGGTGGCTCGGCACATGCCCGAGTGCGAGATCATCGAACTGCACCACGACGGGAAGCTGGACGCGCCGTCGGGCACGGCCGCCCGGACGGCGGACCTGATCCGCGCGGCGGGCGGCAACGTCCACGAGCCGATCCACTCGGTGCGCCTACCGGGCCTCGTGGCACACCAGGAGGTCATCTTCGGCGGCCCGGGCCAGACGCTCACGATCCGCCACGACTCGACCGACCGCGAGTCCTTCATGCCCGGTGTGCTGCTGGCGATCCGCAAGGTCAGCTCGCTGGAGCGCTCGCCGACCGTGGGCCTAGAGAACCTGCTCTAGAAGCGTGGCTCGGGCCGCTCGCCGCGCATCTCAACGCCCGGCTGACCGCCCAGCTGCTCGCCGGCGAGCCCGCGCGCGATCCGGTGGCGGTCGCCGAACGGCTGCTGGCCGTGCAGGGGCAGGACCCGCGTGGGGCGCGGCTCGCGGTCCGGGCGCGGAGCCAGGGCCTGACGGCCGCGGACGTGGACCGCGCGCTCACCGAGGAGCGCTCGCTCCTGATCACGTGGCTGAACCGCGGCACGCTCCACCTGGTGCGAAGCGAGGACTACCCGTGGCTCCACGCCCTCACCGCGCCGACGCAGATCACCGGGAACCTGCGGCGACTGGCCCAGGAGGGGGTGAGCACGGACGACGCCGACCGAGGCGTCGCCGTGATGGAGCGGGCACTGGCCGACGAGGGCCCGCTGACACGCGACCAGCTTCGCGACCGCATCGCGGCCGCTGGCGTGCCGACCGAGCGGCAGGCGCTCGTGCACGTGCTCATGCGGGCGAGCCTCCTCGGGCTGGCGGTGCGCGGGCCGATGGTGGGGAGCCAGCACGCCTACGCGCTCGTGCGCGACTGGCTGGGAGAGCCGAAGCCCGTCGACCGCGACGTCGCACTCGCCGACCTGGCGCGCCGCTACCTGGTCGGGCACGGTCCCGCGAGCGACCGCGACCTCGCCCGCTGGGCCGGCCTGCCACTGCGCGACGCCCGCGCCGGGCTGAACGCGATCGCGCGCGAGCTACGCGAGTACGAGGACGGACTGGTCGACCTCACCCGGAGGCCACCGGTGGCCGAGCCTCCGCCCCCGCGCCTGCTCGGCTCCTACGAGCCGGTCCTGCTCGGCTGGACCTCGCGCGAGGACGTGCTGGGGCCTCACAAACAGCTGGTGACGGTGAACGGGCTGTTCCGCCCGTTCGCACTGGTGCGCGGCCGCGCCGCGGCGAGCTGGAGCATGCCGCGCGGCGAGGTGGTGATCGAGCCCTTCGGGCGCCTGGGCAAGGCGGATGCCGCGGCCTTGGACCGCGACGCCGAGGACGTACGGAGGTTCCTCGGCCAGGGTGTGATCGGTTTTAGTCCGGCTGAGACGGACCAATCCCGATAGGTCCCCCTTCAACGCTGCCGTTCAAGGCGCTGCGCGCCGCCCCGCACACGGCGGGCTAGGCTCCGCCGCCATGCCGCCCGACGACCTCGACCTCAGCGCCCACGCCGCCCGCAACCGTGCCGTCTGGAACGCCGACGCTCCGAACTGGGTCGCGCGCGGGCGCGAGGCGTGGGCGAGTCCCACGCCGTGGTGGGGGATGTGGGAGCTCCCGGAGGAGGAGCTGGGGATCCTCCCCGACGTGTCTGGCCTCGACGTGGTCGACCTCGGCTGCGGCACGGGTTACTGGTGCGCCTGGTTCCACCGGCTCGGCGCTCGCCCGGTGGGGCTCGATCTCTCCGAGGGGCAGCTGGCCACGGCCCGCGAGCTCCAGGCCGAGCACGGGATCGAGTTCCCGCTTATCCACGCCAGCGCCGAGGCGCCGCCGCTGCCGGATGCATCCTTCGACGTCGTCTTCTCGGAGTACGGCGCCGCCATCTGGTGCGACCCGTACGCGTGGATTCCAGAGGCGTACCGGCTGCTGCGGCCGGGCGGCCGGCTGATCTTCCTGTGTCACTCGGTGCTGGCGATGCTCTGTTCGCCGCTGAGCGATACGCCGGCGGTGGAGACGCTCGTGCGGCCGCAGCGCGGGCTGCACAGCATCGAATGGCCGGACCCCGACGGCACCGACTTCCACCAGCCACACGGGGAGCGCGTGAAGCTGCTGCGCGACACCGGCTTCGAGGTCGAGGCGCTCCACGAGCTGTACGCCGCCGATGGCGATCCTTCAGAGCTTCGCTACTTCATGCTCCGCGGCTGGGCTCAGCAGTGGCCCTGCGAGGAGGTCTGGGTGGCGCGGCGCTAGCCGGCGCCGAGGCGCCGCGAACGCAGCCGGTAGGTGGCGCCGCCCAGGCTGAGCCGGTCGCCGGGCCGGACCTCGATGTCCTCGCCCACCCGCAGGCCGTTCACGCGCGTGCCGTTGCTCGAGCCGAGATCGCGCAGGAACCAGCGCCCGCCGTCGCGGCGGAGCTCGGCGTGGCGGCGCGATACGCACTCCTCCGGCAGCACGCAGTCGCACCTCGGCGAGCGCCCGACCGTCAGCCGGGCGCCGTCGCTGCCCGGGAGCGCGAGGCTCGGCAGCCGCGGACGCGCCCAGGCGGCCTCGATGTCGGCGTCGAGCGCCGAGATCCACTCGACCGCCGCGAGCAGAAGGCGGCGCGGGCCGCGCACCGGGCGCACGTCCGAGACGAGCTCCGCCAGCTCGCGGCGGCTCTCGGCGCCGTAGGCCTGCCCGACCCGGTCCGCGAACGTGTCCGTGGACAGCCTGCCCTCGACCGTGCGGTCGCGGAGCACGCGCACCACGCGCTCGCGGTCGTCGGTGGACGGCCGGACCGGCACCGGGGTGTGGGCATCGGTGCTCACCTCCTCATGATCCCCGATTACCGGGAGATCGGCTACGCCGCGGTCTTGTCGCCGTTGCGGCGCAGCGCGCGCGGGATCACGAAGCGGATGCCCGAGCGCTCGTCGTCGATCGAGCAGGTCTTGTTGTCGATCAACCCAAGCCGCTTCGCGAAGGGGACCAGCGTCATCTGGTTGAGGTACCGCTCGTGTCCCCGCTTACGGGTAATGACCCACAGATAGCCCGAGTCGCGCAGCCGCGCGCGGTAGCGGACCAGCGTCTCCTTCGCCTCGTCCTCCGACTCCACCAGAACGATCGCGCCGTCGAGCGTGCCGGAGCGGACCAGGCCGCGGCCGATGGCCGCCTTGACGTCGCGTCGGAGCCCGGGACCCACGTCTCCCGCTATCTCGACCCGCTGATCCGGCAGTACGCCGAGCTTCTGCACAGTGGAGCGGTGGCTGTAGTCGCGTTCGGTTGCCATCGCTCACCCGAATTCTGTCATTTGCAGCGGTGCTTTCGGAAGGGATGACCCCCGGATTGCACGGTAAGGTTCGCCCACGCGAACGAGGGAGGACCGAATGGGCTTCATGGACAAGGCAAAGCAGCTCGCCGAACAGGCGCAGCAGAAGCTGGACGAGGCGCAGAAGAACTTCAACCAGTCGAACTCGCCGGAGGCGCAGCCCCAGGGCGACGTGGTGAAGTACGACGAGCACGGGCGCCCGATCCAGGAGGCCACGCCCGCCGGCGCGACCGCGCCGCCAGCGGCGGAGCCGGCAGCACCGGCGCCCGCGGCCCCGGACCCGACCGCGCCGCTCGCGGACGCGCCGGCCGCTGACGCGCCCGCAGAGGAGCCCGCCGCCGACGCACCCCCGCCGCCCCCGAAGCCGGCCGGCGACGCCAACACCGCCCCCGACCCGTTCAAGCCGATCCAGTAGTGGCGGAGCGCTTCTCCCGCGAGAGCATGAGCCTCGGCGGCATCCTCACCGCGATGGTCACGCCATTCGACGCGGACGGCCGTCTCGACGAGGACGGCAGTGTGCGGCTCATGCACCACCTGCTCGAGAACGGCTCCGACGGCCTGGTCCTCGCCGGCACCACAGGCGAGGGAGCGACCATGACCGACGAGGAGAAGGCCCGGCTCTGGGAGCTCGGCGTGGCCGAGTCCGGCGATGCGCCCATCATCGCCGGCACCGGTACCTACGACACCCGTCACTCGGTCGAGCTCACCGAGCGCGCTCACGAGATCGGCGTGGACGCGATGCTCGTGGTCACGCCGTACTACGTGCGGCCCAACCGCCGCGGGATCAAGGCGCACTACGAGGCGGTGGCGGCCGCCACCGACCGTCCGATCGTTGCGTACAACATCCCGAGCCGCACCGGCACGGACATGCCGAACGACCTGCTCGCGGAGCTGGCCGAGATCGACAACGTCGCCGCCGTGAAGCAGGCGCGCTACGAGGACATTGCCCCGATCGACGGCATGGACCTGCTTGCCGGCAACGACGACGTACTCGCGAAGGTCATGGACATGGGCGGCACCGGCGGCATCCTGGTCTCCTCGAACCTGGTCGGCAGCGAGATGCGCCGGATCATCGACGAGCCTGAGCGCCGTCACGAGCTCGAGGACGAGCTGCGCGACCTCTACAAGGCGCTGAGCGTGACCGTGAACCCGATCCCGGTCAAGACGGCCCTCGAGATGGCGGGGCACCAGGTGGGCCCGCTCAGGCTGCCGCTCGTGGAGGCCTCGGAGGACGAGCGCGCCGTGATCCGCGCGGCGCTCGAGCGGCACAACCTGCTCGCAGCGGTGTGAGTTCGGGCACGCTCCGGGTGCTGCCGCTGGGCGGGCTCGGCGAGATCGGGAAGAACATGATGGTCGTCGAGTACGGCGGCCGCATCGTCGTCGTGGACACCGGTCTGATGTTCCCCACGCCCGACCAGCTCGGGATCGACCTCGTGCTGCCGGACTTCACCTACCTGCGCGAGCGCTCGGAGGACATCGACGCCATCGTGCTCACTCACGGCCACGAGGATCACGTGGGCGCGCTGCCGTTCGTGCTGCGCGAGCTGGACCGGACCCCGACCGTCTACGGAGGCCCGCTCACCGCGGCGATGGTGCGCTCGAAGCTCGACGAGCACCGGCTGAAGGACGTGCCGGTGGAGGACGTGCTCGCGGGCCAGACCTTCGAGGCCGGGCCGTTCTCGATCGAGATGGTGAAGATGGCGCACTCGATCCCTGACGCGTTCGCCGTGGCGCTCACCACCGAGCTCGGCACGATGCTGATGACCGGCGACTACAAGTTCGACCAGACGCCGGTGGACGGCGTGCCAGCGGACGTGTCGCGCCTCGCCGAGCTCGGCCGCGAGCGGCTGCTGCTGCTCTGTGGGGACTCGACGAACGCCGACCGCGCCGGCGTATCGCTGTCCGAGTCGAGCGTGGGACCGCGCCTGGAGGAGGTGTTCGCACGTTGCCGGGGCCGGATCATCGTGACCTGCTTCGCCTCGAACATCCATCGCGTGCAGCAGGTGGTCGATGCCGCGGCCACCGTGAACCGGCGCGTCTCGCTGGTCGGCCGCTCGATGCGGAAGAACACGAACATCGGCCGCATGCTCGGCCACATCGACATCCCCGAGGGCCAGCTGGTGGGCCCGAAGGAGATCGAGGACTTCCCCGACAACAAGCTCGTGATCGTCTCCACGGGGTCGCAGGGCGAGCCGCTCTCCGCACTGCGCCGGATGGCCCATGGGGACCACCCGAACGTGGACCTGCACGACGGCGACACCGTGATCTTCTCGGCCACGGCGATTCCCGGAAACGAGCGCGCGGTGAACGAGACGATCGACCGCATCTACAGACTTGGCGCGAGCGTGATCACTGCGGCCGACGTGCCGGTGCACGCGTCGGGCCACGGCTACGCCGAGGAGCTGAAGCTGATGCTCAACCTCACGAAGCCGCACTACGTGATGCCGGTGCACGGCGACCACAAGCGGCTGCGCCTGCACGCCGAGCTCGCGGAGGCCGTCGGGATCCCACCCAAGTCGATCTTCCGCGGAGAGAACGGGCTGCCGCTCGAGATCGACTCCTCCGGCGCCCGCTGGGGCGAGCGCGAGCAGGCCGGGCTCATCTTCGTGGACGGGATGGAGGTGGGCGACATCGAGGACGTGGCCCTGCGCGACCGCCGCATGTTGTCCGCCGACGGCATCTTCATCGTCGTCGCGACCATCTCGGAGCAGGACGGCAAATCCGTCGTTCCGCCCGAGATCATCTTCCGAGGCGTCCCCTTCGTGGAGGAGTCGGACGACTTCGTCGACGAGCTGCGCGGCGCCGTCGACGAGTCACTCGCGCGCTCGGCCGAGGAGGAGATCACTGAGATCGACCTCCTCCAGGACCATCTGCACGACGACGTCGCGGAGTTCGTCTACAAGCGCCTCAAGCGGCGCCCGATGATCCTGCCGGTCGTCGTCGAGGTCTAGCCCGCGAGGCCCAGGTGGCCGTAGAAGCTGCAGGAACCGGCGCCTGACGCGTCCGAGTAGAGCGCGACCTGCCCGGTGAACGCCTTGCCGGTGGGGGCGGAGGCGAAGGCGGGGGTCTGAGCCACGGCACGGTCGCCACCGGAAGCATCGGCGAGAAGCGCGATCACGAAGGGCGGATCGGTGGCATCGAGGTCGGGCTCGAACAGGCTCGTCCCGCCAGCGGCCGAGTCGTTCTCGGTGCTGCTGACTGCGAGTTTGGCTTCCGTGGCCGCCGCGTTCGGGTCACAGTCGCCCTATCAGCGTCAGTGGACCATGAGTGGCCAGCGTCACCGGCTCTGCTCCCTCGACGAGGGTCGTGACCGGGATGATCTTCAGCGTCTTCGCGCCGTCGGCAGTTGTGGCGGAGGTGGCGCTGTCGGCCAGCAGCGCGCTCGGCACCTTCTGGAGGGTGTCCTCCTTCACGTCCTCGCCGGTGACCGTGTTGAGCGCGATGTCGCGGCCCTGCACGGTGCTGTTGCGGATGTCGATTCCGCGGACCTCGTTGTTGCGCAGGTCGCGCGTGCGGACCTCGTTGTTGCGGATGTCGATGCTGCGGATCTCGTTGTTCCTGATCTCGCGGCTGTCGATGAAGCCGGTGGCGACGCCGTAGGACACGCCGCTCAGGGACACGAACAGGGCGACCATCGAGATCACCAGTGCCGGCGAGGGCCGCCGGCGCAGGATCGACTTCACGGTTACTACTCCTTCGAGATTTCGGGGATCGGCCTTGGCTGAACCAACACGGTAGCGCCGTCATCGGAGCGGGTAGCGTCAGCCGCCGGAAGGGTTATCACGAAGCGCGCGCCGCCGCCCTCGGCGTCGCTCAGGTCGACGCGGCCGTTGTGGGCATCGGTGACCGCCCTCACGATCGCTAGCCCGAGGCCGCTGCTGCCGCGCGGGGCCGCGTCGCCTCCGCCGCGGGCGAAGCGCTCGAACACACGCTCGCGCATCGACACCGGGACGCCCGGTCCGCGGTCGGCCACCTCGAGCACGGCGTCGGCGCCGTCCAGTCGCACCGACACGGTGACGGGTGTGCCGGGCGGCGTGTGGATCAGCGCGTTCTCGATCAGGTTGCCCGCCAGGCGGTGAAGATCGTCGTCCACGCCGCTCACCATCACCGGGCCGGGCAGGTCGAGCGAGAGCGGGTGGTCGGCCGAGAGCGAGGCCGCCTCGCGAGCCGCCTCCTCGGCGATCGCGGACAGGTCCACGGGCACGCGCGGCAGCTCCCGGCCTGCGTCGGCCCGGGCGAGCAGCAGCAGGTCTCCCACGAGCCGCCGCATGCGACGCGACGAGCGCAGCGCCGAGCCCGCCATCTCCTGCTGCTCCCCGGTCAGCTCGGACTCGAGCAGCTCGAGGTTGGCGAGGATGCTGGTGAGCGGCGTGCGCAGCTCGTGCGAGGCATCGGCGACGAACTTGCGCTGGCGCGCGAGCGTGTCCTCGGTCTCCCCGCGCGCGGCGCTCAGCTCGCCGAGCATGTCCTCGAAGGTGTGCGCCAGGTCCGAGACCTCGTCGTTGGCCTGCGGCTTCGGCAGCGTGATGTCCGGGTCACGCGTGCGCGCAACCTCGCGCGCGGCGCTCGTGAGCCCCGCGATCGGGCGCATCGCCCGCTGGGCCACGAGCAGACCGCCGAAGAAGGCCAGCAGCGTTCCGCCGCCCACACCCAGCGCCAGAAACAGCCGGACGCGATTAACGGTCGTCTGGACACTTCGCTCCGGCTTCGCGTACTGGACGTAGCCGACCGGCTGAGCGACCGGCCCTCCAAGGTTGAAGGGGTCGGAGCGCGGTTGGCTAGGGACCACGAGTTCCCGGGAGGTCACGCGAAGCTCGCCGATATCGGTGACTCCCCCGATCGGAGGCCCGAGCTTGACGCCCGGGTCGCTGCTCCAGACCGGCACCTGTCGCAGGTTCACCACGCGCACGATTGCGTCACCGACCGCGAACGCTCGCAGCGTGGCGATGTCGGAGTCGCGGAGCTGGATCCGTCCGTCGGCGCTCTGCTGGAGCGTGATCCGATCCTGGAGCTCGCCGACGTTGCCCCGCAGGTCGTCGTCGAAGCCCCCGACGATGCGCTGCTCGGCCACCGTGCCGACGACCACCGCGAAGAGACACAGGATCGCGAAGGTGAGCGCGGCGCTCAGCACCGCGACCTTCAGCTTCACCGGTAGGCGGGTCCTCACGGCTCTCTCAGCACGTAGCCGGCTCCGCGCATCGTGTGGAGCACGCGCGGCTCGCCGCCCGCCTCGAGCTTGCGGCGCAGGTTCGAGATGAACACGTCCACGGTGTTGGTCTCGGCGAACGGGTGGTAGCCCCAGACCTCGTCCAGCAGCGCCTGGCGCGACACCACGATGCGCTCGTTTCGCATCAGGTGCTCGAGCAGCTCGAACTCACGCGCGGTCAGCTCGAGCGCGCGCTCGCCACGAAACACCTCGCGGCTGTCGGGGTTGAGGCGCAGGTCGCCCACAACCATGAAGGCGCTGCCGCGCGGCGGGCGCCTGCGCAGCAGCGCGCGGATGCGGGCGAGCAGCTCATCGCGCTCGAACGGCTTGACGAGGTAGTCGTCGGCTCCCGAGTCGAGGCCCTGAACGCGGGCGTCGAGGGCGTCGCGCGCGGTGAGCATGAGGATCGGCACGTCGCCATCGGCGCGCATCCGGCGGGCCACCTCCATGCCGTCGAGCTTGGGCAGACCGAGGTCGAGCACCACCGCGTCGGGCTCGAACACTCCCGACTCGTGGAGCGCCTGCTCGCCGTCGGCGGCCACGCGCACCTCGTAGCCCTCCTTGTCGAGAGAACGACGCAGCACGCCGGCGATGTCGGCGTCGTCCTCGACCACGAGCACACGGGGGCGTCCGCTCATTGCCTCCATGGTAGGGAGGGTGCGGCTTTCCGCCGTCGAATGCACGCGTTATGGCCAATCGCCGCCGCAGTAAGCGTCGCCGTGCCAGCACGGCCTGGTTGCCCCATTTCGACCTGCCCACGCTGGAGCAGCGTCACTGGGACCTGATCGGGCTGGCGCTCGTCGCCTTCGCCGCCTTCTTCGCGTGCGTCTTCTACCTCGGCTGGGCCGGCGGCGAGGTGGGGGAGGCGCTCGCCGACGGAATGCTCTTCATGTTCGGCGGCGTGGGCTACGGCGCTCCCGTGGTGCTGTTCGCCGCGGGTGCCCTGATCGTGATCCGCCCGATGATGCCCGCGGTCCACCCGTTCAAGACCGGGACGGCGTGTCTCACAGCCGCGCTCATGCTCGGCCTGGCTGCGGGCTCGCTCGGCCTGGGCCCGGGCGACACGCCGCGCGACGGCTTCCTCGACGCCTACTACCTCCAGCACCACGGCGGGCTTGTGGGCGAGTCGCTGTTCTGGGCGTCGGCCAAGTTCTTCTCGACTGCGGGCTCGCACATCCTGTTCATGTTCCTGCTGCTCGCGGGCGTGCTGCTGCTCACGGGCGCGTCGATCGCCGGGATCGTCACCGCCACGCGCGAAGCCGCGGCCACCACCACCGAGCGCGTGCTGCGCACCACCGGGACGATGCGCGTGCCGGCCGAGCGGCTCGGCCCGCTGCCGCCGCTGCCTGAGTCCGAGCGTATGGAGCCGCCGGAGCCCGAGGACCGCGAGCCGGTGGTTCGCGCCACGCACGTGGAGGCGCCCGCGCTCGACGGAGCCGAGCGCTACCCCGACCTCTACGGCGAGGAGGAGGAAGACGAGCCGGTCTACGAGGAACCGGAGGAGCCGGTCTACGACGAGGCCGAGCCGGACGAGGAGCCCGAGGGCGAGGAGCAGCTCACTCCGATGGGGAACCGGCGCTCCCCGGTCACCGAGTCCGACGACATCGACTACCGCATGCCCAAGCTGTCCTTCCTCAAGCGGTCCAGCGGCGCGCAGAAGCTCGACACGAAGGGAATCGAGCGGACCGGGGCGCAGCTCGTGGAGGCGCTCAGCCACTTCAACGTGGAGGGCCGCCTGATCGGGACCGTGAGCGGTCCGCACGTGACGCGCTACGAGCTGCGCCTTGCGCCGGGGATCAAGATGTCGAAGGTCGCGACGCTGAAGGACGACCTCGCCTACGCGCTCGCCGCCGAGCAGGTGCGCATCCTCGCGCCGATCCCCGGCAAGCAGGCAGTCGGCGTGGAGGTCCCGAACCGCGTGCGCACGATGGTCCACCTCGGTGACGTCTTCCAGGCCGCACCGAAGGGCTGGTCGCCGCTGTCGGTCTGGCTCGGCAAGGACATCGCGGGCAAGGCGATCGGCACCGACCTCGCCAAGCAGCCGCACATCCTGATCGCGGGAACCACGGGGTCCGGTAAGTCGGGCTGCGTGAATTCGATGCTCTCGAGCGTCCTGCTGCACGCCTCGCCGAACGACGTGCGGCTCGTGCTGGTGGACCCCAAGCGCGTGGAGCTGAACCATTACGAGGGGATCCCGCACCTGCTCACCCCGGTGGTCACCTCGCCGCGCCTGGCCGCGAACGTGCTCAGCAACCTCATCAAGGAGATGGAGGAGCGCTACGGGGTGATGAGCCGCTCGAAGACGCGCAACCTCGTGGAGCTGAACCGGGTGCGCCAGCGCTCGGGCGAGGCCCCGCTGCCCTACATCCTCTGCGTGATCGACGAGCTGGCCGACCTGATGATGGTCGCGCCCGCCGACGTGGAGGACTCGATCATCCGGCTGGCGCAGAAGTCGCGCGCCGTGGGCATCCACCTGGTGCTGGCCACCCAGCGCCCGAGCGCGGACGTGATCACCGGCATGATCAAGGCGAACGTGCCGGCGCGGATCGCCTTCGCGGTGTCGTCGCAGACCGACTCGCGCGTAATCCTCGACCAGAACGGCGCGGAGTCGCTGCTCGGGCAGGGCGACATGCTGTTCCGGCCGGCCGGCGAGTCGCGCACGGCGCGCATCCAGGGCGCGTTCATCGCCGAGGAGGAGATCGAGCGTCTCACGGACCACTGGCGCCTCCAGGGCGAGCCGGAGCTCCAGGAGGAGCTGCTCGAGGCGGTCGAGCCCGAGGAGGGCGCCGACGGCCCGGACGGCGACTTCGACCCGGACCAGGACGACCTGCTCGGCGATGCGATCGCGACCGTGGTCCAGATGGGCACCGCCTCCACATCGATGCTGCAGCGCAGGATGCGGGTGGGGTACACGCGCGCCGGGCGGCTGATCGACATGATGGAGCGGCGCGGCGTGATCTCGGGCTACGAGGGCTCGAAGGCCCGCCAGGTGCTGATCACCGAGGGGGATCTGCCACGCGTGCTCGAGGCGCTCAGTGAGCCGGCAGTTGCGGCTCCGGTAGAGGACTAAACGTTTCGTCAGAATGCCGGGCCGATGCCGAGCATTGGCGAAACGCTTCGTGAGGCGCGCATGCGGCAGCGGCTCGACATCGCCGATGTCGAGGACCGCACCAAGATCCGCGCGAAGTACCTGCGGGCGCTCGAGAACGAGGAGTTCGGCATGCTGCCGGGCCCGACGTTCGTCAAGACGTTCCTGCGCACCTACGCGGAGATGCTCGGCCTCGACCCGCACGTGCTCGTGGAGGAATACCGCGCCGGCTTCGAGCGCGACGACGAGATCGAGCAGCCATTCGGCCCGCCGGCGGTGGCCGGCCGCGACCGGCGCCACGGGCCGCGCATGGGCGCGGGCTCGGTGGTGCTGCTGGTGCTGGTGGCGATCGTGGCGGTGCTCGTGGCGATCGGCCTGGCGAGCGACGACGACGGCGGCGCGGACCAGGCGGCGGCGCCGGACACCACCACGACCGAGACGAAGGCGAAGCCCGCGCCCAAGCCCCCGCGGCCGCGGCGCGTTGCGCTGCGGGTAACGCCCTCCACGCCCACTTACGTCTGCGTGGACCACGGGCCGGGAACGCCCGTGGTGTTCGAGAACACGATCGACAGCACGCAGACCTTCCGCGGCAAGCGCGTCCGGGTGAACCTCGGGAAGCGCGACGTGCGGCTGACCATGAACGGCAAGGTCGTGCGCGTCACGCCGGGCCCAGACCCGGTCGGGTTCGTGTTCACGCCGCGCGGGAGCCGCGAGCTTCCGAGCGGCCAGCGCCCCTGTGCTTAAGGGCGCCCGACCGTCGCTCCGGCGGTGGCCTGGCGGCTGCGAACCGTCGCCTCCCTGCGCCCTCGGTGCTCGCCGATGCCTCCGGCATCGACTGCGCCCGAGACCTTGGGATGCTCGGTTCTCGCTCGCCATCCCACCACCGGATCTCCGGTCGGACGCCCTAATGTCATAGGCCGTGAGTGCACGCGCCGGCATCGTCGTCACCGGCACCGAGGTCCTGACGGGTCGGATCCGGGACCGCAACGGCCCCTGGCTGTCCGATCGCCTGCTCGAGCTGGGCGTCGAGCTCGCCCACATCACGATCTGCGGCGACCGGCCTCAGGACATCGAGGCGCAGCTGCGCTTCATGGCCGATCAGGGCGTGGATTTGATCCTTACGAGCGGCGGGCTCGGGCCCACGGCCGACGACATGACTGTCGAGATGGTGGCGCGCTTCTGCGAGCGCGAGCTCGTCCTGGACGAGGAGCTCGAGGAGAAGATTGCCGGCATCCTGAAGCCTTTGATGGCCCGCTTCAGCCACTGGGATTTCGACGCGGTGCGCGCGGCGAATCGCAAGCAGGCGCTTGTCCCGGAGGGAGCGTTCATCATCGACCCGGTGGGCACCGCGCCGGGGGTGGTGGTTCCAGGCAAGCCGACCGTGGTGGTGCTCCCGGGCCCGCCGCGCGAGCTTCAACCAATGTGGCGGACGGCGGTGAACACGGACGCGGTGTGCGACGCGGTTGCGGGACGTACGACGTACCTCCAGGGCACGGTCAGGATGTTCGGGCTCCCGGAGTCCGGCCTGGCCGACACCCTCCGGGACGCGGAGGAGGGGATCGAGGGCTTCGAGTCGCTCGAGATCACCACCTGCCTGCGGCGCGGCGAGATCGAGATGGTCACGCGCTACGAGCCCGAGGGCGCCGATGTCTACACCGACCTCGTGGAGCTGCTGCGCGACCGGCACGGGCGCGAGATCTTCTCCGAGGACGGCTCGCGGGTGGACGACCTCGTGGCGCAGCTGCTCGCCGGGCGCCGGGTGGCCACGGCGGAGTCGTGCACCGCCGGGCTGCTGGCCGCGCGGCTCACGGAGCGGCCCGGGTCCTCCGCGTATGTGGCCGGCGGGGTCGTGGCGTACGCCAACGAGGCGAAGGTGGACCTGCTGGACGTGGATCCCCAGCTGATCGAGACATACGGCGCTGTCTCGGAGCCGGTGGCCGAGGCGATGGCGGCGGGCGCTTTGAGGCGCTTCGATGCGGACACCGCTGTGGCTATCACGGGCATCGCCGGCCCGGACGGCGGCACCGCGGATAAGCCGGTGGGCACGGTCTGCTGGAGCGTGCAGCTCGCGGACGGTCGCTCGACCACCCGAACGGTGCACCTGCCCGGGGACAGGGCGGACATCCGCGACCGCTCCACCACCGTCGCCATGCACCTGCTCCGCCGCCTGCTGTCCGAGTGAGCGGTCCGCGGGCACGGCTGTTCCTCGCGCTGGACCTGCCGGAGCCGGCGCGTGACGCGATCGCCGCGTGGCGCGACGAGCTCGTCTCGGAGCGCGCCGACCTCCGGCCGGTGCGCCCTGAGGCACTGCACGTGACCCTGGTGTTCCTGGGCTGGCAGGACGAGGCCGCCGCTCCGCGCATCGCCGAGGGGGCCTTCGGGGCGCTGCCGGCTGGGCCGGCGCCGCGGCTGACCCCGCTGGGCGTGCGCGCGCTGCCGCCGCGCAGCCCGCGCCTGTTCGCTCTCGACATGGAGGACGAGGGAGGGCGAGCGACGGCGGTGCAGGAAGCCGCGTCGGCCGCGCTCGAGGCCGGCGGGTGGTACCGGCCCGAGAAGCGCCCCTTCTGGCCGCATCTCACGCTGGCCCGCGCGAAGCGCGCCGAGCGCCGGGTGCGGCCGCTCCAGGACGGGCCGCCGCCACCGGGCCCGTTCGAGGCGAGCGCCGTGACCCTCTATCGCTCGACTCTGCGCCCCCAGGGCGCGCTGTACGAGCCGCTGGCGCGTACCGTTCTGGCGCATGCCGGCGATCCCGCTTCCCGACCCTCCGCTGACTGACGGCGAGATAGTTCTGAGGACGTGGCAGCGCGGAGACGCCGCCGCGGTCACAGCGGCCTGCCAGGACCCGGAGATACCGCGCTGGACGGTCGTTCCCCACAACTACACCCGGAGGGACGCGCGCGACTTCATAAGCGGCACCGGCGCCGACCTCGCGAGCGGGCGTGAGCTGGCGCTCGCCGTCGTGGACGGCGACGATCGCCTGCTGGGCGCGCTGGGGGTCTCCAACTTCGACTGGGTGGACCGCAAGGCGGAGATCGGCTACTGGATCGCGGCCGAGGCGCGCCGCCGGGGGATCGGCGCCCGCGCCACGCGAATGCTCGCCGTGTGGGCGCTGAGGCACCTCGGCATCGAGCGCCTCGAGCTGCTGGCCAATCCGGACAACGAGGCATCGCAGCGTCTGGCCGTGCGCGCCGGCTTCACGCGCGAGGGGACGCTGCGCCGCTACCGCCGCCGCCACGGAGTGCGCGAGGACCTGGTGATGTTCTCGCTGCTGGCGGAGGACCTAGAGTGAGCGCATGGAGCAACGCGTCAGCCTGATCACGCTCGGAGTGCGCGACCTCGCTCGCGCCCGTGCCTTCTACGAGGCGCTTGGGTGGACGACACGGGCGGCAGCGGCGGACGACGTCGTCTTCTTCCAGGCGGGCGGCATGGTGGTCGCGCTCTGGGATCGCGCGCGGCTGGCCGAGGACAGCGGCGTGGAGGACTCGGGCGGCTGGGGCGGCTCGACGCTGGCCTACAACGTCCGCTCACCGGCCGAGGTCGACGCCGTAATCGAGGAGGCCCGCGCGGCGGGGGCGGACATCGTCCGCGAGCCCGCCGAGACCTTCTGGGGCGGCTACTCGGCGGCCTTCGTGGACCCGGAGGGCCACCCCTGGGAGGTGGCTCACAACCCGCGCTGGACGATCCGGGACGACGGCTCGGTCGAGCTGCCGGCGGACTAGGGCAGCGGCGTCGCCCTGGTGAGCTCGATCACCGGGATGCGCCGATGCGCGGCGCGCTTTCGGTACTGGACCCAGCCCGGGTAGATCTCGATCCCGCGCTCGTACCACTGGGCTCGTTCCTCGCCGTCCAGCTCGCGCGCGCTCATGTCGGAGCGAACGCCGTCGAAGAGCACCGTGGCGCGCGGGTTGGCCCGCAGGTTGTGGTACCAGGACGGGTTGTTGTGCTGCCCGTAGTTGGACGCGATCACCACGAGCCTTCCGTCCTCGCCGGGAATCGCGAGCACCGGACAGGTTCGCTGCACGCCGCTCTTGGCGCCGGTGGTGGTGAGCCAGGCCACCGGGAGGTCGGCCAGCCATGAGGTGAACGTCGCTCGCCCACGGGTGATCCGGAAGACCGCCCGGTCGATCAGGTGCAGCGTGCGGGCGTAGAGCCAGGACAGCGGTTTCCAGCCTGCGGAGCGGCGAATCAGGCGCCTGAGGAGATTGGCTTGGTCGTGGCGGTACATGGGGCGAGTATCCATCCGACGCGACTCCTACGTTGTGACCTCAAGACTTCGAGGAGATCACAGATATGGAGAAGGAGCAAGAGAAGGCCGCCAAGGCACGTGAGGCAGCCCTCAAGGGTGCTCTCACGCAGATCGAGCGCACCTTCGGTGCCGGGTCGATCATGAAGATGGGGGACGACGCCGCGCAGGTGCAGGTCGCCGCGATTCCCACGGGTGCCCTGTCGCTCGACCTGGCGCTCGGCGTCGGTGGAATACCCCGCGGGCGGATAGTCGAGGTGTTCGGGCCGGAGTCGTCCGGTAAGACGACGCTCCTCTACCACGTCCTCGCGAACGCCCAGAAGGCCGGCGGCATCTGCGCGTTCATCGACGCGGAGCACGCAATGGACCCGGTGTATGCGAAGCGCATCGGCGTGGACGTCGACGAGCTGCTCGTGTCACAGCCCGACCACGGCGAGCAGGCGCTCGAGATCGCCGACCTCCTGATCCGCTCAGGCGCGGTCGACGTGGTGGCGATCGACTCGGTCGCTGCGCTCACGCCGAAGGCCGAGCTCGAGGGTGCGATGGGCGACCAGACGGTGGGCCTCCAGGCGCGCATGATGTCCCAGGCGATGCGGAAGCTGGCCGGCAACCTGAACCGCGCCAACACGCTCTGCATCTTCACGAACCAGATCCGCGAGAAGATCGGCGTGATGTTCGGCTGCTTCCACTACGACACACGCGTTGTGCTCGCGGACGGGAGCACTGAGAAGATCGGCAAGATCGTCAATCAGCGGCTCCCCGTCGAGGTCATGTCAATGGATCCGGAGACGGGCAAAATCTCTCCACGCCGAGTCGTGGAGTGGTACGACAATGGCGAGACCGACGAATGGCTGCAGTTCGAGGTCGAGGCCGGCGGCGGATCGGGCAAGCGCAAGTTTGCATGCACGCCGAACCACGTCATCTTCACACCCGAGGGTGAGCGCCAGGCGTGGGAGATCGAGGAGGGCGATGAAGTCCTCGTAGCCGTCAAGGAATACGCCCTCGCTGAGGATCAGATGAAGCTGATCCTCGGGAGCCTGTTGGGCGATGGGTCACTTCGGTATGCGTCAACGCACAACGCTGCGTTCCGCGTCGGCCACGGAGAGCGTCAGCGCGAGTACTGCGAGTGGAAGCAGGAGATGCTCTCACCGTTCGCCCATGGAATCGGCCGGACCGGCAACGGCATTGGGTTCGACACGATTCCGATGCGCCAGTTGGCGGCGTTGCGGGATGCCGTTTACGCATCGGACGGTCGCAAGACGGTGACCTCCGAGCTTCTCTCGCAGCTCGACGAGCGGTCGATCGCCGCGTGGTACTGCGACGACGGAACGTTCGGCGGCAACTACAAGCGGTGGGGGCATGGCAAGGCAACCATCTGCGTGGCCGGCCTGTCTATCGAAGATCGCGAGCGCGTTGCCCAGCGGTGCGAAGAGCTCGGCATGGGCCGTCCAACGCTGAGCGGGAACAACCTCCTATTCAGCGGGGAGCGCACGCGGAAGTTTCAGGAGCGGATCGCACCGTATGTGCATCCCTCACTCGACTACAAGCTCCATCCGGAGCTCCGAGGTCAGTTCAATTGGCAGGCGCCAAGGCACACCGACTACAAGGCGGAACTCGAGAGCCGCAGGTCGCTACGCCCTGTTGGCATGCGGGTACTGCGCAAATACAGCAAGCCGCCCACGCCACGTAAGCGGCATCGCTACGACCTTCAGGTCGAGGGCAACCACACGTACCTCGCGGATCACGTGGTGGTGCACAACTCGCCGGAGACGCAGCCGGGCGGCCGGGCGCTGAAGTTCTACTCGTCGCAGCGGCTCGACATCCGCCGTATCGAGACCCTCAAGGAGGGCACCGAGGCGGTCGGCAACCGGGTGCGCGTGAAGGTGGTCAAGAACAAGGTCGCCGCCCCGTTCCGCCAGGCCGAGTTCGACATCGAGTACGGCCAGGGGATCAGCTCCGAGGGCTGCATCCTCGACCTCGGGATCGAGCACAACATCGTGCAGAAGTCCGGCTCGTTCTTCTCCTACGGGGACGACCGCCTGGGTCAGGGCCGCAATAACGCCAAGGGCTTCCTGCGCGAGAACCCGCAGGTGGCCAAGGAGATCGAGGGCAAGATCTACGAGGCGCTCGGGGTGGATCCGGCCGGGTCGCTGAAGGTGGTGGAGCCGCCGATCGATGCCGACGGCGATGCCGGCGTGGAGGCCGAGGGCGGCGAGCCCAAGGGTGCCGAGGCCGAGGGCGCCGAGGCCACGGTTGAGGAGCAGGCAGCCTAGGCCCGCGAGGGCCCAGGGGGGACACGTGCGGCGGACCGAGAGCGAGCGGGCGATCGACCTGGCCTACAAGGCGGTCGCCCGGCGTGAGCTCACCGTCGCGGAGCTGCGCACGCGCCTCGAGCGCAAGCGGGTGCCACCGGAGGCGATCGACGACGCCGTCGAGGAGCTCGAGGCCACGGGCTTCCTGGACGACGCCCGCTACGCCCGCCAGTTCACGGAGGACAAGCGCCAGCTCGACCAGTGGGGGAGCGAGCGGATAGCGCGCGACCTCCACCGGCGCGGCATCGCGCCGCACCTGATCGACGAGGTGGTCTCCACCCGCAGCCGCGATTCGGAGCTGCGAACCGCGGTCCTGCTGCTGGAACAGCGCCACCCGACCGCCCCGCAGGACGACCGCGAGCGCGACCGCGCCTGGCAGATGCTGGTCCGCCGCGGCTACACGCCGGAAATCGCGTACGACGCGATCAGGGCGTACGAGCGGGCAGCGCGCGAGCGCCGCCGCGCGGCGTAGCCGCCGCGCGAAAGACGGGCATTGAGGGGGTCCTTGGTCACTTGACCGCGTATAACGCGGTCAATCGACGGAGCACCCCCTTTAGCGCTGCTGCCCGGCGCCGCTCCAGCGCATAAGCGCTTTCGCCGGTTGCCGATCCCGCCTCCCGGGGATAGTCTCATGAGAACGCGGCCGGCTCGGCCGCCGTGAGACCAAAAGACGAGCAAATCGCCCGATTTATGCCTTACCTGACCAGGATTCTGACCACCACCTACGACCAGCCCGAGAGGAGCGTTCGGGAGGGTCCCTAGAGAGCTGCACCCGCCCGCGCCCGCGGTGGGCGCGTGCTTCGTTCCCAGGCGATGTCTGGTCTCGCGGCCCCGTTGCCGCACCGCTCAACTAACTGAGTGTTGAGATTGACCCCCGATGCCCCGCTTCGCGGGGCAGGGGGCAAGGGAGACGGAGATGGAGATCGTGTTGGCGGCGCTGGTCGCGGCGGGAGTCGCGGTTGCGGTGGTGATGCTCGTACAGCGCCCGCGGACCGTCCAGGCCGGGCCCACGGGGGTCGCGACGCCCGAGCCCGCGGCCCCGCCCGCGCAGGCGGAGGCTCGCCCGGCCGCCCGGCGCGACGCGCTCGAGGAGGAGCTGCTCGCCCGGAGGACGGAGCTCGCGCGGCTGGAGGAGCGGCTGCGGGCCAAGGAGGGCTCGCTCGAGATTCAGGGGAACGAGCTGGACGAACGGGAGCGCTCGCTCGAGGACAGGAGGCGGAACCTCGACCACACGCGGGAGGAGCTGAAGACGGAGAAGGCGCGCCAGCTGCGAGAGCTCGAGCGCGTGTCCGGCCTCAGCGCCGGGCAGGCCAAGCAGGTCATGATGCGCGAGCTCGAGGACGACCTGCGCCACGAGAGCGCCCGCATCATCAGGCAGGTCGAGGAGGAGACCCGCCACGACGCCGACCGGCGCGCGCGCAGCATCCTCGCCGCCGTGATGCAGCGCGTGGCATCGAGCCACGCTGTGGAGACCACGGTCTCGGTCGTGGAGCTGAAGTCCGACGAGCTGAAGGGCCGCATCATCGGCCGCGAGGGCCGCAACATCCGCGCCCTCGAGACGCTCACCGGGATCGACTTCATCATCGACGACACCCCCGGCGCGGTGCTGCTGTCCGGCTTCGACGGCGTGCGGCGCGAGATCGCGCGGCTCACGCTGGAGCGGCTCCTCACCGACGGGCGCATCCACCCGGCCCGCATCGAGGAGGCCTTCCACCAGGCGAAGTCGGAGATCGATCAGCATGTCGTGGAGGTGGGGGAGCAGGCGGTGTTCGAGGCGAACGTCGGCTCGCTGCACCCCGAGCTGGTGAAGCTCCTCGGGCGGCTCAAGTTCCGCACGAGCTACGGGCAGAACGTGCTGCACCACTCGATCGAGTGCGCCCGCCTGGCGGGGATGCTGGCGGCCGAGCTGGGCGCCGACCCGCGCGTGGCCGCGCGCGCGGCGCTGCTGCACGACATCGGCAAGGCCGTGTCGCACGAGACGGACGGCCCGCACGCCCTCGTGGGCGGCGAGCTCGCCCGGCGCTACAAGGAGTCCGAGGCCGTGGCCCACGCCATGGAGGCGCATCACAACGAGGTCGAGCTCCAGACGGTGGAGGCCGTGATCGTCCAGGTGGTGGACGCCCTCTCGGGCGCCCGCCCCGGCGCCCGCGGCGAGTCGCTCGAGCAGTACGTGAAGCGGCTCCACGAGCTTGAGGCGATCGCGTGCCGGCATACCGGGGTGGACAAGGTCTACGCCATGCACGCGGGCCGCGAGATCCGCGTGATCGTGCACCCGGAGGAGATCGACGACGACGCCGCGACGCTGCTGTCGCACCAGATCGCCCGCGACGTGGAGAAGGAGCTCGAGTACCCCGGCCAGATCAAGGTCACGGTGATCCGGGAGAGCAGGGCCACCGACTACGCCAAATAGCCGGGGGCTATCCTCGGCGGTCCATGCAGCCGGCTGGCAAGAGCTACCACCTGACCACCTTCGGGTGCCAGATGAACGAGCACGACTCGGAGCGGATGAAGGGCATGCTCGAGTCGCTCGGCTACAGCGAGGCGCCGGACCGCGAGGGCGCCGACCTGATCCTCTTCAACACCTGCTCGATCCGTGAGAAGGCCGACAACCGGCTCGTCGGGCACCTGGGCGAGGCCAAGCGCCTCAAGGGGGAGGACCCGGAGCGGGTGATCGGCATCGGCGGCTGCTGGTCGCAGTCCGTGAAGGACGAGGTCTTCGAGATGTTCCCGTTCGTGGACGTGGCCTTCGGCCCCGGCCAGGTGCACAAGCTGGCCGAGTTCCTCACGAGCGACAGCCTCACCGCGCAGGGCTTCTTCGAGTTCGAGGGCTTCACCGGCCACCTGCCGATGAAGCGCGAGCGCGAATACCAGGCGTGGGTGCAGATCTCCGTCGGCTGCAACTGCGCGTGCTCGTACTGCATCGTGCCGTCCACGCGCGGGCGCGAGGTGTCGCGCGGCGCCGCGGAGATCGTGGCCGAGGTGGAGCGCGTGGCGGCCGAGGGCGTGAAGGAGGTCACGCTGCTCGGGCAGAACGTCTGCTCCTACGGTCGCGACCTCCCGAAGGGCTCGAAGACCAGCTTCGCGGAGCTGCTCGCCATGGTCGACGCCATCGACGGCATCGAGCGCATCCGCTACACGAGCCCGCACCCGAAGGACATCCGCGAGGACGTGATCGCGGCTCACGCTGAGCTGCCGAGCGTCTGCGAGCACATCCACCTACCGCTCCAGTCGGGCTCGAGCCGCATCCTCAAGGCGATGCGGCGCACCTACAACCGCGAGCGCTATCTGGATCGCGTGGCGATGATCCGCGAGCTGGTGCCGGACTGCTCGCTCACCACCGACATCATCGTGGGCTTCCCGGGGGAGACGGAGGAGGACTTCGCCGAGACGCTCGACGTGGTCGAGCGCGTTCGCTACGACTCGGCCTTCACGTTCATCTACTCGCCGCGCCGCGAGACGGACGCGGCCACGCTGCCGGGCCAGATCCCGCACGAGCTGGCCAGCGAGCGGATGGGACGGCTCGTGGAGGCGGTGCAGCGGCACGCGGCCGAGCGGGCGCAGCGCTTCGTGGGCAGGACGATGGACGTGCTGGTGGAGGGCCCCTCGCGCACCGACCCGTCGAGGCTGCGCGGGCGCATCCGCCACAACAAGACGGTCAACTTCGCCGGCGTCGCGGCTCCCGGTGAGCTCACCGAGGTGGAGATAGCGTCCGCGACCAGCACCACGCTGGCCGGGGACGAGCTACTTGTGGCTCGTCTCGGGTAGCTCGGCGCGCAGCTTCTCGAGCTCGGAGCGAAGCTCGCGCTCGGTGAGCGCGTGCACCTGCGCCTGGCGCTCGGTCTCGTCGCGCAGCGCGCTCAGGGCGGCACGGGCCGCCTCGGCGCGACGGTCGGCGTCCGCGCTCAGCTCAAGCTGGTCGCGAGTCTCGGCGAGCTCACGCTCGAGCTGCCTGAGGCGCTCGACGTCCTGGGGCGCGACCGACGCGGCGACCTCACGGACGGACTCGAGCTCGGCCTCGTGACGGGCCTGCTCCTCGGCGAGCGCCTCCTCGCCGCGCTTGCGGAGCGCCTTCAGCTCCTTGGCGTTGCGCTCGCGCTCGGCGTCGATCGCCGCGGCCGTGCGGGCGCGCTCGGCCTCCACCTCGTCCACGCGGCGCGCGCGCTCGGCATCGAGCTGCTCCTCGTGGGCCGCCTTGAGGTCGGCGATCGCCTGCTCGTGCGTCTCCTTCAGCCCGGCCAGGGCCTCGTCGTGGTTCGCGCGCAGCGCCGCCAGCGCCTGCTGGGCGCTGGCGCGCTCGGCCCGAAGCGCCTCCTCGGCGGCATGCTCGTTCGCGGCGAGGGCCCGCTCGTGCTCACCGCGCAGCGCGGCCAGCGCCTCCTCGCGCTCGCGCTCGGCGGCGGACTCGGTGTGCTCGCTGTGCGCGGCTGCCTCGATGCGGGCCTTGTCGCGCTCCACGAGCGCCAGGGCAAGCTCCTCGCGCAGGCGTGAAAGCTCGCGCTCGGTGGCGTCGTCACGCTCCCTCGGAGCGGCGCTGCCGACCGCCGCGTCGGGCGATTCCTCAGCCCCTGCGCGCTCGCTCGACTCCGCCTCGGGCGGCTCACCCGCGGCCTCTTCGTCCGGCGGCACGATCACCGTGCTCACCGACTGGCTCTCGCCTGGCGCCGGCTCTTGCATGAACACAAGCGTGTCTAGCAGCTTTACGATCTGACTGCGAGTCGCGACCGCAGGACGCACGGCCAGCTTGGTCATCACCGCGATGTCGCTCAGGCCGAGCGCGTCGCCCGGATCCGCCACGGCGAGCACGAGAGCGCCGTCGTCGTCGAAGCCGATCGGGGCGGCGATATAGCGCTTGGCAGCGCTATACCGCAGCAGCCCGGCGGCCGAGTCGTCGACCGCGAACTCGCTCAAATCGATGTGTTCGAGGCCGTAGCGCTCCGCGAGCGCGCGGGCGAGCTGGTCCTCGCTGATCGCGCCAATCTTGAGCAACACCTTCTCCGGGGTGGGCTGGCCCGGGTTGCGCGCGGTCTGCACCGCCTCTTCGGCCTGCGCCTCGCTCACGAAGCCCAGCTCCACGAGGATGTCGCTGAGGAAGCGCCTGCCCGCGCCGCTGAGGCTGGGCGCCGTCACGCCGGCACCCGACAGCGGCGCCCCGCTTCCCGGCCCCGCGATCGATGCGCCCATGAGCGGGTCCGTGCTCATGCGCTGCCCCTGGCGGGCCCGGTGCCGAGCGGCGTGCCGTTGCGCCTCGCGGGCGTTGTGCGCGCGGAGATCTCGGCGAGCTCGAGCGCCTCGTTCGTGGAGTTCGCGTCGGCGAGCCTCTGAATGCCGTATGAGAGCTGGAGGTTGGCTGGGCGGCCCTGCGTGGCGCGCTCGAGGGCGCGCTCGGCGCGACCCAGGAAGGCCAGTGCGCCATCGGGCCCCTTGCAGCCCACGAGCACCGCGCTCAGAGCGTCCGGTGAGACGCGCGCGAGATAGTCGGTGCGCCGGATCGCGCCGCCCAGCACCTCGGCCACGTCCTTCAGCAGCAGATTGGTCATCGCCTCGCCGTGGCGCTCGCTGATCGTCTCGCGGTCGCGGATGTGGCACACCACCACGTAGGACTCGACCGTGCCCCGCTTGCTGAGCTCCCACTCGCGCTCGATGGCGGCGAGGAGGGTCTCGCGGTTGGGGAGGCCGGTGACGGGGTCGGTGCTCGCGCGGTCGCGAGCCGCCTCGGCGAGCCGTCTCAGCTCCGCCCGCGACGAGATGCTCTCCCACTCGTAGGAGAGCAGTCGCGCGCCCACGAGAAGCAGCTGCGCGATCTGGCGCGGCGGCGCCGCGCCGTCGGCGTCGGTGGCGAGCAGCACGCCGATCACGC
The DNA here is from genome assembly GCA_963774095.1 of uncultured Thermoleophilaceae bacterium. Taxonomy (GTDB): domain Bacteria; phylum Actinomycetota; class Thermoleophilia; order Solirubrobacterales; family Thermoleophilaceae; genus JACVRW01. The sequence goes on from CAVZDS010000004.1 coordinate 62,499, forward strand.
GACCGTCCGCAGCGTCGAGCGGGGCGGCCACCCAGTTGGCGGGGCAGAGCGCCGCGAGCGCCTCGCCGTCGAGCAGGTCGCCGGCGGCGGAGCCGGTGGCCGGCACGCCGTGAGCGAGCGGGATCACCGATCCGCGCGGGACGCCCGTTCCACGCGCGTCGATCACGCGGCACTCGCCGCCATCCCAGTCGATCTGCCCGAGCGCGACGCTTCCGTCCGGGAGCGCGGATTCGAGCAGGCCGAGTACAGCCGTCGCAGCATCGGAAAAACTGCCGAAGCGCCGCGCGGCGAGCCGGGACAGGGCGTCGAGGATCTGTGTGCTCATGCTTCCCCGTCTTCTTCGGCAGAAAAGGGGTGCTCCCGAAGGGCGGGCGCAGAACTGCGCTCCCAGCGCGGGTTGGCGCTAGAGAGCGCGGGCCACGTCGGCGAGCGCGGCGCGGGCCGCGAGCAGGCCCCCGCCGGACCACTCGGGCCCGGCGTGGATGCGGAGAACGCGGTCGCCGCCGCTGCCCGATTCGACTTCGAGGTCGGCCAGAATGCCGTCCGCGAACGTGCTCGGCTGGTCGAGAACGACCGACACCTTCCGGTCGCCGATCGCCTTCTTCACCTTCGCGACGTCGTTGTCCCAGTCGATCAGCAGCTTCTCGGCGTCGTTCGTGCGGCCGAGCGCCTCCCCGTGCAGGCGCAGGTTGAGCTTCCAGTCATCGCCCTCGCTCATGATGGTCGGCGCGATGCGGCTGAGCTTGTCGTAGAGGTCGCCGTACGCCTCCTTCGTGCCCAGGATCACGTCGGGGTCAGCGGCCTCGGTGGCGGCAAGGTCGAGCGGGGTGAGCGGCGGCACCACCTCGACCCCGCGCGCGGCCGAGCGCAGGTAGTCGGGCACGGTGGCGCCGGGCAGCGCAGCGCGCACCGGCTTCACTCCGAGGGCGAGCGTGTCGCCCAGCGTGTCGAGGCCGAGCGTCATCGGACGCTCGGCCAGCCCGGGCACCTTGGTGCCCGTGAGCGGGTCGAGCGCGTGCTGCACCTTGAGCGGGCGCTGGGTCTCCTTCGACTCGTCGAAGCCGGACTCCTGGCAGCCGGCAAGGGCGACCACGACCGCAAGGGCGATGAGAACGCGTCCGCGCACGAGCGGTATTACTAGCGATCGTGACGCGAGCGGACGCCGTGATAGCGATCTTCGGCCCCACCGGGGTGGGCAAGACGGCCGTTGCCATCGAGATCGCCGAGCGCCTGCGGGAGCGCGGGGAGGACCCGGTGGCGATCTCGGCGGACGCGCTCCAGGTGTACCGGGGCCTGGAGGTGCTCACCGGGGCCGCGACGCCGGAGGAGCAGGAGCGGCTCGAGCACCGGCTGCTCTCGTTCGTCCCGATCACGGACAGCTTCTCGGCGGGGCAGTTCGCGGCGCTGGCCCACGCCGAGATCGATGCTGCGCTCGCGGAGGGGCGGCGGCCGATCGTGGTCGGCGGCACCGGGCTCTATCTCCAAGCAGCCCTCACCGACCTGGAGCTGCGTCCGCCGCCGCCCCCTGGCGTGCGCGAGCGCCTCCTCGCCGAGCTCGAGGAGCGCGGCCCGGCGGCGCTCCACGCCGAGCTGGCCGAGCGGGCGCCGGCGGCGGCCGCGGCTGTGGAGCCGGCTGACCGGACCCGGATCGTGCGGGCGCTCGAGCTGCTCGAGATGGGGGAGGAGCCCGCGCCGGTGGGCGAGGGGTCGCGGCTCTGGACGGCCGAGCTGCGCACGCCGACGCTGCTCTGTGGGCTCACGATGGAGCGCGAGTGCCTCTACGAGCGGATCGACGCGCGCGTGGACGCCATGCTCGCGGCTGGGGCGGAGGAGGAGGTGCGCAGGGCCGACGCCGCGGGCGCGTCGCCGACGGCGCGCAAGGCGCTCGGCTTCGAGGAGCTCCTGCGCGGAGACGCTGGACGCGATGAAGCGCCGCACCCGCAACTACGCCAAGCGCCAGCTCACCTGGATGCGCAGGCTCGAGGGCGCCAACCTGCTCGACGCTGCGGCCGATCCGGCGAGTAGGGTTGTCCGGCTCACCCAGGAGGAGGACTCGTGAGGCGCATCGTCGTAGCGGCCATGACGGCCGCGTTCTGTTTCGTCATCGCAGGCCCTGCGGCGGCGGCGGCACGGCTCGACTTCGGCAGGCAGACGTGGAACGTCCTGCCGCCGGGCCAGTCCGGGGCTGTTCCCACGGACAGGCACAGCACGGACCAGCTGGGGCTCTACGACGCGCTCACGCCGCTGTTCGACCAGGTCACGGTGCGCAACATCCCGCAGACCTACAAGTCGGCACGATTCTTCGCGCCCAGGGGCGGCCCGGTCGTGCGCCCGAAGCGCGGCCTCACCATCCGGACCGACAGGAAGTGGGGTGTGCCGCACATCATCGGGCGGACGCGCTCGGACGTCTACTTCGGGATCGGCTGGGCGACCGCGCGCGATCGCGGCCTGTTCATGGAGACGATCCGCTACCCCTCGCGCTTCGCGGTGATCGACGCGCCGGGCTACAGCGCCCTCTCCATCGCGAGCAGCCTGCGCGGCTTCACGCCGAGCCGGCAGACGGAGCGCTTCATCCGGCGGGAGAAGGAGCTCGTGGTGAGACGCGGGGCCCGCGGCCGCCGCGTGGTCAGCGACGTCGAGGCCTTCGTCGCGGGGATCAACGCCTTCAATCGCAAGGCCAAGAACGGCGTGAAGCCGTGGACCTACACCGATGTGACCGCCGTGACCGGCCTGCTCGGGCAGGTGTTCGGGTCCGGCGGTGGCAACGAGGTCCGGAGCTCGATGTTCCTCGGGGAGCTGCGCAACCGCCTCGGCGCTGCCGGCGACGGCATCTGGCGAGACCTGAGGTCTGCGAACGATCCCGAGACTCCGACCACGACGAGCAAGCGCTTCCCGTACGCGACCGAGCGCGGCGGTGCGACGCCGGGTTCGCTGGTCGTCGACCCGGGCTCGCTGAGCGCCTCGGCGGCCCACGCCGCGGACGTGTTGCAGGCGAGCCGTCGGCGTGCGTCGAACGCCGTACTGATCGCCCGCAGTCGCTCGGCCACCGGCCATCCGCTGGCGGTGATGGGGCCTCAGCTCGGCTACTTCTACCCCGAGCTGTTCATGGAGGTCGACGCGCACGGCGGCGGCATCGACGTACGCGGCGGCGTCCTGCCCGGGATCCCGTACGTCCTGATCGGCCGCGGTCCGGACTACGCCTGGAGCGCCACCTCCGCCAACAGCGACAACGTCGACCAGTTCCTCGAGGAGCTCTGCAACCAGGACGGGACGCCCGCCACGCGCAGCTCCACCCACTACCTGTACATGGGGACCTGCCGGCCGATGAAGACGTTCTTCGCCGGAACTCTTGCGGCCACGTCCACCGAGCCGGAGAAGGCCGTGACCTTCAACGAGACGGTGCACGGCCCGGTCAGCGGCACGGTCACGGTCGGGGGCAAGCCGTACGCGGTGTCGAACATGCGCTCGACGCGCGGGCGCGAGTCGATCGGAGGCTTGCTCGGGTCGGCCCTGAACTCGAGCATCCACTCGCAGAGGGACTTCCGCAGGGCGGTCGGGACGTTCGGCTTCACGTTCAACCTCTTCTACGTCGACCAAAGGGACATCGCGTTCTTCTCGTCCGGGCAGCTGCCGATCCGGGCGCCGGGGACGAACCCGAGCCTGCCGACGCTCGGCACCGGCCAGTACGACTGGCGCGGCTTCCTGGCGCCCAAGGACCATCCCCAGGACGTGAACCCGAGGGGCGGCATCCTGCGCAACTGGAATGGGAGCCCGGCGCCGGGATTCGGGGCGTCGGACAGCAACTGGTCCAACCAGGCGGTCGATCGCAGCGACCTGCTCAGCGGGTTCAAGCGCCGCAACCGACTGATTGACGTGCTGCGCGTGGTGAACCGGGCGTCGACACAGGACCTGCGCGCTGTAGAGGCCTGGCCGGTCCTCAACCGCGTCCTCGCCGGCGGGCCGGCACCGGACGCGCGCAGCCAGCAGGCCGTGGACCTCGTGAATGCCTGGGTCGGAAAGGGCGCGAGCCGGCTCGACCGGGACCTCGACGGGAAGATCGACGACCCCGGCGCTGCCGTGCTCGACCAGAGCTGGGATGTGCTCGCGCAGGCCGTGATGAGCCCGGTGCTCGGGGATCTCGCCGCGCCCGGCGGGACGCTGGACCGGCTGGAGACGCGCGACCAGTCCCCGCGCACCACGGACGGGTCCGGGAGCGCGTACGACGACGGCTGGTACGGCTATGTCGACAAGGACCTGCGCAGCCTGCTCGGCGAGCCGGTGCGCGGCCCGTACAGCCGGCGCTACTGCGGCAACGGCGACCTGACGGCCTGCCGCGCCTCGCTCTGGACGGCGATCCAGAGCTCCGCCGACGCGCTCGCGGCGAGCCAGGGGACCGACCCGGCCGCCTGGCGCTCGGACGCCACGGCCGAGCGGATCCGGTTCGCGCCAGGCGTGCTCACCGACACGATGCGCTGGGCAAACCGGCCGACGTTCCACCAGCTCATGGAGTTCGACGGCCACCGCTAGCCCGGAGCCGCGGGCCGGTCTACTTCGGCGGCAGGCTCGCGGCGAACTCCTCGCCGCGCCTGACCCAGCGCACGAGGTCGCCATCTTCGGCGGTGGCATCCGGCGCCACGAGCAGCCAGCCCTTCATCGGGCGCCCACCCATGTCGAAACGCCGGACGCCCGGCTCGGACTCGAGCGCAGCCACGGAGTCCGGCTCCATGCGGACCATCAGGTCGTCGCGCATCACACCGCAGGCCATGTTGCCCGCGACAAGGAAGGCGATGCCGCCGAACATCTTGCGCTCGTCCACATCCGAGCGCGCGTCGAGCACGCCGCGGATCCGCTCTGCAAGTCCCTCGTCGTAGGCCATGCGCGCTGAGCGTACCAGAGTTTAAGTTGACACTTACGTTAGGAAATGCTTACATAGTCCTGTCATGGAAGCCGCCCTCAAGGCCATCGCCGCGCCGCACCGGCGCCAGATCCTGTCGCTCGTGCGCGACGAGGAGCTCTCCGCGGGCGAGATCGCCGCTCATTTCGCCGTGACACGGCCGGCGGTCTCGCAGCACCTGGGCGTACTCAAGGAGGCCGGACTCGTGGAGGAGCGACGCAACGGCACGAGGCGCCTGTACCGGGCGCGCCCGGAGGGCCTCCAGCCGGTCCGGGAGTTTCTCGAGCAGTTCTGGGACGAGCGGCTCGATGCGCTGAAGCGTGAGGCGGAAATCGAGGAAAGGAAGAAGCGAGATGGAAGCGAGCACTGAGACCGCGGTCCGGCGCGAGATAGCGATCGCCGCACGCCCGGAGACCGTGTGGGAGTTCCTAGTGCAGCCGGAGAAGGCGACGCGCTGGATGGGCCAGGCGGCGTCACTCGACCCGCGCCCCGGCGGCGAGTACCGCGTGGAGGTCCTTTCGGGCAACGTTGCGCTGGGTGAGTTCGTGGAGGTCGATCCCCCTCACCGCCTGGTCTGGACCTGGGGCTGGACCGACGAAAGCCAGAGCCCGGTGCCGCCGGGGTCGACAAGGATCGAGGTCGAGCTCGAGCCCGATGGCGACGGGACGCTCCTGCGCTTCATGCACAGCGGGTTGCCCGACGCCGAGGCCACTGCCAAGCACGCGCACGGGTGGGACCACTACCTGGAGCGCCTCGAGATCGTGGCCCGGGGCGACGACCCCGGCCGCGACACCTGGCTCGATGAAATGACGTAGCGCTTGCATAGAGTCCCGCGCCGTGCACTTCGAGAAGTGGCAGGCGCTGGGCAACGACTACGTGATCGTCGAGGAACGTGAGCTCCCGTTCGAGCTGACGCCCGCGCGCGCGCGCACCATCTGCGCGCCGCACACCGGGGTCGGCTCGGACGGGATCCTGCTGATCAAGGAGACGGGCGAGCGGGGGTTCGTCGCCGAGGTGCGCATCTACAACCCGGACGGTTCGGAGGCCGAGCTGTCCGGCAACGGCGTACGCCAGGCCGTGATGTACCTGCGCCGCAACGGATGGACAGAGCACGACTCGTTCTCGGTGCGCACCGCCGCCGGCGAGATCCGCCCGCGCATCGAGGGTGAGCTCTGCACGATGGACATCGGCCGCGTTCGGCTGCGCGCCGAGTCGGACTTCCCGAGCGGGGGCGAGGAGGGCACGGGGAGCGTGAAGTCCGCCGGGCGCGAGTTCGCGTTCCAGTTCGTGCAGGTGGGCAACCCGCAGGTGTCGATCGAGGTGCCCGACGGACTCGACGAGCTCGACCTCGGCCGCTACGGCCCCGAGATCGAGCGGAACGAGCTGTTCCCGAACCGGACCAATGTGTCGTTCTGGCGACGCAGCGGCGACGCCGAGATCCGCGCGCGTATCTTCGAGCGCGGCGTTGGGGAGACGATGTCATCCGGCACCGGGGCCACCGGCGCGGCCGTGGCGGCCGTGCTGCGCGGCGTGGATAGCCCGGTGACGGTGGTGCTCGACGGCGGCGAGCTCGTCGTCGAGGTGGACGAAGACCTACACGTGAACCTGACCGGCTGGGCGCGGCCCGTGTACGCCGGGACGCTGAGTGAGGAATTCCTGAAGGAGCTAAATGCAACCGAGTAGCCGATTGGACCGCCTGGCCCCGTACCTGTTCGCGGAATTGGAGCGCAAGATCAGGGAGAAGAAGGCCGCCGGGGTGGACGTGATCAGCCTCGGGATCGGCGATCCGGACACCCCGACGCCGCAGCCCGTGATCGACGCGCTCACGCAGGCCGCGAGCGATCCCGGCACGCATCAGTACCCGTCGAACCGCGGGCGGCCCGAGCTCCGCGAGGCCTTCGCCCGTTTCTACGAGCGGCGCTTCGGCGTGAGCCTCGACCCCGAGTCCGAGATCATCCCCGCCCTGGGCGCCAAGGAGTGCGTCTTCAATCTGAACCTGGCGTTCCTCGACCCCGACAGCGTCGCCCTCGCCGCCGATCCCGGCTACCCGGTCTACACCGGCGGGCCGCTGCTCGCGGGCGCCGAGGCGGTGCTAATGCCGCTGCTGCCCGAGCGGGGCTTCGCGCCCGACCTCGACGCGATCAGCCCCGACGTGGCGGCGCGCGCGCGGCTGCTCTACCTCAACTACCCCAATAACCCGACCGGCGCGATCCTGCCGGACGGCCTATTCGAGCGCGCCGTCGAGTTCGGGCGCGAGCACAACGTGCTGATCGTGCACGACGCGTCGTACACGGAGACGACGTTCGACGGCTACGTGGCGCCGAGCTTCCTGGAGACGCCGGGCGCGCGCGAGGTCGGGGTGGAGGTGTTCTCGCTCTCGAAGGGCTGGAACATGACTGGCTGGCGCACCGCGGCGATCGTCGGCAACGCCGAGGCGGTGGCCACGTACTGGAAGCTGAAGACCAACATCGACTCGGGCGTGTTCGAGGCGGTGCAGCTGGCTGCTGCAGCCGCGCTCGACTCTGGCCCGCCCGCCGAGATGACGCAGATCTATGAGCGCCGCCGCGACCTCGTCTGCGACGCCCTGGCCGAGATCGGCGTGGACGTGACGCCGCCCAAGGGCACGATCTACGTCTGGGCGCCCGTGCCGGAGGGGCACACGTCGGCGTCGTACTGCGAGCTGGTACTCGAGGAGTCGGGCGTGGTCGTCTCGCCCGGCAGCTCCTACGGGCCGAACGGGGAGGGCTTCTTCCGGATCTCGCTCACCGTGCCCGACGAGCGCCTGGCCGAGGCCATGGAGCGCCTGCGCGGGAGCCTCGGGGGCTAGGCCGGTGCACTACTGCGGCGTCGTCCCGATGCAGCAACAGCTCCAGCTGGCGATGCTGGAGGAGGTGCGCGCCCCGGAGCCCCCGATCCGCCTGAGTGCGATCTTCTTCGAGCCGGGCTCGGCCGGGCAGGTGGCCGCGGAGCTGCGCTCGCTCGGCGAGGTGGTCCTGGGCGTGGGCGCCCCGCTGTCCGGCCGGCACCCAGAGCTCGAGCAGCGCGGCGTGCCGCCGCAGCCGGAGAGCGCCGAGGCGGCGCAACTCGTGGAGCTGCTGGGCCTGCCGCTATTCACGCCGGACGACGATGGCGATACGGAGGGACAGGTGCCCGAGGGCGCCTACCAGGACTTCCCGCTCTTCGAGACGCACGCCGACGGCGTCTTCTTCGCGCTCCAGGGTCGCCGGCTGCCGGCGAAGCGCCACCCATACGGAATGCAGCTGCGCATCGAGGAGCTGCTGGGCGACCGCGTCACGGACGAGGGCGGCGACCTCTGGCACCGCCGCATCGAGGAGCTTGACGCCGTGGCCTGCGCCCTGAGCGCGCACCGCTACGCGGTGGGGCACGCCTCGTGGGTGGGCGACCCCAGCGAGGGCGTGGCGGTGCTACCGGGCGCCGGCCTGCCCGAGACGTTCCGCATCTCGGGCGTGCTGCCGCCGGTGGAGCGCCTGCAGCTACCGCCGGACCGCGACCGTCCTGCCTAACCGGGACATATGCCCGGCTAGTCAGGATCGTCGACGCGCTAGGCCCACTCCGGGCGCCCTCAGTGCTGGCGTTCGATCGTCTCCCGCAACCCCGTGTCGAGGTCCCTCGGCGCGTAGCCCAGCTCGCGGCGGGCCTTGTCGTCCTTCGCCCAGTAGGTCACGTTGTGCGCCGCTGAGATCATCTCGCGGAGGTTCGGTGGCAATCCCATCGCCGGGCCTACCCAGCGGCCGACCGGGATCATCGCCTTCATCACCAGCGGGGGGACGGTCATGCGCGGCGGCTTCTGGCCGCCGATGGCCGCCGCCTTGTTGATCAACTCGCCCTGGGTCGTGATCTCCCCGCCCAGCACGTACGACTCGCCGGGCTTGCCCTTGTCGTGGGCCAGCAGGATCCCGTCGGCCACGTCATCGACGTACACCATGTTGAGACCCAGCTCGGGGAACGCCTTGGCCGGCAGCTTGCCCGTGCTCGCCTGGTCGATCATCTGCCCCACGAGCGCGTGGTCGCCGGGCCCGTAGACGCCCCCCGGCTGCACGATCACGATCGGCGCGCCCTGCGCCGCCCGCTCCTCGGCGAGCTTGTGGGCGCGGTACTTCGTCTCGTCATAGGTCGAGACGAAGCCGTCCGCCTCGTTGCGCTGGTAGCTCTCGTCGACGGTCTGGCCGTTGGTGTTCCCGAAGATGTTGATCGTGGAGACGTAGACGATGCGGTCGACGCCCGCGTCGGCGGCCGCGTCGAGCACTCGCTCGGTGCCGCGCACGTTCGAGTCGCGCATCGAGTCGCGCTTGGATGCGTCCATCCCCACGCGGTAGTCCGCGGCGATGTGGAAGGCGGCCTGGCAGCCCTCCATCCCGCGGCGAATCGCGTCGGCGTCGCCCAGGTCGCCCTGCACCACCTCGGCGTCGAGGCCGGCCGCCTTCTCGGGCGAGCGAGCCAGCACCACCACCTCGTCCCCACGGTCGCGCAGACGCTTCACCACGCGCGACCCGATGAACCCTGTTCCACCCGTCACGAACGCTCTCACGGCGCGGCACTCTAGCTCTAGACTCAGAGCAGTGCAGCAGTCATCAAACGGCGATACGAGACGGGCAGCTCAACGGGCCCTCACGATCGGTGTCGCCCCAGACGATCTCGATCTCACCGAGCTTCGGGAGCTCTTGCGCACCGCTGGCGTGGCCGTGGCCGGCGAGATGGTCCAGCGCCGCGAGCGCCCCGACCCGGACCGCTACTTCGGCCGCGGCAAGCTCGTGGAGCTGAAGCAGGCCGTGAAGGAGGCGGACGCCAACCTCGTGGCGGTCGACGACGAGCTGCTGCCGCGCCAGGAGCGCAACCTCGAGGAGGAGCTCGGCGTGCCCGTGATCGACCGCACGGCGATCATCCTCGACATCTTCGCCGACCACGCGCGCTCAGCAGAGGGCAAGCTCCAGGTGGAGCTGGCGCAGCTCGAGTACAACCTCGCGCGCATGCGCGGCCTCTGGACGCACCTCGAGCGCCTCGGCGCCGGCCGCATCGACGGCGGCATCGGCACCAGGGGTCCGGGCGAGTCGCAGATCGAGACCGACCGCCGGCTGGCGCGCGACCGCATCTCGGCGCTGCGCCGGCGCCTGCGCGAGACCAAGGCCACGCGCGCCACCATGCGCCAGGAGCGCGAGCGCGCGGGCCTCCCGACGGTGGCCCTGGCGGGCTACACAAACGCCGGCAAGTCCACGCTCCTCAACACCGTCACCGGCTCCGACGTGGGCGTGCGCGAGCGCCTCTTCCACACACTCGACCCGACCACCCGCTCCTTCGAGATCTCGGGCCGCCAGTACCTGCTCACCGACACCGTCGGCTTCATCCGCAAGCTCCCGCACCAGCTCGTGGAGGCCTTCTCGGCCACGCTCGAGGAGGCCATGGGCGCGGACCTGATCGTGCACGTGGTGGACGCCTCGGCGCCCGAGGGGGACATGCACCAGATGATGGCCGCGGTGGACGACGTGCTCGACGAGATCGGGGCGGGGGACAGGCCGCGCCTGCTGGCGCTGAACAAGGTCGACCTGCTCGACGACGAGCGCAGGCGCGAGCTGTCGTTCCGCCTGCCGGATGCGGTGCAGGTGTCCGGCGCGACCGGCGAGGGGCTCGACGAGCTGCGCGACGCCATCGAGGCCCGCTTCCTCGCCACCCTGCGCCCGATGGAGCTGCTCGTGCCTTACGAGGAGGGCGGCAGCCTCTCGGAGCTCCACGACCTGGCCGGCGAGCTGGAGCGCGAGGACACCCCCGAGGGCGTCCGCATCAGCGCACGGGTGCCGGTGGCCGCCGCACGGCGCTTCGAGCGCTTCGAGCGCAACGGCGACTCGCCCACTTAGCTGCAGTAAGCCGTGCAAATTCAGCGTTTTCGTGCGGGGCGATTGACTCCGCCAGGCCCGCCTGGGAGGGTCGAAAACCATGGAGAAGCACGGCTCAGAGACCTACTACGTGATCGGCGAGGGCCTGCTGGGTGAGAGCATCGGGGGCCGCGACACCCCTGTGGTCGCCACCGTCGCCGGGGTGACCGCGCCGCCGTTCCGCTTCTCCAGGCTGGGCCCGCCCGGAACCGGCAAGCAGCTCGGCGCGCCCAACCGCAGGCGGATCGCTAACGCCATGGTCGGGCGCGGCTCGGCGGCGGGCCCGATCCCCGCCGGCTTCACGTACCTGGGGCAGTTCATCGATCACGACCTGACCTTCGACAAGACGACGGTGATGCTGGGCGACCATATTTCGCCCGCCCAGCTGATCCAGGCGCGCTCGCCGAGCCTCGACCTCGACTCGCTCTACGGCGCCGGCCCACAGGACCCCGCCTCGGCCGCCTTCTACGAGGCCGATGGGCTCCACCTGAAGATGGGGAGGACGGTGGGCCCGCCGAACCGCCAGGGGTTCGACCTGCCCCGCGGCGCGGGCAGCACGAACGCGCAGCGCCGCAAGGCCGATCATCCCTGACCCGCGCAACGACGAGAACCTTGCCGTCGCCCAGACCCACCTGGCGATGATCCGCTTCCACAACCGCGTGGTGGACACGCAGCTGGGTGGCGTTCCGCCCGCGCAGCGATTCGCCCGAGCGCGCGAGCTCGTGACGAAGCACTACCAGTGGATGGTCCGCACCGACTACCTGCCGCGAATCGCCCGCGCCGGCGTCGTGAACGACGTCTTCAACAACGGGCGCAAGGCGTTCGAGGTAGGGGCGACGCCGACCGATCCCCCGACCATGCCGATCGAGTTCTCGGTGGCCTGCTTCCGGCTCGGGCACTCGATGGTGCGCGGCGCCTACAACTGGAACATCAACTTCCCGAGCGGGGCGGGCACGCTCGACTTCCTGTTCACCTTCTCGGCGACGGGCGGAAACCTCGGCGGCGACACGCGCCTGGCCGACATCTGGGTGGCCGACTGGCGGCGGCTGTACGACTTCACCGAGGCGAACGCCCGAATCTGAGACCGCCTGCGGGCGAGGGCAACCGCGCGATGAGGATCGACACCAGGATCGTGAACCCGCTCGGCAGCCTGCCGCGCGGCTCGTTCGGCGGAACGGCGAGCGACGAGAACACGTTCGTGGCCAACCTCGCCTTCCGCAATCTCACGCGCGCGTTCATGCTGAGGCTTGCCACGGGGCAGCAGATGGCCCGCTTCCTCCGGAACAAGGGCGTGAACGTGACCACGCTGACCCGAGCGCAGATCCGTGACGGCAACAACGGCGCGGACATCGGCAACCTGACCGTGCCGATGCGCGACGCGATGCTGCGCAACACGCCGCTGTGGTTCTACATCCTGCGCGAGGCCGAGTTCGGCGGCGGCCGCCTGCGCGGCGTGGGCGCGCGCATCGTCGCGGAGACCTTCCACCGCGCGATGGAGGGCAGCGAGTCCTCGATCGTGAGGGATCCGGCGTTCCGCCCGACGCCTGGGCCCGAACAGCAACACCTTCCGCATGGTCGACCTGCTGCTGTTCGCGTTCGAGGGTAAGAAGACCCTGCTGGCCCCGCTCGGCTGACCGGCGCCGTTAGCGGGTGTCGCCGCTGCCCTGGAGCACATTGCGCTCCTGGCGTGAGAGCAGCTTGGAGAGGTTCTCGTCGGCGATCGTGTCGAGGTCGAGGCCCGCCTCCGTGGCGAGCTGGGCCACGTACCAGAGGACGTCGCCGAGCTCCGCCGCCAGGGCGGCGCGGCGCTCGTCGGTGAGCACGCCGCCGTCGTCGCGCAGCGCCTTCTTCACCTTCTCCGCGGCCTCGCCGGCCTCGCCGCAGAGGCCGAGGGCGGGGTAGGTGAGGTTGTCGCCGGCGTCCGGATAGACGGCCGTGGCGCGCGAGCGCTGCTGGTAGTCGGAGAGTTGCACAACCACGACCGTAGCGCGCGCGCAAGACGGAGAAGACATAGGATGACCGCTGCCGTGATTTCGCTTGCCGTGGAGCGGAGTCGAGTCGATGGATACGAGCTACTCGCCGTCGAGGGGGAGCTCGATATCGCGACGGCTCCGCGCATGATCGCTGCACTCAACGAGGCGTTTGCCGAGTTGTCTACACCGCTGGTCGTGGACCTCTCGAGCGTCGACTTCATGGACTCCACAGGGCTCGCCCTGCTGATGAACGCGTACCGCCGCGTGAGGCGGCGCGGCCACGGGTTCGCGATCGTCTGCCCGGGTGGCCCGATCTCCCGAGTTTTCGAGATCGCCGACATGGTCGAGAGCCTCAACGTGTGCCCGGATCGGGTCGCCGCGCAGCGAGCCGCCACCCAGCCCGTGGGGGCTTGATCCCAACCGGGTAGCTGCCGATACCTGTGGGGTATGGAAGCTCAGGCTGCCTCCGCTGGCCCATTTCCCGTCCCCGGCCTCACCCCGCCCACCAAGCGAACCGGTGTCAAGGGACGCATCGGTGACGTGATCGTCCAGCTCGGCTTCGCCGAGCGTGAGGTCGTGGAGGGCATCGTCGAGGACGGCCGCCGCAACGGAGTGCCGCTCGGTCAGGCGCTCATCGAGGCCGGCATCGTCAACTCCGGGCAGCTCGCGCAGGCACTAGCGGAGCGCAACGGCCTCGACTACGTCGACCTGAACGTGTTCGACGTGGACAAGGGCGCGGCCAGCATGATCGACGGTGCCAAGGCGCGCCGCTACCGCACGATCCCGATCGCGTTCCTCGCGGACCGCGAGCTGCTCGTGGCCACGGCCGACCCGGCCAACCTGCTCGCGCTGGACGACATCGCCATGGCAACGGGATTCGAGGTCCGCCGAGCCGTCGCCTCGCCGGAGGACATCGACGCGCTGATCGAGAACATCGGGACGCTCCAGAGCTCGGTCTACGAGATCGACGACGAAGAGACCCAGGCGCAGGTGATCGAGCTGCGCGAGTCGGCCGACGACGCGCCGGTGGTGAAGCTCGTGCACGCGGTGATCGCGGACGCGGTGCGCCGCGGGGCGTCCGACATCCATTTCGAGCCCTATCCGAACGAGATGCGCGTGCGCTGCCGCGTGGACGGCGTGGTCTTCGACTCGACCACCGTGCCGCGCCACCTCGCCTCCGGGCTCGTGTCCCGGATCAAGATCATGGCCGAGCTCGACATCGCGGAGAAACGCATGCCGCAGGACGGCCGCATCGGCCTGTCGGTGGACGGCAACTACGTCGACCTGCGCGTGGCGACGCTTCCGGTCGTGCGCGGCGAGTCGGTGGTGATGCGCATCCTGGACTCGCGCCAGGTGGTCATGAACCTCGACAACCTCGGGCATGGGCGCCGCGGACCGGGCCCGCTTCCACGCGGCGATCCGGGCCACCCACGGCGCGATCCTCGTGACCGGTCCGACCGGCTCCGGCAAGACCACGACGCTCTACGCCGGCCTGGCCGAGCTCAATACGCCCGACCGGACGGTCGTGACGGTCGAGGACCCGGTGGAGTACGAGCTCGAGGGCGTGAAGCAGATCCAGGTGAACACGAAGAGCGGCCTGACCTTCGCCACCGGCCTGCGTGCGATGGTGCGCTCCGACCCGGACGTGATCATGGTTGGCGAGATCCGGGACTCCGTCACGGCGCAGATCGCGATCGAGTCGGCGCTCACGGGGCACCTGGTGCTGACGACCCTGCATGCGAACGGCGCGCCGCTCGCGGCCGCGCGCCTCATCGACATGGGCATCGAGCCCTTCCTCGTGACCTCGAGCGTGGAGTGCGTGGTGGCGCAGCGCCTCGTCCGGCAGCTGTGCGAGTGCAAGGTGCCGGTGAAGCTCTCCAAGGCCATGCTGGCCGAGAACGGCTTCGACCATCCGCGCGGCTTCAGCGCGTTCAACCCGGGCGCCTGCGTTCGCTGCGGGCAGAGCGGCTACAAGGGTCGTACGGGGCTGTACGAGGTCATGACGATGACCGACGGATTGCGCCGGCTGATACTCGACCGCGCCGGCCACCACGACCTGCGGGCCAAGGCGCGCGAGGAGGGCATGCGCACCCTTCGCGAGGACGGCCTCGAGAAGGTCCGCGACGGCATCACCGCCGTGTCCGAGGTGCTGCGCGTGGTCGGCAGCGTCGACCCCTAGGTCTCAGACGCCGGCCGCGCGGAGGGCGGAGGCGTGGGCCGCGTCCTCGAACTCGTCGCCCGGGAGCGGCTCGAGCTCCACGCCGAGCGCCAGCTCGATCAGGCGGTCGGCCAGCCACACGTTCTTGGGCAGCAGCGGGCCGTGCAGGTAGGTGCCGATCAGGTTGCCGCGCTGGACGCCCTCGAAGCCGTCCCGGCCGTTGTTGCCGTGGCCGTTCAGCACGCGCCCGAGCGGCTGCTCGTCCGGGCCGAGGTAGGTGCGCCCGCCGTGGTTCTCGAAGCCGGCGATCACGCGCGGCCCGGTGCCGAGGTCGGCCTCGATCGCGCAGTTGCCGATCAGCCGGGCACCGGGCTCGCGGATCGTGCGCAGGTCCACGAGGCCCACGCCCGGCAGCTCCTCGCCGCCCATCTCGTACGAGTGGCCGAGTAGCTGGTAGCCGCCGCACACGGCGAGCACCACCGCGCCGCGGCCGGCGGCGGCGTGGAGGGCGTCGCGCTTGGTCTCGGCCATGTCGTGCGCAACGGCGATCTGGTCGCGGTCCTGGCCGCCGCCCATGTAGAAGAGGTCGTGGGCGTCCGGGTCGAGCGGCTCGCCGAGGCTCGAGGCGGCGTGCTCGAAGCCGAGCCCGCGCCACTCGCAGCGAGCGCGGAGGACCGCAATGTTGCCGCGGTCGGCGTAGATGTTCATCAGCTCGGGGTAGAGCGACAGGACCCTCAGCGCCGGCACAGGACCACCGTGCTTCCGATGTGATCGGGAGTTTCGGGGATGGTCTTCCGAGCGGCGGGCCTGAGGCCGGCAGCGAGCGCCTCGGACTCGAACTCGTCCAGCCTCACCACGTCCAGCTCGATCCGCGCGTGCTCCTGCTCAAGCTCGCCGCTGGGGGAGACGGCCTGTCGCCTGCGCTCGATCACCACCGACCCCGCCTGCTCGTACATGGTGAGGGGCTGGCTGGAGAAGACCCAGCCGTCGCGCTCGAGGATGTCGGGAAGCGGCGGAGCCACGAGCTCCTCGGGGACCGCGTCCCGGGGGTCGGACAGCGCGGCGGCGAAGAGGCCGCCGGGTGACAGGTGCGCGTGCACGCTCTGGAGCATGCCGACCCTGCCCTCGTGCCCGCCGAGGATCTGCACGAGCTGCATGGGCGCGATGATCAGCGGGAACGTGGCGTCGAGGCTGAACGCGCGCGCGTCGGCGTGCACCGTGGTCACGGAGTCGGCCCGAGCGCTGAGCTCGTCGAGGAGCTCGGGATCGGCTGTCGAGCGCCACCACGTCGTGGCCCTGCGCCGCCAGGTCCACCGCCACGCGGCCGGTGCCGGCGCCGAGGTCAAGGATCGGGCCGCCGATCGATGCGGCGAGCTCGCGCCACAGCGGCAGGTCGGCTTCGTAGGAGCCGTGCTCCACGTCGTGCCAGGTCGCGGCGGTCGTCGTCACTCCGACCACCGCTTCGCGAGGCCGCGGTCCGCGAGCAGGTCGCGGAGCTCGAGGAGCGCCGTGTAGGTCGGCAGCGCGTACACGTGCTCGTTCGCGGCGTTGCGGATGGCGGCGTCGAGCGAGTCGCCGAGGTCGCGGTCCACGTCGAGGTTGGCGTCGATCCCGGCGTACTTGAGCCGCAGCGCCATCTCCTCGGCGCGCGTGCCCGAGCAGGTCACGCGCCGCACGCGGCCGGCCAGCACCTCGAAGTCGGCGTCCCAGATCCAGGACACGTCGCGGCCATCCGCGATGTTGTCGTTGAGTGCTATCCAGAGGTCGAGCTCGCCGTCCTCCAGCGTGAGCGTGCGCAGCACCTCGTTGGCTCCCGCGGGGTTCTTGATCAGGAGGATCGAGAGCTGCCTGCCGTCGACGGCGATCGTCTCAACGCGCCCGAACGCGCCGCCGAAGCCCTCCAGCGCCGCGCCGACCGTGGCAAGCGGCACGCCCAGCTCGAGCGCCGTCGCGGCGGCGGCCACGGCGTTGTAGACGTTGTAGAGGCCGGGCAGCGGGAGACGCAGCTCGATCTCACCGGCCGGCGTCCTGAGCGTGAGATTCGAGCCCGCCATTCCCTCCAGCTCGACCCGGGTTGCGGCCACCGCCGGCTCGGGCCTGGTGCGGCCGCAGTTGGGGCAGCGGTAGCGGCCCAGATGGCCGAGGTAGATGGCCTCGTACTCATAAGCGTGCCCGCAGTTGCGGCAGTGCTTCGAGTCGGCCGCGTGCTGCATGCCCGGCAGCGCCTGGGAGTCGTCCTCCACGCCGAAGTAGGTCACTCCGCTGCGCTCGCGGCCGAGGTCGGCCACGAGCGGGTCGTCGGCGTTGAGCACGAACCGGGCCCGGCCGGCCAGCTCGCCCACCAGCTCAGCCCAGGCGTCGGCGAGCAGCTCGAGCTCGCCGTAGCGGTCGAGCTGGTCGCGGAACAGGTTGGAGAGGAGCAGCAGCCGCGGGTTCACGTCGCGCGCCACGGCGGGCAGCCAGGCCTCGTCAACCTCGAAGAGCCCGAGCTGGCCGGGCTCGCGGCCGGCGTCGAGCAGCGCCGTGGCCACTCCCCATGCCATGTTGGAGCCGGCCCGGTTGTGGACCACCGGTCTGCCCGCCCGCTCGAGAGCGGCGGCGATCATGGCGGCGGTGGTGGTCTTGCCGTTCGTGGCCGACACGAGCACCGAGCCCTCGTCGAGCTCTCCCGACATGCGCTGGAGGGCGCGCGGCGAGACCTTCAGCAGCAGTCGTCCGGGAGCGGTGGTGCCGCCCGTGCGGCCCACGCGCCGGCTGGTCGCCCGTGCCAGCCGGGCGAGGAGACGAGCGAGCCAGAACATCAGGACGGCGCGATGACGCGCAGGCAGCGGCGCTCCACGCGGATGATCGCGGGGGTCGCGCCGATCGGGTCGCCGTCGGCGTAGATGGCGAAGGGGCGGTCGGCGCTCACCTCGATCTCCTCACCGCGCAGGAACTCGACGTGCTCGGAGTCGCTGTGGGTGCCCTTGAACACCTTGGGCAGCTCGATGAGGAAGCGCAGCTTCGAGGTCTTGTGCACCAGCATCACGTCGAGCTTGCCGTCGTCGAGCTCGGCCTGGGGGAGGATGAACATGCCGCCGCCGTAGGCCTTCGAGTTGCCCACCGCCACGGAGTACCCGGTGAACTGGTGGCGCTCGCCGTCGACCATGACCGAGAACGTGGCCGGCTTCCAGGCGGCGAGCGCGCGCAGGGCGGAGTACACGTAGACGGCGTCGCCCTTCACGACCTTGGCCTCGTTGGCGATCCGGTTCGCGTCGGAGTCGAACCCGAAGCTGGCGATGCCCATGAAGGGCGTGCCCTCCACATTCGCCACGTCGAGCAGGCGCTCCTCGCCCTCGACCGCCACCCGGGCCGCCTCGACCGGGTCGGTGGGCACGCCGAGCACGCGGGCGAGATCGTTGCCGCGCCCGCAGGGGATCAGGGCGAGCGCGCTGTCCGTGTTCTTGAGCGCGCCGGCCAGCGGGCGCAGCAGGCCGTCGCCGCCCAGGGCGACCACCGTCTCGCCCTCCTCAGCTGCCTTTCCGGCTTCCTGGTAGGCGTGGTCGATGCTGCGCGTGGTCACGGTTCGATGCTTGGCGCCGAGGCCGTCGAGCGCGGCATGGACCTTGGGAAGCGCCTCCAGCGCCCGGCCCCGGCCCGAGGCCGGGTTCACCAGCAGGGCGAAACGGCGAGCACCTATTGCGGCGGTCGCGGTCGCCCGCGGCTCCGCGCCGTCGGCCGGCTCCGCGCCGCTCACCCGGCGGCCGCCGCTGCGCGCGCCCGCTCCGCCGCGGCCTCTCCGCGCTCCGCGCCGCGCAGGTGCGGCGCGAGGTCCACCTTCCGGATCTCGGCGCGCGCGACCAGCTCGTCCCCGAGCAGCCGCTCGGCGTGGGGCTCCTCGAGGTCGTTCGGGTCGAGCGTGAGCAGCACGTCCTGCTGCACGCTGTGCCAGCCGGGCTCGTCCGTGACCCGCTCCGACGCCACGAGCAGCTGCCCCGGACGCGCCAGCCAGTGCAGGTCGAAGAGGCCGAGGCGGTAGGCGAAGAGCTTGTCCCCGTCGCTGAGCAGCACGTTGAGGCCACTGAACGGCGAGCACTCCACGACGGCCCGCATCGTCTCTCGGATGCTCCCGGCGGGGTCGCCCGGGTCGAAGTCGTGCATCAGCCTGTTGAACAGGTGCTCGGAGTCGGTGTCGCCCTTGGCCGGGCGCATGCCCGGCCCGAGCAGGCGCGGGTAGCGCACGATCGTGCCGTTGTGGCCCGAGCGTGTAGTTGCCCGAGGCGGAACGGGTGCGTGTTCTCGAGGCAGAGCTCGCCCATCGTTGCGCGCCGGACGTGCACGTTGAAGATGCGGCCGCGCATCTCCGTGGCCGTGACGAAGCCGTCGTCGGCGTGAGCCGCCTCGGGGAAGCGCACGACCTTCGGCTGCTGGCCGCCCGTGCGCCCGTACACGGCCATGCCCCAGCCCGAATCGTGCTCCTCGGACTGGCGGATGAGGGGATTCTCTGCCGCCAGCAGCTCATGCCGGATCGAAACCGGCTCCGCGGCGACGCAGCCGAATACGCGGCACATAGAGCGCAGATCCTATCGGGGGGCGCATGGTGGGCTCATGCCCCGGTGGCTGCGGGCCCGCCGTCCGAACCACGCGACGGTTGTCGCTACCTGGCGCTGTTCGTCGCGCTCGGGGGAACGTCGTACGCGGCCCTCAGGATCACCGGCAAGGCGACCAAAGGCGGCGGTGTCAATGTCGGGACGGGCTCTGCGCTCCTGGCGAACACCTTCGTGAGCCGCCCAACCGCATGCGCCTCGCCGTGACGGCACAACTGCATTCGGATAGCGGCCCGGCGGCCACAATGAGCGCCAGCTACCTTGCCGACGCCACGGATGCCGCGGCGCGGCGCTGCTTCGGAAGCGGCACCGGGATACCCACCGGGTAGGGGGCGAATTCGCCGCCGCGGGGGCTTCGCCCTCCATGGCACCGAAAGAGCAGGAACCGAAGCGGATCTGGTGGGCGAGGCCGGGGAAGCTCTGCGCGTTGGAGCGGCCGGGGGGAGGGGGGAGGAGCCACCGCGCCGAGCGCCGCGACGCCGAGATCGCGTACCTGCATCGGCAAGGGCGTGCGGATGTGCATCTCCACGATGAGCACGCGCCACAACCTGGGCGCCTACGAGTCAGCCGGTCTCGAGTGGCACCACGTGCCCGTGGAGTCGGCCGCGCGCGGCGCCGAGGCACTCGAGGAGCTGCTGCCGCTGCTGCGCCGCGAGCTCCGCCGCCGCGGCGCGGTGGCGGTTCACGGGAACCGGCACACGGACTTCGTGGCCGCCGTGTGCGCCGCGCACCTCCACGAGGCGCGCGGCGTGGACCCGGCGGAAGCGCTGGCCCGGGCGGCGGCCGCGGGGCTCATGGTGAACGGCTACACGTGCGCGCTGCTGGGGGTGGTGCCGGCGCGATGTGGACCTGCGGATGCGCCGGCCCTAGCCGCGGAGAACGGCAGCATTGAGGGGTCGACCCGTCGTCCAGGTGGCAGGAATCCGGTTGCGATATCCGCCACGTTTGCCTGCCACCGCGCTCAGCGCAGGAGCAGGTCCGCGAGCGTGTCGGTGACCGCAACTGGCGGCGGCTCGAACCCATTCAGTGCTTGCCGTTCGGTGCCGCCGGTCAGGACCAGGGCTGCATCGAGCTGCGCCGCGGCCGCCGCCGCGAGGTCGGTGTCCACCCGGTCGCCCACCACCAGCGTCCGTCCGTCGCCGAGGCGGTCCAGGGCGGTCAGGAGCAGCTGCGGCTGCGGCTTGCCCACGATCTCCGCGGTCTGGCCGCTCGCCACCTCGACGGCCGCCAGGATCGCTCCGGTGCCGGGCCAGAGCCCGTCCGGCTGCGGGTAGGTGGGGTCACGCGCCGTGGCGAGGAAGTCCGCCCCGCGCCGCGCCGCCAGGGAGGCGACGCGAAGGTCCTCGTAGACCAGCTCCTCGGTGCCGCCGACCACCACCACCTCGGCGCGGGAGGCGAGGTCGGTGCCGTTCAGGATCTTCAGGCCTGCGTCCGCCACGTGGCGCCGCAGCGCGTCCGTCCCGATCACGAAGGCGGTGCGGCCCGAGCGCGTCTCCGCCAGCAGGTGCTGGAGCGCGCCGCCGACGGTCACGACGTCCGCATGGAGGCCCTGGATGCCGATCTTCCAGAGCCGGGCCACGTAGTCCTCGGTCGCGCTGCGCGGGTCGTTGGTGGCGTAGGCGACGTTCTTGCCGGCGTCGCGGAGCGCCTCCACCGCCTCCACGGCGCGCGGCGTTGGCTCGTCGCCGATCCAGACGCAGCCGTCGAGATCGAGGATGAACTGGTCGTAGCGCGGAGGCGAGAGCGGACAGTGGCACGTCGCTAGCCTACGCCGCCATGCTCAAGCCGCTTTCAGTGCTGCTCTGCGCGCTCGCGCTCTTGCTCGGCCGCGTGCGGGGACGACGACGATGCGCAGCCCGCCGACAAGAAGCCCGCGGCGGCACCCGCCGAGGAGCAGCAGGCCGGCTGCAAGGACGTCGCAGCAGCCCGCGCCGCGCGACGGCGGCGGGCAGAAGCAGCCGGCCGCGCCGCTCGACCCAGCGAAGACCTACGAGATCGAGCTCACCACGAGCTGCGGGGCCTTCACGATCCGGCTCGACCAGAAGACGTCGCCGAAGGCGGCGGCGTCGTTCGCGGAGCTCGCGCGCAACGGCTTCTTCGACGACACGATCTTCCACCGCATCGTCCCCGGCTTCGTGATCCAGGGCGGCGACCCGACCGCGAGCGGCAGCGGCGGCCCCGGATACTCGACGAGGGATCGCGTACCTGCCGACGCGGCCTATGTCCCAGGTGTGGTCGCGATGGCGAAGGCGGGCAACGAGCCGCCCGGCACGGCGGGGAGCCAGTTCTTCGTGGTCACCGGCGCCGACACCGGGCTGACGCCCGACTACGCTCTGCTCGGCAAGGTCACGAAGGGAATGGACGTGGTCCAGGCGATCGGCGAGCTCGGCGACCCGGCGAGCGGCGGCGCGGGCACGCCGCTGCAGTCGGTGGTGATCGAGGGGGCGAAGGTCCGTGAGCGCTGAGGCTCAGAACGCAGCCGTCTTCGACGTCGACGAGGCACGAGTTCGAGCAGCGCGTGCTCGAGCGCTCCAAGGAGGTCCCGGTCGTCGTGGACTTCTGGGCCGACTGGTGCGGCCCCTGCAAGCAGCTGACGCCGGTGCTCGAGCGGGCCGCCGAGGCTCGCGCGGGCAAGGTGGAGCTGGCCAAGGTCGACGTCGAGAAGAACCCGCGGCTCCAGGCGGCGTTCCGCGTCCAGGGCATCCCGTCGGTGAAGGCGTTCAAGGACGGGCGCGTGGCCGGCGGAGTTCACCGGTGCGGTCCCGCCCGCCGAGGTGGAGCGCTTCTTCGACGCGCTCGTGCCCTCCGAGGCGGACGAGCTCGTGGCCTCAGCG
This sequence comes from uncultured Thermoleophilaceae bacterium, assembly GCA_963774095.1. Classification (GTDB taxonomy): domain Bacteria; phylum Actinomycetota; class Thermoleophilia; order Solirubrobacterales; family Thermoleophilaceae; genus JACVRW01. Next base: position 84,832 of record CAVZDS010000004.1, read on the forward strand.
GCGACGAGCAGAGCCTCCGCCGCGCCCTCGAGCTCGACCCGCACCACGCGAGCCGCGCGCCTGCGAGCTCGGCAAGCTGCTGTTCAGGCGAGGGGAGACCGACGAGGCGACCGAGCTGCTCTCGGGCGCGCCCGGCGACTTCGTGGCCGACGGCCTGCTGGCGCGCGCCGCTCCTGGGCGACGACGAGCGGCTCGCGGCGGCATTCGAGGCCTGGGACGAGGGCGACCGGGCCGCTGCGCTCGAGCGCCTGCAGGAGGCCCTCCGGCAGGAGCGCCGACCCGGAGCGCAGGGACCTGATCCGGCGGGTGATGGTCGGGCTCTTCACCGAGCTCGGCCCGGACGACCCACTCGCGCGCGAGCACCGGCGCCGGCTCTCGTCGGCGCTGAACTGAGCTAGCCGGCGGAGGCCGCGCGGCGGCCTGCGCCCGCGCCTGCCTGCGTCTGCCGAGCAGGATCAGCACGCCGAGCGCGACCACCACCAGCAGGAAGCCGAAGAAGACCGAGCTGCCCACGCCGATCCCGCCGAAGATCAGGCCGATCCCCTGCACGATCCCGGTGCCGATCGCCAGCAGGCGCGATCACGAGCGCGAGGATCAGCAGGATGCCGCGGATCCGGGCGAGCATGCCGGCGCTGGCGGGCGGCACCAGCAGGCCCATCAGCCGGAGCATGAACATCTGGCGGCCGGAGGGCGCCTGCTGGCCGAGCTTCTCCATCGCGTCGCGCAGCTCGTCCGGGCGGCGCTCGGCGAGCGCGAGCGAGGCCTTCATCATCTGGCGCAGCGCGGGACGCTCCTGCGGGTGGCGCCGGCGAGCGCCTCGTTGAAGTAGGCGCGGGCCGTCTTGGCGTCGTAGCGCTCGGCGGCGCGGGCGCCGAGGATCGCCTTCGCGGCGACCCTGTGCTTGGACTCGCTCTGCAGCTGCTCGTCGGTACGCGACTCGAGCTGCGGGATCGCCGCGAGGGCGCCCACCTGCATCTGCATCTTGATCTGCTTCTGCTTCGCCACGGGCCGAGAGTCTAGACGGTTTGCGGCGAGGGACCGGGCGGGTAACGGGGCGATATGACCATCGCCATCATCGTCGTCATCTGCATCGTCCTGCTCGTGCTGGCCTTCCTGATGCCGCGCCTGTCGGGGCATCCCGCAGCGTGGTGTGGACCGCACGCTCGGGGTCGGCCAGCGCGCCGGGCGGGAAGGCGCCCGGGCTACTCGGCCGCTTCTTCTCCAAGTCGTTCGGCACCTCGCGCAAGGCGACGAACAAGAGCGCCTCGACCGGCCGCAAGGCGCGCGGCAAGATGCCGCTCTAGGCGGGCGGCGCTGCCGCGTCCGTTGGCGTGGGCTCGTCGTGCTCGGCGCCGCCGGGGAGGACGTCGAGGTCGACCTCGAACTCGCCGGCGGGCGCGGTTCTCCTCGGTCGTCCGGCTCCGGCTCGTCGGCAAGCATCTGCGGGAGCGTGACGCGCTCGCGGCGTCCTCTGCGGTGGCGAGCACCTCGTCCGCGAGCTGGCGGATGTCCTGGATCAGCCGCTGGCGCTCCTCCCAGAGGATGCGCGTGTCCACCACGACCTGCTCGGAGTAGGCGTCCGCCTGCTGGCGCAGCATGTCCGCCTCGCGCTCGGCTCGCTGGATGCGCCCCTCTGCCTGGGCGCGCGAGCGCGCGGCGATCTCGTCCGCGGTCTCGTGCGCGCGCTGAAGGATGCTGGCGGTCTCCTCGCCGATCTCGTCCAGCGCCCGCTGCACGACTGACTCGCGCGTCTGGCTGCCCTCGAGGTCGGCGACGATCTCGAGCACCTCCTGCACGAACTCGTCAACGGCGTGGCGGTCGTAGCCGCGCACCGCTAGGGGGAAGTCGCGGTTGGCGATCCTGTCGCTGGCGCTGCGGTTGAAGCGTGTCGTCTGGAACTCGCTGGTGTCAGAGTCGGCCATGTTCGAAGTATCCCCGCAGGGGAGGAGTCCTACCCGCCTACCTGACCTTCACGACCTGCGACATCTGCACCGGGTGGATCGAGCAGTACAGCCTGTACTCGCCCGGAACGGTGAAGCGGTGGCGCTCGTCGCGGTTGCGGACGGTGGCGGTTGCGAAGCCGCGCGGGCCGCGCACGACGGTGGCGTCGTGGATGTAGCGGTCGCGGAAGCTCCAGCGCAGGGTGGCGCCGCGGGGGATCGAGACGAGTGGAGGGTCGAACGAGAAGTTCTTGACGAGGACACGCGCGTCGCCGTCGGCACGGGTGAAGACACCAGCCGGCCGGTCGATCAGCCTCGCCTTGCCGCCGCCGCGCCACTGGGCGAGCGTGAGGCGCACGCCGGGTGGGGCGTCGCGCCCGTCGAAGTCGGGGCCGAGCACCTGCTCCTGGGTGGGTGCCGGCGCGCAGCCGCGCTCGACCGAGCTGTCGGCCGCCAGGTACACGTGCGCGATGCCCATCACCCGCATGTGCGGCCGCGAGTCGTCGTAGACGGCGCTCACCCGGAGGCGCTCGCCGCGGCCGATTGCCCAGCCGCCGTCGCTCCACTGGCTCCACGAGATCGACTTGGGATCGGGCTCGTGGAGGAGCGGGTGCACCTTGTAGAGCGGGTCGGCGGGGACGGCGTAGGTGGGATCGCTGCGCGCGATCGTGCGGTTGCCGCAGCGCGGGCTGGGTGAGGCGCAGCTCGTGCGAGCCGCCGTGCAGGTGGCCGCCCACAGCCACGATGCGGCCGGCCTTGGGCATCACGAAGGTCTTCGACTTCACGTGCGTGCTGCCGGGGCGCCCGCCGCCAGGGACCGTGTACTGCGGGTCGGACACGCACGGGACCACGCTGAGCCAGTACGGCGTGACCGGCTTCAGCTCGGCCGGGTCGACCGTCACGCGGTACTCCACGTAGGCCTCGCGGCGCTGGTGGCGGTGGTTCATCGCCATCCAGATCATCTTCCAGTTGTCCGCGGGGGACGTCGGGTATCCATAACCACGCGGCAGCGTGAGCGGCCGGAGCTCCTCGCTCGTGCCGTAGAAGCGCTCCTTGACCGCGTTGTTCGGGCAGGCGCCGTCCTTGCGGGTGTCGTCGGGGCCGCCGTTCGTGAAGACGTTGTGGTGCATCATCACCTGAGACTGCGGAACCGCGTCGCCGTTCAGATCGACGATCCGGGCGTCCATGCCGACGATCGAGCCGGCCACGGGCGGTGGCTTGACGATGTCGTTGTGCCTGAAGGTCTGGTAGCCGCCGATGCTGAACGGCCCGACCCGGAACACATACGTCTTGAGCGAAGGATCCGCGTGATGCTCGGCCGGCGGCGACGTGACCTCCTGAAGCGGAAGCTGCGCGGACGCCGAGTCAGGCGATCCGCCGGGGCCGATCAGGACGACAGCAATGACGGCAGCAGCCGCCACGGCGGCTGTAAGGGCCAAAAGACGCACGGGCACCAGTATGCCCATCAAGTCTGTCCGCGACCCGTGCGAACATGTGTTCGTGGGCAGTCGCAATGCTCGCGCTTCAGAACCTTCCTTATGTCAAATCGCTCGGAAATTCCTGATGGCACGGCGTCCGGGCGGTGATGCGGCAATCCACGCCCGTATCGCGGCTTCCCCCGGCCTAAGCGACGGGGAGGCGCATACGCTCGCCGGGTTCCTTGACGCCGAAAGCCATCTCGCCGTAATTCCGAACAACGGCGGCGCAAACTGGCGTTGTGAGTGCTCAGTGAACCTACGCGACGACGATCGGGAGATCCTCTTCAGCTATCGCGACAAACTGGGCCTTGGGCACCTGACACCGGTTGCCGCGCGAAATGGCTCTCGGCCTCAGGTTCATTGGCAGATTGGGAGCAAGCTTGAGTGTCAGGTCCTCGCAGAGATCCTCGACGCTCATCCTCTCCGAGCCAGGAAGGCGCGGGAGTACGAGATCTGGCGCGAAGCTGTGGGGATATGGGCCTTCGAGCGCCAAGGGTTAGGGCGCAGCAGGAGAGCCCGCATGGCTCAACTGGCGGAGTACCTCCGAGCAGAGCGCGTCTACAGGGAGCCGCAACCCGATATCGCCCTCCCTGACATGACGGATCACAACGCGCCCAACTACTTCGCCGGTTTCTTTTCCGGCGAGGGCTGTTTCCTTCTTGCTCGGCGCCAGGCCCGGTTTGTCATCAAACTTAGGCGAGACGACCGACCTCTTCTCGAGGCGTTCCGACGGGACTTCGGCCTCGGTTCGGTGCGAGACGTGGCTGCGATAAAGCCCTGGTCGCCGGCCGCCGTCTGGCACGTCACCGGGGCGCGCGACGTACTGAAGGGGATCGAGTTGTTTGAAGCGGCGCCTCTTCTCGGCCGTAAGGCACGTCAGTACCGAGCATGGCGGCCAGGGGCACAGGCGATCGCTGAGGCGATCATCGATAGGAGGGCACTCAATGAGCCGTTCGTTGAGGGGGCGCGGCGGGCGTTGGCGTACGCGACGGCGTATCGCCCTCCATCCGAGCCGCTAAGCGTGGATCGAGGTATTTCAGCTGCTCGCGCCGCGTACCTTGAGGTGCTCCGGGAGTGGGCGGATTCCGTGGACGGACCGCTCTCGTGCGGCGCCTACGCGTCCGTTCGGCGCGGCGAACATCCAGACTGGCCCAAACGCGAAACCATCGCGGAGGCGTTCGGGAGCTGGTACGACGCCCTCGGCGCCGCAGGCCTCGCAGCACGGGCCGCCCGCCCTCGTCCATCCCGTACCCCACGCATCAAGCTCGAGCGGCTTCACGGGCGGGCGAGCGCCGACTATCGGGCGGCCGCCGTCCGCCGCCTGCGCGGCCTGTTGCAGACCGCGTGACCTAGTCCGCCAGCTGCGCGTCCAGCTCGATCGACTCCACGGCCGCCAGGGCCTGCGATACCGGGCAGCCTTCCTTCGCCGCCTTGGCGTGCTCTTGGAAGTGGTCGTTGTCGATTCCGGGCACTGAGGCGCGGGTTTGGAGCTCGATGCGCTTGATCGCGAAGCCACCCTCGACCTTGTCGATGTGGACGCGGGCCTCGGTCTCGATGCTCTCGACCTCGTGGCCGTGCCTGCCGAGCTCCCCCGAGAGCGCCATCGAGAAGCAGCCGGCGTGCGCGGCCGCGATCAGCTCCTCGGGGTTGGTTCCGTCGCCCTCCTCGAAGCGGGACTGGAACGAGTACGGGCCCTCGTAGGCGCCGCTCGCCATGCGCATCGTGCCCTCGCCGTCCTGCAGGGACCCGTTCCAGCGCGCACTTGCGGTCCTTGTCGGCATGCTCGGCTCCTTAAGTTCGGGTTGTCTTCGCTGGGAAGCATCCCGGATGTTGGCCAGAATGCCTGGCTGGTGCAAACGCAGAATCGAAAGCCCGACCGCTACGAGCCCATGCCGGGGATCATCGATCTCCCGGGCTGGCTCTGGCGACGCATGCCGCCGCTGGCGAGGGTCGGCCTGGTGGTGGCCCTCGTGGCCCTGATCGTCGTCGCCGTGCTGATCGCCCCCGGCATCCGGGAGTCGAAGAGCGAGCGCGAGCGCGCCGAGCAGCAGAAGCGCGAGCGCATCCAGGCCGCTCACGAGGAGCGCATCAAGCGCGTGCAGCGTCCGCGCTTCGCGACCGGCCCGGCCGCCAGCTCGGGTGTACCCGCACGGCGGCGGCTGCTCGACTCGGCCAGCGCGTCCGTGCTCGCCGACGCACGCCGTCGCGTGGCAGCCGGACAGCTCCGCGGCCCGATCAAGGGCATCGACTGCGAGCCGTTCCCGCGCACCGTGGCCGGCGTCGGGGCCGACGACAGCACCGCGCAGCGCTACGGCCGCTACGCGTGCATCGCGGTCACGGCCGAGTTCAAGAGACGGAGGCGAGCACCGGCGGCCTGATCGGTCACCCCTACCGGATGCGGATCGACTTCGTCAGCGGGCGCTACGCCTACTGCAAGGTCGCCGGGCGCCCCGGCGAGGGCCTGCTCACGCGGCGGCGTGACCATCAGCGTGCCGCGAGCGTGTGGAGGCGGGCTCTGAGCGAGCTCGCGGACCGCCCCTTCGACGAGCAGGACCTCACCGACGACCCGCTCGAGCTGTTCACGCGCTGGTTCGAAGAGGCGCGAGACCAGGGCCCGGCCGAGCCGAACGCCATGTCGCTCGCCACCGCTACTCCCGACGGAGCGCCCTCGGCCCGCATGGTCCTCATGAACGGCTTCGACGAGCGCGGGCTCACCTTCTTCACGAACTACGACAGCCGCAAGGGCGACGAGCTCGGCCTGAATCCGCGGGCGGCGCTCCTCTTCCACTGGCCGGAGCTGGGTCGACAGGTGCGGATCGAGGGATCGGTGTCGCAACTGGACCGAGCCGACGCGAAGGCGTACGCCCAGCGCGCGCCCGAGGGCCAGCCAGCTAAGCGCCCTCGCGTCGCCGCAGAGCCAGCCGGTGCCCGACCGCGGCTGGCTGGAGCGACGCGTCGAGGAGCTCGACCGCGAGCACGGCGGCGCCGAGCTGCCCGTGGGCGAGCGCTGGGGCGGCTACCGCCTGGAGCCGCACGCGTGGGAGTTCTGGCAGCACCGCCCGAACCGGCTGCACGACCGCTTCCGCTACGAGCGGGCGGGCGGCGCCTGGCGGGCGCAGCGGCTCGCGCCCTGAAGCGCCCTCAGCCGTCGGCGAACGGCTGGATCGGCACCCCGTGGTCGCGCTCGCGCATGCCGAGCTCGTAGGCCGCACCGCCCTCGACCACCAGCTCCGACGCCGCTCGCCCCGCCGCGGCTGACGCTCAGCCGCATGTCCGCGATCGAGCAGTTCAGCGTGTGGTGCTCGGAGCCGTCGGGATCCGCATAGACCCAGCCCACGAAGCGCTCGAGCGGCGCCGACACGCTGCCGCGCACGCTGCACCCCGCTCCCGGCAGCGTGAAGTGCAGTGGCCCGGGGCCTCCGTGACCTGCGCCGCGCCGCAGCGCGAAGCGGTCGCCGGCGAGGCTGAGCGCGCCGTTGCCGATCCAGGGCGTGGTGAGCGGGCCCACCTTCACCCTGCCGATGGCGGCGTCGAGCCAGTCGCCGTCCGCGGTCAGCCCGTGCAGCCAGATCCAGCGCTCCGCGTGCTGCGCGCCCCAGTTGTGGCCAGCCATGCCGCGCCAGCCGTCGACCGTGATCTCGCGCCCGTCCACCGTGAGCCGAGCCGTGGAAGCGCGCCGCCGGCGCCGGCTCAGCAGCTTCGTGCGCGGCAGCGGCGCCCGGTACATCCAGTCGCGCGGGAGGTGGAAGAGCGGCGGCTCGGCGCTCTCGAAGCTCAGCTCCCACGCGAGCTCGTCGCCGATCCGGCCGCTGCGCGCCACTGCGCCCACGCGGCCTCCCCCACTCTCAGCCAGTCGGCCCGCCGCTGGCCGGGCGCGGCGCTGTGAGCTTCCCGGCGCGCGGGCCCGCCGGCTCGAAGAGCGTGAACCAGAGCGAGCCCTTCGGCGGCTCGCCCGGTCGCTTGTGGACGGTGTAGCGGATCCAGACGCCCGAGCGGCTCCGTCGGGATGGCAGGGCTTCAGGTAGAAGCTCTCGTAGTGCCCGCCTCGGCGGGCACGGCGGGAAGCGAGCCTCGGTGGGGTCGACGGGCGGACACGCGCGCGGCAGCGTAACCGCCTGTAGAAACCCGCATGGCAGACGAACCAGTGCTAGTGATCACCGGCGCCAGCACCGGCATCGGCGCCGCCACCGCCCGTCGCGCCGTCGAGTTCGGCTAGCGCGTGGTGCTGGCCGCGCGCTCGGAGGACAAGCTCGAGGCGCTTGCCGCAGGAGCTCGGCGGCGCGAGAAGGCGATCGCCGTCCGCTGCGACGTGACGAGCTGGGACGACCAGCAGGCCGTCGTGCGACCGCGCTCGAGCGCTTCGGCCGCATGGACGCCTTCTTCGCCAACGCCGGCTTCGGCGCCGCGCGCGGCTTCCTGGAGGAGTCCGTGGAGCACTGGAAGGCGATGATCGACACCAACGTCTACGGCGCCGCGCTGTCGATCCGCGCCTGCCTGGGCCACTTCCGGAGCAGGACAGCGGTCACCTGATCCTCACGAGCTCGATGGCGGGCCGCCGCGTGCTGCCGGGCTCGCTCTACTCGGCCACGAAGTACGCAGTGAGCGCCATGGGTGAGGCCCTGCGCGCGGAGATGGCGGAGACCGGATGAAGATGACCCTGATCGAGCCGGGCATGGTCGACACGCCCTTCTTCGACAACCGCCCGAGCGGCGCGCTGGAGGCGGACGACATCGCTCGGGCGGTGATGTTCGCGCTAACCCAGCCGCCGCACGTGGACGTGAACGAGATCCTGGTCCGCCCTATCAACCAGCCGACTTAGAGGTCCCTCGGAGCAGCAGGAGCTGGCCGTCCTCCACGGTCTCCGTCGCCCCGTTCGGCGGCGTGCTCGAGTGGGCCTGCACGTCGAGCAGGAACACGAGCCGCCTGCCCTTGAACAGCGGCTTCGCGTCGATGATGCCGCTCGACTCCCAGATGCCCGGGAAGCGCGGCGTGGAGTCGACCTTGCCGCCGGTGCTGCCCGTCGGCTCGGCGACCCGCTTGCGCGCCGGGAAGCTGGTCGCGGTGTCGCTCGTGAACGAGCCGTCGACCAGCCAGACGCTGCCGTCACGGTTGCGCGCACCCATCTCCGGGCGCGATGCCGACGTTCCGTCCTCCTGGATCGCCTCCAGCGAGTGCAGCGTCGTGACGTTGTCGGGGCTGAACGGGCCGTCCTGGTTGGCCGCGTCGATCTGGTCGGAGTTGAAGATCACCGACAGCTTCGGGTCCTGGTCCGCCGGGTCCTTGTTCGGGTCGAAGCGCGAGCCGGTAGTTGCGCGCCCAGCCTGTTGATGGTCTGGTCGGTGGACTCGCCGGTGGTCACGAAGTTGAAGCGCTTCTTCGACTGCCCGAACATTCCGTCCTCGATCCGGACGAAGCCGAAGGCTCCTGCGGCGTCGGCCTTGGCCTCCTGGTCGGCCTCGTTTGTGGCGTCGGCCAGCTTCACCCAGTGGCCGTCGAGGGTGCCGTTGTTGAACGTCGCCTCGCTGGTCTTGGTCGGGTCGTCGGACACGAACACCCATAGATCCCCGCCGACGAGGCCGTTGCGCTGCAGCACGGTGCCGGTCTTCTGCTTCTCACCGACGTACATGTAGAGCTGCGAGTCCGGGGTCTGCGGGCCGTCCTCGAGGGCGAACGCCACGGTGCGCTTGCCGGTGCCCTGCGCGACCACGGTGTTCTCGCGCGGGAAGTAGCCGAAGTCCTTCAGCGCGTGGATCTGATTGTCGAACACGGCCACCGTCTGCCCGCCGTTGGGACTGAAGGAGGTCCCGTCGCTGGTCTCTTCACCGGTCAGGTAGATCGGACGGTCGAAGCCCGTCTTGCGCCCGGCCATGAAGCCGGAGCAGAAGCGGCTGAAGCCCCTAGTCGCATTCGTGGTATCCGCCGCCGGCCCGACCAGCGTGTCGTCCTGGTAGACGTTGTCGAACGCCCGCCGGCCCGAGAGCACGGATCCGTCGCGCGCCAACCGGTACTCGGAAATGAAAGCGCCGCGCTGATGCGCCGCGCGATCCTGGTAGGGATGGCTCTCGACGTTCGAGTTCAGCTCGTGGTTCATGAACACACGTGCCACGCCGTGCTTTGCCCTGACGGCTCCCAGACCGTCCGGGATGCCGACCATCTGGTAGTCCTCATTCGCCGACCCGGTCACGGGCACGAGGTCGCCCGCCGTTAGCAGCGGCTCGGTGCTGAAGCCTGTGCCTGGCACCCCCACGAGATACGCCTTAGTGGTGGTCTTGAAGCCGCTCGGCGGCTTCTTCGCGGTCGCGACGGACGCGCCGGCCGCGACGAAGGCGGCGAGGGCGATAAGCATGGTGATGCGCTTCACCGAGAGCATCTGAGGGTCTCCCAAAAGCCTGGAATGCCGGCGATTTCGCCCTACCCGGGCACCGTCTGGACTGAACATTAGGCTCGGGTCGATGAGGGTCGCTCACGTGGACATGGACGCCTTCTACGTGAGCGTTGAGCTGCAGCGGCGGCCGGAGCTGCGCGGGCTGCCGGTGGTGGTGGCGGGCACGGGGCCGCGGGCCGTCGTGACCACGGCCAGCTACGAGGCCCGGAGGTTCGGCATCTTCTCCGCCACACCGGCGGAGCGCGCGCGGCGGCTGTGCCCCGACGCGACCTTCGTGCCGCCCGACTTCGAGCACTACCGCGCTCGCTCGCGGGACGTGATGGCCGTGCTGCACAGCCAGGTAGAGCGGGTAGAGGTGGTGGGGCTCGACGAGGCCTACCTCGACCTGAGCGGGCTCGACCGCTACCGCTCAGCCGCCCGGCGCGTGAAGGAGGCGGTGCGGAGGGAAACCGGCCTCACCTGCTCGGTCGGGCTCGGCCCGAACAAACTGGTCGCAAAGGTGGCATCGGATGCCGAGAAGCCGGACGGCTTCGTGGAGCTGAGCGCGGATGGGGCGCGTGAGCGCTTCGCCGACGCCTCCCCCGGCCTCGTGCCGGGAATCGGCCCCAAGACGGTGGCCCGCCTGGAGCAGCTCGGGATCCGGACGCTCGCGCGCCTCGGCGCCACGCCCGACGAGCGGCTCTCGCAGTGGTTCGGCGCCCGCCTGGGGCCCCATCTCGCAGCGCTGGCGCGCTTCGAGGACGAGCGCCGCATCGAGACCGTGCGGGTGGCGAAGTCGGAGTCGCGCGAGACCACGTTCGACCACGACCTGCGCGGACTCCCCCAGCTCGAGCCGGTCCTGGAGCGCCTCTCCGGCGAGCTCTGCGAGACGCTGGCGCGTGCGGAGCGGCGCGGCCGCACGATCGGCATCAAGGTGCGCTTCGACGACTTCTCGACCGTCACGCGCGCCCGCAGCCTTGACGCGGCCGTGAACGACTTCGACACCGTCGGAACGGTCGCGCTCGACCTGCTCAGGCGTCTGGATCCGCCGCGCCCGGTGCGGCTTTTGGGCGTGCGTGTGGCCGGGCTGGACGAGGAGTCCGCGCACGCTGTGCCGGACGACCAGCTGAGCCTGTCGCTCTGATCTAGTCTCTAGCCATGTCCTCAGATCGTCTGACAGGGCTGGACGCCTCGTTCCTCCATCTGGAGGACGGCTCCTCCCACATGCACGTTGCCGGCGTGATGCTCTTCGAAGGCTCTCCCCCGCCCTATGACGACCTGCTCGAGGCCATCGAGCGCCGCCTCGGGCTGGTGCCGCGTTACCGCCAGCGCCTGGCCTTCGTCCCGCTCGCCCAGGGTCGCCCCAAGTGGGTGGACGACCCGCACCTGAACCTTCGTTACCACGTGCGCTCGACCGCGCTGCCCGCCCCCGGCTCGGAGGAGCAGCTCAAGGCCCTGGCCGGGCGCGTGTTCTCCCAGCAGCTCGACCGCGACAAGCCGCTCTGGGAGATCTGGCTCGTGGAGGGCCTCGAGGGCGACCGCTTCGCGATGCTCTCGAAGACCCATCACGCGCTCGTGGACGGCATCTCCGGCGTGGACATCATGTCGGTGCTCTTCGACACCACTCCCGAGCCCGCGGCGCCCACCGACACCGGCGAGCGCTGGCTGCCGCGCCCGCTCCCCTCCTCGGCCCAGCTGCTCGCCGAGGCGATCCTGGAGCGCGCCACGATCCCGGGCGAGGTCGCGCGCTCCGTGAGGGCCGTATTCCGCGGCCCGCGCATGGTGTTCGACGGCCTGCGCGACGCCGCCGTGGGCGTGGGCGCGATGGCCTGGGCGGGCCTCAACCCCGCCCCCGGCAGCCCCTACAACAAGCCGATCGGCCCGCACCGCCGCTACACGTGGGTGCGCGCGAACCTCGCCGACCTCAAGGGGATCAAGAACGAGCTCGGCGGAACGGTTAACGACGTGGTGCTGGCCACCGTGGCCGGCGCGCTCGGCAAGCACCTGCGCCGGCGCGGCCACAACACCGACGGCCTCGAGCTGAAGGCGATGGTGCCGGTGAGCGTGCGCGCCGACGTGGAGCGCGGCGCCCTCGGCAACCGCGTGGCCGCGATGATGGCCCCGCTGCCGGTGTGGTGCCAGGACCCCGTCGCGCGCCTCGACATCGTGCGCGAGGAGCTCAAGGGGCTGAAGTCAGGAGGCCAGGCCGTGGGCGCCCAGGTGCTCACGGAGCTGTCCGGCTTTGCGCCCTCCACGGTGATGGGCCAGGCGTCGCGCGTGATGGCGCGGCAGCGCTTCTTCAACGTGGTCGTGACGAACGTGCCGGGGCCGCAGATCCCGCTCTACCTCGCCGGCCGCCGCATGATCGACCCCTTCCCGATGGTCCCGCTCGCGAAGAACCAGGGCCTGGGCATCGCGCTGCTGTCGTACGCCGGCCGGATCAACTTCGGCCTCGTGGGCGACTTCGACCTCATGTACGACCTCGACGACTTCGCGAACGACCTCGAGGAGTCGCTCGCGGAGCTGGCCGCCGAGGCGGGCGTCGAACTGACGGTGCACGCCAACCCAGCCCAGGCGGTGCGTGCGTGAGGGACAGGCTCGCGGAGTGCGCACACGACCTGGGAATCGAGGTGCGGGTGCAGCGATTGCAGGCCTCCACGCGGACGGTCGCGGACGCGGCCACCGCCGTGGGCTGCCAGGAGGCTGAGATCGCGAAGTCGATCGTGTTCGTGGCCGATGGCGACCCTGTTGTATGCGTGGCGTCCGGGAAGCACCGCGTGGATGTCGGGAAGGTCGCCGACGCGCTCGACGTGGCCGAGGTCCGCCAGGCCCAGGCGGACGAGGTCCGCGCCGCCACGGGCTTTGCGATCGGCGGCGTGCCGCCCTTCGGGCACGATCTCCCGGTGCTCTTCGACGAGGCGCTCCTGAATCACGAGCGCGTGTGGGCGGCGGCGGGCGACCCTCACAGCCTCTTCTGCGTGGATCCGCACAAGCTGGCCAGCTGCGTGTGCGCCCGGATCATCGATCTGGGCGAGTAGTACAGAGGTACAAAGCCCCGCCGCCTGAATTCTGTACGCCGGGCGAAAGACGGATCGGGCCGCTCCGATTCGACTATTCCGTTCATGGAACCCACTCTCAAGGACGCCATTCCGGCGATCGAGACCACCTGGGTGGTCGTCGCCGCGGTGCTCGTCATGTTCATGCAGGTCGGCTTCCTCTTCCTCGAGGTCGGCTTCTCGCGGATGAAGAACGCCGGCACGATCGTGCCGAAGGTCCTCGCGAACTTCTCGATAGCAGCGCTCTGCTATTGGGCGGTCGGCTTCGCGCTCGCCTTCGGCGGCGCGGGCTGGTTCGCGGGCACCGAGGGCACCTTCCTCGGCACGACGGACCCGGGCGCGTTCCCGGCGATGGAGTTCTCGCAGGCTGCGGTTCCAGCCAAGTTCTTCTTCCAGTTCGTCTTCTGCGCTGTCTCGCTCGCGATCGTCTGGGGAACCACCATCGAGCGCATCAAGTTCGGCGCCTACCTGATCTACGCGGTGGTGTTCAGCGCGCTGATCTACCCGATCATCAGCCACTGGATCTTCGGTGGCGGCTGGCTGCAGGCGAACTTCGGCATGCAGGACTTCGCCGGCTCCACGGTGGTGCACCTGATCGGCGCCACGGGCGCGCTGGCGGCGCTGCTGCTGCTCGGCCCGCGCCAGGGCAAGTACGGCGACGACGGCAAGCCGAACGCCATCCCGGGCCACAACATGCCGCTGGTGGGGCTGGCCGTGCTGGTGCTCTGGTTCGGCTGGTTCGGGTTCAACGCGGGCTCCACGCTGGGCGCGATCGGCGGCCGCTTCGCCGACGTGGTCGTCGTGACGCAGCTCGGCGCGGCGGCCGGAGTGCTCGGCGCGATGCTCATGAGCCACCTGACCATGCGGAAGTTCGACATGAGCATGACCGCCAACGGCGCCATCGCTGCGCTGGTTGCGATCACCGCTCCCTCCGGCTACGTGGAGTTCTGGGCAGCGCCGCTGATCGGCTTCGTGGCGGGCATCATCGTCGTCGGAGCAGTGCTCGCGATCGACAAGAAGCTCGACGACCCGGTCGGCGCCCTGTCGGCACACGGCATCGCCGGGATCTGGGGAACGCTCGCATGCGGTCTGTTCACGAGCCCGAGGCTTGCCGAGCTGAACGCGATCGGGGATGGCGGGCTCTTCTACACCGGCTCCTTCCACCAGCTCGGCGTCCAGGCACTCGGCGTGGGTGCCGCGTTCGCATCGGTGTTCAGCGTGAGCTTCCTGGTCTTCTGGGTGATCAAGAAGAGCCACGGCCTGCGCGTGGCGCCCGAGGAGGAGCGTTACGGGCTCGACATCGTCGAGCACGGCATGTGGGGCTATCCGGAGGCGTTCATGCCCGTCCCGGGCTCGGAGTACCGTCCCCCGGCGATGCCGAAGGGCTGGCCACCGCGGCAGCCGGCGCCGGTCACGCTGTCAGCCACCGCACGAGTCCAGGAGGGCTAGAGCGCCATGAAGAAGATCGAGGCGATCATCCGCCACGAGCGACTCCAGGAGGTGCAGGACGCGCTCGACCAGCTCGGCGTCTCCGGCCTCACGGTCAGCGAGGTTGTCGGCTGCGGCCGCCAGAAGGGCTACACCGAGCAGTACCGCGGCGTCCAGGCGAACATCTCGCTGCTGCCGAAGATCAAGGTGGAGTCCGTGGTCCCCACGGACCTCGTCGAGCGCGCGGTCGAAGCAATCGTCGAAGCGGCCCGGACGGGCAACGTCGGCGACGGGCGAGTGTTCGTCTACCCCATCGAGCAGTCAGTCCGCATCCGGACCGGCGAGAGCGGCGAGGACAGCGTGCGGCACGAGGAGCCGGTCGGCTGGGGCCACTAGGCCCTGGCCGCGGCGACTAGGCGGAAAACCGACGCATAGAGCGTCGGCCTGCCCCCCTGGCGGGCCACTCGTCGGTGGGCGACCTTAACCGGGTCAACCACGGAGGAGATAGTCATGCTGTTGGATTTGGTCATCGACCTGTTCTGGCCCAGCAGGGAGAGCAAGTCGCTCGAGCGGCTCGATAAGCACCTCACCCGCGGCACGCTGCCGGTCGAGTGGCGGCGCCCCGGGGCGTTCAAGCACGCCCTCAACGAGAGCGGCTGGCTCGACCAGGAGGTGGTGGCCGCCGGGATGCTCACGCAGGGGAAGACCCAGTCGCTGTTCAGGATGGTCACCGGCCTGGCGCTGCTCGAGGTGCTGCGGCCGCGGCGGTCGAAGACCCTCTCGAAGGAGTTCGTGCTCGCCGTGACCGCCGACCGGGTCGTCGCGCTCGCTCTGAGCCCCTGGAAGGAGGGCGTCGGCGACTCAGTTGACGTGGTGAAGATCAAGAACGAGCAGCGCGGCTCCTGGCGGCGCGGGCAGGTGCGGGTGGTCGATCCCACCGTCGGCCGCATCCAGAACGGCGGGGAGCTCGACCTGGCTGGCGAGGAGCAGTTCCCGTTCACCTGGGACGGCGACGACAGCACCAGCGAGCTGATCGAGCTGCTCAACCGCTAGGGCACGTCGCCGAGCAGGCTGCGGTGCGCCCTCGCGGCGCGCGGCAGCGCGTTCAGGCCGATGGCCACCGCCGAACCGAGGATCACCCACGCCGGCCAGAAGTAGCCGCCGCCGGCCGCCAACCACACGCCGATCAGGAAGATGTTGAGGATCACCTGGGCGCCGATGTGGTGGCGGCGACGGCGGCGGCGGGTGAGCCTCCGGATCGCCTCGGTGCGGTCCTCGGCGCCGGCGAGGTCCGTCTCGCGGAGCGGCGGCGCGCCGTACACGCGCCAGGCGTCGAGGGCGGCGATCAGGCCGATGCCGAGCAGCGGCCACACGATCCACGGCAGCTCGGGACCCGTTAGCGCCCAGATCACCACGAGCACGCCCGCCACGATTCCGAGGGTTGCTACGCGGATGTGGAGGTTGTGGGCGTTCCGGCGCTGGAGTGTGTCCGCCTCGGCGTCGGGGAGCACGCGCGCGCCGCGCAGCACCGGGACGGCCTCTTCGCGCGGCTCGGTGGCGGTGAGCGGGATGACCGCCGTCACGCGGGTGCCAGCGCCCGGCTGGCTGTCGACCGTGAGGTGGCCGCTGAGGGCCCCCACCCGGTCGGTCAGCCCCTGGATGCCCGAGCCGCCGTCGAGCGCCGCGCCGCCCACGCCGTCGTCGCTCACCTCGACGGTGAGGCGGCCGTCACTCGCGGTCACCGCCACGGTCGCGCTCTCGGCGTTCGCGTGCTTGCCGATGTTCGCGAGGCACTCCGACACCACGAAGTAAGCCGCGGCCTCGACCGCGCCGGGCAGGCGTTCGTCCGGGCTGGCCACGACCTCCACCGGGACGGTGGCGCGCGAGGCGAGGTCCTGGAGAGCGGCCGGCAGACCGCGGTTCGTGAGGATGGCCGGGTGGATGCCGCGCGCGAGGTCGCGCAGCTCCTTCAGCGCGAGGTTCGCCTCCTCGCCCGCCTGGCGCACGAGCTCGGCCGCAGAGGGGTCGCCGTTCTCGGCGCGCTGCTCGGCCATGCGCAGGTTCAGGGCGAGCGCGACGAGCCGCTGCTGGGCGCCGTCGTGGAGGTCGCGCTCGATGCGCCGGCGCTCGGCGTCCGCTGCCGCGATGATGCGTGAGCGGGCGCCCTCGAGCTCGGTCACCTGGGCGGTCAGCTCGGGGTCGGCGTTCGAGCCGAGCAGCTGGGCCGCAAGCCAGCCGTACAGGCGGCCCAGCGCACCCAGGGCGGGGATTCCCACCAGCAGGATCAACGCGCCGAGCGGCATCAGCGCGATCGCCGCGCCGAGGCTGTTCACGTCGATCCAGTCCAGCCAGGTGGCGTCGGACACCGTCAGGTAGAGGACCGGCTCCGCGAGCGTCCCGATTCCGACGCCGAGAACCGCGACCGTGACGGTGAACGACAGGATGCCAAGCGGCAGCTGGAGCAGCAGGAAGGCCAGGTCCTTCCAGGTGGCCGGGTCGGCGAGCCGCGCGGTCAGGCGGCTCCACCAGCGTCCACCCACCGGATCGGGCCGGTAGGGGCTCGGGATCTCGATACCGACGAGGGCGTGGATCAGGCGGCGCTCGAGCTCGGCGAGCCAGCGCCAGGCATAGACGGTGCCGATCAGCACCGGGATGCCGATCAGCGTGACAGCCGTGCCGAAGCCGAAGGAGATCGCCGTGACGAGGAACGCGAACTCCGCCACGCCGAGCGGCAGCGCCAATAGGAGGTACAGGATGCGCCTGTACGTGCGCGGGTCGAGGATGGGCCGGATCAGTGTTTCGATGCGTCCAGGCTAGGAGTGCGGCGTTGCGCTGTCGATACGGGCACCCGTACCATGCCTGACCGTGCGCTCCCGGCACGGGATAGCCGTCGTGGTTGCGGTCCTCGCGCTGCCGGGCGGCGCCGAGGCGGCACCGGGCACGCTCGACCTGCGGGAGTCGCTCGACCGCTCGCGCGGGCTGTACGTGGAGGGCTCGGTCGCGTACGTGCGCGTCCGGGCCGCGGGCGGCAGGGTCGTCGTCGCGCGGCGCGTCCGCAGGCCGCGCTTCCGCATGAAACGCCGGCTCGCGCCCGGGCGCTACCGCGTGATCAGCTACCAGCGTCCCTGCGACGGCAACTGCCGCCTGCTCGACCCGCCCACGGACCGCTGCGCACGCCCGGTGCGGGTCCTCTCCGGAGGGCTCACCGAGGTGGGCGTGAGGGTGCGCCCCGGCCGCGGCTGCAAGATCAGCCGCAGGGCGCTGCCGGCGCGCTTCCCGCCGTCCGCTCGGATCCGTGCGGCCCGGCGCTGGCTGCGCGCGCGTGGCGCCACCAACTCGTGGTCGCTGATCGACTCCTGGGGCCGGCTGCACGGGTTCGCGCCGCACCGGACCTACGTGAGCGCGAGCTTGGTGAAGGCCATGCTGCTGGTGGCGTACCTGCGGGGGATCGGCAACCGCGCCGCGGACGCCGGCGAGCGCGCCTCGCTGGGGCCGATGATCACGGTGTCGTCGAACGACGCGGCGGACACCATCTACTACCGCGTGGGCGACGCCGCGCTCTACCGGCTCGCGCGGCTGGCCGGGATGAAGAGCTTCTCCGTGGCCGGCTACTGGGGAAACGCCCACTTCAGTGCCGAGGACCAGGCGCGCTTCTTCAACCGCATCGACAGGCTGGTTCCAAAGGCCTCGCGCCCGTACGCGCGCGGGCTGCTCTCGTCGATCGTCAGCTACCAGCGCTGGGGCTTCTCCCGCTATTCGCGCGCCGTTGGATTCAAGACGTTCTTCAAGGGCGGGTGGCGCGGGACGGGAGCCGGGCAGCTGGTCCACGAGGCGGCGCTGTTCGAGCGCGGCGGCACGCGCATATCGATGGCCGTGCTCACCGACGGCAACCCCTCGCACGAGTACGGCGCGGAGACCCTGCGAGGAGTGGCGCAGCGGCTCTTCCGGCGGACTCCGGCGGCGGCTCAGGGTCAACAGCCTGCACCTAAGGAGGGCGGCACGCCCGCGACTCGCCGGGCGGGGCTTGTGGACGTGCATCGCTTTGGGCCCGGTATCCGGGTGAAGCTCTCGTATCGGACCAAGCACAACGAGACCGGGGCGCCGCTTCCCGGCTACTGCGAGAACTGGGCGCTGCTGCACGAGCGAGCCGCGTTCAACGTCGGTCAGGTGCAGCGCTACGTGAGTCGACGCGGCCTCGGCCTGCTGATCCTGGATGCCTACCGCCCGGTGCGTGCCACGGAGGCCCTCGTCCGCTGGGCCGAGCGCACGGGCCGAGGCGGCGCCGTGGGCACCTACATAGCCCGCCGTAGCCGCCACAACACCGGGAGCGCGGTGGACATCACCATGGTCCGCGATCGCGACGGAAAACGCCTTCGCATGGGCGGCTTCGCCTTCGGCCCCCGCTCCCACACGTACAACGCGAGCGGGCGCATCCTGCGCAACCGCCTGATGCTCAAGTCCGCAATGGAGCGCTTCGGCTTCAGCGCCTACCTGAACGAGTGGTGGCACTTCGAGCACTACATCCGCCCGAACCGCTACCTCGATGTGACCCTGGGCTGCTGACCCCGGAGCCGGCCACGCCGCAGGTGGGTCATCTAAGTAGCGCTATGCGCGACCAGGATGACCCACCCGGGCCGGGTGCTGACCTTCAATGCCCGTATTTCGGCGCCGCGCCCGCGATAATGGAACCAATGCCCGAGCGCACTGACCTGCTCCGCGTGGCCCTCGCGCAGATCAACCCCGTCGTCGGGGACATTCGCGGCAACGCGCGCAAGATCTCCGAGAGCATCGCCCGCGCGCGCGACGGGGGTGCCGCGCTCGTGGTGCTTCCGGAGTTGGCGCTCACCGGCTACCCGCCCGAGGACCTCCTGCTGAAGACGAGCTTCCTGGATGCCGCCGACGAGGCGCTCCGGGAGCTGGCCGCCCAGGTGCACGACATCGCCGCCGTGGTGGGCTATCCCGAGAAGGCCGAGGACGTCTACAACAGCGCGGCCGTGCTGGCCGACGGCAGCGTCGTGGCCACCTACCGCAAGATGTACCTGCCGAACTACGGGGTCTTCGACGAGCAGCGCTACTTCCAGTCGGGCGCCGAGGCGGCCATCGTCGAGCTGAACGGCATCCCGCTCGGCCTCAGCATCTGCGAGGACATCTGGGAGCCGGGCCCGCCCGCCATGACCGAGGCGCTCGCCGGCGCGCAGGTGATCCTGAACCTGTCCGCCTCCCCCTACCGCATGGGCGTGGGCGCACGGCGCGAGCGCATGCTGATTCAGCGGGCGGTGGACAACCTGACCGCCGTCGTCTTCGTGAACACGGTGGGCGCCCAGGACGAGCTCGTCTTCGACGGCCACAGCCTCGCGATCGACCAGGACGGCGAGGTGCTCGCGCGTGCGCCCCAGTTCGAGGAGGCGCTCACCTTCTGCACGATCGACCCGCGCGCGATCACCGCGGCGCGGCTGCGCGAGACGCGCCACCGCGCGAACGTGCGCCGCCAGCGCCGCGCGGGGCCGCTCGCCGAGCCGCCGGTGTTCACGCTGGCGAGCCTCACCACCGAGCCGAAGAGCGAGGCCGACCTGGTGTCCGGAGACGTCGCGGACACGCTCAGCGACGAGGCCGAGGTCTACACCGCGCTGCGCACCGGCCTCCACGACTACGTGGAGAAGAACGGCTTCGAGCGCGTGGTGATCGCGCTGTCGGGCGGGATCGACTCCGCCCTCGCGGCGCTGGTGGCGGCGGACGCGCTCGGCCCGGAGCGGGTTACCTGCGTGTCGATGCCGTCGCCCTACTCGAGCGAGGGCACGAGAAACGACGCCCGCAGGGTCGCCGAGAACCTGGGCGTGGACTTCCGCGAGATCGCCATCGAGCAGGCCATGCGCGCCTACGAGGAGATGCTCAGCCAGGCCTTCGAGGGCCGCGAGCCGGACGTGGCCGAGGAGAACGTGCAGGCGCGCATCCGCGGCAACGTGGTGATGGCCCTCTCGAACAAGTTCGGCTGGCTGGTGCTCGCCACCGGCAACAAGTCCGAGCTGTCGGTGGGCTACGCGACGCTCTACGGCGACATGGCCGGCGGCTTCGCGGTCCTCAAGGACGTCTACAAGACCTGGGTCTACCGGCTCGTCCGCTGGCGCAACGAGCAGGAGGGCCGCGAGCTGGTGCCGGCGTCGGTGCTGGAGCGCCCGCCCTCGGCCGAGCTGCGCCACGAGCAGCGCGACGAGGACTCGCTGCCCCCCTATGACCTGCTCGACCGCATCCTCGAGGGCTACATCGAGGACGACCTCGACGCGGCGGAGCTGGTGCACCGCGGACTCCCGGCCGAGGAGGTGGAGCGCGTGATCCGGATGGTCGACCGCTCCGAGTACAAGCGCCGCCAGGCCCCGCCCGGAATCAAGATCTCCTCGCGTGCCTTCGGGCGCGACCGTCGCCTGCCGATCACGAACCGCTACGAGACTTCGGCGGATCCCGCCGAGCGGCGGCTCAGGGCGCTTTAGCCGGCCGCACGGCCAGGGTCACACGCGAGGCGGCGCAGAGCCGGCCCTCGTCGTCGGTGAAGCGCACGTCCCAGACCCAGCTCGTCCTGCCGCGGTGGATTGGCGTGCCCTCGGCGTGGACCGTGCCCTCGGTGGCCGGCCGGAAGAAATGCGTGTGGTTCGACTGGCCGACGGCGAAGTTGCCGTCGCCCTGGACGGCCAGGTGGGTGGTGGCCGACACCATCGACTCCGCGAGCGCCGCGTACGCGCCGCCGTGCACCAGCCCGAGCGGCTGCTGGACGCGCTTCTCGACCGCGAAGCGGGCGCGGCAGCGCTCAGGCGAGGACTCGAGCAGCTCGAAGCCCAGCACGTCGTCGAGAGTCCCGGGCGCGGGATACGTCCCAACTGGCGAATCCATACGCGCGGGCACACTACAGTTCGCGCCGAATGGCGACGTTTGATCAGCTTTCGCCCGAGCAGCGGGCGATCGTCGAGCTCGTGCTCCAGCAGGGAAAGACCTATCCCGAGCTCGCGGAGATGCTCGGCATGCCCGAATCCCGGGTGCGCGAGCTGGCACGCGACGCGCTCGTGGAGCTGGCCCCGGTGAGCGTGCGCGGCGTCGAGGTGGACTGGCGCGGCCAGCTTGCCGACTACGTCCTCGGGCAGCAGTCCGGCCCTGAGGCCACCGCCACCAAGGGCCACCTGCGCCGCTCCGAGGCCGCCCGCAGCTGGGCGCGCTCGCTGCTCGACTCGCTGGAGCAGCTGTACGTGAACGGCTCGGTGCCGGCGATCCCGGAGGGTGAGCGCGGGCGTGCGAAACGAGCAGCCGCTGAGCCGACCGCGGCGTCGGCCGGCGCGGCAGGCCTGGGCGCTGCCCCATCCGGCGCGCGCGGCCTGGCCAGCGACCCCGTCATGCGGCGCCGTCTGCTGGCCGGCGCGGCCGCGGCGGCCGTGATCCTGCTCGCAGTGCTGGTCTGGCCGATCGGCCTCCTCACCGGCGACGACGACAAGACCAGCAGCGCCAGCAGCGACAACCAAGCCAGCACCCAGGGCGGGAATCAGAACCAGGCGGCCGCAACCAACGCGCCCGCGGGCATCGCGATCGTGGTCGACCAGGGCGGCAAGAAGCAGCTGCTCGTTCAGGCGGCGCGGCTCGCGCCCAGCGGGCAGAACGAGGGCTACTACGTCTGGCTCTACAACAGCCCGGACGACGCGCGCTCGCTCGGCGGCCAGGTGACCGACCAGCAGGGCAACTACCAGGCCATCGGCCCCTTCCCGGCGGACTACGCCAAGTACAAGTACATCGACGTGACGCGCCAGCCGGTGGGCAAGAACCCCAACGTGAAGCACTCGGGGCAGTCGGTCCTGCGCGGGTCGATCCCGAAGCTGCGCAACGCGCAGGGCACCGCCAAGAAGCCGGCCGCACTCGGCCAGACGGTCCTGAGGCCCCCCGCCTAGGGGAGCAGCTTCCCGGGGTTCATGATGCCGGCCGGGTCGAGCCGCTCCTTGGCCGCCCGGATCAGCTCGATGCCGAGCTCGCCCACCTCGGCGCGCATCCAGGGCCGGTGATCGCGCCCGATCGCGTGGTGGTGCGTGATCGTGCCCCCGCCCGCCACGATCGCCTCTGAGGCGGCCGTCTTGGCGGCGCGCCACTGCGCCAGCGCGTCCTCCTCCTGGCGCGCGAGGAACGTGAAGTACAGCGACGCGCCCGACGGGTAGAGGTGGGACACGTGGCACATCACGAGCGGCGGGGTGCCGCGCTGGCCGAGCACGGTCCGGAGCGCTTCGCCGACGGCGGCGTGGAGGCTCTCCAGGTTGGTCCAGGTCGTGGCCGTCTCGAGCGTCTCCACCATCACGCCGCGGTCGAGCAGCTCGTCGCGCAGGTAGGGGCCCGCGTAGCGGCTGCGCAGCCACGCCTCCCCCGGGCGCCGGCCGAGCAGAACGCCGCCGCCGGCGCGCAGCAGTCCCGACGTGTGCCGCCGCCTGCGCTCCACGTCCTCCTCGTCGCCCTCGAACCCGATGATGGCGATGCAGCCGCCCTCGTGGCCGCGCATGCGCAGATAGCGGCGCCCAAGGCGCTCTGAGCGGCTCCCGGTCGAGGCGAGCGCCATCGTCAGGCGCGTCTCGTGCTCGTCCGAGAGCCGGCACACGTGGGCGGCGCCATCGGCCTGCTCCATCACCCGGAAGGCCTCGCAGCCCTCGGCGAAACTCCGGAACGACCAGCCCTCGTAGCGGCGCGCCCCCGGCGCGGGCCGCACGCGCACCATGGCCTCGCAGATCACGCCCAGCACGCCCTCGGAGCCCACGATCAGCTCGCGCAGGTCCGGGCCGGCCGCGGACGCGGGCAGCGCGCGCGTGCCGAGCTCACCCGCCGGTGTGATGCAGCGCACTCCCTCGACCAGCTCGTCGATGCGCCCGTAGCCGGTGGAGGCCTGGCCCGCCGAGCGCGTGGCCACCCAGCCGCCGACGGTGGAGTACTCGAACGACTGCGGGAAGTGCCCGAGCGTGACGCCCTCGGCGCCGAGCCGCCGCTCGGCCTCGGGGCCAAACAGCCCCGCGTCGAGGCGCGCCGTCAGCGACCTGCGGTCCACCTCGACCGTTGCGTCGAGCCGGCGCAGGTCGAGCGAGATCGCCGCCGCCATGCCCTCGCGCACCGGCTCCACGCCGCCCACCACGCTGGTGCCGCCGCCGAACGGGGTGACCGCCACCCGCTGCTCGGCGCATGCCGCCAGCACCGCGGCCACCTGCTCCGCCGAGCCGGGCAGCACCACGGCGTCGGGCGCGCTCGAGGCGTCGCCGGAGCGGATCCGCACCAGATCCGGATATGAGCGGCCAACGGCGTGGGCGATGCGCTCCTCGCGCGCGTCGCGCACGTGCTCGGCACCCGCGGCCGCAGCGAGCCGCTCCCGGGCGGGCGCGGGCAGCCGGGAATCCGGCACGGACACCTCCTCAAGCGCGACCGGCGGCCTGCGGGTGGCCGGGTCCACGCCCAGCTCGTCGCGCAGCAGCCCCTCGGCGGCAGGCGGCAGCGGGACGGCGTGCCCGTCCTCTCCCCAGCCCCACCAGCGCATCAGTCCCGTTCCCCTGCGAGCTCCGCGAGCCCCTCCAGCGCGCCCTCGGCCTGCCTCGCGGCGGCCGCGCGCAGCTGGAAGGGGCTGAACCGTGCCCACCCCCGGGGCCGCTGGTTGAGCGTGAGGCGCACCCTCGTCCCGCCGTCCGGATCCGGCTCGAGCTCCAGCTCCG
Organism: uncultured Thermoleophilaceae bacterium; assembly: GCA_963774095.1. GTDB lineage: Bacteria > Actinomycetota > Thermoleophilia > Solirubrobacterales > Thermoleophilaceae > JACVRW01. Next base: position 108,805 of record CAVZDS010000004.1, read on the forward strand.
TGGTGGCCTCCGAGAGCAGCCGCTCGAACGGCGACTCCTCCACCTCCTGCCTCCAGCGCAGCCACTCCGGCTCGCGCGCCTCGACGAGGCTGTAGTCGGCACGGACGCTCTTGCCCTTCGGGGATACCAGCACCGTGGTCCACGCCTCTCGGCTCGCGTCCTCCACTCGCGAGACTCCCGGCCACCAGGCGGGCAGGCGAGCCGGATCGCTGACGATGCGCCAGATGTCGCTCGGCGGGCACGGCACCACGCGTTCGCGCCGGACCACCATCACTCGTCGTCGAAAACCACGAGCGACCGCACGTCGTGGTCGCGGAGGCGGTCGCGGCCATGGAGGAACGCCAGCTCGATCACGAACGCGCATCCTGCCACGACACCGCCCGCCTGCTCCACCAGCTCGCAGAGCGCGCCGGCGGTCCCGCCGGTAGCGAGCAGGTCGTCGTGCACCAGCACGCGGGCACCAGCCGCGGATCGCGTCGGAGTGCACCTCGAGGGCGTCCATGCCGTACTCGAGCTGGTACTCCACCGAGGAAACCTTGCGCGGGAGCTTTCCCGGCTTGCGGGCGAGGACGAAGCCCGCATCGGCCGCGGCCGCCACCGCCGCGCCGAGCACGAAGCCGCGCGCCTCGGCCGAGATGACGTAGTCGATCTCCCGCGAGCGCGCGTATTCGGCCAGCTGGTCGACCGCGAAGCGCAGCGCCTCGGGGTCGAGGAACAGCGGCGTGATGTCCTTGAAGACGATCCCCGGCTTCGGGAAGTCCGGGATGTCCTGGATGTAGTCCTCGAGGCGCAATTGGCCTCCGCTCAGCGTGCGAGCTTGCGCAGGTCCCGGATCAGCAGCAGGTGCTTGAGGTGCGACGCGATCGCCGCGAGGTTCTCCAGCGCCTCGACGGCCTCCTTGCGGCGCTCCGGGTTCCGCGAGCGGAGCGCCGGCGCGAGGATCTGCTCGAGCAGCGCGGCCTCGCGGTCGGCCGACGTGCGGAACACGCGCAGGTTGCGGCCCCCGACGCCGAAGCGCTTCAGCTCCCCGACGGCGCGGATGATCTCGCGCTCGGTGTCGTCGTAGAGCGTCTCGCCGTCGTGGCGCTCGCCCTTGATCACGCCGAAGTCCTCGAGCTCCTTGACGAGCGCCTCGTCCGCTCCGGTCTCCTCCAGCACCTCGGAGAGGCGGTACAGCGACCCGGGTCCGCGCAGGGCGAAGCTGGTGCGCCGCACGGCGCCGCGCGGCTCGGCAGGGGCATCGGGCGTGGCCACCTCGGTGTCCGCCCGGCCCGCCGCGAGCTCCTGCCGGATCACCCGCAGGGGCAGGAACTCGTCGCGCTGGAGGCGCAGGATCGTGCGCAGCCGGTCCACGTCGGCTGCCGCGTAGAGCCGGTAGCCGCCCGGGGTGCGCCGCGGCGCCAGCAGCTTCTGGTCCTCGAGATAGCGGATCTTCGAGATCGAGATGTCCGGGAACTCCCGCTCGAGCTGCTTGACGACCGCTCCGATCGTGAGCGCCTTCTCCTTGCGGGGCGGCGTGTCGCGCGATACCTCGGTGCTCACCGCTCCTCCAGATAGGTCAGCTTGTACTTGCCCACTTGCAGCTCGTCGCCGTTCTGGAGCCGGTGCGACTCGATGCGGCGGCGGTTCACATAGGTGCCGTTCAGGGAGCCAAGGTCGTCGATGTAGAGCCCGTCACGCCGCAGCACGAGCAGCGCGTGGTTGCGCGACACCGTCACGTCGTCCAGGAAGACCTCCGCGTCCGGGCTGCGGCCGATCGTCATGCGCTCGCCGGCCACGTTGAACGCCTCGCCGGCGCGGCCGCCGCCCGAGCGGATCACGAGCGTGGCGCCCTCGTGGGTCACCGTGTCGAGGTCGACCGGACGCAGCTCTCCGGTCTCGTCCACCTGGTAGACCTCGGTGGTGTCGCCCCCGCCCTCCGGCTGATCGCCGAGGAACGCGCCGCACTTCTGGCAATAGTTCGCGCCCTCGGCGTTGGCGAAGCCGCACTCGGGGCAGTGCATCGTTACTCGATGTCCGCGTCCGCCGGGATGCCCTTCCCCGCGAGGATGTCGGTCAGCTGCTGCACGTCGGCGCCGCTGATCACCGACTCGCCCTCCTCGTGCTTCTTGCGCAGCCGGTTCACGAGCTCCGCGCGCAGGATGTCGATCTTGCCGTGGAGGATCCGGCGCTTGTATGAGACCTCCTGCTCCTCCTCGGTGAGCTGCTGGATGAGGTCCTTCAGCTCCGTATCGGAGAGCGCGCCGAGGTCAGGGAACGTGTCCAAAGTTGTCCTTTCGAGAAGTTCCGGCGACTATAGCGCTTCCTCAAGTAGAGGTTGAGGCTTTGCGCATCGCCCGCACCCCATCTTGCAGGTAGCGGGCGGTGGCCGCAAGGGTCATTGCGAGTCCGACGTAGAGCAGGACATCGAGAAACCAGCCATCTACCACGAGCGCGAGCGCCAGGGCGCTCATCACCGGCCACACGGCCCAACGTCCCAGCATCGTCACGTTCAGGTCGAGTCCGCGGCGCAGCGCGAGCTCCGTGAGCAGCAGCATGAGCGCCTCGCGCGCCGCCAGAACGGCGAGCGCCCAGCGCGGCAGTGTCTCGAAGTGCCAGGCCACGACCGCGCCGGCCACAATCAGCAGGCGGTCGGTGAGCGGGTCGAGCAGGGCCCCGAGGCGGCTGTACTGGCCTGTGATGCGCGCCGCCATGCCGTCGAAGTAGTCGCTCCACGCGATCAGGGCGAAGAGCGCGAAGGCGAGCCCCGACTGGCCGTCACCGGAGTTCACGGCCACGGCGAAGAAGACCGGGATCAGGGCGAGCCGCGCGAAGCCGATCGCATTCGGAATCGTCCACGGGCGCAGGGGCTCGCCCTTGCGCGTCTCGGGCGGCGGGCCCCCGGAGCGGTCCAGCCCGACCAGTCGCCGGAACGTGAGCGGCTCGCGCTCGCGCCTCAGGGGAGGGTCCGCCACAGATCCGCCGCCGCGTCGGCGGCTCCGTCGAGCGGCAGTGAGCCCTTCTCCTGGCCGCGGCGGACCTGCACCTCGATCTCGCCGGCCTCCACGCTCTTCCTGCCGATCGTCACCCGCAGCGGGCAGCCGAGCAGCTCGGCGTCGGCGAACTTCTCGCCGGGGCTGGCGTCGCGGTCGTCGTAGAGCACGTCGAGCCCCAGCTCTCGCAGCTCGTCGTAGAGCCGGTCGGAGAGCGTGCGGGCCTCCTCCCCCGGCTTGCCGAGCGTCACCAGTTCCACGTCGAAGGGCGCCACGGCGCGCGGCCACGAGATGCCCTGATCGTCGGCGAACTGCTCGATGGCGGCCGCGACGATGCGCGCCGGACCGATCCCGTAGGAGCCCATCCAGATCAGCTGCTCCTTGCCCTCCTCGTCGAGGTAGCGCGCGCCCAGCGGGTCGGAGTAGCGGGTGCCGAGCTTGAAGATGTTGCCCACCTCGATCGCAGGCTCGATGCGGATCGGCTGGCCCGCGGGGCAGAGGTCGCCCGCCTCCACCCGCCGCACGTCGACCCAGGTGGGCTCGAAGTCGCGCCCAGGCTCCACGCCGGTCAGGTGCACGTCGGGCTTGTTGCCGCCCGCCGCGAGCCCGCTCAGGCCGCGCAGAGCCTCATCCGCGAGCACTTCCACGGGGCTGCCCACCGGGCCGATGAAGCCCGGCTCGGCGCCGAAGGTGCTTCGTACCTCCTCGGCCTCCGCGGCTCGGAACGGCGCGCCGAGCGCGTTCTGAAGCTTGATCTCGTTGAGGCGGTGGTCGCCGCGGATCACCACCAGCGCGGGGCCGCGCTCCTCCACGAAGATCGGGAAGGCCTTGATGATCGCTCCCGGCGGGACCCCGAGCGTCTGGCCGACGGCCTCCACGGTCGCCGCCCCGGGCGTCTCCACCTCGCGCGGCTCGGGCGATCCCTCTGGGAGCCCCTCCACCGGCTGGGGCGTGGCGCTCGCGATCTCCATGTTCGCCGCGTAGCCGGAGTCGGAGAGCGCCACCTCGTTCTCGCCGGCCGCGCAGGGCGCCATGTACTCGTGCGCGCCGATGCCGCCCATCATGCCCACGTCGCTCTCCACGCGGTACCACTCGAGCCCGGTCCGGTCGAAGATGCGGTCGTAGGCCTCTATGTGGAGCTGGTAGGAGGCGTCCAGGCCGTCCAGGTCGCGGTCGAACGAGTACGAGTCCTTCATGATGAACTCGCGCGTGCGCAGCAGGCCGGCACGCGGCCGCGGCTCGTCGCGCTCCTTGGTCTGGAAGTGGTAGAGCAGCTTCGGCAGCTCGCGGTAGGAGCGCACCTCGCGGGAGATGTGGAAGGTGAGGACCTCCTCGCTGGTCATCCCAAGCACCATCTCCGTGCCGCGCCGGTCCTTCAGCTTGAAGAGCTCGTCGATGCCGTAGCGCCCGCTCTTCTTCCACAGCTCAGCGGGCTGGAGGACGGGCATCAGCATCTCGCCCGCGCCGATCGCATCCAGCTCCTCGCGCACGATCTGCTCGACCTTGCGGTGCGCCCGCCAGCCGGCCGGCAGGAAGGTCCAGAGCCCCGCGCTCACCTGCCGGGCGAGCCCCGCGCGCACCACCAGCTTGTGCGAGATCGCCTCCGCATCGGCGGGAGCCTCCCTCGTGGTTGGCAGGAAGTAGCGGGAGAGCCGGGTCACAAGCGGGCGAGTCTATTCAGTTGCCCTCATGTTCCTCCTCCGCAAAGCCGATCCAGAGCGAAGCACGAACTACCCCATTTATGGACGTGTCACCTGGATTCAGAGCAGCGCTGCGCGCCTCCGGGGCGCTTACTGGGCTTGCCCTGCTCGCGTACGTGGCCCATACGGCGTTCGGACTGGGCGCTCCGGAGCTCGACGGCTTCTTTCGGGACGGCGTCTACTGCGGGCTCGTGATCGCCGCCGGAGCCGCCTGCGTACTGCGCGCCGCGATGGTTCAGGAGGAGCGCGCGGCCTGGCTCGTGATGGGTCTCGGTCTCCTGGCGTGGGCCGCCGGCGGGATCACCTGGATGGAGCTCTACCGGGGCAACCCGCACGCCGCGGCCCCCTCGGTGGCCGACGTGCTCTACCTCTCGTTCTATCCGGCCAGCTATATGGCGCTGCTCCTGCTGGCGCGCTCGCGCACGGACTCGTTTCGCAGCAGCCTCTGGCTCGACGGCGCCATCGCGGCGCTCACCGTGGCCGCGCTGGTGGCGACGCTGGCCTTCCAGCCGATCGTCGACGCCACGCACGGCGGTACGCGGAGGTCGCGGTGCACCTCGCCTATCCCATCGGGGACCTGCTGCTGCTCGGGCTCGTGGTGGTGGTCTTCGGGCTGAACGGGTGGCGGCCCGACCCGGTCTGGCTGCTGCTCGGCGGCGGCCTGGCCCTGACGGCGGTGGCGGACGGCCTGTACCTCTTCCAGAGCGCCACGGACCAGTACGTGCAGGGGACGCTGCTCGACATCTCCTGGCCCGCCTCGGCGCTGCTCGTGGCCGTGGCGGCCTGGCAGCCGGCGCGCAGGAGGATCACCATTCAGGACTGGCTGATCGTGGCGGTGCCCGTGGGCTGTGGCCTCGTGGCCGTCCAGCTGCTCGTGTACGACCACTTCGAGCGCGTGAACGCCGCGGCCGTGAGCCTTGCTGCGTGGGCACTGCTGCTGGCGCTGGCCAGGATGGCGCTCGCGTTTCTCGAGAACCAGCACGCGCTCAGCCTCACCCACACCGAGGCCCGGACGGACTCGCTCACCGGGCTGAAGAACCGGCGCAGCCTCGTGGCCGATCTGGAGCTCCAGCTCGAGCTGGCCAGCATTGCGTCGCCGCGCGCGCTGCTGCTGTTCGACCTGGACGGCTTCAAGGAGTACAACGACGCCTTCGGCCATCCCGCCGGCGACGCCCTTCTGATCCGGCTCGCTGGGCGCCTGGCCGAGGTCGTCGGCCGCAGCGGCGACGCCTACCGCCTGGGTGGCGACGAGTTCTGCGCTCTGGTGCGCGCCGACCGCGAGGGGATCGAGGAGCTGGTCGAGGCCTGCTCGGCGGCTCTCTCCGAGAGCGGTGAGGGCTTCGAGGTGAGCAGCTCCTTCGGGTCCGTGCTCGTGCCGGAGGAGGCCAGCACGCCCACGCAGGCGCTCCAGCTCACCGACAGGCGCATGTACGCCCGCAAGGGCGGCCGGCGCATGTCGGCCGGGCGCCAGTCGCGCGACGTCCTGCTGCGGACCCTGTCCGAGCGTCGCCCCGACCTCCAGTTCCGCCTTCGGGACATCAGGGAGCTTGCCGTTGCCGTCGCGCGTGAGCTGCACATGGGCCCCGAGGGGCTCGACGAGGTGGCCCGCGCAGCCGAGCTCCACGACGTCGGCAAGATCGCGGTTCCGGACGCCATCCTCGACAAGCCCGGCCCGCTCGACCCGGTCGAGTGGAGCTTCATGCGCCGCCATCCGCTGATCGGCGAGCGCATCCTGCTGGCCGCGCCGGCGCTGCGCCCGGTCGCCCGGCTCGTGCGCTCGAGCCACGAGCGCTGGGACGGGGGCGGCTACCCAGACGGCCTCAGCGGCAACGAGATCCCGCTCGGGGCGCGCGTGGTCGCCGTTTGCGACGCCTTCGACGCGATGACCACCGAGCGCCCGTACCGCGATTCGGTGAGTGAAACTGACGCAATCGAGGAGCTGCGTAGCTGCGCGGGGACACAGTTCGATCCGAACGTGGTAAGCGCGTTTTGCAACGTGCTTGCAAGGGAACGTCCGACCCATGGGGAACTATCGCTCTAGGCCATGACCATCATGCCCCGCCCCATCTGCCAGGTCTGCCATCGGCCGCTCGAGGAGAACGACCAGTACCTCGTGCGCTTCGACGGGAATCGGGCGACAGCGGTTCACCGCAGCCTCTGCTTCCCGCCCGCCCGTTCGGCCGACAGCAAGCCCGCCCAGCGCGCCGCCGCCTAGCCGCTAGGCGCGTGTGAAACGGCGCCCCGCCGTCGGCGAGGCTTCCTCGTCGAGCGGAATCCGCTTCGCCTTCGGGGCACCGGCCATAGGGAGCGACTGGCCGTTCTCGAGCGCGTCCTCCGTCACGGCTGCCGCCTCCATGGCGGCGATCCGTTCCGGGGTCAGCTCGTCCGCGTTCTCCTCCTCGATCCGCTCGAGCCAGGCGGCGCCCTCGGCGGACTCGCGCTCGTCGACGTGCACCGAGCCGCGGTCGATCGACTTGTCGATCTCCACGAACAGGGCGTCCACAAGCTCGTCCTGAGGCACCTTCCGGAGCGGCTTGCCGTGGGCGAAGATGAGACCCTCGTTCTTCGCCCCGGTGATGCCGAAATCGGCGTGCGAGGCCTCGCCGATCCCGTTCACGGCGCAGCCGAGCACGGCCACCTCGATCGGGTCGTCGTACTGGCGCAGGCGCTCCTCGATCTCGGACACCACCGTGTCCATGTCGAACTGGAGCCGCCCGCAGGTCGGGCAGGCGATCAGCACCGGGCCGCGCTCGCGCAGCTTCAGGGCCTTGAGGATCTCCCAGGCCACCTTCACCTCCTCCTCCGCGTGGAAGGTGGAGAGCGAGATGCGGATTGTGTCCCCAACGCCGTCGGCGAGCAGCGTGCCGAGCCCGACGGCCGACTTCAGCGAGCCGGACCACTTCGTGCCGGCCTCGGTGATGCCGAGGTGGAGCGGGTTCTCGATCTTCTGCGAGAGCAGCCGGTTCGAGGCGATCGTGTTGGGCACGTTCGTCGACTTGATCGAGACCTTGAAGTCCTCGAAGTCGAGCCGGTCCATCAGCTCCACGTGCTCCAGCGCGGCGGCCACGAGCGCCTCCACGGGACTCTTTCGCTCGAGCTCGTGCAGGTGCTTGGGAAGCGAGCCGGAGTTCACGCCGATCCGCATGGGGACGCCCGCGGCGCGGGCCTTGTCTACCACCAGGCCAACCTTGTCGTGCCCCCCGATGTTGCCCGGGTTGATGCGGATGCAGTGGGCGCCGGCGTCGATGGCCTTCAGGGCAAGCGTGTAGTTGAAGTGGATGTCGGCGATCACCGGGATCGGCGACTCCACGACGATGCGCTCCAGCGCCCGCACATCGTCGTCGCGCGGCACCGCACAGCGCACCAGATCCCCGCCCGCCTCGGCGATCGCGTGGATCTGCTTCATGGTGGCGTCGAAGTCAGCGGTCTCCGTCTTCGTCATCGACTGGACCGCCACGGGCGCCCCGCCGCCGATCTTCACACCGCCAACGTCGATCTGCTTCTTTGAGGCCATTCGCGCCCCCTCAGCCTAGCTGGAGGGCTGACCGATCCAGCCCTAGGGGGCCTGTTCGGCGAGCCGGGGAGGTTGGACGCTTTGGATATGAGCGATACCTCTCCCACACCCAGACGTAAGACCATCGTCGCCCGCCTGGTGACGGCAGGCTGCGTCCTCGCTTGCCTAGCCGCCATTCCCCTGCAGACCGCCGGCGCCGAGGAGCCCCAGAAGCTCGCCTCCGACGCCGACATCGAGGAGATGGCGGGCGCCCTCGGCTATTCCGGCTCCAAGGACGCGGGATTCTGGGAGACCCTCGCGCAGGCCGTCGCCGACCAGCGAGCCGCTGCGCAGGAGAAGGCCGACTCGGAGCATGCCCAGCAGTTCCAGCAGGCGTGGGCGGACGCGTCCAAGTACGGACGTCGCCTCGAGGAGACCCACGGGCGGATCACCCTCTTCACGGAGATGATCCCTCCGGCGGATGGCGACATCGAGCAGGGAGAGGTCCTCATCCGCACTGGCGAGGAGTTCGCGCAGCTGGACGGCACCAAGACCGTGGTCACGACGTACTGGAAGTACGGCAAGCAGATCGGCGTCGTCGCGTCGGTCGTCGACGACGATGTCGAGACCGTCACGCAGGTCATCGAGTACGAGCCGGACTCGATCGACGTCAAGGTCGGCGATGAGCGTCCGCTGCCGGCGCCCGGCTCGTCCGCCGCGGGCCTGAAGCCGCACACGATCGATCCGAAGGCCGACGGCAGCCTCGGCCGCGCGAGCGGTGGCCTGCCCGACGGCGGCGACAAGATCGAGCCGGCACCGGCTGAGGAGACGGCCGGCACGCGCTGGTGGTTCGACCCGATCAAGCTGCCCGATGGCCGCGTGATCACGCCGTTCATCGAGGAGCGGCCGCCCACCTCTCTCGGTGACCTGGCGTCCCGGACCGGGTACCTCATCGAGCACCCCGACTGGGGCGATGCCAAGGCCGAGATCACCGCCTACTTCGACGTCGAGGGCAAGATCGCCGGCATCACGGGGGCGGTGATCCAGGGAGGCACCGACACGCTCGTCGCGGTCGAGGAGGTCACGCCCGGTTCGCTCGGCCTGAAGAAGGGCGATTCGCGTACGAGAGGCGATGACCTCCTGAAGAGCAACAAGCCCTCCGCCTGGGAACCGAAGCCGCAGTCGGGCAGCGGCTCCACGCCCACCGGCGGTAGCCAGCCCACAGGCGGCAGCACCCCGCAGGACGGGACTGACCCCAAGCAGGACTCCGACCCGGCCGGCGGTGAGCAAACAAAGCCCGACACGGCGCCTGACGACGGCGCCACGGCGCCCGCTCCGAGCGGCAGCACGACGGCGGGCCAGACGACGACGACCTCGTCCGGCGACAGCCATCCGGAGTACGTGTTTCTCGGCCAGGGCCCGGCGCGCCAGAACGACGACGGCAGCACATCGCAGAACACGCTCTACCAGCGCACCAACGACGGCGTATTCGTCCAGACGATCACGACCACGCAGAAGGACGGGTCGCAGTCGCAGGAGCAGCACTGCTTCAAGGACTCTGAAGAAGTCGCTTGCGGTGGCATGACCGACGAGCCGACTTGCCAGGTCGACTGTGATCGGCTTGAGGCGTTGACCGGGTTCTTCGCATGTGCGAGCGGACCCGTCGGAGCCGAGTGCGGCCAGGCACCGGAAGGGCTGCAGCCCAACCCGGGCGCGAGCCCCAACTGTCCCGCCAATGACACGAAGGCAGTCAATGACACGAACGCAGTGGCGACCACGGCGCCGAAGTACGGCGATGGAAACGTCTCGTTGCCGGGCTGCGAGAACCTGGACAAGCCCGGTGGGCCGCTCGACTATGGCGACCCGACCGACCCGAACGGCGCCGAGCCTGCGGACACGAGCCAGATCGACCGCCTCCTCAACGACGGGGTCACCGACCCGACCGGCGAGCCCGAGGAGATCGCGGCGGGCAGCATCGAACTCGACACCTACGGGACGTTGCGCGACCCGGCGAACCCGCCCGGCACCGAGGACGAGGCTCCCGCCCCGGGCGCGCCGACCACGGGCGATGCGGAGCGGAATCCGCTCCCCTAGCCACCTCGAAAGAGCACGAGCGGCACTCGGGCGCTTCCACGGAGGCGCCTGAGTGCCGTTGATGCGCGGCCCCGCCGGGGAGCCTAGGCGTAGAGCTCCTCGATCTCCTTCGCGTACTTCTCGTGGATCGGCTTGCGCTTCAGCTTCATCGTGGGTGTCAGCTCGTCGCCGCCCGCCTCCCAATCGTCGTCGAGCAGCTTGAACTTCTTGATCTGCTCGACGCGGGCGAGCTGCTCGTTGGCCGCCTGCATGCCGCGCGTGACCTCCGCCTCCAGCCCGTCGCGGCCGTGCTGCTGCTCGAACGCCGGGGCCACGTCCGGGTCGAAAATGATCAGCGCGACGTTGTACGGCTTCCCGTCCCCGATCGCGATCGCCTGCCCGATAACCGGGCTGGAGGCCTTGATCTTCGCCTCGATGTTCGCCGGCGACATGTTCTTGCCGCCCGCGCTGATGATCAGCTCCTTCTTACGGTCCACCAGCTTGAGGTAGCCGTCCTTGTCGAACTCGCCGATGTCGCCGGTGTGGAGCCAGCCGTCGTCGTCGAGCGCCTCGCGGGTCTTCTCCGGCTGGTTGCGGTAGCCCGTCATCACAAACGAGCCGCGGATCAGCACCTCGCCGTCCTCGGCCAGCCTGATCTCGGCGCCGGGGCCGGGCGGTCCCACCGTTCCGATCTTGATCCGCTCGGGCGGGTTGCAGGTGCCGTAGCCGCTCGTCTCGGACATACCCCACAGCTCTGCCAGCGGGATCCCGAGGGCGTGGAAGAACTCGATCACCTCCGGCGGCGTCGGCGCCGCGCCCACGTTCACGGACTCCACCTGGTCCAGTCCCAGCCGGGCACGGATCTTCGAGAGCACGAGCTCGTCGGCCTTCGCATGCTCCTCACCCACGTCCTCGCCGCGCACCTTCCGCAACCCGATGTCGAGCGCCCACTGCGTCGCGTGCTTCTTCGCGGCATCCTGCTCGGCCTCGATGCCCGCCTCGATGGCGGCCTTGAGCTTCTCCCATATGCGCGGGACGGCGAAGAACCAGGACGGCCGCACCTCCGGGAGGTAGGCCACCACCTGGCGCGGGTCGGGGCAGCAGGTCGTGGAGAAGCCGACGAACATCGGCAGGTAGTGCGACGAGGCGCGCTCCGCGATGTGTGCCATCGGTAGCCAGGAGATCACGCGGCCCGCGTCCGGGAACTCGATGATCTGGTCGAATCCGTTGATCCCTGCCACCAGGTTCGCGTGTGTTAGCTGCACGCCCTTCGGAGGACCGGTCGTGCCGGAGGTGTAGATCAGGGTGAGCAGGTCGGTGGGTTCCACTTTTCGCCACGCAGCGTCGAAATCGAAGCTCTGAGGGGCATGAGCCTCCACGGGGTCGTCGCTCTCGTCATCGACGACGATCACGTGCTCGACCCCCGTAAGCGCTCCCACTCGCTCGGCGAACGCCCGCTCGGTCACGACGATGCGTGCCGCGGCGTCGTCCACCTGGTACTGGATCTGCTCGGCCGTGTAGGTGTTGTAGAGCGAGAACGGCGTGGCTCCGAGGTGCACCGCCGCCGCATCGAACCAGTGGAACTCGGGCCGGTTCGTGAGCATCAGCGCCATCGTGGAGCCGCGCTCGAGCCCGAGCCCGGCCAGCCCGGCGGCCGTGGCGCGCACCTTCTCCGCGTACTCGCGCCAGGTGATGGAGAACTCATCCCCCTTGGTGCGCAGCGCGCAGCGGTCCGGATGGGCCTTCGCGGTGGCCTGGAATGCCTCGGCCACCGTGGAAGCCTGAAGTCCGGGGGGCCGCCCGGCCCGCTCGGTCGTATCAGCCATGGGCGTAACGTAACGCGGCCGGCAGCGCGCGGCAGGCCCCAGCGGGGGCTCAGCGCACCTGGAAGCCCTCGCCGCTCAGGCGGCCTATGTCGTTCGAGAGTCCGATCAGGAAGATCAGGATCACGAGCATGAAGCCCACCACTCCCGCTCGCTCCATCACCGCCAGCGAGACCGGCCGGCCGCGCACCTTCTCCACGATCGCCCAGAAGATGTGCCCGCCGTCCAGCGGCAGGAACGGGAACAGGTTCACGATCGCGAGGGAGAGCGAGATGATCGCGAGGATGCCGATCACGTCCGCCACGTTGCTGAGGATCGTCTGGCGCGTGACCTCGTAGGAGCCGACCACCCCGGAGAGCTCCTTGCGCTGCTCCGGGTTGATCAGCCGTGCGGGCAGCTCGGCCGTGCCCTTGGTGATGAACCAGAACTGGTCGACGGTCAGGTCGAGTGCCTCGCCGAGTCCGAGGTCCTCGCGCGGCCCGGGCGCGTACGAGTACCCGAGCCGGGTGCGCTCGGCGACGGGGTCGTAGATCGGGGTCATCGAGAAGGTGAGCACGCGACCGTTCCGCTTGACCGTCACCTGTACAGGCGCGGTGGCCTTGCAGCCCTTCTGCGGCGGCTTCTGCGGGCACTTGTGGCTCGCGGTGATCTTGGCGAGCTCGCGTGGGGTGCCTCGATGCCCGTCCACCGCCACGACACGGTCTCCCGGCTTCAGCACCGCCTGGGCCGGATAGCCCTTCTCAACCGACCCGACGTTCCTCGACCCGGTCTCCGGGCCGATCAGCGCAAAGAACACGAACAGCAGCACGAACGCCAGCACGATGTTCACCGCCGGCCCAGCCCCGATCACCACGATCCGCTTCCAAACCGGCTGCGCGTGGTATGCGCGGTCGCGGACCTCCTCAGGGAGCTCCTCGTCCGGGTTCATCCCGCTGATCTTCACGTAGCCGCCCGCGGGGATCGACCCGATCGCGTACTCGGTCTCCCCCACCTTCTTGCTCCACACGGTCGGCGGGAAGAACAGCGAGAACTTCTCCACCCGCATGCCCACCGCCTTGGCGGCGCTGAAGTGGCCGAGCTCGTGCAGGATCACGAGCAGCGCGAAGCCGATGAAGGCGAGAACGAAGCTGAGGAAGGTCACGCGGCCACGCCCTTCGCCACCTCGCGCGCGTGCGCGTCGGCCGCGTAGAGGTCGGAGAAGTGCCGCACCGGCTGCGTGGGCAGCTCAGAGAGCGTCGACTCGATCACCCGCGGGATCCCGGTGAAGGACAGGTCGCCGGCCAGGAAGGCGTGCACGGCGATCTCGTTGGCGGCGTTCAGCACGCAGGGCGCGGTGCCGCCCGCCTCGGCGGCCTCGCGCGCGAGTCGCAGGCAGGGGAAGGCGTCCAGGTCGGGCGCCTCGAAGGTCAACGCACCCAGTTCGACCAGATCAAGGGGCCTCACGGGCACGTCCACCCGATCCGGGTGGTTCAGGGCGTACGAGATCGGCACGCGCATGTCCGGGTAGCCGAGGTGCGCGAGGGACGCCCCGTCGTTCAGGTGCACGATCGCGTGGATGATCGACTGGGGGTGCACCACCACGTCGATCCGCTCGTACGGCACGCCGAACAGGTGGTGCGCCTCGATCAGTTCGAGGCCCTTGTTCATCAGGGTCGCCGAGTCGATCGTGATCTTGCCGCCCATGTCCCAGGTCGGGTGGGCGAGCGCCTCCTCGCGCGTGACGGAGTCGAGGTCGGTGCGGCCGCGGAACGGCCCGCCACTGGCGGTGAGCACGAGCCGGTCCACCGTGCCGGGGCTCTCCCCGGCGATCAGCTGGTGGAGCGCGGAATGCTCGGAATCCACCGGGAGCAGCTGCGCGCCCGTGGCCTCGGCCAGGGTGGTCACGAGCTCGCCGCCCACCACGAGGCTCTCCTTGTTGGCCAGGGCGAGGTCGATGCCCTCGCCGAGCGCCGCAACGGTGGGGCCGAGCCCGGCCGAGCCCACGAGCGCGTTCAGGACGAGGTCGCAGTCGGTGTCTGTGATCAGCTCGACCAGCCCCTCGGCGCCCGCCAGCACCTCCACCCGGGAATGCTCGGCCGCGCGTGCCCCCGCGTCGGGGTCGGCCAGGGCCACCCGCCCGACGCCGTGGGCGGCCGCCTGCTCGAGGAGGAGCTCCCAGCTCGAGGCCGCGGCAAGGCCAACCACCTCCAGCTCCGCATTGCGCTCGATCACGTCGAGCGCCTGCGTGCCGATGGAGCCGGTGGAGCCGACTATCAGGATCCTGCGCACTCGGCTGAGTCTAGGGAGCGACCCTGGCCCCGCCCCGCTCAGGAGTAGCCCAGGGCGACCGCGGCGTAGTAGGCCACCGGGACCGTGAACAGGACCGCGTCGAGCCGGTCGAGCACGCCTCCGTGCGCGCCGAATAGCTTGCCCGTGTCCTTCACCTCGAGGTCGCGCTTGATCATCGACTCGAACAGGTCGCCCACCGGTGCGGAGATGGCCACGAGGGCGCCGACCAGCAGCGCGTGCGGGCCTGTCAGCCAGTCCTGGTAGAGCCCGGCGGCCCAGAACGCGAGCGTCGCGCCGGCCACGCCCGCCACCAGGCCCTCGAGCGTCTTGTTGGGCGAGATCAGCGGCGCGAGCGGCGTGCGCCCGTACCAGCGCCCGCCGAAGTAGGCGAACGTGTCGCCCAGGAAGGTGGCCACGAGCACGTCGATCACCAGGCCGTCGCCGTGCGGCAGCTCGCGCAGCCAGACGGCGTGCACCATCGCGAGGCCGATCCACAGCACGCCCAGGTAGGTGACCGCGATCGCCCACGAGACGTGCGCCCGCCGCGGCCGCACAACCGCGAAGAAGAAGGTGACCGGAAAGGACGCCGCGAGCACCATGATCACGTGGCGCGGCTCGCCGTAGAGCGCCGCCGCGAGCATCGCGGCCAGCGTCAGGAAGCCCGCCAGCGCGGGCGGCCGCACGCGCCCCATCAGCGTGTACAGCTCGCCCATCGCCACGATGCCGAGCAGGAAGATGCCGATCGTCCAGACGAGGCCGCCCTGGTCGACGATGATCAGCGCGAAGAGGATCGCCGGGATCGCCACGATCACTCGCGGGGCGAGGTCCGACCCGGGGCTGCGCTCCCTCCTCGCCGCCACCGCTAGCGCCCCCCGAAACGGCGCCGGCGCGCCGCGTACTCGTCGAGCGAGGCCTCGAACGCCTCGCGGCCGAAGTCAGGCCAGAGCTCGTCGCGGAACACGAACTCCGCGTAGGCGAGCTGCCACAGCAGGTAGTTCGAGATGCGGAGCTCGCCGCTCGTGCGAATCAGCAGGTCGGGATCGTGCATGTCGGGTGCGTAGAGGTGGCGCCGGAACTCTTCCTCGGTCTCCCCGGAGAAGGTTCGCGCTGCGTCCATGATCTCCGCCCTGCCGCCGTAGTTGAAGGCCACGAACAGCGTGATGCGGTCGTTCCCGCCCGTCAGCTCCTCGGCCCAGTCCATGCGACGCACGAGCTCGGGACCGAGGCCCTCGCGGCGCCCCACGAAGCGCATCCGCACGCCCTCCTCGTGGAGCTCCGGAGTCTCGCGGTCGATGCGCTCCGCGAACATCGCCATCAGGCCGTCGACCTCCGCCTTCGGGCGTGTCCAGTTCTCGGTGGAGAACGAGTACACGGTGAGCTCGCGCACCCCCAGCTCGACGGCGTCCCTCAGCCGCGCCTTGACCACGTCGGCGCCGGCCTGGTGGCCGGCGAGCACGGGAAGGCCGCGATCCTGTGCCCAGCGGCCGTTCCCGTCGGTGATGATGGCGACGTAGCGGGCCCGCGCGGCGTCGTCGCTCACATCTCGAGGAGGAATTAGACCTCCAGGATTTCTTGTTCCTTGCCGGCGAGGGCGGTGTCGATGTCGCCCACGTGCGAGTCCGTGAGCTTCTGGAGCTCGCTCTCAGCGCGGCGCTCGTCGTCCTCGCCCACCTCGCCCTCGCTCTTCAGCTCGCGCAGATCGTGCATCACGTCGCGCCGGACGTTGCGCACCGAGACCCTCCCCTGCTCCGCGATCCCGTGGACGACCTTCACGAGCTCCTTCCGGCGCTCCTCGGTGAGCTCCGGGATCTGGAGGCGGATCACCTGGCCGTCGTTCGACGGGGTCAGGCCCACGTCCGACTCCAGGATCGCCTTCTCGATCAACTTGATCGAGTTCTTGTCGTAGGGCGTGATCGTGAGCAGGCGCGCCTCGCTCGCCGAGATCTGCGAGAGCTGCTTAAGCGGCGTGGTGGCGCCGTAGTAGTCGACCTCGATCCGGTCGAGCAGATGCGGGGACGCCCGGCCGGTCCGCACCGTCGCGAACTCGGTCTTCGTGGCATCCACCGACCGCTGCATCCTGGCCTTTGCATCGTCCAGGAAGTCCTTTAGGACGTCGTCGCTCATCCGCTCCTCACCACGGTTCCCACGCGCTCGCCGCACACTATCCGGTCAATGTTGCGCTCGTCGTCCATGTTGAAGACGTGGATCGGGAGCCCGTTGTCCATGCAGAGCGACAGCGCGGTCGAGTCCATCACCTGCAGGCGCTGCTCGATCGCCTCCTGGTGGGTGATCTCCTCGATGAAGCGCGCGTCAGGGTCCTCGCGCGGGTCGGCGGTATAGACGCCCTCCACTCCGTTCTTGGCCATGAGGATGGTCTCCGCATGGATCTCGAGCGCGCGCAGTGCCGCCGCGGTGTCGGTGGTGAAGAACGGGTTGCCCGTTCCGGCGGCGAAGATCACGATCCGGCCCTTCTCCAGGTGGCGCATCGCGCGCCGGCGGATGTACGGCTCGGCCACCTCGGAGATCGTGATCGCCGACTGCACTCGGGTGACCGCTCCAAGGTGCTCCAGGGCGTCCTGCAGCGCGAGGGCGTTCAGGACGGTGGCGAGCATGCCCATGTAGTCGCCGGTGGCGCGGTCCATGCCGTCCGCGGCGCCCTTCAGCCCGCGGTAGATGTTCCCGCCGCCCACCACGATCGCAATCTCCACGCCGCGGTCGGTCACGGCCTTCACCTGTTTGGCGATGTCAGCGATCCGGCCCGGGTCCACTCCGTAGGGGAGGTCGCCCATGAGCGCCTCCCCCGAGAGCTTGAGCAGGATGCGCTTGAAGACCGGCTCGGTCACTCCTCCCCGACCTGGAAGCGGGAGAAGCGGCGGATCACGACGTTCTCCCCGGTGCTGGCCGCGATCTCCGTGCGCAGCTCGCCCAGCGTCTTCCCGCCGTGCTTCTCCTCGTTCACGTGCCTCTGCTCGAGCAGGACCACATCCTCGAGCCACTTCTTCAGGCGGCCCTCGACGATCTTCTCCTGCACGTTCTCGGGCTTGCCCTCGGCGGCCGCCTGCTCGCGCAGCACGCGCAGCTCGGCCTCCTTGGCCTGCTCGTCCACCTGGTCCTCCGACACGTAGGCCGGGTTCGCGGCGGCCACGTGCATCGCGACCTCCTTGGCGAACTGCTGGAACTCCTCGGTGCGCGCCACGAAGTCGGTCTCGCAGTCCACCTCCACCAGCACGCCGATCTTGCCGCCGGCGTGGAGGTAGCTGGACACGACGCCCTCGGCGGCGGCCCGCTCGCCGCGCTTGGCGGCTGACGCCTGGCCCTTCACGCGCAGGATCTCGATCGCCTTGTCCAGATCGCCGCCCGACTCCTGCAGGGCGGCCTTGGCGTCCATGATCCCCGCGCCGGTTCGCTCGCGCAGGCTCTTCACGTCTTGGGCGGAAACGGTGATGCTCATCAGGACTCCTCGTCAGGATCGAACGTCCGGCGCTCGCGGGGCGCCCCGGCGCCGCTGGCGGCCTCCGGGCGGGTTCCGCTCGGCGTGGCGGGCTCGTCCGGCGAAAAGCCGGCCTCCTCGGCCTCGCGGCGTGCCCGCTCCTCGGCCTCGCGGCGCTCCAGCTCCTCCGCCTCGCGCTGTGCCTTCTCCTCGGCCTCCTTGCGCTCGGCCTCCTCGCGCTCGCGCCGGGCAGCCTCCTCCTCGGCGCGGAACTGGGTGGCGCGGTCGCGCGCAACGTCGGCGATGCCCTCGATGATGATCTTGCAGGAGCGGATCGCGTCGTCGTTGCCCGGGATCACGAAGTCCACGGGATCCGGGTCGCAGTTCGTGTCCACGAGCCCGATGATCGGGATCTTCAGGCGCTTGGCCTCGCGCACGCCGATGTCCTCGACCTTGAGGTCCACAACGAACATCGCGTCCGGCGGGCGCTGCATCTCGGCCACGCCGCCGAGGTTCGTCTCGAGCTTGTCGCGCTCGTTGATCGCCGCGATGCGCTCGCGCACCGGCAGCAGGTCCATCGTGCCGGACTCGGTCCAGTCACGCAGGTCGTGCAGGCGCCGGATGCGCTTGTTGATCGTCTGGAAGTTGGTCAGCAGCCCGCCCAGCCAGCGCTGGTCGATGTAGGGCATGCCTGACGCGGTTGCGGCTTCCTTGATCGCGTCGCGGGCCTGCTTCTTGGTGCCGACGAACAGGATCGTCCCGCCCCGTCCGGCAAGGTCGCCCGCGAACTCCTGGGCGGTGTGGAGCAGGCGCTCCGTCTTCTGTAGGTCGATGATGTGGATCCCGCCGCGCTCGCCGAATATGAAGCGGCGCATCTTGGGGTTCCAGCGGCGCGTCTGGTGGCCGAAATGTACACCGGCCTCCAGCAGCTCCCTGATGCCAATCTCGGTGGCCAAAGAGTTGCTCCCTTGGGTTGTGTGAATGTCTGCCCGCCGGTCGGCTGCGGACCCGGGACGTGATTCCCGGGCAGGGCCGCGGCCGCTGTGTCCAGCGGGGTCGCTTGCTTTACGTGGCTGAGGATAGCCACTGGGATCGAAACCGGGGTTTCCGTCCTAGAACGAGACGAGGCGGTCCTAAGACCGCCTCGCTCGTATGTCTCAGTCCCCGTCTGGCCCTCCGGAGACTGGCTCCCGCCGGGCGCTGTCGAGTGCTTGACTCAGCTCGGCGGGTGGTTTGGACTCGCAAGCGACGATTTCCCCGCTGAACGGATGTCTAAACATCAGTTTTGAGGCGTGGAGAAACTGGCGCCCCAGGCCGAGCCTGCGGCCGCTCTCCCGGCCCCCGTACTGAGGGTCGCCCACGACCGGATGTTCGATCGCCGCCAGGTGCGCGCGGATCTGGTGCGTGCGCCCCGTTTCGAGGCGCACGCGCAGCAGCGCGGTGCGCGGCAGGCGCTCCAGGACGTCGAAATGGGTCACCGCGTTGCGGGCGCGGTCGGTGCGGGTGGACATCACGGTCCTGTTGCCGCGGTCGCGCCCGATCGGCGCGTCGATGGTCCCGCTGGCGGCGTCCGGATGTCCCTCCACGAGCGCGGTGTACTCGCGGGTGACCTCGCGCGCCTTCATCATCCGTTGGAGCGCGGCGTGAGCCTCGTCGGAGCGCGCCACCACGAGCAGCCCTGAGGTGTCGCGGTCCAGGCGGTGCACGATCCCGGCCCGCTCGGGATGGGCGCCGCCCGCCGCCAGGGGCGCAAGCGCCTCCGCGAGCGTGGGCCCGCGGTGGCCCGGCGCCGGGTGGGTGACCACGCCCGCGGGCTTGTCCACCACCAGCAGGTGCTCGTCCTCGTACACGATCTCGAAGGAGACCGGCTCCGGCGCCTCTGGCTCGGCCTCCGCCGCGGGCGCCTCGACCGCCACGCGCTCTCCCTCGCCGATCCTGTGGTTCTTCGGCCGCTGCCGGCCGTCCACGGCGACCGCGCCGCGCTCGATCAGGCGCTGCGCCGCCGCCCGCGAGGGCGCCGCGCCCCGGGCGGCGAGGAAGGCGTCCAGCCGCAGGCCGGCGTCCTCCGGGCCCGCGATCAGCTCGTCCGGGCTCGTGTCGGCCTCCCCTCCACCACCCACAGCAGCATCACCACGCCGACCACGATGCAGGCGTCCGCCAGGTTGAAGGCGGGCCAGGCCACGGGGTCGATGAAGTCGATCACGGCGCCGTCGCGGGCGCGATCCGCGAGGTTGCCGAGCGCGCCGCCGAGCAGCAGCCCGACGGGCAGCCACAGCAGCGGCATGTCGCGGTGCAGCAGGAAGTAGCCCACCAGCAGCGCCAGCGAGATGCCGATCAGGATCGCCACCACGAGCCCGGCGCCCTCGAAGGCCCCGAACGCGACGCCCGTGTTGCGCGTATTCGTGATGTCGAGGCCGAAGAAGACGTTCACGTGCTCGCCGCGGTCGATGTTCGCGATGGCGAGCTGCTTCGTGGCCTGGTCGAGCGCGACGACGATGCCGGCGGTGGCGATCGCCGCGGGCGCCCCTCCCCGGCTCACCCGGGTCGGATCAGGCCCACGACGATGCTGCTCACGATGATCAGCACGAACGTGGCGACGATCGGGCTCAGGTCGAGCGCGCCGGGACCCATGCGAACCGGCGGCAGGATGCGGCGGAACAGGTTCAGGTACGGGTCGGTCACGTCGCTGACGAACTTCAGGAACGCCGCGAGATAGCGGTTGTAGGGCATCCGCGGGATCCAGCTGGTGAGGATCCGGATGAAGATCAGGACGAGGTAGACGAGGACGAGCGTGTTGATGTAGTCCGCGACGTCCGTGCGCGTGATCGCCAGCCAGGTGGTCATCTGGTGGCCTCCACGACCGCATCGACAGCCGCGCGGCACACGTCCCGCAGTCCGTTCTCCTCGAGGCTGATCAGGCCCTTCTCTGTGGTTCCGCCCGGGGTGGCCACGCGCGCGCGCAGCGCCGGGCCGTCGTAGTCGTGGCGTGCGAGGTAGACGGCCGTGCCGCCCATGGTCTCGACCACCATCCTGATCGCGTCGTCTGGGTCGAGGCCATGCGCCACCCCGGCGTCGGCGAAGCTCTCGGCCACGAGCGACATGAAGGCCGCCCCGCAGCTCATCAGGGCCATCGCGGGCTCGATCAGGGGCTCGTCTTCCAGCTGGATCACGGCCCCGGCGCGGCTCATCAGCGCGACGATCTCGTCCTCGGGGCCGTCCGAGGCTCCCGGCCCCGCCACGTAACACAGGACCCCGCGCCCCACCTCGGCGTTCATGTTCGGGATGAACCTGTAGATCGACGCATCGGGATAAGCCGCGCTCAGCTGCTCGGTTGTCGTGGCAGCGAGGATCGAGATAACGATGCTCGGGTGAGCGGGTGCGGCCTCCGCTGCCACCTCCTCCAGCTGCTTCGGCTTGTGGCAGAGCACGAGCGCGTCGGCCTTCTTCGCAAGCTCCGCGTTCGATCCCACGGCCTCGCCGCCCAGCTCCTCGGCCAGGGCCTGGGCCTTGGCGTCATCGATGTCGTGCACCAGCACGGGCTCACCGATGCCGCGCGCGAGCGCGGACGCCATGTTGCCTGCACCGATCAAACCGAGCTTCATCGCCGCCGCACTCTATCGGCGGGAAAAGCTCAGGACTGGTTGAAGAAGCCCTTCTCGATCAGCCGAGCGCGCTCCTCGGCCGACACCTCAACGTTGCGGGGGGTGAGCAGGAACACCTTGTCGGCGATCCGCTGCATTCCACCGTCCAGTGCGTAGGTGAGGCCGGACGCGAAGTCGATCAGCCGCTTCGAGAGGTCCGTGTCGGTGCCCTGGAGGTTGAGGATCACGGGCACGGCGTCCTTGTACTGGTCGGCGATCTGCTGTGCGTCGTTGAAGCTCTTGGGGATCACCAGGTGAACCTGGATGTCCCCACCGCGGCCGCCGTTGCCGCCCACGGGGCGCAGGACGCGGGTCTCGCGCCCGCCGCCGCGAGGCTCGTCGGCGAAGATGTCGTCGAACTCGTCGCGACGCCGGCGTTGAAGCCGGCGCACATTGGGCCGATCCCGGTAGCGATCCTCGAGCTCGGCCTCCGGCTCGGGCTCCGGAATCGCCTCGTAGCGCGGATCCTCCTCCTCGGCCAAGCCGAAGTAGACCAGCGTCCGATGCCATGTGTCGCGAAGCGCCATACGACCGTGAAGTTCGAGCGTAAGCGGGAAACTCCTTGTCGCCCGGAAGCCTAGCGTCCGCCCGGTCGGCGGCATACCATCTGCCCAGGAAGGAAGGCGTTGCGATGAGAACGCGAGCTGGGCTCGTTGTCGTGGTGGCCCTCGCGGCCACCGTGGGCCCGCTCACCCTCGCTTTCCCCGCGCAGGCCGGCTTCCCAGGGAAGAACGGCCGGATCGCCTTCACCGTCCAGCCCCGGTATCGGGGCGAGGCGGTCTCTTCGACGATCGAGACCGTCCTGCCCAGCGGCCGCCGGCGGCGCGTGCTGGGCGCTTGCCCGACGGCAGACTGCTTCCAGACCTTCCCGGCCTGGTCGCCGGACGGGCGGCGGCTGGCCTTCGGCCTCCGTGACGCGGGGCTCGCGATCGTCCGCGCGAACGGGACGGGCCTGCGCCGGTTGCCCCAGCTGACAGGACCCTACGGAGCGCCCGCCTGGGCGCCGAGCGGACGGCGCCTCCTATTTCCCGGCGAGGGGGGCCTCTTCACTGCGCGGACGGACGGCACGGGCCTTCGCCGGATCATCTCGAAGCCGACGGTCTTCGACTCCGCATGGTCGCGGCGAGGCGTGATCGCCTTCGCCCACGACGACGACCCCTACCTCGCAGCGATGGCGGACGACGGCATCTACACCGTCCGACCCGACGGCTCGGGCCTCCGCCGGCTCGTCCCTGACAGCTACAACGCCTCCGCGCCCGCCTCACCGGACTGGTCGCCATACGGCCGCAAGCTCGCGTTCTCATTCGCCGACAGCGTCGACGCCGAGGTCCACGTGGCCGACGCGGCCAGCGGAGCGCACCGGCGTCTGACGACTCGCGGCGGCAGTGAGCCGGCCTGGTCGCCAGATGGCAGGTTCATCGCTTTCATTCGGAGTGGCAACCTCTACTTGATGCGGTCGGACGGATCACGCGAGCGGCTGATCCTCGATGACGGCCTGACCGACAGCGGCGTTGAGATCTATCTGAACTCGCCGTCGTGGCAGGCGCTGCCTCGCTAGGCCCGCCTCCCTTGTCAGAGTTAGCGTCGTGGAGGCCACGGATTTCCAGGTCCTGCGCCAGCTGCCGGGCGCGGGCAGCATCACGCTTGAGGGTGAATGGGCGGGCCACGGGCCGCCCGTCGTGCTGCTGCACGGGCTGTCCGCCACGCGGCGCAACGTGGTGCAGGGCTCGCGTGCCCTCATCAAGCGCGGCTACCGGCTGATCTCCTACGACGCTCGCGGCCACGGCGCGTCCTCCCCCGCCCCGCGCTACGAGTACTCGGACCTGGTGGCCGACCTCGAGGCGGTGCTCGATCACCTCGAGATCGAGCGAGCGGCCCTCGTGGGGAGCTCGATGGGCGCTGCCACCGCCATGGCGTTCACGCTCGAGCACCCGGAGCGGGTGCCGGCGCTCGTGCAGATCACCCCGGCGTACACCGGGTACGCCCGGACGGGCGACGTGGACGGCGAGGTGTGGGAGAAGCTCGCCGACGCGCTCGACGGCGGCATCGACGAGTTCGTTCAGGTGGCCCAGCCCCAGGGGCTGCCCGAGCGCTGGCGCGAGATTGCGCGGGAGGCGACCCGGCAGCGAATGGAGCGCCACGAGCATCTGGACGCCGTGGGCCAGGCATTGAGGGAGATACCGCGGTCCGTGGCGTGGAAGGGGCTCGAGGCGCTGTCGTCGCTCGAGGTCCCCGTCCTGATCGTGGGCTCCCAAGACGACGCGGACACGCTGCACCCGCTCGGCATCGCCGAGGAGTACCGGCGGAAGCTCCCGAACGCAGAGCTGGTGGTCGAGGACAAGGGCGATTCGCCGCTGGCGTGGCAGGGAGCGCGGCTGTCGGGCGTGATCGGGGACTTCCTCGAGCGGGTGGGCTACCCCGGCTCGTCGTAGAGCACCGAGCCCAGGCGCACGATGGTCGCCCCCTCCTCCGCCGCGACCACGTAGTCCTGTGTCGTTCCCATCGATAGCCGCGACAGCCCGTGCTCGGCCGCCAGCTCGGCCAGCCGCGCGAAGTGGCGGCGGTTGTCCTCGGCGCGCTCCACGAACGGGGGCATCGTCATCAGGCCGGTCACGGGCACGGGACAGCGGGCGATGAAGTCGCCGAGCGCCTCGGGCGCGATCCCCGCCTTCTCCTCCTCGCCTGCCACGTTCACCTGGATCAGCACCTCCTTCGCCGGGTACTGCTCCAGCTTCGACAGCGCGGACTCCGACGCAAGCGAGTGGATCAGGCGCACGTTCGGCGCCACGTCCTTCACCTTGCGGCTCTGGAGCTGGCCGATGAAGTCCCAGGTGAACAGGTCGCCGTGGGCCTCCTGCTTGGCGAGCAGCTCCTGCGCCCGGTTCTCGCCCACCAGCTCGATGCCGGCCTCGGCGAGCGCCGGCAGGTCGTCGGCCTCCACGTACTTCACGGCCGCGAGGATCTCGATGTCCGAGCCGATCTGCTCGCGTACCCGCTCGAGGTTGCGCCGTACGCGCTCAGGATCCATCGCGCACGATGATGCCCGCCTGGCGGCCGGTCACGCCGTCGTCGCGGCGGTGGGAGAAGTACAGGTCCGGCGAGCAGCTCGTGCAGCGGTCCACGTGCTGCACCGCCGTGACGCCCGCGGCGGCGAGCTTCGAAGCGATAACGGCTCGCAGGTCGAGCATGCGCCCAGAAGCGGCCCCCTCAATGCCCGAGAACGCCGCCAACACCTCATCCCCAACCTCGTAGCAGCACCCCCCAATCCCAGGCCCCACAGCGGCGGCGGGCGGCGACGCGAAGCGCGCCACACCCTTCTCGATGATCCCGCCGGCCAGTGGCCGCCAGCCGCAGTGGAGCATCGCCACCTGCTCGCCGTCTGAGAGCGCCACCGGATAGCAGTCGGCCACCAGCACGAGCAGCCCGATCCCGGGCTCGCGGGTGAGGTGGCCGTCGACCTTCTCGAGGTCCTTGTCGCCCGGCGCCGCGTAGGCGCGGTCGGGCGGCGGCCCGGTCCACTCCTTCAGGGCGGCCCCGTGCACCTGCCAGCCCATCGCCATGCGCTCGGCCTCCACCCCGGCCTGCGCGGCGGCGCGCCGGCGATTCTCGGTCACCCGCTCCGGGTCGTCGGCGGTGAGGATGCCGAGGTTCAGGGATTCGTACGGCCCCTCGCTCACCCCGCCCTGGCGGGTGGTGAACGTGACCTCGGCGTTCGGCAGCCTCACTGCGCATGCTCCTGTGCGAGCAGCAGCGCCGTCTCCAGCTCACCCTCGCGGCCCGAGACCAGGCCGTCGAGCTTGCGGTTGAGCGTCTCGTCGAGCGCGCGCCCCAGCGCCGGGCCCTCGGGCAGTCCCGCGGCGAGCAGGTCCGCGCCGGAGATCTCGAGCTGCACGGGCCTCAGCTCGGAGACCCAGCGCAGGATCGGCTCCGACGGCGCGTGCAGCGCCAGGGCCAGCGCCAGCGCCTCGAGCGGCTCCCGCCCGAGCAGCGAGCGCAGCTCCGAGGGCGAGTGCTCGCGCTCGCGCAGGGCCAGCGCGATCCGTGGCCCGACGCGCGCCGCGCGGGCGGCGGCGTCGCGCTCCCCGGCGAGGAGATGAAGGTCGCCGAGCCAGAGGTCGAGCTTCTCGGGCGCCTCCTCGATCAGCGCTGCCAGCGCGGCGATGCCGCGGTCGGCGCCGATCGCCGCGGCGCCGAGGGCGGCGGATGCCACCAGATCCGGATCTGGGTCAAGCTCCGGGTGCAGCGCGCTGTGCACCTCGAGCTCTCGCATGCGCCGCACCGCCGAGGGAGCGTCCAGCTCGCGCAGCAGGTCCATCAGCTCGTCCCTGACGCGAGCGCCGGACACGGTCGACAGCGCATCGGCGGCCACGGCCTCGCGGGCGAGCCGCTCGGTCTCGGGGTCGAGCGCGAAGCCGAGCCGGGTGGCGTACCGAAGCGCGCGCAGCAGCCGGGTGGGGTCGTCGAGGAAGCTGCGCTCGTGCAGCACGCGCACCACGCCGGCCTCCATGTCTGCCGCGCCACCGAACGGGTCGTACAGGTGCCCGAGGTCGTCGCCGGTGAGGCCGATCGCCATAGCGTTGATGGCGAAGTCGCGGCGGCCCAGATCGTCCGCGAGCGACGCGGGGCTCACCCGCGGCAGTGCGCCGGGCTCGTCGTAGCTCTCCTGCCGCGTCGTCGCGAAGTTGTAGGTGCTGGCGGGGGTCTCGACGGTCGCCGTGCCGAAGCGTTCGTACTCCCGTGCGTCGCTGCCCAGGCGCTCCGCCACAGCACGGGCAGCGGAGCGGGCATCGCCCTCGACGGCCACGTCCACGTCCTTCGGAGCCTCGCCGCGCAGCAGGTCACGCACCGCCCCACCGACGAGGTAGGCGGGCGGCAGGCCCTCGAGCGCGGGCAGCAGCCGCTCCATCCCCGGCAGGCGCCGAACGCGCTCGCGCAGCTGTGAGGCCGTCTCCGCCATGGCTATAGCCTGACCGGGATCCCCGCCTCGCGCATGCGCTCCTTGGCCTGGCGGACCGTGTAGTGGCCGTAGTGGAAGATCGAGGCGCACAGGACCGCGTCGGCGCCGCCCTGCTCGACCGCGTCGACCAGGTGGTCGAGCGTGCCGGCTCCGCCTGACGCGATCACCGGCACGTCCACGGCGTCCGACACCGCCCTCGTGAGCGACAGCTCATAGCCGTCCTCGGTGCCGTCGCGGTCCATGCTCGTGAGCAGGATCTCCCCGGCCCCGCGCTCCGCGCCCTCGCGGGCCCACTCGATCGCGTCGCGGCCGACCGGCGTGCGGCCGCCGTTCACGTAGACGCCGTACGAGCCGTCCTCCTCGAGCCGCGCGTCGATCGCCAGCACCACGCACTGCGCGCCGAACACCTCGGCGAGCTCCGACAGCAGCTCCGGGCGCGCCACCGCGGCGGAGTTCACCGAGACCTTGTCGGCGCCCGCGTCCAGCACGGCCTGGGCGTCGGCCACGCTGCGCACGCCGCCTCCGATCGTGAATGGGATGAACACGTCGTCCGCGCAGCGGCGCGCGAGCTGCGCCACGGTGTCGCGCTTCTCGTGCGACGCGGTGATGTCGAGGAACACGATCTCGTCCGCCCCCTCCTCCTGGTAGCGCACGGCCAGCTCCACCGGGTCGCCCGCGTCGCGCAGGTTCACGAACTCGACGCCCTTCACCACGCGGCCCTTGTCCACGTCCAGGCACGGGATCACGCGGCGCAGCAGCATCAGGCGAGCGCCTCCTGCCCCTCGCGCACGCCGAAGCGGCCCTCGTATAGCGCCTTCCCCGAGATCACGCCCGCTAGGTTGAGCAGCCGTAGCTCGCGCAGCGCCCGCAGGTCCTCGACCGAGCCGATCCCGCCCGAGTAGAGAAAGCGGCCCCGCACCGCCCTCGAGACGGCCTGCACCTCCTCCAGGTCCGGCCCCTCGAGCATCCCGTCGCGGTCCACGTTCGTGTAGACGAAGCGCGTGGCGCCGCGCTCCTGCATGCGCCGGATCGCGTCCTCGCCGCGCATCTGGGTCTCGCGCGTCCAGCCGGCCACCGACACCATGCCGCCGCGCACGTCGACCCCGACCAGGATGCGCGACGTGAACGCCGACAGCGCCTCGTCGAGCAGGTCCGGGTCGGTGAACGCGGCCGTGCCGAGCACCACGCGGCTCGCCCCCGCGGCCAGCGCACGCCGGATCGACGCGATCGAGCGCAGGCCGCCGCCCAGCTCCACCGGCACGTCGAGCTCGGAGGTGATCCGCTCCACATGCTCCAGATTGGCCGGCTCGCCCTCGCGCGCGCCGTCGAGGTCCACGATGTGCAGGAAGCCCGCCCCCGCTTCCACGAACGAGCGGGCGGCCTCCAGCGGGTCGTCCGCGTAGACGGTCTCCTCGTCGAAGTGCCCCTGGCGCAGCCGCACGGCCTTGCCGTCGCGGATGTCCACGGCCGGCAGGAGGATCATCCGGCCAGCGAGACGAAGTTCTTCAGGAGCCGCAGCCCGTCCGGGCCCGACTTCTCCGGGTGCGACTGAAGCCCGTACACCGGCGCCCGCTCCACCACGCTCACGAACTCGCTCCCGTACTCGGCGGTGCCGAGCACGGCGTCCGGGTCGGCCGGGCGCGGCGCGAAGGAGTTGGCGTGGTAGAAGGCGCAGGGCGACGGGAGGCCCTCGTTCAGCGGGCTCTCGCGCCGCCAGCTGACCGGGTTCCAGCCGATCTGCGGCACCTTCAGGCCGGGCGCATCGAGTGCCTCGACCGGCCCGCGCAGCAGCCCGATTCCCTCGGCGCCGCCCATCTCGGTGGTGGAGTCGAACAGCAGCTGCATGCCCATGCAGAGCCCGATCACAGGAACCGCCGCCTCCACGCGCTCGCGCAGCAGCTGGTCGAGCTTGAGGTCGCGCACCCGCTCCATCGCCTTCGGCATCGCGCCCACCCCGGGCAGCACGATCCCGTCGGCCTCGCGCACGCGCGCGTGGTCGCTCGTGAGGAACGGCTCCGCGCCCACGTGCTCGAGCGCCTTGCCGACCGAGCGCAGGTTCCCCATCCCGTAGTCGAGGATCGCGATACGCGTCAAAGGACGCCCTTGGTCGAGGGCACGCCCTCGACGCGCTCGTCGTCCTCCACGGCGGCGCGCAGCGCCCGCGCGAACGCCTTGAAGGACGCCTCGACCATGTGATGCGCGTTCGTACCCGCCTCCACGCGCACGTGGAGCGTGAGCTTGGCGGCGTTCGCCACCGCGCGGAAGAACTCCTCGACGAGGTCCGTCTCGAGGTCGCCCACGCGCTCGGCGGGGAACGAGCCCTCGAGGGCGGTGAAGGGCCGGCCCGAGATGTCGATCGCGGCCGACGCCCGCGCCTCGTCCATCGGCACGATGGCGTGGCCGAAGCGGCGGATGCCGGAACGGTCGCCGAGCGCCTCGTCGAGCGCCTGGCCAAGCGCGATCCCCGTGTCCTCGACCGTGTGGTGCGGCCCCGTCTCGAGGTCGCCCTCCACGCGCACGTCGAGGTCGAGGAGACCGTGGCGCGCGACCGCATCGAGCAGGTGGTCGAAGAAGCCGACCCCGGTGCGGCGCTCCCCGGCGCCAGTGCCGTCGAGATCCAGCGTCAGCTGGACGTCGGTCTCGCCTGTGGTGCGGTGGATCTGCGAGGTGCGGCTCACGCGCGGCGCTCCATTGATTCTGCGTGCACAGGAAAGCCCTCGGCACGCGCGAGCGCGGCACCTGCGGGCGCGAGGCGGGTCGCCGCCTCGGCGGGCAAGGATACGCGGGCCATCCGTCGCCGGAAGGTCGCGGGCGACAGCGCCGACTGGAAGCGAGCGGCGCCGCCCGTGGGCAGCACGTGGTTCGAGCCCGCCACGTAGTCGCCGAAGGCCGTGGCGGCCCCCGGGCCCACGAACAGGCAGCCGGCGTTGCGTACGCGGTCGGCGAGGGCCTCGGCCTCCTCGCCCACGAGCTCGAGGTGCTCCGGTGCGATCTCCTCCGCCCGGGCAAGCGCGGCCGCCGCGTCCGCGGCATCGAGGAGCTGCACCTCCGCGTTCGCGACGCTCGGGCGCTTCGGCCAGAGCCGAGCGAGGATCTCGGCGAGCTCATCGAGCAGCGAGCTCTCGGGCGAGATGCAGTACACCGGGCTGTCCTCGCCGTGCTCCGCCTGCGCCATCAGGTCGAGCGCGATCAGCTCCGGATCCGCCCCGGCGGAGGCCACGACGACGAGCTCGCTCGGGCCCGCGATCCCGTCGATCCCGACCTTTCCCACGAGCTGCCGCTTCGCCTCCTGTACGTAGGGGTTCCCGGGGCCGACGATCACATCGACCGCCTCCACGGACTCTGTGCCGAAGGCCAGCGCGGCGATCGCCTGGGCGCCGCCCATGCGGTACACCTCGGTCACCTCGCAGAGGACGCACGCGGCGAGAATCACGGGGTGGGCGCGGCCTCCGGGGCCCGGCGGGGCACATACGGCGATCTCCGGGACACCCGCCACGCGCGCTGGGATCGCTCCCATCACGACGGTCGACGGGTACGGCGCCCGGCCCCCGGGCACGTAGACCGCCGCCCGGCGCACCGCGTGCTCCACGATCTCGACGGTGTGACCCTCCGGAAGGTCAACAGTCACGGGCTGGTCACGGATCTGCGCCTTCGCGACGGCCTTCACGTTCGCGATCGCGGTCCGCAGACCGGCTAGGACATCCGGCTCGAGCACCCCGACGGACGCCTCCAGCTCGTTCGCGTCCACGCGCAGCTGCTCCGGGCCCAGCTCCGCGTGGTCGAAGCGCTCGGTGAAGTCGAGCACGGCCTCGTCACCCCGTATGCGGACCGCCTCGATGATGTCGGCGACGGGCTCGACCGAGAACTCACGCGTGGCGCGTCCGGGCGGGTTGCGCGTGATCCTCATCCGCGCAGCCGCTCCACTATCGAGTCGATCTGCTCCGCCTTCAGCTTGTGGGCCACCGGGTTCGCGATCAGCCGTGCGGTGCAGGTGCCGATCGTCTCCACGACCCGGAGGTTGTTCTCGGCGAGCGTCTGCCCGCTGGCCGTCAGGTCCACGATGCCGTCCGCCAGGCCGGTCAGCGGCGCCAGCTCCACCGAGCCCTTCACCTCCACGATCTCCGCCTGCCGCCCAGTCGCGGCGAAGTGCTCCGCCGCCACGCGCGGGTACTTGGTGGCGATCCGGACCCGTCCGAGGCGGCGCACGGCGTCGCCGATCGGGTCGCCCCCGTCGGGCGCGGCCACCACCATCTCGCAGCGGCCAAAGCCGAGGTCGAGCAGCTCGTAGACCTTGCGCTGCGACTGCTCGAGCAGCACGTCCTTGCCGGTGATGCCGATGTCCGCGGACCCGTGCTCCACGTAGGTCGGCACGTCGCTCGGGCGCATGGTCACGATGCCCACGTCCGCGAACAGCAGGCGACGGTCGTTCGTCCGGACCTCGGACGTGTCGATGCCGAGCCCGTCGAGCAGGTCGAGCGTGCCCTCGAACAGCGCGCCGCGCGGGACCGCGATCGTGAGCGGATCGCTCATCAGAGCGCCTCCTCCGCGGCCTGCGCGAGGTGCACGCGCTGGACGTCGAGTGCGATCCCGCACGCGGGCAGGTCGCGGCCGAAGCGCCCGATCAGCTCGTCGTAGCGGCCGCCGCCGCCGAGGGCGAAGCCCACGGCCGGGTCGTAGACCTCGAACACGGCGCCCGTGTAGTAGCCGAGCTCGCGCACGAGGCCGAGGTCGAAGATCACGCGGTCGGCCACCCCGCGCTCGCTGAGCAGCTCGTGCAACACGCGGAGGCCCTCGAGGGCCGCGCTCGTCGGGCCGCCACCCGCCGGACCGCCCACCGCCGCGCCGTCGAGCACCTCCCGGCCACCGCGGATCTGCGGCAGCCGCACGAGCAGCTCGCGCTCGGCGTCGCCCAGGTCGAGAGCGTCCACCTGGTGCTCGAGGCCCACGAGGTCGCGCCGCGAGAGGCTCTCCAGCATCGGCATGTGCGCTTCCTCGGAGACGCCCAGCGAGGACAGCAGCTTGCGGTAGAGCGCGCCGTCGCCGATCCCCACGCGGTGCCGCCGCAGGCCCGCCTCGTCGAGAGCCGCGATCGCGAGCGCCACCACCTCCGCCTCGCCCTCGGCTCCCGGCACGCCGATCAGCTCCATCCCGCCCTGGAGGAACTCGCGCGACTCGCCCACCCCGCGCTCGGTCGCGCGCCAGGCGCGGGCGAAGTACGAGAAGCGCAGCGGCGGCTCGGCGTCCGCGTAGCGCGTGGCCACCACCCGCGCGATCGGGATCGTCATGTCGGAGCGGAGCGCCAGCACTGCGCCCTGCTCGTCGAAGGTGCGATAGCGGGCGCCGGCGGCGCGCTCCTCGCCGCGCCTGAGCACGTCCTCGTACTCGAGCGCCGGGCGTGTGGATCTCGCCGTAGCCGGCGCGCTCGAAGCACGCGCGCATCCGGTCGCCGATCGCGCGCAGCTCGCGCATCTCCTCCGGCAGCACGTCGCGGGTGCCCGGGGGAATCGACGTGGGTGAGGTCGCGGGCTGGCCCGCGACGGAGCGATGCTGTTCGCTCATCTGCCGGCTCCTGCGGCTCTAGGCCGGCACGCGTTCGGCGGCGACGCGCTCGATGCGCGCGCCGAGCGACCGCAGCCGCTCGTCGATCCGCTCGTAGCCGCGGTCGATCTGACGAATGTTCCCGATCTCGGACGTGCCGTCGGCGCACAGCGCCGCGATGAGGATCGCCATGCCGGCCCGGATGTCCGGGCTCTCCATGCGCTCGCCGTGAAGCCGGCTCGGGCCGCTTACGACCGCACGGTGCGGGTCGCAGACGATCACCCGAGCGCCCATCGTGACCAGCTTGTCGACGAAGTAGAGGCGGTTCTCGAACATCTTCTCGTGGATGAGGATCAGGCCCTCGGCCTGCGTCGCCATGGCGACGCCGATGCTGGTGAGGTCGGCCGGGAACGCGGGCCAGGGGCCGTCCTCGATCTTCGAGATCGCGTCGCCCTCGTCCGACTTGATCCGCAGCCGCTGGCCTGGCGGCACGATCACGTCGTTGCCGTCGAACTCGATGCGGCAGCCGAGCCGCTCGAAGGCGAGCCTCGTCATGCGCAGGTCGTCGGGGATGGTGTCCTTGATGCGCAGCTCGCCGCCGGTGCAGGCGGCCAGCGCGATGAAGCTTCCGATCTCGATGTAGTCGGGTCCGATCGTGTAGTCGGCGCCGCCGAGCTCCTCCTGGCCGTGCACGATCATCAGGTTCGAGCCGATGCCCTCGATGCGCGCGCCCATCGTCATCAGGAGGCGCGCGAGGTCCTGGACGTGCGGCTCGGAGGCCGCGTTGTGGATCACCGTCGAGCCGGGCGTGAGGGCCGCCGTCATGAGCGCGTTCTCGGTCGCCATCACCGACGGCTCGTCCATGAAGAAGTCGCAGGCGTGCAGGCCGTCGGGGGCGGCCAGCCGGTAGTAGTTGCGGTCCACGTGCACATCGGCACCGAGGGCGCGGAAGGCGTCGAGGTGCGGGTCGAGCCGCCGGCGGCCGATCACGTCCCCACCGGGGGCGGCATGTCGGCCCGGCCGCGGCGCGCCAGCAACGGCCCGGCGAGCAGGAAGGAGGCGCGGATGCGCTCGGCCCAGTCGCGGTCGACGTCGCTGTGGCTCAGCTCGTCGGCCTGGAGCACAACCACGTTGTCCTCGCGCCACTCGACCTTCACGTCGAGCCGCCGCAGCAGCTCGAGCATCGCCTCCACGTCGCGGATGCGCGGGATGTTGCGTAGCACGACCTCCTCGCGCGTCAGGAGCGACGCGGCGAGTGCGGGCAGAGCAGCATTCTTGTTACCGGCGGGAACGATGATGCCCTCGAGGGGCGTCCCGCCTTCGATGATGAACTTCTCCATGCGTTAAGACCGTTCGGGAGCCGCCGAGGATACCCTGCCCCGCATGGCGGCCCCCACACGCGATGAAGCCTGGGATCTCGTCTGCGAATGGACGCAGTCGGACTCGCTGCGAAAGCACATGCTCGGCGTGGAGGCGGCGATGCGCGCCTACGCGCGTGAGTTCGGCGAGGACGAGGAGCTCTACGCCGCCACCGGCCTGCTGCACGACCTCGACTACGAGCGCTACCCCGACCTCGGCACGGGGCATCCGCGCGAGGCGCTCAAGCTGTTCGAGGAGAAGGGGTACCCGCAGGAGCTGATCGACGCCGTGGCCGGCCACGCGAGCTTCATGGGAGTGCCGCGCGAGTCACGCATGGCGAAGACGCTGTACGCCGTCGACGAGCTGTCGGGCTTCATCTCGGCCTGCTCGTACGTGCGCCCGGACGGCATCCACGGCATGACGCCGAAGTCCGTGAAGAAGAAGCTGAAGCAGCCGAGCTTCGCCGCGGGCGTGAACCGCGACGAGGTGCGCGAGGGCGCGGAGGAACTCGGCGTGGACTTCGACGAGCACGTGGCGTTCGTGATCGCGGCGATGGAGCAGAGCGCGGACGAGCTTGGCCTGGGCCCGCGCGAAACTTAAAGGGACTGTCCCTTTAAGTTCCGTCCTGCCGGCACACGAACATGCGTTCGTGTCGCCCACGGCCTCCGTCCTCCACGCCGACCTCGACTCGTTCTACGCCTCGGTAGAGCAGAGGGACGACCCGTCCCTGCTCGGGCGGCCGGTGATCGTCGGCCCTGGCGTGGTGCTCGCGGCGAGCTATGAGGCGAAGGCTCGCGGCGTGTCACAGCGGCATGGGCGCCGGCCGGGCGCGGCGTCTGTGCCCGGAGGCGGTCGTGGTCCGCTGCCGGATGGAGGCCTACTCCGAGGCGAGCAAGGCCGTCTTCCGGATCTTCGAGGACACGGCGCCGGTGGTTGAGGCGCTCTCGATCGACGAGGCGTTCCTCGACGTGCGCGGCATGGAGCATTTCGCGGGCACGCCGGAGGAGATCGCCAGGCGGCTGCGCCGCCGGGTCCGGGAGGAGGTGGGGCTGCCGATCAGCGTGGGCGTGGCCCGCACGAAGTTCCTCGCGAAGGTCGCGAGCGCCGTGGCCAAGCCCGACGGGCTGCTGCTGGTGCCGCCCGACGGGGAGCTCGAGTTCCTGCACCCGCTGCCGGTGGAGCGGCTCTGGGGCGTCGGGCCCGATCACCGCGGCTCGGCTGCACGATGCCGGGCTCCAGACCGTCGGCCAGGTCGCGGAGCTCGCCGAGGGCGTGCTCGTGGACACGCTCGGCCGCGCCGCCGGGCGGCACCTGCACGCGCTCGCGAACAACCGCGACCCGCGCCGGGTCGAGACGCGGCGGCGGCGCCGCTCGATCGGCGCCCAGCACGCGCTCGGGCGCCGCTCGCGCTCGCCCGAGGCGGTGGACGCGATCCTGGTCGGCGCTGGTGGATCGCGTGACCGGCCGGCTGCGCAAGGCGCGCCGGGTGTGCCGAACCGTGGTCCTGCGGCTGCGCTTCTCCGACTTCTCGCGCGCGACGCGGTCGCACACGCTGCGCGAGGCCACCGACCGCACCCAGACCGTGCTCTTCGCCGCACGGGAGCTGCTCGCCGCGGCCGAGCCGATGATCGAGCACCGAGGGATCACCCTCGTTGGCGTGGCACTCTCGAACCTCGAAGACTCCGCGAGCGGCCAGCTCGCCCTCGACGACCGCACCGCGACGCTCGACTCGACCCTCGACGAGCTCCGCGAGCGCTTCGGCACCGACGCGATCACGCGCGCGGTCCTGCTCGACCACGATGAGCGCCCGCGAGCTCCCGCGCCTGCCCGACTAGCCTGCCCGCGCCTACGCCCAGCGCCCGCCGGCCTTCGCCCACTGGCCAGGTGGTCGGCCGAGCAGAACGCGTCCGGGATGCGGTGCTCGCCGCGGTGGCGCACCAGCACCACCTGCACGTCGCCGAGCGGCTCGCCGCAGTGGGCGCAGGTGTCGAGCGAGTCGGAGATCCCGCGCGGCTCCTCGATCTCCCCCGCCTCCCAGTGCGCCCCGCGGAAGTTCCACGGGACGATGTGCTCGAGCCGGCAGAACGCCGCCTTGCGCGCGCCCGGGACCTCCTGCGCGCGCCAGCCGTCCTCGCGCTCGATCGCGTTGCCGCACCAGGAGCAGCTGTCTGTAGATTGCCCGGCCATGGGGGAGCCTGCGGATTATCGTGCTCGAGGGAGACGAGACCGGGCAGGAGCTGCTCGAGCAGTCGCTGCGCGTTCTCGACCCCGGCGTGATCAGGGTGCCGGTGGAGCTGGAGCACTACGACCTCTCGCTCGACAACCGCCGGCGCACCAGCAACGAGGTCGTCGGCAGCGCCGCCCAGGCCATGCGCGAGGCGCGCTTCGGCCTCAAGGCGGCCACGATCACTCCCGAGGGCAAGGACGACGTGGGCAGCCCCAACCGGCTCCTGCGCGAGGCCATCGACGGCAAGGTGATCATCCGAACCGGCCGCCGCATCCCGGGGGTCACGCCCGTGGCGGGAGTGCACTATCCGATCGCCGTGGTGCGGATGGCGGTGGGCGACGCCTACGGCGCCGAGGAGCGGCCGCGAGCAGCAGAACGGCGACGAGATCGCATTCCGCACCGAGCGCATCTCGCGCAGCATCTGCCGAGCCGTGGCGGAGTACAGCTTCCGCACGGCCGCGCGCATCCACGGGCGCGTGTACGGCGGGCCGAAGTGGACGGTGAGCCCGGTCTACGAGGGCATGCTGAAGGAGGAGATGGACGCGGCCTCCGAGCGCCATCCCGAGGTGCCGTACAGCCCGGTTCTGATCGACGCGACCTACGCGGGCCTGATCAGCGGCGCCGCCGACGCGCCGCTCGTGATCCCCGCCCTGAACCGCGACGGTGACTGCCTGTCCGACCTCGTGATGCCGATGTTCGGCTCGATCGCCGGCGCCGAGTCGGTGCTGCTCGCCTTCGACGAGAACTACGACCCGAAGGCCGTGATGGCCGAGGCTCCGCACGGCACGGCGCCCGCGCTCCAGGGCAAGGACATCGCAAATCCGATGGCGATGATCCTGGCCGCCGCGGCGGTGCTGCACTACGCGGGCGACGCTGGGCTACGAGGGCTGTGACACCGCGTCGCGCGCGATCTACGAGTCCGTGCTCGAGGCGGTGGCCACCGGCGTCCGGACGCCTGACCTCGGCGGCCACGCCACCACGAGCGAGTTCACCAGCGAGGTGATCTCGCGCGTGCGCACGAAGATCGACATCTGGGCGTCGCTCTAGCTGCGTTGCGGTGCGTACTGCGGCCCACGGGCAGCCCCGCCGCGGCGCGGCTCGGGTCGCTCAGGTGCTTCACGCGCCGGGCCACGTAGTAGCGGCGCTGGATGTACAGCGTGAGCACGCCCGCGAGGACGATCGAGATGAGGTTGATCGCGAGCTGACCCGCCGCGCCGGCGGCGTCGTGCCAGTCGCCGTAGGCGGCCGCGACGCCGATGTTCGATGCGGCCGGGATCGTGGTCACGGAGATGAGGACGCCGATCAGCGCGCCCGACTTCGCGTTCGTCAGGGACAGGATCCCCGCCGTGCCCGCCACGAAGGCGACGAAGAACGAGAAGAAGCCCGGCTTGGAGATGAAGCCGGTGAGCTGGTGCGAGGCCGGAAAGAAAGTCGTCCGGGCTGGCGCCGATCGCCTTGAAGACCAGCGTGGCGAGGCATGCCATGACGATCCCGATCGGAAAGCCAACGCCGAGCGCGGCGAAGGAACGGCGCGCGAGGTCGGGCCTGCGCTGGACCAGCGCCACGGACAGCGCGGCCAGCGGGCCGAACTCGGGGCCCACGACCATGGCGCCGACGATCAGGATAGGGCTGGTCGAGCAGGATGCCGACCGCGCCGATCTGCATGGCGAGCACCATGAACGCCACGAAGCTCACCGACAGCTCGGTGTTCTCGCTCGTGCGCTGCTCGACCTCCTCCCACACGACCGCGTCTGAGGGCAGGCCGGGTGCCGCCTTCTCGGCGTCGTCGGCGGCCTTGGACAGCGAGGTGTCGATGTGCTCGACGGCGATCGAACCGACGCGCGGGATCTCGAGCTCCTTGAGGTCGCCGATGATCACGCTCGCCTCCTCGCGCGCGACGTCGCACAGGATCAGGTCGCCGTCGGGCTTCTTGGCGGCCGCGTGGAGGTGCACGACGTTGAGGACGGCCGGCGACCGGTGCAGGATCTCGAGCGCCTTGTGCGCTTCCTCCTCCGGGGCGACGATCCTCAGGTGGATCATTCGGCGTAGCGCTCCAGGCCCGCCCGCGCGTCGTCGGGGATCTCGCTCTTCTCGAGCGTGCCCAGGTCGATGAACACGTGACGCAGGTCGGCCTCCGCCAGCACGGCGCCGTCAGCGACGCGCTCAGCGGTGAGGTGGGTGACTGTCGAGGTG
Organism: uncultured Thermoleophilaceae bacterium; assembly: GCA_963774095.1. Lineage (GTDB taxonomy): Bacteria > Actinomycetota > Thermoleophilia > Solirubrobacterales > Thermoleophilaceae > JACVRW01. Next base: position 146,479 of record CAVZDS010000004.1, read on the forward strand.
GTCCCGATCCGCGTCACGGCCGCCACGAGGTCGAGCTCGTCGTCGAAGCGCGCCGGGGCGCGGTAGCGAATGTTGGCCTCCGCCACCATGGCGTCGGTTCCGTTCGCGATCATGCCCGCGTAGCCGTCCTCGAACGCCTCCCGCCAGAGCTCCGTCATGGCGACGTCGAAGTACATGAGGTAGTTCGCGTAGAAGACGACGCCCTGGCCGTCGCACTCGTTGAAGCGGACGCGGAGCCGGTGGCGGAAGGGGTCGGGCACGGCGCCAGCCTACAAGCGGGACGCGCGGCTCCCGCGAGCCGGCTGCAAGCAAAGTTGCAGCAAATAGGCCCTTCCATCCGACCCTCGCCGTACCTTCCCGAACGCATGTTCCCCCGGTTCAGAGAGCAGATCGGCACCGCGCTCGACCTCTTCGTCGAGTTCTCCACCCTGGGCGAGTACCGCCTGGGCGCGGAGGCCATACCCGGCGCCTCGAGCGCCCCCGCCGATGCTCCTGGCCAGGCGCCGCAGCTGGGAGGCGCAGGCGTTTACGCACTGCGCGCTGCGGTCCGCCGCACCGTCGCGGGCGGGGCGACCGGCCAGGCGCCGGTCGCGACCCCCGCGGCCAGGCGGCTCATGCAGGCCGCCGCGGCGAGCGAGCCGGCCAAGGCGGCGCACAAGACCTCGCTCGGCAAGCCGGCCGCGCGCTGCTCGGGCGACCGCCGCCGCCCGACCGACTCCGCGGCCCGCAGCCGCGTCCGCAAGGGCGCCCCGGCGGTGGCCGAGCAACTCTGCCTGGCCGTATAGCGCGGCCGAGCGAATGGCAGCACTGAGGGCAACGCCCCGTCGCGGCAGCGTCGCAGCAGCGCCCCGGCCCGCCCGCATCGAGGGGGTTAGCGGGGCCGCGCCCGCTCCGCGCCCGTGGTCCCGTCGGCCTCGAACACCCCGCGGCGGCCCAGCTCGGCCTTCAGCCAGCGGATCGGCTCGTGGTTCTTGCCCTCGCTCGAGCCGTCCAGCTCCACGAAGCGCAGGAACAGGTCGAGGTCGGGGATGCGGTCCAGCATCTCGGAGAGGGCGTGCTCGTCCAGCGGCCCCTTCGGCGCAGGCGGCGCCAGAGGCTGTAGGGGCGGTCGTGCTGCTCGATCGTGGCGAGCAGGCGCTCGTCGTCCACGTAGCGCTCGGCGAAGCGCCGGGCCCGCATCGCGTGGTGGTTCTCCCCCGTCTTCGGGCGCCAGTTCTGCACCCGGTTCTTGAGCGCGTCGTGAACGAGCGCCAGGAAGCGCAGCTCCTCGCGGCGCTTGCCGGTCTCGCCCCAGCGGTCGATCGTTTGGAGAAGGTCGGCCACGTGGGCCCCGACTGAGCCCTCCGGGTGTCCGCGACGCGGTTTCCCCCACGCCAAGCCCTCCTGGAGTACCGGATCCTCGCTCACGGCCCGCTCGAGCTCGGTCTCCGGCGTGAAGCCGGGAATCGCGGCCGCGGATCCGCCCGGGCCCACGACGCCGGCGCTAGTCGACCCGCTCGGGGGACCAGCGGTCGCCCTCGCGAGAGAGCACGACGCGGGCCTGCTGGCCCTCGGCGTCGATCGCCACGAAATGGGCGCGATCCTCGTCGATCCCGGGCCGGTCGTCGACGAGAATCAGGTGGAGAGTGTCGTACGACCAGCCTGGCCGGGCCTCTTCGAGGGCCGCGCGCGCGGCGAACTCCATCGACTCGCGGTGCCAGCCGCGGTCGGTCGCGGCGGCCTGCGCGAGGGCGCCGTCCGCCGACCGGACCGCCTCCTCCCACGCGCCGGCCCGCCGGCGATCCCGGGCGCGCGCGCCGAGGAGACCGAACACGAGCAGAACCGCAAACACGGCGGCCAGCGCGATCAGCACGATCGCGAACGTCGAGATGGCCAGCGGTACGAAGGACATGCGGCGCCGAGTCTAGGGATCGGGGCGCGACGAGCGCGGACCGCCAAAGAGCGACGAGCGCGTCCGCGGGCCGGCGGCAACGCCGCGCGCAAGGTGGGTCATCCTGAGCCCGCATAGCGCGACCAAGATGACCCACGCGGCCGGCGCCGCTCGTAGGCGGCCTGGCCGGCGGCGTGGCCGCAGGAGCAGAACGGAAAAAGAAGGGCCGCCCCTCAGGGCGGCCCTAGTAAAGAACGGCGGCGACCTACTCTCCCAGGGCCGTGAGGCCCAAGTACCATCGGCGCTGAGGGGCTTAACTGCTCTGTTCGGAATGGGAAGAGGTGTAGCCCCCTCGCTATCACCACCGAAAGTGGTGAGCGACCAAGCACCGCCGCCGGAGCTTGAAAACTGCACTGCATGGCCGCCAGCGGGGCGCACGAGGCGCTCCGCCGGCAACGGAAGATCAAAATATCCGTCAAGCCCTCGAACCATTAGTACCGGTCTGCTGAGCGCATTGCTGTGCTTACACATCCGGCCTATCACCTGGTGGTCTTCCAGGGGTCTTACTCCCTCAAGGGGATGGGAGAGCTCATCTCGAGGTCGGCTTCCCGCTTAGATGCCTTCAGCGGTTATCCGATCCGCACGTAGCTAACCAGCAGTGCCCTTGGCAGGACAACTGGTACACCAGAGGTGCGTTCATCCCGGTCCTCTCGTACTAGGGACGACTCCCCTCAACTCTCCAACGCCCACGGCAGATAGGGACCGAACTGTCTCACGACGTTCTGAACCCAGCTCGCGTACCGCTTTAATGGGCGAACAGCCCAACCCTTGGGACCGACTACAGCCCCAGGATGCGACGAGCCGACATCGAGGTGCCAAACCGGGCCGTCGATGTGGACTCTTGGGCCCGATAAGCCTGTTATCCCCGGAGTACCTTTTATCCGTTGAGCGACGGCGCTTCCACTTGCTACCGCCGGATCACTAAGGCCTGCTTTCGCACCTGCTCGACATGTCTGTCTCGCAGTCAAGCTCCCTTATTGCCTTTGCACTCTACGCACGATTTCCAACCGTGCTGAGGGAACCTTTGCGCGCCTCCGTTACATTTTGGGAGGCGACCGCCCCAGTCAAACTACCCACCTGACACTGTTCACCGCCCGGTTTCACGGCTGCAGTGTTAGAAGCCCGAGACACCAAGGGTGGTATCTCAAGGGTGGCTCCACCAGAACCGCAGTCCTGGCTTCACAGCCTCCCACCTATCCTGAGCGAGGTGCCTCAGACTCCAATATCAAGCTGTAGTAAAGGTTCACGGGGTCTTTCCGTCTTGCCGCGGGTACTCGGCATCTTCACCGAGACTGCGATTTCACCGAGCCCATCGTTGAGACAGCGCCCAACTCGTTACGCCATTCGTGCAGGTCGGAACTTACCCGACAAGGAATTTCGCTACCTTAGGACGGTTATAGTTACCGCCGCCGTTTACCGGGGCTTAGTTTCAGAGCTTCGCCGTCCGAAGACGGCTAACCCCTCCACGTAACCTTCCGGCACCGGGCAGGCGTCAGCCCCTATACGTCGTCTTGCGACTTAGCAGAGACCTGTGTTTTTGGTAAACAGTCGGTTGGGCCAATTCACTGCGGCCCCCTCGGGCTCCGGTCGCGAAGACCTTCACCCTACCGGGGCGCCCCTTCTCCCGAAGTTACGGGGCCATTTTGCCGAGTTCCTTAACGATGGTTATCTCGATCACCTTAGTATTCTCTACTTGTCCACCTGTGTCGGTTTTGGTACGGGCACGAACTGTCCTCCCTAGAGGCTTTTCTCGGAGGTATGGCGTCAGGGACTCGCCGGCCTTCCGGCCAGCTGGCATCGCGCCTCGCCGTAACGGGCTCCCGGATTTGCCTAGGAGCCCTGGCTACACGCTTACCCCCGCTCAACCGTCGGCGGGGTTCCCTTAGCCTTCCTCGTCCCCCCATCGGTGATAGCGGACAGACGTGGTACGGGAATATCAACCCGTTGGCCATCGACTACGCCTTTCGGCCTCGCCTTAGGTCCCGACTGACCCTGAGCCGAAGAACGTTGCTCAGGAAACCTTGGACAATCGGTGGAGGGGATTCTCACCCCTCTTTCGTTACTCACGCCGGCATTCTCACTTCTGAAGCCTCCACGGCTGGGTTACCCCGCCGCTTCACTAGCTTCAGAACGCTCTCCTACCGCGTACGTGATCCCGAAGGATCTCGTACACCCGTAGCTTCGGTGGTTAGCTTGAGCCCCGTTACATTTTCCGCGCCCGAACACTTGACCAGTGAGCTGTTACGCACTCTTTCAAGGGTGGCTGCCTCTAAGCCAACCTCCTGGTTGTCTCGGCACTCGGACATCGTTTTCCACTTAGCTAACACTTGGGGACCTTAGCTGACGGTCTGGGTTGTTCCCCTCTTGCCTACGAAGTTTATCCCCCGCAAGCTGACTCCCCGGGTACACCTAACGGTCTTCGGAGTTTGCCTGAAGTCGGTAACCTGGTAGGGCCCCTAGTCCAAGCAGTGCTCTACGGCCGCAAGGCATTGCCGGAGGCTATACCTAAATATATTTCGGAGAGAACCAGATATCTCTGAGCTTGATTAGCCTTTCACTCCGACCCACAGGTCATCCGCCCAGTTTTCAACCTAGGTCGGTTCGGCCCTCCACGGGGTCTTACCCCCGCTTCAGCCTGCCCATGGGTAGCTCGCTCAGTTTCGGGTCTACCGCCTCTGACTAAATCGCCCTATTCGGACTCGCTTTCGCTGCGGCTCCGCTCATCGCTTAACCTTGCCAGAGACGAGTAACTCGCCGGCTCGTTATGCAAAAAGCACGCCGTCACATCCCGAAGGATGCTCCGACCGCTTGTAGGCACGCGGTTTCAGGTACTATTTCACTCCCCTTCAGGGGTACTTTTCACCTTTCCCTCACGGTACTAGTCCGCTATCGGTCACTAGGGAGTACTTAGCCTTGGAGGGTGGTCCCCCCGGATTCAGACCGCGTTTCACGGGTGCGGTCCTACTCAGGAACAGGCTCGGGAGACCATCCGCTTTCGCCTACGGGACTGTTACCCGCTGTGGTGCCCGTGTTCCACGGTTCTTCGGCTAGCAGATGGTTTTGTGACTCCCGCCGAGAGATGCAGCTCTCGGAGGTCCGTCCTACAACCCCGGCTACGCAACGCCTGCACGCTTGCACGTAGCCGGTTTAGGCTGTTCCGCTTTCGCTCGCCACTACTCGCGGAGTCTCGGTTGATTTCCTTTCCTCGAGGTACTGAGATGTTTCAGTTCCCTCGCTTGCCCCCCTGCGCCTATGTATTCAGCGCAGGGTGACACCGCATTACCGGTGCCGGGTTTCCCCATTCGGGTATCCGCGGGTCAAAGCCTGTTCAGCGGCTCACCGCGGCTTATCGCAGCCGTCCACGCCCTTCATCGACTCCTAGTGCCAAGGCATCCACCGTGTGCCCTTACTATCTTGACGGTGATCGTTGATGCCCGCGATGCCGAAGCATCGCGGTATTTCAACGGTGATCTTTCCGTTGTTTGGCCATGCAAATGCGGTTTTCAAGGT
>CAVZDS010000005.1:0-320803 GCA_963774095.1 uncultured Thermoleophilaceae bacterium
TTGAGCACGATCACCGACGCGGCCTTGTCCACGTCGAGGATCGGCATGCCGTAGATCGGCGAGTCGGTCACGTCGCGCGCGGCCGGGTTCGTCACGTCGTTCGCGCCGATCACCAGCGCCACGTCGGTCTGCGGGAACTCCGGGTTGATCTCGTCCATCTCCTTGAGCTGGTCGTAGGGCACGTCGGCCTCGGCGAGCAGCACGTTCATGTGGCCCGGCATGCGGCCGGCCACCGGATGGATCGCGTAGCTCACCTCCACGCCGCGCTTCTCGAGCTCTCGCGCCAGCTCGCGCACCGCGTGCTGCGCCTGGGCGACCGCCAGGCCGTACCCGGGAGCGACCACCACCTTGCGCGCGTAGGTGAGCTGGATCGCCACGTCGGCCGGGTCGGTCGAGCGCACGGGCTTCGCCTCGCCGTCGCCCGCGCTTGGCGCGCCGCCGCCGCCGCCGAACCCGCCCTTGAAGATGTTGAGGATCGAGCGGTTCATCGCCTCGGCCATCAGCATCGTGAGGATCGAGCCCGAGGCGCCGACGAGCATCCCGGCCACGATCAGCGCGACGTTGTCGAGCGCGAGGCCCGCCGCGGCCGCGGAGAGGCCGGTGAACGCGTTCAGCAGCGAGATCACGACCGGCATGTCGGCCCCGCCGATCGGCAGCACGAACATGTTCCCGAGCACCGCCGCGGCGACGAGGATCAGGATGAAGAGGCCCTCCGACTCGGTCCCGGACGCGATCGCTATCGCGGAGCCGACGCAGACTGCGAGCAGCCCGACGTTGATGAACTGCTGGCCGGGCAGCTGGATTGGCCGGCCGGGGATGACCTCCTGCAGCTTCCCGAAGGCGATGTTCGAGCCCCAGAACGAGACCGAGCCGATGATCGCCGCGAACAGGATCGGGATCAGGGTCTCGAGCTCCGGATTGCCGCCCGCGGCAAGCGACTCGCGGTACTCGACGAACGAGATCAGAGCCACCGCGCCGCCGCCGACGCCGTTGAACAGCGCCACCATCTGCGGCATCGCGGTCATCTTCACCGAGCGCGCCGCCGGGCACCCCGACGGCTGTGCCGACCGCGACGCCCAGCACGATCAGGCCGTAGTCGGCGACCGACTCGATCAGGAGCGTCGCGACCACCGCGATCCCCATGCCGACCGCGCCGATGAGGTTGCCCTTCCGCGCCGTGCGCGGGTTGTTCATCAGCCGCAGGTCGAGGATGAACAGCACAAAGGCGACGATGTAGAGCGACCGGATGAAGTCCGGGTCCTGGAGGAAGCTCGCCGTGTACATCAGTCGCGCTCGCCGGAACATGTGCGAGCATCCGGTCGGTCACGAGGAAGCCGCCGACCACGTTGATCGTCCCGAACGCGATGGCGATGACGCACAGGAGCTCGTTCGAGGAAGCCGTCGGCCGGGCCGATCAGGTAGAGGCCGCCGAGCAGCACGATGCCGTGGATCGCGTTGGTGGCCGACATCAGCGGCGTGTGCAGCGTGTTCGGCACCTTCGAGATCACCTCGAAGCCGACGAACGCGGCGAGCACGAGGATGGTCAGCTCGGTGAGGAGGTCCATCAGGCGGTCACCCCCGCCGCCTGCTTGGCGCCCTCGTGCACGATCTCGCCGTCGCGCGTGATGCAGGCGCCGGCGATCACCTCGTCCTCGAAGTCGAGCGAGAGCTCGCCCTCCTTCACCATCAGCTCGAGCAGCGACTGGACGTTGCGGGCGTACAGGCTCGACGCGTGGTCGGGCATCGTGGCGGGCAGGTTCAGCGGGCCGACGATGGTCACGTCCTCCTTCACGACCGTCTGGCCGGCCTCGGTGAGCTCGCAGTTGCCGCCGGTCTCCGCGGCCAGGTCGACGATCACCGAGCCGGGGCTCATGTTCTTCACGGCCTGCTCGGTCACGAGCAGCGGGGCGCGGCGGCCGGGCACGGCGGCGGTCGAGATCACCGCGTCCATCTTGCCGATCTCCTCCGCGAGCAGCTCGCGCTGGCGCTGCTGCTCCTCGTCGGTGAGCTGGCGCGCGTAGCCGCCGGCGGCCTCGGCGTCCTCGAGGCCCATGTCGAGCTCGAGGAAGCGGGCGCCGAGCGACTCGATCTGCTCCTTCACCGCCGAGCGCACGTCGAAGGCCTGCACCACCGCGCCGAGCCGGCGCGCCGTGGCGATCGCCTGCAGCCCGGCCACGCCGGCGCCCAGCACGAGCACCTTGGCGGGGCGGATCGTGCCGGCCGCCGTGGTGAGCATCGGGAAGAAGCGCGGCAGCTCCTGGGCGGCGATCAGCGCGGCCCGGTAGCCGGAGACGGTGGCCTGGGAGGACAGCGCGTCCATCGACTGCGCGCGCGTGATGCGCGGGATCGCCTCCATGGCGAAGCTCGTGACGCCGCGCTCGGCGAGCGCGCGGACGGTGTCCGAGGCGGTGAGCGGCTGGAGGAAGCCGATCAGCACCGAGTCCGGCCCGAGGCGCCCGATCTCGTCGGCGCTGGGCGGCGCCACCTTCGCGACCACGTCGCCGGAGAAGCCGTCGCCGGTCGACTGGCGCCGGCCTGCTCGTAGGCGGCGTCGGGGTGGTGGGCGCCCTCGCCGGCGCCGGGCTCGATGGTCACCTGAAGCCCGTTCTGGACCAGGCGCTCGACCACCTCCGGCACCAGCGCCACTCGGCGCTCGCCCGCGGCCATTTCCTTGGGTACTGAGACGTTCATAAGTCGCAACCGTTCCGGGGGCGCGGCATCCTACACTCTTGCCAGGCTCACCTCGATGCAAGGCAAAACAGTCGAGAAGCTGGATCGCGTAGTCGTCCGCTTCGCTGGCGACTCCGGCGATGGGATGCAGCTCACCGGTAGCCGGTTCACGGACGCGACGGCGATGGTCGGCAACGACCTCGCCACGCTGCCGGACTTCCCCGCGGAGATTCGCGCCCCCGCGGGCACCCCGCACGGGGTCTCGGCCTTCCAGATCCACTTCGCCTCGCGCGACATCCTCACGCCCGGGGACCACCCGAACGTGCTCGTGGCCATGAACCCGGCCGCTCTGATCACGAACGTCGGCATGCTCGAGAAGGGCGGGACGGTGATCGTGAACGAGGACGGGTTCAGCGATCACAACCTGCGCAAGGCCGGGCTACGAGTCGAATCCGCTCGAGGACGGCTCGCTCGACGACTACCAGCTCTTCCGCGTGCCGATGACCTCGATGACGGTGCGCGCGACCGAGGGGATCGACGAGATCACCGCGCGCGACGCCGCGCGCTGCAAGAACCTCTTCGCGCTCGGGCTCGTGTCGTGGATGTACGGGCGCCCGACCGAGCCGACCGTCGACTGGATCGAGAAGAAGTTCGCCGACACGCCGGCGGTGGGCGCCGCGAACCTGGCCGCCTTCCGGGCGGGATACAACTTCGGCGAGACGGCCGAGCTCCTCGCCGTGCACTACGAGGTCGACGCCGCGCCCGCCCCGCCCGGCACCTATCGCAACGTGAACGGGACGCAGGCGCTCGCCTACGGGCTGGTGGCCGCCGCGGTCCAGTCCGGCCTCGGGCTCTTCTACGCCAGCTATCCGATCACGCCGGCCTCGGAGCTGCTGCACTCGCTCTCGCGCCACCACAAGCTCGGCGTGCGCACGGTCCAGGCCGAGGACGAGATCGCCGCGGTGAACATGGCGCTCGGCGCCGCGTTCGCGGGCCAGCTCGGGGTGACCGCCACCAGCGGGCCCGGCATGGACCTGAAGGCGGAGACGATCGGGCTCGCCGTGGCATACGAGCTGCCGCTCGTGGTGGTGGACGTCCAGCGCGCCGGCCCCTCCACGGGAATGCCCACCAAGACGGAAGCGGCCGACCTGCTGATGGCGCTGTACGGGCGCCACGGCGAGTCGCCGCTGCCGGTGATCGCGGCCTCCACGCCCTCGGACTGCTTCGACTGCGCCATCGAGGCGGCCCGCATCGCGGTCACCCACCGGACGCCCGTGATCCTGCTCACCGACACGTTCCTGGCGAACTCGTCGGAGCCCTGGAAGCTGCCCGACGTGGCCTCGCTGCCGAAGATCGACCCCAACCTCGCCACCGACCCGACCGGGTTCATGCCCTACGCCCGCGACGAGAAGCTCGCGCGCCCGTGGGCGCTGCCCGGCACGCCCGGGCTGCGCCACCGCATCGGCGGGCTCGAGAAGGAGGACGGCACCGGCAACATCTCCTACGCGTCCGCCAACCACGAGCACATGACCCATCTGCGGGCCGAGCGGATCGCGCGCGTGAGCGTGCCCGACATCGAGGTGGACGATCCCGACGGCGCGTCGCTGCTCGTGCTCGGCTGGGGCTCGAGCTACGGGGCCATCCAGGGCGCGGCCAGGCGGCTGCGCAGGGAGAAGGGGCTCAGGCTCGCCACCGCGCACATCCGCCACCTCAACCCGCTGCCGGGGAACACCGGCGAGGTGCTGCGCGCCTACGAGCGCGTGCTCGTGCCGGAGATGAACATGGGCCAGCTCGTGAAGCTGCTGCGCGCGGAGTTCCTCGTGGACTGCGAGAGCTTCACGAAGGTGGACGGCCTGCCCATCTTCACCAGGGACATGATGGAGGTGATCGAGCCCAGGTGCTGACCAAGGCGGACTTCTCGTCTGACCAGGAGACGCGCTGGTGCCCCGGATGCGGCGACTACGCGGTGCTCGCCTCCGTCCAGTCGTTCATGCCGGAGCTCGGCATCCCGCCGGACAGGATCGTGTTCGTGACCGGCATCGGCTGCGCGGGCCGCTTCGTCTACTACATGGACACCTACGGGATGCACGGCATCCACGGCCGGGCGCCCGCGCTCGCCACGGGCGTGGCCACCTCGCGGCCTGATCTGTCGGTGTGGGTGGTGAGCGGCGACGGCGACGCGCTCTCGATCGGCGGCAACCACCTGATCCACACGCTCCGCCGCAACGTGCCGCTGAAGATCCTGCTCTTCAACAACCAGATCTACGGGCTCACCAAGGGGCAGTACTCGCCGACAAGCGAGCAGGGCAAGGTCACGAAGTCCACGCCGTTCGGCTCGCAGGACCACCCCTTCAACCCGGTGTCGCTGGCGCTCGGGGCCGAGGCGAGCTTCGTGGCGCGCACCGTCGACACCGACAAGCCGCACATGGCCGCGACCCTGCGCGCGGCCGCCGCCCACCGCGGCACGGCGCTCGTCGAGATCTACCAGAACTGCAACGTCTTCAACGACGGCGCCTTCGACGCCGTCCGGGCCAAGGGCCAACGCGAGCTGAACCAGATCCGGCTGGAGCACGGGCAGCCGATCCGATTCGGCATCGAGGGTGAGCGCGGGGTCGCGCGGGGCGCCGACGGCCGGCTGGAGCTCGTCTCGGTCGCCGACGTCGGCGAGGACGCCCTGATCGTCCACGACGCCGAGCGAGCCGACCCGAGCCTCGCCTTCGAGCTGGCGCACCTGGCCGAGCGCCCGACCGGCCCGACGCCGGTCGGCGTCTTCCGCTCGGTGTCGCGCCCCGTCTATGGCGAGGACCTGGCCCGCGAGCTCGAGGAGGCCCGGGCCCGAGTCGGGCCGGCGCAGCTGCACGAACTACTGCACTCAGGAGAGACCTGGACCGTCGCCTAGCCTCGGAAGCCGGGTGTGAACACGCTCGATGCTCGTATGCGGCACTGAGAGTGTTCACACACCCCTTACCGCTGTAGTTCGGTCCCCGGGGCGGCTATGCCGCTATGTCGAGCACCAGCTCGTCCACGCCGGAACCGACGTAGTGCTGCTCCATGTGGTCGGTCAGCTTGCCCATCAGCCGGTGGGCGGCGGCGTTGTCGGCCGCCATCGTGGCCGTGAAGCGGCGGATCCCGAGCCGGCGGGCCTCTGCGGCCAGGAGCGCGGTGAGCTGCGAGCCGAGGCCGCGCCGCTGCCAGTCGTCGGCGACGGTGATGGCCACCTCGGCGGCCTCGGGGTCGTCGGCCAGTCGTACGAAGCGAGCGACCGCGATCAGGCGGCGCACCGGCTCTGCGGGGTACTCGGCCACCAGCGCCACATGATCGCGACCGTCCACTTCGGTCAGATAGCGCAGCTCCGCCCGGCTGAAGCTGCGCTTCGGCGTGAGGAAACGCCGCTGCACGCTGTCGGCTGACAGGCGCCGGAGACCGTCGGAGAGCATGCGCTTGTCGTCCGCGCGAATGGGCCGGATCAGGACCACGGCTCCGTCTCTAAGGCGTTCGATCACGCCCCAAGTGTTATTTCGATGGCTGCCGAACTGTGTGAAGTGCGTCACGCTCGTAATCGAGCTCGGTGTAGACGCCCATCCCATGCAGGACTTCGTTGGCGGCCTCGAGGTCCGGCGCGTCGATCACGGCCGCCGCCAGGCGCGCCGCGGAGCGCAGCGCGGCGAGCGGATCGAAGTAGAAGGTGAGCGCGCCTGCGGGCGACAGCTCGACCGTGCGCCGCCCGGAGCGGATCTCGGCCCGGCCGAGCTCGCCGCGAAAGCAGCGAATCGCCTGCGCACTGGCCTCGGTGGGCACGACCGCGACCGCCTCCTCGAGGCGCTCCGCGATCGCGGGCGTGAGCCCCCGCGCCCCGGCCAGACCACCGGCGGCGCCCACCTCGGCGAGCCGCGCGAGCACCTCGGAGGGCGTGAGCTCGCCGTCGCAGCCGATGCCGAAGATGCCGCCGAGCACGGCGGGCGCAGGTCCGGCGTCAGGCGCTCGCTGCGCGAGACGCGCGGCTGCGGCAAGCATCACGGCGTCACAGAGCGGGCTCGCCAGGCCAGGCTCATCGCCGTGCGCGAGGGCGTCGCCGCCCACGTCCACGAACACGATCAGGTCCGCTCCTAGGGCCGCCGCGGCCTCGGCCAGGCCGTTTGCCAGCTGAGATGGCCCCAGGGTGGCATCGACGAGGATCGTTTCCTCATCGAGTAGTTCGGCCATCCGCGACTCCGCGAACCGAATGCCAGAGCTTCGGATGTGGGTCTGCGCTGACGCCGCCAGGACACCAGGCGCCAGCCGCCGTGCGCCCTCGATCTCCGACTCCGCACGCGGGCCGGGCTGCGGATCGATCGGACGCCGCTCCCAGGTCACGCCGCCCACCACCGGCTCAGCCCCGTGCAGCCGGCAGGCCTCCGCGGTCGCGAGGGCGCCGACCACGTCGCCGCCTCCCCCTATCCCCAGGACCAGCGGGCGGCGCGAGCGCGAGAGCAGCAGATCGGAGTCGATCACCGGCGCAGCAGCCATGCGATCTGCGCCTGACGCTCGAGGGCGACGCACGCGTCGAGCGCCGCCGCGGCCGTCTCGCCCACCGCCACCACGCCGTGGCGCGCCAGCAGCACGGCGCGCCGGTCGCCCAGCGCGTCCACCACGGCGGTCGCGATCTCGTCGGACCCCGTCGGCGCGAAGCGCGCGGTGAGCACCTCGCCGCCCGCGGCCGCCTCGAGCTCCTCGGTGCCGGTGTCGAGCGGCTCGCCGGTGAAGCTCCAGGCCGTGGCGTGCACGCTGTGGGTGTGCACCACCGCGCGCACGTCGGGGCGCGCCGCGTAGATCGCGAGGTGGACGCGCCGCTCGCTGGACGGCTCGCGCTGCCCCTCGGCCGCCTCGCCGTCCATCCCGATCGTGACCAGGTCGTCCTCGGTCATCTCCTCGTACGGCAAGCCGGCCGGCGTGATCAGCACCTCGTCGCCGTCGCGTGCGCTGGCGTTGCCGGAGGTCCCAGCCACGAGGCCGAGCCGCAGCATCTCCCGGGCCGCCTCGACGACGGCGCTGCGCAGGTCGTCCGCGTTCACTCCGCCGCCACCGCCCGCGCGATCGACTCGCCGTAGGGCGCCTCGAGCACGCCGGCCTCGGTCACGATCGCCGTGACCAGCTCCGCAGGCGTCACGTCGAACGCCGGGTTGAAGGCATCTCCACCCTCGAGCACCTCGCCGGGGTCGCGCTCCTCGATCGGGATGGCGTGGCCGTCGGGTGTGGCGATATCGATGGTCGATAGCGGCGCCGCAACGTAGAACGGCACCCCGTGACGCGCCGCGAGCACCGCCAGCGGATAGGTGCCGACCTTGTTCGCCACGTCGCCGTTTGCCGCGATCCGGTCGGCGCCCACCACCACGCGGTCGACCAGGCCCTGCGCCATCAGCGACCCCGCGGCCGAGTCGGCTACCACCCGGTGCGGGATGCCGGCCTTGCGCAGCTCCCAGGCGGTCAGGCGCGCGCCCTGGAGCAGCGGGCGGGTCTCGTCCACCCAGACCTCCGCGAGCCGGCCGCGGTCCCAGGCCGCACGCAGCACGCCGCAGGCCGTGCCGTATCCGCCCGTGGCGAGCGCGCCGGCGTTGCAGTGGGTGAGCGCGCGCGTGCCGTCCTCGAACAGCTCCGCGCCGAGGGCGGCCAGCCGGCGGTCCGCCTGGTCCTGCTCGCGATGTAGCCGGCGCGCCACCTCCAGCGCGTCCGGGGCATCGCGGCACTGCTCGAGCGCCCAGGCGAGGTTCACCGCCGTCGGGCGCGTCGAGCGCAGCAGCTCGGCCGCGTCCTCGCGGCCGTTCGCCAGCGCCATGCCGTACGCGGCCGCCAGCCCGATGGCCGGCGCCCCGCGCACGGCGAGTGTGCGAATGCAGTCCGCCACCTGCTCGACCGTCTCGCAGCGGATCCAGCGCTCGGCATCGGGCAGCGCCCGCTGGTCGAGCACCAGCAGGGCGCCATCCTCGAAGCGCAGCGGTTCCACGGCCACGCCTTCCGTCCCAGTGCTCATGAGCATCGAAGCTACTACTCGCGCAGGGCGTCGAGGTGCTGGTCGACGAGCTCGACCTGGCGCCGGCCGCTCAGCGCGCGCGGCTCGAACGTGGCCTGGACGGCAAGCCCGTCGACCACAGCCACGAGGGCAGCGGCGGCCGCGGCGCAGTCCACGTCCGCGCGGACCTGCCCGCGCCTCTGCGCTTCCTCGAGGAGATCGGTCACGCGGCGGCGCCAGGCGCGGTATGTGAGGCGCTGAGCCCTGGCAAGCTCGGGACGTGCGAGTGCGAGCCCGAGGAACGCGAACCACACGCGGACCTCGGCCTGCCGCTCGGCGTCGAGGGGCAGCCCCTGGACGAGCCAGGTGCGCGCCAGCTCGAGTGGCTCGTCCGTCCGCTCCTCGGCCGCGGCGAGCCGGCGTCCCACGCGGTCCGCCACCGTTCTGAACGCGAACAGCAGGAGCTCCTCCTTGTCGGAGAAGTAGTGGACCACGGCGCCGGTGGACCAGCCCGCCTCGTCCGCGACGCGCCGCACCGTCACGGCCTCGAGCCCGTCGCGGGACGCCAACCGCCACACCGCCGCCCCCAGCTCGGCGCGCCGCTCCTCGTGATCTACGACCTTTGGCATCGCAGTCGTAGTTTATATCGAACGTCTGATATAAATAAACGCATGGAGCTCAAGTGGATACTCGCGATCGGCCTCGAGGCCGCCTTCTGGCTGATGCTGGCCGCCTTCCTCGTGCTCCGATATCGCTACCGGGTGGAGGGCGTGACTCGATTGTTCGCGATCGGCGCCGTGCTCGACACGGCCGGGATCGTGGGCCTCGGAGTCTGGGACTACCTCGAGAGCCGGACCGTGAGCTTCTACACGCTCTTCGTCGCGGCAATCGTCATCTACGGCGTCACGGCAGGGCGGGACGACCTGCGCCGGCTCGACCGCTGGATGGCGCGCAAGGTGCGGCCGAGCCGGCGCGTGACCTGCTAGCCGGCGATCAGGCCCGTCTCCTTCAGGTACTCGCCGGCCACTTCCTCGGGCGTCGACTTGTCGATGTCGACGCGCGCGTTCAGCTCCTGCATCACCTCGTCGGTGAGGTCCTTGTTCACCAGCTCCACGGTCTTCGCGAAGTCGGGCCCGGCCTTGTCGAGCACGTCGTTGCGCACGACCAGCGTCGAGTTGTAGGGCGGGAACATGCCCTTGTCGTCCTCGAGCAGCACGAAGCCCTCGCGCTTGTTCTGCGGGTCCGTCGTGAAGACGATCGACACGTCGGCCTGGCCCTTCTTCAGGACCTCGTGGCGCAGCGCGATGTCGACCGGGACGAACTTCTTGAACTTCAGGCCGTAGACCTTCTCGAGCCCGAGCAGGCAGTCCAGGCGCTGGCGGCACTCCGGGGAGCCGTACAGCGTCAGCTTGCTCGCGACCGGCCCGAGGTCGGAGATCTTCTGCAGGCTGTACTTGTCAGCCGTCTCCTTCGTGACCGCCACCTCGTTCGAGCTCACGAACGGCGTCGGCGGCAGCGCGGTCAGGTTCTTCTTCGCGAAGCCCTGCTTTGCCAGGTCGAAGGCCTCGCCCTCGTCGCTGGGCAGCTTGTCGGCCGTGTAGCCGAAGAACGACAGCAGCGCGGTTCCGGTGTATTCCGGGTAGGCGCTGATGTCGCCGCCCTCGAGAGCCTTGAGCGCGGTCTTCTCGTCGCCCAGGTTCAGCTCCTTGGAGACGCTGTAGCCCGCGGCCTCGAGCGACTGCGCGTAGATCTCCCCGAGCACCTTCTGCTCGGTGAAGTTCTTCGAGCCGATCGTGACCTTGGTCGACGCGTTCTTGTCGTTCTTCTGGATCTGCGATGCAGGCTGCTCGCTCGACGTGTCGGCAGCGGAACCGCCGCTGTCGTCGTCGTCATCCCCGCAGCCGGCCACCGCAAGCGCGGCCACCAGCAGTGCGAGCAGCATCAACCAGCGATGCCTTCTCATGTGGGGGCTTCCCTTCTGTTGTGGGGCATTCCGAATGACAGGCGACGCCAGCGGCTGCCGCCCTCGAGCTTCAGTCCCCGCGGGGTAACGGCACGTTGCAGCACTCCGAGTGCAAGCTCCGTGACGACCGCGAGCAGGGCGACGACGAGGGCCGCTGCCAGCCTTCCCTCGTCCCCGTATGTGTTCACGTTGATGATCGGATCGCCGAGCGTGACCACCCCCGCGAGGGGGGCGATAGTCGCGGTGGCCACCACATTCACCGCCGAGATGCGGACGCCGCCGAAGATCAGCGGCAGCGCGAGCGGCAGCTCCACACGCCGCACCACCTGAGGACCGGTCATCCCCATGCCGCGCGCGGAGTCGACGCTGTCGCGGTCGACCTGGCGCACGCCGGTGTAGGTGTTGGTGAGGATCGGCGGGATCGCGAGGAGCACGAGTGCGAGCGTGAGGTTCGTGAAGCCCACGCCGATGTAGGCCACGAAGAATGCGATCAGGGCAAGGCTCGGCACCGCCCGGCCCACGTTCGAGGCGTTGATCGCCAGGAAGCCGCCCTTGCCCGTGTGTCCGAGCCACAGGCCGAGCGGAATTGCGATCGCGCAGGCGATGGCAAGCGAGACCCCAGAGAGCTGCAGGTGCTCCCAGGTGAGCTCCCACATCTTGGAGAGGCCGCCGACGCGCGCGCCGCCGGCCGGCGACTCGTGCTCGTTGAAGATGAACTCGACCGCGTCGAAGAAGTCGTTCACCGGACAGCCGTCGCTCTCGTCCAGGGGGTGATCGCGCGCTGGACCAGCAGGATCGCGCCGTCGAGCAGGGCCGCGAGCGCCACGGCGAGCCCGCCGGCCACGACCACGTTCGACTTGAAGATGATGTCGTCGAAGATCCGCTCACCGAGCCCGCCGGCGCCGGCGAAGAACGCGAGCGTGGCGAGGCCGACGGTTGTGGTCACGGCTATGCGGAGGCCCGCCATGATCTCCGGGAGCGCCAGCGGCACCTCCACGCGCCAGAGCAGCTGGCGGTCGGTGAGGCCCATCCCGCGCCCCGCGTCCTTCGTCTCTTCGGGCACGTTGTCGAGGCCGGTGAGGACGTTGCGGAAGATGATCAGCAGCACGTATGCCACGAGCGCGATCGTTGCGGTGACGAAGCCGCGGCCGGTGATCGGCAGCAGCAGGAAGAACGCCGCGATGCTGGGGATCGTGTAGAGCACGCCCGTGACCTGGGTGATCGGGTTCACGAGCCAGCGGCGCCGGTAGGCCAGCAGCGCCAGGCTGAAGGCGATCGCGAAGCCGATCGCGACGGCTACGACCGTGAGCAGCACGTGCTGGAAGAACGGGTCGACGTAGCGGTCGAAGTTGTCGGCGATCCAGCCCGGGCAGAAGCCGTTGTCGGACACGCAGCTGTCCTCGGTGCGCTTGTGGATCTCCACCTGGGCGAGCAGCGGGTTCACAGCGCGTCCGCCCCGCTCGGGACCTCTTCAGGGTCCGTCTTCAGCGCGTGGCTCAGGATCTCGATCGAGAGCACGCCGGTCACGACGCCGCGGTGGTCCACGACCGGGCCGTACTGGGCCTCATCGGCGAGCAGGTGGGAGAGCGCGTCGCGGAGCACGTCTTCCATCTCGATTAGCGGGTTGGCGCGCGAGCGCACCACGTCGGTCACGGTCTCGCCGTCCAGCGCGCGCTCGGAGAGCCAGCCGAGCGGCCGCCCCTCGTCGTCCACAAGCAGCGGGTAGGGGACCTCCGAGTCCGCGAGCTTGGCCCGCGCCTCGGCCGCGGGCTCGCCGGCGCGCACGAGCGGCGCCTTCCACAGGTCCACGTCGCGCACGCGCTGGAGCGCCAGCCGCTTGAGCGCCCTGTCGGCGCCCACGAAGTCCTCCACGAACGGGTCCGCCGGATTCATCAGGAGCTCGGCGGGCGGCGCGTACTGGGCCAGATGGCCGCCCTTCTGGAGCACGGCGATGCGGTCACCCATCTTGATCGCCTCGTCGATGTCGTGCGTCACGAACACGACCGTCTTGCGGATCTCGCGCTGGAGGCGCAGGAACTCGTTCTGGAGGCGCTCGCGGTTGATCGGGTCGATGGCGCCGAAGGGCTCGTCCATCAGCATCAGCGGCGGGTCCACGGCCAGCGCGCGCGCCACCCCGACCCGCTGGCGCTGGCCGCCCGAGAGCTGGGCCGGGTAGCGGTCGCGGGTCTCGCTGGGGTCGAGGCTCACCAGCTCGAGCAGCTGGTCGACCCGCGCGCCGATGCGCTCACGGTCCCAGCCCAGCAGTCGCGGCACCGTGGCGATGTTGTCCGCCACCGACAGGTGCGGGAACAGGCCCACCTGCTGGATCGCGTAGCCGATGTCGCGTCGCAGCTCGGCCGGGCGGCGCTCGCGCACGCTCTGGCCGTCCAGGAGGATGTCGCCGTCAGTGATGTCGATCATGCGGTTGACCATCCGCATGGCCGTCGTCTTCCCGCAGCCAGACGGGCCCACCAGCACGCAGATCTCACCGGACGGAACCGTCAGGGAGAGCTCCTTGACCGCGGGCTCCTCCTGCCCCGGGTAGCGCTTCGTGGCCTTTCGGAACTCGAGCGTCGCTGCCGAAGGGCGCGGCGACGGCCCCGAGGGCTGGGCGGAGACAGAAGAAGTCACAGTGGGGAGGCGGTTCCCGGGAGGAACCCAGATCCTACTGAGACGGCTTGGCGCGTTCGCGCCCGCTTCTTGAAGCCTTAATGTCGGCCGTGGCGAGCCGCTCCAGCTCGCGCCGCAGCTCCTCGCGCAGCTCGGCCACCTCGTCCGTGTCGATCTCCGGATCGGACTCCGCGGTCTCGACGAGAGCCGCCGCGAGGGTTTCGCTCGCGTCCCGGAGCTCGGCCTGCGCCTGGGTTGGGTCGCTCGCGCCCCGCACCGACAGTGCCTTCTCCTTCGCATCCTCGGCGAAGGCGGCGATGCGCTCACGGTCGGCCGATGGCAGCAGGCGCCAGCGTCCGTACAGCGAGCGCGCGACGCGCACGCCGATGGCCGCGCCTGCGGCGGCCCCGCCGATCACGAGCTTCGTGGAGGGCATCCGACGCCATCGTGGCGTGGGGGGTGGACGGAACGGTCAGAGGACGGCGGCGGCGAGCAGGTCCACCTGCTCGGGGTCCGGCGAGGCGGGGAACAGGATCAGCTCGTCCGCGCCGGCCTGCTCGAACTGGCTCACGCGGTCGCGCACCTGGTCCTCGCCCTTCGCCGTGCTTGCCACGACCTGCTCCGCGTAATCCCCCGCCGAGGCGTAGTAGTGGCCGATCGAGGCGCGCGTGTCGCCCTCAGGGTCGGCGCCCAGCGCGAAGTACTGGATCACGTGCTTCAGCGGCTCACCGTCCCGGCCCTGTTCTCGCCAGGCGGCCATCAGCTTCTCGACCATCGACGGCAACACCTCGGGCGGGGCGGCGCCCATGACCCAGCCGTCTCCGTACATCGCCGCGCGCCGAAAGGCCGCGTCCGCTCTGCCGCCGATGATCAGCGGCGGCGGGTTGTCGCTCACGTCGGGCCCGACGCCGCCCGCGTCGCCCACCTGCTCGCCGTCGAGGAGGCGCCTGATCTGGGCGAGCATCTCGTCGAAGCGGCGGCCGCGGTTCTTCATGGGGACGCCGGAGGCCGAGTAGTCGTCATCGCGCGATCCGAGCCCCACGCCCAGCGTGAACCGGCCGTGCGAGAGCTGGTGCAGCGTCGCGGCCTGCTTCGCCACAACGGCAGCGTTCTGGCGAAGGGGCAGCAGCAGCACTGCGGTCGCGAGCCCGATTCGCTCGGTCACCGCCGCCACCGCGCTGAGCGCCACGAGCGGCTCGTAGTTCGGGTAGACCAGCCGGTCCAGCGTGCCGAGACTCGAAAAGCCGGCCTCCTCGGAGCGCCGCGCCCACTCGAGGATCTGCTCCGGTGGCGTGCCAGGAATCGTTGTCGGGAGCCCGATGCCAACCTTCACACCCATGAGGCTAGAGAGCCTGCCCGGGTGGGCCCGCGAGCTGCTTGCAAACGAGCGGGTCGCGCGCCTGGCGTACGTCGACGAGCACGACCACCCGCGGGTGCTCCCCGTGACGTTCGCCGTCGCGTGCGACGCCGTGTGGAGCGCGATCGACGAGAAGCCGAAGCGCAGAGCTGAGCCGGCACGGCTGCGCCACCTGCGCCGCCGGCCCGAGGCCGCCCTGCTCGTCGACGTCTACGACGACGACTGGACGCGGCTTGCCTGGGTGCAGCTGCTCGGAAGGGTCGACGTGGTGCCGGTCGAGTCTGCGCCCGAGGCGATGGGGGCGCTCGTCGGCAAGTACGCCCCGTACGCCGAGCGCACGCCGCCCGGCCCGCTGCTGCGTCTGAGCGTGGAGGGCTCGCGTCAGTGGCGCTGGACGGGCAGCCCGCCGCCCGACCACTCGCTCCACGAGCCGGGGTAGAGGCGTGCACCCTCCAGCCCGGCCACCTCGGCGGCGAGCAGCAGTACGCACGCGGTGACCCCCGAGCCGCAGTAGGCCACCAGCTCGCGCTCCGGCGCCGCGCCGGCCGCCTCGAAGCGGGCGCGCAGCTCGTCGGGCGAGAGGAAGCGGCCGCCCGGCGCGAGCTCCGCGAACGGGAGATTGACCGCGCCGGGGATGCGCCCCGCCACCGGGTCGATCGGCTCGACCTCGCCGCGGTAGCGCTCGGGCGCCCGGGCGTCGAGAAGGACGCGCTCGCCACCCGCGGCCAGCTCGCCGGCCTGGCGGATGTCGCCCTCGCGCGGCCGCGCGCTGAAGGCGGCGGGCGCGGGGGTCGCGGTCGCGCCTGCCTCCAGCGGGCCGCCCTCCTCGCGCCAGCCGCGCAGTCCACCGTCGAGCACGGATACGCGCTCGTGGCCGACGTGGCGCAGCAGCCACCAGAGCCGGGCGGCGCCGCCCTCGGCCGCCTCGTCGTAGGCGATCACATGCGTGTCGGGGCCGATGCCGGCGCGGCCTGCCGCCGCCTCGAAGTCGGCCGGGTCGGGCAGGGGATGCCGGCCGCCCTCGCCCGGCTCGGCCGCGAGCTCGCGGTCCAGGTCCATGAAGGCCGCGCCGGGGATGTGGCCCTCGCGCCAGAGCACCTCCCCGGCACCCGGCTGGCCGAGCCGGTAGCGGCAGTCCACCACGACGAGTCCGGGATCGCCGAGCCGCTCGCGCAGCCACGAGGTCGAGACCAGCGGCTCGCTCACGCGGCGAGCACGTTGAGGCACATGCCCGGCAGCCGGTAGCGGCTGCCCTCGGCGTAGGGCTCCGCCCGCTGCTCGACCTGCTCGCGCAGCGCCGCTTGGTCGGCCTCCGGCAGCGCCCGCACCACCATGGCCACCGCGCCCGCCAGGTCGGTCACGTAGTGCCAGTAGTGGTCCATCGAGTCGAATCGCCACTCCATCGCGACGTGCTCGAGCCGCTGCGGCTCGAGCCCGGCGCCGCGCGAGCAGCTCGCGCGTCCGCTCCTCGCTCGCCATCGCGAAGATCCCGGGCGCGGTGGGATCGGGAGGCTCTGCCCCCGTGTGCTCGAGGAGCACTCGCGACGGGATCGAGGCCCACGGGTTCTGCTGCGGGTCGCCCCAGACCGAGAAGGCCACGCGGCCACGGTCGCGCAGTACGCGGCGCGTCTCGGCGAGGGCCGCGGCGGGGTCGGCCATCAGCATGTAGCCCCAGCGGCAGAGGACGCCGTCGATGCTGCCGTCGTCGAGATCCATGCGCTCGGCGTCAAGGGCCCTGAATTCGGCGTTCGACACCCCGAGCTCGTCCGCGCGCCGGCGCGCCGCCTCGAGCATCGGCTCGGAGAAGTCGGTCGTGATCAGCGCGCCCCTCGGCGCCCAGCCGCCGAGCCGCCGTGTAGCCGGTGTCGCCGACTCCCGCGGCCAGCTCGAGCACCGTCTCGCCCGGCTGCGGGTCGAGTGCGTCCACCAGCCATTCCCCAATCGCATGCGTGGCGTCCCAGACCGAGGCGCGGTCGCCCTCCCAGCCCGCCGCCATGTCCTCCCAGATCCTGAGGCTCGCCTCGCGGTAGTCGCCGGCCATTGGAGCAGCGTACGCCGCGGGCTAGGCTGAGTCCATGCGCGCGATGGTGCTCGACGCGCCCCGGCAGCCGCTCCGGGCGGCCGAGCTGCCGGAGCCGGAGCCCAGACCGGGTCAGGTGGCCCTCGAGGTCGCCGCCTGCGCGATCTGCCGCACGGATCTCCACATCGTGGACGGCGAGCTGACCGAGCCGAAGCTCCCGCTGGTGATGGGGCACCAGATCGTGGCGCGGGTAACCGGCGGGGGCGAGCGCTTCGGACCCGGCGAGCGCGTGGGCGTGCCGTGGCTTGGCTGGACCGACGGCGTCTGCCGCTACTGCCGCTCCGGGCGCGAGAACCTCTGCGACGGCGCCCGCTTCACGGGCTACGACCTGGATGGCGGCTACGCCGAGCACGTGGTGGCGGACGAGCGCTTCTGCTTCCCGCTCCCGGACGGCTTCGAGGACCTCGAGGCGGCGCCGCTCTTGTGCGCCGGGCTGATCGGGTACCGCACGCTCCGCTTCGCCGGCGACGCCGAGCGCCTCGGGATATACGGCTTCGGCGCGGCGGCGCACATCATCTGCCAGGTGGCGGTCCACCAGGGCCGGCGCGTGTTCGCGTTCACGCGCGCGGGCGACGAGGCGAGCCAGGCCTTCGCTCTGGAGCTGGGCGCGGAGTGGGCCGGCGACTCGCTCGGCCCGCCGCCGGAGGAGCTTGACGCCGCGCTCGTGTTCGCCCCGGTGGGCGAGCTCGTGCCCGCCGCCCTGCGCGCGCTGGCAAAGGGCGGCACGGTCGTGTGCGGTGGCATCCACATGAGCGACATCCCCGCCATGCCCTACGAGCTGCTGTGGGGCGAGCGGGTGCTGCGCTCGGTGGCGAACCTCACGCGCGCCGACGCGGAGGAGTTCCTGGCGCTGGCCCCGACGGTGCCCGTGCGCACGCAGGTGGAGCGCTTCCCGCTGGAGCAGGCGAATAAGGCGATCGCCCGGCTGCGCGAGGGCAGCTTCCGCGGTTCCGCCGTGCTGGTGCCCTGAGGCCGGGTCAGGCGGCGCGCAGGCGGCGCACCGTGCCGGCGGCGGGCCGGCGCCGCGGCTCGGCCGCGCGGAACGCCTCGAGCGACTCGGCCACCGCGCGCCAGGCCGACCGCGACACCGCCATCCCGCAGTGGGAGGCGTTGATCTCGACGAGCTGGGTGGCGTGAGGGTCGAGGCACGAGTGCCAGTCCACGATCCCATCGCTCTTCGAGTAGACCGACACGAGGCTCACTCCGCGCGGCATCGGCTGCGCGAGGTCCTCCCAGAACGTCAAGCAGCAGTCGCCGTCGATGCAGGAGCGCTTGAACAGGCCGGGAGCCCCGAGCGATCCCAGCCGGCCGACCGCCTCCACCTGCAGGCGCACGAGCGGGTGCACCGCGAGCGGGTCGATCTGCGGGGAGCCGAGCGCCACCACGCCAGTCACGAGGTCGGGCCGGCGGCTGGCCAGCACCTTCGCGAGGGTGCCACCGCGACTCTGGCCGACGATCGCCGCGCGCTGGCCCTGCTCGGAGACGAGCCGCTCCAGGCGCGCCTCCAGGCGCGGCAGCAGCACGCCCGCGCAGTTCACGTTGGACACGATCCCGGCCCTGCTGGGCTTGTAGCCGGCGCGCTTCAGCCAGCCGGCCATCATCGACAGGGACCCGTCGCCCGCCATGAAGCCTGGAATCAGCAGCACGGGGCGGCCGCGGCCGTCCGCCACGCCATCGCCGCGGAAGATCGGATCCCGCAGCAGCGCAGCGGCCTCTAGGCCTATGCGAGCCTCCCGCCACAGCGGGGGTCGATCACCCAGCGGAATGAGGCCAGAAGCTCTCATGCAATCTCCTGACCCTAATAGTCGGCCGGGACGGCTCCCGGTTACAGCCGAGTTACAAAGTGCAAGTAGATTCCCCAAGGGTGCGGGCGGTAACCATCAAGGACGGAATGCTCGTCGTGGAGGAGCGGCCG
Source organism: uncultured Thermoleophilaceae bacterium (assembly GCA_963774095.1). Taxonomy (GTDB): domain Bacteria; phylum Actinomycetota; class Thermoleophilia; order Solirubrobacterales; family Thermoleophilaceae; genus JACVRW01. The sequence goes on from CAVZDS010000005.1 coordinate 18,582, forward strand.
GACCCCGAGCCGGGGAAGGGCGAGCTGCTCGTCCGGGTGAGAGCCGCGGGCCTGAACGGCGCGGACATGCTCCAGCGCAGAGGCGCCTATCCGGCCCCGCCGGGGTCGCCACCCGACATACCGGGCATGGAGCTGGCGGGCGAGGTCGTCGCCGTCGGTCCGGGCGTGATCCGCTTCCGAGAGGGCGACCGCGTGATGGCCATCGTCGGCGGAGGGGCACAGGCCGAGCTGGCCCTGGTGCATGAGCGCGGCGCAATGCCGGTCCCAGAGCCGCTCGACTGGCCGCAGGCGGGCGGGCTCCCAGAGGTCTTCGTGACGGCGCACGACGCCGTCTTCACCCAGGCCGGCCTGCGCTCGGGTGAGCACCTGCTCGTGCACGGCGCGGCGGGCGGCGTTGGAACCGCGGCAGTTCAGCTCGGGCGCGTGGCGGGCGCGCGCGTGACCGCCACCGTTCGGAATGAGGCGCTGAGGCCGGGGGTCGAGCAGCTGGGGGCGCGTGCGATCGCTCCGGAGGGGTTCGAGGAGGAGGGCCCGTTCGACGTGGTGCTCGAGCTGGTGGGGGCCTCGAACCTGGCCGCCAACCTCGGCGCACTGGCAATCGGCGGCCGGATCGCGGTGATCGGCGTGGGCGGCACAGGGCCGCAGGCGGAGATCAACCTGCTGTCGGTGATGCACAAGCGAGCGCGCATCCACGGCTCCACCCTGCGGAGCCGGCCGCTGGAGGAGAAGGCCATCACCATGCGGCTCGTGGAGCGCGAGGTGCTGCCGCAGTTCGAGGACGGAACCCTCACCGTGCCGGTGGCCGAGACGTTCCCGCTCGATCAGGCCGAGGACGCCTACAACCGGTTCGAAGCCGGGGGCAAGCTCGGCAAGATCGTGCTCCTCGCCTAGCGCGGACGTTTGTCCGATCGGCAGATGTCCGATGGCCTGACCCCTCGGGCCGTCGATAACTGGTTCCAGACCGTTCAAGGCAAACCCGTCGCGAGGCGGGGGCGCAAAGCCAGAGGCCTCCCGGACTGAGGAGGCGGCTCAGCTGCCGGATCAACTTCCAACGGAGGAACGAATCCCGCATGGCTGAGCTCACAATCGTCTTCAGGCTCCGGTTCGCAGTAGCGCTGACCGCGGCGATCTGCATTCTGCTCGTGGCCGGCGCCGCGAACGCCGACGCCACGTCGGCCCGCGCCGAGTACATCGTCCAGATGGATGAGGGCGCGAGCCCCGCCGCGGGCAAGCGACTCGTCCGCACGCTGGGCGGCCGTGTGACCTCCCCGACCCTGCGCGTGATCAACGGCTTCGGGGCGAGCCTCGAGCCCGGTGCGGCCAAGCGCCTCGCGCGGCGCCACGGCGTCAAGGCCGTCTCGAGGAACCGCGCGACGGCGCAGAGCGCGGCAGACACGAGCGGCGGCTACACCTGCCCGGTTACCGACGCGACCACCACCGCGGCCAAGTCGGCGCCGAGCGGCGGCCTGGATTACGAGGTCCCGATCCTGAACGCGGTCAGCCGCATCGACCAGCCGTTCCTTCGGTCCATCCGGGCGGACGCAGCCTGGACGCGCGCAACGGGTCGCGGCGTGGCCGTCGCGGTGATCGACACCGGCATCGCTGGCGATCTCCCTGACTTCCAGATACCCCGCGGCGGGTCGCGCGTGATCGCGTCAGCGGTGACCAACCCGTGCGCGCGGGACGCCAACGACCATTACGGCCACGGCACGCACGTGGCGGGCCTGATAGCCGGGAACAGCCTCATCTACAACAACTGGGCGCACGGGAAGTACATGGGCGTCGCCCCGCGTGCGAACCTGGTCTCGGTCAAGGTCTCCGACGACGACGGCAACACCACCGTCCTCGACGTGATCTACGGGATCCAGTTCGCGGTGGACCACGCGGCGGACTACGGCATTCGCGTGATCAACCTCTCGCTGTCCTCGACCGTCGCCGAGTCGTACCGCACCGACCCGCTCGATGCCGCGGCCGAAAGCGCCTGGTTCAGCGGGCTGGCGGTCGTGACGGCCGCCGGGAACGAGGGCGCCGCGAACGACGGCGTCACGTTCGCTCCGGCGAACGATCCGTGGGTCATCACGGCCGGCGCACTCGACGATCGCGGCACGTTCACGCGCCTCGATGACGTGCTCGCCTCGTGGTCGAGCCGCGGCCTGACGCAGGACGGCGTGCGCAAGCCGGATGTGCTGGCGCCGGGCGCGCGCCTCGTATCGACGCTCGCGCCGAACAGCGACTTCGCCCACCTCTGCCCCGAGTGCACCGTCGACAGTCGCTACTTCCGGGCGGGCGGCACGTCGATGTCAGCGGCCGTCGTGTCCGGCGCGGCGGCACTGCTCCTCGAGGAGCATCCCACCTGGTCACCCGCGCAGGTCAAGGGCGCGCTGACCTCGAAGCTGGTTGACGTGCCCGGGGCGGGTGGCGTGATCGACGTGGCCGCGGCGCTCGATGGTACGGCCGCTTCGACGGTCAGCCTTGCTCCGAACCAGCTGATTGACCCGGCCACTGGCCAGATCGACTGGGCGCGCGCGAGCTTCCGGCGTGCGAGCTTCCGGGACGCGAGCGGCTCGCCGCTGAGCGCCTCGTGGAGCCGGGCGAGCTTCCGCTGTGACTGCGGATTCACCAGCAGCGGCGAGGTCGATCCCACGCGGGTGAGCTTCCGCAGAGTCAGCTTCCGGCGGACGGCGGACTTCGACCGGTGATCAGCGTCGGACGACAGCTGGGCCTCGAGGCCAAGATCTGGATTCTCAGCCTCGTCGTGGGCGCCATCACGGTGGCGGCGTACCTGACTCTCGTGAAACCGCTGGGTGCGGGGCCTTCCATGCTCGACGTGCCCTGGTGGGTGGTGGCGGCCGGCTTCGCCGCCGCCGAGCGCTGGGTGGTGCACCTGCACTTCCGGCGCAGCACGCACTCGCTGTCGCTCGGTGAGCTGCCGCTGGTCGGCGGCCTGATGTTCCTGCCGGCGCACGAGCTGATCCTCGCCGGCCTCGTCGGATCGTCCATCGCTCTCGCGTTCGACCGCGAGATCCCCGCGTTCAAGGCCGTCTTCAACCTCGCGCAGTTCACGCTCGGTACCTGCGTGGCCCTGTTCGTGATCGAGGGCCTGACCGTCACGCGCGACCCGCTCGACCCGCTCGTATGGATGGCCGTGTTCGCGGCGGTCTCGGCCGCCACGCTGGTGGCCGACATCTGCGTGGGCGCGGCGGTGACCATCGCCGAGGGCAAGCTCGAGACGCAGCAGCGGATCGACATGCTGCTCACCAACTGGACCGTCGCCCTCAGCAACACCTGCCTTGCGCTCGCGATCGCGGCGGTCGTGGCCGCCAAGCCCGAGGGCGGCCTGCTGCTGATCCCGCCGACCGTGCTCCTGATGGCGGCGTACCGTGCCTACCTCTCCGAGCGCCACCGCAACGCGGAGCTCGAGTTCCTCTACGAGGCCACCCGCACGCTGTCGCGCTCGTCCGAGATCGTGCCGGAGCTCGAAGCGCTGCTCGACCGGACGGCCGCGGCCTTCCGGGTCGATGCGGTCGACCTCGTCCTGTTCTCTGCTGAGCCGAACCGCTCGGCCCGTTCGTCGCTTGCGCGCGACGGCAGCCGGCGCATGCTCGAGCCGATCGACGAGCCGCTGGCGGAGAGCCTGCGCTGCCTGGCCGCCGGTCTCACCGGCCCGGTCGAGACCGAGCGCATCCACGACGCCGCTCAGCGCGGGTACTTCAACGGGCGCGGCATGGAGACGGGCGTGGTCGCCCCGCTCCACGGCGAGTCCGGCTGCGTCGGGCTGTTCTCCATCGCGGGACGCGAGAGCGTGGACCGCAGCTTCTCCGAGGAGGACCTGCGCCTGCTCGAGACCCTCACCGGCAACGTGACCGTGGCGCTCCAGTACGACCGCCTCGAGCACGCGGTGCGCCAGCTCGAGTCGCTCCAAGACGAGCTCGAGCGCAAGGCCCTGTACGACTCGCTCACCCAGCTGGCCAACCGCTCGCTCTTCCACAACCGGCTGGAGCACGCGCTGCAGACCCGCCGCCCGGGCGTCTGCGTCCTGCTGCTCGACATCGACGAGTTCAAGGCCATCAACGACAGCCACGGCCACCACGCGGGCGACGAGCTCCTGCGGGCCGTCGCCGACCGCCTGCGTGGCTGCCTTCGCGAGGGCGACACCGCGGCGCGCCTCGGCGGCGACGAGTTCGCCCTGCTGCTCGACCGCAGCGGCGGCGAGCAGGAGGCGATCACGGTCGCGAAGCGGCTGCTGACCGACTTCGAGAACCGCATCGACGTCGCCGGCGAGCACGTGCGCGTGCACGTGAGCCTTGGAATCTCAGTGGGGTCGCCCGGCAAGGACTCGCCCGACGAGCTGCTGCGCAAGGCCGACGTGGCACTGTACGAGGCCAAGCGGCGCGGCAAGAGCCAGTTCCGGGTGTTCCATCCGTCGATGCGCGACGCGCTGCGCAAGCGCCGTACCCTCGCCTTCGAGCTCGAGCGCGCCGTCTCCGACGAGGAGCTGACGGTGGTCTACCAGCCGGTCGTGTCGCTGGAGGACTGCCGCCCGGTCGCCCTCGAGGCGCTCGTGCGCTGGAACCATCCGGAGCGCGGACTCGTGCCGCCCGCCGACTTCATCGCGTTCGCGGAGGAGACGGGGGCGGTCGTGGAGATCGGCGCCATCGTGCTCGAGCGCGTTGTGGAGAAGGTGGCCCAGCTGCGCATGCCGATCCACGTGAACGTGTGCGCCCCGGAGCTGATCGACCCCGGCTTCCTCGACCGTCTGGACGGGCTGGTCGAGCGGCACAGGGTGGCCCCCGAGCTGCTCATCTTCGAGCTCACCGAGCGCGCCTTCGTCGGCGACGACCCGGTGCCGCTCGCGGTGCTCGAGGCGCTCCACCGGCGCGGGATGGGCGTGGCCGTTGACGACTTCGGCACGGGTTACTCCTCACTCGCGTACCTGTCGCGCCTCCCGGTCGACACGATGAAGATCCCCAAGCAGTTCATCGACGACGTCACGGGCTCGCGCGAGCACCACGCGCTCGCCCGCGCCGTGATCGAGCTGGGCGCCGCGCTGGACCTGAAGGTCGTGGCGGAGGGCATCGAGACGCCGGACCAGATCGACGCCCTGCGGGCCTTCGGCTGCGAGTTCGGCCAGGGCTTCTACTACGGGATGCCCACCGACGCGGAGCTGGCGCTGCGCAGGGTGGAGCTGCTGCGCGAGAACCCGGGCCGGCCGGCGCTGCGCGCCGTCTAAAGGGACAGTCCCTTTAAGTTGCGAACTTAAAGGGACAGTCCCCTATAGCCGCTCCACGATCATCGCCTGGCCCTGGCCGCCGGCCACGCACATCGTCTCGAGGCCGATCGTCTTGTCGTCGCTCTCGAGGCCGTTGATCAGGGTGGTCATGATGCGCGCGCCCGTCATTCCGAACGGGTGCCCCAGCGCGATCGCGCCGCCGTGCGGGTTCATCTTGTCGAGCGGGATGTTGCACTCGGCCATGATCGGGATCACCTGGGCGGCGAAGGCCTCGTTCAGCTCGACCGTGTCCACGTCGTCGATCGACATGCCGGCGCGCTCCAGCACCTTCTTGATCGCCCAGATCGGCGCGACGCCCATGTACTCCGGCTCGTTGGCCGCTGTCGCCGACGCCACGATGCGGGCCCGCGGCTCGAGCCCGAGCTCGCTCGCCTTGGTGTCCGACATCACGAGCACGGCGGCGGCGCCGTCGTTGAGCGGGCAGGAGTTGCCGGCGGTGACCTTGCCGCCCTCCTTGAAGGCCGGCTCGAGCTGGGAGAGCTTCTCGAGCGTCGAGCTGGCGCGCGGTCCGTCGTCCTTGGCGACCACGGTCCCGTCCGGCAGGGTCACCGGCACGATCTCGCGGTCGAAGTAGCCGCTCTCCTGCGACTGCACCGCCAGCTCCTGGGAGCGCTGCGCGTACTTGTCCATGTCCGCCCGGCTCACCTCGTAGCGCTCCGCCACGTTCTCGGCCGTCAGGCCCATCGAGATGTAGGCGTCCGGGTGGCCGTTGCCGCCCTGGAGCTTCTCGTTCTGGTCCTGCGGGCGGGCGCCCTCAACGGCCTCGTTGTAGCGCGAGACCCACTCCACGCCGGCGGCGATGTAGACGTCGCCCTGCCCGGCGGTGATCGCGTTCGACGCCTGGCGGATCGACTCGAGGCTCGACGCGCAGTAGCGCGACACGGTGGCGCCGTTCGTCTCCAGCGGCAGGCGCTCGGAGAGCAGCGCGATGATCCGCCCCATGTTGAAGCCCTGGAGTCCCTGTGGCAGTCCGACGCCGCAGTAGACCTCCTCGACCAGCCCGGGCTCGACGCCGGCGTTGCGCTCCAGCAGCGCGTCCACGATGAAGGCACCCATCTCGTCCGGGCGCAGCTGTGCGAGCGAGCCCTTGAAGGCGCGGCCAATGGGTGTACGGACGGCATCGACGATCACTGGTTCAGGCATGCGCGGAACCCTACTTAGGCGGCATTCGGAGGGCGCCGTCGAGCCTGATCGTCTCGCCGTTGAGCATCGGGTTCTCGGCTATGTGGCACGCGAGCTGTGCGTACTCCTCCGGGCGTCCGAGGCGCGGCGGGAAGGGCACCTGGGCTCCGAGCGCCTCGCGCGCCTCCTCCGGCAACCCCGCGAGCAGGGGCGTGTCGAACAGGCCCGGCGCGATCGTGCAGACGCGGATGCCGAGCCGGGCCAGATCGCGCGCGGCGGGCAGCGTCAGCCCGACCACTCCGCCCTTCGACGCCGAGTAGGCGGTCTGGCCGATCTGGCCGTCGAACGCCGCGATCGAGGCGGTCATCACGACCGCCCCGCGCTCGCCCTCGGCGTCCGGCTCGTTCGCGGCCATGGCCGCGGCCGCGAGGCGCAGGACGTTGAACGTGCCTATGAGGTTCACGCGCACGACCGTCTCGAACGGCTCCAGCGCCGCCGGCCCGTCCTTCTTGACGGTGCGCTCGGCCCAGCCGATGCCCGCGCAGGAGACGGCGAAGCCGCAGCTCGCCGGCGCCTCGACCGCGGCCTGGAGCTCGGCCTCGTCGGTCACGTCGGCCTTCGCGAAGGTGCCGCCGATCTCGCTCGGCGAGCGCGTTTCCGCGCTCCTCGTTCAGGTCCGCGATCGTCACGCGCGCGCCGCGCGCGGCGAGCTCGCGGGCGGTGGCCTCGCCGAGACCAGAGGCGCCTCCGGCGACGAAGGCGCCTATGTCACGCAGGTCCAACTACTCGCTGACCCGCTCCACCAGGAACGAGATCCGCACGAGGGCGCGCCACTCGTCGAGGTTCTCTCCGCGCAGCCCCGTGGAGACCACGTCGACCGCCTTGATGTTGCGCAGCGACTGGCGGGCGTCGTCGAGTGCGGCCTTGACCGCGCCATCCGAGCTGTCGGGCGAGCTTCCGACGACCTCGATGATCTTCGTGACAGCCACGGGGCTCCTTCCTTCGGGGTTGTGCGCAGCCTATCTCGGCCTGTAGCTTCCGGGTGATGGAGGCCAGCGCCGAGGAGCGGAGCCGCTACCTCGATTTCTCGAAGGTATCGCCCGGCGAGCTCATGGGAATGGGCGCGGCGCTCGTGCTGCTTGGCGTCGCTGTGGCTGCCCTGGTTCACGACGAACGGGGACAACCCGAACTCGGCGCTCGTCTGCGGCGACAACCCGCCGAGCGACTGCGCCGTGCACCGCGGCGAGTCGGCGAGCGCCTGGCAGGTCTTCTCGACGCTCGACTGCTGCTGGTGGGAGCCTGCCTCGCGCCGTTCATCCTCACCTGGATCATCGCCCGCGGGCACAAGCTCACCTGGAAGCCCGGCGAGGTCACGATGATCGTCGGCATCTCGTCGATGGGCCTGATCCTCTGCAACGGGATCATCCTGGGGCAGCCCCGGAGCCGGGCATCGAGGTGGGCCTCGGCATCGGCTGGTTCGTCGGCCTGCTGGCGTCGCTCGGCCTGCTGGTGGCGGGCTACCTGCGCCAGGCCATCTACGAGACCGCCCGCAAGCCGCCGGGCGTCATATAGCGTCCGGCGCAATGGAACGCGGCGCCGAAGCCCGATCGCAACCTCGCGATGGAGCTCGTGCGTACGACCGAGTACGCCGCGCTCGCCTGCGCCCGCTGGATCGGGCGCGGCGACAAGGAGGGGGCCGACGGCGCGGCGGTGGACGCCATGCGGCTGCTGCTCGACACCGTCGCGATGGACGGCGTGGTGGTGATCGGCGAGGGGGAGAAGGACGAGGCGCCGATGCTCTACAACGGCGAGCACATCGGCGACGGTTCGCCGCCGCAGGTGGACATCGCGGTCGACCCGCTCGAGGGCACGGAGCTGTGCGCGAAGGGCCTGCCGAACGCCATCGCCACGATCGCGCTGTCGGAGCGCGGCACGATGTTCGACCCGGGCCCCTGCGTCTACATGCTGAAGATGGCCACCTCGGCGGACCTGGCCCACCTGCTCGACCTCGACCGGCCGATCGGCGAGACGCTCCAGCTGATGGCCGAGGAGAAGGGCGTGGCGATGGGTGACCTCGTCGTGATCATGCTCGACCGCGACCGCCACGAGGAGTACATGCGGGAGATCCGCGAGGTGGGCGCCCGCATCCGGCTGATCCCGCACGGCGACGTGTCGGCGGCGCTCGTGGCCGTGACGCGGGACTCGCCGGTCGACCTTCTGTTCGGAATCGGCGGCACCCCGGAGGGCGTACTGGCCGCGGCGGCCATCCAGTGCACCGGCGGGCAGATCCTCGGCCGGCTCTGGCCGCGCTCCGACGAGGAGCGCAAGGCCGCGCTCGAGGCCGGCTACGACCTCGACGAGGTGCTCGACAAGGACCGGCTCGTGTCGGGCAACGACGTCTTCTTCGCCGCCACCGGAGTCACCGACGGCGAGACGCTCGACGGCGTGCACTACATCGGGCGCCAGGGAGCCACCACGGAGTCGCTCTCGATGCGCTCCCGCTCCGGCACCGTGCGCCGGATCAACGCGCGCCACGACCGCACGAAGCTGCGCGAGATCACCGGCGAGCGGTTGGGGTGACGCGTCCGCGGCCTCCGCGGCGGCGCGCAGTGCGCCGACGCGGGATGGCTCGAGCTCGAGGTTGGCGAGCGAGCGCAGGAACGCGTGGGTCACGATCACGTGGATGCGCAGCTGCGTCTGCTCGTAGATCCAGCGGCTGAGGCGCGTGGCGAGGGTGGGGTAGAAGTTCACGACCTCGGACGACACGACAACGGTCACCTCGTCCGCCCCGTCCTGCGCCGGCTTGCGCTGGACGCTCAGCCGCAGGAAGCCGCGCCCGCGCCCGCGCCGCGCCACCAGCACGCCGCGGTTGATCGGCCAGGCGACGGTGCCGCCGTCGGAGTCGAACTGGTACTCGGGCTTGTGGAACCGAGCAGGACGAAGGGGCGGCGCAGGAACACCACGTCGCGCGAGTCCTCGCTGTAGAGCACCCGGATCAGCCCGAGCGAGAAGCGCGACAGGAAGCTCCAGTACGTGCGCGCGAGCCGCTCCAGGTACTCGGGCCGCCAGATCTTCTCGAGCTCGGCGCGCGGGACCGTGACCTCGGCCACCTGCCGGCTTCCCAGCGCGCCGTTCTCCGAGTAGCCGGACTGCGGAACCTCCACGATCGTCACGCGCGCGAGCGCGCGGCGGTCGCGTTCGAGCAGGCGGCGCGGGTCGCGCCGCCTCACAGGAGCTCCACCTCGACCCGCTCGCCGGCGGCCAGCTCGCCCTCGCCCGGCGCGATCATCGCTAGGCCGTCCGCGCCCAGCATCGAGGTGAGCATGTGTGAGCCCTGCTCGCCGGTGGTCTCCGCCACGAGGCCCTCGATCGGTGTGGCGCAGCCGCACCCTCACTGCCTCCTCACGGCGCGGGTTGCGGGCCAGCGCATGCGCCAGCACCGCGGTCGTGCGCGCGGATGTCGGGCGCGGCGCCCTGGAGTGCCGCCAGGGCGGGGCGCGCGAATAGCTGGAAGGTCACCATCGCCGATACGGGGTTCCCGGGCAGGCCGAATGCGAGCGTACCGTTGCGCGTTCCGAACCACGTGGGCTTGCCGGGCCGCAGGAGCACGCCCCAGAAATGCTCCTCCACGCCGAGCTCGCGCAACGCGTCCTTCACGTGGTCGTGCGGGCCGACCGACACGCCGCCCGACACGATCACCACGTCGGCCTGCTCGAGCGCGCTCGCCGATCGCCTCGCGCGTGCCGTCCGGGGTGTCGGGGACGGTGCCGCGGCCGGCGAGGGCCGCGCCCGCGCGCTCGACCTGCGCGCCGAGGGCGAAGCTGTTCGAGCTGTAGATCCCGCCCGGCGCCAGCGGCTGGCCAGGAGGGGTGAGCTCGTCGCCGGTGGCGAGCACCACCACCCGCGGGCGCAGCGCACAGCGGAGCGAGGCTCGCCCGACCGACGCGGCCACGCCGAGCTCGGCCGGGCCGAGCAGTGGTCCCCGCGCGGAGCACCGACGTCCCCCGCGCGGATGTCCTCGCCCGCCCGGCGGATGTTGGCGCCGGCCTCGGTCTCGGGCACCCGCACGCACCGCCATTCACCGCCGACGTTCGCTCGACGGGGACCACGGCGTCGGCGCCCTCGGGGAGCGCGGCCCCGGTCGAGATCCGCACCGCCGCGCCTGGCCGGACCGCCTCCGACGCCGGGTGTCCGGCCCGCGACTCGTCGATCACCTCGAGCTCCGCCCCGGGTCCCGCGATCAGCGCATATCCGTCCATTCCGGAGCTGTCGAAGGGCGGCACATCGATCGCGCTCGTCACGTCCTCGGCCAGCACTCGGCCGAGCGCGGCGTCGAGCGGGACGTCCTCGTCCCCGAGCCGGGTTACCGCGTTCAGGACCCTTCGGCGGGCCTCGGTCGATCGAAATCAGGTCGGTCACGCAGGCAATCTTCTCCCAAATTCGGCCCCAGTCCGCCGTTTGCAGGGGTACGATCGAGCGCAGATGACACCCATCCGGGGACCCCTCGCGCGCCTTGACCGGTCGCGGGACGAGCTGGCCAAGGCCTGGCTCGTCCGTTTGATCGAGCGCGCGTCGCTGGACGAGATCCGCGAGCTGCCCACCGAGCGCATCGCTCGTGAGCTCCCGGAGCTGATCGGCGACATCGTCCGCGAGGCGGCGGAGGGGGAGGGCGATCCGTACGAGCTGCCGAAGGACCAGGCCGAGCGCGCGGCCTCGCTGGCGACCATGCGCGGCGGCGGGCGCGAGGTGCTGGCGGCCGACGTCGCCCGCGACGTGGCCGCGCTCCAGAGCGTGCTCATCCGAGCGCTGCGCGAGGAGCTCGGGGAGACCGACCCGGCCCGCTTCGTCGAGGCCGTCGAGCAGCTGGTCGAGGCCACCGGCGCGATCCAGGCGGCGGCGATGGAGGCCCACGTCCAGACGCGCTCGCGCGAGCTCGAGTCGCAGGCCAACACCGATCCGCTCACCGGTCTCAGCAACCTCCGCGCGCTCCAGCGCCACCTAGGCGCCCTGCTCGACGCCCACAAGCGCTACCGCCACCCGTTCGGGCTGCTGCTGATGGACATCGACGGGCTCAAGCGGATCAACGACTCGCATGGCCACCAGGCCGGCGACCGCGTGCTGATGCAGGTGGCGATGTCGCTGCGCCGCTCGATCCGCTCGGTCGACACCGCGGCCCGCATCGGGGGCGACGAGTTCTGCGTCCTGCTTCCCGAGCAGGACCTGAAGAGCGCGGCGAAGCTCGCGGCCCGCCTGGCCACAGCCATCGAGGAGGAGGTGGCCACGCCGGACGACCCGAGCGTGTCCGTCTCGATCGGCGTGGCGGCATCGCCCGAGCACGGCGACGACGCCGAGGCGCTGATCGACACGGCCGACCGCGCCATGTACCGCGCCAAGGCGGCCGGCGAGGGAATAGCGCTCGGCGACCCGCCCGGCACGCAGGGCGCTACCGCCGAAGAGGCCACCACCTAGTCAGGCACTGGCGCTGAGCAGCGCCCGCGTGGATTCGGCGATGTGGGGGCGCAGCACCTCAGCGCCCTTCTGCTCGAGGTCTCCGACCAGCTCCAGGTGGTCGCTGGCTATTCGCTCGAACGTCCACGAGGGCGGTAGCTGGAGCACGAACAGCCGCAGCTCCGCGCCCGCCTGCTGGTGAACGGAGGCCAGGCGCGGGCTCTCGGCGGCGAGCACGATCTCGTGATGGAGCGCCTCGTGGGCCTCGGCCACGGCGCCCCAGGCCGGCCGGCTGCGGCGGCAGAGCGCCGCCAGGCGGTCGGCGCTCCGGTGAACGCTCGCGGGGAGCGTGCCGGCGCCGCGCTCCAGCGCCATCCGCGCGGCCTCGACCTCGAGCGCCATGCGCAGCTCGGAGAGCCCGCGCACGTCCTCCGCGGACAGGCTCTTCACGCGCGCGCCGCGGTTCGGCTCGATCTGCACGATGCCCTCGCCCTGGAGCGTGCGCAGCGCCGAGCGCAGCGAGTGGCGCGCCACCTCGTACTCGCCGCTCAGCGCCTCCTCCCGCAGTGGCGTTCCGGGCCTCAGCTCGCCGCCGAGGATGCGCGCGCGGAGCGACTCGGTCAGCGCGTCGACCGTCGTGAGGGCCGGGGCGCCGCGCGCTGCGCTCACGCGCTACTCGATCAGGCCGTGGCGGATGCCGATTGCGACGGCCTGCGTGCGGGTGGAGGCCTCGAGCTTCGCGAGGATCCGCTTGGTGTGCGTGCGGACGGTCTCCGTCGAGAGGCCGAGCTTCTCCGCGACCGCGTCGGTCTGCATGCCGTCGGCGAGCATCTGAAGTATCTCGCGCTGGCGGGCGCTGAGGGTGCGGTCGCCCTCGTCGAGCACGATGGTCGAGGACAGTCCGGGGTCGACGTAGAACTCGCCGGTGCGCGCCGCCTCGATCGCCCGAACCAGGTCCGCCGAGGGCGAGTCCTTGCGGACGTAGCCCTTCACGCCCGCCTTGAGTGCCTCGCTCAGCAGTCGCGCGCCGCCGTCCGAGGTGAAGACCACGATCGGCGCCTTCACCTGGCTCTGGAGTTGGCCGACGATCTCGCCCACGTCCACGCCCGCGCGCCACGGGTCGATGATCACCACGTCGGGCTTGCCGTCCTTCGCCACCTCGCCCACCTGGTCGATCGACTCGGCGTCGGCGATCTCGACGTCATCGAACGCCTGCTCGAGGACGGCGCGCACGCCCGCGCGTACCACGGGATGGTCGTCCACGATCAGGCAGCGAGGCGGATGCTTCGCGCCAGGGGCCATTGCGGGCCAATATACCTCGAATCGCCTCCGCTGTCCCCAACGCGGAGTTCCCAAATGCGGAGGCTATGAGCGACGCGGCAGGCGCTTCAGGATCTCATGAGTGACCGCGCCGGCCACCCGGACGCCGGTGGCTGCGACCGTGGCCGCGGTCCGCACCACGCTCGTCACGGCGTCGCCGGACGGCTGCGGCGGCGGCGTCGGATCGCCCGGCTGACCCTGCGCGGAGGGCGCGCCGGCTCCGGACTTCGCCCGGGCGCCGGTGGCCGCACGCTGGCTCGGCGCGCCGGCTCCCGCTGCCGAGCGTCCCGGCTTCGGGGACGCCGCCGGCTTCGCTCGCGTGCGCGGCTTCGAGGCCCGCGGCGCCTTCGCCGCGGGCGTCCCGCCGGCCTCGGCCTTTGCCGCCGCCTTGCGCGCCGCAGTCGAGGGCCTACCGGCCGCATCCCGCTTCTCGCTCCGGTTGCCCGGCCGTGATCGAGGCAGGTTTCCAAGCACTCCGTCGTCGTCCGTCATGGCCGGGGATTCTAGTCCTGCCGGTTCTGGGTACATGGGAGTAATAACTGCCGCCGATACAGTAGGAATAGGAATCAACTGGTTGACTGGCTAGTCAGCGGAAATTCCGCTTCGGGCCGCTTGACTTCACTATCTGTAGCGTTAGTGTGTACATCGATGGTTTGAATGGGCCCGGCGCCCTCGCGCTGGGCCCTGCGCGCCGCAAGGAAAAGGATGTCTGTAGCCGATCTGCAAGAGCTTGAGGAGGTAAAGCTCCTCGTCGTCAAGGGCCAGGCGACCGGTGTGCTGACCTATGCCGAGGTCGCCACCGCACTCGCCGAGGTCGAACTCGACGAGGGCGACATCGAAGAGCTCCACGGCTACTTCGAGAAGTCCGAGATCGAGCTCGTCGAGGACGATCCGACGCACGCCGCGCCCGTGGTTGAGCGCGCCGTCGACCGCCGCAGCCGGCGCAAGAAGGCGACGATCGACCTCAAGCCGGACATGACGACCGACTCCCTTCAGCTGTTCCTGAAGGACATCGGCAAGGTGCGCCTGCTCACCGCGCAGGAGGAGGTCGACCTCGCCAAGCGCATCGAGCGCGGCGACCTCGACGCGAAGCAGAAGATGGTCGAGTCGAACCTGCGCCTTGTCGTCTCGATCGCCAAGAACTACCGCAACCAGGGCCTGCCCTTCCTCGACCTGATCCAGGAGGGCACGCTCGGCCTGGTCCGCGCCGCGGAGAAGTTCGACTACCGCAAGGGCTTCAAGTTCTCGACCTACGCCACCTGGTGGATCCGCCAGGCGATCGCCCGCGCGCTCGCCGACAAGGCGCGCACGATCCGCATCCCGGTGCACGTGGTCGAGAAGCTCAACAAGATCGGCCGCGCCGAGCGCAAGCTCGTCACCGAGCTCGGCCGCGAGCCCACCCCGGAGGAGATCGCCGAGCACACCGGCATCGAGCCCGACGAGGTCGAGTCGATCAAGCGCTCCGCGCAGGCCCCGGTCTCGCTCGAGAAGCCGGTCGGCGACGAGGAGGAGTCCGAGTTCGGCCAGTTCATCGCCGACGAGCGCGCCGAGTCGCCCTATGAGCGCGCGGCGGAGATCCTCACCAAGGAGGCCCTCCGCGAGGCACTCGAGAACCTCTCCTACCGCGAGCGCCGCGTTCTGGAGCTGCGCTATGGCCTGGGCGGCGAGCACCCGCGCACGCTCGACGAGGTCGGCCGCACGTTCAACGTGACGCGCGAGCGGATCCGCCAGATCGAGAACCAGTCGCTCAAGAAGCTGCAGTCACTCGCGGAAGCTCAGAAGCTCCGCGACGTCGCGTAGCCGGAAGACCCCGCCAAGCAACAGCGGTCAAGCGGGTGTGATCTGACTTAGCCGCGATATACGCGGTTAACCCAGAGAGCACTCCCTCAATGCTGGTAGTTCGGGCGCCTGAAGCCAAAAGGCTCGTCCAATACGCGCTTCAGCTCTCAAGGCACGCGCTGGATAGCCGATGCACAAACCATGTTCGACGTCGACGCTGCCCTCATGACCGTTATCGAGACGGAGGGCTCCGACCTCCATCTCAAGGTCCCCGCCCAGCCCATGATCCGGCGTTACGGCAAGCTCGTGCCCATCGAGGGCTCCGAGCCGCTGCGCCCGGAGGACACCGAGAAAACCCTCTTCCACATGCTCACGGACGAGGCGAAGCTCGAGGCCTTCCGCGCCGAGCGCGAGGTGGACTTCTCCTACTCCGTGCCCGGCGTGGCGCGCTTCCGCGTGAACGCGTTCGTTCAGCGCGGCTCCGTGTCGCTCGTCTGCCGCGCCATCCCGTTCGAGATCAAGACCGTGGATGAGCTGCTGCTGCCGCCGGTGATCTCGGAGATCGCCGACGAGGAGCGCGGCCTGATCCTGCTCACCGGCACCACCGGTTCCGGTAAGTCGACGACGCTCGCCTCGATGATCGACCACATCAACGCCGGCTACGCGAAGCACATCGTCACGATCGAGGACCCGGTCGAGTTCCTGCACCGCGACAAGCTGTCGATCATCAACCAGCGCGAGGTCGGCGAGGACACCGCCTCGTTCGCCCGCGCCCTGCGCCGCGTGCTGCGCCAGGACCCGGACGTGATTCTCGTCGGCGAGATGCGCGACGAGGAGACGGTGCGGACGGCCCTGTCGGCCGCCGAGACCGGCCACCTCGTGCTCTCCACCATCCACACGGTCGACGCGGCCGAGTCGGTGAACCGCATCATCGACTTCTTCCCGCAGGCAGAGCAGCGCCAGGCCCGCGCCATGCTGGCCGGCACGCTCAAGGCCGTGATCTCCCAGCGGCTCGTGCCGACGCCCGACAAGAACGGACGCGTCGCGACCTGCGAGATCCTGCGCATGACCGGCCGCGTGCGCGACATGATCATGAATCCCGAGGAGACCGGGAGGCTCCCCGAGGTCATCTCCGAGGGCGCCTACTACGGCATGCAGACCTTCGACCAGGCGCTGCTCCACCACGTCCAGCAGGGGCGGGTCGCGATGGAGGACGCCCTCAAGGCGTCCACCCATCCGCACGACTTCAAGCTGCTCGTGTCCTCGGACGGTCTGCGCAGCACCTCGGTCGAGTCGTTGTCCCCCGACGAGCCCGAGGACTCGGGCGCCGCGGGGGCGAACGGCGCGCAGCCGAGTGTCAGCGGCGCGCCGGGCGCGTGACGCGGATCCTCAGCCGGACCCGGCCCTCGTAGCTCACATCGTCGGAGCTGAGCACCAGCCGCGGCGGGCGGTGCTTGAAGCGCGCCTCGATGCCGATGCTCTGGCGAAGGCCGCGGATGCGGCGCGCGAGCTGGCGCACCGTGCGCGGCTCCGAGGAGCCGCCGCCCCCGCCGAACTCGCCCTCGAGCAACACGGTCAGCTCGTCGACCAGCGCCTCCTCGGAGAACCCACTGCCGCTGCCCCTGAGCGTGAGCCTGCGCACGCCCGGGCGCAGCGAGCGGGGGATGCGCACGGGAACCGTGAGTTCGCGCCGCGCGCCGTGGCGGCGCTGTACGGTCAGCCGCACCCGGATCCGCTCACCCCTGCGTGCGCGGCGCGGCCCGCGGGCGCCGATCAGAACGTCCTGCTTGATCCCCGGCCGTGCGCGCAGCGTCACGGCGGCGCCCTCCACGTGGAGCGGAGCGAGGTCGAAGAAGTCGATCATGCCGCCCGCCTGCGACAGGTCGTTCACCGCGTCGTCCACCGAGAAGTACGTGTTGCAGAACGCCATCGGCCGGGTCCGCTCGCTCACGCGGAAGCGGGCGCACATGCGGAGCGTGACGGGGCCGAAGTCCCTCATCAGCCGCCCGACCGCCTCCGTGGCGCCGAGCGGCGCTACGAACGAGAGAGCGGCCCCGTACCCGAGCTCGCGCTCGTCGGCCAGCAGCGAGTCGAGCGTCAGTCGCGCGCCGGCGCTGTTGCGGGCGTCGATGTGCAGCGGGACAGCAGGCGGTCCGGGCCCGACCTTGCCGGCCACCGAGTCCACGGTGTCACTGGTGAGCGAGCCGAGAGGGTGGCCGTCTGCCGAGGCCAGCTTGTAGGTGACGGCGCCGAAGTCGGGTATGCCGAGCGGGTTCTGGATCACGGTGTAGACGTAGGCGTCGGTCAGGAACAGCGCCCGGCGCCCGAGCCCCTCGAAGGGATGACCAAACGCCCAGACGTCCTCGCCGTCGCGGTAGGTCACGGTCCCGACCGCGCCCAGCGCGAGGTCGCCCGTCGAGATCGACGCGGACACGGCCGAACCGGCGCGAACGTCGACCGGCTCGTAGCCGCCGACCGGCCCGGCCGGGGCCATCAGCAGCGGCCGCCCCGCACGCCGGGCCGCCTGCTGGAGCAGCGCGCTCGCCGGTCCGGTGAGCCCCGAGACGGTGAGCGGCGTCCGGAGCGGGCTGGCGGCGCGGAGGAGCGCGGGGTCGCGCCGTGCGGCAGCCGGGGCCGAGGGACGGTCCTGGAGCATGCTCTCGATCGGCGTGGCGAGCGCCACGTGGTTGCCGTACTCGCCGAGGCCCTCGGAGATGGCGCCCGCGTTGCGGCCGTCGCAGATCAGCGGGGAGCCCGAGAAGCCCGGCCCGATGCCGCTCGCGTCGACCGCCGGGCCGGACACGCGGATCAGGATGCGCGGCCCGCTGAGGCCCGGTTCGGGGGCGATCACGTCGAGGATCTCGACGTCGAACGACGAGATCGCCGTGCCCTTGATCACCGAGAGTCCGGTGCAGGTCATGCCCTGCCGGACCTCGGAAAGCGGCATGATCGGGTCAGCCGCCTGCGCCGCCGGGGCAACCACGAACAGCGCGGCCACTGAAAGGAGCACTCGGCGGAACAAGAGAATCCAGAGTACTTGACGATTTGTGCTTGACGGGTCAGGGGACCTGACCGAGAGTGTCCGAGTTCCAACGACGAGACCGAAGGAGACCAGGTGCAGAGCACCCTTGGCGAGTTTCAGGAAACGAAGTCCGAGCAGCCGTTCGCGCTCCAGAACTCGAAGCTGTTGAAGGTCAGCCTCAACCAGATCACGATCCAGGCGAGAGCCGGGGCCATGGTCGCCTACCAGGGCGACGTGGCGTTCGAGCACGCGGGCTCGGGCGGCCTCAGCCGGATGGTCAAGAAGGCCGTCTCGGGCGAGGGCATCACGCTCATGAAGATGTCCGGGACCGGCGAGGTGTTTCTCGCCGACACCGCGCAGGACATCCACCTGATCTACCTCGAGAACGACGCGATCACGGTGAACGGCCCGAACCTGCTGGCGTTCGACTCCGGGATCGACTGGGACATCAAGCGGGTCGAGGGCGTCTCCGGCTTCGTGGGCGGGGGCCTCTTCAACATGGCCCTGTCCGGCACCGGCTGGGTGGCGATCGTCTCCGACGGGCCGCCCGTGCTGCTCAACACCGGCGAGGCGCCCACCTTTGCGGACCCGCAGGCGGCGATCACCTGGGCCTCGAGCGTCCAGACCGGCATCAAGACGGACATCAAGCTGAAGAACTTCATCGGCCGCGGCTCGGGGGAGTCGGTGCAGATGTCGTTCGCCGGCCAGGGCTGGCTGCTTGTGCAGCCGAGCGAGGGCCGGGTGCAGGCCGCCCAGCCCGGGGGCAGCCCCGGCGGCGGGGGCCTGCTGAGTCAGCTCGGCGGCTGAGTTCTGAGGGAGGAAATGGCCGGCGGCCCCACTCGTGGAGCCGCCGGCCGCATTACTTCAGTTCGTGAAGTCTTGCTATAGACTGGCCTATATGGCCGATCCCACCTGCCCCGTCTGCGCAACCGCGGACATCATCTGTGGCAAGTGGACCATCCTTGTGATTCGCGATCTTGCCGAGGGACGCAGCCGCTTTTGCGAGCTCGAGCGCTCGCTCGCCGGCATCAGCCCCAGGACCCTCTCGTTGCGCCTGCGCGCGCTCGAGGAGCAGGGCATCGTCGAGCGCCACACCTTCCCCGAGGTGCCGCCGCGGGTCGAGTACTCGCTCACGCCGAAGGGCATGGCGATCGTGCCGCTGATCGAGGACATGCGCCGCTACGGGCGCGAGTGGCTCGGCGTGGACGACTGCGCCACCGCGCCCGCCGAATCCGGGCGCGAGCCCGTCGCTGCCTAAAAGGCGGGCTTCCACCCGCACCGCGGGCCCAGAAGTTGTTGATGAACTCGCATGAAGTCGCTGCCGGGGCTGCCGCCGAGCACCGAGGCGCCGTCACCTTCTCCGCCGAACATTGGTCGGGCCGTCGCGCACGCACCCGGCAGGATCGTCGCCGCCTGGCTCGAATCCGCGACTCATGCGTAACCGTGCTCTCCATGACGCGCTGCGGAACTTCGCGCTGGAGGCGGCCGCGCTACTCAGCGATGACCTGAAGGCCGGCGCCGAGGTCGAATTCGACGTGGTCGACGAGGGAAGCGGCCGCGGGCCCGCGCTCTACCGCTACGAACCGCGCACCGGCGCGTTCCTCACGGAACGCTGGCCCAGGCTGCGCGAGCTGCCGGCCTGCGCCCAGGCTTGCCAGGAGCTCGGAGCTGGCGCGTCCGCCTGGCTGCGGGTGAACGGCCTCAGCGGCGAGCAGGCCGAGCCGGCGCTCCAGGCGATGCTCGAGCGGCTGTACGAGGACGCCACCAGCTTCGGCTTCCCCGAGGAGCGCTTCGACCGCGTCTACCGCGAGGTCGAGGTCACTCTCTACCGCGACGCCGTGCGCGCCCGTGTGATTGCGCCGCTGCGCGGGGCGTGGATGGAGGCGGAGCGGGTGGAGCTCGGCGACGGCGTGTCGCTGGTGCGCGGCGATCGGTTCGAGGGACCCCACGAGAGCTCCGAGCTCCTGTGTGTGCTCGAGCGGGACGTTCCCGCCGACGACCCGATTCCGACCGAGGAGGCCGCCGACCGCTTCGCGGCCGTGATCACGGCAATGCGGCTGTGGCTGCCCGGGGGCGTGATCCTCGGGGCGCCCGGCTGGCGCCAGACGGACCAGGGCCGCTGGCAGCCGCTCCCGCTCGGCTCAGGGGCTAACCCGCCCGCCGGCGAGTGGATGCTTCAGGCCGGCGACGAGCAGGCCTTCCGAGAGTTCTTCGCGGTCATCGACGGTGCGCGCCCGCCCGACACGGTCGCCTGGGCGCTCGACCGCTTCGAGATGGGCTGCGAGCGCGCGATGGAGGCACAGGCGCTCTCCGACCACCTGCTCGCGCTGCGTGCCCTCCTGGACGCCACCACGGAGGCGGGGCAGGCTAGCCTGGCGCTGCGCCTCGCGGCGCTCTGCGCCGAGGAGGGCACCCGCCGCGACGTTCAGCATCGCCTCGAGGCCGCGCTTGCGCTCGAGCGCTTCGTCATGGGTGGCGCCACTGGGCTGCGCCCCGACGCGGAGTCGCCACGCGAGCTCGTGGAGGAGGCGGAGAACCACCTGCGCGCGCTGCTGCGCGACGTGCTCTGCGGGTACCTCGACGCCGACCTCAAGGGCGTGGCCGACGACATCCTGGTGGACGCCGGCCCGGAGCCGTTCATGGGGCCGGAGGCGGGGGAGTTCGAGGCGCGCGACCTGCGCAAGGAGCCGCGCTTCGAGCGCGCGCCGGAGCCGGCGCCGCAGCCGTACCTCGACTTCGGCCCCGACGCCGAGTACGAGCCCGAACCGGGCTACGAGCCCGAACCCGCGCCCGGCTACGAACCCGCGCCCGACTACGAGGCCGAGCTCGACGCCGAGCCCGACACCGCCGAGCTCGAGGCGGTCACGGTCCCACCCGAGCCCGTGCAGCACGAGCTGGACGGCGTGACGCAGTCAGTCGACTTCGGCTGGGACGACCCCGAGGACTTCTCGGCCCCGGTCTGAGCTCCGCCGTCGACCGTCCTGCCTAGGGCGGTTATATGAAGCACTAGGCAGGACGGTCGATGTCCTCATTGCCGTAGTTCGGGTCACCGGCCGCGCGAGCCGCTAGCCGAACAGGTACTCGTCCATCCGGCGCAGGCCGTCGAGGTCGTGCACGTCGTCGTCGAGGTGGGGCACCTCGATCATCGGCTTGCGGCCCAGGCGGCGGCGCAGGTCGGCGAGGTTGCTGCGGTCCTGGGCGGCCAGGCGGCGCTGCTCCTCGAACGTCCGCAGCACCTTGCGGGCGAGCGCGGGGTCGGCCAGCAGCCGCTCCAGGTCGGGGGCGGGGTTGCCACGCGGCGCGGGCGGGTGCACGCGGTTGGCCACCACGCCGGCGAACGGCAGCCCGGCGTCCAGGAGGCGATGGTGGAACCAGGCGGCCTCCTCCACGGCGTCCGCCCGCGGGGAGGTCACCAGGACGAACGCGCTGCGGCTGTCCGCCAGCAGGTCGTTCACGCGCTCGGCGCGCTCGCGGAAGCCCTCGGCCATGCCGCCGAAGCTCGAGAAGAAGGCGCCGAGGTCCTCGAGCAGGTCCACGCCGGTGGCTCGATTCAGCACCGACAGCGCCATCGCCGAGCCGCGGCCGAGCACCTTGAGCCCAAGCATCCCCGGCCCGGTGAACATCTGGAGCGTGCGCGAGTCGATGAAGGCGGCCAGCTTCTTGGGCGCGTCGAGGAAGTCGAGCGCGTTGCGGGTGGGCGGCGTGTCGAGCACCAGCAGGTCGTAGCGGCCCTCCTGGTGGAGCTCGTGCAGCTTCTCCATCGCCATGTACTCCTGCGAGCCGGCCACCGCGTTCGAGAGCTCCTGGTAGATGCGGTTCGAGAGCACGGCATCCCGCGTGCGCTCGTCGGGGGCGTGCCACTCCACCAGCTCGTCGAAGGTCCGCTTCGGGTCGAGCATCATCGCCCACAGCTCGCCCTCCACGTCCGCCTTCACGAGCCGCTCCTCGTTGCCCAGCTCGGGCAGGCCGAGCGAGTTCGCGAGCCGCTTCGCGGGGTCGATCGTCAGGACCGCGACCTTCTTGCCGCGCGCGGCCATGCCGAGCGCGATGGCCGCCGAGGTGGTGGTCTTGCCCACGCCGCCCGAGCCCGCGCAGATGCAGACCTCCTTGCGCTCGAGCCAGTCCGCGATCACAGCCTGCGCTCCAGCTCCACGGAGAGCCGCTCGAGGTCGTCGCGGCCGAGCTCGGGCTCGAACACACGCGGCAGCGTGGTCACCGGCGCGCTGGCGGCGCGACGCAGCCTCCGGACCTGCCCATGTTCGGCACGAGCTCGGGTGTGTTCCGAGAGAGCTGCGTTCAGTGCGGCCTGCGTGACACGAGTGTCACCGGTAACGCCCATGAGGCGGTCGATCTCGGGCTTTCGGAACCGGACGGGGTGCACCGCGTTCACCACGATCGCGTCGATCGCCATGTCGAGGTCACGCCGCAGCGCGCGCTCGAACTCGACCGTCTCGTTCACGGGCATCTCCTCGGGGAGCGCCACCGTCAGCACGCCGGTCTGGGCGGGGTCGCGGATGAACGAGTCGATCCGCTCCGCGTGGCGGCCTACCGGCCCGACGCGCGCGATGCTCGCGTAGGTGCCGGGAGCGCGCAGCATTGCGAGCCCGTGGCCGATGGCCGGACCGTCGACGATCGCGAGGTCGTATCCGCGCCCGCCCGCGCGCGGCTCGAGCTGCGCGAGGTCCCACACCTTGCCGATCGTCACGAGCTCCGTGAGCCCCGGGGCTGCCGCGGTGAGGTACTGGAACAGCCCGCTCCCGCTGAGCACCCCCGCGAGCGTGCGCGACTTGAGCTGGTAGCGCAGCCACTCCTGCTTCGCCTGCTCGGGGTCGACCGACACCGTCGTGAGCTCCGGAACGAGCTGAGGCAGGCGCTGCTGCTCCGCCACCTCGCACACCACCACGCGCTTGCCGCGCCGCGCGGCGGCCAGCCCGAGGGCGGCCGCGACGGTCGTCTTTCCGACGCCGCCCTTGCCCGTCACGAGGACGAGCCGCTTGTCCAGTAGCGAAGGCACCGGACGCGAAGGGTGAAGGATTACGCCCAACCCGTGCGAATACCGCTTGCGTAATGACTGCCAAGGCGAAGGTGATCGCGTTCACAAACCAGAAGGGCGGAGTGGCCAAGACGACCACCACGCTCAATCTCGCTGCGGCATTCGTCGAGCGAGGCCACCGCGTGCTCTGCGTCGATCTCGACCCTCAGGGCAACCTCACGATGAGCCAGGGGATCGACCCTGACTCGCTGGAGGCTTCGATGTACGACGTGCTCGTGCACCAGCTCTCCATCCGCGAGGTGATCCGCAAGCGCGAGGTCGACGTGGCCTGTGCCTCGATCGACCTGGCCGGCGCCGAGATCGCGATGTCCACGATGATCGGCCGCGAGCGCGCGCTGAAGAAGGCGCTCGAGCCCGTGCGCGAGGACTACGACTACATCTTCATCGACACTCCGCCGAGCCTCGGGCTGCTCACGATCAACGCCCTCACGGCGTCCCAGAAGGTGATCGTCCCCGTGCAATGCGAGTATCTGTCCATGCGCGGGCTGATCCAGCTCCAGAACACGCTGTCCATGGTCCGCGAGGAGCTCAACCCCGACATCGAGATCGAGGGAATCCTGCCGACGCTCGTGGACAATCGCACCGTGCACGCCAAGGAGGCCATCGAGATCCTCGAGGAGAACTTCGGGGACCGCGTCTTCGCGTCGCGCATCAACAAGACCGTTCGTTTCGCCGAGGCCCCGGTTAAGGGCATGTCGGTACTCAAGTACGACCCGGACGGCAAGGCGGCCTACGCCTACCGTCAGCTAGCGGAGGAGGTCCTGGCGAATGGCAAGCGGTAAGAGGGCGAGCATGCGCGAGGGTCCCCTGGCGCAGCTCTTCCGCAAGACGGAGGAGGACAACGCTCGTCCGGCCGAGCAGGAGCCGAAGCCGAGGACCGAGCAGGAGCCGCAGGAGCGGTCGCTGCGGCCTGAGCACGAGCCCAAGCTCGGCCGGCCGCTGCCTGAGGGCGGGCCCGCGCCGCAGGTCACGCGCCACGTGCCGGAGCCGCAGGCTCACAGCGAGCCGGATCTCCAGCCCGCGGACCGTGGCACCGATCTCGGCGGCCGCAGGACCGAGGCCGCTCGCCGCGCTCAGGAGCGCGAGGAGCGCCGCAATCAGCACAGCCGCTATGAGGGCGTGCCCACTCCCGAGGAGCGCCTCAGGTCCGTCTTCTCGCAGGACATCCCCGAGAACATCCTCGATCGCGCTCCGGTGCCGGCGTCGCGCGAACCCGACCGTGAGCCGGAGCCGTTCGTCCCGTCACAGCCCGTGCACCCGACCGAGCCCGTGCTTCGGGTGGTCGGAGTGGGCGGCGCCGGCGTGAACGCCGTGAACCGGATGATCGAGGCGCAGGTGGAGGGCGTGGAGTTCATCGCCGTGAACACCGACGTCCAGTCGCTCGAGGGCTCGTCAGCCGGCACGCGGCTGCACATCGGCAGCGACGCGACGCGTGGCCTCGGCTCGGGCTCGAACCCGGACCTCGGGCGCGCCGCGGCGGTCGAGGACTACGACGAGATCAAGAGCCAGCTCAAGGGCTCGGACATGGTGTTCATCGCCGCAGGCTCGGGCGGCGGCACCGGCACCGGTGCGGCGCCCGTCGTGGCGCGCATCGCCCGTGAGGTCGGTGCGCTCACCGTCGGCATCGTCACGAAGCCGTTCTCGTTCGAGGGCGCCCGCCGTGGCGAGCAGGCCGACCGTGGCGTGGACGATCTCGCCCGCGAGGTCGACACCCTGATCGTGATCCCGAACGCGCGCCTCCTGTCGGTGCTCGACAAGTCCACCTCGATGGTCGACGCCTTCCGCGTGGCCGACGACGTGCTGCGCCAGGGCGTGCAGGGCATCTCCGACCTGATCACGCTGCCGGGCCTGATCAACCTCGACTTCGCCGACGTCCGGACGATCATGTCCGAGGCCGGTCAGGCGCTGCTCGGCATCGGCATGGGCTCGGGTGACCGCCGCGCGATGGACGCGGTGGAGCACGCGATCGAGTCGCCGCTGCTCGAGACCTCCCTGGAGGGGGCGCGCTCGATCCTGCTCTCGATCACCGGCGGCCGCGACCTCTCCCTCTGGGAGGTCAACGAGGCCGCGAAGGCGGTGGCCGAGGCCGCGCACCCGGACGCGAACATCATCTTCGGCGCCATGGTCGACGACAAGGTCGACGACCAGGTGTGGGTGACCGTCGTGGCCACCGGCTACGGCGACCGGCCCGTGCACCGGGCGCGCCCGCGCGAGGACGAGCACGGCCGCCGCGAGGGCCGCGGCATCCCGGCCGACGCCGAGCCCCAGGTGCGCCGCTCGCGCGAGCGCGTGACCGCCGGGACGCTGATGGACGTCGACGTGCCCGAGTTCCTGCCGCGCGGCTAGGCTCGCCCACATGAAGGGGGTGGTCGCAGCCGGCCATCCGCTCACGGCGCAGGCCGGTGCCGATGTGCTGCGGGCGGGCGGCAACGCGGTCGATGCCGCCGTGGCGGCGGTGCTGATGTCGTTCGTCGCCGAGTCGCCCCTCACCGGGCCGGGCGCGGGCGGCTTCATGGTCGTGCACGCCGGCGGCGAGAGCCACGTGCTCGACTTCTTCGTGGCCGCGCCCGGTCTCGGCATCGAGAACCCGGAGCCGGGAGCGCTGCGTGCCGATCGACGTGCGCTTCAGCGAGGACGCGGTCCAGCGCTTCAACGTGGGCCCGGCCTCCTGCGGCGCCTACGGGACCACTCTCGGGCTGGCGGAGACGCTCGAGCGCTTCGGCAGCGCCCGGCTCGCCGACCTCACCGCCGCGCCGGCGCAGGCCGCTCGCGACGGGATCGAGGTCGTGCCGATGCAGGCCTTCCTGTTCGAGGTGCTCGAGCCGATCTTCCGGTCGACGCCGGAGTGCGCGGCGATCTACGCGCCGGGCGGCCAGCTGCTGGGCGAGGGGGACACGATCAGGCTGCCCGAGCTGGGCGACCTGCTCGAGCGGCTCGGTGCCGAGGGCCCCACCTTCCTCTACACGGGCGACGTGGCGGCGACCGTGAGTGACTGGGTGCTCGAGCGCGGCGGCCTGCTGAGCCGCGAGGACCTGCGCTCGTACGAGGTGATGGAGCGCCAGCCCGCGCAGGTGACCTACCGGGGCCGCGAGGTGCTCACGAACCCTCCGCCGTCATCGGGAGGGATCCTGATCGCGGACGCGCTCGGGATCCTCGAGCGGCTCCCGCGGCCGCACGACCCGTACGTGATCGCCGAGGTGATCGCCTCGACGAACCGCGCGCGGGACGAGGAGTTCCTCGAGGGTCTCCATACCGAGGGCTTCCTCGAGCGCTTCCTCGCCAAGAAGGCGCTCGATTCGGTGGCGGTGGAGGTGCGCTCGCGCCTGGGGAACACCACGCACATCTCCGTAATGGATGCCGAGGGCGCGTGCGCCTCGGTCACATGCTCGAACGGCTCCTGCTCCGGCGTGGTCGTGCCCGGCACCGGCGTGCACCTCAACAACATGCTCGGGGAGCAGGACCTGAACCCGCTCGGGTTCCACCAGCACCCGCCCGGGGCGCGCGTGCCGAGCATGATGGCGCCGACGGTCGTTCTACGGGAAGGGCGGCCCGAGATCGCGATCGGAAGTGCCGGCTCGAACCGGATCCGCTCGGCGATCCTTCAGACGGTGCTCGGCGTGATCGACGACGGGCTGCCGGCCCAGGAGGCGGTGTCCGCCCCGCGCATCCACGTCGAGGGGCGCCAGGTGGACGCGGAGCCGGGGGTGGACGAGGGGCCGCTCGAGCGCCTCGAGCAGGCGGGCTGGCCGGTCCGCCGCTGGAGCGAGCTGAACCTCTTCTTCGGAGGGGTCCAGGCGGTGGCGCGGACTCCCGACACGGGGCAGCTCACCGGGGGCGGTGACCCGCGCAGGGGCGGGGTCGCCACCGTGGTTGAGTAGCCCAAACTGTGTGGGTTTCCGCAATTTCGCGCGGGCTTTGGCGGGCGTAGGTTCGTCCTCGTCCCCGAATCCAGGAGTCCACATGACCACCGCCCTCCCCGTCTCCTCACCCCGCACCAACACCCTCCGCCGGATCCCCGTCCTGGCGGCGGCGAGTGCGCTCGTCGCGGCAGCCTCGATCAGCGTCACGCTGGCGGTCACGAACGACGGCAGCGACACGGCCTCGGTGTCGGCCCCAGCCGGCGCGACCAGCGCCGCCCCCGACCGCGCCACGCAGTACCGGAACGCCGCCGAGCTTCCGACCCCCAGCAGCGCGGCTGGCGCACAGGCCGCCGAGCGCTTCCACCACTTCCGCTAGGTCCGAGCACGGGGACGGGGGCGGGCCCGAGAGGGCTCGCCGCGGCCGCGGAAGGGCGGGCGAGCCGGCCGAACCGCACCTATGATCGAGGCGCGTGGCACTTGCTCAGGAGGCATCCGCGGCGGCCGGCCTGCTCGGCCGCGACGTCGAGCTCCAGGCCGTGCGGGGCGCCCTGCTCCCCGCTCTGGCGCCTGTGGGCATCGTCCTCGAGGGCGAGGCCGGCATCGGCAAGACCGCGCTGTGGAGAGCGGGCGTCGCGGAGGCCGAATCCCGCGGCATGCGCCCGCTCGTCGCCCGGCCGGTGGAGGCCGAGACTGCGCTCTCCCACGCCGCGCTCGGCGACCTGCTCGGTCCGCTCGTCGATGGGCTCGGAGAGAGCGTCCCGGCGCTGCAGCGACGCGCGCTCGATGTGGCGCTGCTGCGCGAGACCTCGGACGGGCCGGGGGTCGACCAGCACGCGGTGGGCGCCGCCACGCTGGCCGCACTGCGCACCGCAGCCGCCGAGGGCCCCCTGCTGTTGGCGATCGACGACGTGCAATGGCTCGACCCCGCTTCGGCAGCCGCGCTTCGCTTCGCGCTCCGCCGGTTGGGGGACGAGCCCGTCGTGCTATTCGCGACCCGTCGAGCCGGCCCCGCGGCGGAGGCGCCCGACGTGGGGTTCGGCGCAGACCGGCTCGTGCGAATCGGCGTCGGCCCGCTCGAGGCGGACGCGCTCCAGCGCCTGCTTCAGCGCAGGGTTGGCGAGAGCTTTCCGTGGCCGGCCCTCGTCAGGCTTGCCGAGCTCTCCGGCGGCAACCCCTACTACGCGCTGGAACTGGCCCGCGCCGCGGTGCGACAGGCCGGTGAGGCCGGCGCTGTGAGCGCCCAGCTCGCTCTGCCTGACGGCATCTACGCCGTTCTCCAGGACCGGCTCGCCGCACTGCCACCAGAGTCGAGGGAGGCGCTCGGGACGCTGGCGGCGATGGCTCACCCGACCGTCGCTGCGCTGGGCGCTGCTCTCGACCCCGGCGCACTCGACGATGCCTTCGCCGCCGGTGTCGTGCACGAGGACGGCGAGACGATTCGCTTCGAGCACCCGCTGCTGGCCGAGGCGGCGTACCGGATGCTGCCACCGTCGAAGCGGAATGGGGTTCACGAGCGCCTGGCGGAGGTCGCGACTGACGCGGAGGAGCGCGCACGCCATCTCGCCGCCGCCTCCACCGAGCCCGACGCCGGCGTGGCGGGCGAGATCGAGAAGGGCGCTCGTGCCGCCGCCGCCCGCGGCGCCCGTGCCGCCGCCGCCGAGCTCCTCGAGGCCTCGGCTCGGCTGGAGCCCGATGCGGACCGTGCGGCCCGCCGCCGGATCGATGCGGTGCGAGAGCACAGGTCCGCCGGCGACGGACGGCGCGGAAGGCTGCTCGCCGCGGCCCTGGTGGACGAGCTTCCGGCGGGGCCTCTACGTGCGCGGGCGCTGATAGTGATGTCGGAGGGCGAGGGCCAGTTCGAGGAGCTCACGGGGTTCGCGCGTCAGGCCGCTGCCGAGGCCGGCGATGACCATGAGCTTCTGATCGAGGCATTGCTCATGCAGGGTGTGCTGCTACTGATCGCGGAGCATGAGGAGGATGCGCACGCGGCATTTCTGCGCGCCAAGGAGCTGTGTGACCCCGGAACGCCAGGGCCGCTCTACGTTCAGGCGCTGGGCAACTACGCCGACCTCGCCCACGTGCGGGGCGAGCCCGGTGCGATGGACCTGCTGCAGGAGGCCGCCGATCTCGAGGGCGACGACCTCATCCCAAATGCCCATTGGGGCCCCGGCACCGTGTACGGGCGCGCCCTGCTGTTCGCCGACGAGCTGGACTCGGCTCGAACGCTGCTGGAGTCCCGTTACCGCCGCGCCATCGAGGTGGGAGACGACGATTCCCGCACGGGTCTGTTGCAGTACCTGGCCGAGCTCGAGATGCGCGCCGGACGCTTTGACGTCGCCTTGCGCAACGTGGAGGAGGGACTCGCGCTCCAGGCGGCCTCATACGGGGCCGACGCCCAGGGGTCGACGCTCTATGCACGCACGCTGGTCGCCGTCTACCAGGGCGACGTCGAGCTTGCGCGCGAGCTCGGGGAGCGAGCGCTCGCCAAGACCGCGTCGCAGGGTGACGGCATCTTCCTCGGCGCGACGCAGACCGCGCTAGGACTTCTCGAGCTCGCGCTCGGGAACAATCCCGCGGCGGTCGAGTGGTTCAGGCCCCTCGCGGAGCGATTCACGGCAGGTCGGGGAGGTGAACCCGGACTGCGGCGCAACGTCTGCGTTCCCGACGCCGTCGAGGCGCTGGTGGGCGTCGGCCGGCTCGAGGACGCTGAGGAGCTGCTGGCAGCGTGGGAGCAGGCGGGCGAGCGCTTCGACCGGCCGCGGATCCACGCGACGGCGTTACGCTGCCGAGCCCTGATCGCGGCTGCGCGAAGCGACCTGGGCGCAGCACTCGAGCACGCCGAGACCGCTCTTCGGCACCACGACGGGCTTCCGGTCCCGCTCGAGCGCGCGCGCACCCTGATCGTGCTGGGCTCGATCCAGCGGCGGGTGAAGCAGCGGGCCGCCGCGAGGGCCTCGCTCGAGGAGGCACTGGTGAGCCTCGAGGCGATCGGCGCCCGGCTGTGGGCGGAGCGCGCACGGGCGGAGCTCGGGCGGATCGGGGGCCGGGCGCGCTCCGGCGGGCTCACGCCCACCGAGGAACGGGTGGCGGACCTGGTGGCCGAGGGCCGCTCGAACAAGGAGGTGGCCGAGGCGCTGTTCGTGAGCGTGCGGACGGTCGAGGCGAACCTCACGCGGATCTACGCGAAGCTCGGCATCCGCTCGCGCACGGAGCTGGCGAGCCGCGGCGGGCGCTAGCAGCCCCCGCCCGCGGCCTTGCAGAGGTTCACCCGGCCGAAGCCGAAGTTCGGGTCGCGGCCCGCCGGGCCGAGGTCGTCGACCGCCGCGGTGAGCCGGCTGCGGATGCCGGACGCCGTGTCGGCCGGGAACAGTTGCCAGAGCACGCCGGCGACGCCCGAGGCGTGCGGCGTGGCCATCGAGGTGCCCGACAGCTCCATGTACTGGCCGCCCGGGATCGTGGACAGCACGTCCACGCCCGGTGCCGCGACCTCCACGTCGGAGTTGGCGTTCGAGAACGAAGCGCGCGCGTCGCTGGAGTCCGTGGCGGCCACCGACACGACCTGCGCGTAGCCGGCGGGGTAATTCACGGTGGAGTCACCGTCGTTGCCCGCGGCGGCGATCAGCACGGAGCCGGTGGCGGAGCCGTTCTCCCAGGCGTTCGCCACGACGCTCTGGAGCGTCGTTGACTGCCCGCCGCCGAGGCTCATCGAAATCACCTTCGCGCCCTTCGAGTGCGCCCAGGTGATGCAGTTGGCCACGTCGGAGGTGAGACCCACTCCGGCCCCTCCGCGCAGTGCCTTGCAGATCACGAGGCTGGCGTTGAACGCCACGCCGGCCACGCCCGTGGCGTTGTTCGCCTTGGCGGCGATCGTGCCGGCCACGTGGGTGCCGTGGAGGCTGTCGTCGAAGCACTCGCCGTCGACCACGGTCCCGCCGATCGCGTCGCCGCAGTTCACGGCCTTGCCGCTCAGCTCGGGATGGGTCTGGTCGATCCCAGTATCGACGATGCCGATCTTGACCCCGCCGCTGGCGGGGAAGGCGCCGAGCCCGGCTGCGTCCCAGCCCTCGGGCGCGTCGATGTCGGCGTCCACGGCGCCGCCGGTCTGGCCGACGTTGTTGAGGCCGTAGAGTTGGCTGAAGAGCGGGTCGTTGGGCACGGCAGACGCCTTCAAGATGAAGTTCGGCTCCGCATAGGAGACGAGTGCGCTGCGGTTGAGCCGGTCGGCGACCACGGCCGGGTCGCCCTGGACCCGGACCACGTCCGCCCCGACGCCCGCAACGGAGCCGACCTTCCCGCCCACGCCGCTGGCGGCGAAGAGTGCGGCGCGTTCCGGCGCGGATACGCCGCTCGCGAGTTTGACGATTACCGTGTCTGTGTCGTAGCTGGCCGCCTGTGCCGAGCTGGCGAGAGCCGCGCCCAGAACAAGCAGGCAGATAACACTAAGGATGCCCCTGCGCATCCTTAATGCCTCACCGGGACAGCCGTGGACTAAACGCCGGAACCGCAGAGCTTGCGGCTACTCGCCCGGCCTCACGTGGCCGTTGCCGCTCGCCTGCTCAGCCGCGCGCTCGGCCATCTTGATCCGCTGAAGCGCCTCCGCGAACAGGGCCTCGAGCTGCTCCAGCCGGCCGCTCTCGGAGCGCATCTCGAGCAGGGTCTGCTTCGCCGCGGGCGCCACCTCCAGGGTGGCGGCCATCCCGTAGGCGCCGAGCTGAGCGAGCAGCTCGGGCTCGGGACGCGACTCGGTCACCTCCTCGACCAGGTCCGCGTAGCGTGTGCGGGCGCGCTCGAGGGCCTCCTGGTCGGCGTCCTCGCCATCGTCGGTGAGCGGCTCGACGTCCCCGGCTGGGTAGGGGAGGTCCTCGATCCTGCGGGTGAGCCTGAACGGCTCGGTGCCCTCGATCAGGATGTTGAGGCGGCCGTCGTCGAAGCGCTCGAGCACGCGCGTGATCCGGGCGGCGCAGCCAACCTCACGAAGGCCATCGTCCGATAGCCAGATGATTCCGAACTCGCTGTCCTGGTCGAGGCACTCGCCGACCATGAGCTTGTAGCGCTCCTCGAAGATGTGGAGCGGCACGAGCTCGCCCGGCAGCAGCACGAGTCCGAGGGGGAAGAGGGGGAAGCGCTCGACTGTCGAGGCCATCTCCGCTCAGGCTAGCGCCGGACCGGCGCACGGCTCGGCAGCGATCCTGTAGAACGCGTCCGCATGGATCGGATCAGCCGCCGGCAGCTGATCGTCTCCGGCGCACTTGCGGCAGGGGCGCTGGTGGGGTCTCCGCGCCTGCTTCGCGAGGCGCTGGCCGCCCCTGCGCGAGCGGGGGTGAGCCCGTACGGCCCGCTGGGCGCGGCGGACGCGAACGGACTGATGCTGCCCCCCGGCTTCAGCTCGCGCGAGGTGGCGCGCGGGCTCTCGCAGGTGGCCGGCTATCCGTGGCCCGTCGCTCCCGACGGCCAGGCCACCTTCTCGACCACGGACGGAGGCTGGATCCTGGTCACGAACTCGGAGTTCCTCGCGCCGGCCGGGGCCGGCACGTCGGCGATCCGCTTCCGGCCAGACGGCTCCATCGCATCCGCCTATCGCATCCTCGGCCAAACGAACTTCAACTGCGCGGGCGGGCCGACCCCGTGGGGCACCTGGCTCTCGTGCGAGGAGCACGACGCGGGCCTCGTCTGGGAGTGCGACCCCGCCGGGAAGCTGTCGGCCGTTGCGCGCCCGGCGCTCGGTGTCTTCAACCACGAGGCGGCGGCGGTCGAGCCGGCGGGCCGGCGGCTGTACCTGACCGAGGACAAGCCGGACGGCGGCTTCTACCGCTTCACGCCAACGGCGTACCCGGACCTCGCCGAGGGTCTCCTCGAGGTGGCGGTGGTGGCCGCGGACGGGCAGGTGAGCTGGCGCGAGGTGCCCGACCCTGCGCCGCTCCCCGCCGAGACGCCGACCCGCAAGCAGGTTCCCGAGATGACGCCCTTCAACGGCGGCGAGGGGATCTGGCACGACGGCGGAGTCCTCTACTTCACGACCAAGGGCGACACGCGGGTCTGGGCCTACGACTCGCGCAGCGGGGTGCTGGAGATCCTCTTCGACCGCGCCACGGCGATGGACTCGTCGCTCGACGCGGTCGACAACGTGACCGTCTCGCAGGCCGGCGAGATCTTCGTGTGCGAGGACGGCGGCAACATGGAGATCGGCCTGATCACTCCGGAGCGCGAGGTCTCGCCATTCCTACGCTTCAGCGGTGACGCGCACCCCACCGAGGGCCAGTTCAAGTCAGAGGTCTGCGGCGTGATCTTCGACCCGTCGGGCACGCGCCTCTACTGCACGTCGCAGCGCGCGCACCCGCCCGGCCCCGGCTCACCCGGGCCGGGCGCTGTGTATGAGATCAGCGGGCCGTTCCGGCAGCCGGCCACGCCCCGCCCTGGCACCACGTTCGGGCCGCCAGCGGGCGAGCGGGCGAGCGGGCCGCTGCGCGAGGCGCAGGACGAGGACAAGGGCGAGCTGCGCGTGGCGGTGCGGCGCCGGACCGGGCGGCGCTCACTTCTTCGGCGTGGGCTTGTGGTCGAGGTGCGCGCGCCGGCGGGGGCTCAGGTCACCGTGGTGCTCGACACCGCGGACCTGGCCCGAAGCGCCGGTCAGGACGGCGTGGAGCGGCCGCGCACCCTCGTGCTCGCGCGGCGGCGCTTCCGCGGCCTCGACCGGGCGCGGCGGCCGCGCATGCGGCTGGGTCCCGTGGCACGGCGTCGCCTGAGCCGCCGCAGGCGGGGATTCGGCGCGCGCCTGCTCGTGACGGCCCGCCTGGCGGACGGCCGCAGGCTCGGTGCGGTGCGCAGAATCCGCGTGCTGGGCTGAGCCCGGGCTTGCACGGAACGTCCAGGATTCCGGCCTAGGTTCAAGGAACCCGGCTGCGGGCCGATTCAGAGCAAATGTCCATCGAGGTGACCAATGGTCTCCCTGAGGGCGCTGACCAGAGCGTGAGCGTCGAGCTCACGCTGGCTGAGGCCGAGGCGGTCAAGTCCTGGCTCCTCAAGCCGTCTGCGGATGGAAGTGCCGCCATCGACGACGAGAACGCTAAGTCGGTGATGGTGAAGCTGGGCGCGAAGCTGGATTACATCCAGGGCGTGCAGCGTGTCCGTGACGAGCTTGAGCAGGCTGGCTTCCCCACCGAGCAGCTGAGCGACGACGACGTGGCCGACCTCGGTCGCCGCATCGCCGAGTCTCCTATCCGGCGCTACTCCGGCACCTAGACCCAACCCGCCCCGAGGCCCCGCCCCGGGAAGTCCCGACCAACGCCACGACCCTCGGCGGGGGCGGCAATGCCGTCCCCGCTACGGTCGTGTCCGCATGGCTCCGCGTGCCGCGACCGGTCCCGCCCACGTGGCCGTGGTCTCGTTCCTCGCCGCCCGGGCCGCTCCCACCGGGGGCTTCTGGATCGCGCTCGCCGGTGGAGTCGCGCTCGCACGGGTGGCCGAGCGACTCGGCGCCCGGCTCGGCTTCGGCGCCAGCGCCGCCGCAATGCTCGAAACGGTGGCCATCATCGGCCCAGCACGCATCGGTGTCCCGCTCACCCAGGCGATCAGCGCCCCGATCCTGGGCCGCCTCCACGCGCGCGACGTCGGGGTCTGGCCCCAGCTGCTCGCCTGCGCCACCATTCGCCTGCTGCACAACGCGGCCACCACGGCCTTCTTCATCTGGGTGATCACGGGCGGCCTCGACGCCTACGCCGGCACCTACGACGCGATCGGCCGCCGGGTCGGGATCGAGGTGGGCACTGCCGACGCGCTGGTCCTCACGCTGGTGGGCCTGCTCGCGTGGGCCGCCTTCGCGAGCACGGTGCAGGTGCTCGTCTACCGGCGCGGGCTGCGGGCGTGGGGGCAGCTGGAACCCGAACTACAGCACCGAGGGGAGGCCCCTCCCGGGGGGTGGCAGGAAAACGTTGCGCTTTCCGCTACGAATCTCTGCCACCTGGGGAGATTCGACCCGCGGGCGGTCGCTGCGGCCGCCCTCGTCGCCTTCGTTCTACTGCTGTCGAGCACCGAGTGGGCACTGCTCGCCGCGGTGGCTGCCTGGCTCGCGCTCGCCTGGGTGCTCTCCCGCCCGGAGCGCGAGCCCGTTCCGGCCGGTCTCCTCTTCGCCGCCCTGCTTGCGGGCGGGGCGTTCGTGTTCGCGCTGGGCGGCGGGCTCGGGCTCGACACCGCCCTGCGCCGCGCCGGCCGGGCGGCACTGCTCGTGCTCGTGGCCACCTGGCTGCGGGCGGCGGCGCGCGCCGTCGGCCTGCGCGAGGTCTCGCGCCGCGTGCTCGGCCGGTTGCGCCGCCTCCCCTCGGTGCCCGAGGCCGCCGAGGTGCTCGACGCGATCGCGTCCGAGGGCCGGCTGGCGGCCGCGGGCCGTGCGCTCGGCGCGCGGCTCTCGGAGGCGCCGAAGCGGCCGGCCGCACTGCTCGACGCCGTGCTCGCCTGGGTGGTCCGCGAGGCATCCGCCTACACGCCACCCCCGCCGGGGGCGCCGCTGCGGTTGCGGGCACGCCCGCTCGACTGGGCGCTGCTGGCGTCGGCCGCGGCGCTGGTGCTGGCGCTCGAGCCAGTTCGAGCTATCGTCGGGGCGTAGCCGACCATGACCACGAAGGCAGATTTCAACGCGGACGAGTGGGAGCGCCTTGCGCAGGCGCCGGCGTTCGCGGGACTGATGGTGATCCTCGGCGACCGAGGCGGGTCGTTCCGGGAGAGCATCGCGCTCGGCAAGGCCTACGCCGCGGCGCGCCGCGACGGCGGCAGCGAGCTGCTCGAGCAGGTCGTGGCGTCACCGCCCCACGTGGATCCGAAGTCCATCACGCCCGACCAGCTGCCGGAGCGGATCCGCGAGGCGATCCGCATCGCGGGGCAGAAGGCGACCCCCGAGGAGGCCGAGGAGTACCGCCAGTTCATCCTGCGCGTGGCGGACGCCGTGGCGCACGCCCACAAGGAGGGCGGCGTCCTCGGCATCGGCGGCAAGGAGGTCAGCGAGCAGGAGCAGGCCGTGCTCGACGAGCTCGCACGGCTGCTCTCCTAGCCCGTAACGGCGGCGGGATCCCGTGCCGCCCAGGAGGGGGCGCGCGCTGAGATCAGCAGGTTGTAGAACAGCGCCGCCGGCAGGCGCGGCTCGAGCAGGGAGCGGTCGAGCGTCTGGAGCAGTAGGTAGCCGCGGTAGGCGTACACACGCCAGGCCCAGGGCACGTCGAGCGGGTCGGCGGACGCCTCGAGCGTGCGGTTGGCCCAGCCGAACAGGCTTGCGGCCAGCTCCTCGCCGCTCACGCGTACCGCCTCGAGGCCGGCGGCCTCCGCGTGGGCCGACAGCTCCGCGGGCGTGAAGGCGTGAACGTCCACCACCCGCTCGAGCGTGTCCTCCTCGCTGCCGTGGTTGTGGCCGTGCCCGTTCGACGGCCGCGGCGCCGCGCGCATCAGCGCCCGCCACAGCGGCGCGACCGCGTTGGCGCCGCGCTTCGGCCACGCCGCGATGCGGTCGCCGTAGTGCGACGGCTCGCCGCAGAAGGCCACCACCCCGCCGGGGCGCAGCACGCGCCGGAACTCGCGGAACGCCGCGTCCAGGTCCGGTAGGTGATGGAGCACGGCGTGGCCGAACACGAGGTCGAACGAGTGGTCTTCGAACGGCAGCGCCGAGGCCTCGCAGGCGGCGGTCTCCACGCGCTCCCCGAGCTCCGCCGCGGAGCGCTCGAGCCTGCGCAGCATTCCGGGAGAGATGTCGGTGGCCACCGCCTCGCGGATCACTCCCGCCCGCAGCAGGTTGAGGGAGAAGTAGCCCGTGCCGGCGCCGATCTCGAGCGCCCGGGCATAGCGCCTCGGCTCGTGGCCGAGCGCCTTGGCGAGCTTGCTCGTGACCTGCGCCTGACCGACGGCGTCGTACTTGATGCCCCACTTCGAGTCGTAGTGCTCGGCGGCCAGGTCGTGGTAGCGGACGTTCGCGTCCCTGATGGTCTCTGACGACTGCATGGGCGCGGAGCAGCCTAGTACCTAGACTGCCTCGGCCCATGCAGGACACGGTCCAGAGAGAGCAGCCGCACGGGGTCCCGCCCCTCGAGCTCACGGGCGAGCGCACGCTGCCCGACGTGCCGGCCGAGAACTACTGGTTCCGCCGCCACCTCGCCGTTTACGAGTGGGTCGCCGAGCGCTGCCAGGGTCGCGATGTGGTCGACATGGCCTGCGGCGAGGGCTACGGCGTCGAGGTGCTGGCGGCACGCGCGCGCACGGTCACGGGCGTGGACGCCAACCCGGAGGCACACGAGCACGCGCGCCTCAAGTACACCCGTCCGGGCATCAGCTTCGTGCGCGACCTCGTCGAGAACTACTCTGAGCCCTGCGACGCGGTCGTGTTCCTCCAGACGATCGAGCACGTGGCGGACCCCGAGGCGGTCCTGCGGCACTTCCGCGACATGCTCCGGCCGGGTGGTGTCGCGTACGTCTCGACGCCCAACCTGCTCACGCTGGCGCCGCCCGGGGCGCCGAAGTCGGACAACCCCTGGCACCTGAAGGAGTACCGCGCGGAGGAGTTCAGGGCGCTCTGCGAGAGCGTCTTCGCCGACGTCGAGCTGCTCGGGCTCTTCCACGCCCGCGTGCTGCGGGCGCACGAGCTGGCGCTGCGGGCGGGCTGGGACCGCGTGCACGCCGCGCTCGGGATCACGAAGACCTTCTACGACCGCTTCACGCCCGCAATATCCGCTCGCGACTTCGCGCTCCGGCCCGGCCGCCTCGACCGGGCGCTCGACTTCGTCGCCGTGCTTCGCCCTTGAGGCGACGCGACGCGCAGCAGGGGATCGCTCCGCCACCAGACCCGCCCGAGCTGCCCGAGGCGGCCGGTCCCCAGTGGCCGCCCTCGTTCGCGCCCGCGGCGCTCTTTGGCTCGTTCGCGGCGATCGTCGTCGCGGGAGCGCCGCTGCTCCCGGTGATCCTCACCTACGGGATCTCAGACGCCCTGGCCGGAGTGGCGCTGCTCGCGCTGCTGCTCGTCCAGGACGGCCTGCTCGTACTCGCCGCGGTGCTGTTCGCGTCGATCAAGCGCAGGCCGCGCCGCTGGCACTTCGGCATACGCGCCACGCGGTTCTGGCCGACGGTGGGCTGGGCGGTGCTCGCCTTCGCGGTGATGATGGGCATCGAGTTCGGCTACGTCGAGCTGTTCGGGCTCGACCAGTCCGACGTGGACGAGCTCGGCGAGGACAACCTCATCGCCGGGTTCGCGGTCTCCGTCGCGGTGATCGTCGTGGCGCCGGTGGCCGAGGAGATCTTCTTCCGCGCGTTCTTCTACCGGGCGCTGCGGACGCGGCTCCGCGTGTGGCCCGCCGCGCTGATAGACGGGATCGTGTTCGGGTCGCTCCACTTCCAGGGCTTCGACACGGCCATCATCCTGCCGGTGATCGCGCTCTTCGGAGTGGGACAGTGTCTGGTCTACGAGCGCACTGGCTCGCTGTTCGCCGTGATCGCCATCCATGCCGCCTTCAACACCGTCGCCATGCTCTATGTCGCTCCGCTTCCAGCCCTCCTCGTCGGCGTGTCCGTGATCCTCTGCTGCCTGCTGGCGCCGCTGAAGGCGGGGCGCTGGCCAAGCCCGGTGCCGGCATGAGCGGCGCCCGGGAGACGCGCCCCGGGGCGCTCGCACTCGTGCTCCACTCGCACATGCCGTACGTGGAGGGATTCGGCACCTGGCCGTTCGGTGAGGAGTGGCTGTGGGAGGCGGTGGCGTGCGTGTACCTGCCGCTGCTCGACCTCCTCGACGGCGCGCCCGTGACGGTGGGGCTGACACCGGTCCTGTGCGACCAGGTCGAGGCGATGCGCGGGGAACCGGGCGAGCGCTACCTGCGCTTCCTGCGCGAGGTGCGCGCTCCCATCCACGCCGAGGACGCAGCCGGCCTTGAGCGCGGCGGTGAGCCCAGGCTCGCCACGGAGGTGCGCCGCGCAGCGGAGGACTACACGCGAGCGGAGCGCGCGTTCGAGGAACGCGGGCGCGACCTCCTCGCCGCCTTCGGCGCCCTGGAGCGGGTGGAGCTCTGGACCTCCGCGGCCACGCATGCGCTGCTGCCGCTGATCGCCACCGACGCCGGCCTGCGGCTCCAGCTCGCCACCGGCACGGCGTCGCACCTGCACCGCTTCGGCCGCTGGGCGGGCGGCTTCTGGCTGCCGGAGTGCGCCTTCGTGCCGGGGCTCGAGCGGGAGCTCGCCGAGCAGGGCGTGCGCGCGTTCTGCGTCGACCAGACCGGAGTGGAGGGGTTCGACCACCTGCGTCCCGTCGCGACGGAGCCGGGACCGGTGGCGGTGCCGATCGACTGGCAGACCGTGCAGCTCGTCTGGAACGAGGACGAGGGCTACCCGGCGAGCGATGGGTACCGCGATTATCACCGACGCACCACCCACGACCTGAAGCCCTGGAACAACGCCGGCGGCCCATACGACCACGAGGCCGCGCTGGCGCTCGCGCGCGAGCACGCGCGCGACTTCGTGAGCCGCGCGGCGGCGCGGCTCGAGCACGGCGGCCTGCTCTGCTGCGCGCTCGACACCGAGCTGCTCGGCCACTGGTGGTACGAGGGGCAGGCCTGGCTGCGCGCGGTGCTCGACGAGGCAGAGGCGCAGGGAGTGCGGCTGGTGACCGTGTCCGAGGGGATCGAGCTGGTGGAGCCCGTCGCGCGCGAGCTCAGCGCGTCCACGTGGGGACACGGCAAGGACTTCACCACCTGGGACGCGCCGCCGGTGGCGGAGCTGGCCTTCGCCGCGCGCTCCGCCGAGCTGCGGACCGTGGCGGCCGTGGCCGGGCGCGGCGCCCCGCACGCGGCGCTCGAGCGCGCGGCCCGCGAGCTGCTCGCGATGCAGGCGAGCGACTGGTCGTTCATGGTCACGCGTGACCTCGCGGGCGACTATCCGGTCGAGCGAATGCGCCTCCACGGAGCGGCCCTCGACGCCGCGCTGGCCGCTCTGACAGACTCTGCGGCCGCTCCAGACCCGCACCTGCGCGGCCTCGCCCCCCACCTCGACCTCGCCCCACTGACCACTCCGTAGCCCACCAATGCGCGTCCTCGTCCTGTCCTGGGAGTACCCGCCGCTGATCGAGGGCGGGCTCGCGCGCCACGTGCGCAAGCTGGCGGAGAACCTCGCCGACCAGGGGGTCGACGTGCACGTGCTCGCCCGCGGGCGCGAGGAGGATCCCGCCGAGCAGGAGTCGGGCGGTGTGCTCGTGCACCGCGTGCGCGAGCCCGAGCGCCCGCGCGACCTGAGCGAGTTCGTGGCCTGGATCGAGCACATGAACTCGGACATGCTCGCCGCCGGAGTGGAGGTGGGGGACCGCTACGACTTCGACGTCGTGCACGGCCACGACTGGCTCGTGGCCTCGGCCGGCGACCACCTTGCGAAGCGCTTCCGGGCGCCATTGGTGGTGACCATCCACGCCACCGAGTACGGCCGCCACCAGGGCTGGGTCGACAAGCACCCGCAGTCCTACATCCACGGCGTCGAGCGCTGGATGGCCAACCGCGCCGACCGCCTGATCACCTGCTCCTCGTACATGCGCGAGCACGTGGCCGACATCTACGGCCTCGAGGAGAGCCGCGTGAACGTGATCTCCAACGGGATCGATCCCTCGGAGCTCGTCCCGGTGGACGACCTGGACACGCTGCGCTCGCGCTTCGCGGCGCCCGACGAGCGGCTCGTCCTGCTGGTGGGACGACTCGTGTACGAGAAGGGCTTCCAGCTCGCGCTCGAGGCCCTGCCCGGGCTGATCGAGCGGCTCGGCAACGTGCGCTTCCTCGTGGCCGGCTCAGGGACCGCCGAGGAGGAGCTGCGCGAGCAGGCGACCCGCCTCGGGCTCGACGACCACGGCACCTTCCTCGGCTGGATCGGCGACGACGTGCTGCACTCGCTCTACCGGATCGCCGACCTCACCGTCGTGCCCTCGATCTACGAGCCCTTCGGCCTGGTGGCCCTCGAGGCGATGGCGTCGGGCTGTCCCTGCCTCGTGGCCGACACCGGTGGCCTGCGCGAGGTGGTGCCGAACGAGGACGTGGGCCTGCGCTTCCGCTCGCGCGACCCGGACTCGCTCGGCGCGATGGCCGAGCGGCTGCTCACGGACGAGGAGCTGCGCGACCGGCTGGTGGCGGAGGCGTCCGAGCACGTGCTGACGTTCGACTGGGGCGACGTCGCCCGGCAGGTGGGCGCCGTCTACGCCGAGGTCACGCGACCGGCCGGCGCATCAGCGCGCGAGCGGCGCGCCGCCCGCTCCTGATCGCGCCCTCCATCAGCCCGGCCTGCGCTCCGGCGGTGTGCTCGCCGGCGAAAGCGAGCGGGCCTGTGGGCTCCTCCACCGCCTCCGCGACGGCAGGCGGCGGCGAGGCGGAGTAGGCGGCGCCGACCCAGGGATCGTCGTCCCAGGTGGAGAGGACGGCGCCCGAGCGGTCGAGCGCGAGGTCGTCGCGGAGTCGCCCGAGCGAGTCGAGCCAGAGCTCCGGGCCGCTCCCGACCTCGAGCCGCTCGAGCGCGTTCGCGGAGCCCGCGAAGGCACTCACCACGGGCTGGGCGTGCGGGCCTTCCCCGGTGGCGGTCCAGCTCCAGTAGCGCTCGGGCACGTTCATCACGGCGCTCGGCTCGGCGGGGCCGCGAAGCGGCACGAACAGCTTGGCGGCGTGCCCGTAGTTGACGAGCGACAGGGCGTCGCTGAGCGCGCCCGGGAGCGGCGGGTCGAAGGCGATCCGGTCGAGGACGCTCGCCGGCACCGCGATCACGCACACGTCGGCATCGAGCTCGCCGGACTCCGAGAGCACGCGGACCCGCTCGCCCCACTCGACGGCCGTGACCGGGGAGGCCAGCCGCAGCGCCCCTCCGAGCGACTCGGCGAGCGCCAGCGGCAGGCGCTGGTTGCCGCCCGCGATGCTCGGCGAGGGCTCGTCGTCGATGTGCGCCACCCCGGCCAGCTCGGCCGCGGCCACCCGAGCGGCCGAGTTCGCACTCGAGATCTCGACCCGCGCGAGGATCGCCTCGCGGGCGCCCGGCGGGATGTCGAGTGCGTCGAGAAACTCGCGCGCGGAGCGGTGAGGCGCGCCGCTCGGCTCGGGCGCGCCCGCCCGCCCGGCGGCGTCCTCGCCCAGCGCGCGCTCCACCTCGGCCACCGCCGCCGCCAGCTCCTCGTGCGTGGTGCCGATGCCGCCGCGCGGGTCGCGGCGGCCGTAGTGCATGCCCTTGTCCCACAGGCCGAGCCCGAAGCGCTCGCCGAGCTCCATCAGCGCGGTGTTGCCCGGCAGGATGAACTCGGCGCCCATCTCCACGACCGCGCCGTTTGCGAGCTCCTGCGACCACACGCGCCCGCCCACGCGCGAGCGAGCCTCGAGCACCACCACCTCCACGCCGCCGCGCGCCAGCTCGTCGGCGGCCACCAGCCCGGCGAGCCCGGCTCCGACGACGACAGCCCTCATCGGTCAGGACTTCGGTGGGCGAAGGCCGTCGCCGAGGGCGGCGCGGAGCGCCTCGACCGAGTGCTCCGGCAGCCGGCTGCCGACCCAGATCTCGTTGTATCCCACGTCGGGCGCCTCGACGAGGTAGCCGTGGTCGTCGCGGACATTGAGCTCGATGGCGATCTCCGGGTCCGCGTGCCGCTCGAGCATCTCGCGCAGCACCGCCAGCGTGTCGCCCTCGATCGGCAGCTCCAGATAGCGCCCGACTCCCAGCGAAATCGGACCGATCCGAAGCCCGCGGCGCATGCGACGCCGGTTCGCCTCGGCGAGATCGGGCCGGTCCTTTGTGCGCTCCTCCACGAAGGCGAGCAGCTCCTTCGACTCGCCGTCGAGCTCGAGGATGGCGCCCTCGAGGCGTGACTCCTGGAGCCCCGCGAGCACGCGCTCGAGGGGCCCTCTGTAGTAGCCCAGCTCGATTTCGA
Source organism: uncultured Thermoleophilaceae bacterium (assembly GCA_963774095.1). GTDB lineage: Bacteria > Actinomycetota > Thermoleophilia > Solirubrobacterales > Thermoleophilaceae > JACVRW01. The sequence continues at coordinate 61,368 of CAVZDS010000005.1, forward strand.
AGGCGCCCTTCCCGATGCGCGAACGCTACCTGCGCTCACGTTGCCGCGACAGGAGCGACCGCCACGGCGTCGACCGCGACCGCGCCGCGCTCGTGCACCAGCACCGGGTTGAGCTCGAGCAGCTCCAGCCCATGTTCGAGCAGCAGCGCACCGGCGGCGGCGGCGATTCGAGCGGCGGCCACGACGTCGACCTCGACGCCTCCGCGCCGCCCCGTGACGACGCCCGCCGAGCGCAACCCGCGGATCGCGCGCTCCACCTGCTCGGTCGAGGCGGGGAGCGGCACGATCGCCGCGTCGTCGAGCGCCTCCGTCCAGATACCGCCGGCGGCCACCACCAGGCACGGCACCACCGCGTCCGCGTGCGCGGCCACCAACAGCTCGGCACCCGGCGGCGCCATGCGCTCGACCAGGACGCTGGCGTGCTCGATGCCGAGCCCCGCCAGGCGGCGGTAGGCGGCGCGGACGGCGTCCTCCGTGGCGAGATCGAGGACGAGGGCGCCCACGTCGGCCTTGTGCTGCAACGACGGCGCGCTCAGCTTGACGGCAACGGGACCCCCGAGCTCAGAGAGGGCCACAGCGGCGCCGTCCTCACTGTCCACGAGGCGCCCATCCACCACGGGAAGGCCCGCCCGTCGCAGCAGCTCCTTGGCCTCATGCTCCGGCAGCCAGCGCCGGCCATTGCTCGAAGGAGTGCCGGCCTCCCGCATCGTCCGGGTCGCGCCGGCAATTGCGCGGAGCCGATCGGGATCGGCAGCGGGCGCGTCGAGAGCGGCGGCACAGGCGATCCCGGTCCGCAGGCTGGCCACAGCCGGGATGCCAGCCTCGATGAACGCGAGCGCGGCGGACTCGTCGAGCAGCTCGGGAAGGGTCGACGACACCATCACCGGTGTCGCGGACGCCGCGGCGCCCAGCCGGATTCCCTCTCGGACCGCCGCCCAGGAGCCCCCGCGGCCGGAGTCGGCCGCCTGGTCGTAGAACACCAGAATGCGGTCCACGCCTGGGTCGTCGCCCACTGCGGCAACGATGTCGCGCAGCCGCTCGACGTCGCCCCAGATCAGCGCGGTGTAGTCGAGCGGATTGGCCACGGTGGCCGCGTCGGGCAGCAGCGTGCCAAGCCGCTCAGCGGTCTCGGCCGCGAACGGGGGCAGCCGCAGCCCGAGGCGCGCGCACTCGTCGGCGGCAAGCGCCGAGTCGCCCCCGGAGCACGTGAGGACCGCGAGCCCCCGGCCAGATAAAGGGACAGTCCCTTTAAGTGCAGCCGCGCCGCGCGTCGCTCGTGCGCGCGGCACCGCCATGGCCTTCGCCAGCTCGAGCAGGTCGTGCACATCGGCTGCCCAGGCTGCGCCCGCCTCTTCCACGAGCGCTCTGAACACGCGCTGGTCGCCCGCGAGCGCGCCCGTGTGGGCTGTGGCCGCTGCCGCCCCCGCCGCGGATTCGCCCACCTTCAGGACCGCCACGCCCACGCCTTGGTCCGCGCAGTCCGCGAGCGCCTCGCACAGGAGCGCTCCGTCGCCGTCGCCCTCGAGGTACAGCGCTATCGACCGGACGTCGTCGTCACGGGCCAGCGCGCTCACCCACTCGGCGGGGTCCACCACGGTCGCGTTTCCGCACGACACGACGGTGTGAAAGCGCAGCGCGCGCCTTCCCGCCAGGGCGTTCACCGCGACATTCCCGCTCTGCGAGACCATCGCGACCGGCCCGGCCGCGAGCGGCCGCAGCGCGTCGCCCCACATGGCCGCGCCCGACGCCACCGCGACGATCCCGTTCCCGTTCGGCCCGCACACCGGAAGCCGATGCCGTTCGGCCACCTCGCGCAGGTCGTGCTCGAGCTCGACGCCTGAGGCGACCTCGCCGAAGCCCGCGCTGTACACGACCGCTCCGCCGCACCCGAGCCGGCCGGCCTCGTCCAGAACCTCCGCGACCGACGCCGCCGGAATTCCCACGACCACCGCGTCCGGCACCTCCGGAAGCTCGGACAGCGACGGGAAGCACTCGTAGCCATGCGCCTGGCCGCGCGTGGGGTGGACTCCCCACACGGGCCCCGCAAAGCCAGCCCCGCGCAGGTTCAGCAGCGTCTCGCCCGCGTACGAGTCGTCGCGCTCGCTTGCGCCGACAACCGCGACGCTGCGCGGCTTCAGCAGCCGCCCCAGGTCCATCAGTGCAGCGTGCGCTCGACGCCGCGCCGCTCGAGGGCCCGCGCGATGATCAGGCGCTGGATCTCGCTGGTGCCCTCCCAGATGCGGTCCACGCGCAGCTCGCGGAAGAAGCGCTCCGCCACGTTCGTGCGCATGTAGCCGCGGCCGCCGAAGATCTGGAGGCAGCGGTCGGCGCAGCGGTTCGCCGCCTCGCTCACGAACAGCTTCGCCATCGAGGCCTTTGCGTGCACGACCTTGGGATCGGCGCCGGCGTCGGCCAGCCGGGCGACCTCGAGCGCCAGCAGCCGGCCGGCCGCGGCGTCGGCGGCGGAGTCCGCCAGGGGGAACGACACGCCCTGGTAGTCCATGATCCGCTGCCCGCCCTGCTGGCGCTTGAGCGCCCAGGCGGTGGCCTCCTCGATCAGCCGCCACATCGAGCCCACGCCGCGTGCGGCGATGCCCAGCCGCTCCTCGGTGAACCAGGAGCGCTGGAGCTCGTCGCCGCCGCCGACGCCGCCAACGACGGCATCGTCAGCCACCTGCACTCCGTTGAAGCGGATCGTCGGATGCCCGTGGGGATAGGTGTGCGAGAAGGGCGGGTCGTCGACCACCTCGATGCCGTCGAGAGCGCGGTCGACAAGGAACAGCGTCGGCAGTGCCTCGTCGTCGACGAGCGCCTTCGCCATCACGATGTAGACCGCCGCCACGTCGCCGTAGGTCACGAACCACTTCTCGCCGTCGATCACCCAGCCCGCGTCGTTCCGGCGCGCCGTGCTGGCGATGCCCGACGGGTCGGAGCCGGCCTCGGCCTCCGTCACGGCGTACGCGTCGTGCAGCTCGCCGCGCAGGGCCGGCTTCAGGTAGCGCTCGATCTGCTCGGGCGTGCCGCTCGCGAGCACGTTGTACGCCCCCGGCATGTGCCAGGACAGCGCGTTCGTCGAGCGCCCAAGCTGCTCCTCCACGAGGAACCACTCGACCTTCGACCAGCCCTGGCCGCCGTGCTCGGTGGAGTGCAGCCCACCCGAGAGCCGCGCGGCGACCGACTCGCGTCTGATCAGCTGCTTCAGGTCGTCCGGGATCTTCCCGCCGGCGCGCTCGGCGAGCTCCTCGTTAGGGATCAGCACCTCGTCGACGAAGCGGCGGGCGCGTTCGCGCAGCTCGAGCTGCTGCGGGGTGAGGTCCGCCGCGCTCTGGGCGGCGGGGGCGGTGGGTGTGACCGTCATAGACCGAGCTCCAGCTGTGAGTGGTTGTGCACGACGTCCTCCACGATCGAGCGCGCCTCAGCCACGGCAGGGTCCTCCGCGGAGCGGGCGAGCACCAGTGCGTCCGCCAGGTAGCGGCGCCATGCGCGCCGTCCGCGACGGGTGATGAGTAGCTCCGCTCGCGCGGCCTCCCGCGCCACGAGCTCGGGACTCGGATGCCCGCCGGAGCGCAGCGCGGCGAGCGCCTTGGGCAGCTCGATTTCGGGTTCTGGGGTGATCGAGAGCCATGCCTTGCGGGCGCCGTGTGGACGCACGGGGGCATGTTATCATGCGACTGATCACAAAGTCAGGATGATTGTGACGCTCTCTGAAACCGCTCTGGGACTGGCTTCGGCGCTCGAGTCGCGCTACTACCGCGACCCGGAGATCGCGGAGCTCGAGCAGGAGCGGATCTTCGCTCGCTCCTGGCAGCTCGTGGGCCACGCCTCGCAGCTCGCGGACCCCGGCGACTACCTGACCGGCAGCGCCGGCGTGCAGCCGGTGCTCGTGCTGCGGGCCGACGACGGCCAGCTGCGCGCCTTCCGCAACGTCTGCCGCCATCGCGGCTCGCGCCTCCTGAACGGCTCGGGGCAGTGCGGCCAGGCGATCCGCTGCCTGTACCACGGCTGGACCTACCGCCTCGACGGGCAGCTGATCGGCGTACCCGAGGGACGCTCGATCGCCGACCTCGACAAGGCTCAGCTCGGGCTGTTCCCGGCCCGCGTCGAGACGCTGTGCGGGCTCGTGTTCGTGAACCTCGACATCCACGCCCAGCCGCTCGCCGAGCAGGTGGCCGGGCTGCCCGAGCGGCTCGCGCCCTACAACATCGCTGGGCTGAAGCCGAGCGGCGAATGGCACAACACCCAGCCGGCGAACTGGAAGATCGTGATCGACAACTACAACGAGGGCTACCACGTGCCGATCGCCCACCCGGGGCTGATGCGGCTGCTCGATTACAAGCGCTACGACGTGGAGGTCCACGACGGCTGGGTCTGGTTCGACGCGCCCATGCGCGACAAGCCCTCGGGGAACCCGCTCGAACGTGCCTACCAGCGGCTCGTGACCCCCATGCCCGGGCTGGGCGAGAACGACCGGCGCGTGTGGCGCTACGCGATGATCTACCCGAACACCACGATCGACCTGTATCCGGACCAGGTGGCCACCTGGCGCATCGACCCCGACGGGCCGCTGCGCTCGCGCGATCACGCGCGCACCTATCGCCATCCGCGCGCCGGGGTGCGGACCCGGCTCGCGCAGTTCGCCAACAACCGGCTGAACACGCTGGTCGGCAAGGAGGACCACGACCTCGTGGAGAACGTGCAGGCCGGTCTCGAGACGCGCGGCTTCGAGCTCGGGCCACTGTCCCACCGCGAGGCGGCGATCGCGTGGTTCGCCGAGCGGATCCGGGCCGACCTCGCGTGACCGGCGTGGCCGCGACCGAGCGCGGCGCGCGCGAGCGCATACTCGCGGCGGCGGTGGAGCGGATCGCGCGCGACGGCATCGACGAGGTCCGGATCGCGCGCATCGCGATGGACGCGGGGGTGTCCAGCTCGCTGGTCCACTACCACTTCGAGACCCGCGAGGCCCTGCTCGAGCAGGCGCTCGACTACTCCTACGAGCTGGCCGGCGACGTTCGCCTCGGCCCCGAGGGCGACGCCGTCGAGCTCGGCAGCGTCCGGCGCCTGGCCGCGATGATCGATCAGTGCCTGCCCTATCCGGGGATGCTCGAGCGCGACTGGATCCTGTGGGTGGAGCTGTGGCTGCGAGCCGTGCGCCATCCGGAGCTGCGCCCGACCGCCGCGCGCCTCTACGCCCGCATGCGCGACTGGTTCTCCGAGGCGATCGCCACCGGGATCGAGCGCGGCGAGTTTCCGAGCGACGCGGACCCGGACAGGATCGCGGACCGGGTGCTCGCGCTCGCCGACGGCTACGGCGTGCGCGTGCTCTTCGGAGACATGGAGGTCGCCGACGCGCGGCGCGAGATCTGGGACGGAGTGCGTGGGGAGCTCAGGCTCCCCGACGTGGCGCCTCCGCCCCTTGACCCGGCCAACCCACGCGGTTAGGTTTTTCCTGAATCTCGGTTCAACTTACGCGATGAGCCCTCGCCCACGGCTTGACCACGTACGCCGGCCCGAGCTGCTCGCCGCTGCCGCTGCGGTGATCAGGCAGCGGGGGCTCGAGAACGCCCGCGTTGCCGACATCGCGGACGAGGCAGGGACCAGCGCGGCCTCGGTTCTCTACTACTTCGCGTCGAAGGCTGAGCTGCTCAAGGAGGCGCTCACCTCAGCGGAGGAGCGCTTCTACGAGGACCTCGCGCTCCAGCTCGAGGGAATCGATAGCGCACGCGAGCGCATGCTCGAGATCGTCCACTCGGGCGCGGGGGATGGCGATTACGACGCCGCTCTGTGGATGGAGCTGTGGGCGCGCGCGCTGCGAGATCCGGAGCTGGCGGCCACGCGGGCGGAGCTCGACGGTCGCTGGCGGCGGACGATCGCGGAGGTCGTCCGCTACGGGCAGGAGCGGGGAGAGTTCGGACCGGCGGACCCGGAGGAGTTTGCGGTGCTGTTGGGATCGCTCCTCGACGGTCTTGCAGTACAGATCGCGCTGCGCGACCTGGAGGTCACACCCGACCGAGTGCGGGAGCTCGCACTGAAACTGGCCGAGCGCGAGCTCGGCTGCGAGTCGCTAGAGGGGGCAAGTGCATGATCGACACACGAATTGACCGCCGCGGCCTATTGCTTGGCGGAGCGGGCCTGGTGCTCGCCGGCTGCGGCGTGGGGGATTCGGGCAGCAGCTCGAAGAAGGAAACCGAGAAGGTCGTGAAGGCGAAGGTCGACGGCGACCTCGTCTACTTCAACTGGTCGGAGTACCTCGACCCCGAGTTGATCAAGGCATTCGAGAAGAAGTACGACGTCAAGGTGCGCCAGTCGAACTTCGACGCGATGGCGTCGATGCTGGCGAAGCTCCGCTCGGGCAACCGCTACGACATCATCTTCCCGGACCAGTCGGTCACTCCGCGGCTCGTGGCCTCCAACCAGCTGCTCAAGATCGACCACGACCAGCTGAAGAACTACGACCAGGTCTTCGAGTTCTTCCACGACCCGGTCTACGACCCCGGCTCGGCCCACACGGTGCCCTACGGGATGTACGCCACCGGGATCATCTGGCGCGAGGACAAGATCAGCGGCATGACAGGGTCCTGGGACGACCTCTTCCGAGAGGACGCCAAGGGCAAGATCTACGTGCTCGACGACTTCCAGGAGGCCATCGGGATGGCCAACTACAAGAACGGCTTCGAGCTGAACGAGTACGGCGACGACGAGCTCGACACCACCAAGCAGACGCTGATCGACCAGAAGCCGCTGCTGCGCGGCTACTCGACCGACGACGTCCAGAACATGCTGAACGGGAACGCCTGGATCCACCACGGCTGGAACGGCGATGTCGTGAACGTCCGCAACCAGGCGGACGACCCCAGCATCTACAAGTTCGAGAAGTGCAAGGAGGGCATCCCGGTCGGCGCCGACCAGATGGCCATCCCCGCGAACGCCGAGCATCCCGGCACGGCGATGCTCTTCATCGACTTCATGCTGGATCCCGAGAACGCGGCGCAGAACGTCGCGTACTTCGGCTATCCGATGCCGAACAACGGCGCCGTCGATGCGTTCAAGAAGCTGGCCCAGGACGACCCGGAGATCACGGTCACCACGGAGGACCTGGAGCGCGGCGACGCGTTCGCCCCGCTCGCCGGCGAGCGCCGGCGGGCCTGGGATCGCGTCTGGACCGAGGTGAAGGCAGCCTGAGCGAGCAGCGCTTCGCAGCCGCCCTGCTGACGCCGGGGGCGCTGTGGCTCGTCCTGCTGTTCGCCATCCCGCTGGGCCTCACGCTCGCGCTCTCGTTCGGGACGACGGACGACTTCGGCAACGCGCTCTACGGCTGGCACCCGGAGAACTACGACCAGGCGTTCGACCCGCTGTTCTTCCCGGTGCTCGCGCGCTCGGTCGGCTTCGCACTCGCCACGGTGGGGCTCTGCCTCGTCTTCGGCTACCCGGTGGCGTACTACATCGCGCGCTTCGGCGGTCGCTACAAGCACGTTCTGATCGCGCTCGTGGTGCTGCCGTTCTTCGTCAACTACCTCGTGCGCACCTACGCATGGGTGGCGCTCCTGGCCGACGAGGGGCTTGTGAACGGAGTGATCACCGACCTCGGGTTGCGCGACTCGGGGGTGAAGTTCCTGAACACCTCCTGGGCGGTGATCGGCGGGCTGGTGTACGGCTACCTCGCCTTCATGATCCTGCCGATCTACGCGGCGCTCGACCGCATGGACCCGGCGCTGATCGAGGCGGGCAAGGACCTCTACGGCACGCGCTGGCAGACGTTCCGGCACGTGACCATGCCGGCCACCTTCCAGGGCGTGCTGGCGGGCACGGTGCTGGTGTTCCTCCCGGCGGTCGGCGACTTCGTGAGCGCCCAGCTCCTCGGAGGCCCCGGCACCTACATGATCGGGAACCTAATCCAGCAGCAGTTCCTCGGCGCCGAGAACTGGCCCTTCGGCGCCGCGCTCACGAGCGTGCTGATGGCCTTCCTGGCGATCTGGATGGTCCTCTACCTGCGCTCGGCGGCCCGCGCGGCACGTGAGGCGGCCACGTGAAGAAGCCGCCGAAGGACTTCGACCGGCCGCGCTTCCTGACCGCGTTCACCGCGCTCTTCTTCGTCTACCTGTTCGCCCCGATCGCGCTCGTCGCCCTGTTCTCGTTCAACTCGAGCCGCTCGCTCCAGAACTTCAAGGGCTTCAGCCTCGAGTGGTACCAGCGCTTCTTCGAAAACGAGTCGCTGCGGGAGTCGCTCATCGCCAGCCTTCAGATCGCGTTCGTGACGATGATCGTGGCCACCGTCCTCGGCTCGACCCTCGCCTTCGGGCTGGTCCGCGCGCGCACGCGCTGGGCCGGCAGCGCCAACGTGCTGATGCTGATCCCGCTCGTGACCCCGGAGATCGTGGCCGCGGTCTCGGCGCTGATCCTGTTCACGCAGATCAAGCTGCAGCTCTCGCTGACCACGATCATGATCGCCCACATCACGTTCTCGATCTCGTACGTGACCGTCGTCGTGCGCGCGCGGCTCGCCGGGCTCAATCCCGAGCTGGAGAACGCCGCGCTGGACCTGGGCGCCACTCGTCTCCAGACGCTGCGGCTGGTCACGCTGCCCGAGCTCTGGCCCGCGATCCTCGCCGCCGGCCTGCTCGTGTTCGCGCTGAGCTTCGACGACTTCGTGATCTCGTTCTTCACCACCGGCGAGTCGCCCCAGCCACTGCCAGTCCGGATCTATTCGGCGATCCGTTTCGGTGTCACGCCCACGATCAACGCGATCGGCACGCTCATGCTCGCCGTCTCGGCGGTGCTGATCGGGCTCGCCATCGCGCTGCCGCGCCTGCTCGGCCGGCACGAGAGCGGGCTGAACGTGCTCGTGGGACGGGAGACGGCGTGAGCGCCATCCGCTTCGAGCAGGTCACGAAGCGCTTCGGCCAGACGGTCGCCGTGAGCGGCCTCGAGCTCGAGATCGAGCCCGGCGAGTTCTTCTCGTTGCTCGGCCCCTCGGGCTGCGGCAAGACGACGACGCTGCGGATGGTCGCCGGCTTCGAGCAGCCGAGCGAGGGCCGCATATTCCTCGAGGGAGAGCCGGTTGAGACTGTGCCGCCCTACCACCGCAACGTGAACACCGTCTTCCAGAGCTACGCGCTGTTCGAGCACCTGGACGTGCAGGACAACGTCGCGTTCGGGCTGAAGCGGCGCAAGGTCGAATCCGGCGAGATCCGCGAGCGCGTCAAGGATGCGCTCGAGCTCGTCCAGCTGACGGGGCGCGAGAAGTCGAAGCCGCGCGAGCTGTCCGGCGGCCAGAAGCAGCGCGTGGCGCTCGCGCGTGCGCTAGTGAACAAGCCGGCGGTGCTCCTGCTGGACGAGCCACTGGGCGCGCTCGACCTGAAGCTCCGCAAGCAGATGCAGGTGGAGCTGAAGGGCATCCAGCGCGAGGTCGGGATCACGTTCCTCTACGTGACCCACGACCAGGAGGAGGCGCTCGCTATGTCCGACCGCATCGCCGTGATGGAGCACGGCGAGGTGAGGCAGTGCGGGACTCCCGAGGAGGTCTACGAGCGGCCGCTCGGTCCGTTCGTGGCCGGCTTCATCGGCATCTCGAACCTGCTGCCGGGGCCGGACGGGACGCACATCTCGGTGCGGCCCGAGAAGATCTGGCTGGGCGAGCTCGAGGACGGGATGACCGTCCGCGAGGGGACCGTGGTGGAGCGCGTCTACGTGGGCACCACCACCCAGGTGATCGTGGAGCTCTCGCCCGGCGTCCGGCTCGTGGCCCTGGAGCAGAACACCGCGCGTCAGCGCTCGGACGACCGCTGGGAGATAGGCCAGCGCGTCAAGCTCGGCTGGCTGCCGGAGCACGCCCTCGTGCTCCGCTCAGCCGACGCCTGAGCGAGCGCTGGTCCTTCAGCACGCGCTGCGCGGCGTTGTGGCCGCACGCGCCCATCACCCCGCCGCCCGGGTGGGTGCCGGCGCCGCACAGGTAGAGGCCGCCGACCGGGGTGGCGTACTGCGCCAGCAGCGGAGAGGGCCGCATGAACGCCATCTGGTCGAGGCCCTGCTCGCCCTGGAAGATCGAGCCGCCCGCCAGCCCGAAGATGCGCTCGAGGTCCGGCGGCGCCAGCACCTCGTGGTGGATCAGCGCGCCGGGCACGTTCGGCGCGTGCTCGGCCAGGATGTCGAGGCAGCGCTGCGCGTAGGCCTCGCGCGCGCCGTCCGGCCAGCCCTCCTCGTCCGGGGGGCCGTACTGGGTGAACATCGTCAGCACGCAGCTGCCGTCATCGGTGAGCGAGGGGTCCACCGAGCTCGGGACCTCGACCTCGATGTAGGGGCCGGCGGCCGGCTCGCCGCGGACCGCGTCCTGCCAGGCGCGCTCCAGGTAGTCGAGCGAGGGGCAGATCGCGACGCCCGTGCGCAGCAGCTGCTCGCCGCCGGCCGCGTAGCGCGGCGGCTCCGAGAGGATGCAGTTGATCTTCACCGAGCCGCCGCGGCTGCGGTAGTTGCGCATGTCGCTCGCCACCTCGTCCGGGAAGTGCTCGGCGCCGACCAGGTCGAGCACCGTCGTGCGCGGGTGTGCCCCCGAGATCACCACGGCGGCCCCGAGCTCCTCGCCGCTCTCGAGCGTGACCCCGCTCACCCGGCCGCCGCTAACGCCGATCGCCCGGACGGGCACCCCGGTCCGGATCACGGCGCCGTGCGACCTCGCGCTGGCGGCGAGCGCCTCGCTGATCCCGCCCATCCCGCCCCTCACGTGGCCCCACGCGCCGCCGATCCCGTTCAGCTCGCCGAGCTCGTGGTGGAGGACGTTGTAGGCCGTGCCGGGCGTGCGCGGGCCCGCCCAGACGCCGACCACGCCGGTGGAGCCGATCGCGCCCTTGAGGGCATCGGTCTCGAACCAGGCGTCGAGCAGGTCGCCGATCGGCATCGTGATCACGCGGAACAGCTCGTGCACGTCGCGCCGCGGCAGGCCGGCGGCGCGGCCGGCCTCGCGCAGCAGCGAGAGCAGGTCGCCGGGGCGCTTCGAGCCGAGCGCCGGGGGCGGGCGCAGCAGCAGCGGGCGCAGGAAGCCGGCCAGCCGCTCGAGCATCTCGACGAAGCGCGGGTAGGCCTCGGCGTCCCGCTTCGAATAGCGGGCGAGTTCCCGCTGGGTGCGCTCGACGTCGTCGTGGAAGAGGATCGGCTCCCCGTCCGGCCCGAAGGTGGCGTAGCTCGGGTCGAGCGGCACGGCCTCGTAGCCGAACTCGTGGAGCCTCAGCTCCGAGACGACCTTCGGCTGGAGCATCGACACGACGTACGAGGCGCGCGACACCCGCTGGCCCGGCCAGACCTCCTCGGTCACGCAGGCCCCGCCGAGGATGTCGCGACGCTCGAGCACGCACACGCTCAGCCCCGCTCGCGCCAGGTAGGCCGCGCAGGTCAGGCCGTTGTGCCCGCCGCCGACCACGATGGCGTCGTACCTCACGCCGCCACCTTCATCCGCTCGCCCGCCTCGCCGAGCACCTTCGCCAGGCGCTGCGCGATCGCATCGAACTCGGGCTGGCCGGCCACCAGCGGCGGCGAGATCTGCAGCACGGGGTCGCCGCGGTCGTCCGCACGGCAGATCAGGCCCTCCTCGAACAGCCGCGGCGAGACGAAGCCGCGCAGCAGCTCGTCGCACTCGGCCTCGCTGAAGCTCGCGCGCGTCTCCCTGTCCTTCACGAGCTCCAGGGCGTAGAAGAAGCCGGCCCCGCGGAGATCGCCCACGATGGGGAGCTCGAGCAGGGGCTCGAGCGTCGCGCGGAAGGCTGCCTCGTTGTCGCGCACGTGCTCGACGATGCGCTCGCGGCGCATGATCTCGATGTTCTTGAGCGCCACGGCCGCCTGGACTGGGTGACCGCCGAAGGTCATCCCGTGCGAGTACATCGCGCCGTCGGCGAGGAACGGCTCCATCACGCGCTCGCTCGCCACCAGCGCGCCGATCGCCGCGTACGCGGACGACAGGCCCTTCGCGCTGGTGATCAGGTCGGGCGTCACGCCGAAGCGCTCAGCCGCGAACCAGTGGCCGAGGCGGCCGAAGCCGGTGATCACCTCGTCGAAGCAGAGCAGGATGCCGTGCCTGTCGCAGAGCTCGCGCACGCCGTCGAGGTAGCCGGCAGGGGGCATGAACGAGCCGCCGGTGTTCTGCACCGGCTCGATGATCACCATCGCCACCGTGCTCGGGCCGGCCTGCTTGATCGTCTCCTCCAGCTCGTCGAGCAGGAAGCGCGTGAACTCCTGCTCCGTCTCCTCGGGAGGGCGGTGGTAGCGGTTCGTGTTCGACACGTGCAGCACGTCCGGCACGAGCGGCTCGAACGGCGTGCGCAGCTCGGTGCAGCCGTTGATCGAGAGGGCGCCCATGGTGGTGCCGTGGTAGGCGAGCCTGCGCGCGATCGCCTTCCAGCGGCGCTCGCCGCGGGCGCTGTGGTACTGGCGAGCGAGCTTCCACGCCGCCTCCACGGCCTCGGAGCCGCCCGACACGAAGAAGACGCGGTCGAGGTCGCCCGGGGCGAGGCCGGCCACCTCCTCCGCCAGCTCGATGGAGCGCGGGTGGGCGAAGGTCCAGTTGATCGCGAAGGGCAGCTCGCGCATCTGCGCCGCCGCGGCCTCGCCCATCTCGGCGCCGAAGCCGTAGCCGATGTTCACGCAGAAGAGGCCGGCGAGGGCATCGAGGTAGCGCCGGCCGTGGCTGTCCTCGAGGTAGCAGCCGTCGCCGCGCACGATCACCTGAAGCTCGTCCTCGCCGCGGTAGCGGCCCATCTCGGTGAAGTGCAGCCAGAGATGGTCGAGAGCGCTCATCGCGCGACAATATCCGAGCGATTTAGGCTGCGGCCATGCTCACCCGCCTGCTGATCGCCACCGTGTCACTGCTCGCCCTCGCGCCGTCCGCTGTCGCCGCGGTCCCCGCCATCCACGCCCACCGCGGCGGGACGGTGGTGAACGGCACGCCGCAGTTCGCGGAGGAGAGCATCGCGGCGTACCGGCAGGCGGCGCGTCACGGCTTCGTGCTCGAGGTGGACGCGAAGCTCACCGAGGACCGTGTTCCGGTCGCTCTCCACGACGCGACGCTGGATCGCACCACCAACTGCAGCGGCGAGCTGCGCACGTTCACGCTCGCCGAGATGCGCACCTGTCGCACCGACGTGCTGGGCAGCCCGGGCAGCCCGCTGCGCACGAAGTCGGCAGGCCACACCGTCGCGATCCCCACGATCGCCGACGTGCTCCGCTTCGCTCGCATGGCGGGCGCCAAGGTCAACCTCGAGATCAAGAACGTCCCGACCGACCCGGACTTCGACCCCTCGCCCGCCTACGCCGACCGAGTCATGGACGTGGTGCTCGCCAGCCACATCAAGCGCTCGCAGCTCCTGATCCAGAGCTTCATCGCCTCCAGCCTTGACGAGGCGCGTGCGCGCATGCCGGGCGTTGCCACGAGCCTGCTGTCGGTCCAGTCGATCAACGAGCCCTATCTCCAGACCGCCGCCGACAACGGCTACGACTTCATCTCTCCCGAGTGGCCCGTGTCGGACGACTACGTGAGCCGGGCGCACGGCCTCGGGCTGGACGTGGCGCCCTTCACCCTCGACCGCGCCGCCGACGTTCACGCCGCCAGCCGCGAGGGCGTCGAGGCCGTGATCACCGACGATCCGCTGATGGCCGGCCGCGCGCTCGGCCTGCGCCCGCTTCAGTTCTTCGACGCCGGAGCGTTCTTCGAAGGCCGCCGCCTGGTCGCCCTGGGCCACATGCGCCTGCCGGACGGCGTGCCCGCCGACAAGGGCTGCCGCGGACGGGTGACCATGAGGGTGATGACCCGGGCTGCGCGGCTCCTGAAGACGGTCCGCGGGCGGGTGCTCGCGGGCTGCGAGTTCCGCTTCAGCACCGCGCGCACGCCGAAGCGCGTGGGGGTGCCGCTCGTGACGATCTTCTTCGAGGGCAACAGCGTGCTGCTGCCGAGGCTCGACGGCCCGGCGCGCCCCGCGCTCAGGCCACCGGATCTCACGCCCTGAGCCGGCCCTGAGCGGCCAGTAGCTCCAGCACCGGCTCGTGCGGCAACCGCTCGAACACGCGGCCGTCGCGGCCGCTCGTGGTCTCGGCCGCCCAGAGTGCGTTGAGCACCGCCTCCTCGGTGGCGTCGACGGTCGCGTGGAAGAGCGGGTGGAGATCGCCGTCGGGGAGCGCGGGCCGGGCCGGGCCGCCGCGCGCGACGCGGGCAGTGGTCGAGAACGCGGTGAAGATCTCGCCGCTTTCGTGGTGCGCCACGGAGCCGGTGCGGGCCAGGCCGAGCCCGGCGCGGCGCGCGAGGCGCGTCAGCTGAGCCGAGCCGAGCGGAGCGTCCGTGGCCACCACCGCGATGCAGCTGCCGGCGGGATCGCCTGGGAGCTCCGGCGCGGGCAGGTGCCGGCCCACCGGCACGCCGTCGATCCGCAGATCGGAGCTGCCGCCGTAGTTCGCGAGTACCAGCACGCCGACGGTGTGGGCGCCCGCGGTCACGCGACTCGAGCTTCCGATGCCGCCCTTCCACCCGAACGAGACCATGCCGGCCCCTGCGCCCACCGCTCCCTGGACCACGGACTCCGAGGCGGCGGCGTCGGCGAGCGCCCGTTGCACGTCCTCCGCTTCGACCTGCGTAACACGTGGGTCGTTCAGCCAGCTGTCGTCGCACTCGCCGACCACCGGAATCACGACGGCGTCGACGCCGATCCGCGGCTCCGCGGCCATCGCGGCCGCGGCGGCGCCGTCGTAGACACGGCCCACCGACATCGTGGCGGTGAGGTAGACGGGCGTCTCGATCAGGCCCCATTCGGCGATCTGGAGGGAGCCGGTGAGCTCGCCCGCTCCATTCAGCACCGCCACGCCCGCGGGCACCGGCTCCGCCCACAGCCCCTCGATCGGCCCGGGCAGCACCGCCGTCACGCCGGTGCACCCGACCGTGGCGTGACCCACGGCCACGCCCGCCACGTCCGCGATCGACCCCGCCGGCCCCGGCTCGAGCTGGCCCACGCGCAGGCCGTGCTCACGGAGGGTCTTCCCGGCGTGCATGGCGTGACTCTACGAAGTGGGAGACTCGGCGCGTGTTCGCCGTCGTCGTGACCGGGCCGCCTGGGGCGGGGAAGACGCTCTGCCTGATCGCGCTGACGGACGCGCTCGTCCCCGACGGCGTTCCTCACGCCACGCTCGACATGGACGAGGTGGCATGGGCCTATCCATTCCCATCGATCGAGCAGCGCGCTGAGCTTCTGGCGAACGCGTGGGAGGGACACCGCCGGATGGGGCACGACCTGCTCCTCTTCTGTGAGGTCGTGGAGTCGGAGGCCCACCTTGCCGAGCTCCTGAAGAGCGTCGGCGCGGACGATCACCTGCTCGTTCGGCTCGAGACCACGCCCGCGACGCTGCGTGAGCGGATCGTGGCGCGCGAGCCGCCCGGCTGGTTCGGTCTCGAGGACCTCCTGGGCGAGGTCGAGCCCTATAGCGCCTCGCTCAGGGAACTGGACGGCGTGCACCTCGTGCTCGACAGCGAGGAGCTCACGCCGGAGGAGGAGGCCGCTCGGATACGAGCCGAGCGCCCGGACAGGCTCGCCGGATAGGCTCGCGCGGTGGGACTCGCGATGCCCGTCGTGTGGAGCGACCGACACCGCCTGCACGATCCGGGGGGAGAGGTCTGGGTCGGAATCAGGACGCCCGGCACGGAGCTGCCCGAGCGCGCGGAGCGGATCAGGACCGCGCTCGAGGAGCGGGGCGCACGCTTCGTGGGCTCCCAGGAGCAGCCGTACGAGGCGCTCACGCGGATCCATTCACCCGAGCTTGCCGAGTACCTCGCGAGCGCGTGGGACGAGTGGGAGAACGCGGGCCTCCCGGAGGACCCGGGGCAGGACCGCGTGGTCCCGTACCTGTTCCCGCACCCCGACCTCTTTTCCGGACGGGACGCACGCCCGGCCAGCTCGATCACCGCGCGCGCCGGCCAGTTCGCCTACGACACGATGACGCTGATCGGCCCCGGCACCTGGGAGGCCGCCCGCGCGGCGCTGGACACCGCCGTCACGGCGGCGCAGCTCGTGCTCGAGGGAGCGCCGGCCGCGTATGGGTGCACGCGCCCGCCCGGGCACCACGCGACCCGCAGGGCCTTCGGCGGCTCCTGCTACCTCAACAACTCCGCCGCGGCGGCGGCGCATCTGCGCGCGGCGGGCCGCACTCCGGTGGCGGTGATCGACATCGACGCCCACCACGGCAACGGCACGCAGGCCATCTTCTGGGACGACGAGGGCATGCTCACCGGCTCGGTCCACGTGGACCCCGGCGCGGGCTGGTTCCCGCACTACCTCGGCTTCGAGGACGAGCGCGGTGTGGGTGACTCCAACCGCAACGTGCTCCTCGCACCCGGGAGCGGCGACGATCCCTGGCTCGAGGCGGTGGCCGAGCTGGCGGCCTGGACGAGCGAGCGCGGCGCGCAGGCGCTGGTCGTGGCGCTCGGCGTGGATGCCGCGGGCGACGATCCGGAGAGTCCCCTGGCGGTCACGCCGGCCGGCTTCCGCGCCGCGGGCCGCATGCTCGGAGGGCTGGGGCTCCCCACCGTGGTGGTGCAGGAGGGCGGCTACGACCTGGACGCGATCGGCCAGCTGGTCTGCGAGGCACTGGAAGGAATCGAGGAGGGAATGAATGGCTGAGGGCCGGTCGATCTGGGTCGGCAAGGACGAGCATCACGGCGTGCGCGCTCAGGCGCGCAAGGACCTGAAGCCGCCGCCGCACTGGCGTCTCGAGGCCGTGGCGGCCACTCCGATGCCGCACACGCTCACGGTCGGCGCGGACCGGCGCCGGGCCGTTTTCATCGAGGCTCGCGACACGTCCGACGTGTTCCTGCTCGACCTCGAGGGCGACGCCCTGCCCGAGCGCCTCACCAGCGGCCGCGATCCCGTGCCGTGGTGGGACGACACCCCGCCGCGCCTGTCACCCGACTCCAGCAGCGTGGCCTACGCGGACGACGGGCACGTCTGGCTTGTGCCCACGGCGGGGGGCCCTCCGCGCAAGGTCGCGAAGGGCGGCAACCCGCGCTGGATCGACGCCCGCCGGCTGGTGATCAGCGTCGAGCGCGACGAGGACACCACCACCCGACTCGCCGTCGTGGACATCGACGACCCCTGGCCGCAGCGCCTCGCCGTCGCGCACGGCGACCTCGACGCTCACGGCGACGAGGGCGAGGCCGCGCCCTCGCCCGACGGGACCGAGGTGGCCTACACGTTCACGCCCAGGGCGGACCAGAGCCGCAGCAGCGAGATCCGCGTGGCCACCATCGAGGCTGGCGAGGTGCGGCGACTCACCGGCGTGCCCGACATGCACGACGGCGGTCCGGAGTGGTCTCCCGACGGCAGCACGATCGCCTACGCATCCGAGCGCAGCGGGTTCTACGAGCTGCACCTGGTCGGTCACGACGGCGGGGACGACCGGCAGCTCACCAGCGCCGGGGCCGACCACCCGGCACACGACTGGCATCCGGACGGCACGCGGATCCTCGCCCCCAGGGGCTACCGCAACCGCTTCAGCCTTGTATCCGTGAACGCGGCGGACGGGAGCGCGGAGGAGCTGGCCCGCGGGGGTACCTGGTACGGAGCGCACTGGACGGCGGCCGGCGACGTCCTGAGCGGCTACGAGGACCACGCCACGCCGCGGGAGCTCCGCCGCGTAAGGGCCGGAGCCGAGCCCGTGGCCGTTCACGCGCCCGCCCCGAAGGCGATCCGCCGCGCCCCGCACGTGAAGCCGGAGGACGTGACCTTCGAGTCATTCGACGGCCTCGAGATCCCCGGCTTCCTGATGCGTCCGCGAAGCGCGTCGGCCGACAGCCCCGCGCCCGCGGTGGTCTACCCGCACGGCGGCCCGACCGACGCCTACGGTGACGATTGGGACGGGCACGCCCAGTACTTCGTCGAGAAGGGCTACGCCTGGCTCGCGATCAACTTCCGCGGCTCCACGGGCTACGGGCGCGAGTTCGAGCGCAGGAACCACGGCGACTGGGGCGTGGGCGACACCAAGGACTGCCTCGCGGCGGCGGACTACCTGCGCAAGCTCGACTGGGTCGACGGCGAGCGGCTCGGCATCTACGGCGCCAGCTACGGCTCCTACATGGCGCTGCTGTCGGTGACCGACGACCCCGAGCATCGCTTCCGCTGCGCGGTGCCGAAGTACGGCGACTGCGACATCGCGACGTCGTGGGCGCAGGGTGACCGGGAGGGCGTGCAGGACCTCGAGCGCATGATGGGCACCCCCGCGCAGGCGCGTGACGCTTACATCGCCGGCTCGCCCTATCACCGGCTCGAGAACATCGAGGTGCCGCTGCTGATCGCGCACGGGGAGCGCGACGAGCGCGTGAGCCCGAAGCAGTCCGAGCAGCTCGTCGAGCGGCTGCGGGAACTCGGCAAGACATTCGAGTACGTGACCTACCCGACTGAGGCACACGGCCTTCTCAGGGCGGGTCCTCAGCTCGATTTCTACCGGCGGCTCGAGCGCTTCCTCGACTGGCATCTGATGTGAAGCCATGAGAGAGTCCCGCGCCATGAAGCGACTCGCTGCCGTGAGCGTCTCCGTCCTCCTGCTGGCCGGCCTGAGCGCCGTGGCGGCCCAGAGCCAGGACGACGGGGGTGGCGGCGGCGGCAAGCAGGTCGTGTTCGACGTGGGTGATCCTCAGGGGATCGACAGCATGAACCCGCTGATCGGGGTCACGGTGGCGGCCTACGAGGCGTGGAACATCCAGTACGCGACGCTCACCGACAAGGCGGCCAGCGACTTCCACACGATTCCCGGGCTCGCCAAGTCGTGGAAGGAATCCGACGGCGGCAAGACCTGGACCTACACGCTGCGCGACGGCCTCAAGTGGTCGGACGGCCAGCCGCTCACCGCCGAGGACATCGCGTGGAACATCAACACCTCGCGCGACGAGGAGTGGATCAACCACAGCGCGACGACCGTGAACCTCGACGCGACGGCAACGGACGACACGACGCTCGTCATCAAGTCCAAGGTGCCCGACCCGAAGCTGCCGACCATGGACGTCTACATCCTGCCCAAGCACATCTGGAGCAAGATGAACGCGGACGAGCGCGGCAAGTACGACGCGACGGACGGCGTCGGCTCGGGCCCCTTCGTGCTGGAGCAGTTCGAGAAGGGCCAGTTCGCCCGCTTCAAGGCGAACAAGTACTACTGGGGCGGCAAGCCGGCCGTGGACAAGGTCGTGCTGCGGAAGTTCAACAACCCCGACGCGATGGTCGCCGCGCTGAAGACCGGCGAGCTGGACGCGGCCGAGGACATTCCGGGCGCGGCCTTCGATCAGCTCGAGAAGGACGACAACATCCAGACCATCGAGGGCAACCAGGGCGCTATGTCCGAGGTCGCCATCAACGGCGGCGACGGCCTCAAGAAGCCGCACCCGGCGCTGCTCGACCCGCAGGTGCGCCAGGCGATCGCGCACGCGCTCGACAAGAAGACGCTCGTGGCGCGCGTGCTGAATGGGCACGGTACGCCGACCGAGACGCTGAGCACCTCCCCCGACACGAGCTGGACGCCGGAGATCCCGGCCGACCAGGTCTACGACTTCGACCTCGACAAGGCGAAGCAGATCCTCGAGGACGCCGGCTACAAGGACACCGACGGCGACGGCGTGCGCGAGATGCCGGGTGGCGGCAAGCCGCTCAACTTCACGTACATGGTGCGCTCGGACGGCGAGACCGGGACCAAGATCGCCGAGTTCGTGACCGGCTGGCTCAAGGAGATCGGCATCGCGACCACCAAGAAGGTCGCAGACGACAGCCAGCTCACCGAGATCATCGGCAAGGGCGACTACGACATCTTCTCGTGGGGCTGGACCCCGTTCGTGGACCCGGATCCGATGCTGTCGTACTTCACCTGCGACCAGATCGCGAGCGACCCGAAGGACCCGACGAACTACTACAACGACGCGAACTTCTGCGACCCGGAGTACGACAAGCTCTACCAGCAGCAGAAGGTCGAGCTCGACCGTGGCAAGCGCGAGGAGATCGTCCACGAGATGCTCACGCGCTTCCAGAAGTCGGCCGTCTACAACGTGATCTACACGTACCCCGACACGCAGGCGTACGTGAAGGACCGCTTCGAGGGGTTCGTGCGCCAGCCGGCAAAGATCGGGCCGGTCGTCTACTCGAACACCTCGCCGAGCTACGCGCTGCTCAAGCCGGTCAGCGCGTCGAGCGGCGGTGACGACGACGGAGGCGGCAGCGGGACGATCATCGCGATCATCGTCGCGGCCGTGCTCGCGCTGGGAGCACTTCTGTTCGTGATGAGGCGCCGCCGCACCGCTGACGAACGCGAGTGAGCGCCCGCTTCATCGCGACGAAGGTCGCGGGGTCGATCGTGACCCTGATCTTCGTCGTCTGCTTCAACTTCTTCCTGTTCCGCGTGGTCGAGGGCGACCCCGTCGCGAATCTGTACCGCGGCCGCAACCTGACCGAGCATCAGCGCGAGACGCTCACCAAGCAGTTCGGGCTCGAGGGCTCGAAGGGAGAGCAGTTCGTCGCGTACGTGAAGCAGACGCTGACGCTGAACCTCGGACGCTCGTACCAGGGCAACGCGCCGGTCTGGGGCGAGATCAAGCGCAAGGCCGGCCCAACGATCGCGCTTGTAGGCGTCTCCGCGGTGCTGTCGGCGCTATTCGGCATCCTCCTCGGCATCGCCGCCGCGTGGCGAAGACGCACGCCCACCGACTACGGGGTCACCGCGTTCAGCGTCGGCACCTACTCGATGCCGGACTTCTGGCTCGGGATGGTCCTGCTCACCTTCTTCGCGGTGGTGCTGGGATGGTTCCCCGTCGGCGGGCTCGTCGACCCGGCGTCCACAGCCACCGGCATCTCCAAGCTCGCCGACCAGGCGCAGCACATGTTCCTGCCGGCGCTCACCCTCACGGTCGGCTACCTCGGCGAGTACGCGATCATCATGCGCTCCTCGCTGCTCGACACAATGCGCGAGGACTACCTCGTGCTCGCGCGCGCGAAGGGGCTCAGGGACGTGCTCGTCCGCAACCGGCACGCGGTGCCGAACGCGATCCTGCCGGTGGTCGCCTTGCTCGCGATCAACTTCGGGTTCGTGCTGGCGGGGGCGATCGCCGTCGAGGCGATCTTCTCGTGGCCGGGGCTGGGGCTCGCGACCTACGAGGCCCTGAAGGGGCCGGACCTGCCGATGCTCCAGGGCCTGTTCCTTGTGTTCAGCGCGTCGGTGATCTTCTTCAACCTGCTTGCCGACCTCCTCTACGGCTACCTCGACCCGCGCGTGAGGTACTCGTGAACGTGATCGCGGCGCCCTCGGCACGGAGGATCGCGTGGCTGCGGCGTCGCCGGGCATTCGGCCGGGCGTGGCACGAGTACCGGCACCACCTGCCGGGGATGATCGGGCTCAGCATCCTGGTGCTGGCCGTGGCCATGGCCCTGGCGGCACCGCTGCTGGCCGACGAGTCCGGGCTCAGGGCGATCAACGCCGTCGACAACCCGACCTTCGCGAGCCCGGCGAAGTTCGCGCCGCTCGGAACAGACGCTCTCGGGCGCGACGTGTTGACCCAGTTCATCTGGGGGGCGCGGACCAGCCTGCTGGTGGGCCTGGCCGCGACGGTGCTGGCGGTTCTGATCGGGTCGATCGTCGGAATCACCGCCGGCTTCTTCGGTGGCCGGACCGGCGGCCTCCTGATGCGGATCACCGAGTGGTTCCTCGTGATCCCGTTCCTCCCGCTTGCCATCGTGCTCGCCGCGATCCTGGGCCCGTCGGTGCAGAACATCATCATCGTGATCGGGATCACGTCGTGGCCGCAGCCCGCCCGCCTGATCCGAGCCCAGGTGCTCACGTTGAGGGAGCGCGAGTACGTGGACCGAAGCCGCGCGCTCGGCGCGTCGAACTGGCACCTGATGACGCGCCACATCCTGCCGAACGTGTCGCCGCTGATCCTGGCCAACACCACGCTCACGGTGCCGATCGTGATCCTCTCCGAGGCGACGCTCTCGTTCCTGGGTCTCGGCGACCCGCTCAACCCGTCCTGGGGGCAGATGCTCGACGACGCCTTCCAGACGGGCGCCATCACCGCCGAGGCGTGGTGGGTGTTCATCCCGCCGGGCCTCGGAATCATGCTCGTGGCGCTCGCCTTCACGCTCTGCGGGACTGCGCTCGAGGAGATCCTCGATCCGCGGCTACGGGACCGGCGCGGATGAGCCTGCTCGAGGTCAGGGACCTGCACGTGACCTACGCCGCCAGGTCGCCGGCCCCAATACCGGCGGTGCGCGGTATCGACCTCCGGCTCGACGTGGGCGAGACGCTCGGCGTGGCGGGCGAGTCCGGCTGCGGCAAGTCCTCGATGGCCGCGGCGCTCCTGCGGCTGCTGCCGCGCGGGGCGGAGGTCAGCGGTGACGTGCTGCTCGACGGCGAGGACGTGCTCGCGATGAAGCCAGGGCGCCTGCGTGCGGTGCGCTGGACCGAGCTCGCGATCGTGTTCCAGGGCGCGCTCCACACGCTCAACCCCGTCCAGCGCGTGGGGGACCAGATCGCGGAGGCGATCAAGCTCCACTCGAAGGGGGCTGGGGGCGACGTGCAGAAGCGCGTGGGCGAGCTGCTCGAGCTCGTTGGGCTGCCGGCGCGGCGCGCGCGTGCCTACCCGCACGAGCTCTCGGGCGGCCAGCGCCAGCGTGTTCTGATCGGGCTCGCCATCGCGTGCGAGCCGAGGCTCTTGATCGCCGACGAGCCGACCACCGCGCTCGACGTGATGGTGCAGGCGCAGGTGCTGCGGCTGCTGGCCGACCTCCAGCGCGATCTCGGGCTGGCGATCATCTTCATCACGCACGACCTGTCAACGCTCGCAGACATCTGCAAGCGGATCGCGGTCATGTACGCGGGCCGGATCATCGAAGCTGGCCCCAACGAC
Organism: uncultured Thermoleophilaceae bacterium; assembly: GCA_963774095.1. Classification (GTDB taxonomy): domain Bacteria; phylum Actinomycetota; class Thermoleophilia; order Solirubrobacterales; family Thermoleophilaceae; genus JACVRW01. The sequence continues at coordinate 84,259 of CAVZDS010000005.1, forward strand.
AAGGTGTTCGCGGACGCCGCTCATCCCTACACGCGAGCACTCGCGGCCGCCTTCCCCGTGATCGGCGACCCGGCGTTCCGGATGCGGCCGTCGGGACTGCCCGGAGACCCTCCCGACCCGCGCGCCCTGCCGAGCGGCTGCCCGTTTCACCCGCGCTGCCCGGTGGCGGTAGACGCCTGCCCGCGCACGCCCATGGAGCTGTGGCCCGCCGGGGACATGCGCGAGGCCGCTTGCGTGCACGTGCCCGGGTCGCCGGTGGCCGCGTGACGGGCGAGCCGCTCCTGGAGGTTCGCGACCTCCACGTGCACTACCCCGGGCGCGAGGGTCCGGCGCGTGCCGTGGATGGCGTGGACCTCGCCATCCACCAGGGTGAGACCGTGGCGCTGGTGGGCGAGTCGGGTTGCGGCAAGACCACGCTGGCGCGCACGATCATGGGCCTTCGCCGGCCCGACTCGGGCGAGGTTCGCTTCCGCGGCGAGCCGCTCGACTACGGCAAGGCGGGACTGCGCGAGCACCGCCGCCGCGCGCAGATGATCTTCCAGGACCCCACCGGCGCGCTGAACGCGCGGCAGACGCTCTACGAAGCGGTGGCCGAGGGCGTCCGGATCCAGGGCATCGAGGGCATCGAGGAGCAGCTCGTGGCGGACGCACTCGCCAACGCGGGCCTGCGCCCACCCGAGAGCTTCTTCACGCGCTATCCGTACGAGATCTCCGGCGGCCAGCGCCAGCGCGTGGTGATCGCCGGCGCGATGGTGCTGAACCCGAGCCTGCTCGTGGCTGACGAGCCCGTCTCGGCCCTCGACGCCTCCGTGCGCGGCGAGATCCTGGCGCTCATGCTCGGCCTGGTGCGGGATGCCGGGATCACGGTGCTCGTGGTCACGCACGACCTCGGGCTGGCCTGGAACGTGGCGGACCGTGTGGCCGTGATGTACCTCGGGCGGATCGTGGAGGACGCTCCGGCCGAGCAGCTGCTCACCGCTCCGCAGCATCCCTACACGCGCGCTCTCCTGTCGGTCGTGCCTGAGACGAAGCACATGGAGCCGCAGATCCTCACCGGCGAGACACCGGACCCCACGCGCATCCCGTCCGGCTGCCGTTTTCACCCGCGCTGCCCGCTGGTGGAGTCGGGCGAAGCGGCGCGGCTCGGCATCGAGGAGCGCTGCCGCACCGACGATCCGCTGTTCCTTCCCGCCTGCCACGCCGTTCGGTTAGCTTCGGGCGATGAGCACGAGACTTACGTACACGAGCGGTGATCTCGGAGCCGAGACGGACGCGGCCTTCGAGGCGGCGCTGGACGCGGCGCGGGAGGGAGACGCTGAGGCGCATCCCCACCTGATCGGCGGCGACTCGGCGTCGGAGGGCGAGCCCTTCGACCGCCGCGACCCGGCCCGCACGGCTCAGGTGGCGAGCAGCGCGCGGGCGGCGGGGCCCGAGCTGGTGGGGCGCGCTGTGGAGGCCGCGCGTGCCGCCGCACCCGGATGGGCCGCCAGCGCGTACGGGGAGCGCTGCGGGCTGCTCCGAGCCGTGGCGGACGGCATCGGCGCGCGCCACATGGAGCTCGCGGCATTGGCGAGTCTCGAGACCGGCAAGTCGCGGACCGAGTCGATCCTCGAGGTGCAGGAGGCGATCGACCTGATCGAGGCCTACGCCGGCCACATGGAGGAGAACGAGGGCTACACGCGGCCGCTCAACAGCTTCGTCGACGGCGAGCGGAACCTCGACGTGCTGCGTCCCTACGGCGTCTTCGGCGTGGTCGCGCCGTTCAACTTTCCAGTCGCGCTGTCGGTGGGCATGTTCAGCTCGGCGCTCATCGCCGGCAACACGGTGGTCTTCAAGCCGTCGGAGGAGTCGCCCTCCACGGGCGCGGCGCTCGCGGAGATCGTGCAGGAAGCGGGGCTTCCGGCGGGCGCCTTCAACCTCGTGCACGGCGGGCCGGACACGGGTCGCGCGCTGGTCGATTCACCCGTGGACGGCATGGCGTTCACGGGCTCCGCCGAGGTGGGGCGCGAGATCGCCCGCAAGATGCAGGAGGGCCCGTATGCGCGCCCGGCGTTGACCGAGATGGGCGGCAAGAACCCGGCGATCGTGACCGCGAGCGCCGACGTGGATGCCGCGGCGGAGGGGGTCGCGCGCTCGGCGTTCGGGCTCTCGGGTCAGAAGTGCAGCGCGTGCTCGCGGGCGATCGTCGCCGATGCGGTGCACGAGGAGTTCGTGGAGCGGCTCGCCGCCCGCGCGGCGGAGCTGCCGCTCGGTGACCCAAGCGACCGCGACGCGTTCGTGGGTCCCGTGATCAACGAGGGCAGCGTGGAGCGCTACGCGCAGGCGGTGGCGACGGCCGAGCGCGACGGGCGCGTGGCGGCCGGCGGCGGCCGCCCCGACCTGCCCGGCCACTTCGTGGAGCCGACCGTGGTGGCCGGCCTCCCGCACGGGCATGCGCTCGAGCGCGACGAGCTGTTCCTGCCGTTCGTGACCGTCACGCGCGTGAGCTCGTTCGACGAAGCGCTGGCCGAGGCGAACGCGCCGGTGTACGGGCTCACGGCGGGCATATTCAGCGGCGACGAGGCCGAGAAGGAGCGCTTCCTGGCCGAGATCCAGGCGGGCGTCGTCTACGTGAACCGGCGCGCGGGCGCCACGACCGGGGCCTGGCCCGGCACGCAGACGTTCTGCGGCTGGAAGTCGAGCGGCTCTACGGGCAAGGGAGGGCTCGGCGCCTGGTACCTGCCGCAGTTCATGCGCGAGCAGAGCCGGACAATCGTGGAGCTGAGCTCGGCCACGAGGCCCGCGAACGCGCCCAGGTAACGGTCCAGCGCCTCGTCGTCGTGGGCCACCGTCACGTTCCACTCCTGCTCTCGGCCCGCCGTGGTGAGCACGCCGCGGTTCATCAGCCAGGTCCAGATCAGCTCGGAGGGCACCGGGTCCTTCCCCCACCTGACGCAGCCCTTCGAGCCGAGCCCCACGCAGTGCGCGTCCAGCCCGCCCGCTTCGATCACGCCCTCGCAGCCGGCCACCATGCGCGCGCCGAGCCGGTCGAGCTGCTCATACGCGGCTGGGGTCAGCACCTCTCGCAGGCTCGCCGCGGCGGCGGCCATCGACAGCGGGTTGCCGTTGTAGGTGCCGAGCAGCCGCAGGCGGCCGTCCTCCACCGGCCGCGCCAGCTCCGCCGTCATGCCGACCGCGCCGCTGGGGAGGCCGCCGCCGAGCGACTTCGCCAGGGTCACGATGTCCGGCTTGGCGCCGAGCCGCTCGACCGCGCCGCCGGCGGCGATCGTGAGGCCCGTCTTGACCTCGTCGAGGATCAGGACCACTCCGTGCCGTCGCGTGAGCTCGCGCACCGCGTCGAGATAGCCCGGCTCCGGGAGCACGAGCCCCACGCTTGTCATCGCTCCCTCCATGATCACGCAGGCCGGCGCGATCTCGGCGATGCAGCGCTCGAGTGCCTCGGGGTCGTTGAAGGCGACCTCGTGCAGCTCCGAGATATCGGCGTGGCCGTGGTAGGCGCCGGTCATCTGCACCACGCCCGCCCGGCCGGTCGCCTCGCGCGCGAGCCGGATCGCGGCCATGTTCGCCTCGGTGCCGGAGTTCGTGAAGCGCCAGCGTGGGAGCCCGAAGCGGCGCTCCAGCTCCTCGGCCACGGCCACGGCGTCCTCCGTGGTCGCGCCGAAGTGGGTGCCGAGGCGGACGCGCTCGTTCACGGCGGCCACGACCGCCGGGTGCGCGTGCCCCTGCACCATCGCGCTGAAGCCGTTGTGGAAGTCCACGTACTCGTGGCCGTCCACGTCCCAGACCCGAGCGCCGTCGCCGCGTGCGAGGTACACCGGCCAGGGATCGCGGCCGTGGAAGGACGATGTGACGCCTCCAGCCAGAGTGCGCTCGGCGCGCGTGAGCATCGCCTTCGACGCGTGCGTTCGCTGCGCGAAGAGCTCGGCCTCGCGCGCGCTCAGCTCGCGTATTCGCTGCCCGTCCATGCCTCTCGGTCGGCGGGGAACAGGGGCTCGGGGCCGTTGCCCGCGATCGTGTCGGCCAGGTCGCGCCCGCACATGAAGCCGGGCACGTTGCCCACGCCCGAGTAGCCACCGGACACGAACAGGCCCGGGCGGCCGGGCACCTCGCCCACGTAGGGCAGCGAGTCGCCGCTGTAGCCCACCACGCCTGCCCAGCGATGGCTCACGCGTGCGTCCGTGCCGAGGTCCTCGTGCAGGTAGCGCTCCACCCGCTCCCAGATCTCGGGGCTGCCGGCGTCGCTGTCGGTGTACGACTCGTCTGCATCCACGTCGCTGAACCCGCCCGCGAGGATGCGCCCGTCGGGACGCTGCTGGAGGTATTCGTAGCCCCAGCGCGCGTACACGAGATGCTCGAGCGTCGGCGGGAGCGGCTCGGTGGCCACCATGTGCAGGCGGCGCGCGCGCACGCGTGCCGCGTACTCCGGCACCAGCGCCGGCAGCGCGCCGTCGGCGGCCACCACCACGTGCCGCGCACGCACGCTTCCGCGATCCGTGAGCACCGGCCCCTCGTCCGGCGCAGGAACGGACCCGGACACCGTCGTGCCCTCGCAGATGCGCGCGCCGGCGGCCTCGGCTGCTCCGGCGAGCAGCCGGTACCAGCGCGCGGGGTGAAGGGCGCCGTCGTGGTCGGTGAGGCAGGCCACGAGGCCGGTGCGCCTGAGGGCGGGCGGAAGCTCGTCGCGCTCGACCAGCTCGCCGGGGAAGCCGTCATCAAGGAGCGCGCGGACGTGATCGCGCACGTGCCCGGCCTCGTCCTCCGACACGGCCAGGCGCAGCAGGCCCACCCGCCGGAGCGCATCGCCGGCGCCGAGCTCCGCGGCCAGCTCGTAGATATCGCGCTGCGCCTCCAGTGTGCGCGCGTACATCGAGCGCGCCCGTTCGGCCCCGTACTGCTCGCGGGAGTCGTTGTGGAAGCTCGCCACGCCGGCGATCAGAAAGCCGCCGTTGCGCCCGCTCGCGCCGCCCGCGACCGTGCCTGCCTCGAGCAGCACCGTCTCGATGCCGTGCTCGGCCAGCCGGCGCGCGCAGGACAGGCCGCCCACGCCGCCGCCGATCACGCACGCCTCCACCTCGAGGTCCCCGTCGAGGGGCGCTCTCGGCTCGTAGGGAGCGTCGAGCCAGTAGGGAGTTGTTCCACTCGTCATGCCGCGCCCGTGATTCTCGCTGCTGCGGCGCGGAGCTCGCGCGTGAGCTCGGCCGTGGCCTCTCGGCCCGCGCGCGACGACGGCAGCGACACGTTCACGGCCACCGGCCCGTCGCCCTCGATCCAGGCGATCGGCACGGCTATCGAGTGGAGGCCGAGCTCGTACTCCTCGCGCGAGTACGCCACGCCCTCGCGGCGCACCCGCTCGAGCTGTGGGCGGAGCTTCTCCCAGCTCGTGAGCGTCCGCGGCGTCAGGGCCGGGTACGGCTCGCGGCCGACCGCGCGGCGGGCTTCCTCGTCGCCTAGCTGCGCGAGCAGGCACTTGCCGAGGGCAGTGGCGTGCGCGGGCAGCCGCAGCCCCACGTGCGACCTGAGCGTGAGCAGGTTGCTGCCCGTCTCGCTCACCAGGTAGAGGACCTCGCCGCCGTCGAGCGTCGCCAGGTTCACGGTCTCGCCGCTCCGCTCGGCCACGCGCGCGCAGAGGATCGCGCGCCAGGTCGGGCAGCCGCAGGGCCGGCAGCAGCCGCGCGGCGCCGAGCCCCAGCCTCAGCCTGCGGCTGCGGGCGTCCCGAACCAGCCAGCCGCGTTCGGTGAGAAGCTTGACGAGGCGGTGTACCGTGGGCACTGGAAGTCCGAGCCGCTCCGAGATCTCCGTCTGGGTCAGTTCCGGCGAGTCTCCGGCGAACAGCTCGAGGATGTCGAGGCCCCGGGCCAGCGTGCCCACAGATCCCTTGTTCTCAACCCGCGAAAGTTGCTTTCGCATATCGACTCTGGAAGGATAACCGGCCGATGGGTCGCACGGAGGTCGAGTCGCGCGTCGAGACGCTTCCCTACAGCTGGTACGCGGACCCCGAGGTCGCGCGGGCCGAGCAGGAGCACATCTTCCGGCGCTCGTGGCAGTACGTCGGACACCTGGGCGAGCTCGATGGTCCGGGCAGCATGTTCCCCACGCAGATAGGCGGGCTCCCGCTTGTGGTGGTGCTCGACCGCGGGGAGGAGCTGCGGGCCTTCCTGAACGTGTGCCGCCACCGGGGCACGGTGCTCGTGAACGAGCCGCAGAAGCGCGGCACGATCCAGTGCCCCTACCACGCCTGGACGTACGGCCTCGACGGCAGCCTGCGCGGCGCGCCGCGAAGCAAGGAGGAGCCGGACTTCGACATGGATTGCCTCGGCCTCGTGCCCGCGCAGGTGGGCAGCTGGGGCCCGTTCGTGTTCGCGAACCCGGACATGGCCGCCCCGGGATTGGACGTCGCGCTCGGCGACCTGCCGGAGGTCGTGGCCGAGAACGGTCTCGACGTGGACTCGCTCCGCTTCCACGACCGCGTCGCCTACGAGATCAAGGCGAACTGGAAGATCGCGATCGAGAACTACCTCGAGTGCTACCACTGCCAGCTGAACCACCCGGGCTTCGTGAAGCTGATCGACGAGGAGCGGCAGCGGATGGAGGCGGTCGGGCTTCGCCTGAGCCAGTTCCCGCCGGTGCATCCCGACGCCTACACCGAGGCAGCGCCGTACGACGTGAGCCGCGACGGCGTGCCCACGGCGCAGTACCACATCCTCTTCCCGGCGATGAAGTTCAACGTGAACCCGGGCCGGCCGAACCTGTCGATCGGCCCGCTGTGGCCCGCTGGTACGGATCGCACCTCGGGCTGGTACGACCGCTTCTTCCCGGAGGGCACCGACGAGGCCTGGATCGAGGAGATGCGGGTGTTCGACAACCAGGTGGGAGCCGAGGACACCGGCCTCGTCGAGGCGGTGCAGCGCGGCGCGGCCAGCGGGGCGCTCGAGCACGGCCGCCTGCTCACGCGCACCGAGGCGCTGATCGGCGCCTTCCAGGACATGGTGCGCGCTCGCCTGGGCTAGTCAGCCCAGCTCGCGCGGCGTTTCGAAGCTCCACTCGCGGCGCCGCACGCTCTCACCGTTCTCGAACGCCTCCAGCTCGGTCCTGACGCGGAAGCGCTCAGCGTCCGCGTCCATGACCGCGCGCACGTCGGTGCGGGTGCTCCAGCCGTCTCTGGCCAACTCGGTGGCGGTGTGGCAGCGCACCTCGGCCGACAGGGGGTCACCCGGCACGACGGCGTACGAGGTGGTGGCCCAGCATCCGGCGATCACCCCCGCGTCCACGAGCCGGTAGCGCCCGCCGGTGGCCCACCTGAACGTGAGCTCGGTTCGGCCGCTGGCGAAATCGCGACTGAGCGTGCGCCCGCCGTCGTCCGGCTCGAGCGTCTCCACCTCGAGCGGCGCAGCGCCCTCCGGCTCCTCGAACGGGCGCAGCTCGCTGTCCTCGGCCCGTGGCTCGCGCACGGGTAAGACCAGCGCGCTCGCCGCGGTGTGAATCCCGAGCGTCACAGGCTTCGGCACCGGCCAGAGCCACGGCCAGTACGCGGGTGAGAGAGCAAGTCGCAGCCGGTGCCCGGCGGGAATCGCCTGGGCGATGGCGTCCAGCTCCACCACCACGCGCGTGCGCGCTCCCGGCTCGAGCGGCTCCGGGTGTTCGTGGCTGTGCCGGTGCGTCAGGTTCAGGACGCCGCGGGTCACGAGCAGCGAGCTGCCGTCAGGTGCCACGTCGCAGAGCCGCGCGCATATCTGCGCGACCGGCCGGTCGCTGTCCAGCTCGAGCTCCGCGCGCGCATTGCCCAGCAGCTCGATCCGCTCGGGGAGCGCCTCCGAGGTGAAGCTGAGCGCGCGGCCGTCGTCCGCGCGCTGGTCGACGGCCGCGTCGGCCTCGTTGCCGTCGGCGCACCAGACGCCGCTGTCGAGGCCGCAGAGCAGGTCGGTCGAGATCTCGAGCCGGCGCTCGTCCGTATCCGGCTCGGCGGCGAGCCGGCCATCGCCCAGACAGAGCCGTCGCTCTTCGATCTCTGGCGAGGGCCAGGCCGCCTCGCCAACCCAGCGTCCGGGACGCTCGACGTGCCGGGCCGCGGGCGCCACCGGCTCCTGCATCCATGCGCGCAGGAGCGGCTCGTCCGCGATCCCGGTGTCCACGCCCTTCAGCCACCGGTCCCACCAGCGCAGGCACTCCTGGAGGAAGCCGATCGCGGGTCCGGGCTCGACCTCGTCGGGGAAGGCGTGCGACCACGGGCCGATCAGGCCCTTCGAGGGCGAGCCGAGGCCCGCAACGAGCCGCAGGACCGCCTCGGAGTAGCCGTCGGCCCAGCCGCCGATCGCGTAGACCGGACACTCGATCGCGCGGTAGTCCTCGCAGACCGACCCCTGCTTCCAGTAGTCGTCGCGACGCTGGTGGCGAAGCCACTCGTACTCGTACGGCTCCACGCTGTCGATGCGCTCGAGCCACGCCTCCCGCCATCCCGGCCCCGCCACCTCGGGGTCGGGCGCGATCGCGTTGAAGGACAGCATCGACGCTCCCCACGAGAGCATCTCGAGAGCGAGCACCGCGCCGCCGCGGTAGTGCACGTCGTCCGCGTAGCGGTCGTCCGTCGAGCAGAGGCTGATCACCGCCTTCAGCTCGGGCGGGCGGCGGGCTGCCACCTGGAGGCCGTTGAAGCCGCCCCACGAGATCCCGAACATCCCGGCGGAGCCGGTGCACCAGGGCTGCTCCCCAATCCACCTGAGCACCTCCACCGCGTCCTCCTGCTCCTGGGGCAGGTACTCGTCATGGAGCAGGCCGTCCGACTCGCCGCTGCCGCGCAGGTCCACGCGCAGCACCGCGTAGCCATGCCCGGCGACGTACGCGTGCCGGGGCTGGTCGCGCGGCGCCGTGCCGTCGCCCTTCCGGTAGGGGATGTACTCGAGGATCGCCGGGACCGGGTCGGCCTCGGCGTCCTCGGGCAGCCAGATGCGCGCGCCGAGGCGGCTGCCGTCCGAGAGCGGGATCCACACGTGGTCGATCGTCCGCACGGCGCGCGGCAGGTCCGTGACGACTCTCATCGGCGCGCGTGCGCTCCGAGCAACTCGTCGGCGTGCTCGCCGAGGGCGGGGGCCGGGCGGCTGCGGCCGGTGGCGGCGCCGTCGACCTTGAAGGGACTGCCGAGCAGGCGCACCGGCCCGACCCCGGGCTGCTCGACCTCCTGGACGAGGCCGTTGGCCCGCACCTGCGGGTCGTCGAAGAGCTGGCCCAGGCTTCGCACCTCGCTCGCGGGCACGCGGCGCGCGGCAAGAGCCTCGACCGCCTCACGCACGCCGAGGCGAGCGAAGCCCTTCTCCACCTCACCCACGTGCGCGGCGCGCCGGGCGCGCTCGGCGGCGTCCGCCGGCTCGGCCTGGGGGTTGTCGGCGAATGGGTCGTCGAGCCCGAGCAGATCGCAGACCGCGAGCCGCTGGGTGGGATTGAGGCATGCGAGAGCGATGAAGCCGTCGGCGCATGCGTGGGCGCGGTAGTAGGGGTCGAGCTCCTCGAGGACCTGCGCGCGCCGGCCCAGCTCCTCGAGCTGCTCGCGGCCGGCGAATCCAGCCCCGCCGCCCGGCTCGTCGAGGCCCTCGACCGCCACGAAGCGCTGCGCCTGAAGCGCCAGCGCCGCGCCGAGCAGCGACACCTCGATCTCGGGTGCGCGCTCGCCGCGGCCGAGCAGGCCTGCGGTCACGGCGAGGGCCGCGAGCAGCCCGGCGGTGAAGTCGGCGAGCGCGAGCCCGCCGCTGCGGCGCGGAACCTCGTCGCCCGGCCGAGGGTCGGCGAGCAGCAGCCCCGAGAGCGCCTGGCCGATGAGGTCGTAGGCCGGGCGCTCGGAGTCCGGCCCGGCGCTTCCGAACGCCGACACGCACACGCTCACGCAGCGCGGGTTCACCTCGCGGACGCTTGCCGGGTCGAGCCCGAAGCCGCGGGCGCGCTCCGGCAGGCAGTTGTGCACGAGTGCGTCGGCGGACGCGATCAGCGCCTGGCTGCGCGCGCGTCCCTCGGCCGACTTCAGGTCGAGCGCCACGGAGCGCTTGCCGCGGTTGAGCGCGTAGAAGTAGCGGCTCTCGCCCTCCTCGAAGGGGTCATAGCGGCGCCACTCGTCACCGCCGGGGGGTTCCACCTTCACGACATCGGCGCCGAGGTCCGCCAGGAGCATGGTCGCGAACGGAGATGCCACGTACTGGCCGTAGTCGAGCACGCGCAGGCCGTCGAGTGGGAGCTCCGCGGCGGTCATCCGGACGGACTCTCCCAGGCGATCAGGGCCGCGTCCGCCCAGGCGCGCGCCGAGCGGCTGCGCCGCTGGGCGTACTGGAGCGGGAACTCGAGCGTGAAGCCGAGCGCACCGGTCACCTGCGTGCAGATTGCAACCGCGCGCTCGGCGGCCTGGCCCGCGTGAGCGAGCGCGTCCGCGCCCGGGCAGTCCGCGCTCAGCAGCGTCAGCCCGTCCACGAGCGTCGCGGCGTCGGCGAGCATCTGCTGCACGGGCTCGAGTGCCGCAAGCGGCCCCCCGAACGCGCGCCGTGAATGAACATGCTCCAGCGCGAGCCGGAGCGCCTCCTCGCCCAGCCCGGCGAGATAGCCGCTCGAGGCGGCGATCCAGGCGTTCATGCGGATGCGCGCCTCGGTGTCATCCAGCGGCTCGGAGGCGCCGCTCAGCACGCGCGCAACTCCCAGCGAGTCCGTGTACGGCAGCGCTGACAGGCCGTCTCTGCGTGCGTGGCTCAGCTTGCCGGCCCGTGGCTCCGCGAGCGGCGCGCCCTCCCTGGCGTAGCGCGCGAGCCCGTCCAGCGTCAGCGCCCCGCCGAGCAGCGCGTCCACCGGCGCGAGGGAGGCGAATCCGCGTCCCAGCGCCGCTCCGGCGGGAGCGGCGAGGGGGAGGAGGCCGCCGTCGTGGCCGAGCTCGGCCCAGCCCGCCTCGTCCAGAGCGCGCTCCAGCGCCGGATCCGCGTCCGACGCGGCCGCGCCGGGCCGCCACGGGTCCGGCTGTGCATGCCGCGCGACGATCGCTGCCACCGTCGCTGCGAACTGCCGCGCCTCGTCGACCCCGACCGTGTCGGCCACCGGGCTCACGCCGCGCACCCCAGGCCCTGGCGGGCGATCACGCGCCGCTGGATCTCCGCCGCACCACCCGCGATTGTGCTGGCAGCGCTCGCCCGCGTGAGCGCCGCGACGCGGCCGTCGCCCACGCCCTCCTCCACCAGCGCAGGCGGACCCAGCAGCCGCACGCCCGTGGCGGCCGTTCGCTGCACGAGCATCGAGATCGAGAGCTTCGCCATCGACGCCGCGGCCGCCGCCGGGCGGCCCTCGGCGAGCAGCGTGGCGGCGCGGCGCCCCAGCAATCGCGCGGCCTCCGCCTCGCCGCGTAGCCGCCGCAGCGCGAGCCGCTCGCCTCGGGAGTCGAACTCGGCCTCCAGGTCGTCCAGCACGCGCAGCACGACCCCGACCTTCTCGCTCGTCACGCGCTCGTGGTCGAGGGTGCTCATGAGCACGCCCCAGCCGCCGTTCAGCTCACCGACCAGCTGGCTGGCCGGCACCTCGACGTCGGTGAGAAAGACCTCGCACAGCACACCGCCGCCCACGGTCTCGATCTCGCGCACCTCGATTCCCGGCGAGCCCATCTCCGCCACCAGCACCGATACGCCCCGGTGCGGCCTCGAGGCGTCCTCGTCAGTGCGCACGGCGAGGTAGATCCAGTCGGCGAGCTGCGCGCTCGAGGTCCAGAGCTTGTGGCCGGACACGAAGAAGCGCTCGCCGTCTCGCCGCGCCGAGGTCCGCAGGGCCGCAAGGTCCGAGCCGGCCTCGGGCTCCGAGAAGCCTTGGCAGAACAGCAGCCGCCCCGCGGCGATCTCGGGCAGCAGGCGCTCCCTCAGCTCGTCGGACGCGTGCCCGAGCAGCACGTTGCCGATCGTCTTGACGGACAGGAGATAGCCGGAGAGGGGGAGCCAGTGGTAGCCGAAGCGCTCCTCGGCGGCCAGCGTCGCGAGTGGATCGAGGCCCCGGCCACCCAGCTCCCGGGGCCAGTGCAGGCCGATCCATCCGTCGCGACCCATGGCCTCATATCCGGCGCGCGAATCTCCGTCGGAGGGCATGCCCTGGAAGCGGTTGTCCGGTTCGCCGGCGAGCTCTGCCGCGAGCCGCGCCGCGAACCGGTCCGCCTCAGGAGCGATTTCACTGGGCGAAAGCAACTTTCATCCATTATGCAGCAGCCGGCAACTCCTCGCGCTCGGGCTCCGGCAGCTCGCCCTCCAGGGCGGGCCCCTTGGGCAGCCACTCGAGCCAGCTCGGCAGGTACCAGTTCCAGTCACCGAGCAGCTTCATCGCCGCGGGCAGCAGGACGCCGCGCACGAGCGTCGCGTCGATCAGCACCGCGGCTGCGAGGCCCACGCCGAACTGCTTCATGTCGATGAACGACAGCGTGGCGAAGATGCCGAACACGCCCACCATCACGAGCGCGGCCGCGCTCACCACGCTGGCCGTCGACTTGATGCCGTGGCTCACGGCGTCGTCTGAGGAGTCGCCGCGGTCCACGGCCTCCTTGATGCGGCTGAGGATGAACACGTGGTAGTCCATCGAGAGGCCGAACAGGATCACGAACAGCATCAGCGGGAACCAGGCCGTGATCGCCCCGCTGGAGTCAAATCCGAGCAGGCTCTCGAAGTGGCCGTCCTGGAACACCCAGGTCACGATCCCGAGCGCCGCCGCCACCGACAGCACGTTCAGGAGGATCGCCTTGATCGGGATCACGATCGAGCGGAACGTGACCAGCAGCAGCAGGAACGCCATCGCGAAGACGAACGCGAACACGTACCAGATGCGCGATGCCATCAGGTCGTTGAAGTCGACCGAGCCGGCGGTGAAGCCGCTCACGCCGACCACCTCGCCGCTCCTGATGCCGCCGAACACGTCGGGCACCACGTCGTCTCGCAGCGCGTTGACGGCCGCCATCGAGCGCTCGTCCGTGCCCGTGCCGGCGAGCGGCACCTCGACCACCGCCACCTGCCCATCGGGGCTCATGTCGATCGTCACGGGCTCCTGGAAGTGGTCCGACTCACGCGCCACGCCGCGCAGGTCCGCGGCGGCGGCCTGAATCTCGGAGCGGTCGAGCCGCTTGCCCTCGATCACCACGTCCGCGCTGAAGGTCTCGCCCGGGAAGGCGGCCTGCATGCGGTCGTAGGTCTGCATGATCGGCAGCGACCGCGGAAGCCCGTCCACGCCCGAGTCCGCGGTGTGGATGTGGAAGACCGGGATCGCGAGCACCACCAGCACCCCGCTGGCCGCGACCATCGAGACCACCGGCCGCTTCAGCACGCGGTCGAGCACCCAGGCCCATGCGCGCGGCTCGCCCGTGCGGCGCTCCGGGCGCAGGAACGGGACGCGGCCCTTGTTCACCCTGTCGCCGAGCTTCGAGAGGACGGCCGGCAGCACCGTGAGCGAGCCCACGACCGCGATGGCCACCACCAGGATCGTGCCCGTGGCGAACGACATGAACGTGGCGGCGCCGCCGAAGTACATGCCGGCCATCGCCACGATCACGGTGATCCCCGACACGAGCACGGCGCGGCCGGACGTGGCCGCGGCCGCCTCGAGCGCCGCCTCCTCCGAGCGCCCGCGGGCGCGCTCCTCGCGCTCGCGGCGCAGGTAGAACATCGAGTAGTCCACCCCCACGGCGAGCCCGATCAGGAGCACCACTGAGTTGATCGCCTCGTCGACCGGCCAGATCTGGCTGATCGGGCCGATCAGCCCGACGGCCGCGGCGACGGCGGTGATCGCCAGCAGCAGCGGCACGAACGCAGCCAGCAGCGCACCGAAGGCGAGGATGAGGATCACCAGCGTGATCGGCACCGAGGTGAGCTCCGCCTTCTTGAAGTCGTCCTCGAAGGCCTTCGAGAGCGCCTTGTCCGCGCTGCCGTCGCCGAACTGCTCGATCCGGAAGCCGGCGTGCTGCCCGGCGAGGGCCGAGACGGTGGCGAGCGACGGGTCGACCTTGTCGGCCGGGTCGTCGCCCGGGAGCTCGAAGGTCACGAGCGCCGAGCGCCCGTCCTCCGAGAGCTGGCCGGCGCTGTCGGGCCCGTATGGGCTGTGCACGTTCTGCACGTTCTTCGTGTGCTCGAGCCGGCCGACGAGCTCGTCGACGACCGCGCGGAACTGCGGGTCGGTCGTGCGAGCGCCGTCGCGGCTCTGTACCAGGACGCTCTCGGCGCCCTTGTCCTTGAAGTGGTCTGAGACGACCTTGTCGGCCCGGCCGGACTCGCCGATGCCGAAGTCGCCGTCGCCGAGCGTCTTCGTTCCGAACGAGCCGCCGATCACGACGGCTATGGCCACGAACGCCAGCCAGCCGAGGATCGCCTTCTTGCGGTGTTGCGCGCTCCAGCGTCCCGCGCGCGCTGCGAGATTCCCAGTCGAGTCCATGAAAATGAGAATCGCGCCACGAGGGCGCGATTCCCATTCGGTCTACCGGTGTCTGTTGGTTCGGTTATCCGTACGCCGGCGCCACCTCCTTCTCGACGCTGACCTTCGGCAGCCAGCCGAGCTTGCTCGGCAGGTACCAGTTCCAGTCGCCCAGGAGCTTCATCGTGGCGGGCAGCAGGATGCCCCGGATGATGGTCGCGTCGATCAGGACGGCGGCCGCGAGGCCGACACCCAGCTGCTGCATCTGCAGCTCGCTCGACATAGCGAACATCGAGAACACCGCGACCATGACGATCGCCGCGCTCGTGACCACGCCGGCCGTGCTCTTGATCCCGTGAGCCACGGCGTCGCCGGTGCTCATGCCGCGATCGAATGCTTCGCGGACGCGGGTGAGGATGAACACGTGGTAGTCCATCGACAGCCCGAACAGGATCACGAACAGGAACAGCGGCAGCCATGCTGCGATGGGGCCGCTGCCCAGGCCGAGCGCCTCTCCGAGGCCGTGCTGGAACACCAGGGTCAGCAGGCCGTAGGCGGAGCCCACGGACAGCATGTTCAGCACGATCGCCTTCGCCGGAATGACGATCGAGCGGAACGTCACCAGCAGCAGCAGGAACGCCGCCGACAGCACGAACGCGAACACGTAGGGCAGGTGGCCGATCATGGCGTCGTTGAAGTCGCCGGTCGCGGCGGCCTCACCCGTGGTGTACGCCTCGACACCGTCGATGTTGCCGACGGTGCTCGGAACGATGTCGCCGCGCAGTGCGTCGACAGCCTTGTTCGAGAGGTCGTCCGTGCCGTTCCCGGTGGTCGGGAGCGTCACGGTGGCGACCGACTTGTCCGCGCTGAGCTCGATGCTCGGCTTGCCCTCGAAGAGAGCCGGACGGGCGCTGGCCTCGGACTCGAGAGCCTTGATGCCGGACGCAACCTTCGGCGCGGTGGCGTCATCCGCCTTGATCACGACCATCTCCGCGCTGCCCTCGCTCGGGAAGGCGGCCTGGATCCGGTCGTAGGTGCGCATGACCTTGAGGTCACGCGAGGTGTCGTCGGTGCCGCCCAGGGAGGTCTGCATCCCGAGCACCGGCACCGTAAGCGCCACGAGGACGCCGGCGGCCACGATGGCGGAGAGCAGCGGGCGACGCAGGACCCGGTCGAGCACGCGGGACCAGATGCCCACCTTGCCGACGCGGTCCCGGAGCCGTCCGAAGAACGGCACGCGGCCCTTCTCGACCCGGTGGCCAAGCTTCGAGAGCGTGGCCGGCAGGACGGTCAGGGAGCCGAGCACTGCGACTGCGACCACCATGATGGTGCCGGTGGCGAACGAGGCGAAATTCGCGATCCCGCCCAGGTACATGCCGGCCATGGCGACCATGACCGTGAAGCCGGAGATCACGACTGCGCGACCTGACGTCGCCGCCGCGGCCTCGATGGCTGCGTTCGCGTCACGTCCAGCGGCGCGCTCTTCACGCTCCCGCTTGATGTAGAACAGGCTGTAGTCCACGCCGACGGCCATGCCGACGAGCAGGACCACGTGCATCACCGATGCATCCACCGGCGCGAGCTGGCTGACCGGGCCGAGAAGGCCGAGGGTCGCGAGCACGGCGGTGAGCCCGAGCAGGACCGGAATACCGGCCGCCACGAGCGCCCCGAAGGTGAACAGCAGGATGATGAGGGTCAGGCCGAGCGACATGAACATCGAGGAGGCCATCTCCTCGTTGCTCTTGTCGAGCGTGGCCTTGTTGATGCTGGCGTCACCCGACTCGTCGATGCGGAGCTCGGGATGCGCCTTCTGCGCCGCGTGAACGGCGGCCAGCGAGCTGACCACGTTCGTCTCGGCTGTCTTCTGGTCGCCGGGGAGGCTGAACGTCACGAGCGCGGAATGGCCGTCCTTCGAGATCTGGGGGGCGGCCACCTCTGAAACCCCGTTCGTGTCCTTCAGCCGCTGGCTCACATCAGCCACGGCGGACTTGAACTGCGAATCGGACGCCTTGAGCGTCTTCGACTGCACGAGCACCTGCTCGCCGGCCTTGTCCGGGTAGGCGTCGTTCAGGATCTGGCCGGCCTTGCCGGACTCACCGGGCATCCCCTCGCCGTTCTCGAGGGTCTTCTGAGGTACGAGGCTGAAGCCGACAGCCACCGTTACGAGCACAAAAGCGAGCCATCCGAGGATGGCCTTGCGACGGTGCTGGACGCTCCAGCGTCCCACCCGCGCCGCGAGGTTGTGGTTGGACTGGGACTTGGAGGTGCTGCTCTGAGTTCTCATGGGGCCAGCTTCCGCTTTTGCAGGCCCCGTTCCGATGCGGCTGGCAGGCGTCTGGAGGTGCGGTCTGCCCCCGCGAAGGTGCGGTCTCCCGCACCAGGGAATCCCTTACTCGAAACGCATCCGGCTGGGTGCCTCGCGCATGCGCAGCAGGCGCGCGGGCACGCCAGCCACCACCGCATTGGCCGGTACATCGCGCGTTACCACTGCATTCGTGCCGATCACCGCGTTGTCGCCGACCGTGACCCCGCGCAGGATGCAGGCGCCGTAGCCGATCCAGACGTTGTTCCCCACGCGCACGTCGCGCTTATAGATCCCCTGGAGGCGAATCGGGCGGTCCACCTCGACCATGCCGTGGTCGAAGTCGATCATCATCACCCGGTCGGCGATCACGCACTCGCGCCCGATCGAGACATGCTGGAACGAGGAGATCGTGCACTCCTGGCCGAGGACGGTCTTGGCGCCGATGGACACCGTGCCCTCGTGGCTGCGGATCTTGCACCCGTGCCCCACCCACGACCAGCGGCCCAGCTCGAGCGTCGCGCCCCTCCTCACCTCGAGGCTGCAGCCGGGGCCGATGAACGCGAGCCCGTCCAGCCGCAGCCGGCTCCGAAGGCGCAGCTTCCAGCGCCAGAGCCGCACCACGAGGCGCCCGTACTTGAAGTTCAGCATCCCGTGCCGGCGCAGGAAGCGCAGCAGCGTCAGGAGCCCGCCGTGCCGGGGCGGGGGCGGGCCGCGGAACTCGGGGAGCTCCGACGGCGGCGCTGCAATGGGTTCGGTTGCGCCCTCCATTGGGGCCAGGATGATAGGTGCGGCTATCCGTATTGGAGGATGCTGCTGCTGGGTTCACAATTGCACTTGCAATGACCAGGACTGTCCTCATCGTCGACGATCACCCGAGCTTCCGGGCAAGTGCGCGGATGCTGCTCGAGTCCGAGGGCTTCGACGTGATCGGCGAGGCCGAGGACGGTGCCTCCGCGCTGCGCGCCGTCGAGGAGCTGCGCCCCGATGTGGTGCTGCTCGACGTCCAGTTGCCCGACATCGATGGGATCGAGGTTGCAGCACGCCTGTCGGAGAACGGATCAGCACCGGCAATCGTGCTCACCTCGAGCCGAGACCTTGCGGACCTGGGTCTTGTGCGCGAGCGTTCCCCTGTGCGCGGTTTCATTCCAAAGGCTGAGCTCTCCGGCGCCGCGCTGGAGGCACTGCTCTGACATCCCTGCGGCGGGCGCTCTGGGGGCTTGCCGGCGCCGGGGTGGTTCTCGGTGGGATCGACGTCGCGCTGATCCTCACGAGCAACCACGTGGACGCGCGCGGCGCCTTTGCTGCGATCGCGCTCGTGGTCGGGTGGGGCTTCATCGGAGCGGGGCTGTTCGCCTGGGACCGGCGGCCCAACAACAGCGTCGGCTCGCTGATGACGGCCACCGGCTTCGCATGGCTGCTGGCGCTTGTCTCGGCCTCGAACGTTCCCGCTTTGTTCACGGCCGGGGCGCTCGTGAGCTCGGTCTACTTCGTCACGGCCATCCACATGCTGCTCGCAGCGCCCTACGGCCGCGGCCTCTCGCGCGGGGACCGCCGCATCGTGACGGTGGGCTACGTCCTCGTGACCGTCGGTCTCCTGCCGTTGTACCTGTTCCTCGACCCAGCGAAGGACGGCTGCGACGGGTGCCCGGAGAACGTGATCCTGATCGAGCACAACCAGACGATCGTGGACGTCTGGGGCGCGCTCGTGAACCTGGTTGGGATTGGCGTGATCGTGGCGGTGCTGATCAGCCTGATCCGGCGCTGGCGCCGGGCCACCCGTCCCGAGCGCCGTCTCTACGCGCCGGTGTACGCCGCCGGGGTAGCGCTCATGATCGCCCTGATCGGCCAGCTGACACTCCAGACGGCGGGGGGAGAGGGAAGCGCGCTCGACATCGCATTCATCATCTCGGTGATCCCGTTCGCGCTGGTGCCGTACCTGTTCCTGGCCGCGTTCGTGCGCGCCCGTATGGCGCAGGGCGGGGTGGTGGGTGAGCTGATGGCGAAATTGAGCGAGGCCCCGCGCGCAGGTCGCGTGCGCGACGCGCTCGCCGAGGCGCTCGACGACCCGTCGCTCGAGCTCCTGTTCTGGCTGCCCGAGCAGGGGTATTACGTCGACGCGCGCGGGCGTCAGTACGAGCTGCCCTTCGGGAACCCCGCACGAGCGGTCACGAAGGTCGACCGCGACGGACAGTGCGTGGCCGCGATCGTGCACGACGCAACCTTGCCGCAGATGCGCGGGCACGTGGAGGCGGTGGGAGCGGCCGCCGGGCTCGCGCTCCAGAACGAGCGGCTGGACGCCGAGCTGCGCGCCAAGATCGCCGAGCTGCGCAGCTCGCGCGAGCGCATGCTTCAGATCGGACTCGAGGAGCGGCGACGGCTCGAGCGCGACCTGCACGACGGCGCCCAGCAGCGGCTGGTGTCGATGGCGCTGAACATCAGGCTCGCGCGCGCCAAGCTGAACGAGGACCCGCTCGCGGCCGAGCAGCTGCTCGCGGGCGCGGGCGAGGAACTCGAGTCCGCGCTCGAGGAGCTGCGCGAGCTGGCACGCGGAATCCACCCAGCGGTGCTCACCGACCGCGGGCTCGGGACGGCCCTCGAGACGCTGGCCAACCGGGCGCCCGTGCCGGTGGAGCTGGGCGAGCTTCCCGACGAGCGGCTGCCGGAGGCCGTGGAGCTGGCCGCCTACTTCGTGGTGGCCGAGGCGCTCACGAACGTGGCGAAGTACGCGGAGGCCTCGCACGCCACGGTGCAGGTCGAGCGCGAGAACGGCCGCGTGGTGGTCGAGGTCTCTGACGACGGGGTGGGCGGCGCCGATCCGGGGCGCGGCACCGGCCTGCGCGGCCTCGCGGACCGGCTCGCCGTGCTCGAGGGCCGCCTCCAGGTGGAGTCTGAGAAGGGCCATGGGACCACGGTCACGGCGAGGATCCCGTGCGCGTAGTCGTGGCAGACGACTCGGTCCTGCTGCGCGAGGGCGTGGTGCGGCTTCTGGAGGAGAAGGGCTTCGACGTCGTGGCCCAGGCCGGCGACGCCGAGGACCTGATCCGTAAGGTGAACGCCCACAAGCCCGACGTTGCAGTGGTGGACATACGCATGCCCCCAACGAACACAGACGACGGCCTCCGGGCCGCGCTCGAGATCCGGGCGACGCACCCCGACACCGGGGTGCTGGTGCTGTCCCAGTACGTGGAGGAGGGCTACGCGCTCGAGCTGGTCGGCGACTCGGCCGGTGGCGTGGGCTACCTCCTCAAGGACCGCGTCGCGGACGTGGACCGCTTCGTGGACTCCGTGCGGCGCGTGGCCGAGGGCGGCTCGGCGCTCGACCCGGAGGTGGTCTCCCAGCTCGTGGGGCGCGCCCGGCGCGACGACCCGCTCGCGGAGCTGACCCCGCGCGAGCGCGAGGTGCTGGAGCTGATGGCCGAGGGCCGCTCGAACAACGCAATCGCGACGCAGATGACCGTGACCGAGCGCGCCGTGGAGAAGCACGTGACCAGCATCTTCGGGAAGCTCGGCCTGCCCCCGGCCCCCGAGGACCACCGGCGCGTGCTCGCGGTGCTGGCGTTCCTGAGGGCATGAGCGGCGGGGCGGGCGGGCCGGTATCCCATCACGGCGTGGTGCGCCGTAGGCGGCGCGTGCGCATCGGCGGCCGCGACATGGCGATCGACCTCGGCACCGCGAACACGCTCGTGTACGTGCGCGGCGAGGGCATCCGCGTATCCGAGCCGTCGGTGGTGGCGGTGGACACGCGCACCGACGAGGTGCACGCGGTAGGCGAGGAGGCGCAGCGCATGATCGGCCGCACCCCGGCGTCGATCTCAGCCGTGCGCCCGCTGCGCCACGGCGTGATCACCGACTTCGAGGTCACCGAGGCGATGCTGCGCCACTTCATCGGCCGCGTGCACAAGAGCCGCTTCGCACACCCGCGGCTCGTGATGTGTGCGCCCTCGGGCATAACGGACGTGGAGCGCCGAGCGCTCGTGGAGGCCTGCCTCGGCGCCGGGGCGCGCTCGGTGCAGCTGATCGAGGAGCCGATGGCAGCGGCGATCGGGGCGGAGCTGCCGATCGAGGAGCCGATGGCGAACGTGGTGGTCGACATCGGCGGCGGCACGAGCGAGGTGGCGGTGATCTCGCTGGGCGGGATCGTGCTCTCGCGCTCGCTGCGCGTGGGCGGTTACGACTTCGACGACGCGGTGGCCGGCTGGATCCGGCGCCACCACCGGCTCGCGATCGGCGAGACCACCTCCGAGTCCGTGAAGCTCGAGATAGGCGGCGTGGCCCCGGACCAGGCCGAGGCCGGGACAGAGGTGCGCGGGCGCGACCCGGTGAGCGGCCTGCCGCGCGAGGCAAGCATCACCAGCGCCGAGATGCGCGAGGCACTGGAACCGCTCGCGGTCGAGATCCTGGACTCGGTGAAGGACGCGCTCGAGAACACGCCGCCGGAGCTCGCGGCCGACCTCACGAGACACGGCATCCTGATGGCCGGCGGCGGCGCGCTCTTGCGCGGATTCCGCGAGCGGCTGGAACTCGAGACCGGCGTGCCCGTCCGGCTGGCGGACGACCCGCTCACGTGCGTCGCGCTCGGCGCGGGACGCGCGATCGAGGAGATCGAGGTCCTGGAGCGCGCGGCTATCTAGGTACAACGGCGAGCAGATACTCGCCCTTGAAGCGGAACGTGCCGTCGTCGTTCAGGTTCTCCTCGGCCAGGAAGGCCCGGAACCGCTCGTCGAGCTCGTTTTCGCGTTCGCCCAGCAGCTCCCGCGCGTTCAGCAGCGGTCCGAAGCTGTCGAGCATGAAGCGCGCGTAGGAGTCGACCGACTCGTCGGTCCATTCGATCTCGGGGCGCTCGAACTCAGCGTCGCCGAGCAGCTCGCGAATGTGGTCCTCCGTGCCCCACAGGTTCGGCGGCTGGCCGCCGGGCGGGGGCGGCAGCAGCTCGGCGGTCGTGCGGAACATGCGCCCGATCGAGCCCTCGGGCGTCCAGCACGCGACGGCGATGGTCCCGCCGGGTCGGCACACGCGCCGCATCTCGGCGCCGGTACGCTCGTGGTCGGGCGCGAACATGTGCCCGAAGGTGGAGATCACGCGGTCGAAGCTCGCGTCGTCGAAGGGCAGGGCCTGCGCGTCGCCCTCGACCCAGTCGATCTCGACCATCGCGTCGGCCGCCCGCTCGCGGGCGATCGCGAGCAGGTCGGGGGAGAAGTCGAGCCCGGTCACCCGGGCGCCCTCGCGGGCGGCGGGAATGGTGGCGTTCCCGGCTCCGCAGGCCACGTCGAGCAGCTCCATGCCCGGCTCCAGGCCGGCGCGCTCCACAACGAGCTCGCCCACGGCTGAGATTCGCTCGGCCACAGCCGCGTAGTTGCCTGAGCCCCACATCGTTTTGGGATCCATCCCGGCCACTATGCCAACCTGACCGCATGGACTCGATAGTGACTGCGGCGGACGTCCGCCGGCGATACGGGGAGGGCGACGCCGCCGTGGACGCGTTGGCCGGCGTGAGCGTTGGCTTCGAGCGCGGCCGCTTCAGCGCGATCATGGGGCCGTCGGGCTCAGGGAAGTCGACCCTCATGCACATCCTCGCGGGGCTCGACCGGCCGACCACCGGCACGGTCACGCTCGACGGGGATCAGATCACCGGCCTGGACGACGCTGAGCTCACCAGGCTGCGCCGCGACAAGCTCGGCTTCGTCTTCCAGTTCTTCAACCTGATCCCGGTCCTCACGGCCGAGGAGAACGTGCTGCTGCCGCTCTCGATCGCGGGCCGCAAGCCGGACGCCGAGTGGTTCGACCGCCTGATCGACACGGTCGGGCTGCGCGACCGGCTGACCCACCGCCCGTCGGAGCTGTCGGGTGGCCAGCAGCAGCGGGTGGCGGTGGCGCGCGCGCTCGTTTCGCGTCCGGCCGTGGTGTTCGCGGACGAGCCTACGGGCAACCTCGACTCGAAGGCCAGCGAGGAGGTGCTGGGGCTGCTGCGCACGGCGGTCGACGAGTTCGGCCAGACCGTGGTGATGGTGACCCACGACCCCGAGGCGGCGTCCTACGCCGACCGGCTCGTGGTGCTGCGCGACGGCCTGGTCGTGCACGACGGGGAGGCGGGCAGCGCCGAGGAGGTAATCGAGCTGATGAAGGACGTGGCGTGACCAAGGTCGCGCTGCGCGGGATCGGAGCGCGCAAGCTGCGCGCCTTCCTCACCTGGCTGGCGATCTTCCTCGGGGTCGCCCTGGTGGCCGGCACCTACGTCCTCACCGACACGATCAACGCGTCGTTCAGCGACATCTTCAGCGAGTCGCTGAAGGGCACCGACGTCGCGATCAGCACCCGGCAGGACATCCAGACCGACGACGCCGTGCCGCCCGGCTTCCCCGCCCGCCTGATCGAGCGGGTGCGGAAGGTCGACGGGGTCGAGGCGGCGGCCGGATCGGTGTTCTCCGTGGGCCGCTTCGTGGACGCCAAGGGCGACCCGATCGGAAACAGCTTCGCTCCGAATTTCATTTCGTCGCTGTTGCCGCCGCGCTTCGAGACGCTCGACTACGTGAAGGGACGCAAGCCGCGCACCGACACGGAGGTCTCGATCGACACGCAGACGGCGGACACCGGCAACCTGCGGCTGGGAGGGAAACTGCGGCTGGCGGGCACGCACGACGCTAGGACCTACGACATCGTCGGGCTCACCAAGCTCGGCGACACGAGCTTCGGCGGCGCGGGCATCGCTCAGGTGCTGCTGCCCGAGGCCCAGCGGATCACCGACCACGAGGGCCAGTTCGACCAGATCTCGGTGGCGGCGAAGAACGGCGTGAGCCCGGAACAGCTGCGCGACCGGATCGCGCGGGTGATGCCGCGCCAGGTGCAGGTGGAGACCGGCACTGAGGCGGCCCAGCGCCAGTCGAACGACATCGCGGACAACCTGAAGTTCCTCCGGATAGCGCTGCTCGTGTTCGCGGGCGTGTCGCTGTTCGTGGGCTCCTTCCAGATCTTCAACACGTTCTCGATCACGGTCGCTCAGCGCACCCGCGAGTTCGGGATGTTGCGCACGCTCGGCGCCTCGCGCCCGCAGCTGCTCGCGACCGTGGGGATCGAGGCGCTGGCGCTCGGTCTGCTCGGCGCGGCGGCGGGGCTCGCGGGCGGCGTGGGGTTCGCGTACGGGATCAACGAATTGTTCAAGGCCTTCGGGATCGATCTCCCGAACACGGGGACGGTGGTGGCCGTGCGGACGGTGATCGTCTCGCTGATCGTGGGCGTGGGCGTGACGCTGGTGGCGGCGCTCGTGCCGGCTCTGAGGGCCACGCGTGTCACGCCGATGGCGGCGCTCCGCGATGCCGAGCTTCAGGACTCGAAGCCGCGCAGCCGCGCGGTCACAATAGTGGCGCTGGTCCTGAGCCTCATCGGGCTGGCGATGATGCTGGGCGGCCTGTTCGGCGGCATCGACGACTCTGGAACAGCGGCCGGCCTGCTCGGCGGCGGTGCGGCGCTCATCCTCTTCGGTGTCTCACTGTTCTCGCCGCGACTGGTACGCCCGCTGGCGTCGCTCACCGGGCGCCCGCTCGAGCGGCTGCGCGGAATCACCGGGAGGCTCGCGCGGGAGAACGCGATGCGAAAGCCTGGACGCACGGCCACCACCGCCGCCGCGCTCATGATCGGGCTCGCCCTGGTGGTCTTCGTGACCATCTTCGCGGCGGGGCTGAAGACCTCGGTCGCGAACACGATCGACGAGAGCTTCCGCGGCGAGATCGTCCTCCAGAACAGCGACGGCTTCTCGCCGATCCCGCGCGAGGCCATCGATCGGGCGCGCCAGGTGGACGGCGTGGACACCATCTCGTCGATCACCTATGCCACCGGCGCGCTGCCGAACGGCGGCGAGAACGTGCGCGTGGCGGCGGTCGACCCGGCCACGCTCGGCAGCGTCCTTGCGCTCACCTTCAAGAGCGGCGGCCCGTCGGTGCTGGCGGGACTCGGCCCGCACGACGCGATCCTGGACGACAACTTCGCTCGCGACAAGGGGCTGAAGGTGGGCGACACGCTGCGCCTCCGCACCCCGCTCGAGCGAACCGCGATCTTCAGGGTGCGCGGCACCGTGAAGGGCGAGCTCGACCTGCTCGGGAAGGCGATCGTGGACGAGAGCGCCACGCGCCAGTTCGGCCGGCTCCAGCCCAACCTGGCGCTGGCGAGGCTCGCGCCGGACGCCTCTCCGAAGCGGGTGCAGGACGAGATGGAGCAGGCGCTGAAGCAGCCCTACCCGACCGTCGAGGTCCAGAACCAGAGCCAGTTGAAGGACCAGCAGGAGTCGCAGGTGAACTCGCTGCTCGGGCTCGTGTACGCGCTGCTGTCGCTGGCGGTGATCGTGTCGCTGTTCGGGATCGTGAACACGCTCGCGCTCTCGATCCACGAGCGCACGCGCGAGCTCGGGATGCTGCGCGCGGTCGGGATGTCGCGGCGCCAGGTGCGCACGATGGTGCGCTACGAGGCCGTGATCACGGCGCTGATCGGGGCGATACTCGGGACCGTCCTCGGGGTGATCTTCGCGGCGCTGGTGTCGCGGCCGCTGGCCGACGAGGGCTTCGAGCTGTCGTATCCGATCGGCACGCTGGTGATCCTGCTGGTGCTGGCGGCCGTCGCCGGCGTGGTGGCAGCGATCGGCCCGGCGCGGCGCGCCTCGCGGCTCGACGTGCTTAGGGCGCTTGCGTATGAGTGACGGCGTTCCCGTCTCGGGTGTCTCCGAGCTCGTGCTCGAGGTCGTGGACCTCGAGGCGTCCGAGCGCTTCTACGCCGGCGTGCTGGGCCTGCCGGTGGTGGAGCGCTGGCCGGAGCGCGAGGCGATCTGGGTGATGGCGGGCGACCGCACGCGGATCGGGCTATGGCGCCCTCAGGTGGGGCTCCTCGGTGGGCGCGGCGGGGTGCACGTGCACTTCGCCATGCACATCGCCGAGCACGACTACGACGCCGCGGTCGGCGCTGCTCCGCGAGCGCGGCGAGGAGGTCGAGGAGCTCGCCTTCGACGGCGCCGGGCGGGCCGCCTATGTGACCGACCCGGATGGCAACGTGGTTGAGCTGTGGACCTGGGACGTGGCAGAGCACCTGCGTTGAGCATCGCCCTGATGCTGCTTGGGGCGCCCGGCGCGAACGCCGCCGCGGTGTTTGTCGACGGCCTCGCACTGAGGGTGGTCGCGGCGCCCGGCGAGGCCAATCAGCTGGCCATCATCGGCGAGGGCTCGCTCCGCGTGACCGATTTGGGCGCGCCGCTCGCCGCGGGGCCTGGGTGCGCGAGCGCCGCCGACGGCAGCACCGAATGCACGGCACCCCTTGGTACCCCAGCCCTGACTCGCATCGAGGTGGACGCCGGCGATCTCGACGATTCGGTGAGGGTCCAGGCCTCGCTGCCCGCGCGGATCCTCGGCGGCGACGGCGACGATCGCCTTCAGGGCGGCGACGGCGCCGACCAGCTGGTCGGCGGCTCGGGCGCGGATTTCGTCGACGGTGGCGCCGGCGACGACTCGATCGACCTGCGCGATGTGGTTGCGGACAGCGCCTGGTGCGGCGCGGGCCGCGACAGCGTGGCCGCGGAGACGCTGGACGCCCTCGACCTGGGCTGCGAGCACGTGGACTACGGCCCGCCGGGCCAGGTAGGCCGGATCTTGCGGGTCACGGGCGGCGGACGCTGGGTGCCGATCCCGGGCCAGACCTGGGCCCGCGTGGACCGGCGCATCCTCGCCGACGTGCTCTACCTGATCCGCCGCTACCGGGTGCGGATCACCGAGGGCTTCGGAACCATCGGCCACGAGCCCTTCGGCGAGCACCCGCTCGGCCTGGCCGTGGACATCGAGCCCGGCCCGGGCGGCACCTGGGCCGAGGTGTCCCGGCTCGCCCGCTGGGCCGAACCGCGCCAGAACCACCCGCGAGCCCCGTTCCGCTGGGTCGGCTGGAACGGCGACTACAACCACGGCCACCCCTCCGTGTGCAAGCCGTCACGCGGCTGCGCCCCGCATCTGCACCTGTCGTGGGCGCATTCGCGGACGCCCCCGCGGCGGCTGGCGCGGAGCGTGTGGGTGTTCGCGGTGCGCTGAACGGCAGCAATAAAGGGTGACCAAGGGGGTGTGGGGCATAAATCAGGCGCCTGGCGACAGATTTCTGCCCCACCCCCAGGCGACCACCCCTTCACCGCTGCCGTTCGCCCCGCTGGCCACGGGCGCATCGAGCCTGCCGCATAGAGTCCCCACCCGTGCCACGCGCCGGAAGCACAGCCGCCGATCTCGCCGAGCGACTGCTCGCCGGCGACAAGCGTGCCCTGGCGCGCGCGATCTCGCTCGTCGAGAACGACGATCCTGAGGGCTGGGCGCTCGTTCGTGAGGTCTATCCGCACACCGGGAACGCCGCGGTGGTGGGGTTCACGGGGCCGCCGGGGGTCGGCAAGTCGACGCTCATCGGGCGCCTGATCGAGCACGCGCGGGCCGCTGGGCGCCAGGTGGCCGTGTTGTCGATCGATCCCAGCTCGCCGTTCACCCAGGGGGCTCTGCTCGGCGATCGCATCCGCCTCAGCGACCACTTCCTCGACTCGGGCGTGTACATCCGCTCGATGGCCAGTCGCGGCTCGCTCGGCGGGCTCTCCGAGGCCACGCTCCAGGCCGCTCTGCTGATGGACGCGAGCGGCACGGACGACGTGTTCCTGGAGACCGTGGGGGTGGGACAGGCCGAGGTGGACATCATCGATCACGCCGACACGGTGGTGCTGGTGTTGATGCCGGGCAGCGGCGACTCGATCCAGGCGCTCAAGGCCGGGGTGATGGAGATTCCGGACGTGATCGCCGTGAACAAGGCGGACCACCCTCTCACCGACACGATGGTGCGCGAGATCCGCGGCGTGCTCTCGCTCGGGCCCCAGGAGGGCTGGCGCGTGCCGATCGTGAAGACCGAGGCGAGTCGCGGGGAGGGCGTGGAGGAGCTCGCCGAGAAGATCGGCGAGCACCGTGTCTTCATCGAGGAGCAGGGCACGCTGGCCGAGCGCAGGCGGCGCAACCTCATGAACGAGGTGGTGGCGCTGGCCGCGGGGCGGCTGCGCCGCTCGCTCGAGGAGCGGGTGCGAGACGACGCCGAGGTGCAGGAGCTGCTCGACGAGGTGGTGGCGCGGCGGCTCGACCCCAGCAGCGCGGCCGCGCGACTGCTGGAGCGCGAATCCTGATTCCGGCCCGCACGAGCCGAAGCACCGATAGCCTCATCCTGTGAGCGCTTCGCGCGCGTATCGCCTCAAGTCGAAGGAGCCGCTTCCGGAGGGAATCGCCCGGGCCGCCCGGGGCCGGATCGACAACGCGATCGATGAGCTGCGAGGTAAGACGGACAGCTCGCCCGAGGAGGCGGTGCACAACGCGCGGAAGGACCTGAAGAAGCTGCGCGCGCTCCTGCGGCTGGCCCGCGGCGAGCTTGGGGAGAGCACCTTTGCGCGCGAGAACAGGACCTTCCGGGACGCCGGGCGCGAGCTGGCGGCGGCACGCGACAGCGACGTGATGCTCGACACCCTCAAGGCCCTGGACCTCCCAGCCGGGCTCGGCTGGGACCTGCGCAAGGCGATCCAGGCGCACCACGCTCGCAACGGGGGCGGAAGCCGTCACGTCGCGGCAGCGGGAGTGGTGTCGATGCTGCAGAACGCGCGCCGGCGAGTGGACGACTGGCCGCTTGAGGACGACTCGTTCAGCGCGCTGCGGGATGGCCTCGAGGGCACCTACCGCCGCGGGCGGCGCGACTTCAAGGCGGCGCAGGCGAACGCGAGCGTCGAGGCGCTTCACCAGTGGCGCAAGCGGGTGAAGGACCTCTGGTACCACCACGCGCTGCTGCGCACGCTCTGGCCG
The DNA here is from genome assembly GCA_963774095.1 of uncultured Thermoleophilaceae bacterium. Taxonomy (GTDB): domain Bacteria; phylum Actinomycetota; class Thermoleophilia; order Solirubrobacterales; family Thermoleophilaceae; genus JACVRW01. Next base: position 112,778 of record CAVZDS010000005.1, read on the forward strand.
CCGGTGATGGAGGCAGTGGGCGACCAGGCGCACGAGCTGGCCGACCGCCTGGGCGACGATCACGACCTCGCGGTCCTGGCCGACTGGATCCGCGAGCACAGCGGCGCGGATCCCGAGTTCTTCGACGCGGTCGACCGTCGCCGCGCCGAGCTCCAGGCGGAGGCGATGACGCTGGGCGCCCGCCTCTATGCGGACAAGCCGAGCGCGTACGTGCGCCGCCTGCGGCGGTTCTGGAAGGCCTCGCCCGCATCTGTTAGGGCGCCCTAATACGATCCCCGGCGTGAGCCGGAGCGAAGAGCAGGGTGACGCGGCCGGGCCGTTCGAGGTCTGGGCGGCCCGGGCCTGGAACGTCTTCAACGAGGGGCGGCCGTTCTCGGTCGTGTACCCGCTGCTCGTGCTGCTCGCCGCGGCGCCGCTCGGGCTCGCTCCGGCCGGGCCGCTCGGCCTCGCGCTGGTGGGCGCCGCGCTCGCGGCCGCCGTGCTGTCGCGCTTCCCCTTCGCGCTGCGCGGGCGCGCGCTGCTCTGGCTCGCCGCGCTGGGCGCGCTTCCACTCCTCGAGCCCTGGCGCGCGCCTCCGTTGCTCGCTGGAGCACTTGCCGGCTACGCGTTCTTCACGGTCGTCGTCTGGGGGTCGGTCTACTACCACCTGCGCACGGGCGCACAGTGGACGAACGGGCTGCGCTTCTGGCGCCTGGTGCTCACGAACTCGGATCCCACCAGCGGCAACGCGCTCGAGCAGCTGCCGAAGCTCCTGATCGCGCTGAGCGCCGGAACGCTGCTCGCCGAGCAGCCGGGCACGGGCTCGCTGCTCCGGATCGCCGCCGCGCTGGCGCTGGCCGCCGCTTTCGGCGCCGTGGCGGCGCGCTCGTTCGCGCGGCGGCTGCCGCGCTATCCGGAGCGCGCGGCCCGCGAGGCGGCGGCGCCCGCCCTCGCCCGGCGCGTCTACGTGATCGTGGTGGACGGCTGCAATCGCGGCCGCCTCTGGCAGGCGGACGCGCCGGTGATGGACCGGCTCGCCCGGGAGGGCACCGAGTACCTCGCCGTCGAGCCGGCGTACCCGGCGCGGACCGTCGTCTGCTTCTCCTCGATGCTCACCGGTGCGACCCCCGCCGAGCACGGGATGCGCTCCAACTTCGCACCGCGGCTGGGGGTGCGCACGGAGTCGATCTTCGACGTGCTCGAGCGCGAGGGCCGGCGCGGCCGGCTCGTGGGGATCGCCCACCTGCTCGACCCATTCGGCGAGGGCGTGGTCCGCTCGGTCACCTCGGTGCAGCCGACCTCTGAGATCGACCGCTCGCTCGCGGCGGAGGGCCGGCGCGTGGTCGACGAGGAGGATCCGGACCTGCTCGTGCTCCAGCTGCTCGCCGCCGATCAGCTCGGCCACGTGCGCGGCGTGCGCAGCCCCGAGTACCTCGAGCAGCTCGCGGAGACTGATCGTCACGTGGGCGACTTCCTCGCCTTCCTCGAGGAGCGCGGCAAGCTCGAGGGCGCCACGGTGATCCTGATGGCCGACCACGGCCAGGGCCGCGGGATCGGCGGCCACGGACACCTCGACTGGGGCGAGCGACCCGTGCCGTTTGTGGTCTGGGGAGAGGGCGCCGAGGCGGGCGCCATCTCGCCCGAGCCGCGCTCGGTGCTCGAGCTGGCGCCGACCATCGCCCGCCTGCTCGGCACGCCGCAGCCAGTGGGCGCGCGCGGCAGGCCGCTGGTGCCGGTGGAGGACGCATCGGTGGAGCCGGTCGGCCCCGGCGCCGGACAGCGCTGCCTCGCAATCGTTGTCGCTCGCGACGAGCAGGCGGCGATCGGCGGCGTGCTCGCCGGGATTCCGGCCGAGGCCTGCGGCCTGCCCGTGGATGTGCTGCTCGTGGACGACGGCTCGCGCGACTCCACGGCCGCGATCGGGCGCGAGCTGGGAGCGCGCGTCCGCTCTCACGAGACCTCGCGCGGGCTCGGGGCCGCGCTGCGCACCGGGCTGGACATCGCGCGCGACGAGGGCTACGCCGCCGCCGTCTACCTCGACGGCGACGGCGAGTACGACCCAGCGGACTTCGAGCGCGTGCTCGAGCCGGTCAAGCGCGGCCGCGCCGACTACGTGCTCGGCTCGCGCTTCCTCGGCCGGCGCGACGGCATGTCCTGGCACCGGACGCTCGCGAACCGCTGCACGAGCGCGCTGCTCGGCTATCTACTGGGCAGCGTCACGAGCGACGGCCAGTCCGGCTACCGCGCCCTCTCCGCCCGCGCACTCGCGGCCGCGCGCATCGGGCACGACTACAACTACGCGCAGGTGCTCACGCTCTCGCTCTGGGGAGCCGGGATCGATGCCGTCGAGGTGCCGATCCACTACCGGCGCCGCCTCAGCGGACGCTCGTTCGTGCGTTATCCCGAGTACCTGGCGCGCGTGGCACCAGCGATCTGGCGCGAGTGGCGCAGCGCCCGAGCCTCGCGCAGAGCGAGCAGCACCAGCGCCGCACCGATCGCCCCGGCGAGCCAGAACGGCCACCCGCCGCCCGGCTGGAACAGCGGGAACAGGTCGGTGAGCGGGCCGAACGGCGCATCGGGCCGCCCGGTGGCCAGCCAGCCGTCGCCCCAGCGCACGTCCACGTAGAGCCAGGCCGAGCCGGCCACGGTGAGGACCGCCAGCGCGCTGCCGACCCGCGGCAGGTGCCTAAGCCCGATCGCGACGAGCGGGAGCGCCAGCGGCAGACCGGCCAGCAGATGTCGCGGCGGGAACCAGAAGCCGAACATCGTGGGCGCGACGAACGCGGCCACGATCAGCTGCGCACCGAGCGCTGCGGCGCAGAGGCCGGCAGCCACCAGGGAACCGCGCGCCTCGGGCACCGCCTCCGCCAGCCGCTCGCGGTGCGCGTGCCACAACCACCAGAGCCCCGCGAAGGCGAGCACGAACACCGGAGCCCAGCGCAGCAGCCCGTACTCGCGGTCGATGAAGAGCGCGACCAGCCGGTAGGCGCGCTCGAGGTAGCCGCCCGGAAAGTCCGCGCGGGTGGCGCCCTCGCCGGGCGCGTCGGCGGCGTACGGCGTCGGGCCACCGTAGAGGGACTCGTTGAACGCCACGTAGAACGCCACCGAGAACAGCGACAGCTCCACGGCCCCCACCGCCAGGGTCCGGCGCGGCGCCCTCCAGAGCGCACGCGCCGCCACCGCTCCGATCACCACCCCGGCCGGGACGAACTTGGTGCCCAGCCAAGGCAGCACGCCGAGCAGCGCGAAGCACAGGAACGCCTCCGCCCGGACGATCCGCTCACGAAGGCGCAGCGCCAGCAGGGCGGCGCCCGCGAGCGCCGCGCCCGCGGCCAGCTCGGGGTAGACGGCCGTCCCGTACGCCAGGAAGGGGGGACTCAGGCCGACTGCGAGCGCGGCGCCGAGCGCCCACGGGTCGGGTGCCGCCCGCAGCGCCAGCCTGTAGCCGAGCGCCACGGCGAGAGCCGCAATCGCCGCGAGGAACAGCTCGACTCCCTTCGCACCTCCGATCGCGTACGCCGGGGCGATCAGCAGCGGAAAGCCGACTCCGTGTGGCTCGTTCAGCCGGCCCTCGGTTGGGCGTCCGTGGCGCCGCAGCTCGTAGGGATAGAACTCGGCGTACGCGCGGTCGGCGTACTCGTCGAGCACGTCCACGTCGCCGTCCTCGACGATCGACTTCGCGGCCAGCAGGTAGTGCGGCTCGTCGCCGCCGTACTCCGACGCGCCGAATGCGTTCAGCCCCAGCGTCGCCGCGTAGGCGGCGAACAGCAGCAGCCAGAGGGCGAGGGTGCGACGCATCGAGCGCCGCACCCTAGCCACGAACCGCTAGGCGACGACCGCGATCTCTTCCTGGTAGACGCCCATCGCGCGTCCCAGGCCCTCGCCGATCAGCGCCGGAACGATGCCCAGCCCGTCGACGATCAGGTCCGCCCGCGTCATCAGCCGCTCGAAGTCCTCGTCGCGGCCAAGCGCGTCGATCTGTGCCTCGCTGCCGCGCAGCATCGCGTAGCCGGCCAGCTCGCCTCCGTGAGGCTGGAGCAGGGCGACCTCGAAGTCCTCGATACGTCCGTCCGACTGCATCTGCCCATACGCCTGGACGGTCTCGTTGAAGACCTCGAGTGCACGCTCCTCCCGTCCGCGAACTACTTGGCCCCAGCCGATGAAAAGGCCAGCATCAGCCATGGTTCCTCCTTGGGATCGGGTGAAGCGCGAGCCTACCCCTCAGCACCCGAGCGCGCGAGCGATCACCATCTGCTGGACCTCGTCCGTCCCCTCGCCGATCGTCAGGATCTTCGCGTCCCGGTAGAAGCGGCAGACGGGGTACTCCTCGATGTAGCCGTAGCCACCGTGGATCTGCACCGCCTCCTCCGTGGCGCGGACCGCGAGCCGTCCGGTCTTGAGCTTGGCCTGCGCGGCGGTCAGCGAGAAGTTGCGGCCGAGGTCCTTCTCGATCGCGGCCTTGTAGGTGAGCAGGCGCGCCGCCTCGATCTCGGTGGAGAGGTCGGCGAGCTTGGCCTGGATCGCCTGGTACTTCGAGATCGGTTTGCCGAACGCCACGCGCTCCTTCGCGTATGCGAGCGCCTCGTCGAGCGCGCCCTGGGCGAGCCCGACTCCCATCGCCGACACGCCGATCCGCCCGCCGTCGAGCGTCTGGAGGAACTGCTTGAAGCCCTGGCCGCGCGGCCCGACGAGGTTGTCCTCCGGCACCCGGCAGTCCTCGAAGCTGAGCGGGCGCGTGTCCGAGGCGTTCCAGCCCATCTTCCTGTACGGCTCGCCGATCTCGTAGCCGGGTGTGCCGTTCGGCACCAGCAGGTTCGAGATCTCGTCCTCGCCCGTGCGCGCGGTGATCGTGACGAACCCGGAGATGTCGGTGCCGCTGTTCGTGATGAACTGCTTCGCCCCGTTGATGACCCAGTCGTCGCCGTCGAGCTTGGCGCGCGTGCGGGTGTTGCCCGCGTCGGAGCCGGCCTCGGGCTCGGTGAGCCCGAACGCGCCCAGCCGCTCGCCCGAGCAGAGCCTCGGCATCCAGTCGGCCTTGAGCTCGTCGGACCCGAACGCGTACAGCGGCCAGGTGCCCAGTGAGGTGTGGGCCGCCACGGTGATCGCCACGCTCGAGTCCACCCGCGCGAGCTCCTCGATCGCGATCGCGTAGCTGAGGTAGTCGGCCCCGCCACCGCCGTACTCCTCCGGGAACGGGATGCCCATCAGCCCCAGCTCGCCGAGCTTGGCGACGATCTCGTACGGGAAGCGCTTCTCGCGGTCGAGCTCCTCCGCGACCGGGCGCACCTCCCCGTCCGCAAAGTCGCGCACGAGCCGGCGGATGTCCTGCTGTTCGTCGGTCAGGTCGAACTGCATGCGGCGCGGGATGCTAGTGCGCCAGCGCTTCTATCCTGCGCGTTCGATGGGGCCGCTACCGCTGATCCTCGCCCAGGCCGGCTCCGGCAGCGGTGGCTTCGGCGGCGGCGGTGGAGGCGGTGGCGGTGGCGGATTCGGCGGCGGCGGCTCGGGCAGCGGCGAGGGCGATCCGATCGTGGCGGTGGTGGTGTTCGGCCTGTTCGGGCTGTTCCTGCTCTACCTGACGATCCACTCGGTGCGCTACCGCCGCAAGCTGCGCAAGCGCGACAGCGAGGTGCGCACGGCGTCCGCCGAGGCGGCCGAGGACGACGCGTACTTCGCCTCGGACGAGCTCGAACGGCACGCGGTCGCCCTGTTCCGCGCTGCGCAGATGGCGTGGGACGCGCGCGACAGGGAGGCCCTCGCCAGGCTTGTCGGCCCGGACCTGCTCGTGGAGTGGGAGCGCCGCCTCGACGACTTCGAGCGCAAGGGCTGGCACAACCGCGTCGAGGTGCTCGAAGAGCCGAAGGTGCTCTACGTGGGCATCACGAACAGGGAGGACGACGACGAGGACCGCGCCGTGGTCCGCATCGAGGCCAAGCTGAGGGCGTACGTGGTCGACCGCGCGGGCGCGAAGGTGATGCGCGCCGGCGAGAAGGACGAGCTGGTGAGCGTGACGGAGTACTGGACGCTCGCGCGCCGGAACGGCGCCTGGATGGTCCACTCGATCGAGCAGCGCGCCGAGGGTGACCACCACCTGGACGAGCAGGTCGTGGCCTCGCCATGGTCGGACGAGCAGCGCCTGGACGACGAGTCGCTCACGGAGCTCGCGGTGGCCGACGGGCTGCCCGATGGCTTCACGACGGCCGACCTCGCCGACGTGGACTTCGACGGCGACGCGCGGGCGCACGCGCTCGACCTCTCGCTCGCCGACGCCCGCTTCGCTCCCGACGTGCTCGAGGCGGCGGCGCGCCGCGCGGTCGGTGCCTGGGCCGAGGCGGTGGACGGCGACGACGCCGCGCTCGAGCGCATCGCCTCGCCCGACGCCGCGGCAGGGCTGCTGTACGGCGGCGATGCAAGCAGGGAGACGCGCCTCGTGGTGCGCGGGCCGCGCGTGAAGCGGATCCGAATCGAGGCCGTGCAGGTGGACTCGGTGCCGGCCACGATGACGGTCGAGGTGGAGCTCGGCGGACGCCGCTATGTGGAGGACCGCGACACAGCGTCCGTCGTAAGCGGCTCGAAGGACAGTGCCGCGACCTTCACCGAGCGCTGGACGCTCGCGCTGGCCGGGCCTGCCGACGCCCCGTGGCGCATAGTCGGAATCGCTTGAGCGCAGCGACGCAGTTCCGTCCGGGGCACGCATCAGGCTCGGGTTTCGTGTCCGAGATCTCGGTTGTCTCAAGCGCTCCCTCAGCTCGCTTCGCGCTCCCGTCCGACCGTCAGTACCTGCCGGGCCGGCACGTGTGGGCGCGGATCGAGGACGGGATCGCCACGGTCGGGGTCACGGCTCCGCTCGGCGAGGTGCTCTGGTACACGCCTGAGGTCGAGTACTGGGCGGTCGACCGCATCGACGTTGGCGAGACGCTGGCGACGGTGCAGGGACGCTCGAGCCGGACGGTGGCGGTCGGCTCGCCGGTGCGCGGCACGCTCGTCGAGCTGAACCCGCTGCTGCGGCGCGCTCCCCACGCGCTGCTCGCTCAGCCGTACGGCCGCGGCTGGGTGGCCCGCATCTCGGCCGACCGCTGGGAGCGCGACGAGGCCGCGATGGTCTCGGCGCGCGACTACCGCAAGATCCTGGACGCCGACCTCGCGCTCGGGCGCGAGTTCTGCTTCGGCGGAGCCCTGCTGGCTCCGCGTCCTCCCGCCGAGCCCGCGCCGCCGCACCAGGCCGCCGCCTAGCCGCGCTCGACGCCCGCGCTCACCACCTGGTCGTCGTCGTTGAAGCGGTAGACCCAGCGCACCTGGGCGTCCGCGAGCCGGCCCTCCCGCATCGTCCGGACCCAGCCGGTCACGACCACGGAGTCGCCCTCCTCGGTCACCGAGTAGGCGCCCGCGCGCATCTGGACGCCGTCGCCCGCCATTTCGGCCCAGAACGTGCGCATCTCCGCCTTGCCGTGGATCAGCCGGCCCTGGGCCACGTGCGGCTCGAACACCACGTCGTCCGTGGAGTGCGCGAGCAGCTCGTCCGCCGCGCGCGCGAGGTCGTTCGCCTCCATGAGGTCGAAGAGCTTCCGGATCAGCTTTAGGCGAGGCGAGTCCAAGCGCCATCCCACGGGCCAGAGGTACGCGAAATCTGCCACACGGAATGGGCGGCCACAAGTGGCCTCAGGCCGGCGCGGGCTCACGCTCCCGCGGCTTCACCGTGGCCACGGCCACGCCCGCGATCACGATCGCCACGCCCGCGAGCTGCACCGACGAGGGCGCCTCGGATAGGAGCAGCGCGCCGAGGAAGACGGTGCTCACGGGCTGGAGCATGAGCACGATCGACGTGAGCACCGCGGGCAGCCGCGGCAGCGACACTGAGATCAGCAGCCAGCCGAGTACCTGCGAGGAGAGAGCGAGCAGCACGAGCCAGGCCTGCGACTCGAGGCCGGGCGCCCACTGGATGTCGCCGACCACGATTCCGCCGAGCGCCGAGAAGAACGCGGCGCTGAGCGTGGCGTCGAACAGCGGTCCCGCGGGCCGCCGGACGTCCACGTTCCCCTGGCGCAGGATCAGGATGAAGAGCGCGTAGGTGATCGCCGTGAGGAGCGCCGAAGACCACGCCCATCAGCGGGTCGTCCCCGTACGCGCCCTTGCCGATCACGCCGGAGATCAGGATCACGCCGACGAACACCACCGGGATCGACGCCAGCGCGCGGTTCTCGGGCCGCTCGCCGAGCGCAAGCCAGGCAAGCAGCCCAACGAACATGACCTGGATGTTGCCGAGCACGGTGGCGAGCCCGGCGCCCACCGCCTCGATCGAGTGGTGCCAGAAGGTGAGGTCGGCGGCGAACATCAGGCCCGCGACCCAGAGCGGCACCCGCTCGCGCAGCGGCCGCCGGCCGTAGCGGCGGCTCCTCGAGCCAGGCGAGCGCCGCCAGCGCGGGCAGCGCGTACGCGCAGCGGAAGAACGCCGCCGTGGAGGGCGACACCTCGGCCAGCCGCACGAGGATCCCCGAGAACGCGATCACGAGGGCGCCGAGCACGCCGGCGAGTACAGGCCTGTCAGTCACGGCGAACGAGACTACCCAGGGGTATGGTGCCGCCCGTGGACCGGGACTCCGTGCTCTGGACGATCGTCGTCTTCTTTGGGGCCTCGATCCTGTTCGCGGCGATCCGCAACGCCACTCAGGACGAGAGCACGGGCGTGCTCGCTGGCGGTTGCAGCTCGTGGCTGGGCTGGTGCTCGTGGCGGCGATCGTCGTCTTCGTGAGACGCCGTAAGTGAGGGTGCTCTGACGCGCTGGATCGTCGACGGCATGAACGTGATCGGCTCACGTCCGACGGGCTGGTGGCGCGACCGCCCCGGCGCGATGCGCGAGCTGGTGGAGGAGCTGAGGGCGTTCGCCGAGCGCACCTCCGAGCCCGTGGCGGTGGTCCTCGACGGCAAGCCGTTCGAGCTCGAGGGCGATGAGCGCGTGACCGTGCGGTTCGCCTCGCGCCGCGGGCCGAACGCGGCCGACGACGACATCGCGGCGCTCGTCGAGTCCGACGACGACCCCTCGGATCTGTCAGTCGTGACCTCGGACGCCGACCTCGCTCGGCGCGTCCGCGAGGCCGGGGCGACCGTTGTGGGCGCCGGCCAGTTCCGCCGATCGCTCGACGGGTAGACGTTCTTCGACGATCGCGCGGCAGCCGCGGCCGGGCACCACGGTCACGTGCCGGATCACCCCGCGCTCGGGGCGCTGCGACGGCGCGCGCAGGCGGACGCGCCGCAGAACCTCGCGCAGCACCGTCCTCATCTCGACCTGCGCGAACGACGCGCCGATGCAGCGCCGCACCCCGCCGCCGAAGGGGATCCAGGCATAGGACTCGGCCCCACCGTCAAGGAACCGCTCCGGCCGGAACTGCTCGGGCGACTCGTACAGGTCGGGGCGGGCGTGGAGCACGGCGATCGCGGGCAGCACGAGCGTGCCGGCGGGCAGCTGCCAGCCGGCCACCTCGGTGTCGCGGGTGAGCTTGCGGGCCACGTCCACGATCACGGGCCGCACCCGCAGCGCCTCCTTCACGACCGCGTCCACGTAGTCGTCGTCGTCCAGCGAGGCCGTGAGCCGCTCCAGCACACGCGGCGTGCGCAGCAGGCGCTCGAACGCCCAGGAGAGGCCCGTGGCCGTGGTCTCGTGGCCGGCGGTGAGCAGCGTCATCAGCTCGTCGCGCAGCTCGATGTCGCTCATCGGCGAGCCGTCCTCGTGGCGCGCGGCGAGCAGCAGGGAGAGCACGTCGTCGCGCTCCTCCGCGTCGTCGGCGCCGCGGCGGTCGGCGATCTCCGCGTAGATCAGCTCGTCCACAGCGGCCAGCGCCTTGCGGAAGCGCGCGGCCGGCGTGAGCCCGCCGAGGTCGCGCTCGAAGAACGGCATCCAGTTGAGCACGCTGGTGAGCTCGCCCAGCCGTGGGATGCGCTCGCGGAAGAGGTCCATGCGCTCGTCGTCGCGCACCCCGAAGACTGCGCGCAGGATCACCTCGAGCGTGATCGCCTGCATGCGTGGGCGCAGCTGGATCTCCTTGCCGAGCGGCCAGCTCGCCACCTCGCGCTCGGTGGCCTCGGCCATCACCTCCACGTAGCGGCGCACGCTCTCCCCGTGGAACGGCGGCAGCAGCAGCTTGCGCTGGCTCATGTGGCGCCCCTCGTCGAGCGTGAGCAGCGAGTGCTCGCCGAGCGCGTCGCCGAGGGCGAGCGTGTTGGCCTCGCCGGCGTGGAAGACGGTCGGGTCGCCCATGAAGACGCGCTTCACCTCCGCGGGATCGGCCACGTACACCACGCGGCCGAAGATCGGGAAGCGCGAGGAGAAGACGTCGCCGTAGCGGCGCCAGCGCCGCACCATCCAGCCGTACGGCGACGCGGTCACGAACGCGGCCTGAACGAGGGCCGGCAGCCTGGGGCCGGGTGGCAGCTCCACGCCTATAACTCTGCCAGGAACTTCGCGATCGCCGCGTGCGTCTCGCGCGGGCGCTCGACCTGCGGCACGTGGCCGCACGGCAGCTCCACGTGGCGCGCGTTCGGCAGCGCCTTCTCCACGTGCTTCATGAAGCCGATCGGCACCAGCGTGTCCTTGCGGCCCCAGACGAACAGCGAGTCGCATTCGAGCGTCTTCAGGCGGGTCCAGAACCCGCTCTCGCCGTATGGCTCGTCGAGGTAGATGTTGCGCGCCGCCGCGTAGAAGGCCGCGCGCCCGCGTGGGGTGAGATAGGCGCGCAGGAACTCGTCGATGCCGGCGGCGGTCCAGCCGCCGTTCGCCGCGGGGACGAGGCGGCGCACCATGGCCTCCACCACCGGGCGGGGCGCCGGCTGGATCAGCCCGAGCTCAGGTCGCACCGCACGCAGCACCGGTGCCCACGGGCGCGGGCGAAGCCAGGCGAGTGCGGGGCTCAGCAGCAGCAGGCCACCGATGCGGTCGCGATCCGTGAGGCCGGCCTCGATGGCAACCCGCCCACCCATGCTGTTGCCGGCGATGTGCGCGCGCTCGATGCCGAGGGCGTCCATGGCGGCGAACACCGAGCGCGCGAACCAGGGAGCGTCGTAGGGCGCGCCGATCGGCTTGTCGGACTCGCCGAAGCCGGGCAGGTCGAGCGCCACGACGCGGTAGCGGTCGGCCAGGGCCGCCACCGTGGGGAGGAACGATGCCTTGGTCCCGCCGAGGCCGTGGAGGCACACGATCGTCTCGCGTCCGGTCCCCGCGGAGAGCATCGGAGATCGAGCCGAACCCGCGGGTGCGGACCGAGTCGAACTCGAGCCTGCCGCGCTCGTTCGAGCCGCTCGTGGCCGCCAGGAAGCCGACGCCGTGGTGCAGGCTGCCGCGAATCCGGAGCCGGCCCGCTCGGAACGCCTCCATTCCACCGCGCACGTCGGCGGCGATGCGCCGCCAGGTGGCGGCGTCCGCGCTCAGGACGCAGTCGGGATCGGCGCTCTCGTCTGCGTCGCGCAGCCGGAGCCGGCGCCCGGCGATCACGGCGTCGAACGCCCGACCGCCCGTCACGGCCAGCCGGACGCGGGCGCGCCCGCCCGGGACGTGCATGGCGTCCGCGTCGAAGCGCTCGGCGAGCGCTTCGATGCCGTCAGCCGGTGCCGTGTCCCCCTGCCGCGCTGCGATTGCCATCAACGATCAATACCACCAGAAGGCCCGACGCAACCATTGAGGTTAGATTGAACAAACCGACCGTGTTTTTGCGCCGACTTCGGCCGAGCCCTTGACAAACCCGTTTGCGGTCAGAGAGGATCGCACGTCATGGAGGAGGAGCCCGGGGCCGCCCCGTCCCTGCGCGAATCGAACAGGCTGCGCGTGATCCAGGCGCTGCAGATCCTCGGAGTGACGAGCCGAGCGGACGTGGCCCGTCACACCGGCCTTTCGCGCTCGACCGTCTCGACGATCGTCGCCGCGCTCCAGGCCGAGGGCATCGTCGTGGACCGCGACGCCGACGGTCGCGCCGCCGCCGGCGGTGGCCGTCCGCCCGCGCCGATCTCGCTCTATCCCGCCGCCGGCCTGGCCCTCGGTGTGGACTTCGGCAAGCGCCACCTCGCGGTTGCGCTCGCCGACCTCTCCCACGAGCTGCTCGCCGAGGAGTGGCGCGAGATGCCGGACGACTACGACGCAAACACGGGAATGGACCGCGCGGCCGAGCTCGTGGAGCTCGTGCTCGGCGCAGCAGGCGCGGACCGCGAGCGCGTGCTCGGCGTCGGCATGGGCCTCCCGGGTCCGGTTCACAAGAGCGGCCTCGTCGGCTCGTCGGCGATCCTGCCGGGCTGGGCGGGCACCCACGCGGCGGAGCGCATGAGCGATCTGATCGGCCTGCCGGTGTGGCTACGAAACGACGCCGATCTCGGAGCGCTCGCAGAGGCCGCCTGGGGCGCCGGCCGCGGCGCCTCGGCGCTCGTGTACCTGAAGCTGGCCACCGGCATCGGCGCCGGAATCGTGATCGACGGGCGGCTGTTCGGCGGCGCCGGCGGCACGGCTGGGGAGATCGGCCATACCTCGCTCGACGAGACGGGCGACATCTGCCGCTGCGGGAGCCGCGGGTGCCTGGAGACCTACGCCAGCGGAGCGGCGATCGCGGGCCTCTTGAGCCGCAGCCTCGGCGAGCCGCTCGGCCCAGACGACGTGATGCAGCGCGCGGTGGACGGCGACCCAGGCAGCCGGCGCGCGCTGGCCGACGCCGGGCGCCACATCGGTGCCGCCGTGGCAGACCTTTGCAACCTCATCAACCCCGAGCGGATCATCGTGGGGGGCAGCATGGCCGTCGCCGGAGACGTGCTGCTCGACCCGCTCCGAGAGGCAGTGGGACTACGGGCGATTCCGAGCGCGGCGGAGGACGTGGAGATCGTGCTCGGCGAGCTGGGGGAGCGCGCCGAGTTGCTCGGTGCAGTCGCGCTCGTGCTCCATGAGGCCGGTCCCGCATGGAGCGGGCCGGCCCCGGCGGTCAAGAAGAAGGCAACGGCAACAAGGTAAGGAGGTCACATGCTCAAGTTCAGAACATTCGCCGTGATCTTTGCGTTCGTCGGCGTCATGGCGCTCGCGCTCGCAGCGTGCGGTGACGACGACGACGATGGCGGCGGCGGTGGTGGCAGTAGTGGTGGCGGTGGCGGCGGTAAGAGCGGATCGATTGCGCTGCTGCTGCCGGAGTCGAAGACGGCCCGATACGAGTCGCAGGACCGTCCGAACTTCGAGCGCAAGGCGAAGGAGCTCTGCGCGGATTGCAAGATCCTCTACTCGAACGCCGATCAGGACGCGGCCAAGCAGCAGCAGCAGGCTGAGGCGGCCATCACGAATGGTGCGAAGGTGCTCGTGCTCGACCCGGTGGACGCGGCGTCGGCCGGCGCGATCGTGCAGAACGCGAAGTCGCGGCAGATCCCGGTGATCAGCTACGACCGCCTGATCACGGACGCCGACATCGACTACTACATCTCGTTCGACAACGAGCAGGTCGGCAAGCTCCAGGGCGACAGCCTCGTCAAGAAGCTGAAGGACGACGGGGCCAAGGGCGACATCATCATGATCAACGGTGCGCCCACCGACAACAACGCCAAGCTGTTCAAGCAGGGCGCGCACAGCGTGCTCGACGGCAGCGGCTTCAAGATCGCCAAGGAGTACGACACGCCTGACTGGAGCCCGGACAAGGCCCAGCAGGAGATGGAGCAGGCGATTACGGCAGTCGGCAAGGGCGGCTTCGTGGGCGTCTACGCCGCCAACGACGGAACCGCCGGCGGTGCCATCGCCGCGATGAAGGGCAACGGCATCGACCCGACGAAGATCCCGACCACCGGTCAGGACGCTGAGCTGGCCGCGATCCAGCGGATCCTGATCGGCGAGCAGTACATGACCGTCTACAAGGCGATCAAGGCCGAGGCGGAGGCCGCGGCGGAGCTCGCTGTGGCGCTGGCCACGGGCGAGACACCCAGCGGAGCGGACGACCAGATCGACAACGGCACCAAGCAGGTCCCGTCGATCCTGCTCACGCCGGTGGCGGTCACCAAGGACAACATCAACGACACGATCGTCAAGGATCAGTTCTGGTCCGTGGACGAGATCTGCACCGGCAAGTACGCGGCTGGGTGCAAGGAGGCTGGCATCCAGTAGGTCACGTGTGGAGAATGGGGGCGTCCCGAGGTCGGGGCGCCCCCTGCCTCACGCGAAAGGAGTCACGCAATGAACGCCAACGGGAGCACACCGGTGCTCGCCCTGAAGGGGGTGAGCAAGAGCTTCGGCCCGGTCCAGGCGCTCAGCGACGTGGACTTCGAGGTTCAGCCCGGCGAGGTCGTGGCGCTGGTGGGAGACAACGGCGCCGGCAAGTCCACGCTCGTCAAGACGATCGCCGGGATCCACACGGCGGACGCGGGGACGATCACGTTCGAGGGCGAGGAGGTCCAGATCACGAGCCCGACCGACGCGGTGAACCTCGGGATCGCGACCGTCTACCAGGACCTCGCGCTCTGCGACAACCTCGACGTGGTCGAGAACCTCTTCCTCGGGCGCGAGGAGACCGGCGACGGGCCGGCGGCCGTGCTGCATCAGCTCGACGAGGTCGGGATGGAGAAGGAGACGGGCGAGTTGCTCTCGAACCTCGCGGTCACCATCACGGACGTGCGTGCCGAGGTGGGCACGATGTCTGGCGGTCAGCGCCAGCAGGTGGCGATCGCGCGCTCGCTGCTGGGCGAGCCGAAGCTCGTGATGCTCGACGAGCCCACGGCGGCGCTCGGCGTTCGCCAGACCGCCCAGGTGCTCGAGCTGATTAAAACCCTCCGCGACCGCGGCTACGGCGTGGTTGTGATCAGCCACAACCTGGCGGACGTGTTCCAGGTGGCCGACAGGATCTACGTGCTGCGCCTTGGGCAGAAGGCTGGGGAATTCGGCCGGGATGCGAGCCAGGACCAGGTCGTGGGTGCGATCACGGGCGCTTCGGGGAACGGAGGGAAGCAATGAGCACGGCGGACGCAACGGTCGACGAGGACGCCGAGGTCCGCAGCCCACAGCTCGAGCTGCTGCGGCGCTTCGTCGCGGGCGATCTCGCGGAGCTGCGCGTCGTCCTCGCGCTGGCGGTGATCTGGATCGTCTTCTACGTCCAGGAACCGCGCTTCATGAGCTCGGTCAACCTGTCGAACCTGGTGCTCCAGATGACGGCGGTCGGCCTGGTCTCGGTCGGCATCGTCCTGGTGCTGCTGCTCGGCGAGATCGACCTCTCGGTCGGCGCGGTGAGTGGCCTCGCCGCCGCGATCATGGCGGTGCTGAACGTGCAGCACGGCTGGTCCCCGTACCTTGCGATCGCGGCGGCGGTCGCCGCAGGTACGGCGATCGGGCTCTTCCAGGGGTCGGTGTTCACGCGCTTTGCGGTGCCGTCATTCGTTGTAACGCTCGCGGGGCTGTTGGCCTGGCCGGGGGCGCAGCTCAAGGTGCTCGGCGAGACGGGGACCATCAACCTGAACGACCCGAAGATCCTGGGGCTGACGAACACCTTCTACAGCGACACGGTCGGGTGGATCATGGCCCTGGTCGCGATCGGCGCGTACGCGGCGCTCGCCCTGCGGGCGCGGCAGAGCCGGGTGTCCCAGGGTCTCTCCGCGCCGCAGCTCGGCCTCGTCGTCCTGCGGATCGCGCTGGTGACCATCGTGATCCTGGTCGCTGTATGGGTTCTGAACGACGACCGCGGCGTTCCGCTGGCGGCGCTGATCCTGATCGGGTTCTGCCTGTTCTTCTTCTACCTCACGACGAGGACCACGTTCGGCCGCCACATCTTCGCGGTCGGCGGCAACGCCGAGGCGGCGCGCCGCGCGGGCATCCACGTGAACCGCGTCCGCGTGATCGTGTTCATGATCGCCTCGAGCATGGCCGCGATCGGCGGCATCATGGCGGCCTCGCGCCTGCTCGCGGTGAACCAGTCCTCCGGGTCGGGTGACTTCCTGCTGCTCGCGATAGCCGGGCCGGTGATCGCGGGCACGAGCCTGTTCGGCGGGCGCGGCAGCGTGTGGCACGCGCTGCTCGGCGCGCTCGTGATCACGTCGATTTCGAACGGAATGGACCTGCTTGGCCTCGAGTCGTCGGTGAAGTTCATGGTCACGGGCGCGGTGCTGCTCGCGGCCGTGGTGATCGACGCGATCGCGCGGCGGCAGCGACAGGCTGCGGGACGGGTCTGACGCCCGCGTCGGGCTCCGAGCCACTCAGAGTCGGACTGATCGGCTACGGCCTCGCCGGGTCGGCGTTCCACGCGCCGCTCGTCGAGGCCGTGCCGGGTCTGTCGCTCGCGTCGGTGGTCACCTCGAACGAGGAACGCGCGGTCCAGGCGCGCTCGACCTACCCACACGTCGAGATCCTGCCGTCGGCAGACGACCTGTTCGCCGCGTCCGATGCTCACGACCTCGCGGTGATCGCCGCGCCCAACCGCCATCACGTTCCCCTCGCGCTCCGGGCCGTCGACGCCGGGCTCCACGTCGTCGTCGACAAGCCGCTCGCCCCGAGCGTCCCGGAGGGTGAGCGGGTGGCCGAGGCGGCCGAGGCGCGCGGGGTGGTTGCGAGCGTCTTTCACAACCGCCGCTGGGACGGCGACTTCCTGACGCTTCGGCGGCTTCTCTCGGAGGGGGCGCTGGGTGAGCTGGTGCGCTTCGAGTCGCGTTTCGAACGCTGGCGCCCCGAGGTGGACGTGGGCAGGTGGCGCGAGCACGGAGGCCCCGAGGACGCGGGCGGCGTGCTGTTCGACCTCGGCCCGCACGTGATCGACCAGGCGCTCGAGCTGCTCGGCCCGGCCCGGGCGGTGTACGCGGAGGTGCGGACGCTGCGCGCGGGCGCCGAGGTCGACGACGACTTCTTCCTCGCCCTCGAGCACTCCTCGGGCGCGCGCTCGCAGCTCTGGGCGACCATGCTCGCGGCGCAGCCCGGCCCGCGCCTCAGGGCCCTCGGCACGGACGCCGCCTACGTGAAATGGGGGCTCGACGTGCAGGAGGACGCGCTGCGCGCGGGCCGGCGCCCGAACGACCCCGGCTTCGGCGTCGAGCCGCCCGAGGCCTGGGGCCTGCTGGGCACGGAGGAGAACGCAGCGCCGGTGGAGACGGAGCCCGGCCGCTACGTGGAGTTCTACGAGCAGATGGAGCGAGCGATACGCGCCCGCGAGGCGGCTCCCGTCCCGCTCGCGGCGGGCATCGCCACGCTTCGCGTAATCGAGGCCGCGCGGGCCAGCGCCGCCGAGCACGTCGTCGTTCCCCTGTAACACCCTCGTCGCGCTCGCGCCCCCACAGGTCTGCGTCCCCCACGTACGGTCGCCGCCATGCGCAGCGAGCGCGGACAGGCGAGCGTCGAATGGATCGTGCTCGTGCTCCTGCTGGCGTTCGCACTCGCGGCGCTGGTCCGCTTCGCGCCGCGAGCGGACGCCGGCGACCTCGGCGCGGAGCTCGTGAGCACGGTCACCTGCGCGGCGCGCGGCGGGTGTGCGGCGCCGCGCTCGGGCGGGCGGCCAGGTCGCGCGGCGCGGCCCGGCGGGGCACCGCCGCGGAGCACTTCGCCCGCGGCGGCGCCCCGAGCCGCCTTGTCACGGCGCCGCCGCTCCTGCCGCTCGCGCCGCGCGCACGCCGCAGCACGCGACCGTGGCTTCGGCCGCCACGCTCGGCGGCACCGATCCTGCGGCGGGCCGGTCGCGGCGCCGGCGTGCTCTGGCGGCGCTCGTGGATGATCTGCCTCGGCTACGAGCGCGTCCGCTACGGCGTCCTTCATCCCGAGATTCGCTTCCCGAACGCGGCGATCCCCGTGTCCGAGGGTGTCCGGATCGCGAACGATTGCCTCAGCCCGGTGGACCTGATCCGCGACTTCGGACGGCCCTCGAACTAATGCGGGTCCCTGCTGACGACGGCCAGGCGAGCGTCGAGCTGGTCGGCCTGGTGCTCGTGCTGGCGCTCGCCCTCGGTGCGCTGGTCGCACTCAGCCCGCGGGCCGACGGCCGCTCGATCGGGGGCTTTCTCGCGCATCACATCGTGTGCGCCGCCAGCGGCGGCTGCCACGCCGCTGAGCGCGCGCTCGAGCAGGCCTACGGAGAGGAGCTCGCCGCCACCGTGCGGGAGCTCGCTCCCAACCTCGTCTACGAGCCCGGCGAGCGCGAGCTGCCGGTGGACTGGCGCAAGTGCCGGCGCGCGCCCTGCGCGAGCGCCCCTGACGACCCCGCGCTCGACACCCACACGAGCCGCGCGCGGGCGCGCGCGACCGCCTTCACCCACGTGATCCGCCGCGGCGGCCGGCTCTATCTCCAGTACTGGCTCTACTACCCGGACTCGAACAGCGTCCTGGCGGGCTCGGACCGCATCTGGGAGCGGTCCTGGCTGCTGCCGCGGGTGCGCGAGCTGGTGGATGGCACGCCCGACTATCCGGGCTTCCATCGCGACGACTGGGAGGGGGTATTCGTCCGCATCGATGCCGACGGCAGCACGTGGGTGCGCGCGAGCTCCCACGGCGCCTTCCAGGGCTGCAAGTGGAGGTTCTGTGCGAACGAGTGGATCCGCCCCACGGGCTGGGTGCGCGTCACGCGCGGCAGCCACTCGGGGCACGTGCCGTTCCGCATGGAGCCTCAGGCGGATGAGCCGGGCGACGGGCGCCGGATCCCCCGGATTCCGCGCTACATCCCGCCGCCCGGCTCGCCCACGCGTCCCATGCGGCGCGTGCCCCTCGTCCCGGGCCGGGATATGGACGAGCGATCGACAAGCGCTGAGGGCCTGCGCCTGATCCCCCTGGAGACCCGCGACACGCGCGGCTACCGCCCCCTCGACGAGGGCGTGAAGCCCCCCTGGCGCAAGCGGGCCTACAGAGACCCGGAGACCGACGGCTCCTAGCGAGCCCGAACCGGGCGCGGGCGCGGAGCGCCACCCCCGGTTACCCTGAAAATGTGAACGACCCGGCCCGGCTCGCGTTTATGCGCCGGATTTCGAGGGGAAGCGCCTGTCCGTGAGGGTCGGGCTGGTTCTCGGCGCGGGCGGCGTGCTTGGCGGTGCGTGGCTCACGGGTGCGCTGAGCGCCCTCGCCGAGGAGACGGACTGGGATCCGGGCAGCTCCGAGTACATCGTCGGCACGTCGGCGGGCTCGATGATCGGGGCGCTCGTGGCATCTGGCGTGCCGCCCTGGTTCATGGTCGCCCATTCGCGCGGCGAGGTGTTCGAGGGGCTCACCGGTCCCGACGGGCGGCCGGCGGCGGACGCCGACCGCTCCGCCGGCGCGTCGTTCCGGCTCCATCGCGGGCTGCCGCTGCTCGGCCCCGGGTCGCTGCGGATGGCGTTGACCGCGCTCTCGAACCCGCTCCGTCACACGCCGCTTCAGATGGTGGCCGGCTGGCTGCCCTCGGGCTTCATGTCGACCGACTCACTGAAGGACGTCGTCCACCGAGCCGTGCCCGGCTCGTGGGTCGAGCACCCGAACTACTGGGCCGTGGCGTGTGACTACGAGTCCGGACGCCGCATCCCGTTCGGCCGCGTGGGCTCCCCGCGCGCCGAGATCTCCGACGCGGTGGCCGCCTCCTGCGCCATCCCCGGCTTCTTCAGGCCCGTGAAGATCGGCGGGCGCCGCTACGTGGACGGCGGCGTCTGCTCGGTCTCGAACCTCGATCTCGTGGCCGGCCGCGGGCTCGACCTCGTTATCTGCCTCAACCCGCTCACGAGCAGCGCGGAGGGCTCTTCCGGCGTGGGCGCCGTGCTCGAGCTGATCCCAGCCCTCACCCGGCGCGCCTCGCGCGGGCGGCTCGAGCGAGAGGAGCGCAAGGTCCGTCGCTTCGGCACGGAGGTGCTGATCGTCGAGCCGACCGCCGAGGACCATGCTGCGATGGGCCGCAACTGGATGAGCGCGGAGCGTCGCCAGCACGTGATCGAGACCGCGGAGCTCACGGTGGCCGAGCAGCTGCGCGCGCCGGAGGTGCGCACCCGCCTCGCCAGCCTGCCGGCGGGCGAGCCGCACAAGATCAGCCGCCCGCAGGGTCCGCCATCGACCTGGCCCGCGATGCGTCCCGCCGCAAGACGGGCCGCATGACCACCCAGACCTCGCGCGACTCGTCCAACGGGGCCGGCCCCGAGGGCGCGGCGCGCGCCGCGGCGGGCGCGGTGAGCGCAACGTCGTCGCTCGCGCAGATGGCCGGCAGGCTGATCTCCGCCGTCGCGCAGCAGGCTCAGAGCCGCGTGCCGAAGGCCGACCTCGACGAGCGCGACCCGGACTACATCCGCGAGACGCTCCCCGGCCTCTGGATGCTCGCCAGCCTCTACTTCCGCGCGGACGTGCGCGGGCTCCAGAACATCCCGGAGGAGGGCCCGGTCCTCCTCGTGGGTAACCACTCCGGCGGCAACCTCACGCCGGACACCCACGTCTTCTCGCTCGCCTTCACCACCTACTTCGGGGTGGAGCGGCGCTTCCACCAGCTAGCCCACAACCTGGTGCTGTCCATGCCGGGCCTCGGGATGCTGCGCAAGTACGGGACGGTGGCGGCCACGCCTGAGAACGCCGAGCGCGCGCTCGACGGCGGCGCCGCGCTGCTCGTGTACCCCGGCGGCGACTACGAGGTGCACCGGCCGACCTGGGAGTCCGCGCGTGTGGACTTCGGCGGCCGCCGCGGCTTCATCCGGCTCGCGCAGTCGAAGGGCGTCCCGCTGGTCCCGGTGGTTGCGATCGGCGGCCAGGAGACCGCTCTCTTCCTCTCGCGCGGCGAGGGCATCGCCCGGCTGCTCGGCCTCGACCGCATGTTCCGCCTCAAGGTGCTCCCCATCTCGCTCGCACTTCCCTGGGGCCTGAACGTGGGCGACATGCTCGGGCACATCCCGCTCCCCGCGAAGATCACGATGCAGGTGCTGGAGCCGATCGACGTGTCGGGGATGGAAGTCGACGAGGCGTACGAGCTCGTGCTGGGCGAGATGCAGACCGCCCTCACCGGGCTCGCCGAGGAACGCAGCCTCCCCGTGCTGGGCTGATGAGGGTCGAGCGCGACATCACAATCGACGCCTCGCGCGAGAAGATCTGGGAGCTCGTCGCCGATCCGGACCACTACCCGCGCTTCTGGCACGGGCTCACGCGCCTCGACCGCAAGAACGACGAGCACGGCCTCGGTGCTCGCTTCGCGCTGCGCATGCGAGTGGGCTCCGCGGACATCGGTGGCCTGATCGAGATCGTCGAGTTCGACGAGCCAGGCGACATGGCGTGGCACAGCATCACCGGCATCGACCACCGCGCGCGCTGGCGCCTGCGCGAGAGCGACGACGCGCGCACCAAGGTCACGCTGCGGCTCTCATGGGACTCCCCCGGTGGCCTGCTCGGCATGGCGGCCGACCGGCTCGGCGCCCCCATGGTGGCGCGCATCCTCGCGGGAACCCTTAAGAATCTCGCATTGGAGCTGGAGGACAGGGAGGTTCAGGAACAGGTGTCTGACGAAGAGAGCAAGAACCTGCCGGCCAAGGTCGCGTACCAGCTGGGCAGCGCGAAGGTCATGATCGAAGCGGGCGTGATTCGCCCGATGCGCCCGGATCGCCTCTGGGGTGTGCTGCGCACGCTGCAGAAATGGGGCCGCAGCCCGGCCGCCGGAGCGATCTCGCTCTCGGAGCGCTTCCCCGAGGACACGATGGTCGTGGACGAGCTGGGCACCCTCAGCTACACCGAGGTCGACACGCGCACGAACGCCCTGGCGCACGCGCTGTCGGACCAGGGCATCGGCGAGGGCGACGGCGTTGGGATCATGTGCCGCAACCACCGCGGATTCATCGAGGCCACCGTCGCGCTGTCGAAGCTGGGGGCCGACGCGCTCTACCTCAACACCGCCTTCGCCGGCCCGCAGATCACCGAGGTGGTCAAGCGCGAGAAGCCGAAGGCGCTCATCTTCGACGAGGAGTTCTACGAGCTGCTCGAGGACGCCGGGCAGCGCCGCAAGCGCTTCGTGGCGTGGCACGACTCGCCGACCTGCGCCGATCCGACGCTGGACGATCTGATGGCCGACGGCGACCCGAGTTCGGTCGTCCCGCCCGACCGTGAGGGCCGCGCCGTGATCCTCACCTCGGGCACCACGGGCACGCCGAAGGGCGCGTCGCGCGGCAACCCGCAGTCGCTCGACCCGGTGGTGTCCTACCTCTCGAAGATCCCGCTGAAGGCGCGGCAGACGATTCACATCGCGGCGCCGCTATTCCACTCCTGGGGCTTCGCCCACTTCTCGCTCGGGCTGATCCTCGGCAACACCTACGTGCTGCGCCGCAAGTTCGACCCCGAGACGGCGCTGGCGGAGGTCGCGCGCACGCGCGCCGATGCGCTCGCCGTGGTCCCGGTGATGATGCAGCGGATCCTGGACCTGCCCAAGGAGACGCGCGCGAAGTACGACGTGTCCTCACTCAAGGTGGTGGCCGCCAGCGGCTCGGCGCTGCCCGGCGACCTGGCCACCCGCTGGATGGACGAGTTCGGCGACACGCTCTACAACCTCTACGGCTCCACCGAGGTGGCCTGGGCGTCGATCGCCACCCCGGCCGACATGCGCGCGGCCCCCGGCACCGCCGGGCGCCCGCCGCGGGGCACGGTCGTGAAGCTCTACGACGAGGACGGGGTGGAGGTGAAGCCGGGCGACGCCGGTCGCATCTTCGTCGGCAACGAGATGCTGTTCGAGGGCTACACGGGCGGCGGCTCGAAGGACGTGATCGGCAACCTGATGGCCACCGGCGACGTGGGCCGCTTCGACGACGCCGGGCGCATGTTCGTGGAGGGCCGCGACGACGAGATGATCGTCTCGGGTGGCGAGAACGTGTTCCCCAAGGAGGTCGAGGACCTGCTCTCACGCCACGACGCGGTGAGCGACGTGGCGGCGATCGGCGTCGACGACAAGGATTTTGGCCAGCGCCTGCGCGCCTTCGTGGTGCTCGAGCCGGGCAAGAAGGCGAGCGAGGACGAGCTGAAGGCGCACGTGAAGAAGAACCTCGCGCGCTACAAGGTGCCGCGCGAGATCGTCTTCATCGACGAGCTGCCCCGCAACGCCACCGGAAAGGTCCTCAAGCGCGAGCTGAAGGACGAGGAGCCGGCCACCAAGTAAGAAGGTTGCGCCCCGCCATACCGGGTACGCCTCCCAAGACCTAGAGGGAGGAAGCAAGGTATGGATACCGGAGTAATCATCGCAATCATCGGTGCTGCACTGATCCTGCTGGCGGTGCTGTGGTTTGCCGCTCGGAAGGGCCGTGAGCGCCGCTACGAGACGCGTAAGACCGAGGCGCACGAGATCCGCCGCGAGGCGGAGGTCGGGCGCGCACAGGCGGACAGGACGCGCGCGGAGGCCGACGCTCAGGCGGCCGAGGCGAAGCGCCAGGATGCGCTGGCGCGCGAGCGCTCGGCGAGCGCCGACGACCAGCATCGTGAGGCGCGCGAGCGCCACATCGAGGCGGCCAGGAAGGATCCCGACGCGGACCCGGGCGAGGCGGCTGCGGAATACGACAGGACGCACGCGGATACCGCCGCCACCGGCGGCGACCAGAGCGTCGAGCACTACGAGCGCACGGACGCGCCCGAGATGGAGCGCGAGCGTCGCTTCGAGCGCGACGAGGACGGCGAGGTCGTGCGCGACGAGCAGTACGAGCAGCCCCGCACCGACCGCTAAGGGCGGGGACCGCCCTGCCGGCCGCACGGTCGCGGCCGGCAGGGCGTTTGCTGCTACCCCCGCCCGGCGCTAGCCGCAGACGGGCCAGTGGCCGCTGCCGTGGTTCTTCAGCAGCACCCAGGCCCTCCAGGTCTGCTCAGAGCGCGGCGCTGCGGCGGGGTCACCCCAGCCGCCTACCACCTGCCACGTGCTGAAGCTGAACTGGTAGAGCCCGCGGTAGGCACCGCTCGAGCTCACGGCCCGCGGGTTGTTGTGCGACTCGCACAGCGCGATCGAGCGCAGGTGCGAGCGGCCCCACGACGGGATGTGACGCACCTTGAAGCGGTGCACCGTCGCGCGGCCCTCGTAGGTGTGCGACCAGCGGCTGAAGCGGCGCTTCATCCGCCGGACCGAACGACGCAGCTCACGAGCGGTCGGCGACCGGTCGTTGGCGGCCGCGGCCCGCACGAGGTTGCGTCCGTACCACACGCCGTAGCGGTCGAGCTTTCTTCGCCAGTGCCTGTACGAGGCCCTGAGACGAGTACCCGCCGCCTGCGCGCGGGGCGCGGGCGATGTGGTCGATGTAGTGGTTGTCGTTGTCGTATCAGCCTGAGACGAATCCTCCGCCACAGCCAGCGACGTCGCCGCCGCCGGTGCAAGCGCGCAAGCGCACGCAAGCAGGATCACTGCCTTCTTCACAACACCACCTCCGAGGGTGGTTCTGCCTGCCGTGCGAACTACTCAGGCACGGCTAGGGCTTGCCGAACTCGCGCGTCTCCTCCCCGCACGCAAGCTGGCCGGTTTTCGGCTTACGACGAGACCGTAGCCACCAAACCACGAGACCAAACCACTGTGTGATCTATGTCACACAGCGTGAAACGTGCCCAGAACCCGTTTCACGGGCGGCTGGGGGCCGCTCAGGCGGCGCCGCGGCGGGCCAGCTCGATCAGCATGCGGGTGCCGAATCCGCTCGCGCCCTTGGGCGAGTAGTTGCGGTTCAGGCCCCATGCCGTGCCCGCGATGTCGATATGCACCCACGGCTTGCCGTCCACGAACTGGCGCAGGAACTCGGCCGCGTAGCTCGACATCGCCACGCGCTGCTCCGCGGCGTTCGTGAGGTCCGCGTACTGGCCCTTCGTGAGGTCGTAGTACTCGGGGTGGAGCGGCAGGCGCCAGCCGATCTCGCCGCTCGCGTCGCACGCGGCGTCCACCTCGCCGCACCAGTCGTCGTCGTTCGAGAACAGGCCGCAGTAGGTGTGGCCGAGCGCCACGAGGATCGCGCCGGTAAGGGTCGCCAGGTCGACGATCCGCTCCGCGCCCTGCTCGACCGCGTAACAGAGGGCATCCGCCAGGATCAGCCGGCCCTCGGCATCGGTGTTGTTCACCTCGATCGTCGTGCCGTTCATGGCCGTGACGATGTCGCCGGGCTTGACGGCGTGGCCGCTCGGCATGTTCTCCGTGGACGGCACCACCGCGGTGATCGTGACCGGCAGGCCGAGCTCCGCGATCCCGGCCATCGCCTCGATGACCGCCGCCCCGCCCGACATGTCGAACTTCATCTCCTGCATCTTCGCCGAGGGCTTGATCGAGATCCCGCCGGTGTCGAACGTGACCGCCTTGCCCACGAACGCCAGGTGCGGGCCGCTCGCGCCAGAGGGGCGGTAGCGCAGCACGATCAGTCGCGGCTCGGCGTGGCTG
The DNA here is from genome assembly GCA_963774095.1 of uncultured Thermoleophilaceae bacterium. GTDB lineage: Bacteria > Actinomycetota > Thermoleophilia > Solirubrobacterales > Thermoleophilaceae > JACVRW01. The sequence goes on from CAVZDS010000005.1 coordinate 138,022, forward strand.
CCTTGCGCGACGGAGGCGAACGCCCCCATGCCGCGCTCCACGATCGCCTCGCGGTCGAGCAGCTCGAGCTCGAGCGCCTCGTGCTCGTCGGTGATCTCTCGCGCGCGCTCGGCGAGGAAGGTCGGCGTCGCAACGTTGGAGGGCAGGTTCTGGAGGTCGCGCGCCGCGTTCGCGGCCACGCTTCCGATGCGGCCGCGCTCGACCTCGTCGGCGTCCACCGAGTCCCCCGCGATCTCGAGCGACTCCACGCCGCCGTTGTCGTTGTCGCCGGCCTTCGACTTGAAGCGGTCGAACGAGTAGAGCTTGAGGAGGGTGCCCTCCACCAGCGCGGCCGCGACGCCCTCGCCCTCGGGCGCTGCCCACGACAGCGACACCGCCCCGAGCTCCTTCGCCCTCGCCGCCGCGGCGGCCGCCGCCACGCGCGCCTGCTCGGCGCCGAACGCGTCCCGCTTTCCGAGGCCTGCGATCAGCACTCGCCGCTGGCCGCCGCCCGGCGCGTCCTCGTGGGCCACGGCCACCTTCTTCAGCGCGCGCTTCGCCTCGCCGAGCTCGATCAGGCGCTGCAGCGCCGGGTCGGCGAGCTTCTCGTCCTCGAAGACTCCGACCACGCGAGTGTCCGCAGCGGTGTCCTCAGCCGGTCCGGAACGCGCGCTTACCGGGATCGGTGCCATCAGCGGCGGGAGTCTAGGAGGTCCGACTCAGCCGCGCCGGCAACTCCTCGCCTTGAAGAAGCCCGGATCGGTGAGGTACTCGCCGCGCGGGTAGTAGTCGCCCATCGTCTCGCTCTCGGCTCCCGGCTGCGGCACGTTCTGGATTGCCTGAGCGAAAGAGGGGTCCGGGAGCATGTGCCTGTAGATCACCAGACCCTGGGTCTGCGGGCCCCAGGGCAGCCACGTGACCCCGCACTCCGGCCGCGCGCTTGCCGGGCGCTTCTCCGGAGTCGAGACGACGATCGTGTAGCGGCCGTCGGAGCCGACGCTCACGCGATCGTCCGAGCGGCAGTCGATCACGCGCTGGGTCGCGGGCTCGTACTGGCAGAAGGACCAGTAGCGGAGCTGCTGCCCGCTCGGCATCACCGCCGGCCCGGAACGCGTGTCGGCGAACGTCGGCGCGCGCCCGCGCAGGACGAGCAGCTCGCCGAACCCGCGCGAGCTGGGCGCGAACACGTAGGCGATGTCCCTGTTCGAGAAGAAGCCGGGACCGTTGCCGCAGCGGTCGCGGGCGCCGGGGTGGAACGGCTCGCCCGACTCGTTGTCGAGCATGATGTCGACCGCCGCGCTGCAGAAGTTCTCGAACAGCCGCCAGTTCGGCGGGTTGCGTCCGGGGTAGCCCTCGCCGTCCGCCGTCGGGTCCGGCAGGCCCGGCATGCCCGCGATCAGGTCGTTCAGCGGCTGGGCGTACGGAGCCTGGAGCTCGCGGCACTGCTCGGCACCGAGCGGCGCGCCGCTGCCGTCGGCCGACTCGAGCGTCACGCGCGGCAGCGGGACGCCGCCCTTCGCGTCGCGACCCGCGTCCGGCACGTACACCCGGTAGAGGAAGGTGCCGCCCTGGGAGCTGCCGGTGTAGAGCGTGTTCGGCGCGGGCTGCTCCGGGCGCGGGCCGACCTCGATGAAGGCCGTGTAGTCGCGCGGCTCCGCCGTGCGCGACGCGCCGGGCAGGAACGGGTTCGAGCTGCCGGGGTGGGGCGCAAGCTGGATGTCGGACAGCGCGTCGATCGGCCGCGCGGCCGCGTCGTACACGTTCCAGCTGATGTAGCGCGAGTGCGGATACTGCCCCTCGATGCGGATGCGCGTGCCGGGCAGCGCGGCGTAGGTCCCGCCCCAGTAGACCGCGTTCGTGTCCACGGCGAGCACGTTCGTGGTCGTGGCGTCGAGGCGGGTGAGCGAGAACTGGCAGGTGGTGTCGAGGCCCTGGGCGGCAGCGCTCGCCGGAAGCGCGAGACCCACGCACAGCATCCCCAGGAGCACCCCTGCCCGCATCCTGGGTGTTTACCCAATCGATAGTTTTCAGCACATGCCTAAGACCGTGATACTCGGCGCCGCGCGGACGCCGTTCGGGAAGATGGGCGGCGCGCTGGCGTCGCTGGACGCCACGGAGCTCGGCGGGAACGCCATCGCGGCAGCGCTCGAGCGCGCCGAGGTGGCCCCCGACCAGGTGCAGCACGTGGTGTTCGGCCAGGTGCTCCAGGCGGGGCAGGGCCAGATCCCGAGCCGCCAGGCGCAGATCAAGGGCGGCATCCCGAAGGAGGTCTCCTCGGAGACCGTGAACAAGGTGTGCGCATCCGGCCTGCGCTCGGCGGGCATGGTCGACCAGTCCGTGCGCGCCGGCGACCTCGACCTTGCGGTTGCCGGCGGCATGGAGTCGATGTCGAGCGCCCCCTACCTGCTCAAGCAGGCGCGCTTCGGGTTCCGCATGGGCGACGCCCAGGCGCTCGACGGCATGGTGCACGACGGGCTCACCAACCCGTTCACCGGCAAGCACATGGGCGAGGAGGCCGACGAGGTCGGCGAGGAGCTCGAGATCACGCGCGCGGACATGGACAAGTTCGCGCTGCGCTCGCACGAGCTGGCGATCCAGGCCACCGACGAGGGGCGTCTTCCCGAGGAGATCACCCCGGTGACGATCAGCTCGAGGAAGGGCGACACCACGGTCGAGGTGGACGAGGCGCCGCGGCGCGAGAGCACGCTCGAGGCGCTGTCGAAGCTGCGCGGCGCATTCCACAAGGACGGCGCTCACACGGCCGGGAACGCCCCGGGAGTGAACGACGGCGCCGGCGCGCTCGTGCTCTCGTCCGACGAGTGGGCGAAGAGCAACGGCCGCACGCCGCTGGCCACGATCATGGCGCAGGCGGCGGTGGCGGACGAGTTCCCCTACCTGGCGCGCACGCCCGCGAACGCGACCACGAAGGCGCTCGAGAAGGCCGGCCTGTCGGTGGACGACATCGACCTGTTCGAGATCAACGAGGCCTTCGCCTCGGTGGCGCTCAACTCGATGCGCATGCTCGGCGTGGACGAGTCGAAGGTGAACGTGAACGGCGGCGCCATCGCGCTCGGGCACCCGATCGGCGCGAGCGGCGCCCGCATCCTGATGACGCTGGTGCACGAGCTGCGCCGCCGCGGGGGTGGGCTCGGCTGCGCTGCGATCTGCTCGGGCGGCGGCCAGGGCGACGCCGTGATCGTCGAGGTGAACGGAAGCTGAAGGCAGCCGCCTTCTTCGACCTCGACAAGACGCTCATCGAAGGGTCGAGCGCGATCCATTTCGGACGCGCCGCGTACAGGGCGGGGATGGTGTCTCGCAGGCAGCTCGCCTCCGATGCATGGGCGAACATCAAGTTCCGCCTGAACGGCTCGACCGACGCGGGCACCGACGAGTTGCGCCAGCGGATACTCGACTCGATCGCGGGCCAGCGGGCCGTGGACCTGGCCCGGATGGGGCCGGACGTGCTGGCCGGTGTGCTGCCCCTGCTCTACCGCGAGGTGCTCAGCGAGGCCTACGCGCACCAGGACGCGGGGCGCGCCGTCTACATCGTCACGGCCGCATCGCAGGAGCTGGCCGACGTGCTCGCGCACGTGCTCGTGCTGGACGGCGGCATCGGGATGCGCAGCGAGGTGCGCGACGGCGTGTACACCGGCAGGCCCGCGGGCCCGTTCACCTACCGCGAGGGCAAGGCGGTGGCGATCCGCGAGCTGGCCGCGCGCGAGGGGATCGACCTCGCCGAGTCGTTCGCGTACTCGGACTCCGAGTCCGACCTCCCGATGATGCGCGCGGTCGGCCACCCCGTGGCCGTGAACCCCGACCGCGAGCTCGAGCGAGTCGCGCGCCAGGAGGGCTGGCGCATCATGCGCTTCGACAAGCTCGGCCGGCGTCTCCGCTGGGCATCGGCCGTGGCGAGCGTCGCCCTGGTCGGCGGCGGGGGCGGCTACGTGGCGGCGCGGGCACGCCGACCGAGGCGCCGGCGCCCGCTGTTGCGCCGCTAGCTAGTGCACGCGTGCGACTCGCACGCTGCTGTTGCCGGCCACGTGGTCCGCGTCGCCGTTGAAGTGCACGCGATAAGCCCGGGTCCTACGCGGGCGCAGGGTCCGCGTATAGGACGAGCAGGTCTCGCCCGGGATGTCCTTGAGCACGAGCGTCCTGATGCTGCGCCACTGGTTGTTGGCGCTGCGCTGCTGGAGCGCCACGGCCGTGCCGTCGTGCTCGGGGCAGAGCCGGCCCGAGAAGATCACGCGCTGGCGGACTGCCGGCGTCCGATCCGAGAGCCCGAAGCTGATCGCGGGCCGCACGTTCACGTCCACGGTCTTGCTCTCCGAGCCCTCGGAGCGAGCCCGGTAGTGCGTGTTCACCGTGGGCTTGTCCGCGAACGACCAGTCGCCCGACGCGTTCGTCTGAGTCGTGCCCGCGGCCTCGAACGTGCCGAACGGGAACGGGTCCCTCTCGACGGTGACGGTCCGCCCGCTGTTGTTCTGCCCGGTGAGCTTCCCCGACAGCGTGGCGCTGCCGCCGAACTTGACCTCGGCGGTGTTCGGGCCGATCTGGAGGTTCTTCGGCGGCCCCTGGGCGGACAGCGCTGCCGGCATCGCCAGCATGGCGACTGCCGCCATCGCGATGGCCGTCGTTCGCTTCATGTCGATTCCAATCCGATCCGGCTAGTGGACACGTGCGCGCTTCACGCGGCTGTTGCCTGCCGCGAGGTTCGTGTCCCCGAGGAAGCGGGCCCGGAAACGTCCGTCGCGGCGGACTCGCTTGACCACGGAGTACGACGAGCAGGTCGCAGCCGGGATATCCGCAAGCACGGGGCTGGCGATCGTCTTCCAGCCGGTGCTCGAGCGCCGCTGCAGCGCGATCGCAACCGTGTCGCGCTCGGGGCAGACCTGGCCCGAGAACGTGACACGCTGGCCGCGGCGGGGCGTGCGGTCGGACAGCTTGAGCGTGACCGCTGCGCGGGCCGTCACGTCCAGGTTCGCGCTGTCGGCCTTGCCGACGTTCGCGGTGTAGCGCGTGTTCTGGGTCGGCTTGACGACGAACGACCAATCACCGGCCGCGTTCGTGGTCGTGGTGCCGACGTTGGAGAAGGAGCTGACGGGGAACTCGTCCGCCCGTATCCGCACCGTGCGCCCGCCGACGTTCGCCCCCGTGAGCTTGCCCGACAGGGTCACGCTGCCCCCGGACTTCACCGCTGTGGGAGCGGCGGCGATGGTGAGGGTGCCTGGTGTCGGCTTGGCGGCCTGAACGGCCGGTACCGCGAGCATGGCGACTGCCGCGGTTGTGATGATTATCCGCTTCATGCACGTTCCAACGCCGCTGCGGGACAGAAGTTCCGGGGTTTTGCGCGGCAACGACAGCGGAAGCTACACCGTTCCTTCGCGCTCGACGTACCCGCATCAGTGGAACTGGGACTCGGCGCTCGCGGCGCTCGGATGGGCGGAGCTGGACCCCGCGCGGGCGTGGACCGAGCTCGAGTCGCTGGCCGGCGCCAGGGACGGCGCCGGGATGCTGCCCCACATCGCGTTCCGGCGGCGACTGCGCATGTTCTCGGTCCGCTACGTGCCGGGCGCGCGCTGGTGGGGGCGGCGCCTGGGCGCGGACGGCCGGCGCATCTCGGGGATCACGCAGCCGCCGGTGGCGGCCACCTGCCTGCGCCTGCTGTTCGAGGAGCACCCGGACGAGCGGCGCGCTGGCGCCCTGGTCGCGCCCCTTCACGCCTGGCACCGCTTCCTGCTCAGCGAGCGCGACCCACACGGCAGCGGCGAGCCGGTGCTGATACATCCCTGGGAGTCCGGTCGCGACAACGCGGTGGAGTGGGACGCCCCGCTCTGGCGCGTGATGCCCGAGGTGTTCGTGCTTCACCGCCGCGACACCGACTCGGTCGACGCCGCCGAGCGGCCGAGCGACGAGCACTACCGGCGCTTCCTCACGCTGGTGCGGCGCGGCACCCGGACCGGCTGGGACCAGGCCGAGCTGGCCAAGAACGGCGCGTTCCGCGTTCTCGATCCCGGGTTCAGCGCGATCCTCGCCCGCGCCTGCCGTGACCTCGCGGCAGTGAGCGAGGCGCTCGGCGAGAGCCGCATCGCCGACGAGAGCCTCGAGGCGAGCGAGCGGGTGGCGGCCGCGCTGCAGGCCCGCGCCGACGCGGACGGCCTGATCCGGCCGCTCGACGTGACCGACGGCTCGACGCTGCCCGTGACGAGCGCGGGCTCGGCGCTGGCCCTGCTCGCCCCGGGGCTGCACGACAAGGAGGTGGCGGCGGCCCGGGCGACCGTGCTCCACGGGCCGCTCGCCTCGCGCTACGGCGTGCGCTCGCTGGACGCGAAGCATCCGGAGCGCTCGGCGCACAACTACTGGCGTGGGCCGGTCTGGGCCAACGTCACCTGGCTCACGGCGCTCGGCCTCGAGCTCCACGGCGAGGAGCGCGCCGCCCAGGCGCTGCGCGAGCGCATGATGCTGTCGATCGAGGGCAGCGGGATGCGGGAGTACTTCGCCCCCGAGTCCGGGCGCGGTCTCGGCGCGCGCGATTTCGCGTGGACCGCGGCGCTCTGCCTGCGCGAGCTGGGCGCCTCGGCGGCGGCCCGTGCGGTCGCGGCCTGATCGGCACCTAAACTTCGCGGGATGGCTGTCGAGCCCCGCGCCATGACCGACGCCGAGCGCTGGTATCGCGAGCGCTTCCAGCGCACGCCCGAGCGGGACGCCCTGTTCACCACGTTGAGCGGCGCGCCGGTGGCGCCGCTGTACACGTCCGAGGACGTCGGCCCGCCGGAGCGGATCGGCTTCCCGGGCGAGTATCCGTTCACGCGCGGCGTGTATCCGTCGATGTACCGCGGCCGGCTCTGGACGATGCGGCAGTTCGCCGGCTTCGGCACCGCGGAGGAGACGAACGAGCGCTTCCGCTACCTGCTCGACCACGGGCAGACCGGGCTCTCCACGGCGTTCGACATGCCGTCGCTGATGGGGCATGACTCCGACCATCCGCGCTCGGAGGGCGAGGTGGGCCGCGAGGGCGTGGCGGTGGACACGCTCGACGACATGGAGACGCTGTTCGGCGGGATCGACATGGGCGAGGTCTCGACCTCGATGACGATCAACGCGCCGGCCGCGGTGATGCTCGCCTTCTACGTGGTCGCGGCGGAGCAGCAGGGCATCGGGCCGGAGCGCCTGGCCGGCACCATCCAGACGGACATCCTGAAGGAGTACATCGCGCAGAAGGAGTGGTGCTTCCCGGTCGATCCGGCCATGCGGCTCGTGACCGACATGATCGAGTTCTGCGCGCGCCGCATGCCCAGGTGGCACCCGGTCTCGATCTCGGGCTACCACATCCGCGAGGCGGGCTCGACGGCTCAGCAGGAGCTGGCGTTCACGCTCAAGGACGGGTTCACCTACATCGAGCAGGCGCTCGAGCGCGGCCTCGACATCGACGAGTTCGCGCCGCGGCTGTCGTTCTTCTTCAACGCGCACCTCGACTTCTTCGAGGAGATCGCGAAGTACCGGGCGGCGCGCAGGATCTGGGCGCGCGAGCTGCGCGAGACCTACGGCGCGCGCGACGAGCGCTCACTTCTGATGCGCTTCCACACCCAGACGGCGGGTGTGTCGCTGACCGCGCAGCAGCCGCTCAACAACATCGTGCGCACGGCGATCGAGGCGCTGTCGGCCGTGCTGGGCGGCACGCAGTCGCTGCACACGAACTCCTACGACGAGGCGCTCGCGCTGCCGTCGGAGGAGGCGGTGCGGGTGGCGCTGCGCACGCAGCAGCTGATCGCGCACGAGACCGGGGTCACGAACACGATCGACCCGCTCGGCGGCTCGTACTTCGTGGAGGCGCTCACCGACCGCATGGAGGAGGAGGCCTACGCGGAGTTCCGCAAGATCGACGATCTCGGCGGGATGGTCGAGGCGATCAAGCAGAGCTACCCGCAGCGCGAGATCGCGGATGCCTCGTTCCGGCTCCAGGAGGAGATCGAGCGCGGCGAGCGCGTGGTCGTCGGCGTGAACGCCTACCAGCAGGAGGACGAGCGCCAGCTCGAGATCCTGCGCATCCCCGCCGAGCTCGAGCGCAAGCAGATCGGCCGCGTGCAGGCGGTGCGGGCCCGCCGCGAGTCCGACGCGGTCGAGGCGGCGCTTGGCGAGCTGCGTGAGGCGGCCGCGGCGGATCGCAACCTGATGGAGCCGCTGCTCGAGTGCGCCCGCGCACACGCCAGCGAGGGCGAGATCGTCGAGTCGCTCCAGCGCGTCTTCGGCACCTACACCGAAACACCCGTCTTCTAGGCCGTCCAGCCTCAGCGCTGGCTTCTAACGAGGTAAGGGCTCCGAGCCGATGCAAACGCAGTTCCCTCCGTGCCGCGGGAAAGGAACCCGTGTCACAACGCCTCACCCGAAGCGCCACCACAGCAGCAATAGCCGTGATTTTGCTCGGACTAGCGCCGAGCGCATTCGCCGCGTCCGAAATCGGCGATGCGGGCGATCTGCCCGCCACGGCACAGGACGTCGGCTCCGGCGCTGTCACGCCGATCCTCGGCACGTTCTCGAACGGCAGCGACGCCGACATGTACCGCGTGTGCCTCAGCGACGGCGCTTCGTTCTCGGCCAGCACCGACGCCGCGCCTCCGCGCGACACCCAGCTCTACCTCTTCGACGCGGACGGACTCGGCGTCTACGCGAACGACGACATCGGGTTCGGGGTGCACGTCTCGCGGCTCCCGGCAAATCACGCTTTCTCTCCCACCTCGGGCGGCGAGTACTACCTCGCGGTGAGCGCGTTCAACAACGACCCGTGGAGCGACTCCGGCCTGATCTTCCCCGACGTCTTCTCGGCCAGCCTCCACCCCGACGGGGTCGTGGACGCCTCCGGGCCGGGGGCCAGCGAGCCCGTGACGAGCTGGACCGGGGCCCCGCGCGGCGCTTCCGGTCCCTATGTGATCAACCTGACCGGCACCACCGCCTGCGACACCACGCCGCCGACAGTCGATCTGCGCAGCCCCGCGAACGGCGCCCTGGTCAAGCAGGGGGCCGAGTTGGTCGTGGACTTCAGCTGCGATGACACGGGCGGCTCGGGCCTCGCCTCGTGCGTCGGCTCGCGGCCGGACGGCGCGCTGCTCGACACGAGCAAGCTTGGACAGCTCTCGGTGACCGTGACCGCGCTCGACAACGCCGGCAATGAGACGGTGGTCACCAACACGGTCACGGTGGTCGACCAGACCAAGCCGACAATCACCCTGACCACGCCGGCCGGCGGCGCGGTGTACGAGATGGGCGAGCACGTGCTCGCTGACTACTCCTGCGCTGACGAGCCGAACGGCTCCGGTCTCGACTCGTGCGTGGGCAGCGTGGCCGACGGCGCGGCCGTGGACACAGACTCGCTCGGAGACAAGACCTTCAAGGTGACCGCCAAGGACAAGGCGGGCAACAGCGCGTCGGAGACCGTCAGCTACACGGTCGTCGACGCCACGCCGCCCAGCATCGCCATCTCGAGCCCGGTCGGCGGGGCGGTCTACGGGGTGGGCGAGCAGGTGCGCGCGGACTACTCCTGCGCGGACGAGCCGAACGGCTCCGGTCTCGACTCGTGCGTGGGCAGCGTGGCGAACGGCGCGGCCGTGGACACCGCGTCGGTCGGTGAGAAGAGCTTCACCGTCCAGACCAGCGACAGGGCGGGCAACACCGCGTCGAAGACGGTCAGCTACACCGTGGCCGACCGGAGCGCCCCGACCATCACGGTCACCAGTCCCGCGCCCGGCGCGGTCTACACGCTCGGCCAGTCGGTGCCGGCTGACTACTCGTGCGTGGACGAGCCGAACGGGTCGGGCCTCGCCAGCTGCCAGGGCAGCGTGGCCGATGGCGCCACGCTCGACACCTCGACCGTGGGCGCGAAGAGCTTCCAGGTGAGCGCGACCGACAACGCCGGGAACCGCGCCACGAAGAGCGTGGCGTACAGCGTGGTCTACGACTTCGACGGCTTCCTCTGGCCGCTCGAGAACCTGCCGCGGGTGAACCGCTGGAGGGCGGGCCGCCCGGTGCCGGTCCGGTTCTCGCTCGGCTCGTACCGCGGCCCGGTGCCGCTGGCGCCCGGCTATCCCAGCGTGGTCGGCTGTGGCGCGGAGCCGCAGTCGAGCGCAGCCGAGCGGGCGCGCGGCGTGTGGACTCGCAGCGGGATCCGCAGCTCCAGGCGCAACCGCGGGACCTACAGGTTCCTCTGGAAGACGGAGCCGAGGTGGGTGGGGAGCTGTCGCCAGCTCGTCCTGAAGCTGGACGACGGCACGATGCACGGCGTCGCGGTCCAGTTCATGCGGCACGGCAACAACCCGCTCTGGGATCGCGATTGGGGCGAGGAGCGCTAGGCGCAAACTCGCTCGCACCGCACGACCCGACCGACTAGGGTCCGCCGTCGATGAAGCACCTGGCCGCCCTCGCCGCGATCTATGCCCTGGTCGCGGCGCTCGTACTTCCGAGCTCGCTGCTCGCCTCGGAGGACGCCGATCCGGCGGCCGCCGAGACCCCTGCCACCGAGACCGCTCCTGCGCAGGAGGCGCCCGCCGCGCCCGCCGAGCCCGCGCCCGCGGCGCCCACCGAGCCCGCGCCCCCCGAGCAGCCCGCCGCCGCGCCGGAGCAGCCTGCCGCCGCACCCGAGCAGCCCGTGCCGGCGCCCGCGCAGCCAGCCCGCAAGGCCAAGGACCGGACCGCCGCCAAGGCGGCCGCCAACGGTTCGGTGACGATCGTCGACTTCGAGTTCCAACCCGGCTCGGTCACGATCGACCAGGGCGACACGGTCACCTGGACCAACAACGGCCCCACGTCGCACTCCGCGACCGCGCCCGACGGCAGCTTCGACACGGGGATCTTCCCCGCGGGGCAGAGCCGCTCGCACACCTTCGACGAGGCCGGGACCTTCTCGTACATCTGCACCCCGCACCCGAACATGCACGGCACGATCGTCGTGCGCGCGTCGCAGAGCGCGGCGGCGGCGACACGCCGGACTCGAGCTCCGGGGGCGGCGACGGTACGGGCGGGTCGTCCGACAGCGGCACGGGCGCCGAGGGCGCGCAGGCCGACAGCGGCCCGTCGCTGCCGAACACGGGCAGCGACTCGGGCGCGATGCTGATCCTGGGCGCGCTGATGCTGATGCTCGGCATCGCGGTCCACCGGCGTGCCCGGGCAGAGTAGCCTCTCGCGCCGTGTCCGCAAGGAAGATCCGCGTCGTCGTGGCCAAGCCGGGCCTGGACGGCCACGACCGCGGCGCCAAGATCATCGCCCGCGCCCTGCGCGACGCGGGCATGGAGGTGATCTACACGGGCCTGCACCAGACCCCGGAGCAGATCGTGGAGACGGTGCTCCAGGAGGACGCCGACGCCGTTGGCCTCTCGATTCTCTCCGGGGCCCACATGACGCTGGTCCCGCGCATCGCGTCCCTGCTCAAGGAGGAAGGCGCCGAGGACGTGGTGCTCGTGGTTGGCGGGACGATCCCGAACGACGACATCGATGAGCTGAAGCAGCTGGGTGTCGCCGAGGTGTTCACGCCCGGCGCTCCGGTGCAGGGCATCATCGACTACATCCGCAGCGCAGTGCCTGTCTGAACCCCCGATTGACTCATCAGTCAACCGGGTAGGTAACATCCTCCGCCCCTGGCGCTGGGGTTCCACGGCGCCCGCTCAGGAAGAACGAAGGAGAAGCATTCCGTGAAGATCTGCGTCCTCGTCAAAGAGGTGCCCGACGCCGCCGTAGAGAAGCGCATGGATCCAAGCTCCAAGCGCCTCGACCGCTCGGGCGAGACAACGCTGAACCAGTTCGACACCCACGCCATCGAGGCCGCCATGCAGATCCGCGAGGGCGGCGCCGTGGAGGTGGACGAGATCGTCGCCGTGACGATGGCTCCCTCCGAGGCCGGCCGCACGCTGAACAAGGCCGTGGCCCTCGGCGCCGACCGCTCGGTCCATCTGACCGACGAGTCGCTGGCCGGCTCCGACGTCGCCGCCACCGGCTACGCGCTCGCCAAGGTGCTCGAGGCGGAGTCGCCCGACCTGGTCCTGCTCGGTCAGCAGTCCGCCGACGGCGAGTGCTACACGATCGGCGCCGTTGTGGCCGACCACCTGAAGATGCCCTCGCTAACCCAGGTGATCAAGCTGGACGTGGAGGGCGGCAAGCTCCGCTGCGAGCGCCAGGCCGAGTACGGCTACGACACCGTCGAGGTGGAGCTGCCCGCCGTGATCTCGGTCGGAGACGCGATCAACGAGCCACGCTACCCGTCGCTGAAGGCAATCATGGGCGCCAAGAAGAAGCCGCGCGACGTCAAGGCAGCCGGCGACGTCGGCATCGAGGCCGACAGGGTCGGCGAGCAGGGCTCCCGCACCGAGGTCCTCGCGATCAACCCGCCCCCCGCGAAGGAGGCCGGCGAGATCATCGAGGACGAGGACACGAACGAGACGGTCGAGAAGGTCGTCGCATGGCTCGAGGAAAGGAAGCTGCTCGCATGAGCGTCCTCGTATACGCACTCCACTACGACGGCGAGTTCAACAAGAACTCGCTGGGCGCCGTCTCCGAGGGCGCGAAGCTCGCCAAGGAGCTCGGCGGGGAGGCCGCGGCCGTGGTCGTCGGAGGCGACGACCTGACCGACGAGCTCTGCGCCACGCTCGGCAAGTACGGCGCCTCGAAGGTCTACCGCGCCAAGGCGCCGGAGGGACTGGCGCAGCCGGTCGTCGACGTGATGGCCAAGGTGATCCAGGACCAGGGCTTCAAGTACGCCCTCTTCGGCGGCGGACTGCTCGGCTTCGAGATCGGCGCCGGCCTGACCGCGCGCCTCGGCGCCGGCGTGACGATGGAGGTCACCGCGGTGAGGGCCGAGGGCGGCAAGCTCGTGGCCGAGCGGCCGATCCTCCAGGACTCCGCCGTGGTCGACGTCGGCTACGTGGGCGAGCCCGGCATCATCATCGGCCGCCTGAACGCGTTCGACATCGCCGAGTCCGGTGACGGCTCGGCCGAGGTCGTCGACGTGGACGTCCAGCTGGAGGACCACTCCACCAAGGCCGTGATGGTCCAGCGCGGCGAGCAGCGCGGCGCGGACGTGAACATCGAGGACGCCGACATCCTCGTGGCCGGTGGCCGCGGGCTCGGCAAGGCGGAGGGCTTCGAGCTGGCCGAGGCGCTGGCCGAGGCGCTCGGCGGCGCGGTCGCCGCCACCCGCGCGGTCGTGGACGCCGGCTGGTACCCGTACGCGGCGCAGATCGGCCAGACCGGAAAGACGGTCGCGCCGAAGCTGTACCTCGCGGCCGGGATCTCAGGGGCGATCCAGCACAAGGTCGGCATGCAGGGCTCGGAGAACATCGTCGCGATCAACAAGGACCCGAACGCGCCGATCTTCGAGTTCTCGGACCTCGGCATCGTGGGCGATCTCAACAAGATCCTGCCCAAGCTGACCGAGGCCGTTAAGGCCAAGAAGGGCTGAGCGCAGATGGCCAGCGCCCCGATCGAGTATCCGCCTCCGGTCGAGTCGGAGAAGGAGTTCGTAACGCAGCCGACCGATCCCGAGGACGAGCGGATCGAGGTCGGCGTGGTGATCGTGGGCGGCGGGCCCGGCGGGCTCGCGTGCGCGATCAGGCTCACGCAGCTGCTTGCCGAGGACGAGGCGCTGATGGAGTCGCTCGGCGAGGTGCCGGTGGCGGTGGTGGAGAAGGGCAAGGGCCCCGGCTCGCACCTGCTGTCGGGGGCGATGATGAATCCCTCCGCGATGCGCGCGCTCTTCCCGGACCTCGACGAGAGCGACTGGCCGACCTACGGCGCGGTGGACAAGGACACCGTCTACCTGCTCCCGAACGGGAAGCGCTCGGTGCCGCTGCACCCGATCCCGCCGCCGTTCAAGAACCACGGCAACCACGTGACCTCGGTGGCGCGCCTGGGGCGCTGGCTCTCCGAGCAGGCGGAGGAGGCCGGCGTCTACATCCTGGGGGAGACCTCGGGCTACAAGCTGCTCGTCGAGGACGGGCGCGTGGTGGGCGTCCGCTCCGGCGACAAGGGCCGCGGCCGCGACGGCCAGGAGCTCTCGAACTTCGAGCCCGGCTCGGACCTGATCGCCAAGGCCACGGTGCTGGCCGAGGGCACGGCGGGCCACCTCACCGGAGCGGCGATCCGCCACTTCGACATCGGCTCCGAGGATCCGCAGCAGTGGGAGCTCGGCGTGAAGGAGATCTGGGAGGTCCAGCAGCCGCTCGACCGCGTGATCCACACGATGGGCTGGCCGCTCAAGTTCGCCGCGAAGTACCGCGAGTTCGGCGGCTCGTTCATCTACCCGATGGGCGAGGACAGGGTCTCGATGGGCCTCGTGGTCGGGCTCGACTACCGCGACGCGCGCTTCTCGGTACACGACGCATTTCAGGAGCTGAAGTCGCACCCGATGGTGGCGAAGATCATCGAGGGCGGCAAGCGCGTCGGCTGGGGCGCGAAGACGATCCCCTCGGGCGGCTACTGGGCGCAGCCCCGGCAGCTGTGGGCGCCCGGCATGACGATCGTCGGCGACGGCGCCGGCATGGTGAACGTGCCGACGCTCAAGGGCGTCCACTACGCCATGCACGCGGGCATGTTCGCCGCCGAGGCGATCTTCGAGCGCCTCAAGGGCGGCGGCGACTGCGCGGACCTCTCGAACTACCAGAAGAAGGTCGCGGGCTCCGAGATCGAGACCGACCGCTACCGCACCCGCAACGCGCGCCAGCCGTTCGCCAGGGGCTTCTTCGTGGGCGGCGCGCTCGCGAGCATGATGACCGTCTCGGGCGGCCGGGTCCCCGGCGGCCACTGGCCGACGCACGACGACGCCACGGTGCCCGTCTTCATCGGCCCCGAGCGCGACTACCCGAAGCCCGACGGCAAGACGACCTTCGACAAGCTCTCGTCGGTGTTCGCCACCGGCAACGCCACGCGCGACGACGCGCCGAACCACATCCGCCTCCAGGACAAGGTGCCGCTCGAGGTCGCGCTCATGTGGCAGAACATGTGCCCGGCCCAGGTGTACGAGGTGCCGGACGACGAGCTGGAGGCCGCCACCAAGAACGGCAAGCTGGACGGCAAGCACGAGGTGAAGCTCCAGATCACCCCGTCGAACTGCGTGCAGTGCGGTGCCATCACCGCAAAGGGCGGGCGCCTGACGCCGCCCGAGGGCGGCGACGGGCCCAACTACCAGGTCACGTAGCACCCGTTCGTCATTGGGCGCTAGCTTCTCCGCCCATCCGCTATCCCGGTCAGAATCCACGCCGTGCCACCGTCGTCGGGGCCGGGTCCTTCGGCACGGCCGTCGCGGTGCTGCTCGAACGGGCCGGCATCCGCACGACGCTGCTGTGCCGCACGCCTGAGCAGACCGAGGAACTGACGGGCGCGCGGCACAACGAGCGCTACCTGCCCGGTGTGGAGCTTCCACGTGACCTGAGGATTCGCACCCTCGGCGCCGAGCCCGACCAGTTCGGGCGCGCCGATCTCGTGTTGCTCGCGGTTCCCTCGAAGGCGATGGGTGAGGCCATGAGCGAGCTCCAGCGCCTGGGCGTACCGGACCGCGCGGGTATCGTCTCGCTCGCCAAGGGACTCGTGCCGCCGGACGGGTCGACCCCGACCGCGCTGCTCGAGTCCGCCTTCGGTCCCGAGCGTGTGGCCTGCGTGGGCGGCCCGGCGCACGCGCTCGAGATGGTCGAGTCGGGTGCGGGGCTCGTTTGCGCTTCCCGCTCTGAGGCGCTCGCCCACCGCGTGGCCGAGGCGTTCCAGCGCGCCGGTGTGGTCTGCGAGGTGTCCGACGACCCGGTGGGAGTGGAGCTCGCCGGGGTGGCGAAGAACGCCGCCGCCGTGGCAGTCGGCGCCACGCAGGCGCAGGGGCTCAACGCCGCCGGCATGGCGGCCGCCGACATCTTCCTGGAGGTGCTGTCGCTGTCGTCCTCGAGCGGCGGCCAGGCGCGCACCTTCGTGGGGCGCGCCGGAACGGGCGATCTGGTGGCCACCGCGCTGGCCCCGATGTCGCGCAACCGCAGCGCCGGCGAGCTGCTCGCGCAGGGCGTGCCGGCGGCGGAGATCCCCGAGCGCGTGGGACAGGCGGTCGAGGCGCTCGAGACCGTGCCGGTTCTGGCGCGCGCGATCGAGCGCGCCGGCGTGGAGGCGCCCGTGACCTCCGCGCTCGCCCGGCTGATCGAGGGCACGCTGCCGGTGGACGACTGGGTGGCTCTCGTCCGCGCGAAGCAGCCGCCGCCCGCCAGCTTCCGGCGCCCGAGCACCTGGTGGCTGCGAATGCGCGCCTGGTTCAGGCGGCGGTTTGGGGCGAGGTCACTAGACTCAGAGAGGTAATGAAGGCAGATATTCATCCCGAGTACGTCCCGTCCCACGTGCGCTGCACGTGCGGCAACGAGTTCTGGACGCGGTCGACGAAGCCTGAGCTTCACGTCGAGATCTGCTCGAACTGCCACCCCTTCTACACGGGCCGCCAGAAGCTCGTGGACACCGGTGGTCGCGTCGAGCGTTTCCGCCGCCGCGCTGCGCGTTCGCGCCGCGGCTAGTCCGCAACTTCGAGCCCGCACAGGCGTTCTCACGACGCATGCGCTTTGGGCTCCTGACAGCTGTTCTGACGACCGCCGCCCTCGCGGCGGCGGCGTCGGCTGCTGCCGTGGACACCAAGCCCGCGCGGGTGAGCCTGCTCGACTGCTCCTTCGAGGACCACTCGGCCACCTTCTACGCGCGCATGAAGCTCGTGGACGGCGCGGACCGGATGGCCCTGCGCTTCACGCTCCTGGAGCGGACCGGCGTGGAGGGCGACAAGCCCGTCAAGGTCCCCGGCCTGAGCCGCTGGCACTGGTCGAAGCCCGGCGTGCTCGCGCTCCGCTACCGCCAGGAAGTTCGCAACCTGGAGCAGAACGCGACCTACCGCTCGCGGGTCGACTTTCGCTGGTACTCGGCCGGGGGAGCGGAGGTCCAGCGTGCGCAGCGGCGCTCGCCGCGCTGCCGCCAGTTCCTCACGCTGCCGAACCTGACGACGCAAATCACCCGCGTCGTGCGCACGAGCGTCCCGGGGGTCACGCGCTACGAGGCGCTTGTCACGAACACGGGCCAGGCGGCGGTGGCCTCGGCGCCCCTGAGGCTCAGCGTCGACGGCGACGTGGTGGACACGATCTCGTTCCCGCTCGGAGCCGGCGAGGCGAAGTCCGTGGTGATACGCGGGCCGCACTGCCAGCGGCTTGTGCGGGCGGAGGCGGACCCAGAGAAGGTGATCGCGGAGACCTCCGAGGCCGACAACGCGCACGAGCTGAACTGCGTCAATATCGGCAAGCGCTGAACTAACGGTTGAGGCGCTCGGGAAGTCCGCCGATACGATGAGTGTGGTGAGCGCCCCCACCTCCATGAACGGCAACGCGCCGGACCCGCCGCGCGAGGCCACCAAAGACGCTCCCATCGGGGGCCAGGCAGTGCTCGAGGGCGTGATGATGCGCGGCATCTCGACCTGGGCCGTTGCGGTGCGCAAGCCGTCCGCCAAGCAGCTCGTCGAAGGTGGGGTGGACTCGAAGGAGGGCGCGAAGGGCGAGATCGACGTGGTCTCCGAGCCGCTCGTCTCCTGGACGAAGCGCCACCGGCTGCTGCGGATCCCGGTGGTGCGCGGAGTCGTCGCGCTCGCCGAGTCGCTCAAGATCGGCTTCCGCGCGCTCGGCATCTCCGCCAACGCGCAGATGCCGCCCGACGAGGAGGGCAAGCAGCAGGACATCGGCGGCGGCGCGTGGGTCGGGACGATCGTGTTCGCGCTGCTGTTCGCGGTCGGGCTCTTCTTCCTGCTTCCCGCCGGGCTGACCAACCTGTTCTCGGACTCGATACCGAACGGGTTCGTCTTCGTGGTCATCGAGAAGCTCGTCCGGATCACGATCTTCCTCGGCTACCTCGCGCTGATCTCGCGCATGGCGGATCTCCAGCGCGTGTTCGAGTACCACGGCGCCGAGCACAAGACGATCTCCTGCTACGAGGCCGGGGAGCCGCTCACGCCGGAGAACGCGCAGCGTTACTCGCGCTTCCACCCGCGCTGCGGCACGAGCTTCCTGCTGCTGGTGATGATCGTGGCGATCGTGGTGTTCGCGCCGCTCGGCAAGCTCGACTGGCACTGGCTCTTCATCTCGCGCATCGTGGGCATCCCGGTCGTCGCCGGGCTCGCCTTCGAGCTGATCAAGTGGTTCGGCAAGAACCGCACCAAGCGCTGGGCCCGAATCCTCATGTGGCCCGGCATCCAGCTCCAGCGCCTCACGACGCGGGAGCCCGACCTGTCCCAGCTCGCGGTCGCGATCGCGGCGCTCGAGGCGGTGCTCGCGGTGGAGAACCCGCGGGCGGCCTCCGAGGAGGACAAGGTCGGCATGGAAGTCGTGGCCTAGGTTTAGTCCGCAGCGCGTCGCGAAAGGCTTCTCACATGGGCGCCGTGCTCCTCACCGGCGCCACGGGATTCGTGGGACGGGAGATCCTGTCGCGCTTCTTGGAGCGGGACGATCGGCACGTTTTCGCGCTCGTGCGCGCCGACAACGACGATGAAGCCGCGGGACGGCTGCCGGACCACGCGCGCCTAACGGCCGTGGCCGGCGACATCGAGCTGCGCAACCTCGGCCTCGCCGAGGGCTCGCGCGAGCGGCTCCGCGGTGAGGTCACGACCGTCGTGCACTGCGCGGCGTCGGTCTCGTTCGAGATGCCGCTGGAGGAGTCGCGGAGCGTGAACGTGGACGGCACGCGGCGGATGCTGGACTTCGCCCGGAGCTGCACGCGGCTCGAGCGCTTCAGCTACGTCTCGACCGCGTACGTGGCGGGTGAGCCGGGCGGCCTGTTCCGCGAGGACGACCTGGCCGTGGGCCAGGAGTTCCGCAACCCCTACGAGCGCTCGAAGTTCGAGGCCGAGCTGGCGCTGCGCAGCGAGGGGGCCGACCTTCCGCTTCAGATCCTGCGGCCGAGCATCGTCG
Organism: uncultured Thermoleophilaceae bacterium; assembly: GCA_963774095.1. Classification (GTDB taxonomy): domain Bacteria; phylum Actinomycetota; class Thermoleophilia; order Solirubrobacterales; family Thermoleophilaceae; genus JACVRW01. The sequence continues at coordinate 156,936 of CAVZDS010000005.1, forward strand.
TGGGCGACAGCAGCACCGGCCGCACCAGCTCCTTCAACGTCCTCTACGGCCCGCTGAAGGCCTTCGCGCGCGGGGCGATCCCGGCGATACCCGCCGAGCGCGACGCGCCGGTGGACATCGTGCCCGTGGACTACGTGGCGGATCGGGTGCACCAGCTGGCCACGCGCGGCCCGAACGGCACGTTCCATCTCGTGGCCGGGCGCAACGCCACGACGGTGGGCCGGCTGTTGGAGATGTCGAGCGAGGAGCTGGGCCGTGCCGAGCCGGCCGTGCTGTCGCCACGGCTCTACCACCGCTGGGTGCACCCGTGGCTGCGCCGGAAGTACCGCGGGCTGCGCCGGATGGAGGTCTACTTCCCCTACTTCGCGATGCGCGTGCGCTTCGACGACCGCCGCCTCGGTCCGGGCCCGCGCGTGGAGGATTACTTCCACCGGCTGGTTCGCTACGCGCAGGCAGCGGGGTGGGGTCGCAGGTAGGCCCTACCCTTGTCTTCGTGATCGAGAAGCTCGTGGAGCAGATCGAGGGCCGCTTCGCCGAGCTTTCGGAGCAGATGTCGGATCCGGAGGTGATCTCGGACCAGCGGCGCTACGCCGATGTCGGGCGCGCGTACCGCACGCTCGAGCCGGCGCATGCGCTCGCGCAGGAGTGGCGGCGCAGCACCGACGACGCGGCCGGCGCCCGCGAGCTGATCGCCGAGGACGGCGACGACCCGGAGCTGCGGGAGATGCTGCGCACCTCCGAGGACCGGCTCGCCGAGCTGGAGGAGGAGATCCGGCTCGCGATGGTCGAGCCCGACCCGAACGACGACAAGGACGTGATCGTGGAGATTCGCCCGGGCGCCGGCGGCGAGGAGGCCGGGCTGTTCGCAGGCGACCTCTACCGCATGCTCGACCGCTACGCCGACAGGCGCGGCTTCAAGACCGAGCCGATCGAGGTGGGCGAGGGGCACTTCACCTTCGCCGTGAAGGGCCGGGGCGCATACAGCGTGTTCAAGTACGAGGGCGGAACGCACCGCGTGCAGCGCGTGCCCGAGACGGAGTCGCAGGGCCGCATCCACACCTCCACGGCCACCGTCGCGGTGCTGCCGGAGGCGGAGGACGTTGACGTGCACATCGACCCGAACGACCTCCAGGTTGACGTGTACCGCTCGTCGGGCCCGGGCGGGCAGTCGGTGAACACCACCGACTCCGCCGTGCGCATCACGCACAAGCCGACCGGCCTGGTGGTGTCCATGCAGGACGAGAAGTCGCAGCTCCAGAACCGCGACAAGGCGATGCGCGTGCTTCGCGCCCGGCTGCTCGAGCGCGAGATGGCCGCGCAGCAGGCGGAGCAGGCGGCCGCGCGGCTGGCGCAGGTGGGCTCCGGCCAGCGCGCGGAGAAGATCCGCACCTACAACTTCCCGCAGGACCGCGTGACCGATCACCGCGTCGGACTCACGAAGGGCAACCTGCCCGGCATCCTGAGCGGCGAGCTCGACGACTTCACGGCCGCGCTTGAGTCGGAGGAGAAGCGCCGGATGCTCGAGGCCGCGCAGCCGGTGGGCCGATGATCGTCCGCGATGCCCTCGAGGCAGCCACGGCCGCCCTGGACGCGGCGGGCTGCGGGACGCCGAAGCTCGACGCCGAGCTCCTGATCGCCGACGCCCTGGGTGTCGCGCGCGAGCGCCTGATCCTCGACCCGGACATGGAGATCGCGCCGGCGGCGGCACGCGTGATCGCGGAGAACATCCGGCGCCGGAACGAGCGCGAGCCGGTCGCGTACATCCTCGGCCGCAAGGGCTTCCGCAACATCGAGCTGATGGTCGACCGTCGCGTTCTGGTCCCGCGGCCGGAGAGCGAGATGCTCGTGGAGGCCGCGCTCGACCTGCCCGAGGGGGCGCGTGTGCACGACGTGGGGACGGGCTCGGGCGCGATCGCGCTCGCCCTGCTCGACGAGCGACCGGATCTGCAGGTGAGCGCGTCGGAGGTGTCTCCCGCTGCGGTCGATGTCGCGCGCGAGAACGCCGCGCGGCTCGGCCTGCCGCTGGAGGTCGAGGTGGCCGACGGGTTGCCTCCGGGCGACTATGACCTCGTCATCGCAAATCTCCCCTACGTGCGCGACGACCGCTGGGAAGGCCTGATGCCGGAGATCAACCGCTACGAGCCCCGCGTGGCGATCACCTCGGGCACGGAGGGGCTCGACGCCATTCGCGAGCTGATCGCCGCCATGCCCTCCGGCACGCGCGTTGCGCTCGAGCACCATCACGACCAGGCGGACGAGATCCGCGAGCTGCTGGACGAAGCCGCCTCCTACCCCGACCTCGCGAGCTGGGACCGCATCACCGTCGGCCGCGTGCCGTGACGCGCGAGGAGGTCGAGACCTTCGAGCGCTGCATCTCGGTGGGTGGTGTCGCGCTCTTTCCCGCCGACACCGTGTACGGACTCGCCACCGAGCCGGACTCCCGCGACGGCGTGGACCGGCTCTACCGGTTGAAGGGCCGCGCGCCGGATACACCGGCGGCGCTGATGTTCTTCGACCTCGGCCTCGCCCTGGCGGCGCTCCCCGAGCTCGGCCCGCGCACGCGCGACGCGGTGGAGCGGCTGCTCCCCGGCGCGCTCACGCTGCTCGTCCCGAACCCGGCCCGGCGCTACCCACTCGCCTGCGGGCCTGAGCCGGAGCGGCTCGGGCTGCGCGTGCCCGCTCTCGACGGCGAGCTCGCGCCGCTCGCCGCGGTGAGCTGGCCCGTGCTCCAGTCGAGCGCGAACCGCTCCGGCGAGCCAGACGCGAGCCGCATCGCCGACGTCGACGAGGAGCTGCGTGCGGGGGTGGACCTGATCCTCGACGGCGGCGCGCTGCCGGGCACGCCCTCGACCGTCGTGGACCTGGCCGCGTACGAGAGCGACGGCTCTTGGGGGGTCGTGCGAGAGGGGGCGGTACCGCGGGAGGCGGTGGTACGGTGCCTGCGATGAGCGACCTGAGCCCCGATTACTTCACGAAACCAGTCGCCGAGGTCGATCCGGAGATCGCCGAGGTGCTCAAGGACGAGGCCGCTCGGCAGGAGCGGACGCTCGAGATGATCGCCTCGGAGAACTTCGTCCCGCAGGCGGTGCTCGACTGCCAGGGCTCGGTGCTCACGAACAAGTACGCCGAGGGCTACCCCGGCAAGCGCTACTACGGCGGCTGCGAGTACGTGGACGTGGCCGAGCAGCTCGCGATCGACAGGGCGAAGGCCATCTTCGGCGCCGACCACGTGAACGTGCAGCCGCACTCGGGCGCACAGGCCAACTCGGCCGCCTACATGGCGCTGCTCGACCCGGGCGACCGCATCCTTGGCATGAAGCTCGACCACGGCGGCCACCTCACGCACGGGATGAAGATCAACTTCTCCGGGCTCTACTTCGACATCGTGGCCTACGGCGTGCGCGAGGAGGACTCGCGTCTCGACATGGACGAGCTCCAGCAGCTCGCCGAGGACTCGAAGCCGAAGCTGATCATCGCCGGATGGTCCGCGTACCCGCGCCAGCTCGACTTCCAGCGCTTCCGCGAGATCGCCGACTCGGTCGGCGCGCTCCTGATGGCCGACATGGCGCACTTCGCCGGCCTCGTAGCGGCCGAGGAGCACCCGAGCCCCGTCCCATACTGTGACGTGGTCACCACCACCACGCACAAGACGCTCGGGGGCGGCCGCGGAGGCATGATCCTGTGCCGCGAGGAGTACGCGAAGAAGATCGACTCGCGCGTGTTCCCCGGCCACCAAGGCGGTCCGCTGATGCACAACATCGCCGGCAAGGCGGTCACCTTCAAGATCGCCCAGTCCGACCTCTTCCGCGAGCGCCAGCGGCGCACCCGCGAGGGCGCGGCGGTGCTGGCCGAGGAGATGATCTCCGCGGGCGTGAACGTGCTCACCGGCGGTACCGACGTGCACCTGGTGCTGGCCGACCTTCGCGAGTCCGAGCTGGACGGCAAGCAGGCCGAGGACCGCCTGCACGAGATCGGCATCACCGTGAACCGCAACGCGGTGCCGTTCGACCCGCGGCCGCCGGCCGTGTCGTCCGGCCTCCGGATCGGCACCCCGGCGCTCGCCACGCGCGGCTTCCAGGCCGACGACTTCCGCGAGATCGGCAAGGTGATCGGCGAGACGCTCACCGGCGACTTCACGGAGGCGAGGCGCGCCGAGCTCTCGGAGCGCACGCGCGCGCTCGCCGACAAGCACCCGCTCTACCCACAGCTCGCCGAGCCCGCCGTCGCCTGAAAGCGCACGGCAGTGGGTAGGTTTCCTCACCGTGCCCAGCAACTCCGCGACACTTGACCTCGGCAAGCCGCGCCTGCGCGGCGTGTCGCATCAGTGGGCGTTCTACGTGTCGCTTGCGCTCGGGGCGGCCCTCGTTGTCGCCGCGGAGGGAGGACAGCCGCGGCTCGCGGCAGCGGTCTACGCGGTGAGCGTGGCCGCGCTGTTCGGCACGAGCGCGCTCTATCACCGCATCACGTGGGCGTCGCAGGCGGCGCGCCGCTGGATGAAGCGGCTCGACCACTCGATGATCTTCTTCCTGATCGCCGGCACCTATACCCCGTTCGCGCTGCTCGTGCTGGACGGCGCCCTAGCCACGGTGATCCTCGCTGTGGTGTGGTCCGGGGCGCTCGCCGGGATAGTGATGAAGCTCGTCTGGATCGATGCACCCAAGGCTCTCGTGGCGATCCTGTACCTGGCGCTCGGCTGGGTCGCCGTGGCCGCCTTCCCCACCATGCTCGACGAACTGGGCATCACCGGGACGGCCCTGGTGGCGGTCGGCGGGCTGCTCTACACGGTGGGCGCGCTCGTGTATGCGTTCCAGCGCCCCGACCCGGCGCCGGCCGTGTTCGGCTACCACGAGGTCTTCCACGCGCTCGTGATCCTCGCCGCGGCGCTCCAGTACGCCGTGATCGCGTTCTACGTGATCCCGGGCGCCTGAGCGACCGCGCCGTCACTAGGCTGCCGCTGTGAGGATCTGGATCGACATGACGGCGCCGGCACACGTGCTCGTCTTCCGGCCCATCATCGAGGTGCTGCGGGAACGCGGCCACGACGTGACCGTGACGGCGCGCGATTACGCCCAGACGCTCCAGCTGCTGGAGCTGCACGGGATCGAGGCCACGGCGTTCGGGCGCCACGGCGGCGCCTCGCGTGTTCGCAAGCTCGCTTCGCTCGCCTCGCGCACGGCGCGCGCGCGCCGTTTCGCGAGCCGCGGCGACTTCCAGCTCGCCTGGGGCCACGGATCGAACGACCTCGCGCTCGCGGGGCGGTCGCTCGGCATCCCGGTGGTGAACATGTTCGACTACGAGTTCGCCATACAGCAGCACAACGTCGGCTGCAGGTGCGCGCGCAGGGTCATGACGCCCGACCGGATACCTCCCGACCGCCTGGCGCGCTACGGTGCCGGACCGGAGAAGCTGGCGCAGTTCCCCGGTCTCAAAGAGGAGTACTACCTCGCAGACTTCGAGCCGGACCCCGGAATCATGGAGCGCCTCGGCGTGGACGAGGAGCGCGTGACGGTCGTGATCCGCCCGCCGCCCGACGTGTCGCTGTACCACCGGCGCTCCAACCGCCTCTTCCCCGAGGTCGTGGCGCGACTCGGCGGCGACGAGGGGGTTCACGCGATCGTGGTGCCGCGCACCGAGGAGCAGCGCGCGTTCGTCAAGAGCCTGCGGCTGCCGTCGGTGATCGTGCCCGACGGCGCCGTCGACGCTCAGAGTCTGATCGCTGCGGCGGATCTCGTCGTCTCGGCGGGCGGCACGATGAACCGCGAGGCGGTCGCGCTGGGCACGCCGGTGTACACCACCTACGGCGGCCGGCTCGGCGGCGTGGACGAGGCGCTGATCCGGGAGGGCCGGCTGCGCCCGCTCACGAGCGCCAACGCGATTGAGGTCAAGAAGCGCGAGCCGGGCGCCGAGCGCACGCGGCGCGACCCAGCGCTGCTTGCCGACCTGGCGCTCGAGGTCGCCTAGATGGCGGTGAAGCACAGGCTCCGGCCGCCCCGTCGCTTCACCAGCGTGGTCGCTCCGCCCCCGGAGGCGGAGCCGCACGAGGGCGAGACCCTTGCCGAGCGCTACAGCCGGATGGCTCACGAGGGCTGGCGCCCCGCGCCGGTCGACTTCGCGCTGCGGGGGCTCGACATCCTGATCGCTGGCCTCGCGCTGGTGCTGTTCGCGCCGCTGATGGCGCTGATCTGGGCGCTCGTGCGGCTCGACTCGCGCGGCGCGGCGATCTACCGCGGCGTTCGCGTGGGCAAGGCCGGCCGCGTGTTCACGATGTTCAAGTTCCGGACTCTCCAGACGGACGCAGAGACGCGTCTCGGCCCCTACCTCGGTGCCGAGCTCAGCCGCCTGACCGAGGACGAGACCACGCGCGTGGGCCGCCGGCTGCGCGCCGCGCACCTGGACGAGCTTCCGCAGCTCCTGAACGTGCTCACCGGCGACATGAGCCTGGTGGGGCCGCGCCCGATCCGGCCCGCCTTCTTCGAGCAGCTCTGCGAGCAGATCCCGCAGTACTGGCAGCGGCTCGTGGTGCCGCCCGGCATGACGGGCTTCGCGCAGCTGCGGATGACGCGCGAGATGACGTGGGAGGAGAAGCTCGCCCACGACCTCGAGTACATCGCCGATCGCTCCCCGCGGCTCTACCTCGGGGTGGTCATCGAGACCGCCGCCTCGATCCCGCGCCGGGCACGCGCCGCCTGAGATGTGCGGCATCTGCGGTCTCGCAGCCGGCGGCGCGGGCGGTCCGGACCCGGACGCGCTCGCGGCGATGAGCGCGACGCTGGTTCACCGCGGGCCGGATGACGACGGTCAGGTGATCGCGGGGCCGGTGGGCCTCGCGGCGCGGCGGCTGTCGATCATCGACCTGGCCGGCGGCCACCAGCCGATCGCGAGCGAGGACGGCCGCGTCCACGTGGTCCAGAACGGGGAGATCTACAACCACGCCGAGCTGCGCGCCGAGCTCGAGTCCGCCGGCCACAGCTTCCGGACGCGCTGCGACACCGAGGTGATCGTGCATCTCTTCGAGGAGCACGGCGACGGCTTCGCCGACCGGCTGCGCGGCATGTTCGCGATCGCGCTCTGGGACGGCCGGGCCGGCAGGCTCGTGCTCGCGCGCGACCGCTTCGGCATCAAGCCGCTGTTCTACCGCGAGGACGCCGAGGGCGGGATGGCCTTCGCCTCCGAGCTGAAGGCGCTCATGGCGCTTCCGGACTTCGACCGCGGCCTGGATCTGCGCGCCGTGGAGTCGCTGCTCGCGTTCAACTCGATCCCGGGGCCGCTCACGATCTTCGACGGCGTGCAGAAGCTCCAGCCGGGCCACCTGCTGTCGTGGGAGCCCGGGCGCGGGACGCGGATCCAGCAGTACGCGCACGTCAGGCCGGTGCCCGCCGACGAGCTCCGCGGCGACTCGCCCGCCGCGCTAGCCGAGGAGCTCCGCGGGCGGCTGCGCGACTCGGTCCGGGCGCACCTCATCTCGGACGTGCCCGTGGGCGTGCTGCTGTCCGGCGGCGTCGACTCCGCGGCGCTGACGGCGCTCGCGGCCGAGGAGAGTGGCGAGCGCGTGCGCACGTTCTCGATCGGCTTCCGCGAGCGCTCGTTCGACGAGCTCGAGCGCGCCCGCCTCGTGGCCACGCGCTACAACACCGACCACCACGAGCTGATCGTCGAGCCGAACGTGGGGGAGGTGCTAACCCAGCTCGCGGAGGTCTTCGACGAGCCGCTGGCGGACTCGTCCGCGCTGCCCACCTACCTGGTGTCCCAGCTCGCGTCTGAGCACGTGAAGGTCGCGCTCTCCGGCGAGGGCGGCGACGAGCTGTTCGCCGGCTACCACACCTACGTGGCGGACTCGATCGCGCCGTGGGCGGGTCGCCCGGCTGCCGCGCTCGCCCCCCTGGTGGAGCGGCTGCCGACTTCGTCCGCGCGTGTGAGCTTCGACTACAAGGCGAAGCGCTTCGCTCACGGCGGCGCGCTCCCGCCGCTCGAGCGCCACCACGCCTGGAAGGAGATCTTCTCCCCGGAACTGCGGGCGGAGCTGCGCTCGGCCCCGGCGCCGGGCGGATTCGATCCCGTGGACGTGTATCGCGAGCGCTATGCCACCACCGCAGGCGCGGAGCCGATCGCCCGCCTGCAGGACGTGGACCGCAGCATCTACCTCGTCGACGACCTGCTCGTGAAGACCGACCGGGCGAGCATGGCGCACTCGCTCGAGACGCGGGTTCCGTTCCTCGACACTGCCGTCACCGAGCTGGCGCTCGCTGTCCCCACGAGGCGGCACCTTCGCGGCTTCCAGAAGAAGCGGCTGCTGCGGCGCGCGGTGGCACCGCTCCTGCCGCGGCGGATACTGCACGGGCGCAAGCGCGGGTTCTCGATCCCGGCCGCGGCCTGGCTGCGCGGCGACCTGCGGGAGTTCGCCCGCGACGTGCTCGCGCCGGACACCGTGCGGGCTCAGGGGCTGTTCCGCCCGGAGGCTGTGGAGCGCCTGCTCGCCGAGCACGAGGCCGGCAGCGCCGACCACAGCCGCCAGATCTGGTGCCTGATGACGCTCGGCCTCTGGCTCGAGCGCTACGGCGCCCGCCGGGCCGTTCCTTACTCTCTGGGGAGATGAGCGGAGTGGACAACGCTCTGGGCGCCTTTGCGCTGGCGCTCGTGGTCGCGTGGATCGCCACCCCGATCGCGGGCCGAGTGGCGTGGCGCGTCGGCGCCATCGACCGACCGCGGGAGCGCGGGCTTCACCTGTTCCCGACGCCGAGGCTCGGCGGGATGGCGATCCTGCTCGCCGTCGCCGCGTCCGCGCTGATCTTCCTCGAGCCGAACGACGAGTTGCGCGGCATCCTCGGCGGCGCGATCGTGATCGCTCTGGTGGGAGCGGCGGACGACCTGCTCGAGCTGTCCCCGGACGTGAAGCTGCTCGGCCAGATCCTCGCCGCCGTGATCCCTGTTGCGAGCGGTGTGTACGTCGCGGACTTCACGCTGCCATTCATCGGACGCGTGGACCTCGGCGACTTCGCATACCCGGCGACCGTGATCGGGATCGTCGCGGTGATGAACGTCGTTAACTTCATCGACGGCGTCGACGGGCTGGCCGCCGGGATCTGCACGATCGCGGCGATCACGTTCGGGGTGATCGCGCTCTCGCTCCACCGCGACCCGGCGGGGATACTCGCGGCGGCCACCGCCGGTGCCGCGCTCGGCTACCTTCGCCACGGCTTCCACCCGGCCACGATCTTCCTCGGCGATTCGGGATCGAACCTGCTCGGCTACCTGCTTGCGGTCATCGCCGTCCAGGGTGCGTTGAAGACGAACGCCGTCGTGGCCCTCGTCTTTCCGCTGATCGTGCTGGCCGTGCCGATCCTCGACTCGGGCTTCGTGATCGCGAAGCGGATCAAGTACCGGCGCCCGATCTACCGCGCGGACGCCTCGCACTTCCATCACCGCTTTGCCAGGATCGGCTTCTCCCAGCGCCGCACGGTGGTCTACCTATACCTCTGGACGGGCGTGCTCGCGGCGCTGGCGCTCGCCCTGCGCTTCGTCCCGTACTCGGACGACCACGGCCACTTCGACACCACCTGGACGCTCGTGTTGGCCAGCTTCGGGGCGCTCGCGATTGCCGCGAGCGTCTACCTCGTGGTCGTGCTCGAGATCCTGAAGTTCCGCCGCTTCCGCGAGACCGACCTCCGCCGCCGGGTGGAGACCGGAGAGCTGCCGGCCCTCACCCAGGAGGAGATCGAGCGCGAGATCGAGCGCGAGGTCGAAACCGGCGAGTTCGAGGCGGTTCGGGGCGAGTAATCTCGGGCACCGGTAGCCCATGGCCGAACCAAGTGACGAGATCCAGGAGATCCTGAACTTCCTGCTCCCGTACGCGGAGCAGATGCTCAACGAGCACGGCGAGTTCTATCCCTACGCCGCGGCGCTCGACTCAGACGGCGAGCTCACCGCTGTGGGGGCGGATGTCGACGACAACGACAGCCCGGACGTCGGCGAGGTGCTGCTCGCCCTCCACGAGGGCCTGCGCGAGCAGGCGGCCGACGGCGCGATCCGCGCATCGGGCATTGCGGCCGACGTGACCCTCACCGATCCCGACAGCGGCGAGACCACCGACGCGGTCCAGGTCGAGCTCGACCACGCCGACGCCGAGGCGGTCGACGTCTTCGTGCCCTACGAGACCGAGTCCGATGGCATCAAGTTCGGCGAACTCGTGGCCGCCGAGGGCCGCGAGCCCGTCTTCGCGCACACGGCGCCGTAGTCAGAACAGCTTCGTCTGCTTCGGCTCGGGCGGGGGACGGCGCTCGGGCATCGTGATCGGGTCGTGCTCGGGCGCACCGTTCCTGTCCCGCCCTGGGTTCCGGAGCACCGGCCCGCCGCGGCGGGCCGGGCCGCGACGCAGCAGCGCCGAGATCCGCTCGCGTTCGGCCTTGTTCACGTAGGCGCCGCGCGCGTAGAGCTCCTCGTAATGCGTCACCAGGTCGGGCCGGTACGAGCGCAGCCACTCCATGAAGATGCCGCGCACCTCACCGCGCAGGTGCAGCGGGATCCCTCCGATGTTGACGGCGCCCGCCTCGGTGCAGAGCTCGAGGATCTTCTCGACCTGCTGCGGCGAGTCGTTGATGCCGGGCATCAGCGGCGCGATCAGAACGCCAGTGGGAATGCCGGCCCGGTTGAGCTCCGCCACCGCCTCGATCCGCTTACGAGGGTGCGGCGTGTGCGGCTCGCTCGCTCGCCACGCCTTCTCGTCCAAGGTCGGGATCGAGAGGTTGGCCGCAAACCCGGCCACCTCATGGACCTGCTTCATCAGCTCGATGTCGCGCAGCAGCAGCGGCGACTTCGTGAGCACCGACGACGGCGTGCCCGAGTCCCGCATCGCCTCCCAGATCCCCGGCATCAGCCGGTAGCGCCCCTCCACCCACTGATACGGATCCGTATTCGTCCCAAGAGCAACGTGCTCCCGCTTCCACGACGGCCGCATCAACTCAGCCCGAGCCACCTCCGGCACGTTGACCTTGACGACGATCTCCTTCTCAAAATCCCGCCCAGCGTTCATGCCCAGATAGACGTGGGTTGGGCGGGCAAAGCAATAAAAGACACCCCTGACTGCATCCCCTGTACGGGTTGATCGTCCAGCGGAAGGGCATCCGGGATGCTTTCGGAACCCTGTTCAGTGCTGACTTCGAGCGGACCTCGTAGAAACGGGTGTCGAGGGCCTCGGGTGCGTCGAAGGTGCGGACCGTGGCCGGCTCGCGGTAGCCCGGGAGGGTGCGGTTCTCCTCGGCGTCGACCTTGAGGTTGTCCCAGCGCACGAACACATGTTCGCACATGGGGAGGACGGCTGGGCGCCTCCCGAAGGCCCGGCCGCCGCGACTCTTGATCCCTTTTACATGACATGCATGTAAAAGGTGGATGGAGTGGGGAGGACGGGCTAGGTGCTCTCTTCGCCGAAGGCCGTGAAGACCACGCGGCGCGAGCCGCCTCGGTTTCGGTGCTCCGCCAGATAGATCCCCTGCCAGGTACCGAGCATCAGCCGGCCGTTTGACACGGGGATCGTCAGAGAGGACCCGGTCAGCGAGGCCTTGATGTGGGCCGGCATGTCGTCGGGGCCCTCGAGGGTGTGGGAGAAGTAGTCGGCGGCGTCCGGGACGGCGCGGTCGAACCAGGCGGCGAAGTCGCGCCGGACGTCCGGTGAGGCGTTCTCGTTCAGCGTCAGCGAGGCCGACGTGTGCTGCATGAACACGGTCGCGATTCCGACCTCGAGCTGAGACAGCTCTGGCACCGCGCCGACGATCTCGTCGGTCACGAGATGGAAGCCGCGCGGGCGCGCGCGGAGCTCGATTTGGCGCTGAATCCACACGGCTCGGCATTCTGGCGCGAACGCGCCAACGGACATAAGGTGGCCGCAGGCCCACGGACTCGTACATTGGCCATAGGAGGAGGATGGATCCGCCCCTCCGCGAGCGCCTGCGCTGGCGGAACCCGACAGGCAATGATGTCGAGTGGCTCGCCTCGAGGGCGACGATGGCTCGTACCGCTGCCGTGCTCAGCGGGGCGGTCGCAGTCACATGCTTGGTCGGCGCGCTGGTCCCCGGTGAGGCCCAGCGCGACGACGACCTCCTGATCGCAACCGCCGCGGCCGCCACCGTCCTCGCCGCCGTGCTGCTAATGGCCTACGGGCAGCTGCCCTTCTGGGCCTTCCACGGTGTCGCCCTGCTCGGCACAGCGCTGGCCACCACCGCCGCCTACGGCTGGGGCTCGGAGAGCGCCTATGGGCCACTGCCGTACGTCTGGGTCACGCTGTTCGTCTCCTACATCTTCAGCCGCCCAGCGGCGCTCCTCCACGTCGCGCTGATGGCCGCCGGTTACGCACTCGTCCTCGTGGAGGAGTCGCCGAGCGAGGACCCGCTTGACGGCTGGATCGCGACGGTGGTCACCCTCCTCGTGACGGGCTACCTCATCTCCATCGCGCGCGACCGGCTCACTCGCCTGATCGCGAGCCTCAGCGAGGCCGCGCACCGCGACCCGCTCACCGACCTGCTCAACCGCCGCGGCTTCCAGGAGGTCTTCGACCTGGAGCTCGAGCGCGCCCGCCGCGGCGATAAGCCGCTCAGCCTGATCGTCGGCGACCTCGACCGCTTCAAGCGCGTGAACGACGCGCACGGGCACGCCGCCGGCGACGCGGTCCTCAGGCGCGTGGCCGACGCCATTCGCAGCGCCAAGCGCGGCTTCGACCGAGCGGCGCGCGTGGGCGGGGAGGAGTTCGCGGTGCTGGCCCCGGACGCCGACGAGAACGGCGCCTACATGCTCGCCGAGCGCATCCGTGCGGCCGTGAACGAGGCGTTCGCCGACCAGGAGGACTCGTCGCTCACGATCAGCTTCGGGATCTCCACCCACCCGCTCCACGGCCAGTCGGCCGACGGCCTGCTGCGCACGGCCGATCAGGCTCTCTATGCCGCCAAGCGCCTCGGCCGCAACCGCACGGTGATCTCGAGCGCCGAGGTGCCCGGCATCCTCGCCCACGGACCGCGCGGCGGCAACGGCGAGACCCACGTGGAGCTGGGCGCGCTCCTGAACCTGGCCGAGGCGCTCGACGTGCGCGAGTTCGGCAGCGCCACGCACTGCCGGCGCGTCGGGCGCTTCGCCGAGCTGACCGCGCGCGAGCTCGGCCTGCCGCCGGAGGGCGTCGAGCGCGTGCGGCTCGCGGGCATCCTGCACGACGTCGGCCGCGTGGCTCTGCCGGACTCGGTCGTGTCGAAGCCGGGTCCGCTCACCGACGCCGAGTGGACCTGGGTGCGCGCCCACCCGGCGGTCGGCGCGCGCATGATCGAGACGACCGAGTACGAGGACATCCGCTCCTGGATCCTGTTCCACCACGAGCGCCCCGACGGCCACGGCTACCCCGAGGGCCGGCGCGGCGAGGACGTGCCGATCGAGTCCGCGATCATCGGGGTCGCGGACGCCTATGAGGCCATGACGAGCGAGCGGCCGTACCGCTCCGCGCTCGCCCCCGAGGAGGCGGCCGACGAGCTGCGCCGGGAGTCGGGACGGCAGTTCCACGCGGATGTGGTCGATGCGCTCCTCCGGGCCGTCTAACGAGTCGGGGTAACCCGTTAAGGGTGCGCCCGATGCTGTCGATAACCAAGGGGAAATGGAGCCGGCATCGACCCTCGCTCCGGTTCTCGCGTATGCCTGCGTGCTCGCGCTGGCAGGGCTTGCCGTGCACCAGTACCGCCGCATCGCGGCACTGCGCGCCCGCATCTCCGACGCAGCTCGGACCGACCCGCTCACCGGGCTGCTGAACCGGCGCGCCCTCGAGGAGCTGCTCGACGTGGAACTCGAGCGTGCGACACGCGCCGACCGGCCGCTGTCGGTGATCGTGGGTGACCTCGACTCCTTCGCCGCCATTAACGAGCACCATGGTCACGCCGCGGGCGACAGCGCCCTCCAGCTCGTGGCCGGCGACTGCCTCAAGTGGAAGCGCCGCATCGACCAGGCGGCACGCATCGGCGGCGAGGAGTTCGCCCTGCTGCTGCCCGAGACCGACGAGCGCGGCGCGTTCATCGTGGCGGAGCGCCTGCGCCGCGCGACCCACCGCACCTTCGCCGAGATGGGTATGCCCCTGACGATCAGCTTCGGTGTGGCGAGCAGCCCGGCGCACGGCAACGACGCGGTCTCGCTCCTCCGCGCCGCCGACCGCGCCGTGGCCGCCGCCAAGGACCTCGGCAGCGACCGCACCGTGATCTACAGCGACGAGGTGGCGCGCACGCTCGCCGAGTCCGGCGGCGAGGCCGACGGCCAGCTGCAGCTCGCGACCGTGATCGCCCTGGCCGAGGCGCTCGACATCCGCGACACCGGCACCGGCCAGCACTCGCACACCGTCGGCCGCTACTCGGAGCTGATGGCTCGCGAGCTCGGCTTCGAGGAGGAGCGCGTGGAGCGCGTGCGCCTCGCCGGCGTGCTGCACGACATCGGGAAGATCGGCATCTCGGACAGCGTGCTCTCGAAGCCCGGCCCGCTCGACGCCGAGGAGTGGCAGGAGATGTACACGCACCCCGAGATCGCCGCGCGCCTGCTCTCTCGCTCCGAGTTCGACGACCTGCGGGCATGGATCCTCGCGCACCACGAGCGGCCCGACGGCCTCGGCTACCCGTATGGGCTGAAGGCCGACGCCATCCCCGTCGAGGCCCACATCCTCGCGGTGGCCGACGCGTACGAGGCTATGACCGCCGACCGCGTCTACCGCCCGGCGCTCGGTGCAGATGCCGCGCGCGCGGAGCTCGAGGCGGGGGCGGGCAGCCAGTTCGACCGCGAGGTCGTGGACGTCTTCCTAAAGGCGCTGGACGCCGGCCAAGCCCGCCGGCTGCGCCGCGTCGCCTAGCGCGGCTTGTAGCGTCCGAGCGCGCTTTCGCGGAGCGTCGCGCCAACCGTCACAAAGTAGTCACAAAGTCGCCTGCTCATATAGGCTTCAGCGCCCCGGGTAGAGAGCACAGATGCGCCGCCCGCCCCGCGCTCCCCCGGACACTTCTTGAGCACCCACGCTTTGAAAGCATCCGATACCCCCATGCCGATGCGCATGATGCGGTACCTCGACCTTGCGCTGCTCGCGCTCGCGCTGCCGATCTTCGTGGCGGCCGATCTTCCGCTGCTCGGCTGGGCCGGCGCTGCGTTCGGATGGCTGCTGCAGCGAGGGGTCCAGGTGCTGATCGAGAACCGCGCTCGCGCGTCCGACGACCCGCGCACCGTCGCCGGCCTGCTCACCGGCTCGATGATCGCCCGCGGCTGGATCGTGGCCGGGTCGATCTTCGTGGTCGGGCTGGCCGAGCGCGAGGCCGGCCTGTCGGCCGCGATCCTCTCGATCACGCTGTTCACGTTCTACTTCACCGGCCAGCTGATCGGCCGGCCGTTCGAGGAGCGCCGATGACCACCACGAAGGCCTCCGAGCGCGGGCCGGACGAGGCGACGAAGGGCCTCAGCACCGCCGCCAAGATCTGGCTCGGCGTCTTCGTGTGGCTGACGATCGCGATCGCGCTCTACGTGATCTTCGGCAGCGACGGCAAGAACGAGGAGTTCAAGCCCCAGAACGAGTTCAAGCTCGACCCCTGGGTCTCGATCCACATCGGCGGGATCGACCTGTCGATCAACAAGGCGGTCCTGTACGTCTGGCTCGCCTGCGCGATCACCGCGGGCACCATGATCTACATCGCCAAGCGCATGCAGGAGCGCCCGAACCGCGTGCAGACGCTGGTCGAGGGCGCGTACGACCTCACCTACACCCAGATCGCCCGGGGCAACATGCCGGGCGCGACCGCCGCGAAGTACTTCCCCTTCGTCGCCACGCTCTTCTTCTTCATCTGGTTCTCGAACATGCTCGGCTACATCCCGCTGCCGACGAACACGCACGAGACGGTCGACATCTTCGGCATCGGCTTTCCCGCCTTCGCCCTCTACGCCGCCACGGCGAACCTCTCGGTTCCGCTCGTGCTCACCCTCGTCGTCTGGGGCGGCTACCAGGTCGAGGGCGTGCGCCAGCACGGGCTTCGCGGCCACCTCAAGGGCTGGCTCCCTGCGGGTGTGAGCGGCGCCGCCGCGGTCCCGATCTTCTTCATCGAGGTCATCTCGCAGTTCATGCGGATCATTTCGCTCTCCGTACGACTGTTCGCCAACATCCTCGCGGGCCACCTGCTGATCCTGTTCATGGGCGGCGGGCTCGCGGTCCTGCTCGGGCTGACCACGCTCGGCTGGATCACGCTGCCCGTCGCGATCGCGTTCTACATCCTCGAGGTCGGCCTGATCGCAACGCTTCAGGCCTTCATATTCGCCACCCTCACGTCCATTTACTTCGGCGAGGCAGCCGCCGGAGGTCACTAAGGAGGTCCTATGGATCTTGGAGTCCTGATTCCCATCGCACAGGCCGCGGACCCAACCGACGGTCTCAAGGCGGTCGCCCTTGGCGTCGGCGCCGGCCTGGGCACGATCGGCCCCGGCATCGGCGTCGGCTACATCTTCGGCAAGGTGATCGAGTCGGTCACCCGTCAGCCCGAGATGCGCGAGGAGATCACGAGCATCCAGTGGCTCGGCTTCGCCCTCACCGAGGCGATCGTGTTCTACGCGTTCATCTTCGGCCTGATCGCCTTCTTCCTCTAGGCGATGACGGTCTTCCTGGCAGCCGAGGACAGCGGGGGCGGCAGCTTCCTCGTCAGCCCGAGCCTCGGGCTGATGATCTGGACGCTGCTCGCGTTCGGCATCACGCTCTACCTGCTGAACAAGCTCGCGTTCCCGCGCATCGCCGAGGCGCTCGACAGGCGCCGCCAGGCGATCGACGACTCGATCCAGGCGGCGAACCAGGCGAAGCAGGAGGCAGACGAGTTGCTCGAGGAGTACCGCGCGCGACTGCGCGAGGCTCGGGAGCAGGCCGAGGACATCATGGTCCGCGCGCGCAAGGCGGCCGAGGCGCTCGGCGACGAGACGAAGTCGCAGGCGTCGAAGCAGCGCGAGGAGATGCTCGCCACCGCTCGCCGCGACATCGAGCACGAGACGCGCCGCGCGCTCGAGGAGCTCCGCAAGGAGGTCGCCGACCTCACGGTGATGGCGACGGAGAAGATCACGCGCAAGTCGCTCACCGAGGAGGACCACCGCCGCCTGATCGAGGACGCGCTCAGCGAGGTCGACTTCTCGACGCTGGCCGGAACGGAAGGCAATGGAAGAGATCGCTGAGGTCTACGCGCGCGCTCTCTTCGAGGTCGCGAAGGAGCACGACGTGCTCGATCGCGTCCACGACGAGCTGGGCGAGTTCGCCGAGGCGCTGTCGGAGAACCGCACGCTTCAGGTGTTCCTGTTCTCGCCCTACTTCTCCTCCGAGGAGAAGCGCGACGGCGTCGTGAAGATCGTGAGCGACGCGGACGAGCGCTTCGTGAACTTCCTCGAGCTGCTCGCGGAGCGCCACCGCATGCCGGTGCTGTTCCGCATCAGGCGCGAGTTCGATGCCCTCTGGGCGGATGAGCACAGGCTGCTGCCCGTAACAGTGACGAGCGCGATCGAGCTCGACGAGGGACTGGTTGCCGACATCGGCAAGCGCATCGAGGAGCAGACCGACCGCACCGTGGAGCTGTCCTCGAGCGTTGACCCCGATGTGCTCGGCGGCCTGAAGGTCCAGGTCGGGAACGTGGTCCTCGACGCAACCGTCCGCAACAGACTTGAACGACTACGCAAGCAGGTCGCGAAGGCGACCTAAGGAGACCGAGACGTGCAGATCAAGCCAGACGAGATCACCAGCATCCTCAAGAGCCGCATCGAAGGGCTCGAGGACGGCGGCGCCGACCTCTCCGAGGTGGGCACGGTGTTGTCCGTGGCGGACGGCATCTCGCGCGTCCACGGCCTCGACAACGTCATGTCGAGCGAGCTACTCGAGCTGCCGCACGATGTGACCGGCCTCGCGCTGAACCTCGAGTCCGACAACGTCGGCGCGGTGCTGTTCGGCCCGTGGGACCTGATCGAGGAGGGCGATCAGGTCAAGCGCACCGGGCGGCTGCTCCAGGTCCCGGTCGGCGACGAGCTGCTCGGCCGCATCGTCGACCCGCTCGGCCGCCCGCTCGACGGCAAGGGCGACATCAACACGAGCGAGACTCGCCCGGCGGAGTTCAAGGCGCCCGGCGTCGTGCACCGCCAGCCGGTGAAGGAGCCGATGCAGACCGGCATCAAGCCGATCGACGCGATGACGAACGTGGGCCGCGGCCAGCGCGAGCTGATCATCGGCGACCGCCAGACGGGCAAGACGTCGATCTGCATCGACACGATCATCAACAACAAGGACAAGGACCTGAAGTGCGTGTACGTCGCGGTGGGGCAGCGCATGTCCACCGTGGTGGAGGTCGCGCAACAGCTCGACGACCACGGCGCGCTCGACAACACCGTCATCGTGGCCGCGCCGGCCGACGAGGCCGCGCCGATCAAGTTCCTCGCCCCCTACGCGGGCGCGGCGATCGCCGAGCACTGGCTCTACAACGGGGGGCACTCGCTCGCGGTCTACGACGACCTCACCAAGCACGCCTACGCGTACCGCCAGATGTCGCTGCTGCTGCGCCGCCCGCCGGGCCGCGAGGCGTACCCGGGCGACGTCTTCTACCTGCACTCGCGCCTGCTGGAGCGCTCGGTGAAGCTCTCCGACGAGCTCGGCGGCGGCTCGTTCACCGCGCTGCCGATCATCGAGACGCAGGCGGGCGACGTGTCGGCCTACATCCCGACGAACGTCATCTCGATCACGGACGGCCAGATCTTCCTCGAGGCCGACCTGTTCCGCTCCGGCGTGCGGCCGGCCATCAACGTCGGCATCTCGGTGTCGCGCGTGGGCGGCTCGGCGCAGACCACGCCGATGCGGAAGGTGGCCGGCAGGCTGCGGCTCGAGCTCTCGCAGTACCGAGAGCTCGAGGCGTTCGCGCAGTTCGGCTCCGACCTCGACGCTGACACCCAGGCCACCCTCAACCGCGGCGCCCGGCTCGTCGAGGTGCTTAAGCAGGACGAGCGCGATCCCTGGTCGATCGAGGACCAGGTGGCGGCGATCTACTCGGGCACCGGCGGCTACCTCGACCGCATCAAGGTCGAGCGCGTCCAGGAGTACCTGCGCTCCCTGCTCGACCGCCTGCACGCCGAGAGCGGCGACCTGATGTCGAAGATCGCCGAGGGCGAGTGGAGCGACGAGATCGAGTCCGCGCTCGGCGACTGCATCGCCGAGGCGATCGACGACTTCGGGCCCGACTTCGACGAGGAGGGCAACCCGCTCGAGGAGGGCGAGTCCGACCGCATCAAGTCGCAGGAGGAGCGCGAGAAGCCCGGCAGGACGGCGTCGTCCGAGGACGGCGACCAGGCCGAGGGCGCGGGCGAGGGCGACGAGCAGGACGAGGAAGAGCGCGAGAAGGAAACCGCAAGCGCCTAGATGGCCAACCTGAAGGACATCCGGGGCCGCATCGCGTCGGTCAAGAACATCCGCAAGATCACGCGGGCGATGGAGATGATCTCCGCCGCCCGCCTGCGGAAGGCCGAGCAGCGGATCGAGGCGCTGCGGCCGTACGCGGACGCGCTGCGGCGCATGACCGCGCGCGCCGCGCAGGCCGCCGAGAACATCCCGAACCTGCCGATCCTTCAGGAGAAGGAGAACGTCGAGACGGTCGGCGTGCTCCTGATCACCGGTGACCGCGGGCTTGCCGGGCCGTTCAACTCGCAGATCCTGCGCGCCGGCAACCAGCGCATGAAGGAGCTGCGCGGGGACGGCCAGGAGGTGCTCTGGTACGCCGTGGGGCGTCGCGGGGTGTCGTCGCTCGAGTTTCGCCAGTTCGAGATCGGCGACTCCTGGACCGGCTTCACGGACAGGCCGTCGTTTGCGGACGCCCGCCGCGTCGCAGACGGGCTGGCCGCCGCCTACGTGGACGGCAAGGTCGACCGCGTCGAGGTCTTCTACAACGGCTACATCTCGGCGGTGAACCAGGAGGTTCGCCACGAGACGCTGCTGCCGCTCCAGCAGGCCGACGTGATCGCCGACGACGACGATGAGGCCGAGGACGGCAACGGCGCCGACGAGAAAGGCGACGAGCACATCCACGACCGCGCCCTCTGGATCTACGAGCCAGATCCCGAGGAGATCCTCGCTCGTCTCGTGCCGGACTACGTCGAGATATCTATCTACAGGGCGATGCTCGAATCGACCGCATCGGAGCACGGCGCCCGCATGAGCGCCATGCGCAGCGCATCAGACAACGCCGCAGAGTTGATCGACGACCTCACGCTCGCCGCTAACCGCCAACGGCAGGCGGAGATCACGCAGGAAATCATGGAGGTCGTCGCCGGGGCCGAAGGACTTCGTTAGTCAAGGAGAAGAATGGAAGCTGGAACGCAGACAGACGAGAAGAAGACCGGAGGCGACGGAAAGGTCGGCACCGTCGAGGAGATCCAGGGGGTCGTGATCGAGGTCGCGTTCCCCGACGGGCTGCCCGAGATCTACAACGCCCTGGAGGTCGACCTCGAGCACTACGCCGACGAGGAGCACCAGCACGAGACCGGAACGCTCGTGCTCGAGGTGCAGCAGCACCTCGGCGACGACCGCATCCGCGCGGTGGCGATGGACGCCACCGACGGCCTAGCGCGCGGCACCGAGGTCCGCGACACAGGCGGGCCGATCACCGTCCCGGTCGGCAAGGAGACGCTCGGCCGCATCTTCAACCTGCTCGGCGAGCCCATCGACGAGGGCGACGAGGTGAAGACCGAGGAGCGCTGGCCGATCCACCGTCCCGCTCCGAGCGTCGAGGACCTCACCCCGACGCGCGAGGTCCTCGAGACCGGCATCAAGGTCATCGACCTGCTCGCGCCCTACGCCAAGGGCGGCAAGGTGGGGCTGTTCGGCGGCGCCGGCGTGGGCAAGACCGTGCTCATCCAGGAGCTGATCCGCAACATCGCGGAGGAGCACGAGGGCCTGTCGGCGTTCTGCGGCGTGGGCGAGCGCTCGCGCGAGGGCAACGACCTCTGGCTCGAGATGAAGGAGTCCGGGGTACTCGACCGGACCGTGCTCGTCTTCGGCCAGATGAACGAGCCGCCCGGCGCGCGCATGCGCGTCGCGCTCTCCGGCCTGACCATGGCGGAGTACTTCCGCGAGGAGGGCGGCCAGGACGTGCTGCTCTTCATCGACAACATCTTCCGCTTCGTGCAGGCGGGCTCAGAGGTCTCCGCTCTGCTCGGCCGGATGCCGTCGCAGGTGGGTTACCAGCCCACGCTCGAGACGGAGATGGGCCAGCTCCAGGAGCGGATCACCTCGACCCGCCAGGGCTCGGTGACCTCGATCCAGGCCATCTACGTGCCGGCCGACGACCTCACCGACCCGGCCCCCGCGTCCGTGTTCGCGCACCTGAACGCGACCACGACGCTCTCACGCGCGATCTCGGAGAAGGGGATCTACCCGGCCGTCGACCCGCTCGACTCGACCTCGACGATCCTGAAGCCGGACATCGTGGGCGAGGAGCACTACCAGGTCGCCAACGACGTGCGGGAGATCCTCCAGCGCTACCGCGAGCTCCAGGACATCATCGCCATCCTGGGAATCGAGGAGCTCTCCGACGAGGACCGCCTGACCGTGCAGCGCGCCCGGAAGATCGAGCGCTTCCTCTCGCAGCCCTTCTTCGTGGCCGAGCAGTTCACCGGCCTCCCGGGGAAGTACGTGCCCGTCGAGCAGACGGTGTCCTCGTTCAGGGAGATCCTCGAGGGCAAGCACGACGACATCCCCGAGCGAGCGTTCCTGCTGAAGGGAACGATCGACGAGGTGGTCGAGGCGGCGCGCGGTTCGCGCGATGGAGAAGCCGTCGAAGGAGGAGGAGTCCGAGGAAGAAGAGGCCGAGGAGAACGGCGACGGCGAGAATGGCGACGAGAAGCAGGACGACGAGAGCTAAGTGGCCACTCCGTTCAAAGTCGAGGTCCTTACACCCGAGGGCCAGGTGTTCGCCGACGAGGTTGAGCTGCTCTCAACCCGCACCACCACCGGCTCGATCGGAATCAAGGCCCGCCACGCCCCGCTGATGGCGATCCTCGAGCCCACCGAGCTGAGGCTCTACAAGTCCGACTCTGACATCGTCCGCTTCGCCCAGGGCGAGGGCTACCTGCAGGTGGCCGACAACCGCGCCCTGGTCCTGGTCGAGGAGGCGATAGCCCCCGACGACATCGACCGCGGAGCGTTCGAGTCCCGCCTGAAGGAAGCCCAGGAAGCACTGGAGCGCGCGGAGGACGACTCCGAGGAGAAGTCCCGCGCAGAGCGCGAGGTAAAGCGCTACGAGGCGTTCCTGGAGGTCGGGCAGGGCTAGACGCCCGCCCGGCGCCGTCTCCTCCGCGCGCGGCCAGACTCCTGCTTTCACGCGGAAGCGATACGGCACCCACACCATGGACTGTCCTGTTTAGAGCACCTATACGGGGCCCTAGGCAGGACGGTCGGCCTGCGGCCGCTTGCGCAATGCGCGACAGGGAGCACTCTTCCGACGGCAGGGCGGTCTGTCGCGTGTGCTCGATGCGATAGCGAGCGCCCTGCTTGCCATGACGCCCGCCTGTCGTCCGAAGCGGTTGTGCGTCTGGGAGGACGCTTCGCCACGGTTTGCCAGCGAGAGCGCGCGCCGGGCCGCAGGCGAACCGCCAACGCCTAGCTCAAGCACCGGTGGGCGTACGAACCGCCGCATTATCGAGGATGCGTTTGAACTTCTCAAGGTCCTCGTCGGTGGCGAGTACTTCTTCCGCCGGGAAGTGCGGAGATGGTGCGGTAGTCCTTTGCGACCGCGTCGTCGAGTACCTGTGCCGTTCCCGGCAGCGTGCGCAGGAGTTGTACGAGGCGGGTCATCTCCTCGGGCGTCCGCCGCGAGCGGAGGTGCCTTCATCTGCACCCTGACATGTCGCTCGCTCGAACCGCACGCGCGACGGGGTTGGCGATATTCGGGTCCTCGTCCTCGCCCATCCACACGGTTGTGCTTGCGGACTTGCCGCGTCCGAACGTTTGCCGGGAGCTACGGGCCTTGGCGTACTCGCAGAGGGCAACCACTCGCTCGGAAACCTCGGGCGCGTGAGCGGCGCGAATCTCGGCGTAGAACCCGCTCCTCGGTCGCGCGCGGACCCCTGGTGCCGCCTCCGGGGCGCTTGATCCGGCGGGCCATCTCCGTTTCGCCGATGATCCGAGGCACGATGTTGGCCTGCTCGCCGTCGCGCTCCACGTACTGCTTGACCTCGACGGCGATGACCTCGGTGAGGTTCAGCTGCTCGTTGAGAAACTCGACGATGCTTCGCAGCTCAGGTGGGATTCGGTCCGCCACGAAGACGAGCCGCAGGCGCCGCTCCTCCAAGTTGGCGGCGACCGCGTCCCAGAACTCATCAGCGTCCAGCTCGCCCTCGATGAAATCCGTGAACTCCTCGGTGGCGGCTTCGGCGGAGTCAAAGCGCGACTCGAAGCTGCTGCGCAGGCGGCCCGCGTCCCAGTAAACCGACGCGTTGGCGGCGTAGTCGAGCATCTGGCCGACGACTTTGCGGCGTATCTCGGTGTTGCTGCTGCGCTTGACCTCGACGAAGGTCGGGATCGCGTCCTGGTCGACGAACAGGTGGTCCAAGCTCCAACGGTCCCCCGCATCCTCTCGGTCGGCGACCCCCATCTCGCGTTGGACGAGCAGCCAGCGCCGGCGGTCGTCCTCGGCCGCCTCCGCGCTGAGCAGCTCCGGGTGCGCGGCGAGATAGCGTTGCAGGTCTCTCTCCGCCTCGAAGGGCTGCTCATCCATCTCGATCAGTTCACCGGCACGGAGGGCAAAGATCGCGCACACAGCGCGATCATATGGTCGAGCAGCCACGCTGCCCGGGTGGATCCCCGAGACTTCAACCCGGGTGGCACGCGTTCGCTGATGTTCCACACGCCGATCTACCCGTCTTCGAGCCCAGCTTGAGGCCTGCTTTACACGGAACGCCCGGGTCCACACGTTCGCCGGTGCGCTTGCGCTTCCGCCTGCTAGCGCCAGCCTCGAGCGCGAAGACCGCAGTGCCGCTTTGCGCGACGAGCGGCGCGGGCATGACGTTCGATCAGAGGCGCGCCGACGTGCTCACCGAGACCATCGACACGGTCCATTCGGGCCGCGCGCCGATGGTCCCGGTCGGCCCGGCAGCGCGCTGACACACACGCCGCCGGCGCCTATGATCGCCCCGCGATGCCCGACGTCGCCCTGTACTACCCCTATGTGCATCCGCGCGACGACGGTTGGCTCAAACACGCCGTCCTGTACTGGCCGACGATCGAACGCATCGTCCCAGGCGGCTGGGTGGAACGGGGAACCGACAGCGTCACCGGTCAGGTGCTGACCGACGCCGGCATCCTGTGTCGCCCGCGAACCCGACTCGGCGATCGCCGACGTCGCCGGAGCCTTCTCCGGGTTCGTCGCCGCCCGCGCCAGCGAGCTTTCGCAGCGGTACTCGCTCACTGCCGCCGAGCAGCTGCCTGCCGCGGCAAGCCTGGAACGACAAGCACCTCGATCTGCGGCTCGGCTGGATCCACCGCGGCAAGATCAGCCTCGCCGCCGTCGACACGCTCCTCGCCACCGGCCTCGCCACGACACGCGACGACGGCTTTTGGATCGGCATGCACCCGGCGCTCAGCGACGTGTACATGTGCGCGCTCGCCGCCAAGCTGGCCGCGACCGGCGGCAACATGCCGATCACCGACGAGCCGCTGCATCACGTCGCCGCCGCCGGCTGGACCGTCGAGGACCTCATCACGCGCCCTGCTGCCCGACGCCCAGCTGCCCGCCGCGGCGGCCGGCGCCACCGACGGCGGCGAATACGTCGTCTCGCTCGCGCTGAAATCGTTCGCGGTGCGCAACCTCGCAGACGTACCCGTGGAGCGCATCCTCACACTGCGCGACGACTACCACGACGAGTTCCTGAGCTTCCGCGCCAAGCTCGACCAGCTCGTCCGCGGCCTCTCAGACTTCGACGACGTCACTGACCCCCAAGCGCTCGCCCACCACATCGACGTGCGCTACCGCGACGAGGTGGAGGCCGACCGCCGCAAGCTGGAACGCGAACTTGGACGCCAGCGGCTCGACATCATCAACAGCGTCGCAAACTTCGAGATCGCCGGCTCGGGGGTCGCCGTCGCCGCGCTCGCCGCGCTCGGCGCCGGCACGGTCCTCACCGGCGGGGCCACCGCCGCCGCCACCGCGCTCGCCGCTTGGAGCACTGGGCGCAAGCTCCAAGACCAACGGACCGGGATCCGCGCGCGCCACGCCAGCGCCTGGTTGCTGCGGGTCGAGGAGGACCTCGCCCCCAACCGGCTCGCCGAGCAGCTGCGGCGGCTGGTGCGCCGCTTCACCGGGTGAAAGCGCCCCGCCCGGACAGCGCCGACGACCCGAAAGCCGTGGCACCCGCACCATCTGAGCGATCGCCCCGCGACCGCGCTCAGTCCGGTCATCGGCGCACCCGATAGCGCACGTGGAGCACCCGGTTGCCTTGGATCACCACGTCGGGATCCTCCAGCAGGTGCTGTGCGTCGACCGACCCGAAGTAGCGCTTGCCGGACCCGATCACCACGGGCGCGACGTCCATGGCGACCTCGTCGACGAGCCCTGCGGCCAGCACCTGGCCGCCGACGTCGCCGGCGGCGACCTCGACCGTGCGGTCGCCCGCGAGCTCCTGTGCCTTGGCCATGGCCGCCTCGACGCCGTCGACGAAGTGGAACGGCGCCTCGGGGCGCCAGCCCTCGGGCGCCGGCCGGTGCGACACGACGACCACGTGGTCGATCCCGCTCGGTGGCGTGCCGCCCCAGCCGTCCGTCAGGTCGAAGACGTGGCGGCCGACGATCGTCACTCCGATCTGGTCCCAGTAGGCCCGGGTGTGGTCGTAGGACGCCTGCGACACCGTCAACTGCCCGGTCTCGTCGAGCGGGACGTCACCGCTGGACAGCCAGTCGAACAGCGGGCCGGGCTGGTCGTGTTCGTCCGCGATGAAGCCGTCCACCGACACCGTGCTGTACAGGACCACCTTGCCCATGGGCTCTCTCCTCTGCTCGGGAAGTGCCCATGCTGGCGTCTCGGGAGTGGCAAGTCTTGTAAGAAATCAATCGGCTGGCAGCGGTCCGACGTCGAGCGCATGGCCGGGATGCTCGCGCAGGAACCGCCGCCGGACGTCGAGGTACCGAGTCGGCGTCAGCCCCGTGAACGTCCGGAACTCGTGGCCGAAGTGGGCCTGGTCGTAGTAGCCGGCGCGACCGGCGAGCTCGAGCCAGTCGACCGGTCCGGCGGGGTCGATCGCGAGCACGGTGGCGGTGAAGCGATAGGTGCGGGCGAACCGCTTTGGCGTGACGCCGATGACCTCCTTGAACCGCTGTGCCAGATGCGTGCTGCTGACGCCGGCCGCCACGCTCAGGTCGCCGATCGCCACTGCTCCCGTGGCCGCCGCGATGACGCTGCTCGTGTGGCGGACCAGCCCCAGGCCGGCGGTCTCGCAGACCAATCGCAGCAGCTGGTCCTCGAGCAGCGTCAGCATCTCGTGCGGCCCGGCCGCCGTGGCCAGCCGGTCTCGCAACTCAGCAACGGTGGGGCGGCCCCAGACCTCCTCCAGCGTCACCGGCCGGTCGCACAGCTCGGCGGCGGGCATCGGCAGGAACGGCGCCAGCCCCCACGGCTTGAAGTGCACGCCGACTGACCGGGTCCCTGGCGGGTAGCCGAACTCCAAGGCGCGGGTTGGCGTGGTGAGCACGACGCCGTCGGCGTACTCGGCCGCCTCGATGTCGGTGCCGGCGCGGATGCGGAACGGCGCCCCGAGGTTCACGATGAGCACCGCCGCCGGCATCGGTGGCAGCGTCAGCCGGGGGTACGGCGGCGCGCCCTCCAGGTAGTAGAGGTCGATGATCAGCCCGTCCAGCGGCGGTCGCGGCACTCTGGACACGTACTCCACGCGTCACAGCATCGCCGACGCAAGGGCGGACGGGCCGCCAGGTCGTCCTACGCCGTCAGTCCTCGGAACTGCGGCGGGCGCATCTCGACCCGAGAAGCGCCGAGTAGGAGAATGGCTCGCGCATGCATGGGGAAAGAGCACTCTGCCGTCGCGGTTCCGCGAAGTACGTGAGTGCTTCTCGCAGGTGCGTAGCCCCAAGGTTGGGCGTACCCTGCTGGGAGACCTTCGAAGGAGGCAGCCGGTATGCATGCTCGATCGTTCCGTCCTTCGCCCGCGATGGTCGTCGCGGTGATCGCGCTGGTCGCCGCGATGAGCGGCACGGGCTGGGCACTCGTCAGGAACAGCGTGGGGACGAAGCAGCTCAAGAACCGCGCCGTGACGGCGGCGAAAATACGCAAGAACGCGATCAGGAGCGCACATGTGAAGGACGGCTCGCTCCTGCGCCAGGACTTCGCCGCCGGCGTCCTGCCGGATCCGGTGGTGCTCACACCCACGCCCACCATCGAGCTGACCGACTTCGAACTCGCGTTCAGTACCCCGGTTACCTCCACTGCCACCGTCCAGAGCAACCTGCCCGCCGACAAGACGTTCCTGCTCTCGGAGGTCGTCTTCCAGAACCCGTTGTCGGACATAGGCAGGATTCACCTCCGCCGCGACGGATCCATACTCCTACAGCTGAGCCTGGGCAATTTCACGACCCACCACGAGCGCTTCGACACCCCGCTTAGGTTCAAGCCCGGCGAGAAGGTCGAGCTGTTCGTCGACTGCGACAACCCGAGCGGTGGGTGCACCCCGTCGGCGCTGGTCGCCGGCGTGCTGACGAACTGACAGCGGACGAAAACCGGGACCTGCGCCCGCCCGGCGAGCAGAGTTTCGCAATCCCATGGAACCGGGAGCGGCGTCGGAGCCTGGCAGGACTGTCGCGTCTCGCGCAAACGACCAGTGCAGCACACCGGGCGCCAAGAACCTGAGCGCTACTCGCCTGAAGCTGCAGCGTCGAAGTGCTTGATCGCGCGATCTACAACTAGGTCGGGCGCCTCCTCGGCGGTGAAATGTCCCACCCCGGGAATCAGCTCCACGCGCATGTCGTCCGCATGCTCCTCGTAGCCATCGAGCTGGTGCGGGCGGACGACCCCATCATCGGCACCAAAGAGGAGCAGCGTGGGCGTGCGAAGAGTGCGATCGCGGTACCGGCGCTGAACCTGCGGGAGCTCGCTTAAAAGGGTGCGGTAGTACTGGACGCTTGCGCGAGCGCGTTCCGGCTGGCTGAGTCGCTCAGCGAATGCGGCCAGTTCACCCTCCGTCCACACGTTCCGTGCGCTCCAGCTTCTGATCAGTAGCCGGACAAAACCGGGTCGGTTTCGCAAGAGCCGGTCTCCTACGACCGGAGCCGCCAAGACGCCGATGTACCAGAACCGCCAAACGTTTAAAGCGTCTCTGAGTGAGGGGCGCGACCACGGGTGCACGTCGTTGAGCGCCACGAAGCGCTCGACTCGGTCGGGCTCGCGTAGGCAGAGCCGGATTCCCGCTTGCAAGCCCCAGTCGTGGCCGACCAGGAACACCCGCGGCAACTCGAGAGCATCGAGCAGGGCCAGCACGTCGCTTGCCAGGCTCTCATCGCCGTAGTCGCCCGCGGGTGCCTCCGTCCAGCCGAGTCCGCGCAGATCGGGGCAGATGACCTGGTAGCGCTCGGCAAAGCGCGGAATGACGTGACGCCAGGCATACCAGTGTTGCGGCCAGCCATGGAGGAGAACGAGGGCCGGGCCGCTCTCCCCCGCCCGAGCAACGTGCATGCGCAGCCGGGAGGTGTCGACCACCTCATGATCGACTCCCGGAACGGAGGGCAAGCCATCCAACACGATCGGGCGAGCTTACGCTCGCGGCAGCGCTGTCGCCTTCGCGTGATCTAAGAAGCGGTCGGTCAGCCTGACCACTGCGCTCTTGCTCTCATGGGGAGGAACACTCTCCAGGGGCCTAGGGTCGGCAGGCACTCGGGGCCCGCGAGCGGGTCAAAGCTTCAGGCGGATGGTCCGACGCTTGGTGATCGTGTTGCTCGCGGAGTCGCGCACGGTCACGTTGATCTTGGCCGTGATCGTCTTGCCTTTCTGCAGGGCCCGTTTGGCTGCCCCGCGCGCCTTCTTCGAGAGCTGCAACCTGAGCTTGGCCTTGCTGCCCTTGGTGATCGGCAGTGAAGCCTTCCTGAGCTTGAACCGCCTCGCCGTCGCGACCGCGGGGACGCGTAGGCTGCCGCTCGCCGTGGCGGTGCAGTCCTCGTTTGGGCAGGCCACAACGACATAGACGGCCCTGCCCAACTTCTGCTTCTTCTCGCCTGAGAGGCGGACCTCGGGATCAAGGGTGTCGGGTGTCGGCGTAAATGTAAGTATCGGCGTCGGCGTCAGCGTCGGTGTGGGGTCGGCATCTGGGAACGCGATCCCCTCGTTCATGCGTACACTCAGCCCGCTGTTGGCGGCGTTGCAGCGCCGATCCCCGGGATTCGCGGCAGCCGGGTCCGGGTTCGCCGCGTCGGGCATGATGTCCCATGGACCCGCCTCGGCGCCGCTCGGTGGCGCTTGGCCGAACGCCGCCCAGCGGAAGCTCGTGAGGTTGCCCGGCACGAGAGTTGGGTCGAAGGAGAATGTGAAGGTTTCGAGCCCGTTCGAGACCGTCGTCGGGACCGTGGCCTGCGCCCCGGTCGCCTTGCCAGAAAGGTCCTGGCAGTCGGCGCTGCTGAGCGTGCCGTCGAGGTTCCGCAGGCTTAGGTCGACCTTCGCGCCGTCGGCGTTGCGCGCGGCGACGACCTCTCGGTCGGCGATTCCGTCGCCGTCCGCGTCGAGCAGGACGTGCACGCCTATCAGAGCGGGCTCGCCTACACCGTAGCTGCTCACATCGACGCCGACGGTGAGCTCCGCCGAGGGGCCGCCCAGGTCCCAGGCGACCGTGCGGAGGTCGGCCTTGCCGAATGCGCCGGCCGGCGCGTCGGAGGGGTCGTCGCGGGTCTGCGTCGCCGCTTGCGCCGTGGTCGGGGCGAGGGCGAGTAGGAGTGCCACGGTGCCCAGAAGGCCGCCCCGCCGGGGAACCAGGGCGCGAGGGCGTACGCCGAACTGCTTGGTCGGACGGCCGCTACCGACTGTCTTCCGCCTAGCCACTGCTCGGACCCTCCCGACCCTCTGGTGGGTGTCGCGCGAGAGGCAGAGGGGACAGGACCCACCGGGCGAATCTGCGGCCGGCCCCCGCCCGAAGTCAGCCGACGGGACCAGCTCGACTCTCCACGGTACCCCCTTCCGCGCGCCTTCGCGAATCCACGAGCGGCGCCGAGCCCCGGGCTGCGACCACCGCAGGGTCCTCCTTTCCCATGCGTTAGCGGCGGCGCGGTCCGAGCCCGCCCGACACGCTTGCAGTGGACGAGTACCGGCGTTGTCGCGCGGGAGAACAACCGCCGCTAAGGCACGCTCTCCACGCCGGCGACGCTAGCGCGTTAGGTTCGCCCTGGCAACGACGAACCGGAGGGCAGATGTTCGACCCCGACACCTACCGACAGGAGAGCCTCGCGACCTGGGACAGGATGGCCACGGGTTGGGAGGGGCGGCGCGAGTGGATGCTGCGGATGACCGGTCACATCAACGACTGGGTCCGCGAGCACGTTGACCCCCAGCCGGGCCAGACCTTTCTCGACATCGCCGCCGGCCCCGGCGATCTCGGCCTCAACATCGCCGAGCGCGTGGGTGACGAGGGCAAGGTGATCTCAAGCGATTTCTCTCCGGAGATGGTCGAGGTCGCGCGCCGGACCGGCGAGGGGCGCGGCACGACGAACGTGGAGTTCCGGGTCCTCGACGCCGAGAAGATGGACTTGGCCGATGGCTCGGTCGACGGCGCCGTCTGTCGCTTCGGCTACATGCTGATGGCCGATCCGGCGCAGGCGCTCAAGGACACGCGCCGTGTCGTCAAGGACGGCGGCCCGCTCGCCTTCGTCGTCTGGCGTGGGCCAGAGCTCAATCCGTGGTTCGCCATTCCTGGAATGACGCTGGTCCAGCGGGAACTGATACCACCGCCCGAGCCGGGTGGTCCGGGCATCGCCGCCCTCGCCGATCGGGAGCGGATCCGTGAGCTCGTGACGGCTGCCGGGTTCTCCGAGCCCGAGCTCGAGGAGATCGCGTTCGAGTTCCGCTATGCGGATGCGGACGACTACTGGGGATCGATCCTCGAGCTGGCAGGCCCGCTGGCGCACGTGATCCAGTCGCAGCCGGAGGAGGAGCAGGATGCGATCAAGGCGGCCATCGTTGAGAACGTGGCCGAGTTCAAGAAGGACGACGGTGCCTACAGGATGCCCGCCGCGTGCTGGGGCGTGTTGACTCGCTGACCCGCAGGTCTGGGCTCGCCATACCTGCCTCCAACCAGGGGAGGTCCCATGGCCTGGTACGTCGGGGTGCTGAGGAATCACGCGAGGTGCTGAGCCGCCATACGACCGCTCTGGTCACGAAGCAGTCGCGCGCGAGACCGCCGCTTTCCCATGAAGGGAGCACTCCCAGACAGCACGGCGAAAGTGTCGCTTAGCGCGAATGCCCAGGCTTCAGCGCTCGGGTGACAGCGGACTCGGATGTCGTGGCTCGTAAATCGCCAGCTCGGCGCCGTCGGGGAGGCGCAGCGCTGTCATCAGTCCGAATCCTTCGTCGCTGATCTCCCTGGTGAACTCGACCCCCTTTGCCTTGAGCTCCTCGACCGTGGTTCGGATGTCGTCGCACATCAGGTACAGCTCGTGCCGGCTCTCCCCACCGTCCGGGTGGGCAGCGAGCTCGGCGGGCGGCAGCGCGAAGATCAGCCAGCCGCCGCCGGCATCGACCGAGGGAAGCCCCACGACGTCACGAAAGAACGCGCGCACGCCCTCGGCGTCGTCCGAGAAGATGATCGCGTGAACCCCGTTGATCAATGCCTCAGCACTCTATCCGCGGCGCTTGCGAGGCCCGAGCCAGCGAGATGGACGAACCGTGAGCGCGTGGCTTGAACGGCTCCAGCGATGAGTTTGTGTCTCGCGATCGGTCTTAGCGAGCGGCAGAAGACAATGAACGCCGCCCCGTCAATCACCATTGCGCCGGTCCACGTTGCCGACCTGCTCGCCGAGGGCGAGCGGATGCCGGTCTACGTGCACGTCATCGACCATCCCGATGCGCGCGTACTGGTCGACACCGGCATGACGGAGCTGCACCCGGCGGCGGCCGACCTCGATCCCCGCCTCCGGCCACTAAGCGAGCAGGACTTCGATCTCGCCGGCATCGACATCGTCGTCAACACCCACCTGCACTTCGACCACTGCGGCGGCAATCACCTCTTCGCCGGCAGGCCGATCTATGTCCAGCGTCGGGAGCTCGACGACGCGCGCAGCGAGGACGACTACACCATTCCGGAGTGGGTCGACGCGCCCGGCGTGCGGTACGCGCCGGTCGACGGCGAGCTCGAGCTGCTTCCAGGGCTCCGACTCGTCCCGGCGCCGGGCCACACACGCGGCATGCAGGTGGTCGTCGTCGAGACTGCCGGGCGTCCGGTCGTCGTCGGCGGCGACGTGGCGGTTTGGTTCGGCGAGCTCGACGAGCCGCACACCGAAGGCCAGCTACGGGTGCGTGCGCTCAACCCCGAGCTGGTCTGGCTCGCGCACGAGCACGAGCCATGGCGACCCGGCAGCGTCTGAGGCATCACGCAGACGTATCGGAAGCCGGCCTTCAGCTCGCCCGGCGGTAGCGGATGTGCGTGGCCAGCGGCGAATGCAGCACCTCGATGGGCTCCAAGCCGAGAGATTCGACGCCGTCGAAGATCCGCTCGCCGGACCCGAGCAGGACTGGGGCGATGTCGAGCGTGAGCTCGTCGACGACCCCGGCGACGAGCGCCTGCCGCACGGTGGAGGCGCCGCCCGCGATGTCTACGCCGTCGTCGCCGGCCGTCTCACGTGCCTGTGCGTAGGCGGCGTCGAAGCCGTCGGTGACGAAGTGGAAGGTCGTCCCGCCCTCCATCTCGATCGGCTCGCGGGCGTGATGGGTGAGCACGAACACCGGTGCGTGGTACGGCGGCTCGGGCCCCCACCAGCCGCGCCAATCCTCCTCCCACTCGCCGCGGATCGGCCCGAACATGTTGCGGCCCATGAGGTAAGCGCCGCGCGGGCGCATGAGCCAGCCGGCCGCCGTCTCGTCGGCCTCGTTGGCGCGCTCGTCGCCGAGGTGCCAGGCGTGGAGCTCCCTTCCGCGCTTCCCGAGCGGGTGCTCGCGACTCTGGTCCGGCCCGGCGACGAAACCGTCGAGCGAGATCGACATGTGGCAGGTGGTGTCCGGCATCGCGACCCTTCGAAGGTGATTTGCGCTTGCAAGTAGTAGCCCGCAATCTACCCGCCGCCGTCTGGACGATCGTGTCGTACGCTCGCGGCGTGCGCAGATCTCAGGCCGCCTTCGGCAGCGTCCTGTTCCTCCTCGTGGCGCCCGGCGTGGTGGCCGGCCTCGTGCCGTGGCTGCTGACTGGCTGGCGGTCGTCGGATCCGGCGACTGCCGTCGTCGTACTCGGCTGGGTTCTGATCGCTCTCGGCACCGGCGTCCTCCTGCATGCGTTCGGCCGCTTCGTCTTCGAGGGGGGTGGGACGCCGGCACCGACGGCGCCTACGGAGCGGCTCGTGGTCGGCGGGCTGTATCGCCATGTGCGCAATCCGATGTACCTCGCCGTCGGCGCGACAATCGTGGGCCAGGCGCTCGTTCTCGGACGCCCGCTCCTGCTCGCGTACGCGGCCGCGTTCTGGCTCGTCGTCGCGACATTCGTGCGGAGCTACGAAGAGCCGACGCTGAGCGCGCGCTACGGCGAGGAGTACGCCGCGTACCGGCGCGCCGTGCCGGCCTGGTGGCCTCGCCCGCGGCCTTGGACGGCCAAACCGCGCCGACGCTGACCGTAGATGGCTAGGGGTGGCGCTTGAGCCCGCGCAGGACGGCGTCGGCGTCGCGGTGCCCAGTACGGAGGGCGAGGCCGACGAGATCGAGTTGCTCGGTGGGAACTGCCCGCACGGCGGCGCGGTTGGCGGCGTCGTGGCCGGTGGAGAACATCTCGTTGGTGTAAAGCGCCACCGGGACATCGCGATCGGCCGCCCGGCGGCGGATCGTCTGGAGCTTCGCACGGCCGGCGGCATAGATCAGCACGGGCTGCACGAGCAGGGGCAGATATCGAGCCCCGTCCGCGTCGAGGTAATCCTCCCCGACGACGATCTCGCCCGCATCAGCGATCACGCCGCTGATGAGAAACGCGGTGACGTTGAGCTTCTGCCAGACGGCGAGGTCGTCACGAACGACCACAGCGACCTTCGTATCGAAGTCGGTGACTGCCATCGGGCCAAGATGCCAGCCCCGTTGTGATCGCGTCTTGAACGTTCTTGCGCTCAGGCGCGCGCGAAGCGCGCCGGGGTGACGCCCACCGATCGCCGAAACGTCCGGGTTAGATGGGCCTGGTCAGCGAAACCGCACGACGCCGCGACCGCGGCCGGCGCCTCACCCGCGGCAAGCATCCGTCGCGCCCGGCCGATTCGCAGATCGATCTGGAAGGCATGCGGTGGCATTCCGGTGTCGGCGCGAAAGCGGCGGACGAGTTCGAAGCGGCTGAGTCCCGCCACCGTCGAGAGCTCGGCTAGTGAAACCCGATCGGCCCACCGTTCGGCCAGGTACGCGCGAGCTCGGCGCACCGCCGCGTGCTCATTGCCGCCGCGTGGCGCCGGAGGGCCCGGGCGGAGGTGTGGGCGCAACTGGTCGACCGCGCCGAGCACGGCCACCTCCACGGCGAGCCCGTCACCGTCGACGAGCGCCCGGTGCGCGTGGAGGAGCTGCGTCCGCAGAGCCCGGTCGCGGAACACCACCCATTGAGCGCCACGCGGAGCCGGCGCGTCCTGCTCGGCCCACTCGGAGAGCAGGTCCGGAGCGACATAGAGGACCTTGTACGTCCAACCCTCCGGCACGGCGGCCATCCCGGTGTGCACGGCCTCGGGCTCCAGCACGAACAGCTCTCCCTCGTCAGCGCGCTGCCTCGTGTCGTCAACCTCGAAACGTGCGGCGCCGCGCTCGATGACCGCAACCGTCCAGGTGGGATGGGAATGCGGCCGATACGCGTATGTTCACCGACGAGACCGCCGCCTGCATGCTGGTCGGCGAGCACGCCTTCGTCATGCTGCTCAGCCGCGAGAAGTTCGCGGAGTTCGCGAAGCTGCCGATCGCCGATCCCACCACGCACACGCTGGCGCTGTACTCCTTCAGCGTGTCATCCCGCGATGAGGTCGATACGGTCAGCGCCGCTGCGCTCGCGGCGGGCGGCTCCGAGGCGGATGGCGCCGAGGACTACGGCTTCATGTACTCACGCAGCTTCTTCGACCTCGACGGCCACGGCTGGCAGGTCATGTGGATGGACCCGGCGGCGGTGGAGCAGGGCCCCGAGGCGTTCGCGGCCTCCATCCAGGACGCCGACGCCCCGGCCTGACCCACCAGTCCTTCGTGAGCTGGAACATGAAGTCCTCTGGAAACCCGCTCACGTTCCGGATCGCTTACCGTCGGCTTTGAGGTCGCATCTTGCGACCACAAAGGCCGCTGCTCGGCGAGGGTGGGTACCGTGAAGGGCCGTGCGTCTTGCCACCTGGAACGTCAACTCGCTCAAGCAGCGCATGCCGCGCTTTTTGCCCTGGTTGGATGAGCGGCGGGCGGATGTCGTTTGTCTTCAGGAGACCAAGCTGGCTGATGATGCTCTTGCTGAGGTGCTTGGGGATGAGCTCGCTGATCGTGGCTATGAGATCGCCGCTCATGGCGAGGCGACCTGGAACGGCGTGGCCATCCTCTCGCGGGTCGGGCTCGAAGACGTGGTCAAGGGGATCGAGGGGGGACCTGGCTTCCCCAATCCGGAGGCGCGTGCGATCTCCGCGACCTGCGGCGGCGTTCGGGTTGTCTCCGTCTACGTCCCGAACGGGCGCGAGCCGGACTCGGACCACTACCGCTACAAGCTCGCCTGGCTTGCGGCTCTGAAGGACATGGTTGCCGCCGGTCCAAAGGACGTCGTGGTGGCCGGCGACATGAACATCGCGCCCACCGATGACGACGTCTTCGACCCCGAGGCCTACGTCGGGCAGACCCATGTGACGGCGCCCGAGCGCGAGGCGCTCGCCGAGCTACAGGGGCTCGGGCTCCACGACGTCGTTCGCGACCGCTGGCCCGACGAGCGCGTCTTCAGCTACTGGGACTACCGCGCCGGCATGTTCCACCAGGACCTCGGCATGCGCATCGACCTGATCCTCGCCAGCGGGCCTGTGGCAGGCCGCGTGAAGGCGGCGTGGGTGGATCGTCAGGCGCGCAAGGGCACCGGCCCGAGCGACCACGCGCCGGTGATCGTCGATCTCGACGAGGCTCCGGATGGGGAGGACATCGGGCCGGTCGTGCCGCCGCCCTCGAATCCCGTCATCAAGCGCGGCAAGAAGAAGCTGCCGCAGGCCTAGCGCTTGCGGTCGCGATCCCGCGACGGCTGCACCCGCTTCGGCTCCCCGGGCATCTTCGGATAATCGGGCGGATAGGGCATGTCGCCCTCTCCCTCGGACTCGTCGCGCTCGTACATCTCAAGCAGCGGCTCGAGCGAGTGGGACACGTCGTCGATCGCCGCCTGGCGGTCGCCGATCTCGGCGAAGCGGGCCGGCATCGTCGCGACGGTGAAGTCCTCCGGCGCGACCTCGGCGAGCTCGTCCCAGGTGACCGGCGCGGACACGGGTGCGCCCGGCTTCGGCCGCACGCTGTACGCCGAGGCGATGGTGCGGTCGCGGGCGTTCTGGTTGTAGTCGACGAAGATGCGCTCGCCGCGCTCCTCCTTCCACCACTTGGTGGTCACCTGGCCGGGCAGGCGCCGCTCCAGCTCGCGCCCGAAGGCGATCGCGGCGTGGCGCACGTCGGTGAACGTCCAGCGCGGCTCGATCCGCACGTAGATGTGGATCCCGCGCCCGCCCGAGGTCTTGGGGAAGCCGACGTAGCCGAGGTCGCCCAGCAGCACGCGCGCCTCGGCGGCCACGCGCACCGCGTCGTCGAAGTCCGTGCCCGGCTGAGGGTCGAGGTCCAGCCGCAGCTCGTCCGGGTGGTCGGCGTCCTCGCGCCGCACCGGCCACGGGTGGAACGTGATCGTGCCCATCTGGGCGCACCACGCCACCACGGCGATCTCCGTCGGGCAGATCTCGTCGGCGTGGCGGCCCGAGGGGAACTCGATCCGGCACGTCTCCACGTAGTCCGGCGCCCCCTTCGGGATGCGCTTCTGGAAGAAGGCGTCGCCGCCGCCCTTCTCGCGCGTGGAGAGCACGATGCCCTCGTGCACGCCCTTCGGCCAGCGCTCAAGCGTGGTCGGCCGCCGGGAGAGCGCGCGCATGATTCCCTCGTCCACCGAGAGGTAGTAATTCGCGACGTCGAGCTTGGTGACCGCGGGCGTTCGCTCGGTCTCCGGAAAGATCACGCGGTCGGGGCTCGACACGCGCACCTCGCGCCCGCCGGCCTCGACGGTGGTGGCATCAGACTTGGCCATGCCACGGAGTTCTACGGCAATGTGTGGAGTTCCTCGGCCTAGCCCTCGTTGGGTGCGTCGAGATTGATCGGGGCGGGCGCGTCTGCATCGTCACCGAAGCGGACCTGGGTCATGCGCCTGGAATGGGCGTCCATTGTGATCTCGACCCGGTATAGGCCGTCGACCACTTCGCCGCTGCCGAGGACCTGCCCCGCGCTCCCGCGGATGCTCGCGCGCGTCGCTCGCTTGTCCGGCTGGTAGCCGTAGACCACCGCCTTCGTGGAACCGGTGGTGGGAATCGCCGACTGCCCGGGGTCAGCCGTTGCCGCAACGGTGATCAAGAAGAGCCGCCCGGCGGCGACGTCCTTCGCGGGACCGCATGCCGCGGTGCCGTCTTGGAGGCCGATGCAGGCATCGCCATCGCCGCCCGAAACGAGGAAGACATCAGTCCCGTCAAGGGCGACCTTTCGGGGGCGCGTGGTGTCAACGTCAACCGCCCCTTCGACTTGGGAGGACGTCAGTGCCCGCTCGAGCGAGGACGGGAGCTTTGCTCGAGCCCCATCAGTTCCACTCCCCACGCCGCTCGCGATGCTTGCCGCGGCCGCGAGGAGAACTGCTGCCACCGCGATCGCAAAGTAACGCTTGGCGCGCATGGTCAGAAGTCCTCCCTAGCGCGAGCGTTTACCGGGTACTGCGAGTAGAACGAGATCGCAAGCCCTCTCCGCCATTGGCAGTTACAGAACGGGTGCACGGCGAGAGCGCCCGCGGCTGTCCCGGCACAGACGTAATCGCCGGCGACCGCATCATTGTCGTTGAGCGCATTGGTGCAGACGATGTTTGTCGAGCCCCCGCCCGAAGCAGCCGGGCAGAAACCTCGTACAAGGTGTGCCGATGGCCGACCTTGTAGCTGAACCAACCCTCGTAGAAGACCTCGGTATTCGCGCTCGCACCTTCAGCGAAGACAAGGCCGATCGCGAGTGCACACGCTCCTATTACAAAGAACTGTCTCACTGATCAAGAGTAAACCACCATTCTGAGCATCGGTCAAGCAACCCTGAGCGAAGACCTACTCCGTCCGGCCGGAGGCCTCGAGCGCCCGCTCCAGGTTGTCGAATGCGCTGCCCCAGCCGCTCTCGTGCGATCGCACGGCTTCCTCGTCCCAGAGGCCGCTGTGGGTGAAGCGCACGGTGGTGCGGCCCTCGATCTCCTCGAAGTCGATCTCGATCAGCTGGCGGGTGTCGTTGTCGTCCCATAGCCAGGTGAAGGCCAGGCGGCTTGGCGGATCGATCTCCGTGTAGCGCCCGCCGCCGCCGTACTCGATGTCCTCGTGCGGGTCGCGCATCACCACGCGCACCTCGCCGCCGATCCGAAGGTCGACCTCGGCCTCGGTGGTTTCCCAGTCGTGCCCGGCGTGGAACCAGCGGCGCATCACCTCCTCGCTGGTCCAGGCGTCGAAGACCTTCTGGGCGGGAGCGTCGAACGTGCGCTCCATGCGAAGCGTCGTGGCCTCGCTCATGCGCGGGACTCCCGCCGGAGACGAAGGCGCACCACTATCCAGGCGCGCGCCAGCACGAGGCCGGTCACCGACGGGAGGAGCTCCTCCACCGGCAGCAGTCCAACGTGAGCGATCACTTGCCGTACTCGTCGTGCAGGTTCCACCACTGGTACGGCGCGGTCTGCGGGTAGCCCTCCGGCGAGTCCTCCCACTCCTCCTGGCGGCCGAGCGCGGTGATGTCGAGGTAGCTCCAGGTGCTGCCCATGTGCTCGTCGCCGCGGCTGTCGATGAAGTAGGTCCGGAAGACCTCGTCGCCATCGCGGATGAACGCGTTGGTGCCATGCCACTCGCGCACGCCGAAGTCGGCGTCGAAGTCGTCGGTGATCGTGTACCAGGGCATCTCCCAGCCCATCCGCGCCTTCCACTGCTCGATGTTCTCCTGCGGCGCGCGCGAGACGAACACCAGCGTGGTGTCGCGCGCATTCAGGTGCGCGAGGTGCGCGACCTGATCGGCGAGGAACGAGCAGCCGGGGCAGCCGTGCTCGGGGAAGCCCTTCACGCCGTCCTCATAGAAGAAGCGGTAGACGATCAGCTGGCGGCGCCCGTCGAACAGGTCCAACAGGCTCGCGGGCCCGTCCGGACCCTCGAAGCGGTAGTCCTTCTCCACGGCCATCCTCGGCATCCGGCGCCGCTCGGCAGCGAGCGCGTCGCGTGCGCGCGTGACCTCCTTCTCCTTCACCAGCAGTTCCTCGCGGGCGGACGCCCATTCCTCGGGCGAGACGATCGTTGGCATGTTCATTTAGACCCTTCCTCCTTCAGATACTCATCGACAACGTCAAACAGGCGCCCCCAGAGGACGCGTTGGCGATCCATCCAGTCGGCCGCCTCGCTCATCACGTCGGGGTTGAGCGACAGGCGGTGCGTGCGGCCCTCGACCGCGCGGGTGATGACGCCCGTCTCCTCGAGCACCCTGAGGTGCTTGGAGATGGCCGGCTTCGAGACGCCGAAGCCGGCGGTGGCTTCGCCCACGGTCGCGGGGCCGGCGGCGAGCCGCTCGACGATGCCGCGGCGGATCGGGTGCGAGAGCGCCTTGAATGGATCGTTAACCACATGGTAAACAGTACCACGCCGGTACGATCGGGTGCATGCCCGACCGTCTTTATTTCACGGAGTCCGACGAGGCCAACGCCCTGATCGCCTCGGATCCGATGGCCCTGCTGGTGGGCTTCGAGCTCGACCAGCGGGTGACGGTGATGAAGGCGTTCCAGGGACCGCTTGCGCTGAAGGAGCGCCTAGGAGCGATCGACGCCGCGACCCTGGCCTCTGCCGACCTCGAGCCGGTCTTCTTCGAGAAGCCGGTGATCCACCGCTACCCGCGCTCGATGGCAAAGCGAGTCCACGAGCTGGCCGTGTACGTGCGCGACAAGTACGACGGCGACGCCGCGCGCGTGTGGACCGACGCCGCGGACTCGAGTGAGCTCCGCGCCAACCTCATGGCGCTGCCCGGCT
Source organism: uncultured Thermoleophilaceae bacterium (assembly GCA_963774095.1). Classification (GTDB taxonomy): domain Bacteria; phylum Actinomycetota; class Thermoleophilia; order Solirubrobacterales; family Thermoleophilaceae; genus JACVRW01. Next base: position 197,380 of record CAVZDS010000005.1, read on the forward strand.
TCGGCGAGATGAAGGTCAAGACGCTCGGGGCGGTCCTCTACAAGCACTTCGGCGTCGAGGCCGCGCGCGAGCTCATGCCCGGGCATCCGACGCTCGGCGACGTGGACTCGCCGCAGGCGCTCGAGGACTACCAGGAGGCCAAGCGTCTCCACAAGGCCGAGTGGGCGAGTCAGGCTGCCACAGGGCGCTCCGGAGCGGGCGGCGGCGCCTCGCGCTGACTCATCGAGAACGGCGGGTACTGGTCCGTGACGAGGATGAAGGCATAGCCGACCACGCGGTTGTGCCAGCGGATCACGCCCTCGACGAAGTCGAACATGCCGCGCGGGTAGCGGCCCGTGAACAGGATCGCGAACCACACGAGGATCACGACGACGATCAGCGCCAGGTAGAGGAAGAACAGGACGATGTAGTGCGGGATCGCGAGCAGCCACTTGACCAGCGGCAGCCAGCGGTTGAGGTCGCGCTTCACGTCCGGGTAGGGGAAGTCGAGCTGCACCCACTGGCTCTCGTCGGTCGACGGGTAGCGGTCGTTCATCAGCGCGAGGTAGGTGCCCACGCGGTTCGTGAAGCGCAGCAGCTCGAGGTTCCAGTCGAACCACCAGCGCGGGTACTTCTCGCGGAAGAGGATCATCAGCAGCGGCGGCAGGAACAGCAGGCCGGTGCCGCCGACGGCGATCGTGGTCGCGTCGCTGCTGTTGTAGCTGCCGCCGGTCTCAAAGCCGCCGATGGCGGTCGCGACGATCGCGATCGGGATCACGGTGAAGATCCGGAAGGCGGTGGTGAGCCGATCCAGCGGACGGTCGGGATATTCGACCGACAGGCGAACCGGATGATCCTCGTTCATGTGCGCTCCCTTCGGATATGGCGTTCGAGCCGGTCGAAGGTATCCGTCCAGCCGTCTCGGTGCAGTGCACGCCGCGGCTCGGTCTTGAACGGACCCTGGGTGAAGATGACCTCGGTCGACTCGCCGAGGTCCCGAAACGAGAGCTCGACGAGGTTCTCGACATCGTCGGGATCCGGGCTCTCGTAGACGAACGTGAAGACGAGGCGGGCCGGCGGATCGACCTCGCGGAACTCGCCGGTGAGGTGGAAGGGATCGCCCTCGGGCGGCTGCATCTCGATCCGATACCCGTCTCCCACGCGCGGGCTGAACTCCAGGCTCGCGACGCTGAATCCCTCCGGCCCCCACCACTCAGCCAGCTGGTCCGCGGTGCTGAACGCGGCGAACACATCCGCCCGGGCGGCGGGCAGGACGCGCTTGATCTCGAGCGTTCTCACGTGGCGGCCTGGACCGATTGAAGCGCCTTCGCCCGAGTGGCGAAGATCTCGAGCCGCATGACCTTGCCGTCGCGCAGCTCGAAGACGTGGGCGCCCTCCTGACTGATCTCCACCCCGCTGCCCCTCCCGCGGCCGTGGTAGGTGGCAAGCACGACCACGTGGTCGCCGAACTCGAGGAATTCGTCGGCCTCGGCTCGCCAGTGCTCCCAGCCGCTGAGCCAGGTGAGCAGGCGAGGGTTGGGATCATCGTGATCCTCGTAGACGCCGGCGAGCCCCGGGAACTCGTCCGACCAGCCCCACCTCATGTTCGGGTGATAGACGTCGAAGCGCGGCCGCCAGTTGCCGCGGCCCCACTCCTCGTAGATCGGTCGGATCAGGTCGACGTTGCCGGGGGCCATGACCGCTACTTGGCAGGGACCGCCGAGCGAAGGGGCGGGAAGTGGGCGGGCATGTCGGGCGCCTCGACCTGGAAGATCTCCATCGGCTCGGGCAGTCCGCGGAAGCGCCAGCGGCCGAGGTCGGCCAGGCTGACGCCGTCCGGGAGCGAGTCTTCGATCGCCGACTCCACGGCGGACGACATCACGATCTGCCCGCCGTGCGCGGCGAAGCAGATACGTGCGGCGGCGTGCACGGAGAGCCCGACGTAGCCGGTGTCGGTGAGCTCGGGGCGGCCGCGGTGGAGGCCGATTCGCAGCCGGACGTCGTTCCCGCCCGGCCAGCCGCCGGCCGCCATCGCCCGCTGGATCGCGAGCGCGCCGTCGAGTGCCGCGGGGGCGAGCTCGAAAACCGCGAAGTGATCGTCGCCGCGGGCGGAGACCTCGTGGCCGCCGGCCTTCCGGATCGCGCCGCGCACGCGTCGGCGGGCGTCGGTGAGCACCGAGGCGTAGCGATCGCCCAGGCGGGCGAGCAGCTCGGTCGAGCCCTCGATATCGGTGAGCAGGAACGTGACCTGCCCCTTCGGCAGCCTGCGCTGCGGCTCCAGCTGCGAGCTGATGAAGCCGATCGGCATGATCCCGTGCTTCTTGGCCGCCCGCAGCAGCCGGCTGCGCGCCCGGTCGCGCGCGTCGTCGTCCTCGAACGCCACCTGGCCGAAGCGCGCCAGCGCGTTCCGGACGTGTACGGCGTCGTGGATCGGCAGGCGGCGCTTGCCCTGCGAATCGATGTACGCAAAGGCGCTGTCGGGGAGCTGCGCGCGCTCCTTGGCCCGAAGCGGTGGCATGGCCGCATGATCTCAACCCGCTGCCTTCGGGATACTGGCGAGGGTGTCGCAGGAGAACGTCGTCAAGACGAGCGACTTCATCGCCGACTACAACCGGCGCGATTTCGACGCGGCGATGCGCTACTTCGACCCGCAGATCGAGTGGGTGCTGCCGCCGCTCCAGCGCTCGGACTCGTGCCACGGCCCGGAGGAGGTCAGGCGCTTCTGGGAGGGGCTTGACGAGACCTTCGACGAGCTGAGGCTGGACCCGCAGGAGTTCGTCGACGCCGGGGACCGAGTCGCGGTCCGGCTGCGCTTCTACGGGCGCGGCAAGGGCAGCGGCGCCGAGCTGGAGACCGAGATGTACCACCAGGTCACCACGTTCAGCGACGGAACGATGGTGCGGATCGAGTACTTCACCGACTGGCCCAGCGCCCTCACCGCGGCCGGTGTTGAGGAGTAGCCGACCTACCCGCGGTGTCGGCCGCGGCGGCGGCGCTTCTCCTCTTCCTCGGCTCTGTCGCGGTCCTCGCTGACGCCCACCTCGTAGAAGGCGAACAGCAGGGCGCCACCGAGGCCGGCGGAGACCAGGGCGATCGCGGCGATCTGGGCGCCGAGCCCGCCGATCGCAGCGCAACCGAAGCCGGCGACGGTGAGGACGAAGGCCGCTCCGTAGGCGAGGATTCGCGTGCGCCGGGGCACCGCCTCACGGTACCTTGGGAGCGTGTGGCGGCCGATCGCGCTCCTGCTGCTGGCCGCGCTGCCGGCCGGCTGCGGCGGCGGTGACAAGCCGAGCGAGCCGCTGCCCGAGGCGGCCCGCTCGATCGCCCTGACGAGCCCGGCGTTCCGGGACGGCGGCTCGATCCCGAGGCGCTTCAGCTGCGACGGCGACGGCCGTTCGCCCGCGCTGCGCTGGTCCGGCGTGCCCGGCGGCGCACGCGAGCTCGCGCTCGTGGTGGAGGATCCGGACGCCGATCGCTTCGTGCACTGGACCGTGCTGCGAATCCCGGCGGACGCACCCGGAGTCGCGGAGGGCAGCGTTCCGGCAGGCGCGGTCGAGACCGAGAACAGCTTCGGGAAACGCGGCTGGGGAGGGCCCTGCCCGCCCGAGGGCAACGACCCGCACCGCTACGTGTTCGCGCTCTACGCCAGCGACGTGCCGCTCCAGCTGGGCAGGAACAGCTCTCCCGACGAGGTGCGCGCGGCCCTTGCCGACCACGCGATCGCGCGCGGCACGCTCACCGGGCGCTTCGGCCGCTAGCGCACCCCGACGAGATCCACCACGAAGACGAGCGTCTCGTCCGGGCCGATCACGCCGCCCGCGCCGCGCCTGCCGTAGGCCAGGTTCGGCGGGATCGTGATTCGGCGGCGCCCGCCCACGCGCATGCCGGCCACGCCCTCGTCCCAGCCCCGGATCACCTTGCCCTTGCCGAGCGTGAACTTGAAGGTGTCGCCGCGGTCCCAGGAGGCGTCGAACTGCTGGCCGCTGGACCACGACACCCCCACGTAGTGCACCTCCACCACCCGGCCCGGGACGGCCTCATCGCCCTCGCCGACCGTGATGTCATCGAGCTCGAGCTGGTAGGACGGCGGCTGGTCAGGGGGGATCTCGACCTGGGGCTTCTCGTCGGCGGACATGCCCGCACGGTAGCTCTTGCCGCTGTGACGCTCGGCTACGCCGCGTCGCTCAGCGCGACCTGCGGTCCGCAGGCCAGCAGCGAGTCCAGCAGCCACGAAGCGTTCTGCTCGTCCAGCTCGTGGACTGCGAGCATGCCGAGCACCGTCGTGCTGGCCCGTGCGAGCGGCTCCTCGGCCTCCTCGCCGGCCCGTGCGAGAAGCAGGCCCTCGGCGGCGTCGGTGAGCTCGGCGTGGGTCTCGGGCTCGAGGGCTGCCGACAGGCGCCACTCGCCCAGTTCGGCGAGCAAGGATCGATAGGCGAAATAACGCTGCTGGTTCATCGCTGCTGGTGCTGTTGTACCCATGGGGTGCATCCTCAATCCCCGCAGCGTTAGTGTCGCGTCCCATGGGCGAACGCGACACGCACGAGCAGGGCACCTTCTCCTGGACCGACCTCAGCACGCCGGACGCGGAGGCCTCCAAGGCGTTTTACGGGAGCCTGTTCGGTTGGGAGTTCGAGGACAACCCGATCCCGGACGGTGGCGTGTACGTGATGGCACGTCTCGGAGGGCGCGCGGCGGCTGCGATGTTCGAGACCACAGAGCGCCACCCCGCCTGGGCGTCGTACGTGACCGTCGACGACGTGGACGCCATCACCGAGCGCGCTCGTGAGCTCGGCGCGAATGTGCTGGCCGAGCCGTTCGATGTGATGGACGCGGGGCGCATGGCGACGCTCCAGGACCCGACCGGTGCCGTCTTCTGCGTCTGGGAGCCGCGCAGGGCCATCGGCGCGGAGGTGGTGAACACGCATGGGGCGCTCAGCCTCAACCAGCTCAACACGACCGATCCGGACGCCGCGCAGGGCTTCTACGGCGACCTGTTCGGCTGGCGCATCGAGCCGGCGCCCGGCACCGAGACGCCCTACTGGGGCATCTACCGGGGCGAGCGCCTCAACGCCGGGATGATGCAGCTGCCGCCGGGCGCGCCGGCGCCGTCGCACTGGCTCGTCTACTTCGGGATCGACGACGTCGACGCCGCCGCCGACCAGATCGGCTCGGCCGGCGGAACCGTGATGGTGCCGCCACAGGACGTCCCGGGCGGGCGGATCCTGGTGGCCCAGGACCCGCAGGGAGCGGTGTTCGCGGTCTTCACCGGCCGCTTCGACGACTGATGGCGCATCCCAACGACGAGCTGATCGAGCGCTTCTACGGCGCCTTCGCCCGCGGTGACGGTGACGCGATGGCCGCGTGCTACGCGCCGGACGCCCGCTTCTCGGACCCGGTGTTCACCGACCTGCGCGGGGAGGAGCCGGGAGCGATGTGGCGCATGCTCACCGGCCGCGCGCAGGACCTCGAGGTGAGGCTCGCCGAGCACGAGGCGGACTCGGAGCGGGGCAGCGCGCACTGGCTGGCGGACTACACGTTCTCGACCGGCCGGCGCGTGCACAACGACATCCGCGCGGAGTTCCGCTTCGAGGACGGCCTGATCGCCGAGCACCGGGACTCGTTCTCCTTCTACGCGTGGGCGCGCCAGGCACTCGGCCCAGCCGGCCTGGCGCTCGGCTGGACGCCGCTGCTGCGCGGCAAGGTCCAGCGCCAGGCGCGTGCGGGCCTCGACGAGTTCATGGGCGCGCGAACGCCGTAGGGAACCGAGCGGGCCCGGCGCGTGTACACAGGTCATGGCACGCAAACTTGTCGTACTTCTCGTCGCCGGCCTCGTGCTCGCGCCCGCCGCGAGCGCCAAGGGGCCTCATGCCGTCCTGACCTCCGGGCCTGAGGCCGTCGAGGCCGGCAGGGCCTGGGTGGCCACCGTTGAGCTCAACGAGTTCCCGCGGCGGCCGCATCCGCACGCCTTGGCGACCCAGGGCAACCGCCGTGTGGCCGGGCAGCTGCGCCGGGTCCCGGCCAGCATGCCGGGCGCGGCACGGCTTCAAGCTGCGCATGGTGTTCCCGACCGAGGGCCGCTGGCGGCTCGCCGTGACTGCCGAGGGGCGCCGCTTCGCGTTTCCCGCGATCGCCGTGGGCAGCGGTGAGGCCCCGCAGGACTACGTGGCCTTCCCGAAGGGCAGCGCTGCCGCCCGACAGGGCGCCGGCGGCGTGTGGACGCAGGGCCCGGACGCGGACGCGAGCGGCCGCGGCACCCCGCTGCCGCCCGACACGGTCTCCGTGGCCGAGCCGCCGGACGACGACAGCAGCGGTCTGCCGCTCTGGATCCCCGCTGTCGGGGTCGCGCTCGCCGGGGCGGGAGTCTTCGGCCTCCGCTCCGGGGCGGGCCGCCGCCGCTAGGGGGTGCCGGTAACCGCGGCGAGGGCCTTGCTGAGGTCGTCGTGGACCTCCGCGACCGAGTCCAGGTCCACGATCTTCAGCACTCGCTCGACCAGTCCTCCCGAGGGCATCACGACCGCGAACCGCAGCTGGCGGCCGGCGAGGCGCTCGGCGAGCTCGAACAGGAGGCTCACTCCCACGCTGTCGATGTAGCGGGCGTCCGAGAGGTCGACCACGAGCGCGAGATCGTCGTTTCTGACGGCCCCCAGCAGCTGCTTGCGAAGGGTGCTCGCCTGGACGATGTCGACGTCGCCGCTCAGGCGGGCGACCCCGACCGAGTCACGATGATCCAGCTCCACGTTGGTGTTCATGCCGCCTCGGCCCCCAGGCGCCGGGATAGCTGCACGGTCGTGCCGTCGTCTCCGCGCACCACCTCGACCGAGTCCGTCAGCCCCTTCATCAGCAGCAACCCGCGGCCGCGGTTTTCGCCGCGCGGCGGCCGCCACCTGCCGTAGTCGCGCACGGCGACCAGGGCGATACCGCTCGGCTCCTTTGTGGCGCTCAACTCCAGGATGCCCGGCGCAGGGCCATACGCGTGCTCGATCGCGTTCGCGCACGCCTCCGAGGTCGCGAGTGAGAGATCCTCGACGTCGGCCTGCGTGGCACCCGCCTCGTACAGCCAGCTCCCGAGCAGGCGTCGCAGGAGGGGGATCGAGTCCACGTCGGCCGGCAGCTGGGTCACGAGCGAGCCGCTCAGGGGCAGCGCACGCCCCAGCAGCAACGCGGCGTCGTCCTCGGTCGGCCCACCCGGAAGCAGCTCGTTGACCAGGCGGTCGCCGAGATGCTCGAGGTCGTCCGGGCCCTCCTGAACGACCAGCCGAAGCCGCTCGAGCCCCGCGTCGAGCGACTCGCCGGGCCGCTCCACCAGTCCGTCCGTGTAGAGGACGAGGGCGGATCCCGCCGCGACCTCGTAGCTGCGCTCCTCGTAGATCGGATAGCGCGTGGCCCCGAGCGGCGCCGAACCGGGCAGCTCGAGAAAGGTCGGATCGCGGTCGTCTCGCATCACCAGCGGCGGCGGATGGCCTGCGCTCGAGACCACCAGCGAGCCGACGTACGGCTCCAGCACCAGGTATAGGACAGTGGCGGTGCGGCCGGGGTCCAGCTGGCGCAGCAGGCGGCTGAGCCGCTCCAGCACGTCGCTGGGCGGGAGGCCGTCGAGCGCGTAGGCCCGCAGCCCGCTGCGCAGCTGCCCCATCACCGCCGCGGCGTGGAAGCCGCGGCCGACCACGTCCCCGATCACCATCCCCAGCCGCCCGTCGGGAAGCTGGAAGGCGTCGTACCAGTCGCCGCCGAGCTGAGCCGAGGCCGCGGGGAGGTAGCGACCCGCGAGCCCCACGGCCGGCAGCTCGGGCAGGCGCGGGATCAGGCTGCCCTGAAGCGCGTCGGTGAGGCTCCGCTCGCGCTCGGTCAGGCGGCTCGCGATCGCGAGCGCGGCACGGTCAGCCGCGCTCTGGAGCAGCTCGATGTCCTCGTCGAGGAACTTGCGGGGCGTGAGGGTCCCGACGTGCAATACGCCGATCACCCCGCCCTCCACGAGCAGCGGCACCCCGAGCAGCGAGCGCAGGCCCTTCTCGCGCAGGATCGGGTTGATGATCTCGGCCATATCGATGTTCTCGACCGACACGGGCTGCCGGGTGGCGGCGATGCGGCCGGCGAACCCGCGCCCCACCGGGATGCGCACGCCGCGTTTGACCTCCTCTTCGAGGCCCCTGGCGGCCCTTGCCACGAGCGTCTTGTCGTCGTCGTCGAGCAGCAGGATGGCCGCGGTGTCCGCGTCGAGGATCGTGACCACTCGCGCGAGCAGCTCGTTCAGGAGTTCGTCGAGCGGGAGGTACGAGAGCGCCGCATCCGTGACGCTTCGTAGATCGCGCAGCCGATCGGCTGCCACCTCGGGCTTCATTCGGGTGATTGTGGCGTTTCGTACGGCTGGTCGCGGTCCCGTACCGCGTCCTTGAATCCCGCCTCGGCCGCGCGGCGCTGAAATTCGTAGCCCTCCGGCGTGTGCCGGGCGATGCCGTCGAAGAACACGCCGAGCGCCTGTGTGGCCTGGAGGCCCTGCGCGAACAGGGCCTGGTTCACGAGCAGCTTCATCATCACGAGCTGGTTCACCGGGGTCAGCGCAATGCGCTCGACCAGCTCGTCGAAGCGCTCGTCGAGCTCCGCGGCGGGGTGCGACTCGACCGCCAGGCCCCACTCGTGTGCGGTCCGGCCGTCGATCAGGTCGCCCGTGAACAGCAGCCGCTTGGCGCGCTGGTCGCCCACGCGGAACGCCCACAGCGCCGAGGTCGGCACGCCCCAGACGCGGGCGGGCGGGTAGCCGATGCGAGCGTCGTCGGCGGTCACGAGCAGGTCCGAGCAGAGCGCCATATCGGTGCCGCCCGCGACGCAGAAGCCGTGCACCTTGCAGACCACCGGCTTGTCCGAGTGGAACAGGCTCATGAACCCGCGCAGGTTGCGGCTCATCATCTGCCAGTCGGTCACCGGGTCCCAGGGCTCGCTCGGATCGTGGTTCGGCGCCTGGGTCTCGGCGTACTCGACGAGGTCGTAGCCGCCGCAGAAGCCCTTCCCGTTCCCCGAGAGAGCGATCACGTGGACCGCCGGGTCGAGGTTCGCCTCCTCCACAGCCTCGGCGAGCTCGCGCGGCATGGCGAGCGTGATCGCGTTGGCGCGCTCAGGCCGGTCGAGCGTGATGCGCGCGACGCGCCCGGTGACCTCGTAGCGCAGCGTGGTCAAGCGGCCAGCGCGCGGTCCACGATCGCCTCGGCGTCGACCGATGGCGGCAGCATGCCGTAGGCGCCGCGCGCCGACCCGTCCAGCCGCGACGCGCAGAAGGCATCCGCCACCGCGGCGGAGCCGTTGCGAACGAGCAGGCTCGCCTGGAGCGTGACCGCGAGGTCCGAGACCACGCGCCGGGCCTCGAACTCCGGGTCATCGGGCCGCGCCTCGCGCAGGCGGTCGAGCTGCGCGTCGAGCGCCGCGTTGCCGCCGCGCCCCAGCTCGCACTCGGCCAGGAACGCCGGCAGCGCGTCGGGCTCCTTCGCGAGAGCACGCAGCACGTCGAGCGCCGACACGTTGCCGGACCCCTCCCAGATCGAGTTGAGCGGCGAGTCGCGCAGCAGACGCGGCATTCCCGACTCCTCCACGTAGCCGTTCCCGCCAAGGCACTCGAGCGCCTCGCTCGCGTGGCCCGGCGCGCGCTTGCAGACCCAGTGCTTCATCACGGCGGTCGCGATGCGCCTGAACGGGGCGTCGCCCTCGTCGTAGGCGCGCGCCACGCGCATCGTCACCGCGGTGGCGGCCTCGGACTCGATCGCCAGGTCGGCGAGCACGTTGCGCATCAGCGGCTGATCGGCGAGCAGCTTCCCGAACGCGCTCCGGTGGCGGGCGTGGTGCACCGCCTGGGCGAGCCCCCAGCGCATCCCCGCCGACGAGCCGATCAGGCAGTCGAGCCGCGTGTGGTTGACCATCCGGATGATCGTCTGGACGCCGCGGCCCTCCTCGCCAACGAGCCGGCCGCGAACGCCGTGGAACTCCACCTCGCTCGACGGCAGCGAGCGCGTGCCGAGCTTGTCCTTAAGCCGCTGGATGCGGAAGCCGGGGTCGCGGCCCTCGATCAGGAAGCACGACAGCCCGGCGGGTGCTTTGGCGAGCGTGAGGAACGCGTCGCAGGGGGGATAGGAGCAGAACCACTTGTGGCCTGTGATCTCCCAGCCGTCGCCGTTGGGAGTGGCGCGGGTGCTGTTCGCGCGCACGTCCGAGCCGCCCTGCTTCTCGGTCATGGCCATGCCCACGAGCGCGCCGTCGTCGTAGCTCGGCTTCGTGACACGCGGCTCCCACTCGGCCGCCAGCTCCGGCTCCTCGCGCAGGGCGGGGATCGCGGAGTAGGTCATCGACACCGGGCACATGACGCCCGAGTTCACCTGGCTCCAGACGAAGAAGAGCGCGGCACGCACCGCGTGAGCGCCGGGCTGCGGGTCCCGCCAGGGGAGCGAGTGGATCTCGCGCTCGATCGCCTGGCGCAGGCACCAGTGCCAGGAGGGATCGAGCTCAACCTCGTCGATCCGGTTGCCGTAGCGGTCGTGCGTTCGGAGAATCGGCTCGTTGCGCTCGGCGCGCTCGGAGTGGGCGAGCGCATCGGCGCTGCCGGCCAGCTCGCCGGTGTCGCGCAGGCGGTCGATGCCCCAGCCGGCGCCCTCGCGCTCCACCGCCTCCCGGAGCGCCAGGTCCGCCTCGTACACGTTGTAGGGCACCAGCGGCGGCGCCTGATTCTCGACGTCGTGACTCGTCTGAGAGATCTCCATTTGCAAGCGGGAGCCTACCGGTGCATAGGATGCCCCCCATGAACTACGCCCGCACCCTGCTGCTCGCACTCGTAATGACCCTGCTGCTCGCCCCTCCCGCATTCGCGGCGCGGGCGTTCTCCTTCGGCGTCACGCCAGGAGAGGTCACGAGCTCGAGCGCCCAGCTCTGGGGCAAGGCGAACAAGAGCGGCGCATACATGCTCGACATCGCGCGCAACGCCCGCTTCACGCGCGGGCTCGACTCGCACCCGGTGCGTGCGAGCAAGGGCCACGACAACACCCTTCAGCTGCGTGTGAAGCGCCTGCGCCCGAACACGCACTACTGGTTCCGCTTCTCCCGCGGCCGCAAGCGCAGCGCCGTCGGCACGTTCGTAACGGCGCCGAAGCCGAAGCAGAACGCGACCGTCGAGTTCGCCTGGAGCGGCGACCAGGACTTCAACCCCGAGCCGGGCAAGACCGCCCCGTTCTGGAACGACGGCGGGGTGCTGCGGCGCATGAAGGCGGAGCGCAACGACTTCAACGTGATGCTCGGCGACACGATCTACTCGGACAGCGAGGTGCCGGGCCGTCTGAACCCGATCGCGCTGAGCGTGGCCCAGAAGTGGGCCAAGTACAAGGTCAACCTGGGCAACCCCAGCCTCCAGGCGCTGCGGCGCTCGGCCGGCTTCTACTCGCAGTGGGACGACCACGAGTTCGTTAACGACTTCTCGCCCGCCGAGAACTCGTTCGACAACGGCGTGAACGTGAACGGGCGCACGCTCTACAAGCGCGGCGCACAGGCCTTCCGCGACTACGCCCCGGTGAGCTGGAGCAGCAAGAGCGGCCTCTACCGGACGGTCCGCTGGGGCCGGAACCTGCAGCTGTTCTTCCTGGACGAGCGCTCCTTCCGGAGTGCCAACGCGGACGCCAACCACGTGTGCGACAACCCGCAGACCGGTAGCCCGGACGTGGCTCCGACTGCGCCGCAGACCACGCGCAACCTGTTCGCACTCGTGACCCCGTCGCTGGCGGAGCCGGTGTCCCAGGCCTGCCTGGACGCCATCCGCAGCCCTAACCGCACGTTCCTGGGCCAGCGGCAGCTCGCGCGCTTCCTGCGCGACGTGAAGAGCTCCAGCGCGCGCTTCAAGGTGATCATGAACGAGCTGCCGATCCAGCAGTACTACGTCCTCCCGTACGACCGCTGGGAGGGATTCGAGGCCGAGCGCCAGAACCTGCTGCGCGAGCTTCAGAGCGTGAAGAACGTGATCTTCTTGACCACCGACGTGCACGCGACGCTCGTGAACGACGCCCGCTTCAAGACGCTGGAGAGCGGCGGGCCCGAGAACAGCGGGATCATGGACGTGACGGTGGGCCCGGTGGCCACCGCGAACTTCGGGCTCGAGATCGACCAGACGACCGGCCAGCAGGGAAGCGGCGCGCTAGTCGATAGCGCGTTCTTCACGCCTCCGCCGCCCGGCGGCATCGGGATGCAGTGCTCGATCCTCGACCAGTTCAGCTACGGACAGGTCAAGGTCACCAGCAGCCAGCTAACCGTGACGCCCAAGAACATCGACGGGCAGGTCCAGGACGACGGCGCGGGGCGTCCGTGTTCGGTCGTGCTCAACTACCAGCCCTGAGAGTGAAGCCGTCCATCGCAGTCATTGCGGCGCTTGTCGCGCTGCTCGTCGCCGCCCCGCTGGCGCAGGCCCGCACGGTGCCGCAGGGCTTCTTCGGCGTGATGTATGACCACGGGGTGACAGAGGCGCCGGACGAGGTGCAGGACGCCCAGTGGGACCTGATGGCGTCGTCCGGGGTCGAGTCCGTGCGGACGGTCTTCAGCTGGGCGGGGGCCCAGCCGCGCGGCCGCGGAACCCCGATCGGCTTCGAGGACACGGACCCTGTGGTGCGCCGGGCCGCGCTGCGGAACGTCTCCGTGCTTCCGGTGGTCTTCTACACGCCCACCTGGGCGCGCGCCTATCGCGAGCGCTTCACGTCCCCGCCCAAGGAGCGCTCGGACTACGTGACCTACCTGGCGGCGCTCGTCGAGCGCTACGGCCCGGAGGGCACGTTCTGGGCGGAGAACCCGGACCTGCCGAAGCTGCCCGTGCGCGAGTGGCAGATCTGGAACGAGCCGCACCTGCCCACGTACTGGGACGCGCCAGAGAACGGGCCCTACGGCTACGTGCGCAACTACCCGCTGCTGCTGCGCGCCTCCTACAACATCGTCAAGGCGCTCGACCCGGGAGCGAAGATCGTGATGGCCGGCATCACGCAGAAGGCCTGGGAGGAGATCGAGATCCTGTACCAGCATGGCGTGAAGAACTACTTCGACATCGCCGCGCTTCAGATCTTCCCGCAGACCGTGAAGCGCGCCTACAAGGCCACCGCCCTTTTCCGCGACGCAATGCGCCGGCGCAGGGACGGGCGCAAGCCGATCTACCTGACGGAGATCACCTGGCCCGCCTCGAAGGGGCGCACGGACGGGATCAAGTACCAGCGCCAGGAGACCCCGCAGGGCATGGCGACCAAGCTGAGCCAGATGTATCGCGCGATGGTGCTGAGGCGGCGCGCGCTCAGGATCGGGAAGGTGTTCTGGTACACGTGGTCGTCGCCGTACGGCCGCGGCGGCAGCATCTTCAACTACGCGGGGCTCCTGCGCTACGACGACAGCGCCTTCGAGCCGCAGCCGGCACTGAGCGCCTACCAGCGCAGCGCGCGCACCTACCAGGGCTGCCAGAAGACGGTCACCGGCGTCTGCCAGTAGGCGGCTCGCCGAGCAGCTCGTCGATCGCGGCGTCCACCAGCTCGCGCGCTGTGCTCCCAGGTGAGGCCTGCGGCGCGAGCGAGGCCCGCCTCGGTCAGCCGCCCGCGCGCGGGTCCGGCGGCCTCTGTCAGTGCCGCGGCGAACGCGTCCGGATCGTCCGGATCGGCGAGCAGAGCGGCACCGCCGCACGCCTCCGGCAGCGCTGCCCGGTCCGAGGCCACCACCGGCGTGCCGGCCGCCATCGCCTCGACGCACGGCAGGCCGAAGCCCTCGTAGAGCGACGGCATCGCGAACGCGGCCGCGCCCGCGTAGAGCGAGGGCAGGTCGGCGTCGGGCACGTAGCCGAGCCGGCGCGCGGCGCCGGGTCCGGAGCGCGGGAGGTATGAGCGCGCCGAGCCTGCGATCGCCACCTGGAGCCCTTCGGACCCGAGCGCCGGGGCGATGCGGTCGAGCAGCGCGAGGTTCTTGCGCGGGCTGTCTGTGCCCACGGCGAGCACGTAGGGCCGCTCGAGCCCGTGGCGCCGGAGCAGCGGCTCGGGGTCGCCCGGGTCGGCGAAGCGTGCGTCAACGCCGGGCGGGATCGCCCGCACGCGGGCTGCGTCGAGCCCGAGCAGCTCCACGAGCTCCCCGCGCACGTACTCCGAGGGCACGATCACGAGGCGCGCGCGGCGTGCGATGCGCGGCACGAGCAGGCGGTGCCAGCTGCGGTAGGCGCGGCCCTGCCAGGCGGGGTCGTGGAAGGGCGCGGCGTCGTGGATCACCACCACGTTTCCGCGGCCGGCCAGCGGCGCGAGGTTCGCCGGCGAGAGCAGCAGCTCGGAGCGCCGCGCCGCGAGCGGCAGGGCGAGCTGCTCCCAGACCTGCCCGGCCCGGTGCGCGAGCGCGGCCGGCGGCCGGATGACCGTGTAGCGCTCGGGGCGCAGCCGCGGCAGGCGCTCGGCCAGCTCACGCGCCCATCGCTCCACGCCACCGATCTCGCGCCGCATCGCGGCGCGCGCGTTGATCGCGACGGGCTCGGGCGTCAGAGCACGCGCCGGCGGAGCAGTGCGCCGCTGGCCAGCAGCAGCGCTCCCATGCTCGCCAGCAGGTGCGCCGGCATGCCGGTGGCCGGAAGCGTCGGTGCCTGTGCCTGCTGGGATGCCACGGCCTGCTCAGCGGGCGCGGCCGGCGTCGTGGGAGCGGGCGCGGGCTGCGGCTCGGGGGCCGGCTGGTCCTGCGACCCGTTCGGCTGCTCGGTCTGCCCGAAGGGGTCGGCGTACTGCTCATCACCCGCGCTCTGGGCCGCCGCGGCGGACGGGAGAGCGAGCATTGACAGGGCAAGAAACAGGGCTAGCAAGCGACGCATGGCGGCGAAGCCTAGCGTCGGCGCCCGCCACGCATAGACTGCGGCCCGTGAGCGTAACTGGGACGGCAGGGCGGACCCAGCCACGCACGGCACTGATCCACGATTTCCTGGTCAGCGTGCGCGGCGCGGACCGCGTGTTTCTCGAGATGTGCGACCTCTGGCCGGAGGCCGACGTCTTCACGCCCGTCTACGACGAGCGCGGCACAGAGGGCCGCTTCGCCCACCGCAACATCCACACCTCGTTCCTCCAGCGGATGCGCCCGACCGCGCGCAACTTCCGCGCGTTCCTCCCGCTCTACCCGGCCGCGATCGAGTCGTTCGACCTGTCCGGCTACGACGTGGTCATCTCCAGCTCGAGCGCCTGGGCGCACGCGGTGATATGCGACGAGCGCGCCGTGCACGTGTCCTACTGCCACAACCCGTTCCGCTACGCCTGGAACGAGCGCCACCGCACGCTCGCCGAGCGCTCCAACCCGATCTCGCGCGCCGCGCTGCGCGGCCTCTTCCGCCGCTGGCGCGAGTGGGACTGGATCGCCGCCCAGCGCGTGGACCGCTACGTGACGAACTCGCGCACCACCCAGGCGCGCATCAAGGCCTACTTCGGGCGCGACTCGCGCATCATCTACCCGCCCGTGGCCACCGAGCGCTTCCGGCCGCAGCCGGTTGGCGACCACTACCTGGTGCTCTCGGAGCTGGTCTCGCACAAGCAGATCGACGTGGCGATCGAGGCGTTCAACCAACTGCGGCTGCCGCTGGTGGTCACCGGCGGCGGGCCCGATCGGCGGCGGTTGCGGAGGCTGGCCGGCCCCACCGTGCGCTTCGCGGGCCGGGTGAACGACCAGGAGGCCGCGCGCCTGCTTGCCACCAGCCGCGCGCTCGTGGTCACGACCGGCGAGGAGTTCGGTATCGCGGCGGTCGAGGCGCAGGCGGCGGGCCGCCCGGTGATCGCGCGCGCGGCCGGCGGGCTGCTCGAGAACGTGATCGACGGCATCACGGGGCAGCTCTGGGAGGGCGGTCCCGAGGAGCTGGCCGAGGCCGTGGCCGGGTTCGATACCGGAACCGTCGATCCGGCCGCCTGCATCGAGAACGCGCGCCGCTTCGATGCCGCCGTCTTTCGCCAGAGCTTCCCGCGCGAGGTGCAGGCCGCCCTGCGCGACGGGCCGTCCGAGCGGCAGGAGACCTGGCCGCGCGTGACGCGCCGCCCGGTGGCGAGCCGGCGCCCCGCCTGGCGGGCCGGCCGCTTCGGCCCGACCTAGCGGCGCCGAGCGTCGAACAACAGCATCGAGGATTCGACTGTCCTGCCTAGGGGGGTCTATGTCCCGGTAAAGCAGGACGGTCGACGGAAAACCACCCCTTCACCGCTGTCGTTCGCCCTCAGCGGCGGGCGCGCAGCAGCGCGCCCAGCCGGCGGCGCTCCAGCTGCCCGCCGCCGCGGAGCCCCTTTGCGGCGCCGCGAAGCGCGAACGTGAACGCCTCGGCCACGTCGTCCACGAGCAGCGGAAGGCGGCCCTCCTGGGCCACGACCTGGCGGCGCCGCTGCGCCCGCAGGTCCAGGTCGCGGTCGGCGAGTGCCCGGCTCGTCGAGGCGCCGCCCAGGTGGCGCACCACCACGTCCGGGCGCAGCAGCGTACGAATCCCGGCGCGGCGCGCCCGCAGGCAGAGCTCCATGTCCTCGTAGAAGAGGAACGCGTGCGGGTCGAAGGGGCCGATTGCGCGGAGCTCCTCCGTCCGGCCAAGGATGCAGGCCGCCACGGCCCAGCCCACGGGCCGCGGCGTGTCGCTGCGCCACGGCTCGTAGCGCCGCCGGAGCGGCGCCGGGAGCAGCGGGCGGGGGAGGAGCGCAGGGATGAGCGTGTCGAGCCGGCCCGGAAGCGGGTGCGCGCTGTCCTGGACGCTTCCGTCTGCGTTCAGAAGTCGCGGCGCCAGCAGCGCGCCGCCCGCGGAGGCGTCGCTCGCCAGGCGCGAGAGGCCGTCGTCGAGCAGCTCCACGTCCGGGTTGACGAAGGCGGTCACCGGTTCGGTAACCAGCTCCAGCCCTGCATTGCAGCCGGCGCCGAAGCCCTGGTTGCCGTCGAGCCGGATGAGCTCCGCGCCCCGCTCGGACGCAAGCTCGGGGCCGCGGTCCCGCGACCCACTGTCCACGACGATCACCCGCGGCCGCGGCTCGGGAAGCCGCCCGATGGAGTCGAGCAGGATCGGCAGCTCCGGCTCGGAGTCGTGGATCACGGTCACGATCGCGTAGACGCTCACCCCACGGCCTCCACGAAGGCGGACCTCGTGGCCCTTGCCGCGTCCTCCCACGACAGCCGCGCGACCGCCTCGCTGCCCGCTCGGGCCAGCCACTCGCGCAGCTCCGGCTCTCGCTCAAGCCGCAGCAGGGCGTTCGCGAGCGCGCCGGCGTCGCCGAGCGGCACGCGCAGCGCCCCGGCCCCGACCGTCTCGTCGAATACCGGGAGGTCCGTGACCACAGCGGGCGTCCCGCGCGCCAGCGCCTCCAGCGGGGTGAAGCCGAAGCCCTCCTCGCGGGAGACGCAGGACACCGCGAGCGCGCGCTGGTAGAGCGCCTCGAGTACGGCGTCCGGCACGTGGCCCAGCACGGTCGCTCCGGAGCCTTCGAGCTCGGCCCGCAGTGGCCCGTCGCCGGCGAACACCAGGCTGGCGCGCAGGCCACCGGCGCGGGCCTGGCGGTGCGCCTCGACGAGCAGGCCGGGCAGCTTGCGTGGCTCGAGTGCCCCCACGGCCAGCACGAACTCCTCGGGGACCGACGCTGGGACGGTGCCCGCCGCTCCCGCCGCCCGGCCCGGCCCCAGGAGGACGGTCCGCGTGCGGCCCGCTTCCACACCCCACTCCGACACCACCGCGCTCCTTGTCGTCTCAGAGATGCACAGCACGCGCTGCGCGCGCCGCGCGAGGTGGGCCGGCCTGGCGAGCCGCTGCCAGCCGCGGTCGTAGGCGCTGTAGTCGCCCGGCCGGTGCTCGAACGACAGGTCGTGCACAGTGAGCACCAAGGGCACGCCGCGCGACACGGCCACCGGCGCCGGGGCGGGCAGCCACGCCAGGTCGCAGCCCGCGGCGAGCCGGTCCAGGCGCGGTCGCCCGGTCAGCGCGGAGGCGGCGAGCCGCAGGCTTCCGGGGTCGACGACCGCGTAGGTGTCCTCCGGGTAGGCGCGCACCAGCTCGTCGAGCAGGCAGCGCAGGTAGCGGGCCACACCCCGGGCGCGGCCGCTGCCCGGCCGCAGGGAGCGGCCGTCGACGGCCACGTGCATGCGGCGGATTGCTAGCAGACCGGCGCGGTGGCGCGTTCGCCATTATCCCGCCCCGTGATGCAGCGCGTGCTCCTGATCGTGGTTGCGGTGGCAGCCTGCGGCTGGCTCGCCGCGGGCCTCCACTCGTCCCGGCTCCAGACGCGGGCCGAGCACCCGCACCCCGGCGACAGCGTGGCCGACCGCCGCGACATGCTCGATCGCGCGGCGTTTCTCAATCCGAGCGTGGAGCTGAAGCTGCGCGACGCCCAGATCGTGCTCGAGGCCGGAAACGCGAAAGAGGCCACGCGCCTGCTCAGGGAGGTCGTACGGCGCGAGCCGGACAACCGTTACGCCTGGGCTGGGCTCGTGCAGGCGCTCGGAACGAACCACCCGGCCGCCACCCGGCACGCGCTCAGTGAGCTGCGCCGGCTCGTGCCGCCGGTTCCCGCCGCCGACGGGTGACCGGCGCCGCCGCGCGGTCCGCCGCGGCGATCAGGGCCCCCGCGCAGACCAGCGCGATCAGCGTGACCGCGGGCATCTCCCAGTCCCAGTCGAGCAGCGAGTGCGTGATCCACACGGCCGTCACGGCGGTCGGGCCGGCGGCGAGCTCGGGGGCGGCGTGGTAGGCGCGGCGCGCCGCCACGGCGGTGCCACCGAGGAGAAGGGCCAGGGCGAGCAGCCCCACCAGGCCCAGTTCGGCGGCGGTCTCGATCACGAGCGAATGGGCGTCCACCACCGACTCGTCCACGGTGCGCCGCTGTAGCCATTCGATGCGGAAGGCGCCGGAGCCCGCTCCCACCAGCGGGTGCTCGCCGAACACGTCGACTGCCACGCGCCAGTACTGGTAGCGGTTGCTGTCCACGCTCACGAGGCGCGACGGCGTGGCACCCGTGGCGGGCCGCCGCAGATCCGGCCGCGCCTCGTTCGTGGCTGCCACCGCGATCCCGATCACCACCACGGCCACAGCCGCAAGCCCGAGCACGGTGTGCCTCCGTGTCGCGAGCTCCTCCGCCGGAGCCGGCTCCGAGGCGGCGAGCCGGCGCGCGATCAGCGCCGCCCCAGCTGCAGCCCCCGCGAGTAACAGGAGCGCGACGAGCCCCTGCACGCTGCGGCTGCCGCTGTCCTCGAGTCCCCGGACCCAGGGGAAGACCCCGACGCAGACGGATGACAGCACCGCGCAGCCGAGCGTCAGGCCGATCGCCACGAGCTGGCCGCGCCGCGGCAGCAGCAGAGCGAGCAGGGCGAGCCCGGCAAGCAGGGCCACGAGCGCACCGCGCGAGAACGTGAGGTACACGCCCGCTCCCAGCGGTGCGCTCGCCGCCGCCGCGGTGCAGCGCATCCAGACCGGGCGCGAGCGGTCGCCCACGAGCCTGGCCGCGAGCACGAGCCCGATCGCGGCCACCACGCCCATCGCGTTCCAGTAGGTGAGCGGCTGCTCGAGCCGCGCGGCGGCGGACTCGCTGCGGTCGAGCTCGATGAGGCTGGGCAGCAGCCGCTCAGAGAGGCCGTAACAGACGATCAGCAGCGCGCCCCCCGCGAGCGCGGGCTCGAGCGCGCGAGCCGGGCGCCCCGGCGTGAGGAAGGCGGCGGCCGCGATCAGCGCGCCGAGGTAGAGGATCGTCCGCTGAGCGTCGTCGAGGGCGGCGCTCGACACGGGCGACCAGGCGATCGAGGCCGTGGTCCAGGCGGCGAGCAGCGCCATGCCGGCGAGGGCGATCCGGCCGGTGGTGGCGCGCGGCAGCGGCCGCTCGGCGAACAGGGCGGCGAGCAGCACCAGGAGCCAGACCACGACCCCCGCGACGAGGCGCGCCTCGTCGCGGAAGCCGCCGGTGAAGAAGGCGAGCGCGGTCGGCGCCACAAGGAGCGCGCACGCGGCGCCTGCGCGAACTGCGTCGGTCATCGGCGGCGCAGGGTACTGGTGGGCCGCTCAGCCCCGCAGCAGGCGTGCGAGCAGGCCGCCGAGGGGGCGGCGGTGCGCCGATGCGCCCGTGTCGCCGGCACGCGCGACGTAGTGCCCGTAGGCGTTCTCGAGCGCGTCGACGTTCGTGCGCGCGGGCTGCCAGTCGAGCTCCTCGCGGGCCTTCGAGATGTCGAAGTAGAACGACTCGGGCGCGGAGCGCCAGTGCCACTCGTTGAACGGGGAGCGGCCGATCGCGTCGAGCGGCTGGAGCACCGCGCGGATCGCCCACACCGGCACCGGCTGGAGCCGCGAGCGCGACCCGACCCGCGCGATCAGCCCCTCGAGGTCCTCCCGGACGCTGCCGAAGCCCGCCGAGCCGATGTTGTAGTCCGAGTTCGCCCTCCGCTCGATCGCGGCGAGAGCGGCGGCGCTGAAGTCCTCCACGTCGCACATCTGAACCCTGTTCGCCCCGCTCCCGAAGAGCGGCACGCGCCTGCCCGCCCGGATGCGAGCGAAGATCACGTCGAACAGGCCGAGGCGCCCCTCGCCGAGCAGCGTGCGCGGGCGCAGGCTGCCGACGGTCAGCCCATCCGTACGGCGCGCCTCCACGAGCCGCTCGGCCTCCGCCTTGCTGCGACCGTACGGCTCGAACGCCGCCAGGGGAGTCTCGGTCGTGACCGGCAGGTCGCTCGGCACGCCATAGATCGCGCTCGACGAGATGTGCAGCACGTAGGCGCCCGCCTCGGCCGCGGCATCGAGCGCGACCCGGCAGCCCTCCAGGTTCACCGAGCGGTACTCGGACTCGCTGGCGCGCGTGACCGGCACGAGCGCCGCGTTGTCCACCACCACGTCGCAGCCGCGCGCGGCGGCGCGCACCGCCTCCGCGTCGCGCACGTCCGCGCGGATGAACTCATGAGCGCCCGGCCGCTCGGGCGGGTTCAGGTCGAGCGTGCGGACCTCATAGCCGGCTCCCGCGAGCGCGTTCGCGATGTGCGCACCCAGGAAGCCGGTCCCGCCGGTGACCAGGGCCCGCACTACGAGAGGGCGCTGATCAGGCCGGCGCTCAGACCCCAGAGCAGGATGCACACCTGCAGCGGACGGTCCTGCCACACCACCACAGTCGGGTCGTCCGGCAGCCGCGAGCCGTGGTGGATCAGGTACAGCACCCGGAACACGCCGTACATCACGAACGGCACGGTGAGCAGCATCGCCTGGGAGCGCGCCGCGAGCACGGCGTAGAGCGAGTAGGCGACGATGATCGAGGGCGTGACCACCGCGATCAGCTCGTCCACGAGCGCCACGGAGTACTGCTCGAGCACCGGTCGCTGCGGATGCACGCTGCCGCCGAGCGCCACGACCTCGCCACGGCGCTTGCCGAAGCCCAGGAACAGCGCGAGCAGCCCCGTGCAGAGCAACAGCCACTCGGAGGTCTCCACGTCGATGGCCACGAGGCCCGCGTATGCGCGCAGCACGAAGCCGGCCGCCACCGCCATCACGTCGATGAAGAGCTGGTGCTTCAGGAACGTCGAGTACGCCACCTGGAGCGCGATGAACCCGGCCATCGTGGCGAGCGTCTCCCAGTTGATGAGCGCGGTGATCGCGAGCGCCGCGACGGCCGCAACCGCCCCGGCGGCCACCGCGGTCCGCGGCGACAGCTCTCCACGCGCGATCGGCCGCGAGGCTGTGCGCGGGTTGAGCCGGTCCGCCTCGGCGTCGACCGCGTCGTTCACGAGGTACGCCGCGCCGCTCGCCAGGCAGAACGCCACGAAGACGGCGGCCGCGGTGGCGAGCGGGCCGGCCTCCACGAACTGGCCCGAGTAGAGCACGCCGCCGAAGACGAACGCGTTCTTCACCCATTGCCGCGGACGCATCCCCTCCACGACCAGCCGCACGGTGTGCAGGGTGCCGGCCCTGGGGAGCGACTCTGTCTCCAACTACAGCTCCTGGCCGTTCTCGAGGCACCAGGCGATCGAGCGGCGCATGCCCTCGCGCAGCTCCACCCCGGGCCGGTAGCCAAGCTCGCCGCGCGCCTTCTCGACGCTGCAGGCGATCGTCTTGTTCATCTCGCTGAGCACGTGGATCTTCTGGTTGTAGAGCCCGACCCGCTGCAGCGTTGCATCCACGGCGAGAGCAACCTCGCTCGCCACCGACGGCAGCCGCATGCGGTCGTGCGCCACCTCCATCCCGAACTCGTTCTCGAGCAGGTCCTCGACAGTGTCGATGATCTCGTTCATCGAGTAGGGCCGCTCGTCAGCGAGCCAGTAGGTCTCGCCGGCGGCGCGGTCGCTCGCCGCGGCGAGCAGCAGGCCCTGGGCCGTGTTATCGACGTAGGACATGCTGCGGCGGGCCTCGCCGTCGCCCACAATCGGCGCCTTGCCCTCGCGGATCATCTTGAAGAAGGTGCTCTGGCGCGGCGGCTGCTCGGGGCCGTAGAACCAGCACGGCCGCGTGACCACGGTCTCGATGGCGCCCGAGGCGTTCGCGGCGTTCAGGGCGTCCTCCATCAGCTTCTTGGAGCGCCCGTAGCTCATGTAGGGCCGGTACGGCGACGACTCGTCGAAGCGGGTGGACGGGTCGCGGCTCACTCCCGCCGGGCTGTTCGACGATGTTGCCACCACCCGCCTGACGCCCGCCGCCGCGGCCGCGGCGAGCAGGTGCCGCGTGCCCTCGGTGTTGATCTCGTAGAGGTCGCGGATCTTCTCCGGGTGGATGATCCCGGCCAGGTGGAAGACAGTGGCGCCCTCGGCTCCGGCGCAGAAGCGCCCGACCGCCGCCGGGTCGCGGACGTCGCCCTCCACGAGCTCGATGTCCGGGTGGCGGGCGCGGATCGGATCGGTGGGCGTTCCGGGCAGGACGAGCGCCCGGCACGCGCCCGAACGACGGCGCGGAGCCGTTCTGCGGACATGTCGGGGTGGGGCTCGTGCAGGAAGTGGACGAGCCGGTTCCCCAGCCATCCGGGGAAGCCGGTCACAAGTGCGAGGTCAGAAGCCATCCGGCCGATTTATACAGTTGCGCGTCGTGGCGCCGGTGGCGGCAATCACCCTCCTGGCGCTGGCGGTGCGCTTGGCGGGGCTCGACGAGAGCGTCTTCGGTGACGAGCTGTTCACGTACGAGATCGCCACCCGCCCAGGCTTCGGCGACATGCTCGACGGGGTCTCGGGGCCGCTCGAGATCTCGCCGCCGCTCTACTTCGTCTTCGCCTGGCTGGCGGCGAAGGTGGGCGACCCGGCGGTCTGGATCCGCGTGCCGGCGCTCGTCGCGGGAGTGGCCACCGTCCCGGCCGTGTACGCGCTCGGGGTCCGCACCGTCGGCAGGACCGCGGCCCTGCTGGGCGCCGCGCTGCTCGCGCTGAGCCCGTTCGCGGTCTTCTACTCGGCCGAGGCGCGTGCGTACTCGCTCGCCACACTGCTCGTGGTCCTGTCCGCGCTCGCCCTGCTCGCGGCGCTCGACCGCGGCGGATGGATGCGCTGGGGGCTGTTCGCGCTGGCAGCCTGGGCCGCGCTGTTCAGCCACTACACGGCGATCTTCGCCCTCGCGGCCGAGGTGATCTGGGCGGCGTGGGCGCGGCGCGACCGCGTGCGCGAGCTCGCGCTTGCCTGCGGCGCGGCGGCGCTCGCGCTGCTGCCCTGGCTGCCGTCCTTCCTCGACGACCGCACCGCCGGCTTCCAGACGGCGATCGAGAACCTCAACCCGCTCACGCTCTCGTTCTTCGTGCGCTCGCTCGGCATCGCCCTCGTGGGCAACCCGTACCTGGGCCTGCGCGACCTGCCGGGCGTGCCCGTGCTGGTGCTGCTGGGCCTTGGCGTTCTGCTCGCGCTGGCGGGCGCGCTGGCCCGGCGGAGCGAGCTGCTCGCGCGCCTGCGTCCGAGCCGGGCCTCCTGCTCGTGGTGGCGCTCGCGCTGGCCACCCCGATCGGCGCCGCGCTCTACAGCATCCCGTTCACGAGCGTGTTCGTGCCTCGCACGCTGCTGGCCTCGTTGCCGGCGTTCTGCCTCGTGCTCGGGTTCCTGATCGGGCTCGCGCCGCGGCAGCTCGCGGTTTCCGCGGCGGTGCTCGTGATGGCGGCGCTCGCCATCGGCACCGCCCAGGCGCTCGACGAGAGCCCGAAGCCGCCCTACCGCCGAGGCCGCCGACTGGATCGGCGAGCACAGCGGACCGGGCGACCCGGTGCTCCAGGCCGGGCTGATCGACTACGGCAGCCTCGACGTGCACCTGAAACAGCCCTACGAGCTCTACAAGCAGGGCTGCTCCGAGCCGGTGACCGAGCCGGGCCAGATCCTCAACGCCGAGATCCGCTGCCAGGGCGGCGACGCGGGCTTCCGGCGCGCCACGCGCGAGGCGGCCCGGAAGGTGATGGTCGTGACCTACGGGTCCGCCGGCAGGCTCGACATCCCCGGCCTGCGCGAGGGCTTCCGGCTCGCCGCGGTGCGCCGCTTCGCGCACGGGCAGTTTCCGATCGAGGTGCGAGAGTACGCGCGCCGATGACGATCCGGCGTCCCTCCCCGATGGTGCTCGCGGTGGGCGCCCTGACGTTGCTGGCGCTCGGCCTGCGCGTGGCCGCGATGGACGAGAGCTTCTTCGGCGACGAGCTCTTCACGCACCTGATCGCCACGCGGCCCGACCTCCACGCGGTGCTCGCCGGCGTGCGCTCGACCTCGAGATCTCGCCGCCGCTCTTCTTCGTGATCGCCTGGCTGTTCGGCAAGATCGGCGACCCGTTCGTCTGGCTGCGGATGCCCTCGCTGATCGCGGGCGTGGCGACGGTCCCGCTCGTGTACGTGCTCGGCGCGCGCACTGTCGGCCGCGCGGCCGGGCTGGCCGGCGCGGCGCTGTTCGCGCTCAGCCCGTTCGCGATCTTCTACGCCAGCGAGGCGCGCGCCTACGCGCTGATGACGCTGATCGTGGTGCTGTCGACGCTCGCCCTGCTGCGCGCGCTGGAGACGAACGAGCGCCGCTGGTGGGTGGCATTCGCCCTGCTCCAGGCCGCGGCGATGTACAGCCACTACACCGCGGTGTTCGTGCTGGCCGCCCAGTTCGGCTGGGCGTTCCTGACGCACCCGGAGAGGCGCCTGCCGCTGTTCCTGTCAAGCGCCGCGGCGGCCGTGCTGTTCGCGCCCTGGGTGCCTCTGATGATCGACGACTCGAACGCGCCGAACCAGCGCATCATCGGGGCGTTCGAGCCCTTCGGGGTGAAGACCGTGGCGCGGAACACCGGCCGCCTCGTGGACGGCGGCCCGTTCGCCCCGCTCACCGACCTGCCGGCACGCCGGCCTTCGTGCTGCTCGGCCTGGCCACGCTGATCGGCGCTCGCGGGGCTGGCACTCGGGCTGCGCCGCGGGAGCCGGCCGGCCCTCGCGGACCGCGCCGTGCTGATCGGGCTGCTCGCCCTCGCGGCGCCCGTGGGCGCCTCCCTCTACTCGGCGCTGAGCGACGACCTGTACGTGGCGCGCAACCTGATCTCCTCGCTGCCCTATCTCGCCCTGGCGCTGGGCGCGCTCCTGACCGCGCTGCCGCGCGCGCTGGCGGTCCCCGCGCTGGGACTAGCCATCGCGGCGCTCGCGATCGGGGGCTTCGGCACGCTCGAGACGGACACGCAGCGGCCGGCCTACGACGAGGCCGCCGCATTCGTCAACGCCCACGCCAGGCCGGGCGACGTGGTCCTCGACCTGAACCCGTTCCCCGGGCCGCCGTCGAACGCGCTCGACGTGACATCGACAGCGGCCTGCGCGTCTTCAAGATGGGCTACCCGGGGGAGGAGCAGCGCGCCGTGCGCGCCGCCGGGGACGACCATCGGATCCTCTACGTGCGCCCGAGATCGGAATCGTGCGCGGCGCGGTGCCGGAGTCGGTGGCGCCGCGCTACCGCGAGGTGGAGTCGCGCACCTGGCCCGGCTGGTTCCCGCTCACCGTGGTGGTGTACGAGCCGCTCTGACGGCTCGCCTCGCGGCGCACGTGCCTGCGCGCCGAGATCAGCTCGCGCACCACCGGGAAGAGCACCCTCGACATCTGCACGCGCGAGCCGTCGCGGTCGGTCCACACGATTCCGGTCTCCCGCAGCCGGTAGCCGAGCGCGCGCGCCATGGCCAGCACCTCGGCGTCGAAGGTCCAGCCCTCGAGCCGCGTGCGCGAGTAGGCAGCCTCGGCGGCGTCGGCGCGCCACAGCTTGAAGCCGCAGAAGAGGTCGCTCGTCGGCTCCCGCAGCAGCAGCCGGCAGAGCTGCTGGAAGCTGCGCCCGATGATGCGCCGGCGCAGCGGCTGGCGCTGGCCGAGCTCCGCACCCGGCGCGAGCCGCGAGCCCACGACCACGTCGGCGCCCTCGATCAGCTCGAGCATGCGCGGCAGGGAGGGGAGGCAGACGCTGCAGTCGGCGTCGCAGTGCAGCCGCAGCTCGCCACGCGCCTCGAGCATGCCGCGCCGCATCGAGTGGCCCTTGCCGCGGTTGCGCTCGTTGCGGAGCAGCCGCACGCCGCTCACCGTCGAGCAGCGGCTCGAGGCGGTCGACCGTCGCGTCCTCGCTCGCGTTGTCCACCACGAGGATCTCGAAGGGCTCCGTGCGCTGCTCGAGCCAGTCGCGCAGCGTCTCGACCGTGGCCGCGATGCCGCGTTCCTCGTTGTACGCGGGCACGACGACGGAGAGCCAGGGCCGAGACATGGAGCGGCAGTGTATGGCGGCGCCGGTAAGCTGCACGGCCCACGGTGACGGACTCGCACTGCCGCATCTGCTCGGGCCCGCTCGAGCTGCAGGTACCCGGGTCGGCCGGGAGGCGCCACGCCGGAGGCGTTCGCGCCCACGAACCACCGCCCCGGCGAGCACGGCGACCTGTGGGCGTGCAGCGAGTGCGGCACGGTGCAGCAGGCCGAGCTGCCGGAGGGCGAGCAGCTGCACGAGCTCTACCGCTCGATGGCGGACGACGCCTACCTCAGCGAGGAGGCCGGCAGACGCGAGACGGCGCGCCGGCTGCTCGACCTGATCGCGCGGCACGTGCCGGCGGGACGGCTGCTGGACGTGGGCTGCGGCCACGGCCTGCTGCTCGACGAGGCGCGCCGGCGCGGCTACGAGGTCGCCGGCATCGAGCTCTCGCGCGGCGCCGCCGAGCTACGCGCGCGACGTGCTGGAGCTCGACGTGCTGCGAGGAGCCGCTCGAGGCCTTCGCGGCCGAGCAGCCCGAGGGCCGTTCCACGTGATCGTGCTCGCGGACGTGCTCGAGCACCTCGACGACCCGGTCGCTGCGCTCGACGCGCCTGCGAGCGGCTGCTGGCGCCCGGCGGCGCGCTCTGCGTGGTCACGCCCGACCCCGTCGTCGGCCACCGCGCGCCTGGCGGGGCGCGCGCTGGTGGGCGCTACGTGCCGGCGCACACGTTCCTGCTTCCGCGCGCCACGCTGCGCGAGCTGCTCGAGGCGCGCGGGCTCGTGATCTCGGAGGACGTGCCGTTCGTGCGCTCGTTCGCCGCTGCGCTACTGGCTCGGCGGCCTGGCCGAGCGCGGCGGCGCCGTGGCGCGCGCGCTGGCGCGCGCTGGGCGCGGCGCTGCCGGCGGCGGCAGCTGTCGCTCTCGCTCGGCGACGAGCGGGTGCTGCTCGCGCACAAGGTCGAGGTCGCGCAGGCGAGCGAGCCGCTGATGCGCCGACGCGGCGGCGACTTCACGGTGCACGTCGTGCTGCCGGCGTACAAGGCGGCCGAGACCGTCGCAGCTCGTCGCGCGCTCGATGCCGGTCGAGTCGGCGGACCGCGCGCTGCTCGTGGACGACGCGAGCCGCGACGAGACCTCCGCGGTCGCGCTCCGCAACGGGCTCGACGTGCTGCGCCTGCCCGCGAACCGGGGCTACGGCGGCAACCAGAAGACCTGTTACGTCCGGGCCATCCTGGACGGCGCCGACGCCGTGGTGATGGTGCACGCGGACAACCAGTACGACCCGGCGCTGGTGGCGCAGATGGTCAAGCCGATCGAGGCCGGGATCGCGGACGTGGTGATCGGCTCGCGGCTGCTCGAGGACGAGGCGATCGCCGGCGGGATGCCGCGCTGGAAGTGGGTCGGCAACCGCTTCCTCACCGGCGTCGAGAACGCCGCGTTCCGGCGCGGCTACTCCGAGTACCACACCGGCTACCGCGCGATCTCCACGGACTTCCTGCGCTCGATCCCGTTCCTGCGCAACTCGGACGGGTTCGTCTTCGACCAGGAGATCTTCGCCCAGATCGTCGCGCGCAAGGCGCGGGTGGTCGAGCTGCCGATCCCCACGCGCTACTTCCGCGAGGCGTCGACCGTGTCGTTCCCGTCGAGCGTCGAGTACGGGCTGCGGACGCTGCTGGTGCTCGCCCGCTACCGGCTCGACGCGCGCGACGGCCGCTGGCCGCTGCTGCGCCAGCCGGCCGCCGCAGCTCGAGCGCGAGACGCGCCCGGCCGCCACACGGTGACGGAGCAGGCCGGGCGCGCCGGTCGCCCGCACGGTGGCGCGCAACACGGCCGTCCAGCTGGCCGGCAAGGCCGTGGTCATGCTGGTGGGCGCGCGCCTCGGTCGGCGATCACCACGCGCTACCTGGAGGCGACCGGATACGGCAAGCTCGCGCTCGCGTTCGCCTTCGTCCAGACCTTCGGCCTCCTGGCGGACGCCGGGCTGCTCACCGTCGTGGTCCGCGAGATCAGCCGGGCGCCCGAGCGCACGGACGAGCTCGTGGGCAGCGTGCTCGCGCTGCGGCTGGCGCTCTCGCTCGCGGTCGTCCCGCTGGCCGGTCTCGCGAGCCTTGCGCTGCCCTACGACAGGGACGTGCGCGTGGCGATCCTGATCGCCGGCGGCTCGCTCGTACTCGGGATGGCCAACGGCGCGCTCGTGGCCGTCTTCCAGGCGCAGCTGCGGATGGGGCGCGCCGCCGTGGCGGACGTGGCCGGCCGCGCTGGCAGCGTTCGCGGCGCTGGCGGCGGTGGCCGCGCTCGACCTCGGCTTCTACGCGGTGGTGGCCACCGCGGCGGTGGGGGCGGCGGTCGCGCTCGCCGTGAGCTGGGTGTTGGTGCAGCCGCTCGCGCATCCGCGGCCCTCGGTCGATCGCGCCGCGTGGCGCGCACTGGTGCTGGCCGCGCTGCCGGTGGGGGCCGCCCTCGCGGTCACGGAGATCTACTTCCGCGCGGACACCTTCATCATCTCGCTGTTCCGCGACTTCGACGAGGTGGGCGCATACTCGCTCGCCTACCGGGTGATCGAGCTGCTCGCCGTGTTCCCTGCTGTTGTGATGACCTCCGTGTTCCCCCTGCTCTCGCGCTACCTCGGCTCCGGCGGCAACCGCGAGCGCGCCGCGCGTTACCGTGGACGCGGCGGGCGACCTGTTCCTCGCGGTCGGCGTGCCGATCGCGGCGGGCGGGCTGGTGGTGGCCCCGCAGCTCGTGGAGCTCGTCGGCGGGCGACGGCTTCGCTGAGGCGGTCGACCCGCTGCGCGTGCTGCTGTTCGCCGGCGCGCTGGCGTCGGTGAGCGGGCTGCTCGGCTACGCGCTGATCGCGGGCGGGCGCCAGACGAGCGCCCTGCGCCTGGCGATCGTGGCGCTGGTCCTGAACCTCGCGCTCAACTTCGCGCTCGTGCCCTCGCTCGGGGTGAACGCGGCCGCCGCGGTCGCGCTCGGCTCCGAGCTGGTGATGGTGGCCGGTGGGCTCTGGCTGGTCCGGCGCGAGCTCGAGCTGCGCCCGCGCTTCCGGATCGCGTGGCGGGTCGTGGTGGCGGCCGCCGTCATGGCGGCGGTGCTCGCCCTGATCCCGACCGATTCGCTGCTCGTGCTGCTGCCGCTCGGCATCGCGATCTACGCGCTGGTCCTCTACGCGGTCGGCGGCGTCGACCGGCGCGCGATCGAGGCGCTGCGGCCGTGAGCGTCTCGGTGCTGGTCCTGTCGGCGGAGCCGGTGGCGGAGCGGATGGCCGGGCCGGCCATCCGCGCGGCCGAGCTGGCGCGCGCCCTCGCGGCCCGGCACCGCGTGACGCTCGCGGCGCCTCCGCCGAGCAGCGCCCCGGCCGGAGTGGAGCTGCTCGAGGCGGGCTTCGAGGACTTCGACGCGCTCGTCGAGGCGGCGGCGCGACACGACGTCGTGGTGGCTCAGGAGCTGCCGCCCACTCTGCTCGGGCGGCTGAGCCGCCTGCCCGTGCGGATAGCGCTCGACCTCTACAACCCGATCGTGATGGAGGTGCTCGAGGCCGTCACGCACGAGCGCCCGCGCGTGCAGCGGCGCATCCAGGAGCTGGTGGGCATGCGTGCGCTGGCGCAGTGCGCCGTGGCCGACTTCATCGTCTGCGCGAGCGAGCGCCAGCGCGACCTCTGGCTCGGCGCGATGGCGGTCCACGGGCTGATCGACCTGGACGCCTACCGGCGCGACCCCACGCTGCGCTCGGTGATCGACGTGGTCCCCTTCGGGATTCCGGACGGGGCGCCTCCGGAGCGGTCCGCGGAGCCGGTGCTGAAGGGGGCCTGGCCGGGGATCGGAGCTGACGACCGCGTGCTCCTCTGGGCCGGCGGGATCTGGAGCTGGCTCGACCCGGCCACCCCGATCAGGGCGGTGAAGCTGCTCGAGCAGGCAGGGGGCCCCGCGACCCACCTCGTCTTCATGGGCATGGGCCGGCCGGGGCTCGACCGCAGCGGGCAGGCCGGCTACGCCGAGCAGGCGCGCGAGCTGGCGCGCCGCGAGGGCGTGGAGGGCCGGCTCGTGCACTTCAAGGAGGGCTGGGTGCCGTACGCCGAACGGGCGCGCTGGCTGGCTGAGTCCGACCTCGGCGTGTCCGCGCACCTCGACCATCTCGAGGCGCGCTTCTCGTTCCGCACGCGCATCCTCGACTACCTCTGGGCGGGGCTTCCGGTGGTGACCTCCGCCGGCGACGCGCTCGGCGACCTCGTGGAGCGCGACGGCCTCGGCCGGGCGGTCCCGCCAGGCGACGCCGAGGCGTTCGCCACCGCCTGCAGCGAGCTCCTCGACGACGGCGACGCCCGCCGGCGGGCGCGCGAACGGATCGCCGCCGTGGCGCCGTCGCTGCGCTGGAGCGAGGTCACGCGGCCGCTGGCGGACTGGTGCGACGGTGCGCCGGCGCTGCCTCGCCGCAGCGTGCGGCGCGGGGTGGTGCGGCGCGCGCTGCGAGCCCAGTACGTGCGCACCGCCGCGGAGACCGCGCGCACGAAGGGTCCGCTCGCGGCGCTGCGCCAGGTCGGGCGGCGGCTGCGCCGCGGGCTTCGGCCGGGCAGACCGGGCCGGTAGCGTCCCGGCCGTGAGCAGCCTGGCCCAAGGACGGTCCCGTGCTGACGAGTTCTCCACGCGCGCGGGGCGGTCGCGCCTCGACCGGGTGCTCGACAGGCTCGGCATAGACCGCTTCGAGTTGGGCGTGCTGATCGCCCTGGCGGGCTTCTCGATGATCGTCTTCGCTGCGCTCTTCACCAAGGGACGCGCGCTCACGGGGGCCGACGGTGTGCTGGCGGCCGACCAGCTCCAGTACTTCGCCTGGATCCGCGAGGCGTCCGAGAACGTCCTGATCGGCAACAAGTTCGACTTCCTCCCCGACCGCCACACGTTCCTGCACCCGGGCTTCCTGATCTCGGGCGGCGTGCACGCGCTGACCGGGCTGTCGGTGCCGCTGTCGTTCCAGCTCTGGAAGCCGGTGGCGGTCGCGCTGATGTTCACGGCCGGCCTGCTCTACGTGCGGCGGCTGCTGCCCGAGGGCGGCCAGCGGCGGGTGGCGCTAGTGCTGGTGCTGTTCGCGGTGATGCCGGCGTCCGCAATCGTGGCGGTCACCAACTGGGGCGGCGCGCTGCGCCAGTACTCGTTCGACTTCATCACAGGGGAGATGTGGTCGGGCCAGTACCTCTGGGGCTACCTGATGACCGGCATCGCGGTGTTCCTGATGCCGCTGGTGCTGCTCGGCGTGGAGCGCTGGCGCCGCGAGCGCAACCCGCGCACGCTCGCCCTGTCGGCGCTCGGCGCGCTCGTGGTGTGCTGGCTCCAGCCCTGGCAGGGCGGGACGCTGGCGCTGATCGTGGTGGCCGTGGAGCTGCTGCGCTGGTGGCGCGCGGGCGAGCGCCCCGACCCGCTGCTGCTCGTGATCCCGATCGCGGTGGCGCTGCCGGCGATCTACTACGCGCTGCTCGCGGCGCACGACCCGTCCTGGGCGATCGCCTCGGAGTCGAACGCGGCGGGCAGCCAGAACTCGTGGAGCTGGCCATGGTGGATCGTCGTGCTCACGGTGCTGCCGCTCGCGGCGCCTGCCGCCCTGGCCTACCGGCTGCCCGCGAAGGGCTGGCAGGAGTGGGCCGTGAGGGTGTGGCCGTTCGCGGCCCTCGTCGTGTACTTCCAGCCGACCGGCACGTTCCCGTACCACTCGTTCCAGGGACTCTCGATCCCGCTCTCGATCCTCGCCGTGCAGGGAGTGGCGAGCGTGTGGCCGCGCCCGCGCGTCTGGATCGTCGTGACGGCGCTGGCGTTCCTGATCCTGCCGGGCACGATCCACCGGATCGACGTGGCGCGCCAGAGCATCCAGGCCGCCGGCGACCCGTACTTCGTCTTCGACGGCGAGCAGCAGGCCATGGACGCCCTCGAGGCCGACCCACGCCCGGGCGGTGTGCTGGCCGCCGCCTACAGCGGCCACATGCTGCCCTACAAGACGGGGCGCGAGGTCTACGTGGGCGCGCTGTCCTGGACTCCCGACTGGGACCTGCGCGTGCGGCTGACGCAGCGGCTGTTCGAGGAGGAGATGCCGCCTGATCAGGCACGCCACTTCGTGAAGGCCACCGGCGCGCGCTTCGTGTTCGTGGACTGCCGCCCCGGCCTGCGGGATCTCAGGAGCGAGCTGCGGCCGCTGCTCGAGGAGGTGCGGCCGTACGGCTGCGCCACGCTCTACGTGCTGCGCCGGCATCCGGGGACCGTCCTCACCGGTGGCTAGGCCCGCCACGGTCGCGGCGCTCCTGTTCGCCGCCGCCGCGCTGCTGTCGGGCATCACGATGCTCGACGGGATCCAGCCGAACGACGAGGGCCTGATGCTCCAGGCCGCGGCGCGCATCGCCGACGGACAGGTGCCCTACAGCGACTTCTGGTGGTTCTACCCGCCGGGTCAGCCGTACCTGCTCGCCGGCCTGTGGGAGCTGTTCGGATCGTCGCTCCTCCCGTGGCGGATCCTGCGGGTGGGCTGCGACGCCGGCGTGGCGGTGCTGGTCTGGTCGCTGGCGCGCCGCGGCGGCGCCTCGCCGCGTGTGGCGCTCGCGGCGTGGCTCTGTGCCGCACTGGCCATGGCGTACCCCACCGGGCCGCACCCGTTCCCGCTCACGCTGGTGATGGCGCTGGCGTCGCTGCTCCTGCTCGACCGCCGGCCGGCGCTCGCGGGCGCGCTCGCCGGCCTGGCCGCGGTCTGGCGAATCGAGTTCGCCGCCTACCTGTGCCTGGGCGCGCTGCTGGCGTACGCGCTGCGGCCAGGTGAGCGGCTGCGCCCCGCCCTGCGCTTCGGCGGCGCGGCGCTGGCGGTGGCCGCGGTGCTCTACCTCCCGGTGGTGGCCGCGGCCGGGCTCGGCGACTCGTTCGACCTGCTCGTGCGATACCCGCTCGAGGACTTCAGCGACTACCAGTCGCTGCCGTTCCCGTTGGACTACGACGGCCCGCTGAACACCGGCTCCATCGGCGGCTTCCTGAGCGACTCGGCCGAGAGCCTGCTGCTGTTCTACCTGCCGCTGGCGCTGGTGATCGGCCTGGTGGCGTCGCTCGTGGCGCTTGGGCTCCGCTTCGAGCGGGAGCGCTGGTGGCAGCTCGCCGCGGCGGTGTTCGCGGTGGGGATGGCGCACTACCTCCTCACGCGGCCCGACGCCTTCCACACGGCGCCGCTGGCGGTGATGGTTGCCGTGCTGGCGGCGTGGGCGCTGGCGGATGCGCGGGAGGCGCGGGCGGCCCGGCCGCTCGCGCTCGGCGCCATCGGGCTCGCGGTGTTCGCGGTCGCGTACACCGTCGCCGAGGGCCTCGACCGCCGCTGGCTCGAGCTGCGCGCCGACTACGTCCCCCTGCACCTCCCGCCGGCGGACGGCGTGCGCGTCCACCCCGACCGCCGCGACGCGCTCGAGCGCGCGGTGCACGCCGTGCAGGCCCGTGTGCCGCCCGGGCGGCCGATCTACGTGGCCACGCGGCGCTCGGACCTCGTGACCTCCGGCGATCCGCTCTTCTACGTGCTCGCCGATCGCCCGAACCCCACTCGCTACGACATCCAGGCGCCCGGCGTGATCACGAGCGCGCCCGTGCAGCGCGAGATCGTCCGCGACCTCGAGCGTGCTCGGCCGCGCGCGGTCGTGCGCTTCACCTCACCCGTGACCGCCGTGCGCGAGCCCAACCGCGCGGGCGAGTCCACCGGGGTCACGATTCTGGACGGCTACCTGGCACGCGCCTACAGGCGGGCGGCTCGCTTCGGGCCGTACCTCATCCTCGAAAGAAGGTGAGCAGCGAGTCGGCGATCCAATCGATCATCGGCTCGCTGAGCCCGGGGTAGCAGCCGACCCACAGCGAGGACTCGGTGATCAGGTCGGTGTTGTCGAGCGGTCCCGCGATCCTGTGCTGGCGGCCGAGCAGCGCGGGCTGGCGCGTCATGTTCCCCGCGAGCAACAGCCGCGAGTCGATCCGCCGCCGCTCCAGCAGGAAGCGCTGCAGCGCCGTGCGCCGTTCGGCCCCGCCCTCGCGGAGCGTGAACGGGTAGCCGAACCAGGACGGATCAGAGCCCTCGCTGGCGCGCACGCGCAGGATCTGGTCGTCGAGCTGCGCGAGCGCCGAGTCGAGGCGCGCGAAGTTCGCGCGCCGCGCGGCGTGGAAGTCGGCGAGCCGCTCCAGCTGGGCGAGCCCGAGCGCTGCCTGCATGTCGGTGACCTTGAAGTTGAAGCCCAGCTCGGAGAACACGTACTTGTGGTCGTAGCCCGCGGGCAGCTCGCCGTGACGGCCGTCGAAGCGCCGCCCGCAGGCGTCGTTCACCCCGGGCGGGCACCAGCAGTCGCGACCCCACTCGCGCAGCGAGCCGAGCGCGCGCACCCAGGTCGGGTCGTCCGCGGTCACGGCGCCGCCCTCACCGGTCGTCATGTGGTGGGCCGGATAGAACGAGTAGGTGGCGGCGTGGCCGAAGCTCCCGACGTGGCGCCCGTGGAGCGTCGAGCCGAGCGCGTCGCAGCAGTCCTCGATCAGCACCAGCCCACGCTCGGCACATAGCTCGGCCAGCCCCGCGGCGTCGAATGGGTTGCCGAGGCAGTGGGCGGCCACGACGGCGCGCGTGCGCTCCCCGATGGCGGCCTCGAAGGCCTCGAGCGAGGGGTTCAGCGTGTCGAGCTCCACGTCCACGTACACCGGCACGAGGCCGTTCTGGTAGATCGGCGCGACGGTCGTGGCGAAGCCGAGCGCGGGCGTGACCACCTCGTCGCCCGGCTGCAGCGGGCGCTCGAGCAGCCGTGAGCACGCGGCAGCGACCGCCAGCAGGTTCGCCTGCGAGCCGGAGCCCACCAGCAGCGCGTGGTCGCGCCCCGCCGCCTGCGCGAACGCCGGCGCGAAGCGGGCGGCGAAGCGGCCCTCGGTGAGCCAGCCGTCGAGCGACGCGTCCACCAGCGCCTCGAGCTCGGGCGCGCCGATCACGCGGCCCGCGACGGGGACGGTCGTCTCGCCGGGCACGAACTCGCGCGCAGCGAGTGCCTCCTCGGCATAGCGCCGCACCGCGGACAGGGCGTCCTCGCGAAGGGTTGCCTCGCTACTCAATGTCCCGGCGCTGTCCGCAGGGCGTGGCTGACCATGCAGGCCGCGCACACGAGCTGGAGCGCGGCCAGCGCCAGCGCGATGTGGGTGAGGTTCGCGCCGACGGCGATCAGCAGGACCACCTCCGCCACGGCCGCGATCCCGAGCACGCCGATGAAGCGCCGGTGGTGGAGCGCGAGCAGGTACTGCACCGACAGGTAGGCGCAGGCGAGCAGGGCCATGGCCACGGCCAGCCACGGGAGCGCGCCGGACGCCTCGGTGAGGTCGTCGCCGAACACCGCCCGCAGCAGCGGCTCGCCGCCGACCGTGTAGATCAGGACCATCGGCGCGCCGGCCGCGGCCACCAGCGCGAGCGTGCGCAGCAGGATCGGGCGCGCGTCCTCGCCGCCGCGCGAGCGCCGGGCGGTCTCGGGGAGGAGGTAGAAGCCGAGGCCGACGGCCACCCACACGATCGCCTTGGCCGCCACCGCCGCCACGGCGTACGCGCCCGCCGTGTCGCCGTCGAACTCGTGCTTGACCACGATCACGTGCAGCTCCTGGAGGGCGAACAGGAGCGTGAGCGCCACGACCGGTGCCCAGGCGCCGGCGAGCAGGCTGCGCAGCGTGCTGCCCTCCACGTTCGGGAGGTGCGGCGCGAGCGGCGCGGCCAGCACCAGCCCGATCGCCACGAACGAAAGCGCGGTGCCGAGGAAGGCGCCGGTCACGTCGAGGCCGACGCCCACCAGCAGGAGGGCGAACGCCAGGCGCGAGCCGGCCTCGCCGATGATGCTCCAGGCCACGAGCTTGTAGCGCTGGAAGCCCTGGAGCGCCCCGCGCTCGACGGACAGGACCATCCACAGCATCGCGGTTACCGGCACGGCGGCGGCCGCCCATTGCTGGTCCACGTTCAGCACCGCCGCGAGCACGCCGCGAAGGGGAATCGCGACCACCGCCACCGCCACCGTGCCGATCAGGAGCCGGCCGACCCAGCGCCGGACCCCCGCGCCGGCGAGGCCGTCGGCGGCGGCGAGCGAGGCGCTCACCTCACGCGCCACCGCGATCTGGAGCGCGGAGCCCGGGACCATCAGGATGATGAAGGCGGACATCAGCGCCGCGAGCGAGCCGTAGTCGCTGGCGCCGAGCACCCGCGCGAAGACGACCGTGAACACCAGCGCGATCACGTTCGCGGCGATCACGGACACGCCGAGGCCGGCCGCGCGCCCGGTATCCGTGCGCGCGAGCCCGCTCACGAAGGAGGGCCTCTCCGCGGTGTGCACGCGGCGAGCGTATACCGTCGAATCCGTGACCACCGGGATCGCAAACGGCTCCGACGGGCGCCCGCGCTGCTGGTGGGGGGCGTCGAGCGGGGACTACGAGCGCTATCACGACGAGGAGTGGGGCCGTCCGGTGCACGACGACCGCGGCCTGTACGAGCGCATGGTGCTCGAGGGCTTCCAGTCCGGGCTCTCGTGGCTGACGATCCTGCGCAAGCGCGAGAACTTCCGCGCCGCGTTCGCGGGCTTCGACATCGAGACCGTGTCCGCCTTCGGCGAGCACGACGTGGCCCGGCTGCTCGCCGACGCCGGCATCGTCCGCCACCGCGGCAAGATCGAGGCCGCGATCGCGAACGCGGTGGCCGCACGGGCGATGCAGGCCGACGGCGAGTCGCTCGCCGAGCTGATCTGGTCGTACGCACCGACCGGTCGCCGGCGCGCCCCTCGCTCGCTCGACGACCTGCCCGCGATCACGACCGAGTCGACGGCGCTGAGCAAGGAACTGAAGCGCCGCGGCTTCCGCTTCGTGGGCCCCACGACCGCCTACGCGACGATGCAGGCGTGCGGCGTGGTGAACGACCACCTGGCCGGCTGCTGGGTGCGGCCGGAGGTCGAGGCACTATCCTCGCCCACGGATGGATGAACGCGCTCTGACAGAGCGCCTCATCACCTACAACACGTCCACGCTCGAGGGGATGCAGGCCGCCGCCGGCTTCGTGAAGGGCTGGCTCGAGGCGCGCGACGTGGAGGTGATCGGCGCGCAGCACAACGGGCGGCCCATTCTGACCGCCACGGTCGGGGCCGATAGCGGCCCGACAATCGTGCTGCACGGACACCTGGACGTGGTGCCCGGTCGCGAGGAGCAGTTCGAGCCGCGCATCGACGGCGACCGCCTCTACGGGCGCGGCGCCTACGACATGAAGGGCGGCCTCGCCTCGATGATCTGCGCGGTCCGGGACGTGGCCTCGCAGGACCGCGTGCGCGTGCACTTCGTGTGCGTGGCGGACGAGGAGTCCGAGGAGCTCGAGGACCGCGGGTCGGACTACCTTGTGAGGGAGGGCTACGTCGGCGACTTCGCGATCACCGGCGAGCCCACTGACCTCCACATCGGCATCCAGGCGAAGGGCGTGCTCGCCATGCGCATCGAGGTGTGCGGCACCGCGGCTCACGGCTCGACCCCGTGGGTGGGCGACAACGCCGTGCTGAAGGCCATCGACACGTTCCGGCAGATCGAGAGCCTGCCGTTCACGCGCGAGTCCTCGGATCTGTTCGACCGGCCGTCGATCAACCTCGGCCGCATCGTGGGCGGCGACGCGATGAACAAGGTGCCCGACCTGTGCGTGATCGACGTGGATGTCCGCTACCTGCCGGGTCAGGACCCCCAGGCGATCAGGGACGCCGTGGAGGCGCTGCCCGACGTGCACGTGGCGAGGGTGTTCCACCGGCAGCCGGCGATCGTCTCGCGCGACGATCCGTACGTTCAGGCGCTCGGCTCCGCGATCGCGCTCGTGGCCGAGCCCACGAGCGAGCGGCTCGGAGTGGGGCGCGACGGTGCGTCCGACGCGATTTCGTTCATCGAGGCCGGCATGCCAGCCGTGGAGTGCGGGCCCTCGGGTGACGGGCACCATGGCCCCGAGGAGTGGGTGTCGATCCGATCGCTCGGCCAGTATCGGGCCGCACTCGTGCAGTTCGTCGACCTGCTGGCAGCGCGCCGGCTCAAGATCGCCTGATGCTCGACGACATTCCCCGCCCCGGACTCTGGAAGCGCCTCCTGCTTGGGGCGTTCCTCGTGGTGTTCGCCGCCGCGGGCGCCACGGCGGTGGCGGCGTTCCACGAGGTCGACAAGGTGGTGCAGGCGCTCGAGCTCGGCACGGAGCTGAAGCTCGGCAAGAACACGCTGGCCCAGACCGATCCCGGCAAGCCCCAGACGCTGCTGATCCTCGGCTCCGACCGCCGGCCGCGGGCGAACGCCGAGGGAGCGAGCGGGGCGCGCTCGGACACGATCATGCTGGTCCGGCTCAACCCGGACAAGGAAGCGACGGCGATCATGTCGCTGCCGCGTGACCTGAAGGTCCAGATACCCGGCCGCGGGGTGGACAAGATCAACGCGGCCTACGCGTACGGTGGCCCGGCGCTCACGCTCCAGACCGTGAAGCAGCTCACGGGGCTACCGATCAACCACGTGATCAACGTGACCTTCAAGGGCTTCTGGCGCGCTGTGAACGCGATCGGCTGCGTCTATGCGGACGTGGACCGCGACTACTTCAACGACAGCGCCGAGTTCGCGTACATCAACATCGATCCGGGCTATCAGCGGCTGTGCGCGCGGCAGGCGCTCCAGTACGTGCGCTTCCGCCACTACGACACGGACCTGGTGCGCTCCGCGCGCCAGCAGGACTTCCTGCGCCAGATGAAGCAGCAGGTCACCTACACGGACCTGATCTCGAACCGCGACCGGCTTGTGAAGATCTTCGGGCGCAACACGGCCACCGACAGGGAGCTGCGCAGCGCCTCGGAGGTGCTGCGGCTGCTCAAGCTCGCGGTGTTCTCGGCCGGACAGCCGATTCAGGAGATCCACTTCGAGGGCGAGATCGGGTCGAGCTACGTCGAGGCCAGCAACGCGCAGGTGAAGAAGCTGGTTCAGCAGTTCCTCAACGTCCAGGACTCACCGGGCCCGCGCGGCACGGCGCCCGACGAGCGTCCGGCACGCAAGCCGAAGCGCCGCCAGCGGCGCGCCAACACCTCGATTGGCGTCTACGACGCCGCCGGGGTGGGTGAGGACCAGGGGCTCCAGGCGGTCCAGGCGGGCGCGGGCGGCTCCCTGCCGGTGTTCTATCCGACGCTGCTCCTGAACTCGTCCCAGTTCGCGCCGCCGCCGCGCGTCTACAAGCTGCGTGGCCCGGACGGGAAGAAGTACGGCGCGTACCGCATGGTCATGCGGCGCACCAACGCGAACGGCGAGTACTACGGCCTCCAGGGCACCACGTGGAGGAACCCGCCGATCCTCGACAAGCCGACCGAGACGCGCAAGGTCGGCGGCCGCGAGTACCAGCTCTACTTCGCGGGCGACCGGCTGCGCCTCGTGGCGTGGCGTACGCCCAAGGCCGCCTACTGGATCTCCAACACCCTGCTCCAGACGCTGACGAAGAAGCAGATGATGGCCATCGCGCGCTCGACGCGACGCTGCTGCTAGGTAGCCTGCGGCGGTCATGGAGAGGGAACCGATAGGCGTCGTCGGCGCCGGCTGGGTCGGTCTTGTCACGGCCGCCTGCTTCGCCGAGCTGGGCCACGAGGTCTGGGCGCGCGACATCGTCCCCGAGAAGGTGGAGTCCCTCTCGCGCGGCGAGGTGCCGATACACGAGCCGGGGCTGCCGGAGCTGGTCACGAAGAACGCGGAGCGGCTGCACTTCACCACGGACATGGGCGACGTGCTCGAGAACGCGCAGCTGCTCTTCGTCTGCGTGGACACGCCGCCGACCTACTCGGGCGACGCGGACCTATCGCGCGTGGACGCGGTGATCGCCGATCTCGGCACCTCGAGCGAGCACGCGCTGGTGATGAAGAGCACCGTGCCGGTGGGCACCGGTCGCTCGATCCAGCGCCGCCGCGAGGGCCTCGGGTACGTCTCCAACCCGGAGTTCCTGAAGGAGGGCAGCGCGGTGGCGGACTTCATGAAGCCCGACCGCGTGGTGGTGGGTGCGAACGGCGACTCGCAGGAGTACGCGGACCGGGTGGAGGCGCTCTACGCGCCGCTCGGCGGGCCCATCGTGCGCACCGACGTGGCGAGCGCCGAGATGATCAAGCTCGCGTCGAACGCGTTCCTCGCCACGAAGATCAGCTTCATCAACGAGATCGCGAACGTGTCCGAGGAGCTGGGGGCGGACGTGCGTGAGGTGGCGCGCGGCATGGGCCTCGACGACCGCATCGGCCCCAAGTTCCTCCAGGCGGGCGTGGGCTTCGGCGGCTCGTGTTTCCCGAAGGACGTGAAGGCGCTCAAGCAGCTCGCCGGCAACTCCGGCTACCACTTCCAGCTGCTCACCGCGGTCGTGGAGGTGAACGAGCTCCAGAAGCGGCGCACGATCGGCAAGCTCCAGAAGCACCTGGGCGCGCTGGAGGGCAAGGAGGTGGCGCTGCTCGGCGTGGCCTTCAAGCCGGACACCGACGATGTCCGCGAGGCCACGAGCCTGGTGCTGGCGGGCCGGCTCGCGGGCGAGGGCGCGAACGTTAGGGCCTACGACCCCGTGGCGGGGCCCAAGGCGCACGACATGCTCGCCGGCGCCCGGATCACGGCCTCGGCCCTCGAGGCGATCGACGGCGCCGACGCCGTGGTGCTGGTCACGGAGTGGCCGGAATTCCGCGAGCTCGACTGGGCCGGCGAGGTGAAGCGCCGCATGCGGGTGCCGCTCGTTGTGGACGGCCGCAACTTCCTCGACCGCGAGCAGCTCCTGGAGGCCGGATTCACATACGAGGGGATCGGCCGGTAGCGCATGCAGGCCCTGGTGCTGGCCGGCGGCGAGGGCACGCGGCTCCGGCCTCTCACGCTCACGACCCCGAAGCCCGTGATGCCGCTCGCCGGGCGACCCTTCCTCACCTTCATGCTGGACTGGGCGCACTCCCACGGCGTGGACGAGGTGATCCTCTCCTGCGGTTTCATGTCGGCCGAGGTCAAGGCGGTGCTCGGTGACATCTACGACGGCATGCGGCTGCGCCACGTGACTGAGGACGAGCCGCTCGGCACGGCGGGGCCCGTGCGACTCGCCTACGACGAGGGCCTGCTCG
Source organism: uncultured Thermoleophilaceae bacterium (assembly GCA_963774095.1). Classification (GTDB taxonomy): domain Bacteria; phylum Actinomycetota; class Thermoleophilia; order Solirubrobacterales; family Thermoleophilaceae; genus JACVRW01. The sequence goes on from CAVZDS010000005.1 coordinate 239,073, forward strand.
ACGAGCGCCTGCTGGTACTGAACGGCGACGTGCTCACGGACATCGACCTGACCGCCGAGCTCGCGCAGCACGAGAGCACGAGCGCGCAGGCGACGCTCGCCCTGTATCCGGTCGACGACACCTCGAGCTACGGGGTCGTGCCGACCGACGACGAGGGCCGCGTCACGGAGTTCATCGAGAAGGGCGGCGGCGAGGCCCCCACCAACTTCATCAACGCGGGCGCCTACGTGATCGAGCGCGACGTGGTGGAGTCGATTCCGGCGGGCCGCGCGGTGTCATTCGAGCTCGACGTGTTCCCGTCGCTCGTGGGGAACGGGCTATACGGGTACGCCGCCGCCGGCTACTGGATCGACATCGGGACGCCCGAGCGCTACCTCGAGGCCACCTGGGACCTGCTGGCCGGGCACCCGCACTCCACGCTGCCGCCGCGCGACGAGACCGGCTCGCTCGTGTACGCGAACTGCCTGCTGTCCGGGGCGCACGTGGGCCCGCAGAGCGTTCTGGGGCGCCACTGCTCCGTGGGCACCGACGCCCGGGTGGAGCGCTCGGTGCTGCACGAGCGGGTGCACGTGGGCGCGGACGCCGCCGTGGTCGAGTCCGTGCTGGCAGAGGGTGTGCGCGTGGGCGAGCGTGCGCAGATCGGTCCCCGGGCACTAGTAGGCGCAGGCGCCGTGATCGAAGCGGATGCCATTGTGCCCTCGGACACGCACGTGGAACCGGGCGCCCTGGTCTCCTCCGCCTCGCGCGTCCCATGACCCTGCACGTCCCATGACTCTCGATAAAGACAGCATTGAAGGCGTCGATCCCGCTGGGATGCTCGGCGATGTCCTTGCGCAACCGCTCCAGCTCGGTGATGCATTGTGGCGCGCTCAGTCGGCGGGAATCCGCCCGCGCGACCTGCCCGGCGGGCTCGTGGTGTGCGGCATGGGCGGATCGGCGATCGGCGGCGACCTCGCGATCGCCGCGCTCGGGGACCGCGCCACGCGCCCGATCACGGTGGTCCGCGGGTACGCGCTCGAGTCCTGGATCCCGCCGGAGACGCTCGTCCTCTGCTCCAGCTACTCCGGCGAGACCGAGGAGACGCTCGCCTGCTTCGAGGCCGCCGGCGCCGCGGGGGCGCAGCGGGTGGTGCTCACCACGGGCGGCACGCTTGCCCGCCTCGCACGGGAGGAGGAGATCCCCGTCATCGGAATACCGGCCGGCATGCAGCCGCGGGCGGCGGTGGTGTACATGACGATGGGCGCTTTGGAGTGCGCGGCTCTGTGTGGGGCGGCTCCCGCCCTGCATGCTGAGGTCGATATGGCTGTTGCGCTTCTCGAACAGCTCATCGAGGAGTGGGGTCCGGGTGGGCCGGAGGACTCGCTCTCGAAGCAGGTCGCTCGCGAGCTGCATGAGACGATCCCCGTGATCCATGGCGCGGCGAGCACGGTTGCCGTGGGGCGTCGCTGGAGCACGCAGATCACCGAGAACGCGAAGTCGCCGGCCTTCTGGAGCGAGCTCCCCGAGGCGAACCACAACGAGATCTGCGGCTGGGAGCGCGGCCACTCGATGGCGCCGTTCTCGGGCGTCTTCCTCGGCGATCCCGACCAGCACCCACGGGTGAAGGAGCGCGTCGAGCTGATGGCAGCGGAGGTCGAGCGCACCGGCGCACAGGCCATCCAGGTGGACGCCCGCGGCGAGAGCCGCCTGGAGCGAGTGTTCTCGCTGGTCCTGCTGGGGGACATCGTGAGCGTCTACATGGCCGTCCTGGCCGGCGTGGATCCCACGCCGGTCGAGGCGCTCGAGCGCTTCAAAAAGCAGCTCTGAAGGGGTGCCCGGAGCGCCGGGCGGCCGACCCAGGAGCGCCGGGGGCCCCGGAGCGACTCTTGCTCACTTTTACATGACATGCATGCACAACTGCACAAGAGTGAGCTGAGCTGAGCGCCGTGCGGACCGGGGCCTGCCAACCTTGACACGATCGTGTTAACCTTGAGCGTCGCGATGGAGGGGCTGACCATCAACGAGGCTGCTGAGACGACCGGTTGGTCGCCTCGAATGCTGCGCTACATAGAGAGCGCCGGCCTCATCGAGCCTCCGCGCACGCCGAAGGGCTACCGCATCTTCGGGCCGGGCGAGCTGCAGCGTCTGCGAACGCTGCGCGAGCTGCTCGCCCGGTTCGACTGCGCCCTCTCCGACGTTGCGTTCGCCAAGCGCCACGCCTCCGACCAGGAGCTGCGCGCCGCGCTCGAGCACTGGTTCGAGGAGCGGCCGGAGCTGCCCGAGGGAGTGGAGTCGAGCGACTGGCTCTCCTGGGAGCAGCAGAAGCACGAGCGCCTCCTCGCGATGGACACGCCCCCGAGACTTACGGAGACCACCGCCGCATGACCGTCACCGAGACGACGACCAAGCAGGACTTCAAGGTCGCAGACCTTTCCCTGGCCGACTTCGGCCGCAAGGAGATCACCCTCGCCGAGCACGAGATGCCCGGCCTCATGGCCATGCGCGAGGAGTACGGCGCCGGGCAGCCGCTCAAGGGCGCCAAGATCATGGGCTCGCTCCACATGACCGTGCAGACGGCCGTGCTGATCGAGACGCTCGCCGCCCTTGGCGCCGACATCCGCTGGGCCTCCTGCAACATCTTCTCCACCCAGGACCACGCCGCCGCGGCGATCGCCACGGCCGGGATCCCGGTGTTCGCCTGGAAGGGCGAGACGCTCGAGGAGTACTGGTGGTGCACCGAGCAGGCGCTCACCTGGCCGGACGGCGACGGGCCGAACATGATCCTCGACGACGGCGGCGACGCCACGCTGCTCGTCCACAACGGCACTGAGTTCGAGAGGGCCGGCGCCGTGCCGGATCCCGACTCGGCCGAGTCCGAGGAGTTCCAGGTCGTTCTCCGGCTGCTCCAGCGCACGCTCTCCGAGGACCCGCAGAAGTGGACCCGCATCGGCGAGCAGGTCAAGGGCGTGACCGAGGAGACCACGACCGGCGTTCACCGCCTGTACGAGATGCAGGAGGCCGGCACGCTGCTGTTCCCGGCCATCAACGTGAACGACTCGGTCACCAAGTCGAAGTTCGACAATCTCTACGGCTGCCGCCACTCGCTGATCGACGGCATCAACCGCGGCACCGACGTGATGATCGGCGGCAAGACCGCGCTGATCTGCGGCTACGGCGACGTCGGCAAGGGCTGCGCGCAGTCGCTGCGCGGCCAGGGCGCGCGTGTGCTGATCGCGGAGATCGACCCGATCTGCGCGCTTCAGGCCGCCATGGACGGCTACCAGGTGGCCCGGCTCGAGGACGTCGTCGACAACGTCGACATCTTCGTGACCGCCACCGGCAACAAGGACATCATCACCGCGGACCACATGAGCCGCATGAAGCACCAGGCGATCGTGGGCAACATCGGCCACTTCGACAACGAGATCGACATGGCCGGACTCGCGCGGCTCGACGGGATCGAGCGCGTGAACATCAAGCCGCAGGTCGACGAGTGGCGCTTCGCCGACGGCCACTCGATCATCGTGCTCTCGGAGGGCCGCCTGCTGAACCTCGGCAACGCGACGGGCCACCCGAGCTTCGTGATGTCGAACTCGTTCACGAACCAGACGATCGCTCAGGTCGAGCTGTTCACGAAGAACGACGATTACGAGAAGAAGGTCTACGTGCTGCCGAAGCACCTGGACGAGAAGGTGGCTCGCCTCCACCTCGACGCGCTCGGCGCGGAGCTCACGCAGCTCTCGCCCGAGCAGGCCGCCTACATCGGCGTGCCGGTCGAGGGTCCCTACAAGAGCGAGCACTACCGCTATTAGCCTCAAGCCTGACGTCGCCGATCCGTCTCTGGCCCCGCAGGGCCTGAGGCGGATCGAGTGGGCGGAGGGCCAGATGCCGGTCCTGCGCTCGATCCGCGAGCGCTTCCGGGCCGAGCAGCCGCTCGACGGCGTGAAGGTGGCCGCGTGCCTTCACGTGACCGCCGAGACGGCCAACCTGATGCAGACGCTCACAGCGGGCGGGGCCGAGGTGGCGCTCTGCTCCGCGAACCCGCTCACCACGCAGGACGAGGTGGCGGCCGCGCTCGTGGATCTCGGGGTGCCGGTGCTGGCGCGGCGCGGCGAGGACGTGCAGTCGTACGCGCAGCACGTGCACGCGCTTGCCGACTGGCAGCCGGACATCACGCTCGACGACGGCGCCGACCTGCTCATCCTCGTGCACGAGCGCGGCCAGGCCGTGAGGGGCGGGGCCGAGGAGACCACCACCGGCACGCTGCGGCTTCGGCGGCTCGAGGCCGAGGGGCGGCTCACCTGCCCCGTGGTCGCGGTGAACGAGTCGCGCACCGAGCGCACGTTCAACGACCGCTACGGCACCGGGCAATCGGCGCTCGACGGCATCCTGCGCGCCACCAACATCCTGCTCGCCGGCCGCACCCTGGTGCTGTTCGGCTACGGCGCCACCGGCAAGGGCATCGCCCAGCGCGCCCGCGGCGCGGGGGCGACCGTGATCGTCTGCGAGGTCGACCCGCTGCGCGCGCTCGAGGCGCGCATGGACGCCTTCGAGGTGATGCCGGCTCTCGAGGCCGCGGCGCGCGGCGACCTGTTCGTGACCGTGACCGGCTCGCGCTCGGTGCTGCGCCGCGAGCACCTCGAGCGCATGCGCGACGGCGCCATGCTCGCCAACGCCGGCCACTTCGACGTGGAAATAGACCTCGACGACCTGCGCGAGCTCGCGGGCGGGCGCATCCGCCAGGTGCTGCCGCTCGTGGAGGAGTACGACCTCGGCGACAGGCGCGTGCATCTGCTGGCCAGCGGGCGCGTGGTGAACCTCGCCGCGGGCCAGGGCCATCCCGCCGCGGTGATGGACATGAGCTTCGCGAACCTCGCGCTCGCTGTGGAGCACCTGACCGTGGACGGCGATCAGCTCGAGAAGCGCGTGCTGCCGGTGCCGAAGGAGATAGACGAGGAGATCGCCCGGCTCAAGCTGGAATCGCTCGGCGTGGGGATCGACTCGCTCACGCCCGAGCAGCAGGAATACCTGAGCTCCTGGGCGAGTGGCCTCCGCGGCTGACGAAGCCGACCGAGGCGCGATTTATGGTCGCGCCCATGGATACCTCGAGACTGACGACCGGCGACATGATCGCCGGCGTCGGAGGCATAGTCCTCCTGATATCGCTGTTCCTGCCTTGGTATGGGGTCAGCGTCGACATTGCGGGCGTCAGCGCGAGCGAGAGCGGGAGTGGGTGGGAGGCGCTCGGCTTCATCGACATCCTCCTCTTCCTGATCTCCGTCGCGGCGATCGGCATAGTCGCGGCCCGGGCAGCTGGCGCGCTTCCCGATGACCTTCCAGCACCGGTGATCCTCCTCGGCCTCGGCGCCCTGGCGGCGCTGCTCGTGCTCTACCGGATCATCGACATCCCGGTCGACGGTGACGTGCCCGCCCAGGTCGACTTCAGCCGCAAGATCGGCATCTTCATCGCGCTGATCGGCTCGGGGGCCGTTGCCTACGGCGGCTGGCGCACGAACACGGAGACACCGGGCGCGCGCGTGGGACCGCCCGCCACGGATCCGCCCTCGTCCGCAGTCTGAGCATCCCCAGAAAAGCCGACGGCGGCCCGAGGGGAGGGCCGCCGTCGGCGGGTTGGAGCTGAGAGAGAGCGGTGGGGAGGCCGCCCGCGGGAGCAACCGCGCGGGCGCGGCTCCCTGCTAGGCCGCCCGGGGGAGCAGCCGGGCGAGCGCGCCGCGGTGGGCGTGCCCGCCGTCGCGCATCCGCTCGGCGCGGAAGCGCAGCAGCTCAACGAGGTCGCCGCTCGGGCGGAACGGGTCCGCGATGGCGGCGCCGCTCTCGACCGCCACAGCGGCCCAGAGCTCGTTGTCCATCTCAGCGAGCAGCACGTCGCCAGTGGGCGGCGCGGCGCTGTCGATCACCGCGAGTCGCTTGAGGGCGAACGCGTCGGCAGCAGTAGCGCGGCGGATGGTGAGGGCGGTGTTGTTCATCTCAGCTCCTTTGGTGAGGCGGGGCTGGCCCCGCCGAAGGTTCGATCTCTCTCTAAGGATTATCGGCGAGAGTGCCCATAAGTTCAAATTCAGACTGCTGTGAGCTTCGATAAGCTGTAGTTATGTTCGATGTCAAGCAGCTGATGGTTCTGCGGGCGGTTGGCGAGCACGGCTCGTTCTCAGCGGCGGCGGACGCGCTCTCGTACACGCAGCCCGCGATCTCGCAGCAGATCGCCACGCTCGAGAAGCGCGCCGGGACCAGGCTCGTTGACCGCGGCAGCCGCGGCGTGCGGCTCACCGACGCGGGCCGAACGCTGGTCGCGCACGCCGAGGTCGTGATCGCCCGGCTGGCCGCCGCCGAGGCCGAGCTCGAGGCGATCGCGGGCATTCGCGGCGGGCGCGTGCGCCTGTCGTCGTTCCCAACGGCGGGCGCGTCAATCCTGCCGCCCGCGGTGGCCGAGTTCACGCGCCGCCACCCGGACGTCGAGCTGAACTTCATGGAGCGGGAGCCGGAGGACGCGAGCGCGTCGCTGCGGGCTGCGGAGCTCGAGATCGCGATCGTGTTCGAGTACAGCGAAATGAAGCAGCCCGAGTTCGACCGCATGTACGAGGGCATCGAGCTGCACCACCTCGTGGACGACCCGATGTACCTGGCGCTGCCGCGCAACCACCCGCTCGCCGCGAAGCCGCGCGTGCGTCTCAGCGACGTCGCCGACGAGACCTGGGTCCAGGAGAGCGGCGCGCACAGCTGGTGCGGGAGCTTCCACGAGGCGGTGTGCACCAACGCCGGCTTCCAGCCGAAGGTCGGCTTCCGGTCGGACGACTACAACGTCGTGCAGGGCCTGATCGCGGCGGGCGTCGGCATCTCGCTGCTTCCGGGGCTCGCGCTCACGAATCTGCGTGACGACATCGTCGTGCGCTCGCTCGGGAAGGGCGCGCCGGCGCGCAAGATCGCGGCCGCGACCCTCGCCGGCCGTTACCGCTCGCCCGCCACCGAGGCGATGCTCGAGATCCTCTCCGAGGTGGCCGACAGCTTCGAGCTGCCGGCAGGCGCCGCGATCGCCGCCTAGACCGGCTTCGCGGCCCGCGTAGGCGGACCTGCCGCCCCGCGCGCGCCGTATCCCGGGCATGACCGCACGCGCGCTGCTTCTCGTCCCGGCGTCCCTGGCGATCCTCGCCGCGCTGCCGGCCCCGGCCGCCGCCGACGGTCTCCCCGCGGTGGGCGTCGACGCCAAGCCGCTGTCGACCTTCGGCGGCAAGCTCGAGTACGTGACCGCGCGGGCGAAGCCGGACACCATCCTGCGCGAGCGCACCGTCGCGCGCGGGCGCGTGCTGCGCAGCCTGCGGCTGAGGGGCAACTTCTCCGTGCCGGCGGTGGCATACGACGGCTCGCCGAGCGGGCTCTCGGCGGATGGCCGCACGCTGGTGTTGATCAGCCCGCGCACGCGCTTTCCCCGCGCCAGCACGACCTTCGCGGTGATCGATGCGAAGCGGCTGCGGCTGCGCCGCCATATCCACCTCCGCGGCGACTTCAGCTTCGACGCGATCTCGCCCGACGGCCGGCTCGTCTACCTCATCAACTACCTCTCCAGGCGCGACTTCACCAAGTACGCCGTACGCGCCTACGACATGCGGGCGCGGCGTCTGCTGCGCGACCCGGTCGTGGACCCGGACGAGCCGGGCGAGGACATGAGCGGCGTGCCGCTCTCGCGTGTGTCCGACGCCGAGGGCCGCTGGGCGTACACGCTCTACAGCGGGCGAAAGCACCCGTTCGTGCACGCGCTCGACACGGAGCGCCGCACGGCCGTCTGCATCGACCTCGACGACGTGCACAGCCTGAGCGCGCTCGAGCTGCACGGCGACCGGCTCGACGTTCTCGGCCGGCACGGCGGCGTGGTGGCCAGCATCGACACCTCCAATCACCGGGTGATTCCCCGCCCCGCAAAGCGGACGCCCGCCAGCGAGGAGTCGGCGGCGGGCGTTCCGTGGCTGCCGATCGCCGCGCCCACCGCCGCCCTCATCCTGCTGGCGGCGGTGGGTCGGCGACGTTCGGCTACTCGTACTGCAGCGCTCTGAGCACGTTCAGGCGCGAGGCCCTGCGGGCCGGGCCGATGGCGGCCAGCACTCCGGCCACCACTGCCACCACCGTGAACGCCACCAACGAGCCGACCGGGACCGCGAAGCGCAGCCCCTCCTTGCTCAGCGCCGAGGTGGCGAGGCCGGCCAGGAAGAGGCCGACGCCGATGCCCAGCACCGCCCCGATCAGCGCCGTGACGACGCTCTCGTGGCGGACCATCCGCCGCACCTGGCGGCGGCTCATGCCGATCGCACGCAGCATCCCGAGCTCGCGCGTGCGCTCGAGCACCGAGAGGGCCAGCGTGTTCACGATCCCGAACAGCGAGACGATCACCGCCAGGCCGAGGAGGACGTAGAAGACCCCGAGGATCTGGTCCACCCAGGCGGACTGGTCGGTCTGGAACTCGCTCTTCGACTGGAGCTTCACGTCCGGGAAGGACGCGAGCGCCTGCTCGAGCTGCGGCCGCGAGGCGCTGTCGGCCGAGACGAACGCGTAGCGCTCGCGCTCGGCTGTGAACGACTCGTCGTACGCGGACCGGGCGATCGTCACCTGACCGGTGCCCAGCGGGTTGAAGCGGTCAGGCTTCGAGATGCCGGCCACGGTCAGGTCGAGCTTGTCGCCCTTGATCGCGGTGACCTTGAAGCGGTCGCCCACCCCGAGGTCGTGGTCATCGGCGAAACGGTCCGTGACGATGGCACCGCCGGATGCGAGCTCGGCATACGAGTCATCCGAGCCCTTCTTCCAGTCGAAGCCGAAGACGGACGCGATCCGCTTCTCGTCCACGCCGTCGACCGCGATCTTGTCGCCGAACGAGCGTCCCTGGTCCTGCACCAGGCCCGTCGAGATGTCCACGCCGGGCACCTGGGCCACCGCCTTCGCGGCGTCCGGGTCGATCGGCGACCAGCCGTCCTGGCCGACCAGCACGTAGTCGGCGCGGACCTGGTCCTCGAGCGCTCCCTTGGTGGACTCGCGCATCCCCGCACCGATCACGGCCGAGAACGCCACCAGCGCGATCCCGATCATGAGCGCCGCGGCCGTGGCCGCGGTGCGGCCCGGGTTGCGCATCGCGTTGCGGCGAGCGAGCCCGCCGGCCACGCCGGCGATCCGCTGTCCGGGCCGGCCAAGCACGGAGGCGAGGCGCGGCACGAGCCGGGGCGAGATCAGCGCCACGGCGAGGAACAGCAGCAGGGACCCGGGCGCCAGCAGCGCCAGGCGGCCCTCCGGCTCGATGCCGGGAGCGAACAGGCCGAGCCCGAGCACTGCGAGGGCGAGCGCCCCCGCGATGCCCGCGAACAGCGGGGCACGGCGGCCGATACGTCCGGCCGGGATCTCCGCACCCTCGCGCATGGCCGTGACCGGCGACACGCGCGTCGCGCGCAGCGCGGGGCCGAGCCCGGCCAGCACCGTGACGATGATGCCCACGGCGAGCGAGACGATGATCGTCCGCGCGCCGAACACGGTGCTCGTGGACGGCAGGTCGATGCCGACCGCCGCGAACACCCCGCTCAGCAGCTTCGCCAGGCCGAGCCCGGCCACGAGGCCGATCGCCGAGGCGACGGTCGCAATCGCCAGCGCCTCGACGACGACCGAGCGGAGCACCTGGCGCCTGCTGGCACCGAGCGCCCGCAGCAGCGCGAGCTCACGCGAGCGCTGCGCGACCGTGATCGAGAGCGTGTTGTAGATCGTGAACGCGCCCACGAAGACGGCGATGCCGCCGAACGCGAGCAGGAACACCTTCAGGAAGCTCACGAACGTCTTCAGTCCGTCGAGCGTGAAGCGGTCGTGGTCGGCCGCCGTCTGGACCTGAAGCGAGCTGTCGAGCGACTCCGAGAGCTGCTTGCGGACCGAGTCGGGCCCGCCCACGAGGATCTCGGTGTAGCGACCCTGCTTCTGGAACAGCGTCTGCGCGGCGTGGAGGTCGAACAGCGCGAACGTGGCCGTGCCGATCGAGTCCACGTCGCCGAACGTGCCGATGCCGCTGACCTCGAGCTTGCGCTCGGGCCCGCGGGCCTGGATGGCGATCTTGTCGCCGACCGAATATCCCTCGCGGTCGGCGGTGCCGGCGTCGATCACGACCTGATCCGGACCGGAGGCGAAGCTGCCCTCCTTCAGCTTGAAGGGGGAGAGCTTGCCGGCCTGCGGATCGAGACCGATGCCGAAGTACGGGCCGGTGCCGACGATGTCGCCGTCCTTGCCCACGATCCTGGCCTCGTCGGTGATGCTGCCGACGGCCTTCTCGACTCCGGGTACTGCCTGAACCTGCTTGAGGTCTGACGCTGGAATCGACGGACGAACCGCGAACTCATCGTCGACCTTGAACGCGGTCTTCGCGGAGACCACAGCAGCGGTCCCGTCGTACGCGGAGCTCGAGAGCGAGTCCGCAGCGCCGCGCATCGTGTCGGTGAGCGTGTAGGAGCCGCTCACCATGGCGACGCCGAGCACGATGGCGAGCGCCGTGAGCACCGTCCGCAGACGGCGCGTGGTGATGCCTCTGAGAGCTACGCGCGTCATGACTGATCCTCCACCCGTCCGTCGACGATGTGGATCACGCGGTCGGCGGCCTCTGCGGCGCCTTCGTCATGCGTGACCATCACGATCGTCTGGCCGTAGACGCTCGCCGCCTCGCGTAGAAGCTCGAGCACCTCGGCGCTGGTGCGCGAGTCGAGGTTGCCGGTGGGCTCGTCCGCGAACAGCACGGTCGGCTCGGCCACGAGGGCGCGTGCCACTGCCACGCGCTGCTGCTGGCCACCCGACAGCTCCGCCGGCCGGTGCGAGCGCCGATCGTCGAGGCCGACACGCTGAAGCACCGAGTCGACCCAGGAGCGCTCGATCTTCTTGCCGGCGATCGACAGCGGCAGGGTCACGTTCTCCTCGGCCGTCAGCGTCGGAACCAGGTTGAAGGCCTGGAACACGAAGCCGATGTGCTTGCGACGAAGAAGGGTGAGCTTCTTGTCGCTCATCGTCGTGATGTCCTGGCCGCCGATCTCGACGCCGCCCTCGGTGGGGCGGTCGAGGCCGGCCAGCAGGTGCATCAGGGTGGACTTGCCGGAGCCGCTCGGGCCCATGATCGCGGTGAACTGGCCCGCGGGCACCTCGAGCGATACGCCGCGTACGGCCTCCACCGCCGAGTCGCCGTCGCCGTAGCGGCGGACCAGGTCATAAGCCGAGACCGCCGCGATCGGCGGCGCTATCGGCGCGAACACTGCACTGTCGTTGTACATCTCGTTTCTCCTTGGGTTGTTATGCGGCGGCCAGCAGGGTCTGGCTCTCGGCGGCCCGCGCAATGCGCCCAGCGGCGCCCTCGAGCGCGCCGGCCGCGAGCAGGGCCGCCGTGGCGTTGGCCACGAGCCGGCCGGTGATGCCGCCGCCACGTCGCAGCGACACGGACGCGTGGAGCTCGGCGCCCGTCTTCGCGGGCGCCAGCTCGTAGCGGACGTCGAGGCCGACAGGACCGTCAGCCGAGAGCTCGAGCACGTCGTGGTCGGCGGCGTGGACCTCCACGTCGAAGCCGACCCGGACGCCCGCGAGCTTGCCGGTCACCCGCGCACGGGTGCCCGGCGCCAGCCGGCGGGTGTCGATGTCGTCGACGTCGAAGTCCACCGGCGACCAACGCCGGATCTCTTCCGGGTGCGTGAGCACCTCCAGGAGCTGTTCGGGAGTTGCCTTGGTGGTGGTTGTCGCGCTCCAGTGGGCCATGGCGACAAGACTCCCGCCGACGCGCCTCCACGGCGTCGGCCGGAACGGCGATCTTTGCGTCGCCGCTCGGACGATCTGCCATAGGGGATGGGTCCTCCTCGCGGATGACAGGGAGTCGTTGCCGCGGACGATGCCGGGTCACGCGTGCGCGGATACCTTGGAGGGCGTGAAGAGGCTGGAATCCCTGCGCGCACGCATCCGGAGGATCGACCCGTTCAAGGTCGACATCGTGGTTGCGGCCCTGTTCGTGGTGGCGGCGGCGATCGAGCTCTCCTACCTCGACTCGGAGGGTCACAGCCGTCCCGTCACGATCGCGGCAGGCGTGCTCTGCCTGTCGGGCCTGGCGTTCCGTCGCCGCGACCCGGTCGTCGCGGCGGTGATCTTTGCGGCGCCGATGGTGCTTCAGGCGTTCCTGGACGGTTTCCTGACGAAGAACAGCACGACGCCATTTATCGGCGTGCTGCTGCTGCTGTGGTCGATCGGCCGCTACGCCGACGCGCGCCAGCTGCGGATCGCTCTTGGCGTGCTGATCCCGAGCCTGCTGGTCACGCTGACCGTGGAGTCCGAGCCCGAGGGCATCGAGGACCTCTTCTGGGTGTCCCTCCTGTTCGGCCTTCCGGTCCTGGCGGGTCGGGGCCTCCGAAGCCGCGTCCTGCTGCAGGCCGAGTTGCGCGAGAAGGCCGAGCAGGCCGAGCGCGAGCGCGCCGCGAGCGACTATCGCGCTGTCGAGGACGAGCGCGTCCGGATCGCCGCCGAGCTGCAGGAGCTGGTGGCGAACGGCCTGAGCGCGATGGTGATCCAGGCGGAGGCGGTCCCCCGCGCGCTCGCCACCGGCGACAGCGCGCGTGCCGGCGCGGCACTGGCAGCGGTCGAGACCACCGGTCGCGAGGCGCTCACGGAGATGCGCACCCTGCTGGGAGTGCTGCGCCGCGATGGCGACGGCCTCGAGCTCGCCCCGCAGCCGGGCCTGGCGAGGCTCGACCCGCTCATCGAGCGCAACCGGGAGCGCGGCCTCGAGGTGAGCCTGCGGGTCGACGGAGACTCGCGTGAGCTCCCGCCCGGAATCGATCTGACGGCGTACCGCGTGATCGAGGACGCGCTCGAGGCCGCGACCGAGAAGGAGGCCCGCAGCGCTGACGTGCTCGTCCGATACAGGCCCGCGGAGCTTCAGCTCCAGGTCAGTGACGACCGCGCCGGTGGCGCGTCGGAGCGGCTGCCCGGCCTGAGGGACCGCGTGGGGCTGTACGGCGGGCACCTGGGCGCCGGCAGGCTGGAGTCAGGTCGGTTCAGGCTGCGGGCATCGCTGCCCCTGGAGGAGGACGCGTGATGTGGCGCCGGCTCGCAGGACTGAGCGACCGCAACTGGCGCGTCCTCGACCGGCTGCTCGTGGTGGCGCTGATCGCCTTCGCGTGGGTCGATCTGGCGACCAACGCGGACCTGGAGGGACCGCTCTGGCTCAACATCATGGTGATGACGGCGATCGCGCTGTCGTTCCTGTGGCGCCGCTCCAGGCCTCTCGCAACGGTGCTCGCCACGACGGGCGGTCTGACCGTCATGGCTCATCTGGCTGACACAGCCGCCGAACATGATCACCGCGGTCCTGATGCTCGTGGTCGCCGCCTACGCCGCCAGCCGCCACATGACGGGGCGCCCCAGCGTGGTGGCGCTCGCGATCGGCATCTGCGTGATCGAGGTCCTGTCGATCATCTACGACCCCAACGACATCTTCTTCCCCGTCACGTTCTTCTGGATCATCCCGTGGGTTGTCGGGAGGACGATCCGGAACCACACCATGCTCGCGCGCGAGCTGGCCGAGAAGGCCGAGCGCGCGCAGCACGCGCGCGACGAGGAGGAGCGGCGGGCGATCGCGGTCGAGCGCAGCCGCATCGCCCGCGAGCTCCACGACGTGCTCGCCCACAATCTGAGCGTGATGGTCGTGCAGGCATCGGCCGCGCGGCGGATCATCGACAAGCAGCCGGACAAGGCGATCGAGGTCGCCGGCCTCATCCAGCGCACGGGGCGCGAGGCGCTCGCCGAGATCCGGCACCTGTTCGGCACCGTGCGCCGTGGTGAAGGCGACGACCTGTCCGGACCCCCGAGCATCACGCGCGTGGACGGGCTTGCGCGGCGCGCCCGCGCGGCCGGGCTGGGGGTGGAGCTGCGGGTGGTCGGGGAGCCGGTCGCGTTGCCCGCCGGCATCGACCTCACCGCCTACCGGATCGTGCAGGAGGCGCTCACCAACGCGCTGAAGCACGCCGGGAGCGCGCGGGCGCTGGTGACGGTCTCGTACGAGCCGAACGAGGTGGTGCTGAGCATCGAGGATGACGGTGAGGGCTCTCGTGAGGACTTCGAGCTCGGGAATGCCGGTGGCGGGCACGGCCTCGTGGGCATGCGCGAGCGCGCCGCTCTGTACGGCGGGCTCGTGGACGCGGGCCGCCGCCGCGGCGGCGGCTTCGCCGTCCACGCTCGGCTCCCCACTCGGCCGCTCGTGCCCGGCGCGGAGCTCTCGCGGAAGGTGCCGGCATGAGCATCCGCGTGCTGCTGGTGGACGACCAGGCACTGATCCGGGCGGGCTTCCGGATGATTCTCGACGCCGAGGACGACATGGACGTGGTCGGCGAGTGCGCCGACGGCACCCAGGCCGTGGACAGCGTGCGCCGCCTGAAGCCGGACGTGGTGCTGATGGACATCCGCATGCCGGAGATGGACGGCATCGAGGCCACGCGCCTGATCGCGGGCGGTGGCGGCGATGGCGATGGCGTCCCGCGCGTACTGATGCTCACCACGTTCGATCTCGACGAGTACGTCTACGACGCGCTGCGCGCGGGCGCCAGCGGCTTCCTGCTCAAGGACGTGCCGGCCGAGCAGCTCGTGGACGGCATACGGGTGATCGCTCAGGGCGACGCGCTGCTGGCGCCCTCGGTCACGAAGCGGCTGATCCACGAGTTCTCGCGCACCGGCGCAGCCCAGCGCTCCGCTCCCGCCTCGCTCGAGGAGCTGACCCCGCGCGAGCTTGAGGTGTTCAAGCTGATCGCCCGCGGCATGTCGAACGCGGAGATCGCCGCCGAGCTCGTGGTCTCGGAGACCACCGTGAAGACGCACGTGGCGCGCGTGCTGATGAAGCTCGGCGTGCGCGACCGGGTGCAGGCCGTGGTGCTCGCCTACGAGTCCGGCGTGGTGGCGCCGGGCGCCACGTTCAGCGAGTAGTCGAGCCAGCGCTCGTCGCGAGTGGCGCCAACGCGCGCGTAGACCGCCTGCGCACGGGCGTTGTCGTTCGCGGTCTGCCAAACGAGCGCCGTGGCGCCGCGCGCGCGGGTGCGCTCGACGCACTCGGCGATCAGTGCATCGGCGTGGCCGGCGCCGCGCGCGTCCGCGACCACGAACAGGTCATTCATCAAGGCGAGCCGGGACGCGCTGAGCGTGGTCCACATCCAGACGATCGTGGCGAAGCCGACGGCCTGGCCATCGTCGTCGCGGGCGATCAGCTGGATGCCCTCGAACTCGGGGTCGGCGATCAGCGTGCGCGACATAGCCAGTAGCGCGTCGTCGGAGGGGTGGACCTCGTAGAAATCGCAGTAGCCGCGCATGAGCAGGAGCAGGTCGGGTAGGTCGGCCTCGGTGGCTGTGGTGATCACGGAGTGCACGCTAGCCGCTCTAGGATCGGCCCGGTGAGCGCGGCCACCGACAAGATGCGGGCCGAGGGGCTGCCCGAGATCGCGATCGACACGTTCGCGCACTACGAGGAGCGCCTGCGCCGGGGCGAGCAGGGCCTGCTGCCGGAGGCCGAGCTTCGGCCGCTCACCGATCTGCCGAGCTCGGAGGATCTCCCCGAGGCGGACGGCTCCGCGCTCGGCAAGGTCGTCGTCCTGAAGCTGAACGGCGGCCTCGGTACGAGCATGGGCATGACCAGGGCGAAGTCGCTGGTCGAGGTGAAGGACGGGCAGACGTTCCTCGACGTGATCGTGCGCCAGGTGCTTCACCTGCGCGAGGAGCACGGGGCGCAGATCCCGCTACTGCTGATGAACAGCTTCGCCACGCGCGACGACACCCTCGAAGCGCTGGAGCGGTATCCGGAACTGCGCATCGAGGGGCTGCCGCTCGACTTCGTTCAGGGCAAGGTTCCGAAGCTGCTGGCGGACGGCTTCGAGCCGGTCAGCTGGCCGGACGATCCGTCGCTCGAATGGGCGCCGCCTGGGCACGGCGACGTGTTCACCTCGCTCGCGACCTCCGGCACGCTCTCCACCCTGCTGGAGCGGGGTTACGAGTACCTGTTCCTGTCGAACTCGGACAACCTCGGCGCGGCGCTCGAGCCGCGCATCCTTGACTGGTTCGCGCACGAGCGGCTCCCGTTTCTCTCCGAGGTGGTGGACCGCACCGAGGGCGACCGCAAGGGCGGGCACCTGGCCCGGCGTCGCGATGGGGGCGGGCTCGTGCTGCGCGAGACGGCGCAGGTGCCGGCCGAGGACCAGGAGGCCTTCGAGGACGTGGAGCGCCACCGCTTCTTCAACGCCAACAGCATCTGGGTCAACCTGCGGGCGCTTAAGGCGACGCTCGAGGAACGTGAGGGTGTGCTCGGCCTGCCGATGATCGTGAACCGCAAGACGGTGGACCCGAGCGACCCGTCGTCTCCCGAGGTGCTCCAGCTCGAGACCGCGATGGGGGCGGCGATCGGCGTGTTCGAGGGCGCCGCCGCGGTGCATGTGCCGCGCGCGCGCTTCGCGCCGGTGAAGACCACGAGCAACCTCCTCGTCGTACGCTCGGACGCCTACGAGCTGGCGGACGACTGGACGGTCCGGCTCGCGCCGCGGCGCGACGCCGCGCCGATCGTGGTGCTGTCGGACGAGTTCAAGCTCCTGCGCGACTTCGAGGCGCGCTTCCCGGCCGGGCCGCCGTCCCTGGTGGAGGCAGAGCGACTGGAGGTCGAGGGCGACGTGCGCTTCGGAGCGGGCGTGGTGGTCCGCGGCCACGTCAGGGTCGAGGGCCCAGCCTCGATCCCGGACGGGGCAGTGCTCGAGGGGTAACTGCAGCGGTGAGGGGGGTGTTATCGGCATTCGTCCGGGTGAGCCGGATCAATCCCGATGAGGGGGGGTTCCGTCACTTGACCGCGCTATACGCGGTTAACTGACGGGGGTCCCCCTTCAATTTCCGCAGTTCGAGCCGCTCCCGCCCCTCATGCGTCGAGCGCCTCCAGCCGCTCCCGCCGGAGCTCCTGCTCCGAGCGAGGGCACCGCCGCTGGCGCTACGACATCAGCGACCGGGGCGGCAGCGGGTTGGCTTTCTACGACGTCGCAGCCGGCCGAAGCTGCTGGCACGCGAGCCGAACCGGCCGACGCGACGGGAGACACCGATGCCGGAGCGCCCGCAGGGCTGCAGCACGATGCGCGCCGCCCTGGGGATCCTGGACTAGGCGCGGCCCGCCCCCGACGCGCCGAGTCCCGCCCCGGCCGCCCTGCCTGCGAGCGCCAACAGCAGCAATAACAGGGTGTGATCTGGGTTTTCCGCGATATGCGCGGATAACTGAGATAGGTCCCCAACAATGGGGCGTTCCGTCACTTGATCCGGCTATTCCGGACTAACTGACGACGGTCCCCTCTTCAATGCCCGTCGTTCGGGGCGCCAGACGGCTGCGGGCGCCGCGGCCGCCTCGCCTCAGGCGTCCAGTGCCGACACCTGCGCGTCCTCCAACCGCTCCCGTCGGAGCTCCTCCTGCTCCGAGCGGGTCAGCATCCGCATGAAGACCCAGACCATCACGAGCACGAGGGTGAGCGACTGCTCGACCATCATGATCACCCCGGCCACATTCTGGTCCTCGACCGGGTTCAGGCCCCAGATCCGGGGAGTGTCCTCGTACCAGGGGTAGTGGGCGGTCGAGCTCCATGCGAGGAAGAGGCCGAGGGCCGCCAGACCGCCCTTGGCCAGCGCGATGTACGCGAGCGGCTGCAGGCCGGTGAGGGACTTGCGCATCGGGACCGGCTGCACCAGCGGCCACCACAGCGCCACTCCAGCAGCGAAGAACGAGAGGTGCTCGACGGCGTGCAGCAGCGGGTGCTCGGCGGCGGCGTCGTAGATCGCCGGGATGTGCCAGAGGTACATCGTCCCGAGCCAGATCGCGATTGCGATCCAGGGGCTGGCGAGCGGGCCGAGCGCCTTCTCGACGCGTGCGAGCCTGCGGGTGGCGGGTCGCATGATCACGCGCGACAGGGACAGCAGCAGCAACAGCGGCGCGATGTCTCCCAGCAGCACGTGCTGGAGCATGTGGGCCGAGAACAGGTAGTCGGACCCGAGCCCGTCGATCGGCGACACCAGCGCCGCGAGCAGGGCGAGTGCCGCGACGCCAAAAGCCAGCGCCTGGAGTGGCCCGGCGCCCCGGCCGCCGGCCTCGCGACGCGCATCGCGGAAGCGCCGGACGTAGATCCAGACCATCAGCGCTATCGGCGCCAGCACGGCTGGATCGGCGAACCACTGGATGTGCGGGTGCCCCATTGTCACGGGATTGTCGCGATCGGGCGCCCAGACGTCACGCCGGCGGCGGCAGTGTGGCGTCGATGCTGGTTCCGCCGCTCTGCTGGGGCTGCGGTGGCCTGGCGCGGAGGAGGGAGCCACTGTGCCTCGGCTGCCGCCGCCTGCTGCGGAGGCTGGGCCCCGACCCGGTGCTGCTCTGCGGCCTGCCGGTCTGGGCGCCCGTGGCCTACTCCGGCCCCGCCCGCGACCTGGTCCGCGCGCTGAAGTTCCGCGGGGCGACCGCGGTGGCGGACGCGATGGCAGCGCAGATCGCTGCGAATGCGCCGCCGCGCTGTTGCGCTCCGCGTGCGGAGCGGGCCGCCGCGCCCGGCGCGCTGGCCGCCACAGCGCAGGCCGCTTCGCCGCCGGTGCTCGTCCCAGTTCCGCTTCATCCGCGCCGGCTGCGGCGGCGGGGGTACAACCAGGCCGCGCTGATCGCGGATGCGCTGGCGCGCAGGGCCGGCGTCGAGGTCGCGGACTGCCTGGCTCGCACCGGGTCGGCCGCGACCCAGGTGGGCCGGGACCGCTCGGAACGGCGTGCCGGTCCGGCCGGCAGCGTGGAGCTGCGCGGGCAGGTGCCGGACGTGGTCGTCCTCGTCGACGACGTGGCCACGACCGGCGCCACGCTCGCCGCCTGCGCCGCCGTGGCTCGCGCCGCGGGCGCCTACGAGGTCACGGCGCTGGTATTTGCGAGGACGATCGGGCGCTGAGCGCTGGAAACCGGGGTGACCTCGGCCTATCATCGAAGACCCCAAGGTCCAGGAGGGCAGATGCGCATCCAGGTGAAGGGTCGAGGCGGCGCAAGCGCAGACGACGAGCTTCTCTCACGCGTAGAGAAGAAGCTGGGCAAGGTTGCGCGGCAGGTCTCACCGCTCGCCGAGCTGACCATCGAGCTGAGGGAGGAGCGCAATCCTGGAATCAACGAGTCGCAGGTGGCCGAGGGTGCCCTGAAGCTCAAGGGCGTGACGCTGCGTACCAGCAAGCGATCGAACGACATGGGCCACTCGGTGAACCTCATGGCCGACGACCTGGCGCGCCAGGTGAAGAAGCATCGCGACAAGCGCCGGGGCCGCCGCGAGGCGCAGAAGGCAGCGGCTCAGGAACACGCCGCGTAGGGGTCCGGGGGCCGCGCAGCGCGCGCCCGGAGCCTTGCTACCGTTGCCTCGATATGTCAATTCTGGACCGCGCTCTCCGCGTCGGCGAGTCGAAGAAGTTCAAGGCCTTCGAGCGCAACGTAGAGCTGATCAACGCCTTCGAGCCCGAGCTCGAGCTCGAGTCCGATGAGGAGCTCCGCGAGCGCTATGAGGGGTTGCGCGAGCGGCACCTGAACGGCGAGTCGCTCGACGAGCTCCTCTACGAGGCCTTCGCGCTCACGCGCGAGGCGGGCAAGCGCGCGCTCGGCCAGCGCCACTTCGACGTCCAGCTGATCGGCGGCATGGTCCTCCACGACGGCTCGATCGCCGAGATGCGGACCGGTGAGGGCAAGACGCTCACAGCCACCCTGCCCGTGGTCCTGAACGCGCTCGGCTCGCGTGACGAGAACGGCCATGCAGTCCCCGGCGAGGGGGTCCACCTCGTGACCGTGAACGACTACCTGGCCCGCCGCGACGCCATGTGGATGAAGCCGATCTACGACCTGCTCGGGGTCACCGTCGGCATCCTCCAGTCCGGCCAGAACGACATCGACAAGCAGGAGGCCTACTCCCGCGACGTCGTCTACGGCACCAACTCCGAGTTCGGCTTCGACTACCTGCGCGACAACCTCGCGGTCGAGATGGAGCAGAAGGCCCAGCGCGGTCACGGCTTCGCGATCGTCGACGAGGTGGACAACATCCTCATCGACGAGGCGCGCACGCCGCTCATCATCTCGGGCCAGCCCGAGCAGGCCGCGGACCTCTACTACAAGTTCGCGAAGCTCGCCAAGATCATGGAGCCGGGCAAGAAGCCGGAGGGGCTCGAGGCGAAGTCCAAGGACTGGGAGGCCGACTACGACTTCGAGCCGGACGAGAAGCACAAGACCGTCTCGGTGAGCGAGAAGGGCGTCGAGAAGTCCGAGAAGTTCCTCGGCATCGACAACCTCTACCGCGCCGAGCACGGCAACATGGTGAACCACCTCCAGCAGGCGCTGAAGGCCGAGGAGCTCTACAAGAAGGACGTCGACTACGCCGTGATCGACGGCGAGGTCAAGATCATCGACGAGTTCACCGGCCGCATCCTCGAGGGCCGGCGCTGGTCCGAGGGCCTGCACCAGGCCGTCGAGGCCAAGGAGGGCGTGGCGATCCAGGAGGAGTCGCAGACCGTCGCCACGATCACCTACCAGAACTATTTCCGCCGCTACGACAAGCTCGGCGGCATGACCGGCACGGCGCTCACCGAGGCCACCGAGTTCATGAAGATCTACGAGCTTCAGGTCGTCGAGATCCCCACGAACCGCCCGATGGTCCGCAACGACCGCAACGATCAGATCTACAAGACCAAGGACGGCAAGTGGGCCGCCGTGATCAGGGAGATCCAGGAGCGCAACACCACCGGCCAGCCGGTGCTCGTGGGCACGATCTCGGTCGAGGTCTCGGAGCTGCTCTCACAGCAGCTGGACCGCGCCGGCATCAAGCACTCGGTGCTGAACGCCAAGCCCGAGCACGCCGAGCGCGAGGGCGAGGTGATCGCCGAGGCGGGCCAGCCGTTCGCGGTCACGATCGCCACCAACATGGCCGGCCGCGGCGTGGACATCAAGCTCGGCGGCAACGAGGAGCACCTCACGCAGCTCGAGCTCCACAAGCGCGGCCTCGAGCCGGACACGGACGAGTGGAACGCCGCCTGGGACGAGCTGTTCCCGAAGATGGAGCAGCAGGTGACCGAGAACCGCGACAAGGTGAAGGAGTCCGGCGGGCTCTTCATCTGCGGCACCGAGCGCCACGAGTCGCGGCGCATCGACAACCAGCTGCGCGGCCGCTCCGGGCGCCAGGGCGATCCCGGCGAGTCGCTCTTCTACCTCTCAGCAGAGGATGACCTCGTGCGGCTCTTCGCGGGCGACCGCATCTACCGGATCCTCGACAACAAGTTCCTCGCTCAGCAGGACGAGGACGGCAACGAGCTGCCGATCGAGCACAAGATGCTCTCGAAGCAGATCGAGGGAGCCCAGAAGAAGGTCGAGGAGCAGAACTTCCTGATCCGCAAGCGCGTGCTCGAGTACGACGACGTGATGAACCAGCAGCGCGAGATCATCTACGAGTACCGCGACCGGATCCTCGAGGGCCAGGACATGTCGGAGGTCGCGCGCGAGCAGATCGCCGACGCGATCGAGCGCATCGGGCGCGAGTACATGGCCGGCGAGTACCAGGAGGACTGGGAGCTCGACGCCCTGTTCGACCAGCTCGGGCAGATCTACGACGTCTCGTACGAGGTCGACGACGTCAAGGAGGGCACCGACCGCGAGACGCTCGTCGGGCAGCTGCGCGAGGACGTGATCCAGGCCTACGACGAGCGCGAGAACGAGCTCGGCGACGAGCTGATGCGCGCGCTCGAGCGCTTCATGCTGCTCCAGATCATCGACGAGCGCTGGCGCGAGCACCTGCACGACATGGACTACCTGCGCGAGGGCATCCACCTCCGCGGGTTCGCGCAGATCGACCCGCTCGTGGCCTACAAGAACGAGGGCTTCGACATGTTCACGGAGCTCATGAACAACATCTGGGACGAGTTCGCGCGCTACGTCTTCAACGTCGAGGTTCAGGTGCAGCAGCCGCAGGCCGCGGCCGCGGGGCCGAACTGGGGCCTGGGCTCGGGCAGCAGCACCGCCACGCGCAACCTCAACATGTCCGGCGGCCAGGGGCTGACCGGGAGCGACGCCATCGCGGCGGCCGCCGGAGCCGCCGTGCCCAGCGCCATGGCGGAGGCCGGCCAGATGGCCGCGGAGGACGTGGCGCCCGCCATGCCGGTGGAGACCCGCCGCCTCGACGAGACCGAGAAGATCGGCCGCAACGACCCCTGCTGGTGCGGCTCCGGCAAGAAGTTCAAGAAGTGCCATGGCGCCTAGCGTCAATGGCCTCCGCGGCCAGCTGAAGCTGCTCGCGGACTCTCTTTGACCCAGCCGCGCTGGAAGCTCGCCTAGGCGAGCTCGAGGGCGAGATGCAGGCGCCCGGCTTCTGGGACGACCAGGAGCACGCGGCCTCCGTCTCCGCCGAGCACGCGTCCGTCGGGCGGCGGCTCGAGACGTTCCGCTCGCTCGAGTCGGACATCGGTGACCTGGAAACGCTCGAGGAGCTCGCCGAGGAGGACGAGTCGATGGCGGCCGAGCTCGACGAGCAGCGCACGTCGATCGAGTCGCGCCTGGCCGAGCTCGAGGAGGCGCGCCTGTTTTCCGGCGAGTACGACGCCGGGGATGCGGTCATCACCGTGAATGCCGGCGCCGGCGGCACCGACTCGCAGGACTGGGCCGAGATGCTGCTGCGCATGGAGATGCGCTGGGCCGAGCGCCGCGGCATGAAGGTGGAGCTGAAGGAGGCGTCCGAGGGGGAGGAGGCCGGGATCAAGTCGGCCACCTTCATCGCACGCGGCGAGAACGCCTACGGGCTCTTCAGCGCGGAGAAGGGCGTCCACCGGCTCGTGCGGATCTCCCCCTACGACGCCCAGTCGCGCCGCCACACCGCGTTCGCGGGAGTGGAGGTGGCGCCGCTCGTGGAGGACGCCGTGGAGATCGAGATCGAGCCCGACGACATCCAGATCGACACCTACCGCGCTTCGGGCGCGGGCGGCCAGCACGTGAACAAGACCGACTCTGCGGTGCGCATCACGCACCGGCCGACAGGCATCGTCGTGCAGTGCCAGAACGAGCGCTCGCAGTCCTCGAACCGCGACACGGCGATGAAGATGCTGAAGGGCAAGCTGATCGAACTGGAGGAGCGCCGCCGCCAGGAGGAGATCGCGAAGGAGAAGGGCGAGGCGCAGGACGTGGGCTGGGGCTCGCAGATCCGCTCTTACGTGCTTCACCCCTACACGATGGTCAAGGACCACCGCACGAACGTCGAGGTCGGCAACGCCCAGGGCGTGCTCGACGGCGACCTCGACCAGTTCGTGCGCGCCGAGCTACTCCGACGTGCCGGCCACCGAACCGCCGCCTAGGCGATCCTCCTCGGAGCGCTCGTGGCTCTCCTCGAGCACGCCGAGCAGCTGGCCGACGCGGCAGACGAGCAGGCGCTCCTCCTCCACCTCCACCCACACGCCCGCGCTGCCGGCGAAGACCACGTGGTCGCCGGGCGCAACGGGCATCTTGATGCCCACGCCGCCCCACCAGTCGAGTCCGGGGCCCACGGCGAGCACGATCCCGTGCTGAGGCGGCGTCTCGTGCTCTCCCGGTGGCAGCAGCAGGCCTGAGCGCCGGACCCGATCCGGGTCGAGCTCCTTGATCACCACCTGATCGAACAGGGGTCGCAGCTGCTGCTTCATCGCCGTAAACGATATTGGGAGCACGGGTTGAGTCGTCGGCCTACGTAGAGTTGCCATATGGCCGACGAGAGCCGCCCGCCCGATCCGCGCACCCCGCCGCCCCCGCCGGACCCGCGCCGCGGCAACATGCGAGTGAACGGGGCGCCCAAGAAGACGCCCATGATCCCGTGGAGCCCGCGGCGCTTCATCGCGATCCTGGTGGTCCTGTTCATCGTGAACTGGGCGCTCGTGCAGATCTTCGCGCCGCCCGAGAAGCGCATCAGCGTCCCGTACAGCCCGACCTTCCTCCAGGAGGTCGACAAGGGGAACGTACGCGAGATCTCGTCGACCGGGGACACGGTCAAGGGCGAGTTCAAGAAGGACGTGAAGTACAAGGGCGAGACCGCCAAGGGCTTCGAGACCGAGATCCCCACGTTCGCAAACGACCGGGAGCTGTCGCAGCGGCTCGAGGAGAACGGCGTCGTGATCAGCGCCTCGCCGCCAGGCGAGCGCTCGCTGCTCGCCACGGTCCTGCTCGGCTTTGGGCCGACGATCCTGCTGGTGGGGCTGTTCATCTTCTTCGCGCGCCGAATGGCGGGAGGGGGCGGCGGCGTGCTCGGTCAGTTCGGCCGCAGCAAGGCGCGCAGGGTTGAGCCCTCGTCCCAGATGGTCAACTTCGCGGACGTGGCGGGTATCGAGGAGGCCAAGCAGGAGCTGTTGGAGATCGTCGACTTCCTGCGCAACCCGGACAAGTACCGCAAGCTCGGAGCCCGCATTCCGCGCGGCGTGTTGCTCGCCGGGGCGCCCGGAACCGGCAAGACATTGCTTGCGCGCGCCGTCGCGGGCGAGGCCAGCGTGCCGTTCTTCTCGGCCTCCGCCTCCGAGTTCATCGAGGCGATCGTCGGCATCGGGGCCTCGCGCGTGCGCGACCTCTTCCAGCAGGCCAAGGATGCCGCCCCGGCGATCATCTTCATCGACGAGCTCGACGCGATCGGCCGCTCGCGTGGCGGCCCGGGCGGAGGGTTGGGTGGGCACGACGAGCGTGAGCAGACGCTCAACCAGATCCTCACCGAGATGGACGGCTTCGACACCGACGCGAAGGTGATCGTGCTCGGCGCGACCAACCGGCCCGAGGTGCTCGACCCGGCGCTGCTGCGGCCTGGACGCTTCGACCGGCGCGTGTTCGTGCAGGCGCCGGACGCAAACGGGCGCGAGGCCATCCTCCGCGTGCACACGCGCTCGGTGCCATTGGATGACGAGGTCGATCTGGCACAGATCGCCCGGAACACGCCCGGCATGGTCGGCGCGGACCTGGCGAACTTGGCGAACGAGGCGGCGCTGCTGGCCGCCCGGCGCGGGCACGACCGTGTGAAGCGCGCGGACCTCACGGACGCGCTCGAGAAGATCATCCTCGGCGCCGAACGCAAGGTTCTGATGAGCGCGGACGACCGCCGCCGAACGGCCTACCACGAGGGTGGCCACGCGGTCGTGGGCATGCTCACGCCGGGCGCGGATCCGGTGCGCAAGGTGTCGATCATCCCGCGCGGGCTGGCTCTGGGCGTGACGCTCTCGACGCCCGAGGACGATCGCTTCAACTACTCCGAGCAGGAGCTGCGCGCGAAGATCCGCGTGTCGCTCGGCGGGAGGGTGGCCGAGGAGCTCGTCTTCGGCGAGCCGACCACCGGCGCGGAGTCGGACATCCAGCAGGTCACCCGCATCGCGCGCGGGATGGTCGAGCGCTGGGGGATGAGCGAGAAGGTGGGTTTCCTCACGGTGGCGCCCCAGGACGGCCAGAGCATGCTGCTCCCGGGCGCCGAGCCCGTCTCGGAGGCCACCCAGGAGCTGATCGACGCCGAGGTGCGTCGCATAGTGGACGAGGAACAGGAGGCCACCGAGCGGCTGCTGGGCACCAACCGCGAGCGGCTCGACTCGCTGGCGGAGGCGCTGCTCGAGCGCGAGACGCTCGACGAGGCGGACGCCTACGCGGCCGCCGGCATCGAGCGGCACGCGACCGGGCTCAGCCGGTCAGGCGTCACGTAGCCTGCCGCGTATCGCGGACCCGATCGACATCGCGCTGGCCGAGGACCTCGGCTCCGGCGACCTCACGACGGAGGCGGTGGTGCCCGAGGGCGCGCAGGCGCGCGCTCGGATCGAGCAGCGCGCCCCCGGCGTGATCTCCGGTCTCGCGGTGGCGCGCGAGGTGTTCAAGCGCTTGGATCCCTCGCTCGGGTTCGAGGCGCTCGCCCCCGAGGGCGAGTGGCGCGAGCCGGGCGTGCTGGCCGAGATCAGCGGCCCGGCCGCCCCGATCCTCGCGGGGGAGCGCGTGGCGCTCAACTTCCTCGGCCGGCTGTCCGGGGTGGCCACGCTCACAGCGCGCTACGTCCGGGCGGTCGAGGGCACCGGCACGCGGATCCTCGACACGCGCAAGACCACGCCCGGCCTGCGCGGGCTCGAGAAGGCGGCCGTCCGGGCCGGCGGCGGGGTGAGCCACCGCAGCGGGCTCTACGACGCGATCCTCGTGAAGGAAAACCACGCCGCGCTCGCGGGGGGCGTGGGGGAGGCCACCCGGCTCGCGCTCGAGCGCGCGCCGGCGGGCGTGGTGGTCGAGGTGGAGTGCGCCACTCTGGACGAGGTCGAGGCGGCGCTCGGCGCCGGCGTGCCGCGCATCCTGCTCGACAACATGAGCGTCGACGAGCTGCGGCGAGCTGTCGAGCTCGTGGGCGGGCGGGCCGAGCTCGAGGCCTCCGGTGGGATCACGCTCGACGGCGTGCGGTTCGTGGCCGAGACGGGCGTGGACTACATCAGCGTCGGCGCGCTGACGCACTCGGCGCCGGCGCTCGACGTCAGCCTGCTGCTCGACCCGACGTAGGCGGCCGCAGGACGGCGAACGGGTCGGTCACGGCCAGCTCGCGCGAGCCGAAGCTATAGACCGCGGCGGGACGCCCGCCGCCGCGTCCCGGGGAGCGGCGCTCGCCGGTTGCCTCGAGGAGGCCGCGGCGCTCGAGCACCCGGCGCAGGTTCGTGGGGTCGACGGCGTACCCGAGCGCCGCAGTGTAGATCGACGACAGCTCCGACATCGTGAAGCTCTCGGGGGCCAGCGCGAAGCCGATGTTCGTGTAGGAGAGCTTGGCGCGCAGCCGCTCGCGGCCTGCGAGCACGATTCGGCCGTGGTCGAAGGCCATCTGATCCGGCAGGTCGTCGACCGGGTGCCAGGCGGTGTCCTCGGGCAGCTCCGGGTCGAGCCCCCTCGGGACCAGCCCCAGGTACGCGGTGGCGAGCTGCCATTCGTCCGGATGACGGTCGGGCTCGCCGACCGTCTCGAGCTGCTCGAGCGAGGACAGCTCCGCGACATCCACCTTGCGGGCGAGCTGGGCGCGGATCGACTCGTCGAGCGCGTGCCCGGGCTCGAGATACCCGCCCGGCAGCGACCAGGCCCCCGAAAATGGCGCCCGGCCGCGCTGCCACAGGAGCACGCAGAGCGACGACCCGCGCACCTGGAGCACAACGGCGAGCGTCACATGGGTGGGCGAGGGCCGCCCGCCGCCCGGCGCGGTTTCCGTCTGGGAGTCAGAGACTTTGGTATTCTGCTTTCGCACGGTTTTCGATCATAAGGCAAAAACCGTTGGAGGTCCCCGCCCCATGAACCCGATCGAGCTGCCCACTCTCCCACCCGCCGCCAACGGCAGCGCCGCGCCCGCCCTCACCCCGGAGCAGACCGCCCGTCTCGCGGACGAGGTGCGCGCACTCGCCGAGGAGCGCAACGCGGTCATTCTCGCGCACAACTACCAGGTGCCCGAGGTCCAGGACGTGGCCCACTTCGTGGGCGACTCGCTCGGGCTGTCGCGCCAGGCCGCCGACACCGGCGCGGACGTGATCGCCTTCTGCGGCGTCCACTTCATGGCCGAGACCGCGTCGATCCTGTCGCCCGGCAAGACCGTGCTCCTCCCCGACCTCGACGCCGGCTGCTCGCTCGCCGACTCCATCACGGCCGAGCAGTTGCGCGAGTGGAAGGCGAAGCACCCCGGCGCGATCGTCGTGATGTACGTGAACACGACGGCCGAGGTGAAGGCCGAGACCGACTACTGCTGCACGTCGGCGAACGCGGTCCAGGTGGTCGAGCACATCTACCGCGAGCATGGCGACGACACCGAGATCCTGTTCGGCCCCGATATGTGGCTGGGCGCTTACGTGGAGCGCACCATCGGCAGGCGAATGCACGTGTGGGACGGGGAATGCCACGTGCACGCGGGCATCCGGCCGGCCGACATCACGGCCGTCCGCTCCGCCCACCCCGACGCCGAGTTCATGATCCACCCCGAGTGCGGCTGCACGACCCAGGTCATGGAGTACGTGGCGTCGGGCGACGTGGACCCGGAGCGCACGCACATGCTCTCCACGGGCGGCATGCTCAAATTCGCGCGCACCTCGGAGGCGGACACGTTCATCGTCGCCACCGAGACCGGGATGCTGCACCCGCTCGCCAAGGAGAACCCGGACAAGCAGTTCATCCCCGCGAACCGCGCGGCCGCGTGCCGCTATATGAAGATGATCACGCTGCCGAAGCTGCGCGACGCCCTGCGCGACCTGAAGCCAGTCGTCCGGGTCGATCCCGAGCTCGCAGAGCGAGCTCGGCTGCCGATCGACCGCATGGTCGCGATCGGCTAGGCAGCTGCTCGCCGCAGCTGCCCTCGCCGGAGGCTCAACACGTTGCGTCCCCTATATGGGTCGCAACTAACGAGCCTCCGCGCGGCCGCTCCCCGGCGCGGCTCGGCCCGCGCGACGGTGGGCCCCTAGCCCGGGCCTGAGCTGTCGGTCTCGGTGTACTCGGGCGTCTCGACCGAGTCGTCCGAATCGGGCTCGCCGCCGCCGGGACCGGAGTTGTCGGTCCTGGCCGCCTCCTCGGCCTCTTCCTCGATCTCGCCGGGCTCTCCGCCGCCGGGGCCGCTGTGGTCCTCGAGCTCCTCGGCCTCCTCCGCGGTGCGCTCGCCGCCGCCTCCCGGGCCGCTGCGGTCGTCGTCGCGCTCGCGCTCGCCGCGCTCGTCGTTGCCGTCGTCGCGCTCGCCGCGCTCGCCACGGCCTGAGTCGCCGCCTGCCCGCGGCGCCGCTCCCGCGTCGTCGTCGCCCCGGCGGTTCCCGTTCCGTTGGGCCCGTGCGACCGCCGGGTCGCTGCCGCTGGCGGAGGATGCAGATGCGCCGCCGCTGCCGTCCTCGTCCTCCGAGGGGTCCTCCGCGGCCTCGGCCGCCTCCACGGCCGGGCCGCGCCGGTTGTCGCGGCCACCGTCGGGAACCACGGCCACTCCTCCGACCACGACGCCCGTCACGAGCGCGGTCGCGCAGACCTTGGCCATCACCGCGCCGCTGCTCGCGGCGCCCATGCCGACCATGTCCGCGACGCGCGCCGCGACCGGCTCGGTCGAGTCGCCCGAGGCGAGCCGCGTGAGCAGCGGCATGGGAGTGAGCGCCGCAGCCCCAGAGCGCAGCGCGTTGCGCGCCCGGTTCAGCAGCTGGCGCACCGCGCCGCCCGTGACACCGAGGGCGAGCGCGATCTCCTCGTAGCTGCGGCCCTCGAGCTCGCGCAGCAGGATGGCGTCGCGCTGGCGCTCGGGCAGCGCCTGGACCGCCACCAGGACCTCGCGCAGGCCCTGGCTGCGCTCGAGCGCCTGGTCGGGTCGCTCGACTCCGTCGATCCGCTCGTCCAGCTCGTCATGGCGCAGGCCGCGGTCACGCAGCGCGTTGAGTGCCGTGTTGTGCGCGATCCGGTACAGCCAGGGCTTCAGGTTGAGCTCCGCGCCGTCGCGCTGCATCGCCTCGTAGGCCTTCACGAACGCCTGCTGCACCACGTCCTCGGCGCGCTCCGGCGGCAGCAGCCGCGACACGTAGCGCATCAGGGCGCGGCGGTAGCGCTCCACGATCGTCTCGAACGCCGACTCGGACCCGGCTCGCACGAGGTCCACCAGACGCTCGTCCGACTGCGTGGAGAGCACGGGCCTGCGGGCCAGCCGGGCTGGGTGAAAGAGCGCTCTCGGGGTCATGGTCCAGTTATCGGCGTGAACATGGAACACCGCGCAGGGCGCAACATCACGCTCGCTACCGTGTCGCGGTTCTCGTGCGACTCCTGCCGATCGCCATGTTAGCCCTGCTCCTCGTGGCGCCCGCTGCGCGCGCGGCAGACCCGATCGACCACTCCCAGCCGCCCGCGCCGGACGGGACCCCGCTGTGCGCGGCGTGGGTCCACGACCAGTACACGGTCGAGCGCGGCGGCCGCAGGTGGGCAACCTGGCACCCGCCCCGCGACCCGCGCTACCACTGCGCCTTCGGGCACGAGCACGGCTCGAACCCGCGTGCGTTCAGGTATTTCGGTCGGACGGGCATGCCGGCGTTCGGCCTGGTGAGCGACTACGCGGGCAGTCCGGAGGCGCACGCGGGCTTCAAGGTCTTCGTGGCAAACGAGGACCGCAAGGGGCTCGCGTGGATGATGGTTCTCCATCAGGGATCCGGCTCGCCGCGGCGCGGGGGCGTGCGCTTCCACTCGCTCGAGACCTGGCTGTTCCGGGAGCGCGGCCAGCGCATGTTGGCGCGAACGCGCCAGATGGCGGACTTCGGCGAGGCGGTGCCGAACTGCCCGGGCGTCGAAAGCCGGGACGCCTGGCGGCTCCTGCCGGTGCCCGGCTGCCGCTCCACCTATGAGGAGTGGGCCACGACGCTCGACGTGGGCGGCGTATTCCGGGCGCGCCCCGCCTTCGGCATCCACAACGCGATCACCCAGTTCGACCCGGGCGACCCGGAGCGCGTGATCTTCAACAAGCCGGCGGCGTGCGGGCCGGACGACCCCGCCGGCTGGGACTCGCGCTGCAAGGGCGACCGCCGTACCGTGCTCCACCCGCGCTGGTTCCTGCGCAATCACGGACCCTCGCGCTTCCGCACGGACGCCCACGGCCGCCGCGCGGCCGCCGGGCTGCTCCAGATCGTCTCCAGCCGCATCCGCGTGGACCAGCGCAGCGAGCGCGACGGCGTCGAGAACGCGTTCATCGCCGAGCAACCCTCGGACGGCGGCATCTACCGCGCGGGGCGCGGCTTCCGCCCGGCCAGGGGCTTCGAGTTCCCCGGCTACTGCGTTCTGCGCACGAACTGACCTAGGCTGCGCGCGTGCAGCTGATCTACCCCGAGCGCAAAACCATCTCGCCGGAGGAGCTGGCGTCGGAGCTTCGCCTGCACGAGCTCGCGCCGCCCGACCGGCCGTACCTCGGCATCAACATGGTCTCGAGTCTCGACGGCAAGGCCACGCTCGACTGGAGGACGAAGGGGCTGTCCACCGAGATCGACCGCCGCCTCTTCCACCACCTCCGCACCCAGGCGGACGCCGTGATGGTGGGGGCGGGCACCGCGCGCGAGGAGCGCTACGGGCGCGTGACGAAGAACGACGAGTTGAGCCAAAAGAGGGTTGCGGAGGGGCGTGCCGCCGAGGCCGTCGCGGTGGTGGTGAGCGGGCGACTTGATCTGCCTCCCGACCTACCGCTGCTCAACGAGAGCGAGCAGGCGGTCGTGATAGCCACCGGCTCCGAGGCCGAGCTGCCCGGCCTGGGGGCTCATGTCGAGTACGCGCGCGTGGGTGACGATCTCCCGCGCCTGATGGCCGAGCTGCACGAGCGCGGCGTGCGCTCCGTGCTGTGCGAGGGAGGTCCCACCCTCAATTCGTTCCTGTTCGCCGCTGGGCTCGTGGACGAGCTCTTTCTGACGCTGAACCCGAAGGTCCTGGGGGGCGCGGCGGCGCTCACGATCGTGGCCGGGCGCGAGCTGGTGGAGCCCACGGAGCTCGACCTGGTGTCCGTGGCGGAGGCGGAAGGCGAGCTCTACACCCGCTGGCGGGTCCGCAAGTAGCGTTGCACCCGTCGCGGACCGGAGGCCCTGTCCGCTAGTAATCAGGGTCCATGGCAAGCGCCAGGACAAAGCCTGCTGCGCCGCATCGGGCACCGAGCATCGACGTGCCCGTCGTCGCCTTCAAGGACGTGACGAAGGTCTACGACGGCGGCTCCGTGGCCGTGCAGTCCGCCTCGATGCGCATCGGGCGCGGCGAGTTCGTCTTCCTCGTGGGCCCCACCGGCTGCGGGAAGTCCACCTGCATCCGCCTGATGATGAAGGAGCTCGAGCCCAGCAGGGGCGAGATCTCGATCGCGGGCCATCCGCTTGCCGACGTGCCGCGCGCGCGGGTTCCGTACCTGCGCCGCAACATCGGCGTCGTCTTCCAGGACTACAAGCTGCTGCCGAACCGGACGGTGTACGACAACGTCGCGTACTCGCTCCAGGTGATCGGCGAGTCGCGCCAGGAGATCCGCCGCAAGGTGCCGGACATCCTCCGCCTCGTCGGCCTCTCCACCAAGCTGCACAACTTCCCGGACGAGCTGTCGGGCGGCGAGCAGCAGCGCGTGTCGATCGCGCGCGCGTTCGTGAACCACCCGCCGCTGCTGCTGGCGGACGAGCCCACCGGCAACCTCGACCCCGAGACCTCCATCGGGATCATGCAGCTGATCTACCGGATCAACCGCACGGGCACGACCGTCGTGGTGGCGACCCACGACAAGGAGATGGTCGACAAGATGCGCCGCCGCGTGATCGAGCTGCGCGAGGGCCGCATCGTGCGCGACGAGCTGTCGGGCCTCTACCGCCCGGACGAGTCCACCACCGAGTTCGCGGTGCGGCTGCGCGGCGAGCTCGGAGTCGGCGCCGAGGGCCACCCGAACTAATGCGTTGGAGTTTCTTCGTCAAGGAGGCGCTGCGCGGGCTGAGGCGCAGCTCCGCGCCGGCGCTGGCGGCGCTCCTCACGGTGCTGCTCACCGCGGTCGTCCTGGGCGTGTTCATCCCGATCGTGCAGGCCACCACCGGCACCGCGAACGAGGTGCGCAGCCGGGTCGTGGTGGACGTGTACGTGAAGGACTCGGCGACCCAGCTCCAGCAGGCCGAGCTTCGCAAGGCGATCGAGGACACGTCCAACGTGAAGTCGGTGGAGTTCATCTCCAAGGGCGAGGCGCTGGCGCGCGCGCAGGAGAAGAACCCGAAGGCCTTCGAGGCGGGCGCCGAGCTGCTCGGCTCGAACCCGCTGCCCGCCTCCTTCCGCGTGCATCCCGAGGATCCGGACAAGCTCGGCGAGATCGTCACGAGCCTGAACGCCGCCGGCGACACCCGGCTCGAGGCCATCGACGAGGTGCGCGACCGCGAGGAGGACACCAACAAGATCCTGTCCGCAACCGGGCTGGTTAAGGCGCTCACGGCCGGCCTCGCGGTGCTGCTCGTGCTCGCCTCGATCGCCCTGATCGCGAACACGATCCGGCTCTCGATCTTCGCGCGGCGGCGCGAGGTCGAGGTGATGAAGCTGGTGGGTGCCACCAACTGGTTCATCCGCTGGCCGTTCGTGATCGAGGGGATGATCGTCGGCTTCCTCGGCGGCCTCTTGGCAGTGCTGCTGCTCGCAATCGTCAAGACGACCTTCATCGACCCGCTGTCGGACCGCTTCGCGCTCCTCG
This sequence comes from uncultured Thermoleophilaceae bacterium, assembly GCA_963774095.1. GTDB lineage: Bacteria > Actinomycetota > Thermoleophilia > Solirubrobacterales > Thermoleophilaceae > JACVRW01. The sequence goes on from CAVZDS010000005.1 coordinate 272,255, forward strand.
CGGCCCCGGACACGATCGACTTCCCGCTGCTCGTGGCGATCCTGATGATCGCCTGCATCGGGGTCTCCGCGCTCGGCAGCGGCATCACGCTGCGCCGCTTCCTGCGCGTTTAGCCACGTTTAGCAATCGCCGACTAGCCTCTCTGTGATGCGGAATGGAGGCATTGCAGCGCTCTGTGCGCTCGCTGCGCTGGTCGCAGGGCTCTGGCTCGGCGGTCATCCCGAGTCCCTGCCGGGACCGGTCCGCGACGCCTTCGTTCAGGAGGACCGCGCGATGCGGGCCGAGATCGTCGACTCGATCGAGGACAACTTCTACAAGCCGGTCAACAAGAAGAAGCTCGACGACGCCTCGCTGAAGGGCATCGTCGAGTCGCTCGACGACCCCTACTCGCACTACCTGACGCCCAAGGAGGCGAAGCAGTTCGACGAGTCGGTGAGCGGCCAGTTCGAGGGCGTCGGCATGAACGTGGAGCAGGACAAGCGCGGTCTGAAGGTCCTGCGGGTGTTCGACGGCTCGCCGGCGCAGGACTCAGGCATCCGGCGCGGTGACTTCATCCTCGGCGTGAACGGCCACTCGATAGCGGGCGTGAACAGCGAGGTGGCCACCAGCCGCATCAAGGGCCCGGCGGGCACCGCGGTCACCCTGAGGGTGTTCACGCCCGGCCAGGACCGCGACCGCACCGTGAAGGTGAAGCGGGAGCGGATCGAGATCCCGGTCGCGCGCGGGCGGATGGTCGAGCGCGACGGGCACAAGGTCGGCGTGGTCGAGCTGCTCAGCTTCAGCAACGGCGCCCACGGTCTGTTGCGCCGCGAGGTCGACCGGCTGCTCGGCAAGGGAGCCCAGGCATTCGTTCTCGACCTGCGCGGCAACGGTGGCGGGCTGCTCACCGAGGGAGTGCTGGTGTCGAGCATCTTCATCGAGGACGGCGAGATCGTCTCGGTGCGCGGGCTCCATCGCCCGGAGCGCACGCAGGACGCCCAGGGCGACGCAATCGACCAGAAGATCCCGCTCGTGACGCTCGTCGACGGCGGCAGCGCCAGCGCGTCCGAGATCGTGACCGGCGCCCTGCGCGACCGCCACCGCGCAAAGGTCGTGGGCACGCGCACGTTCGGCAAGGGGCTCGTGCAGGAGGTCCAGCGGCTCTCGAACGGCGGTGTGCTCGATCTGACGGTGGCGAACTACTACCTGCCGGGCGGGGAGACGATCTCCACCAAGGGCATCAAGCCGCAGATCCGGGCCGCGGACAACCCGGACACCGACCGCGACGAGGCGCTGCCCGTGGCGGTCGACGAGCTGATTCGCGAGCTGCGATGACCGCCGCCGCCCGTGGGCGGCCGGCTCGCCGGCTGGAGAAGCCGATGGTGGCCGTGCTCGAGAAGCGCGGCCGCTTCCTGGTAGCGGAGCCGCTGTTCGGACCGGGACCGCGGACCGCGGTCGAGCGCGGCGACGCGAGCGCGGGGGACCTCGTACTGGTGGGCGCCGGCAAGCGCGGCGCGCGGGTGCTGCGCCGGCTCGGCCGCCCGGACCGGGCGCGCGACGTGGTGGAGGGGCTGATGCTCGACCGCGGGCTCTACCGCTCGTACCCGCGGGCAGCCACCGCGGAGGCGGAGGCCTCGCTCGACGAGCCGTACGCCGCGGACGCCCGCGTGGACCTGCGCGACCTGCCCACCTTCACGATCGATCCCGACGACGCCAGGGACTTCGACGACGCCATCTCCGCCCGCCGTGAGGACGGCCGCGTGCGCCTCTGGGTGCACATCGCCGACGTGACCGCTTACGTCCGGCCGGGCGGACGGCTCGAGCGCGAGGCGTTCCGGCGCGGCACGAGTGTGTACGTGCCACGCGCGGTGGAGCCGATGCTGCCCGAGGTGCTGTCCAACCAGGCCTGCTCGCTGCGGCCCGGCGAGGACAAGCTCGCCGTGACGGTCGAGATGGAGATGGACGGGGCGGACGTGACCAGCGTCGCGTTCCACCGCTCGCTCGTCCGCAGCGACCGTCGGCTCACCTACGGCGAGGTTGACGACCTGTTCGCGGGCCGCACGCGCTCCGAGGCGCCCTGGGGCGAGCCGCTCGCGGTGGCGCGCGAGGTGGCGGGCGCGCTTCGCGAACGGCGTGACTCGCTCGAGTTCGGCTCCTGGGAGCCGACGTTCGAGTTCGACTCGGAGGGCAACCCGACCGGGGTGCGCTACGACCAGCAGACGGAGTCGCACCGCGTGATCGAGATGCTGATGATCCTCGCGAACGAGCAGGTGGCCGGCTACCTCGCGGACAAGAAGCTGCCGACCCTCTACCGCGTGCACGAGCGGCCCGAGCCGCAGTCGGTCGTGTTCCTGACCGAGCAGCTGGCGAGCCTCGACATCCCGACGCCGCCACTGCCGAAGCAGATGACGCCCCAGCAGGCGGCCGACGCCATCACGGAGATCTCTCGCATCGTCGCGCGCGAGTCGCACGGCAAGCGTGCCTACAGCGTGCTCGTGCTGCGCGCGCTCAAGCAGGCGTCCTACAGCCCGCGGAACCTCGGGCACGCGGGGCTCGGCAGCCCGCGCTACTGCCACTTCACCTCGCCGATTCGCCGCTATCCGGACGTGGTGGCACACCGCGCGCTACTCCAGGGCCTCGGCATCGACGAGGCGGCCACGCCCGGGCACGAGCTCGAGGAGGCGGGCGTGATCAGCTCGGCCGCCGAGCGCGAGGCGATGAAGATCGAGCGCGACGCCGACGACATCTGCCTGTCCTTTCTGCTCGAGCGCACGCTCTCGGAGAAGGACCCGAACGAGTCGCACACCTTCGAGGGCGAGGTTGTCGGCCTGATCGAGAAGGGCGCGTTCATCGAGTTCGGCGAGGAGCGCTTCGAAGGCCTGCTGCCCTCGCGCCGCCTGCGCGGCTGGTGGACGCTGAACGAGCTGGGCACCGCGCTCGAGGCCGAGGGCTCCGGGCGCCGCCTGCGGCTCGGCGACACGGTCGAGGTCGAGGTCGATCGCGTCGAGGCCCCGCGCGGCCGTGTGGATCTGATCCCGGCGCCTTCATACTCGTAGGCGTGGCCAAGAAGGGAAAGCGCAAGGCGGCACCGGGAGACATCGCCACCAACAGGCAGGCGAGCTTCCGCTTCAACCTGCTCGACAGGTTCGAGGCGGGGATCGTGCTCCAGGGCTCCGAGGTGAAGTCGCTGCGCGACGGCGGCGTTCAGCTGAAGGACGCCTACGCCGAGGTCAGGGACGGCGAGGTCTGGCTGCGCAACATGCACATCGCGCCCTACAAGCCGGCGCGCGAGAACCACGAGCCCGAGCGTCCGCGCAAGCTGCTGCTCCACCGGCGCGAGATCGAGCGCCTGGTTGAGGCCAGCGCGGAGAAGGGCCTGACGATCGTGCCCACCCGGATCTACTTCAACGGCCCGCGCGCCAAGGTCGAGTTGGCGCTGGCGAAGGGCAAGGACATGTACGACAAGCGCCGCTCGATCAAGGATCGCGACGTGAAGCGCGAGATCGACAGGGCGATGTCGGAGCGGTATTAGGTCCTATCGGTTTTAGTCCGCCTCACGCGGACCTATCCCGATAACACCCTTCAATGCCCGTCGGTCGCCGGAAACGCCGCCGCGCTCAATAGGCGACGAGGATTAGAGGTCTCTCACCCATCAACGCCGCACAGAATATTGATCAGTCAAGACCGCGCTCTGCCGCCCAGCGGGTCAGCTCATGGCGACTCGAGAGCTGGAGCTTTCGCAGCACGGAGGACACGTGGGCCTCGACCGTCTTCGGGGAGATGTCGAGGCGCAGCGCGATCTCCTTGTACATGTAGCCGCGGGCGATGTGCTGGAGCACCTCGCGCTCGCGTGCGGTGAGTGCGTCGAGCTCCGATTGCGGCTGGGGCGCGGGGCCCGCGAAGGCGTCGAGCACGAAGCCCGCGAGACGGGGGGAGAAGACCGCGTCGCCATCGTGTACGCGGCGGACCGCGTCGGCCAGCTCGACGCCCGAGATGTTCTTCGTCACGTAACCGCGCGCACCCGCGCGGATCACGGCGATCACGTCCTCGGCGGCGTCGGACACCGAGAGCGCCAGGAAGCAGGGCGGGGTCTCGGTCTGAGCGGCGGTCCGGCGGATCACCTCAACGCCGCCGCCGTCGGGCATGTGCACGTCGAGCAGGACGACGTCGGGGCGGTGCTGCTCGATCGCGCTCACCGCCTCGTCTACGCCACCGGCCTCGCCGGCGATCTGGAGCAGAGGCTCGAGCTCCGCGCGGACGCCGGCGCGAAACAGCTGGTGGTCGTCCACGATCAGCACGCGCGGCTCGCTCACTGACGCTCCTCCAGCACCAGCTCCACCTCGGTGCCGCCCCCGGGCGCGTTCGCCACGCGCGCCCGGCCGCCGTGGCGCTGCATGCGCCCGACGATCGAGTCGCGCACGCCGCGGCGATCGCCCGGCACCGCGGCGGGGTCGAAGCCGGGCCCGCGGTCGCGGACGAACACCTGCGTGCGCCCAGCGCCGCTCTCGGCGTACACGTCGACGGTCGAGCCGCCGCCGAACTTCGCGGCGTTCGTCATCGCCTCGCGGGCGGCGGCCACGACCGCCTCGTGATTGCCGTCGAGATCGCGGTCGCCGACCACGACCACCTCGACCGGCACCCCGTAGCGCTCCTCCACGTCCGCGGCGGCCGCCTCGAGGGCGGCGGCGAGTCGAGCGGCCTGGCCCGGCGCCGGCCTCCCCGCCAGCCAGGCGCGCAGCTCGCGCTCCTGGCGGCGCGCGATCGCTGCCACCTCGTTCGGGTCGCCCGCGCTGCGCTGGACCATCGCGAGCGTCTGGAGGACGGAGTCGTGCAGGTGGGCGGCCATCTCGGCGCGCTCCTGCGAGCGGATGCGCTGCGCGCGCTCCTGGGTGAGCGAGCGCACCAGCCGCACGACCCAGGGCGCGAAGATCACGCCAAGCACCACCACCGTTGCGAGCAGCGCGAGCACCACGTCGCGCGCCGCGCCGAGCGCCCCGGTGGCCTGGAGGAACACGAAGCCCGCCGCGATAACGAGCGCGATGCCGATGCCCGTGCGGGAGATCGCGGCGGCCGCCCGGCGGCTCTCGGCCACGGCGGTCTCCGAGGCGCTGCGGGGCGCCGCGGCCGCAGGCTGCCCGCCCGCGGATGGTTGGGTGGGTGGCTCGGTGGGGCCGCCCAGCGACTGCCGCCACAGCAGCGCGCCGCCGCTCGCGATCAGCACGAGCGGCCACACGATCGCGTCGGAGAACCAGATGCCGAGTTCCCGGAACGTGAGCAGCGCGGCCAGCAGCAGCAGACCGGTACCGAGCGCCACCTCCACCGCCGCACGGCCGGTGGGCAGCCGGCTGCGAGCCGAGCCGGACTCGCCCGACGGGATCAGGATCCAGCCGAGCAGGTAGGCGCCCAGCCCGAAGCCGCCGGCCGCGGTGGCCACGACGAACGCCACGCGCACCAGCGACACGTCGATGCCGTAGCGCCGCGCGATGCCGGCGGCCACCCCGCCGATCCAGCCGGCGTCGCGGTCGCGGCGAAGGATGTGCGCGGAGGCGCTGCGCGGGCTCGTCGTCACGTGCAGATCATCGCCGCCGGGTCATCCCCGACGCCAGCAGGATCGCTCCCGTGGCGGCGCACACCACGGGACCGAGGACCCCGAAGCGGAGGTCGAACGTGCCGGTGGCGTCGAGCAGCAGCAGCACGCCGAGCGCCAGCACCGCGATGCCGGCGACCAGCGAGGCGGGGTCGGCGCTACGTCGCACAGGCTTCATTGCGCCCAAGCTCGTCGATGTCCGGCGCGAAGTCGAAGGGGGCGTGGTCGAAATTCGGGTCGGCGAAGGCCCTGCCTATGCGCAGCGATCCGACGCCGACCTCGGCCTTCACGAGCAGGCGGGTGGTTTCCGCCGAGGCGTCCGGGAGGTCGTCCACGTCCACGTCGATCCCCTCGTTGTGGCGGTCGAATGTGCGCACCTCGCCGATGCCGACCTGGGCGTCGGTGGCCACGCACACGTCGTCCGGCACGATCAGCCGCGCGTCTCCCAAGCCGAGGTCGATCCCAAGGGGCACGTCGCCGGACGGGAGGTCGGTCTGGCGCAGGTCCACCACGAGCTCACCGATGCCGAGCTGGTAGTTGTCGCGCATGTCCGCAGCCGACGAGGGACGGTAGTCGCGCTCTCCGACGCCGCCGTCGAGGTCGATGCCCGCCGCGGACACCGCGCCCGCGGAGATGGCGAGCGTGACCGCCGGCAGCACCAGCCAGCGCACCGGGCGCACGAACGCGCCGACGAGGATCGCCACGCCCGCCGCGATCACCGTGATCGCCACCACCGTCTCGCCGCCCGCGGCAGCCGCCCAGGCGCCGGCGACCGCAATCAGTCCGCAGAGGATCAGGATCCCGATGCCGAGGGCGGCGCGCCTTGCAATGTCGCCCGCGTCGTCGCCGGGTCCCTCTCCTGAGACGAACCACCAGACAAGGACACCGGCCGCGACCAGAAGGGCGAGCGGGAGGAGAATCCCCGCCAGGAGAAGTCCGCCGCCGAGAAGAAAGGGCCAGGTCACGCACAGCAGCACCACCACCCCCGCGATCACGAGCCAGCGGTTGCGCCCTCCCGGCGTGCCCGCCGCGGCCGGGCTGTCCTCGCTCGGGATCAGCAGCAGAGCGGCGAGGTAGGCAAGGAGGCCCGCACCGCCGATGAAGGCGACCACGACGGCGCCGATCCTGAAGATGATCGGGTCGACGTTGAAATAGCGGCCGAGACCCCCGCAGACGCCGCCGATCACGCGGTCGGAGCGGGAGCGAAGCAGGCGGCGCGGCTGGGGGCTTTCGGGAGGGAGCTGCTGAGTCGTGTCGTCCGTTGTCATGCCCCGAGAGTGCCGCTTTGCGGGAGATCTGCCTATTGGGAATGGCCCCTAGGGAGAGTGACCCGCGTCCCGTGCCGCTACCCTTAGGGAAGTTGCAACGGGGGCGAACCAGCTTCGACGTGGAGCTGCTCGTCGCGATGTAGCGAGTCGAGGACTCCGGGTGGGCCTCGTTAAATAATCCCGGAAACCAATAAGTGCGGACTCTCATCGAGTTCAGCCTCTCGCCGCCTAATTAGGCCGTGAGAGAGTCGCCCCGGATACGCCCGCGGTCCGGTAAAGCGGCTTCATATCAGCGGGCTCACCGTGACGGTTCGACCCTCGGCCGTCGCGGGACAGCTTTGAGGGTGTGGCGCCGGGGACGTGCCCCGTGGATTGACCGAACCGGACGCCGAGATTCGACTCCTAGGGAACGCTCGTAGCAAGCATCGTGATGGTGTTCCGCGGACGCCGGGGCAGTGCCGGCCGCCTCCACCTCACAGGGACGCCCCGCCAGGACGGCGGGGCGTTTCTTCTTCTTAGGCCGTGTCGAAGGCGGGCCCCGTGGCGGGCTCCGCCCCGTCCGGCGTGCTCGCCTGGGCGTGGGCAGCCTCCATCGCCGTCGGGCTGTCGGACTGCAGGACCGACACCGCCGCGATGATCGCCACCACGGCAAGCGCCGCCCCGATCAGGTAGGCGAGGTGGAAGCCGCCGGTGAGCGCCGCCGCGGTCGACTCGCCGTCGTCGAGCAGGCTCTTCGTTCGCTCGGTCGAGAGCGTCGCGAGCAGTGCGAGGCCGATGGCGCCGCCCACCTGCCCGGTCGTGTTCACGAGGCCAGACGCGAGCCCGGCGTCCTGCGGCGTCGCGCCCGACATCGCGAGCATCATCAGGGCGGGGAATGCCACGCCGGCCCCGGCACCGAAGATGAACAGCGCCGGGAACAGGTCCGTCAGGTAGTCGCCGTCCACCGGCGTCCGCGCGAACAGCAGCATCGCCACGAGCAGGAGCCCCAGGCCCGCGATCAGAACCCGGCGCGGCCCGAAGCGCATGTTGATCTTGTCCGTGAACCCAAGCGACAGCACGCCCATCAGCAGCGAGCCGGGCAGGAATGCGAGCCCAACCTGGAGCGGGTCGTACCCGAGCACGAGCTGCAGGTAGAGCGCTCCGAGGAAGAAGACGCCGAACATTCCCACCACGAGGAGGGCCATCACGATGTTCGCGCCGGTCACGTTGCGCGAGTGGAACAGGCGCAGCGGCATCAGCGGCTTCTCGATGCGCGCCTGCCGCAGCACGAAGCCGGCGACGAGGGCCACCGACACCGCCGCGAGGATGAGCGTCCGGGCCGAGGTCCAGCCGTGCTGCCCGACGCCGAGGATCGTGTAAACGGCGAGCATCAGGCCGCCGGTCACCAGCACGGCGCCGGGCGCGTCCGCGCCCTCGCTTATGCCGATGCCCGGCCTGCTGTCCACGAGCCGGAGCGCCAGCAGGGCGGTCGCGATCCCGATCGGCACGTTCACGAAGAAGATCCAGTGCCAGTTGATGAGGTCGGTGAGGATGCCGCCGGCGAGCAGTCCGATCGAACCCCCGGCCGACGCCACGAACCCGAACACGCCGATCGCCTTGGCCTGCTCCCGCGGCTCCGGGAACATGGTCACGATCATCCCGAGCGTGACCGCCGAGGCGGCCGCGCCGCCGGCGCCCTGCACGAAGCGGGACGCGATCAGCATCTCCTGGCTTTGCGCGAGCGCGCAGAGCAGCGAGGCGCCCGTGAACACGGCCAGCCCGGCCAGGAACACGCGCCGGTGGCCGAGTAGGTCTCCGAGGCGCCCCGCGAGCAGAAGCAGGCCGCCGAACGCGATCAGATAGGCGTTGACCACCCAGGCGAGGTTGTTCTGCGTGAAGTTGAGGTCGTTCTTGATCGACGGCAGCGCCACGTTCACCACGGTCGCGTCGAGCACGATCATCAGCACGCCCGTGCATAGGACGTATAGGGCAAGCCAGCGTCGGCGATCTGTTTCAGCAGCAGTCATTGTTTCCTTCGAATCGGGTCTCTACGTAGACGTCGAACCTGCGTCTACGAAATCGACATCCACCCGTAATAGACCTTGGCAGACGCCGAAATTCATCGGCCGGTGAGGCCTTCGAGGCGCTTTGCCAAGCGCTCCATGCCGCGCTCGTGCGCGGCCGCCGCGGCGCCGGCGTAGTCCGTGCGCGCGTCGGGCGGGAGCTCGACGTCCACGTCTCGGAGGGTTGCGATCTCCTTGAAGCGCCGCAGCTCGTCCGCCTGCGTGGTGAGCGCGGCGCGCACGCTCGGCTTCGTCTCGCGGACGGCCTGATCCAGGGCGGTCTCGAGCGAGCCGTGCCGCTGCAGCAGCTCCGCGGCGGTCTTCTCGCCGATGCCCTTCGCGCCCGGGATGCCGTCGGACGGGTCGCCGCGCAGCGCGATGAAGTCGGGCACGAGCTCGGGCGGCACGCCGTAGCGGCGGCGGACCTCGCGCGCGTCCACCAGCTCGGCGCCCTGCTTGCCTGTGCGCACGTAGAGGATCGTCACGCTGTCGTCGGCGCACTGGAACATGTCGCGGTCGCCGGTCATCACGAGGGTCCTGCCTCCGGCTTCGGTCTCCCGCCGCGCGTACGCGCCGAGCAGGTCGTCGGCCTCGAGGTTGTCGCTCACGGCCACGGTCCAGTCGAACGCCTCGAAGAAGTCGCGCGAGCCGGCGAACTGGGGCGCGAGCGTGTCCGGCAGCTCGGGCCGGTCGGCGTGGTAGCCGTCGAACAGCTCGACGCGGTAGTCCGCGGCGTCGGGCCCGAAGCAGAGCACCACGGCGCGCGGGTCATGCTCGTCGATCTCGCGCAGGATCAGGTTCGCGGTGCCGAGCAGCGCGTTCACGGGCTGCCCGTCGGCCCCCTTGATCGAGTCGGGCAGGGCGTAGAAGGCGCGGAACAGCATCGAGGGCGCGTCGACGACTAGCAGCGGTCCGGTCACGCGCGCAAAGCTAGCGGGCCGTGTAACCCCCTCTCTCGGTGTGGGTATTTGGTCTTATCGACCATCGGTCAACAAAGGAGCGAACGATGTCGGACACGAGTACGCCGGCGGGCACCGCCGCGCAGCCCGCGGACGCGCACACCGACGCCCCGCGTGCCAAGCGCTTTCTGCTCGCCGTGCCCGAGGCGCGGGTGCTCGAGTGGATCGCCAGGCGCCTGCCGGCTCGGGTGATGCCCGATCACCTCACCGCCCTTGGGGTGCTGGCGGCGCTGGGTATCGCGGCCGCGTACGTGCTCTCCAATGGCGACACGGCTTGGCTCTGGGCCGCGAGCGCGCTGCTCGTGGTGCACTGGCTCGGCGACTCGCTCGACGGCACGCTCGCCAGGGTGCGCAAGACCGAGCGGCCGCGCTACGGGTATTACCTCGATCACCTCGTCGACGCCTTCGCCACGGCGGCGATCGGCATCGGTCTCGGGCTCTCTCCCTACATGCTGCTGTCGGTCGGGCTCGCGATCGTGATCGCCTACCTGATCCTGTCGATCAACACGTACCTCGAGACGCACGCGTTCGGCGTCTTCACCCTCGGCTACGGCCGCCTAGGCCCGACCGAGGCGCGCGTCCTGCTCATCGCCGTCAACACCGCGCTTGCCCTCGGTGCCGCGACGTTCGGCATCCTGGACGTGCTCGGGATCGGTCTCGCGGCACTGATGATCGCCGTGCTGGTGGCACGCGCCGCCCGCAACCTGAAGCGGCTCTCGGAGCTCGAGCCGGCCTAGCCGGCGCGCAGTGCGCGCGAGCGGTCCGCCACCGGCTGGAGGAAGTCCGGCAGGGGGCGGACCAGGCCGCGCCCGGTCTCGCGCTCCCAGATCTGCTCGAGCTGGGCGAGGTGCTCGTCCATGACCTCGTCGATCAGCGGGAAGTCCGCCGCGCGGATCGCGGCCAGCGTGCGCTCGTGGATCGAGATCACCCAGTCGGGCACGAGCGGGGCGTGGACGGCCATGTCACGGGCGATCTCGAGCCGGCGGAACAGGTTCCGCATCAGCTGCACGACTGTCGAGTTGCGCGTGGCGCGCGCCATCGCCAGGTGGAACTTGAGGTCGAGCTGAAGGAACAGGTCCTCGTTCTCGAGGAAGTCGTCCGCCTTGGCGAGCGCGCGCTTGCGCTCGATCAGTGCCGCCATCGCCGCGAAGTCCTCCTCGCTCGCGTGCACCGCCGCGAGCTGCGCCACGCGCGGCTCGAGCAGCCTGCGCGCCTCCAGCACTCCCGCCACCTCGCTCACGCGGATCGCCTGGCGGCTGCGCAGCAGGTCACGCGGGATCAGCTCGGACGCCACGAAGATGCCGCCGGACTGGCCGCGGCGCACGGCGAGCACGCCGGCCTCGGCCAGCACCTTCACGGCCTCGCGCAGGGTCGGGCGGCTGATCCGCATGATTGCCGCCAGCTCGCGCTCGGATGGCAGCCGGTCGCCCAGGTGAAGGTCGCCCGCCTTGATCCGCTCCGCGATCTGCTCGACGGCCTCCTCGAAGGTACGGCGCGACGAGACGGGCTCGAATGAGCTCTCCAAAGCAAGCCCAGGATATCCAGCGCTGGTTGTGGCCATGAGCTATCGGTTGCGGGCGGCTTCCACGCGCTCCAGCGCCTGCCGCTCCGCCACCTCGATCGGCGGCGTGCCCTCGGCCTCCGCGGTCTCGATGGCGAGCTCGAGGCGCCCCATCGCGCCGGCAATCAGCTCAGGCTCGCGCGGGCCGCGGTCTCCGTACCACTCGGTCGAGACGTGGATCAGGCCGCCGCAGTTGGCAAGGAAGTCCGGTACGTAGAGGATGTCGCGCTCCATCAGGATGCCGGCCACGCCGCGGCCGCTGAGCGGGTTGTTCGCCGCGCCCGCGATCACCCGGCAGTCGAGCGCCCGGGCCAGCGCCTCGTCGATCAGGCCGCCGCCCGCGCAGGGCGCCAGCACGTCGAGCTCGCTGGCGAGTATGGCCTCGGCCGAGGGGGCCGTTTCGAAGCCGTGCTCGGCCGCGAGCTGCTCGGCGCGCTCGGAATCGAGATCGCAGGCGATCACTCGCGCCCCTGCCTCGGCGAGCCGCGCGGCGAGCACCGAGCCGACCTTGCCGAGCCCGATCACGCCGATGCGCCTGCCGTCGAACTCCGCCGAGTGGGTGGCGGCGGCGAGACCCTGCCGCATCGCCTGGAAGACCGTCTCGGCCGTCACGGGTGAGGGATCGCCTCCACCGCCGTTGCCGGCGGAGCGGCCGACCGCGAAGCGCGTGAAGTGCGACAGGTGGTCCATGTCGGCCGTGGTGGTGCCGATGTCCTCGGCGGTGATGTAGGCGCCCTCGAGCCCCTCGATCACGCGCGCGGCGCCCTCGAGGCGAACCTCGCGCAGCTCGTCGCGGCCGTCGTCGATCATGACCGCCTTGCCGCCGCCGAGGTCGAGGCCGGCGGCGGACGCCTTCAGCGTCATCGTGCGCGCCAGTCCCATCACGTCCTCGAGCGCCTCGCGCAGCCCGCCCGGGTAGCGCTTGAGTCGCATGCCGCCCAGCGCGGGCCCCAGCACCGTCGAGTGCACGGCGACGATGAAGCGCAGCCCCGTGTGCGGATCCTGGCGGATGACGATCTGCTCGTGGTCGTCGTCGGCCAGGGCGATGTTCGCTCGCGGCGGTGGCTGGGTAGCAATGGTCATAGACCTTGACCTTATACCCGGTTGTAGATGGCATCAACCGGTTGCATGGAAAACCACGAAATTGCCTTCCGTGTACCACCAATGGTAAATTGACCTAGCCAATCGGCCGATAACCGGGAGGAGAGGAGAGGAGCCGAATGTCGATCGCCGTTCGCCCAGGCGCAGCACCCCGCAGGCGTCCCTCCCAGGGGCAACGCTTCCCTGCCCGCCCCGGCGACAACGGCGGACCCACGCGCGGGTCCCTGCTCGACATCTCGCTCGAAGACAAGTACGTCCTCGAGGAGGGCCGCATCTTCCTGACCGGGCTCCAGGGCCTCGTCCGCCTGCCGCTCGACCAGCACCGCGCCGACCGCCGCCGCGGCCTCCATACCGGCACCATGATCTCCGGCTACCAGGGCTCGCCGCTCGGCGGCTTCGACCAGGAGCTCGCCCGCAACCGGGCGCTGGCCGAGGAGCACCACGTGCGCCACGTTCCAGGCCTCAACGAGGAGCTCGGCGCCACATCGGCCTGGGGCAGCCAGCTGGCCACTCAGCTGCCGGGCGCGAAGTACGACGGCGTGCTGGCCATGTGGTACGGCAAGGCGCCCGGCCTCGATCGCGCCGCCGACTCCCTGCGCCACGGCAACTTCGTAGGCGTCTCGCGCACCGGTGGCGGGCTCGCCATCGTCGGTGACGACCCAGGCTGCAAGTCCTCCACGATCCCAAGCGCCTCCGAGTCGCTGCTCGCCAGCCTCCAGATGCCGGTCTTCTTCCCCGGGAACGTGCAGGAGGTCCTCGACCTCGGCCTGCACGCGTTCGCCTGCTCGCGCGCCTCCGGCCTCTGGTCCGGGTTCAAGATCGTGACCAGCGTCGCCGACGCCGTGGCCACCGCGGCGGTCGCTCCCGACCGCGTGATGCCGGTGATGCCGACCGTCGAGTGGAACGGGAAGCCCTACGAGCACGTGCCGAACGGCAACCTGCTGGCGCCCGCGTCGCTCGACATGGAGCGCACTCTCCTCGGCCCGCGCACCGAGCTCGCCCTCGCGTACGCACGGGAGAACGGACTGAACCGCATCGAGGGTTCCGAGCGCGCCTGGCTCGGCATCGTGGTCCCGGGCAAGACCTACTACGACCTGATGCACGCCCTGCGCGAGCTCGGGCTCGGCGACGGCGGCCTCGAGCGCGCCGGCATCCGCATCCTGAAGCTGGGCATGATCTCGCCGCTCGAGCCGGGGATCGCCCGCGAGTTCGCCCGCGGCCTCGACGAGGTGCTGGTGGCCGAGGAGAAGGGCCCGTTCGTGGAGAGGCTCCTCAAGGAGGCGCTCTACGGCAGCGCAAACGCGCCGCGCATCCTCGGCAAGCAGGACGAGCGCGGCGAGCCGCTGCTCCCGCGCGAGCTCGACCTGGACGCCGACCTGATCGGCCAGGCCCGTGGCGGCTCGCCTCGCCGCGCGCGGCGTGCGGATCGACTCGGTCGAGGCGCGCCTGCGCAAGCTGGCGGAGATACACGGCCGCAAGGCGGAGCTGCCGATGGCGCAGCGCACGCCGTTCTTCTGCTCCGGCTGCCCACACAACAGTTCGGTGAAGGCGCCCGAGGGCACGCTCGTGGGCGGCGGGATCGGCTGCCACACGATGGTCCTGCTGAACCCGGAGGGCAAGGGCGAGATCACCGGCATCACGCAGATGGGCGGCGAAGGCGCGCAGTGGATCGGCATGGCGCCGTTCACCGACGACAGCCACCTCGTGCAGAACCTCGGCGACGGCACCTTCCACCACTCGGGCTCGCTCGCGGTGCGCGCGGCGGTCGCGGCCGGCGTGAACATCACCTACAAGCTGCTCTACAACGAGCACGTCGCCATGACCGGCGGCCAGGCCATCGAGGGCCAGCTGAGCGTGCCCGACCTCACGCGCTGGCTCGAGCTCGAGGGCGTCAAGCGGATCATCGTCACGACCGAGGACACGAGCCGCTACCGCGGCGTCACGCTCGCCTCGATCGCCGAGCTGCGCGACCGCAAGGAACTGCTCGACTCGCAGCTGGAGCTCGCGGGCGTGGAGGGCGTCACCGTGCTGATCCACGACCAGGAGTGCGCCGCCGAGCTGCGCCGCAAGCGCAAGCGCGGCAAGGCGGCCGAGCCCAAGGAGCGGATCTGGATCAACGAGCGCGTCTGCGAGGGCTGCGGCGACTGCGGCGAGAAGTCCAACTGCCTCTCTGTGCTGCCGGTGGAGACAGAGTTCGGGCGCAAGACCCAGATCCATCAGGCCTCCTGCAACAAGGATCTGACCTGCCTCGAGGGGGACTGCCCCTCGTTCCTCACCGTGGTTCCGGGCGAGAAGGCCAAGCACCGCACGCCCGATCTCGACATCGAGCTGCCCGAGCCTAAGCGGCTCGTCGGCGACGAGGACTTCGGCGTGCGCATGATGGGCATCGGCGGCACGGGCGTCGTGACCGTGAACCAGGTGCTCGGCATGGCGGCTCTGCTCGACGGCCTGCACGTGTCCGGACTCGACCAGACCGGCCTCTCGCAGAAGGGCGGCCCCGTGATCAGCGACCTGCGCATCACGCGCGAGCCGCTGCCCGCCGCGAGCAAGATGCCTGCCGGAAGCGTGGACCTCTACCTCGGCTTCGACCTGCTCGGAGCAGGGAGCGAGAAGAACCTTCTCACCGCGGACCGCGAGCGCACGATTGCCGTGGTCTCGACAAGCGCGGTGCCCACCGGGCGGATGGTGATCGACACCGAGGAGCGCTTCCCCGAGCTGGCGGCCCAGCTCGACAAGATCGACGCCGCCACCCGCAGCGAGCACAACCTCTACCTGGACGCCCAGCTGCTCGCCGAGCGGCTGTTCGGCGACCACATGATGACCAACACGCTCGCGCTCGGCGCGGCCTATCAGCGCGGCCTGCTGCCGGTGTCCGGCGAGGCGCTCGAGCGCGCGATCGAGCTGAACGGCGCGGCGGTCGAGAAGAACCTGGCCGCCCTGCGCTGGGGACGCGCGGTGGTCGCGGCGCCGAACGCCGTAGAGGCAGCCACGCACCCGCCCGAGGCGGTCGAGGCGGTCCACGAGCTCACAGACGTCGAGCGCGAGATCGTGGCCCTCGCCGTGAACGGCGACCACGGCGAGCTGCGCCGGCTCGCCGAGCTGCGCGTACCGGAGCTGGTGGCCTACCAGGACGCCGGCTGGGCTCGCCGCTGGGCCGAGCTCGTGCGGCGTGTGCACGTGGCAGAGCAGGAGCGCACGCCCGGACACTCCGAGCTGGCCGAGGCGGTGGCCCGGCAGCTCTTCAAGCTGATGGCGTACAAGGACGAGTACGAGGTGGCTCGCCTGCACCTCGACGCCGTCGAGCGCGCGAAGCTCAGTGCTGAGTTCGGCGACGACGCGCGCGTCTACTTCATGCTGCACCCGCCGCTCCTGCGCGCGCTCGGACTGAAGCGCAAGCTGAAGCTGGGCCGCTGGTTCGTGCCCGCGTTCCGGATGCTCTACCGGACGCGCCGCCTGCGCGGCACCCGGCTCGACCCGTTCGGCCTGGCGAAGGTACGCCGCGTCGAGCGCGAGCTGATCGACGAGTACGAGGGCATGGTCGCCGAGGCGCTCACGCTGCTCACGCCGGAGACGCACGACACGGCCGCCGAGCTGCTCGAGCTGCCGGACGTGATCCGCGGCTACGAGGAGATCAAGCTGCGCAACGTCGTGCTCTTCCGCAAGCGCGCAGACGCGATCCTGAAGCGCCTGCGCGCCGGCAAGCCCGCGCCGGAGCTGGGACTGTCCCTTTATCCCGGGGGATAAAGGGACTAGTCCCTTTATCTTTATCCCCCCGGGATGCGGATCAGCGCCAACTGGCCGCCCTCGCGCTTGTAGGTGAAGTCGTCGCCGGCGATCAGGCCGGCCTCACCGGGCGCCTTCTCCACCCAGAGCGAGTGTGCCTGGACGTTGATCAGGAACGCGCCTGCGCCGAAGGCCCTGGAAGCATCGACGATGCCGGTCGACTCCCAGGCGCCCCACTTGGCGTTCGCCCTCCCATCGACATCCCTTCCGGCCACGCCGTCGGCGGATTGGTCCACCTTCGCCACGACCACAGGGGCGCCCGCGAACGGCACGTGCCACAGTCTCGCGGTCGTCGCGTTCGTCTCCGTGGGGTCGAAGTGCTGGCTCGATCCGGGATCCTCCGTCAGCAGAAGGCCGTTCTGAGTCGTCTCGATGTTGTCCGGCTGGTGGACCTCGCTGGGATCCTTGACTGTGTGGTCGTCGCCTTCGACGAACACGCTCAGCGACGTGACCTTCGTCGGGTCGCTCGGATCGAGCACCATCTTCCAGACCCGGCCGTTGCTCGACGGGAAGGGCGTGTCCGTAGCCGCCGCCCGGCCCCTGCCCGAGTCCACGACGTACACGACGTTCCCCTTGCCGGGCCGCTTGTCGTAGGCGATGTCCTCCACGCGGACGAACTGGAACACGTTGTTGAGATCGCTCCAGCGCTGGAGCACCCACTGGGGCCCGTCGATGCCCAGCGGAGTTGCGCTGCGCAGGTCGGTCTGCCAGTTGCTGATGTTGTTCGGAGGCAGGGGGTAGCCCTTGTTGGCGGCCTTCATCTCTGAGCCGTCGGGGTTGAGGCCGGTGGCGATGTCCTTCGGCACCTTGATGAAGTGGCCGCTCACCTGCGTGTTCGAGCCGGGGGTGATGTCGTAGTAGCTCTTCACGTTCGGATCGTCGGAGACGAATGCCCAGAGGTCGCCCTTGTCCGCCAGCAGATCGTCCGTGCTGGGCGCGATGTAGGAGTAGAGCTGCGACTGCGCGGGCCGCGGGGGCTCAGCCGGCGTCACGGGGATATTGGCCATCGGGCCGCTCGTGAACGTGTCATCGCCAGAGAGCACGACCGGGTGGCCATAGCCCGGGATCGCGACGCTGTTCTCGTGGTTGTGCCTGCCCATGCCCTGGATCGGGTGGTGCTTGCCGGTTTTCACGTCCAGCGCGACCACAAGGCCGGCCTCGCGCTCCGCGGGGTCGCCGATCGGCGGGGGCCACGAGTTCTCCTGCCGGAACACGTAGTCGGGCGACTCCTCGTTCGTGAACAGAATGCTGCGGGTGAAGTCCTCCCTCGAGGTAGCGAGATAGTTCGAGCAGAAGCGCTGGTAGCCGAAGCTGCTCGGGATCACGAACTTGCCGTTCAGCACTCCCGCCGAATGCCGGTTGAGGGCGAGGCGGCTCACCTGCGCGTTGTCGAAGTCGTTCTCGTTCTTGGGCACGTCCGGTCCGGACAGCACGAACGGGAACGGCACCTTGCCGGTCTCGTGGTTCACGAAGAGATCGACGCGTCCACTCCCGCGGGTGCGGACGGAGATTCCATCGGGGATGGACTCGAATCGATACCCACTCCCGAGCACGTCGCCGACGGTCAGCAGCGGCGTGACGCTGACACCGGCCAATTCCGGGTCGAGCATCGACGGCTGCGAAGTCTTGAAGCCGCTGTTGTTGGCCGCCCCCGCGCTGCTCGTTGCCGACGCCGTGATGGCCGCCGCGAGCACAGCGCAGGCGAGGATGGTCCGTGACCTCGTACTTCCCCTCATCCGTCCCCCCGGGTAGTGGTGAAGAAGATGTAACAGATCACGGTGGTCCGGGTCTAGGGGCGCGCGGGCGAGCCCGCGCCGGAGATCGTCACCGCTCGGTGACAATCCCCAGCGCGGACCACCGTCCCGCTACTTGAACTTGCCCGGCGGGATGTGCATCGCGAGCAGCTGCCCGCCCTCGACGAGCTCACCGGCGATGGTGTAGTGGGCCTGGACATCGAGCAGGTACTGCCCTGCGCCCAGGAAGGGTGCACTGATCACGCCGGACGACTCCTCGTCCTTGGTGAGGAAGCCGGGGGCTCCCGGGCTGAACCGCGCGGGGTCGTGGCGCGCGATCCTGGTCAGCCGGCCACTGGCGATGTTGTAGATCCACACACCGCCGAGGTAGGCCTGGCCCCCGACGTCCTCCTGCATCACGACATCTCCGCGGCGGTTCACCGTGATGTTGTCGAGCATCTGCGGACCGGGTGAGTCGGCACTCGCAGTGGGATCGGCACCGTCGGGTGTGCCGATCGGGCCGCTGACCAGCAACGTCAGCTTCCCGCCCTTGCTCGGATCGGTCGGATCGACGAACCGCATCCGCCACAGTCGCGTCTCGCCGGTGCGGTTCTCCGCGGGCGCCGGGCCGAACGACGACGTCGTCACGAAGTAGAAGTCGCTCGGATGGCGTGGATCCCAGGCTCCGTCCTCGGGGCGCTGGAAGTTGGTCACGCCCTTGGCCTGGCTGTCCTCCTCGAGGGTGTCGACCGTCCCGTTGCTGGTCGTGCCCCCGACGGCCGCATACTGCGACACGTCCGCAAGCTCGAACGTGAACTCGTCGCCCACATGCCAATCCGTCTTCTGGTACTCGGACTGGGGAATGCCGAGCACCTTGACGCCGTAGAGCTTGCCATTCGCGAGGCCGGCCTTCTGGACGGGGTTGCCGGAGTTCGTCTTCGTGCCACGGTGGAAGTAGACCTGCTGTCCAACGGTGGCACCGCCGTCGTCGAGAGCCATCGCCACGGTCGCGTCACTCCCGGTGTTGGGATGCGCAACGACGTTCTCGTAGGAGATGTTGCCCATCCAGGGCGTGAGCTCGTAGCTCGAGCCCGTGGCCACCACATGGCCGAAGGACCGACCAGAGGTGCTGTTCTCCTCGCCGTCGGCGAAGATGCGGCCGTTGTACCCGTTGCCTGTGTCCGGGTTGTAGTAGGCCGAGATCGGAGCGAGGTCCGCCGAGCAGAGACGGGTCAGGCGTGCGGGAGCGGCGTCGGTGTTGGCGACCTTCCAGTCGCCGGCGCCGCCGTTCAGCGTCTGATCCCAAACGTTCAGCGTCTGGATCAGGTCCTCGCCGTGAAGAACCTCGAGGTCGTCCTTCCGGATCGTCCACTTGGAGACGAATGACCCCCGCGCACCGTGTGCCCGCACTACGCCCGCCGTGTTCCCGAGCTCGTGGTTCATCAGCACGGTGAAGGTGCCGTCGCCGTTGTCAAACGCGCCGAGCCCGTCCGGGATTCCCACCATTCGGTACGGAGTCGTGCCGTCGGGCTTGTTGTTCACCGAGTCGCCGGCGCTGAGGATCGACTTGGTCACGACCCCCGGCTGCGCGCGGAGCAGATACGGCGACTCCGAGCTGCTCGGGCCGGTCTGGGCTCCGGGCGCCGCGACGGCAACGGCCGCCGTCGCAAGCAAACCCCCAATGCCCAGCACAGCTAGGCGAATCCTTCTCATCGGTACTTCCCCCTTGGATCGTTGGACCGGCGAGACCGTAATCAGCCGAACCCACCGCCCTGTTATCAGGCCGTTGCCAGGTTGGGACTTCATCTCAAGCCTCCTGCGTTGGCGAGGCGCGGCCCCACCCCGTGCGGGGCGGGGGTCGCTAGCGTCAGTCCTAATGGAGATTGGACGCTCATTTCACGGGTAAGGACTGCGCCATGACTTTCGCCGCGACCAGCCTCGACCACGTGGCCCTCTGGGTCGACGATCGCGAGCCGCTCGCCAAGTTCCTCTGCGATCACCTGGGCATGCACGTGATCGAGGAGACCGACACGTTCACGCTCGTCGGGATCGACGCGAGGCTCGGCAAGCTGACGCTCTTCGACGCCGACGGGCCGCGCCAGCGCGGCGCGCTCGTGCGGGTGGTCCTGCGGGTGGGCAAGCTCGAACCGGTGCTCGCTGCGCTGCCCTTCGACACGATGGGACAAGGCGATGGCGTGGCGGCCTTCGAGGCGCCCGCCGGCGTCCCGCTCGGCCTCGTCGAGGCCGATGGCGCGGAGTTCGACCTAGACCACGTCGTGCTCGGCCTCTCCGACCCCGACGGCTGCGGCCCGCGAGCTGTCGGCCCTGGGCTTCGAGCCCCGCGAGGACGGCTGCGTCGCGGTTGGCGACCGCTATGTGAGGATCGTGCGCGGCAACGCCGCGGACGGCGGCCGGCCGCTCTTGAACCACCTCGCGCTGCTGGTCGAGGACGCCCGCGGGATCCAGGAGGAGGCCGAGGGGGCGGGGATCGAGATCGACGACGTGAAGGACGCGAAGAACACCTTCGCTGTCTTCGTGCGCGGGCCCGAGGGAGTCCGTGTGGAGTACGTCGAGCACAAGCCGGGCTTCGCGCTGGTCTGAGCAGCGGATGGCCGACCTCGTGGTCGCCGGAGCCGGGATGGCGGGCCTCGTGGCCGCCGCCGAGGCGCGCCGGCTGGGCGCCGAGCCGCTCGTCCTCGAGAAGCTGGCGCGGCCCGGAGGCTCGATGCGGCTGTCGAGCGGCGTGATCTGGCGCCACCGCCACTTCGACGGGTTCCGCGAAGAGTGCCCGGACGGTGACGAGCGCCTCCAGCGACTGCTCTTCGAGCGACTCGATGCCGACCTCGACTGGCTCGAGTCACTGGGCGCGCCCGTGGTGGCACGCGAGACCGGCAACCCGCTGACGGCTGGCACCCGCTTCGACCCTGCCGGGCTCACGGACGCGCTGGTGGAGGCGGCCGGCGGGCCAGCGCCCGCGGACGCTGCGGAGCTGGCGAGCGCGGGCGCTGCCGGCATGCGCGTGGCGGAGCGGGTTCGTGAGCCGCCGCCGGACGTGCCGCTCGTGCTCGCCACGGGTGGCTTCGCGGCCGACCCGGAGCTGCTCAAGGAGCACGTGTCCCCGGAGGCGGGACACGCGTTCCTGCGCGCCGCGCCCGGCAGCACCGGCGATGGCCTGCGGATCGGCCGCACGGCCGGCGCCGACACCAGCGCCGGGCTCGACCAGGTGTACGCCCGCGCGATGCCGGCGCCACCCGCTCGGATCGCCGAGGACGACCTCGTGCGGCTCTCGCAGCTCTACGCGCGTCATGCGGAGGTCACGAACGAGCGCGGGGAGGGTTACGAGACAGCGACGTGGTCCGAGATCGACGTGGCCCAGTGGCAGCTGCGCCAACCGCGTGCGCGCGCGTGGTTCAGCGTGCCGGTGGACCGGCTCGGCGAGCGGGTGCGCGAGCGGACGGTGGCGGAGATGATCGAGTCGGCCGAGGCCGCGGGCGCGCCCGTCCGGCGCGACCAAGAGCATGTGACCGTGGAGACCGTGGCCGGAGTAACCACCACGCTCGGAGGGCTCGCGATCGACGAGCACGCCCGGGCGGCCCCCGGCGTGTTCGCCTGCGGAGCCGACGCGGGCGGAATCGCCACAGGCGGCTACGCGAGCGGGCTGGCGGCCGCGCTCGTGTTCGGCCGCATCGCGGCCCGCGCGGCCCTTGGTGAGCGGCCGTGAGCGAGGGCGCCGGCAGCGGCGGGCCTCCACCTCCGCACCGCTTTGGCACCGGCGAGCCCTTCTCGGTCGGGCTGGAGGAGGAGCTGCTGCTGGTGGACGCGGACACCCTCGAGCTCGTCCACGTGGCCGACCAGGTGCTGCCGGGCACCGGCCTCCCGCGTGAGCGAATCGACCACGAGGCGTTCCTGGCGGAGATCGAGGTTCGCTCCGAGCCGGCCGGGTCGGTGGCGGAGGCCGTGCGCCAGCTCGCCGAGGGGCGAGCTGCGGCGATCGCTGCCGGAGCGACGCTCATCGGCGCGGGCCTTCATCCCGATGCCGAGCTGTTCGACGTCGAGCTCGTGCAATCGGAGCGCTACGAGCGCGTGGAGCAGCAGATGCAGGGCCTGATCAAGCGGACTCCGGAGTGCGCCCTGCACATCCATGTGGGGCTGCCCGATCCCGAGGCGGCGGTCGCGGCCATGAACGGGCTGCGCGAGCGCCTTCCGCTCCTGCACGGGCTCGGCGCAAACTCACCGTTCTGGTTCGGTCGCGACTCCGGCATGGCCAGCTCGCGCGCCGCGGTGATCCGGGCGTACCCCGGCCGCGGGATTCCGCCGGTGCTTCGCTCGTGGGACGAGTATCTGGCCTGCCTCGATGCCGTCCGCGCCGGCGGCGGCCCCACCGACCACACGATGGTCTGGTGGGACGCGCGACCACAGCCACGGTTGGGCACCGTGGAGCTGCGCGAGGTGGATGTGCAGGCCGACCTCGAGTCGGCGGCCGCGATCGTCGCGCTCGCCCGCGCCATCGCGAGGCGGGCGGTCGAGGAGCCGGTGAGTGACTTCGCGCCCGAGCAGGCGCTCCACTGGTCGAGCTTCCGAGCCGCGCGCGACGGACTCGACGCGGAGATCTACTTCGAGGGCGCCCCACGCCCGCTGCGCGAGGTGGCGGGCCATGTGGTGGAGAAGCTCGAGAGCGTGGACCCGGAGCTCGAGGGGATCAAGCGGATCGTCCGCGAGGGCAACGGGGCGGACCGGCAGCGCGCCGCGCATGAGCGCGGCGGCATGCCGGGCCTGCTCCGTTACCTCGCAGACGTGACGGCACGGCCGCCCACAACTTAAAGGGACTGTCCCTTTAAGTTGGGACGGCCGCCCGGGGGGCTAGCCCCGGCAGCTACGCGGCGTCGCGCAGTGCCGAGACGGCTTCGTCCTGCGCCAGCCGGCGCAGTGCGCGGTCCTCAAGCTGGCGGACCCGCTCGCTCGAGAGCCCGAGCCGTCGGCCCGTCTCGCGAAGGGCCTGCGGCTGCTCGCGATCCAGTCCGAAGCGCAGCGTGATCACGTCACGCTCGGCCTCGGGAAGCGTGTCCACGGCCTCCCGAAGGCGCTCGTCTTCGATACCGGCCACGACCTCGTCCTCGACTGACGGGCCGTCGTTCGCGATCAGGTCGCCGAGGGCGGTGTCCCCGTCCTCACCGACGCCCTGGTCGAGGCTCGTCGGCCCGCGATCGGCACGACGGATGTCTGCCACCTCGTCGAGCGGCAGCTCGACGAACGCGGCGATCTCCTCCTCGGAAGGCGAGCGCCCAAACTCGACGGCGAGCTTGCGCTCGGCGTCCTGGATCTTGCGCGCCCGCGCCACGATGTGAACCGGAAGGCGCACGGTGCGGCCCGAGTTGGCGAGTCCGCGGCCGATCGCCTGGCGAATCCAGAGCGTGCCGTAGGTGGAGAACTTGAATCCCTTGCGCCAGTCGAACTTCTCAACCGCGCGGATCAGACCGAGCATGCCCTCCTGGATGAGGTCACCGAGGGGGAGGCCCTGGCCCTGATACTTCCGCGCCACCGAGATCACCAGACGCAGGTTGGCGTTGATCATCCGCTCCTTGGCCGCGAGGTCGCCGCGCTCGATGCGCTTGGCAAGCTCAACCTCTTCAGCGGCGGTGAGCAGCGGGTGCCGGCGCGCTTCGTTGAAGAAGAGCTGGAGGGAGTCCTCAAGCTCAGTCGAAGCATGCTGGCGCGTCTCCGGCGTCTCCGCCGGACGGATCAGCTGATCAGTGGTCGTTTCTTGCTCCTTCGATTTGATAGTTCGAAACTTGTCGAAAGTATAGACACCAAGCGGCCCGGGCGGTTACACCCTGGCGCGACCGCGCTTTATACGGGCGCGACCGCGTTGTATACGGGGCGCGACCGCGCTGTATTCGGGGCGAACCCCGTCCCGTACCCAGGATTGATTGGATAACAACGCCGAACGGCGTACCGTTCACCCCAGCGATCCCCGGGGCAAGGAGAGAGGCATGCAGGTGAGCGCTCCCGACCGCGACCAGCTGCGTCATCTGGCGGAGCTGCGGCTCGACCGACCGGTGGTGTTAAGCCTCTACCTCAACCTGGATCCATCCGAGTTCGCCACGCCGCCGGCGCGCAAGACCTCGGTCCGCTCGCTCCTGGACGAGGCCGAGCGCCGGCTCAGGGACCGCAACGGGCTCTCCCACGAGGATCGCATGGGCCTCCAGGCATCGCTCGAGCGCGCGAGCAATTTCCTGGAGAACCAGCTCCCCACGGACGGCGCCCACGGCGTGGCGGTGTTCAGCAGCGAGCCCGCGGCCCTGTTCGAGGCGCTGAAGCTGCCTCGCAGCGTGCCGAACCAGGTGGCCATCGGCCATTCGCCGCTCGTGGGGCCGCTTGCGCGGCTCGAGCGGGGCGAGCGCTGGTGCGTGGCGCTCGTGAACCGCCGCGACGCCCGCATCTTCCGCGGCTCGCCCGAGAGCCTCCGCGAGATCGAGCAGATCCACGACGAGGTCTTCGGCCAGCACGACCAGGGCGGCTGGTCCCAGTCCCGCTACCAGCGCGGGATCGAGAAGGAGAAGGACGACCACCTCAAGCACACGGGCGAGGCGCTGATGCGGCACTTCAAGCAGCAGCCGTTCGAGCGCCTGATCGTCGGCGGGCCGCGCGAGGTGGCGGCCGACTTCGAGTCGAAGCTCCACCACTACCTCCAGGAGCGGCTTGCGGGGCGGATCGAGGTGGACGTGGAGCGCTCGAACGCGGACCACCTGCTGGACGCCGCCCGCCCGCTGATCGAGGAGCTGGAGCGTGACCGCGAGCGGTCTGCCCTCGAGCGGCTCGGCGAGCGCGGCGTGGCCGGCGTCGAGAACGTGCTGCCGCCGCTGCACGAGCGCAGGGTCGAGTGCCTGCTGCTCGACGAGCAGTTCGGCGGAGTGCCCGGAGTGCAGTGCCTCGTCTGCGGCTGGCTCGGGCTCGAGGGCGACCGTTGCCCGGCCGACGGCTCGGCGCTGGTGCAGCTCGATGACCTCACCGAGGCGATGATCGAGCTCTCGGTGCAGCAGTCCGCAGAGCTGCTGCCGGTGCGCCATGAGCGCGGGGCGCTCGAGGAGCACGGCGGAGCGGCCGCGCTGCTCAGGTTCTAAGCCGGTCGGTCCGGGCACGAGAGGGGAGACCCCCTTTCGAAAGGACCGCAATGTTCAAGAAGCTTCTATTCCTAGCCGGCGCGGCAGGTGCCATCGCGTGGCTCAGCAAGAACCAGGACACGGCCAAGCGCTACGTCGACCGTTACGCCGGCCAGGCGAAGGGCATGGCCGGCTCGGTGCCCGGCGTGGGCCGCGAGCCCGCCGAGCAGCGGCTCAACGACCCCGCCCTCGCCAGCAAGGTCGAGAGCGAGGTGTTCCGCGACCAGCAGATTCCGAAGGACAAGCTCTCGGTGAACGTCGAGAACGGCGTCGCGTACTTCCGCGGCGAGGTGCCGGACCAGGAGACGATGGACGAGCTCGTCGGCCGGGCGCGCAAGGTCGACGGCATGAAGGGAGTCGAGAACCTCACGCACCTGCCGAGCGAGGCCGCGCAGAGCAGCTAGCAGCCATCGATAGGCTCGGAGCATGGCCGAGCCCGCGATCGAAACGCAGGAACTGGTTCGCGAGTTCAAGAAGGGCCCGCGCGCGGTTGACGGGATCAACCTGCGCGTGGAGCCCGGCGAGGTGTACGGCTTCCTCGGTCCGAACGGGGCCGGGAAGTCGACCACCGTGCACATGCTCACCACGCTGCTGCCGCCGACGGCGGGGCGCGCGTGGGTCGCGGGCCACGACGTGGTCGAGAACGGCCCGAAGGTTCGCGCCACGATCGGAGCGGCGCTTCAGGACGCCGCCCTCGATCCGTACCTGACCGGCCGCGAGCACATGAAGCTCCAGACGGCGCTGCACGGCATGCGCGGCGCCGACGCCCGCGAGCGCTCCGAGGTGCTGCTCGACCGCGTTGGGCTCACGCAGGCGGCGGACCGCCGCGTGGGCGGCTACTCGGGCGGCATGAAGCGGCGCCTCGACCTGGCTCTCGCGCTCGTGCACCGCCCGCGCATCCTGTTCCTCGACGAGCCCACCACCGGCCTCGACCCCCAGAGCCGCACCGCCCTCTGGGAGGAGGTGCAGCGGCTGGCGAGCGACCGCGGCGTGACCGTCTTCCTCACCACGCAGTACCTCGAGGAGGCCGACGTGCTGGCGGACCGGGTGGGCATCATCGACCGCGGGAAGATCGTGGCCGAGGGCACGCCCGAGGCACTCAAGGCCGAGATCGGCCGGCCGAGCGTGGAGGCGATCCCGCAGGACCCCGCCGAGCTCGCGCACATGAAGGAGGTGCTCTCGCGCTTCGGCGAGTCGGTGGCCGGCTCGGTCAAGGGCGCCTCGGTGCGGCTCGCCGGCGGCGACGCCCAGCTTGCCGAGGTCGTCCGGGCGCTCGACTCCGAGAACATCGAGATCCAGGAGCTTCAGCTGCACGCGCCCACGCTCGACGACGTCTTCCTCGCGAAGACGGGCCGCTCCCTCGAGGGCGAGGCGGACGCCGAGCCCGAACCCGAGCCCGCCGCCGCGTGAACCAGGTCCTGCTGCTGGCTCACCGGTCGGTGGTCAGGACGCTTCGCCAGCCGGCGATGGTCGTGCCCGCGCTGCTCTTCCCGCTGCTGCTGCTGTCGATCAACAGCAGCGGCCTCGACAGCGCCACGCGGCTGCCCGGGTTCCCGACCGACTCCTACTTTCAGTTCGCGCTCGCGATCCCGTTCATCCAGGGCGCGCTGTTCTCCGCGAACAGCGCCGGCACGAACGTGGCGAGCGACATCGAGAGCGGGTTCCTGAACCGGCTGTCGCTCACACCGCTGCGGCGCGTGGCCCTGATGATGGGCCAGCTGACCGGGATCCTGGCGCTGGGACTGGTCCAGGCGTTCACGTTCGTGGGCGTGGGGATCGTGTTCGGGGACGGCATCGCGGCCGGGCCCCTGGGCGTGGTGGTGATCGTGCTGCTGTCGCTCACGATCTCGCTCGCCTTCGGCTGCATCGGCGCCTTCGTGGCGCTGCGCTCGGGCAGCGGCGAGGCCGTGCAGGGAGTGTTCCCACTCTTCTTCGCCGCGCTGTTCCTGTCGTCGATGTCCCTGCCGCGGGATCTGATCGAGAGCGACTGGTTCCGCACCGTTGCAACCTGGAATCCCGTCTCGTACATGCTCGAGGGGATCCGCTCGCTCGTGATCACCGGCTGGGACGCCGAGGCGCTCGCGCTCGGCTTCGCGTGTGCGGGCGGGCTCGCGCTGATCGCGCTCGCTGCAGCGTCCTCGGCGCTGCGGACCCGGATGGTGCGCACGTGAGGCACAACGGATTCACGGCCGCGGCGCACGCGGTGGCCTGGCGCAACGTCCACAACTGGATCACGAACCCGGCCATGTTCGTGCCGAGCCTGCTGTTCCCGCTGTTCTTCTTCACGGCGTTCGCGGGCGGCCTCTCGCGAGTGGACTCCGTGCCGGGCTTCGACTACGGCCCCGGCTACACGACCTTCGTCTACGGCTTCGTGCTGCTCCAGGCGGCCACCTTCGGCGGGATCTTCACGGGCTTCTCGGTGGCGCGCGACTTCGAGTCCGGCTTCGCCCGCCGCCTGATGCTCGGCGCCACCAACCGCGGCGGCATCGTGGCCGGCTACTGGCTCGCGGCACTGGTGCGCGCCTCCGCCACGATCACCGTGATCACAGTCGTGGCGCTCGTCGTCGGCCTCGAGGTGCACGGAAACGGCATCGATCTCGTGGGCCTGTACTCGCTGGCGCTCATCCTGAACGCGTTCGCGGTGCTGTTCGGGACCGGGGTCGCGATGCGGCTGCGGACCATGCAGGCGGGCCCCGCGATCCAGGTGCCGGCGTTCCTGCTGCTCTTCCTCGCGCCGGTGTGGGTGCCCTAC
This sequence comes from uncultured Thermoleophilaceae bacterium, assembly GCA_963774095.1. GTDB lineage: Bacteria > Actinomycetota > Thermoleophilia > Solirubrobacterales > Thermoleophilaceae > JACVRW01. The sequence goes on from CAVZDS010000005.1 coordinate 300,180, forward strand.
GACCTGCTCACGGGCTGGGTCCAGTCCGCCGCGTCGGTGAACCCGGTCACGCTGGTGCTCGAGTCCGGGCGCGGCTTCCTCGCCGGCGACCCGACCAAGGTGTTGCCGGCCTTCGCCGTGGTCGGCGTGCTCGTGGCGCTCTCGACGCTCTGGGCGCGCGGCGGCCTCCGCAGCGCCGAGAGGGTCGCGTAGTCTGCGGCTGCATGGCTGACGAGAACGAGGTCCACGAGGTCGTGCAGGGTGACGGCTACGCCGTCGCGAACGTCGACGCGCTCGGCGACGGGCCGGGCTTCCGCAAGGTGCGGCGCGAGCTGGGCGTGACCGCGTTCGGCGTGAACGCGATCGAGATTCCGCCGGGGTACGCCACCGGCCGCCACTACCACGACGAGCAGGAGGAGCTGTACTTCGTGCACCGCGGCCGCGTGCGGATCACCTTCAACGACGACTCGGAGCACGTGCTCGGCCCGGGAGGGTTGGCGCGCGTGGACGCCGCCACCGTGCGTCAGATCGAGAACGTGGGCGACGAGCCCGCGCTCTACGTGGTGGCCGGGGGCAAGGACGGCTACGTGGGCCGCGACGGTCAGCTGCCGGAGGGCGAGACGAGCCGCTTCGGCGCGGCGGGCACCCCGGATGAGTTGTACGGCAGCGTCGCCATCGGCGCCGCCGTGCTGGCGGGCTGCCCGGTCTTCCCGGCCGACAACCACTGGAACCAGCGCGTGGATCGGCTGCCGGTTCACCCGCGCTCCGACGCCATCGTGCGCTCGATCGGCGCGGACGACAACATGCACGCCGACTTCGGCTCGGGCCGCTACGAGGGCGCCCCGATCGGGATTCCGTACGTGACGGTCCGCGGCAGCCAGCGGCGCGTGCCGGTGAGCTTCGACTACGCCGACGAGTCCGACCGCGGCCGCTACCCGATCCCGCCGCGCGCGCCGATCGAGGGCGGAGCGCGGCTCGAGCGGCGACCGGCACGTGATCGTGGTCGACCGCTCGCGCTGTCGCCTGTACGAGCTCTTCGACGCTCACCCGCTCGGCGGCGGCGCGCGCTGGCACGCCGGCTCGGGGGCGATCTTCAACCTGCGCTCGAACCGGCTGCGCCCGCGCGGCTACACGTCCGCCGACGCCGCGGGGCTGCCGATCCTGCCGGGGCTCGCACGCTACCCCGAGGTCCGCCGCGGCCGGATCAACCACGCGCTGCGCTTCACCGCCTCGCGCACGCGGCGCGCGTTCGTCTATCCGGCGCGCCACTTCGCGTCCGAGCTCACCGATCCCGACCTGCCCGCGATGGGCCAGCGCCTGCGGCTCAAGCGCGGCTTCGACATCTCGGGCTTCCCGCGCCAGTCGCGGATCGTCCTGAGAGCGCTGAAGCGCTACGGCATGATCCTCGCCGACAACGGCTCGTCCTGGTACGTGAGCGGCGCGCCGAACCGCGGCTGGGACAACGACGACCTGCACTCGCTCCACGGCGTGCCCGGCAGCGCCTTCGAGGTGGTCGACAGCTCGCGTCTGCCCCGTCCTTAGAGGGGGGTAGGCTGGCCCAATGAGGCCCGTCCTGGTGGGCTGCTCGGGTTGGCAGTACGACAGCTGGCGCGGCCGGTTCTATCCCGAGGGTCTCGGCAAGGGACGCTGGCTCGAGCACTACGCGCAGGTGTTCGACACCGTCGAGGTCAACGCGACCTTCTACGGGCTCGCGTCGCGCGAGGCCGTCGCGGGCTGGGTGGAGAAGACCCCGCCCGAGTTCGTCTTCGCTGCCAAGGCGAGCCGCTACATGACCCATCTGAAGCGCCTCCAGAACCTCGCGGAGGGGATCGGGCGCTACTACGAGGGCATCGAGCCGCTGGTCGAGTCGGGCAAGCTCGGTCCGGTCGTCTGGCAGTTCCCCGCGAACTTCACGCGCGACGACGATCGGCTCGGGCGCGCGCTGCCGCTGCTGCCGCCCGGGCGGCACTGCTTCGAGTTCCGCCATGAGAGCTGGTTCACGGAGGACGTCTACAAGCTCCTGCGGGCACACAACGCTGCGCTGGTGATCGCCGACCACCCGCGCTGGCCGTTCCAGGCGCACGAGCTGACCGCGGACTGGACGCTGATCCGGCTCCACCACGGTCACCGCGGGCGGCGCGGGAAGTACTCAGAGACGGAGCTGGACGAGTGGGCCCGGCGAATCACCGAGTGGCGTCGCCGGGCCGAGGTGTTCGTCTACTTCAACAACGACTGGGAGGGCTTTGCCGTGGACAACGCGCTCTCGCTCAAGCGGCGGCTGCGGCTGTCTCCAGACGGGTCAGCGCCCGCCGCAGCAGACGCGAGACGTGCATCTGCGAGTAGCCGATCTGCTCGCCGATCTCGCGTTGAGTCAGGTCGTGCATGAAGCGCAGCTCGACCACCTTGCGCTCGACCTCGGGAAGCGCGTGCCATGTGCTGGCGATCGCCTGGCGATCCTCCACCAGCTCGTAGGCCGAGTCCTCCTGGCCGAGGAGGTCCACGAGCGACGCCGACTCGCCGTCGTCACGCGCCGCCGGCGCGTCGAGTGACGTGGCCTCGTAGCTCGCCGCGGCCTCCTGCGCCTCGAGCACCTGCTCCGTGGAGCAGCCGAGGTGCTCAGCCACCTCGCGCACCTTCGGGGAGCGGCCGAGCTCCTTGGACAGCAGCTCCGTCGCGCGGGTCACCGCAAGCGAGCGCTCCTGGAGGTCGCGCGGCACGTGGAGCGACCAGCCCTTGTCGCGGAAGTGGCGCTTCAGCTCGCCGAGGATGGTGGGGGCGGCGTAGCTCGTGAACTTCGCGCCGCGCCCGGGCTCGAAGCGGTCGATGGCCTTGATCAGGCCGAGGCTCGCCACCTGAAGCAGGTCGTCGAACAACTCGTCGGTGTAGGTGTAGCGGAGCGCGAGGTCGCGCGCCAGCGGCAGGAAGCGCTCCACGAGCTCCTCGCGCGCGGCGAGGTCCTTGTGTTCGTGGTAGCGCACCAGCAGCAGGCGCTCGGTCTCGCGCGCGTCCGCGCCGGCACAGGGTGCTCGGCGAGGGTTCCGCGGCATGCGCGGAACGGCGATTGTTGCAACGGTCATGGGTCGGACCTTCCCGTCGGTGTTTGACAGTCAGGTCCGTTGCTCAACCGTTTGGCGACTGGGCCACGTCCCCCTCAGGTCGATTGTGTCCTTCCTTCTTGGTTACTAAACCCAGCGCAGACCGCTGTCAAAAGACGCGATTTGGGGGACGCTCGTCAGCCGGTCACGCCGGTCGAGCCGTGCGGCGCCCCGACCGGCTTGGACTCGGGCGAGCCGCGCTGGCGCAGGTAGACGGACAGGATCGCCATCGACCCGACGGCGAGGAACTCCGACTGCCAGTTCTGGAGCGTGTTCTGCCAGAAGTTGGGGCTCGTGATGTAGTGCGACCACGCCACCGGGTCCTGGTGGTGGTCGAGTCGCTCGCTGTTGTACTGCACGACCCCCGTCACGGATTGAGCGAGCCAGGTGCCGAGCCAGAACGTGCCCATCACGATCACGAGCGAGTTCTCGTAGAGGCTCCGCCTGATGCCGCTGACCTTGGCCCAGCGCGGCGAGTTCTGCCGCGCGTGCGCGCCGACCTTCTGCGCCTGGTCGGATTCGCGCCCCGCCTGGTCGAGCGGCTTCGACTCCGGCGACCCCTTCTGAAGGAGCCAGACCGTGAGCAGGATCATCAGCGTGAACTGGAGGTACTCCGACTGCCAGTTCTCCATCACCGCGCTGCCGAAGTCGGACGACACCACGTAGCGGGCCAACGACATGTGCGGGCTGCCGTGCGCGTCCGCCATGGCGTTGAACTCGGCGTGACCGGCGATCGCCTGGCCGCTCAGCGCGGCCAGGAAGAGTGCGAGGAACACAATCGAGAGGCCGTTCTCCCTGAGAAAGCGGCGCATGTCAGTTGTGCATCAGGCCGATGGCCGTGTAGAAGCTGATTCCGCCGATGATCAGGAACAGGTAGACGTAGAACATCACCCGCATAACGCCACACGTATGCCCCGGCGTGGAGGCCGGGCAAACCGGGTAACGATGGGCGCGGTGCTGGGCTCACTCTGGTTCCAGGACGCGACGCGCCCGGCGCGTGCGCCGCTCGACCGCGACCTGACCGTGGACGTGGCCGTGCTGGGTGCCGGCATCGTCGGGCTCACCACCGCGCTCCTGCTCGAGCGCCAGGGAGCGCGGGTGGCTGTGCTGGAGGCGCGCCACGTGGGGGCGGGGGCGAGCGGCTACACCACCGCGAAGCTGAGCTCGCTTCACGGCCTCACCTACCGCAGGCTCGCCGGCAGCCTGGGCTCCGACGCCGCGCGGACCTACGGCGCCGCGAACGAGGCGGGGATCGCGCGGGTGTTCGAGCTCGTCGACGAGCTCGGCATCGACTGCGACCTGCGGCGCAAGCCCAACTACACCTACACGGAATCCGACTCGGACCTGGACCAGGTGCGCGGGGAGGTGGAGGTGGCGCGCGAGCTTGGGCTCCCGGCCTCGTACGTCGAGGAGCTCGACCTGCCCTTCCCGGTGGCGGGAGCGGTGCGCTTTGACGACCAGGCCGAGTTCCACCCGGTGAAGTACCTGGAGGGGATCGCCGCCGCGCTCGAGGGGCCGCTCCACGAGGGCACGATGGCCACCCACGTGCACGGCGGCCGAGTGCGCACGGCCGTGGGGCCGACGCTGACCGCGGACCACGTGGTCGTGGCCACTCACCTGCCGTTCCTCGACCGCGGGCTCTACTTCGCCCGCTGCCATCCCGAGCGCTCGTACGTGGTCGCGGGCCGGACCAGCGAGGCGCCCGCCGGCATGTACCTGTCCACCGAGCAGCCCGCGCACTCGATCAGAGCCCACGGCGACTGGCTGCTCGTGGGCGGCGAGAGCCACAAGACCGGCCAGGCCGACGCCGCCGAGCGCTGCGCCCGCCTCGAGGCCTGGGCGCGCGAGCGCTTCGGGATCGAGCCGGAGCTGCGCTGGGCCACGCAGGACCACATGCCGGCCGACGGCGTGCCCTACGTGGGCCGCCACGATCCGCTGTCACCGAGCGTGTGGGTGGCCACCGGCTTCCGCAAGTGGGGCCTCGCGATGGGCACGGCGGCTGCCGAGCTGCTGGCCGCCCAGATCGCCGGGCGCGACCACGACTGGGCCGAGCTGTTCAACCCGCAGCGGCTGAGGCCGAGGGCGGGTGCTGCCACGTTCGTCAAGGAGAACGCGAACGTGGCGCTCCACTTCTTCGGCGACCGAGTCATCAAGCGCGGCAGCGTCGACGAGATCGCGCCGGGGGAGGGGCGGGTCGTCGGCTCCGGCCTCGGCCAGCGGGCCGCCTACCGCCACGAGGACGGCACGCTCCACGAGCTGTCCGCCCGCTGCACGCACCTCGGCTGCATCGTCAACTGGAACTCCGCCGAGCGCACCTGGGACTGCCCCTGCCACGGCTCGCGCTTCGCCGCCACGGGAGAGGTCATCGAGGGCCCGGCGGTGCAGCCGCTCAGGGGTCCTTGAGGCCGCGGCGGTTGGCCGCGATCTCGAGCACCACCTCGGCGTCGCCCTCGATGTGAGCGTCGGCCAGCGTCACCTGCTCGCCGGCGCGCTCGAAGACGAGGTCGATCGTGGCGTTGCCGAGCGCCAGGCCCTTCAGCTCCACGCGGTTGAGCCAGCGCGGCAGGGACGGCCGCACGATCGCGAGCCGGTTCTCGAGCGCGTCGGGGCTCAGCCCGAGTCCCCACTTGAGCAGGAATGGGATCGAGCCGGCCGCCCAGGCCTGCGGCTGGCAGGCCACGGGATAGGGAACCGGCTCGTCGAACTCGACGCGCGAGAAGCCGCCGAACAGCTCGGGCAGCCGGTAGTCGTCGAAGCGCGAGGCCGCCTCGAGCAGCCCTTCGAAGATCAGCGTGAAGTCCTCGTCGAACCCGTAGCGGCGCAGCCCGAACGCGATCAGTGCGCTGTCGTGCGGCCACACGGAGCCCGTGTGGTAGCCCACCGGGTTGTACGCCGGGTGGCTCTCCGCCAGCGTCCGGACGCCCCAGCCCGTGAACATGTCCTCGGACATCAGGACGTCGCGGATGCCGTGCGCCCGCTCGTCGCTCACCGCGTTTGACCAGAGCAGGTGGCCCTGGTTCGAGGTCAGCCCGGAGCCCGGGCGCTTGTCGCCGTCGAGGCCGATCGCGTAGCAGCCCGTCTCCGGGAGCCAGAAGCGCTCGAGCGCCTCCTCCAGCGCGCTCGCGTCGGCGCGCAGCCGCTCGGCGCGAGCGCCGTCGCCGTCCAGCTCGAACATGCGCGCCATCAGCCGCTTCGCGCGGATCACGTAGCCCTGCACCTCCACGAGGGCGACCGGCGCGCTCAGCGGCTCGCCGTCGTCGTATGGAACGCCGTCCGCGGAGTCCTTCCAGCCCTGGGTCACGAGCCCGTGCGGCGAGCGCCGTCTGTACTCGACGAGGCCGTCGCCATCCAGGTCCCCGTAACGGTCGATCCACTCGAGCGCGGCCTCCGCCGGGCCGCGCAGCTCGCGGAACAGGTCGAGGTTCCCGGACCAGTCGGCGTAGCCGCCGAGCAGGCACAGGAACAGCGGAGTGGCGTCGACCGAGCCGTAGTAGCGGGCGAACGGAGTCTCTCCCAGCGTCGCCGGCTCGCCCACGCGCAGCTCGTGGAGGACCTTGCCGGGCTCCTCGTCGCGCTCGTCGTTGTACTCCTTCCCGAGCCGGCCCGCCAGCAGCCGCAGCGTCTGCTCGGCGACGCCCGGCACGAACGTCAGCATCTGAAACGACGCGATCAGGCTGTCGCGACCGAAGAGCGTGGCGAACCACGGCACGCCGGCGGCGTAGTACGACTGCCCATCGAGCTCGGAGCGCAGCAGCTCGAGGTCGTCGAGCGAGCGCTCCAGGATGCGGTTGAATAGCTGGTCGTCGGTGGTCACGACGGTGCGTCCCTCGCCGCGCTTGCGCGGGGCGCCCCGAGCGACCTCGCCGTTGCCGCGCTCGGAGACCTCGAAGTCCACCACCAGGTCGATCGCGCCGCGCGGCTCGAGCTCGAGGTCGAAGACGAGCGAGCCATCCCCGACCCAGCGCGGCGCCGGCGAGGTGTGGATCGCTGTCGTCCGCCGCACCCCGTCGCGCCCCACTAGCGAGAACCCGTCCGCGCCACCATCGGGCGGCGGCCGCTCGTGCCTCGGAACGATTCCGCGCAGCTCGAGCATCGGCTGGAAGTCCGCGCCCACCCGCACCTCCAGCGGGAGCCGGAGCGCGTGCCGGTGGTAGCTGCGAATGGCGATCCGCTGGCGCAGCGCGCCGGCGGCCTCCACGGTCCGCTCCACGCGCAGCCGCAGCGACTCGCCCGGCAGCTCCTGTCCGTCCGCCAGCTTGAGGTCGGGGTTTGTGAGCTCGTGGACGGCCTGGGTCCCGGCGGCGTCGGTCGCGGTGAGCAGGCGAGGGAGCTGCCCGCAGATGCGCAGCTCGTGCACGCAGAGGAAGCGGCAGTCCCGGAACCACAGGCCCAGGGGGTGCTCAGCGTCGGCCGGCAGGCGGCCGTCGGGCATTGAAACCAGGAAGACGTTGCCGTCCTTGATTACGATTGTGTCGGCGAGATTCCCCAGGTCGCCGAGCGGGCTATCCATCCGCGCAGCATTGCATCGCGGCCGCTGGGTAGAGGTGGCAGATGGAAAGGACTCCATGAAGATCGCGATGCTCGCCCCGCCTTGGATCGAGATCCCGCCGCGCGGCTACGGCGGAATCGAGCAGGTCGTGGCGCTGCTCACGACCAAGCTCGAGGAGCGTGGGCACGATGTGACGCTGTTCGCCGCGCCGGGCACGGAATCGCTCGCCCGGGTGCTCTCACCGCTCGAGGGCACGCACCCGGATGAGATCGAGATGGCCCTCTACGAGTCCGACCACGTGGCGAGCGCCTTCGACCGCATGGACGAGACGCAGCCGCCGTACGACGTGCTTCACGACCACTCGGGCTTCGTCGCGTTCGCGTTCGCGGACCGGATCGCCACACCGATGGTGCACACCCTCCACGGGCCGTTCACCCGCGAGACATCGGCGTTCTACGCGCGACACGGCTACAAGGCGAGCGCCGTGGCGCTCAGCCGCTACCAGGCCGACCAGGCCCCGGCCGGGCTCGACGTGATCGCGGTGATCGGGAACCCGATCGTGGTCGGGGACTTTCCGTTCCGCGCGGAGAAGGACGACTACCTGCTCTGGATCGGCCGCCTCAACGACGACAAGGGCCCGCAACGCGCGATCGCCGCGGCGCGCGAGGCCGGCGTTCCGCTCGTGCTTGCCGGCCCGGTGCAGCCCGGCCAGGAGGAGTTCTTCGCTCGCGAGGTGGAGCCCCAGATCGACGGCGACGGCGTGCGCTACATCGGCGAGGTGGGCGACGAGAAGGGCGACCTCTACGCCGGCGCGCGCGCCCTGCTGATGCCGATCCGCTGGCCCGAGCCGTTCGGACTCGTGATGACCGAGGCGATGGCATGCGGCACGCCCGTGATCGCGTTCCCCGAGGGCTCGGCGCCGGAGCTCGTAGTCGACGGGGAGACCGGCTTCGTGGTCGATGACGAGCAGGCGATGGCCGCCGCGGTCGGGCGCCTGGACGAGATCGATCCGGCGCGCTGCCGGAGCAGCGCGGAGGAGCGCTTCGACGTGGCGCCAGTGGCCGAGGCGTACGAGCGCGCGTACGGGCTGGCCGTCGAACGCGCGCGCTAACCCATTCGTTGACGTTGCTTCAGAACAGGGGTATCCTGCCTGCCCCCCGGGAGGAGAGCGAATGGCCTATCTGAACTGCCCCACCTGCCGATTGACGGTCTACAGCCCGGCGTTGGGTCTGAACAGCGAGGAGTGCCCACGCTGCCGCGCAAAGCTCGGCAAGGTGAGTCGCCTGTTCCGCTCGTCGGTGCCCGCACGCCTGGCCCGGTCGCGGGAGGCCGAGAGGCCCGCCGAGGCGCAGCCGTAAGCGGCTGCCAGAATCTCGCCCGCATGGAACGCGAACGGATCTCGACCACGGAATCGGTCAGCAGTCAGGGCGAGCAGCTTGCCGCCGTCACGAACGGCATCGTCCAGCTCTTCAGCGAGTACTACGGCCGCGGTCCGACCAAGGCGAAGAGCTACCTCCTCGACGAGCGCATCGTCGTCTGCGTGCTCGAGGACACCATGACGACGGTCGAGCAGACGCTCGTCAAGAACGGGGACAAGGACATGGTCCGGCAGGTGCGGCTGACGTTCCAGGAGGCGATGGCCGATGAGTTCAAGGGCGTCGTGGAGCGGGCGCTGGGACGGCGTGTGGCCGCGTACCACAGCCAGCTGACCATGGAACCCGACATCGGCTTCGAGTTCTTCGTCCTCGAGCCCTAGGCCGCTAGTCCTCGACGGCCTTGTAGGCGATCTGGAGGAAGTCCGAGATCGTCATCGCCGTGAGGACAGATGCGCTGAAGCGCGTCGTGCGCGGCGCGAACAGCAGGCCCGCGTGGAAGGCGCCCGAGGCCCACAGGCCGAGGCAGTAGGGACAGATCAGCAGCTCGCCGACGGCCCTGCGCAGCCCGCTCCCGCGCGCCTTCTCCTCGAGCTCGGCCGGGCCGCCCTTGCCCTGGAGCTCCGTGAACGGCGCTCGCACGAACGACGTGATCTTCTTCTTGGCCACCAGCCGGCTGAGCTTGTGGCTCGCCGCGCCGATCAGGACGAGGTCCTGCAGCTCCACGCGCTCCGGAAGGTCGCGCCCGGAGCGCTTCGTGGCCACCACCGCTCCGGCGAGCGCCCCGTGGAACACGGTCGCGAACGCGGCGTAGGCGGCGAACGGCGGGCGCTCCTCGGGCTCGGCGTAGCCGGCGTATGGCCCGGCGTCGTCGTCGGCGCCCCGCTGGGGGTCGGTCTCCACGCTCACGAGGAGGGCTGGTGCTCCATCTTGCGCGTGTCGCGCGGCTCCATGAACGGCTCCTTGTCCTCGGGCCGCATGCCCTCCTCGATGGCGCGCTCGCGCGCGAGCTCGGCATTGAACTCGGCCCCCAGCAGGATGACGATGTTCGAGATCCAGAGCCACACCAGGAACACGACCACGCCGCCGAGCGCGCCATAGGTCTTGTTGTAGGAGCCGAACTTCGAGACGTAGAGGGCGAACGCCCCTGACGCGATCAGCCATCCGATCACCGCGAGAACGCCACCGGGACTGATCCAGCGGAAACCGGGCTGCTTCACGTTCGGGGCCGCCCAGTAGAGCAGCGCGAACATGAAGCTCACGACGAGCAGCAGCACCGGCCACTTGGCGATGTCCCAGGCGCTGACCGCGGTGTCGCCGAGTCCGACCAGATCGCCGATCGCCCTGGCCAGTCCTCCGGTGATGACCACGGCCAGGGCGGAGATGGCCAGCAGAAACATCAGGACAAGCGTCAGGCCCACCCGCACCGGGAGCGTCTTCCAGATCGGGCGCCCCTCCTCGATGTCGTAGATCGCGTTGGACGCTCGCATGAACGCGGCCACGTAGCCGGAGGCCGACCAGAGAGCCGTGAGCAGGCCCACCACGAACAACACGCCCGCGGTTCCCTGGCTCCCCTGGAGGTTTTCGATGGCGTTGGTGAAGATCTCCTTGGCCGGGCCGGGCGCCACCGTGCCGAGCTCGTCCAGCAGCGGCTGGGTGGCTGAGTCGCCCACGAGGCCGAGGATCGACACCATCACGATCAGCGCCGGGAAGATCGCCAGGACGGCGTAGTAGGTGAGGGCCGCCGCCCGGTCGGTGAGGTCGTCTTCCCTGAACTCCTTGACGGTCCGCTTGAGGACCGGCCACCAATGGCGAACCATGCCGGGCGTCTACCCAACCTGCTGGGCCGTATGCACCTCGTCGAGGGCCGCCAGCACCTCGTCGGCCAGTGCGGAGCCGTCCTCGCTGCGCACCGGAGTGGCCCGCACGCGCACGATGATCTCGCCGTTCACGAACTCCTCGAGGTCGATCTGGAGAAAGTGCGCGCGGGCGCGTCCGGCCATGGGTTCCGCCTCAAGCCCTACCGATGCAGCGGGGCCGCTAAACGTTAGGCGGCCAGCTGCGGGGCGACCTCGCGCGCGAGCAGCTCGACCTGCTCGGCCGTCACGTCCACCGGCCAGAGGATGAGCGTGTCGAAGCCGTCGTCGATGAATCCGGCGAGTGTCTCGACCCACCAGTCGGCCGGGCCGGCGAGCGGCTCGCCGGCCAGGTAGCCGACCGGCAGCTCGGCGCGGGACGGGGGGCGCCCGTCGCCGATCAGGCCCTGCAGGTTGAGGATGCGGCGGATCGAGCCCGGGTCGCGGCCCGCCCTCTCGGCCGCGGCGTCGATCTGCTCGTTGCCCGCGCGCAGCTCGTCGCGGTCGAGGACGCCGAACGACGGCAGCCAGCCGTCGGCCTTGCGGCCCGTGAGACGCAGCATCCGCGACCTGAACGCGCCGAGCCAGATCCCGATCGGGTGCGCCGGTCGCGGGCCCGGGCGCGCGTCCTCGAGGCGGTAGTGCTTGCCCTCGAACGACACCGAGCGCTCCTCGGACCAGAGCAATCTGATCACGTCGATCGCCTCGTCGAGCGCCTCCACCGACTCGCCCGGAGTTCGCCGCGGACCGCCGAAGTTCGCGACCACGTCGCCGAAGGCGCCGGCGCCGAGGCCGAGCTCGAAGCGGCCGCCGCTCAGCACGTCGAGCGATGCGGCCGCCTTCGCCATCACGGCGGGCGGCCGCAGCGGCAGGTTCGCCACGTCGGTGAAGAACGAGATCCGCTCGGTCTCGCCGAGCAGCGCCGGTATCAGCGCCCAGGTGTCGAGGAAGTGCCGCTGGTAGGGGTGGTCCTGGATGCCGACGAGGTCGAGGCCCGCCTCGTCCGCCACGCGCACCAGCTCGCGCGTGCGATCGAGCCGCTCGGTCGCCGGCACGAGCGAGATGCCGAACTGGACCGCGCCCTCAGCCATTGAGCAGCGAGTCGATGCGGCGGCGGGCCCGTGAGATCCCGCGCGCGTAGGAGGAGATGTCCGCCCATGGGTCGCCCTTCGCACCGAGCCGCCGCATGATGTTGCGCACGTTCCAGCGGTCCGGGCGCAGCTTCGAGTCGGACAGCTCGTCCCAGTCGATCGGGGTGGCCACGGGGGCCCCCGGGCGGGCGCGGACCGCGTACGGGGGCACGGCCGTCTGCGCGTAGCCGTTGCGCGCGGTGTCCAGGAGGATGCGTCCGCCGCGGTTGGCCTTGCGGAACTCGGTGGTCAGCTCGTCCGGGTGCTTCGCGGCGAGCACCTGGCCCATGTCGCGTGCGAGGGCGCGCACCTGATCGAAGTCCGCGCGGCGGCGCAGCGGCGTCCACACGTGGATGCCCTTGGAGCCCGTGACCTGCGCGAACGGCGAGAACCCCAGCTCGCGCATCAGCTCGCCCGTGTGGCGGGCGGCTCGCCGCACCGCGGAGAAGTCGCCGTCCGGCGGCGGGTCGAGGTCGATCACGAGCCGGTCCGGCTGCCAGACGCGGTCCTCGCGCGAGAGCCATACGTGCGGCGTGATCGTGTTCTGGCCCACCAGGTACACGAGCGTGTCGGCGTTGGAGATCACCACGTGGGTCACGGTCCCGTTCGCCTTCGGCACCTCCACGCGCCGGATCCAGCTCGGGAAGTAGTCGGGGATGTCCTTGTGGAAGAAGCCCTTCCCGTCGATGCCGTCGGGGAAGCGCTGCATGCTCACCGGCCGGCCCCTCACGTGCGGCAGCATCCACTCGGCCACGCGCTCGTAGTGCTCGGCGAGGTCGGCCTTCGTGATCCCCGCGTCCGGGAACAGCACCTTGTCCGGATGCGTGATCTCCACGCTCACGACGGCCGCTCCCGGACCACGTCGCGCGCGGGCTTGTCGTCACGCAGACCGAGGTAGCGCGGGTGGCGCAGGCGGCCGTCGCGCGTCCACTCGGCGAAGGCGATCTGCGCCACCAGCTCCGCACGGGCCCAGTGCGTGCCCGGCGGGATCGGCTTGAAGGGCTCGAACGGCGACTCGTCCTGCTCGAGCTTGCGCAGGCGCGCTCCGAGCTCCTTCAGCGTGTGCTGGTCGAAGCCGGTGCCCACCTTGCCGGCGTAGCGCAGCGTCCCGCTTTCGTCGTAGTAGCCCACCAGCAGCGCGCCGAATTCGGTCCGCGACCCCTTCGGCGCGGTGTACCCGCCGATCACGAGCTCCTGCTCGGCATGGCACTTCAGCTTCAGCCAGTCGCGCGAGCGGCCGCCGCTTCGGTACGGGCTGTCGGCGCGCTTGGCCATCACACCCTCGAGGCCCTTCCTGCACGCCTCGCGGTAGAGCTCCTCGCCGCGCTCTCCGTTGCGGTGCGGGTTGAAGCGCAGCGGGCCGCCGAACTCGAGCGCGCGTCGCAGGCGCGCCTTGCGCTCGCGCAGCGGCTGCGTGGTCAGGTCCTCGCCCTCGTATTGAGGGAGGTCGAACAGATAGAGGAACACGGGCACGCGCTCGCGCCCGCGGCGCTGGAGCCGCGAGAAGCTGGTGATGCCCTTTTCGAAGGCCACGATCTCGCCGTCGGCGACGAACTCCTTCGAGGGCTCGTTCTCGAGCGCCTCCACCACGGCGGGGTACTCGTGGTTCATCAGGCGCCCGGTGCGCGACATGAGCCTGACGCCGGTGGCGTCCTTGATCGCCAGGCAGCGGATCCCATCGAGCTTGCGCTCGAAGATCCAGTCCGGATCCGAGAACGGCTTGTCGGCGAGCACGGCCTTCATGGGCTCGATCACGAAGCGCGGCATTCAGGCCCCGGTTCCCCGCTCGAGCGGCTCGATGTGCAGCGGCCCCTCGTGGCGCGTCTCCACCTGGAGCGTCGAATGCGAGATCCCGAAGCGCTCGAGCAGCAGCTCGGCGAGCTCGCGCCGGTGAGACTGCGTGTCGCATCCGGCGCGCACCGTCACGTGGGCCGAGATCGCGGGGAATCCCGAGGTGACCTCCCACACGTGCAGGTCGTGCACCTCCACGACATGGCTCTGGGCCGCGAGCACGTTGCCGATCTCCACGGGGTCGAGCCCGCGCGGCGCCGCCTCGAGCAGTACGCGGCCCGAGTCGCGCAGCAGGCCGTAGCCGGAACGCAGCATCAGGGCGGCCACGAACAGCGCGGCGATGCCGTCCGCGCGCGTGAAGTCCGTGGTGAGGACCACGATGCCCGCAATGGCCGTGGCGATGAACGCGAACAGGTCGGTGAGCACGTGCTGGAAGGCGCCCTCCACGTTCAGGCTGCGCCGCTCCGAGCCGGCCAGCACCCGCGTCGCGACGAGGTTCACCACGATGCCGACGATCGCCACCGCCAGGACGGGGAGGCCCTCCACATCGGGCGGGTGCACGAGACGGCGCACGCCCTCCCAAACGATCACCACGCCGAGCGCCACCAGGGTCGCGCCGTTCACCTGCGCGGAGAGGATCTCCGCGCGCCTGAAGCCGAACGTGAAGCCGCCGCTCGCGGGCCGCTGCGCGAGCCGCGCCGTGAACAGCGCCAGGGCGATCGCACCGGCGTCCGTGAGCAGGTGGGCGGCGTCCGACAGCAGGGCCAGCGAGTCGGCCAGCACGCCGGCCACCAGCTCCACGGCCATCAGTCCGAGGATCAGGACGAGGGCGATGGTGAGGCGGCGCGCGTCGTCCGTGTGGACGTGCCCGTGGTGGTGATGCGCCATCACGCTGATGGTCGCATGCTCGTTTGCCGCAGCGGCGCGAGGGTAAGTGCCGAGCCATGAGCGGCGCTCGCGAGGCGGCGAAGAAGGGACTTCGGCTCGGTGTGGCCGCGGTCGGGCACGCGCGCTGGTGGTTCCGCTGGCAGACCGACCGCCACGCCTGCCGCGAGGTCGTTCAGCTCAGACCGCTGCCCACCCGCGCGGCCGAAGCCGAGCGCCCGGCCGCCTAGCTCCGGCGCTAGGGAAGGGCGTCCGGGGCGGGCTCGCCGGGTGGCGCTTCCGGCGGCGGCGTGGCCGGTGCGGTGTCGGACGGCGGCTGCTCCGGTGCCGTCTCCTCCGTGGGCGCCGGCTGTTCGGTGGTGGACGGCTGCTCGGGCGTCGTCTGCTGCGGCGTCGTGTCCTTCTGCTCGGACTGCTTCTTCGAGTTGGGGCTGAAGAAGGTGGTGGAGCCGCTGCCCTTGCCGATCGAGCCGCCCGAGATCAGGTCGCCGGCCGTGAGCACGGCCACGGCGATCACGAACGCGATGGCCGCGGTGCGCTGCGACCACGCCGAGCGCGAGCCGGCGCCTCGGGGCGCGCGCCGACGGCTGGCGGTACACGCGCACGGGGCCGACTGCGCCCGCGGCACGCGGAGCGTCCGCGGCTGCGGAGGCGTCGGCGGCTGGCCCCCGAGTCGGCAATGGCGCGGGCCGGTCACTCGTCCGTGCGCGCGCGAGCCGCTCGGTCGGGCGGTGCATCGCCTCGCTGATCAGCGCCACCAGAGCAGGAGTGAGCGCCGCGGCCAACCAAGTGCCGTGGATCCATAGCTGGGAGGTGACGGCAGCCGCCGCTGCGGACGCGACGCTCGCGATCACGAGTGTCCGCATATTCAGGCGGCGCTCCTCCTCGCGCTCGGCTGAGCTGGCGGGAGGCATGCGAACCGGGCAGAGTAGCGACTGTGCAGGAAGCTGACGTGGTCGTGGTGGGCGCTGGGCTTGCGGGCCTCGCAGCGGCGCGCCGGCTGCGGGCGCGCGACGCCTCGGTTGTGGTGGTGGAGGCGCGCGAGCGGGTCGGCGGGCGGGTGCTGAACCACGACATCGGCGACGGCAAGGTCGTCGAGGTGGGTGGACAGTGGATCGGCCCGACGCAGGATCGGCTCGCCGCCCTGGCTGAGGAGCTCGGCGTCGAGACCTTCCCCACGTATGGCCAGGGCCACAACCTGATCGAGTACGGCGGCGCCCTCCGCCGCTACACGGGCACGATCCCGCGCATCAATCCGGTCGTGCTGCTGGACGTGGAGCGCGCCCAGCGCCGGCTCAACCGACTAGCGCGCAGCGTCCCGCTTCAGGCGCCGTGGGAGACCCCCAACGCGGCGAAGCTCGACGGCCAGACGCTCGCCAGCTGGATGCGCCGCAACCTCGCGACGAAGCCCGGTCGCATGCTGCTCGAGCTGGGCGTCGAGGCCGTCTGGGCCGCCCAGCCGGAGGACTTCTCGCTCCTGCACGCGCTCTTCTACATCCACTCGGCGGGCAGCCTCGAGCTGCTGTTCGACACCGAGGGCGGCGCCCAGCAGGACCGCTTCGTGGGCGGCTCCCAGCTCGTTCCGATCCGGATGGCGGAGGAGCTCGGCGAGGAGCGGCTCGTGCTCGGCGCCCCGGTGCGCCGGATCGAGCACACCGAGGCCGGCGTGACCGTGCACGCGGATGGACACGTGCTCCGCGGCAAACGCGCCATCTTTGCGCTCGCGCCCACGCTCGCGGCCCGCATCGCCTACGACCCGCCGCTGCCGGGCTACCGCGACCAGCTCACGCAGCGCATGCCGCTCGGCACGGTGGCGAAGTGCATGGCGATCTACGACGAGCCGTTCTGGCGCGCCGAGGGCCTCTCCGGCCAGGCGACGAGCGATCGCGGCCCGGTGCGGCTGACGTTCGACAACTCCCCGCCGGACGGCTCGCCCGGCGTGCTGCTCGGGTTCCTCGAGGGCCGCCGCGCGCGGGAGCTCGGCCGGGTCACGGAGGAGGAGCGCCGAACCGCGGTGATCGACTGCTTCACGCGCCTGTTCGGCCCGCGCGCCGCCTCGCCCGACGCCTACGTGGAGCTGCTCTGGGCCGAGGAGGAGTGGACCCGCGGCTGTTACGGCTGCCACATGCCCACCGGCGCCTGGACCAATTACGGCCCGGCGCTGCACCCGCCGATAGGCCCACTGCACTGGGCGGGCGCCGAGTACGCGCACGTCTGGAGCGGCTACATGGACGGCGCCGTGCGCTCCGGCGAGGCGGTCGCCGCGGAAGTAGCTGAGCTCCTATGAGCACTCGTTAAGTACGCATTTTGTGTCAGGCGTTCGGAGTACTTCCACCGTTGACCGGGTAGGGCCAAGGCGAATGCCCACGAGGAGGGAATCCTGAGATGAAGAAGCCGCGCTTTTTGGCCATGATCATCGCGACCGCCCTGCTGGCGATCGCTGGCTGCGGTGACGATGACGATGACGGCGGCGGCGGATCGGCGAAGAAGGCCACCCAGGCGAAGGCCTCGGGGAACGTGACCTGGTGCATCGGCAAGGACACGACCGGCGCGTTCGGGACGGTCATCGACAACTTCAACAAGGCGAATCCGGACGCGAACGTGAAGCTGCTGGAGCTTCCCGAGGACGCGGGCGAGCAGCGCAGGCTTCAGGTCCAGCGCCTCGAGGCCAAGTCCCCCGAGTGCGACGTGCTCGGCACGGACGTGATCTGGACGGCCGAGTACGCGGCCCAGGGTTGGCTGCTCGACGTCTCCGACTTCATCTCCAAGAACGGCGACAAGTTCATCCCGTCCACCGTGGACACCACGGAGTACGAGGGCAAGAACTGGGCCGTCCCGTTCAACTCCAACGCGGGCTTCATCTACTACCGGACGGATGAGGTCGACAAGGCGCCGGATACCTGGGAGGACCTCTACAAGGAGGCCCAGCAGGGCAACGGCGTCGTCTACCAGGGCTTCCGCTACGAGGGCCTGACGGTGAACTTCCTCGAGCTCCTCTACAGCGCGGGCGGCAGCGTCATCTCCGAGGACGGCAAGGAGGCCACGGCCGACTCCCCGGAGGTCAAGGACGTGCTCACGTTCATGGCAGATGGCATCAAGAACGGCGCGGCGCCGAAGGCGGTCACGACTTACAAGGAAGAGGAGTCGCGGCGCGCGTTCGAGTCCGGCAACGCCACGTTCATGCGCAACTGGCCGTACGCGTACTCGCTCGGCAAGGACTCGAAGCTCGCCGACAAGTTCGACATCGCCAACTTCCCGGGCTTCGCCGGGAAGGAGGGCGCCGGCGTGCTCGGCGGGTACAACCTCGCGATCTCGGCCTACTCGAAGAACCCCGAGGGCTCGCTCGCGTTCGCCGAGTTCGCCACGGACCCGGAACAGCAGAAGCTGATGGCGACCGAGGCGTCGCTGCCGCCGACGGTGACCGAGACGTACGACGACCCGGCGGTGAAGAAGGCGATGCCGTTCGCCGAGGAGCTGCGCACCGCCATCGACCAGGCGCAGCCGCGCCCGGTGTCGCCGGTCTATCCGCAGATCAGCGAGGCGATCTTCAACAACGTGTACGACGCGCTTCAGGGCAAGGCGTCGCCCGACGAGGCGGCGAGCAAGATGAACGAGGAGATCGACAAGGCCCTCCAGACGTTCTAAGAGGCATGGAAGCAGCGACGGCCAGACTGGGTCGAGCGCCGCAAGCGCGGCAAGACCTACGGGAGCGAGGAGCGGCGCCTGGCGGCGCTGCTGCTCACACCCGCCATGGCGGTCATCGCCCTCGTGGCCGCGTATCCGATCGGGTACGCGATCTGGCTGTCGTTCAACGAGTACAGCGTCCTCACACCGGGGCTGTCGCGCTGGGCCGGGTTTGAGAACTACACCGAGGCCTTCGGCTCCAGCGAGTTCTGGGACGCCGTCAGGAACACGTTCGTGTTCACCGGTATCTCGGTCACGCTCGAGCTCGCGATCGGCCTCGCGATGGCGGTGCGATGCACGAGGCGTTCAGGGGCCGCGGGCTGCTGCGGACGGTCGTGCTCGTGCCGTGGGCGGTGCTGACCGTGGTCAGCGCGATCATGTGGCGCACGATCTTCGAGCCCAACCTCGGGTTGGCACCGGTGATGCTCGGCAAGATCGGCATCGGCGGGGACATCGTCTGGCTCGGCCAGAAGGGCTACGCGATGGCGGTGATGATCCTCGCCGACGTATGGAAGACGGCGCCGTTCATGGCGCTGCTGCTCCTGGCCGGGCTGCAGGTGATCCCCGACGACGTCTACGACGCCGCCAAGGTCGACGGCGCCACCACCTGGCAGCGCTTCAGGCGCATCACGATGCCGCTGCTGATGCCGGCGATCCTCGTCGCGCTGATCTTCCGCACGCTGGACGCGCTGCGGATCTTCGACCTGCCGTTCGTGCTGACGCGGGGCTCGAACGGCACGACGACGCTGTCGCTGATCGCATACCAGGTGCTCACGCCAACCGCCTGATCGGGTACGGCTCGGCGCTGGCGGTGCTCACGTTCATGATCGTGATGGCCGTGTCGTTCTCTACATCCGCACCGTCGGCGGCAACATCAGATCACTGGCGGAGGAGGACTGATGGAGGCATCGGCGGAGTCGTCGCACCGCGCGCCGGCGTCCGCGAGGGCGAGTCGGAGCGCGAGGAGGCTCGCGTCGCCGCGCGCCGCGGACCGCGCCGCAATGGGTCCGCCGCTGGCCATGTGGATCGGCGTCGTCGTCATCGTCGTCTTCTGCCTGTTCCCCTTCTACTGGCTGATCAACATGTCGCTGAAGACGGGCGCCGACCTGTCGCAGTCGGACCTGTTCCCGCCGAACCCGACGCTCGACAACTACAGCTCGATCTTCAAGAACGACAACTTCACGTCGGCGCTGAAGAACAGCGTGATCATCACCACCGTCACGACCATCCTCGCTCTGATCGTCGGCTCGTTCGCCGCCTACGCGCTGGCGCGGCTGCGCTTCAAGCGCAAGTTCCTGCTTCTCGCGATCATCCTGTCGATCTCGACGTTCCCGCCGATCGCGATCGCGGCGCCGATCTTCAAGCTCTGGACCGACATCGGGCTCTACGACACGCACATCGGCCTGATCATGCCGTACCTGACGTTCGTCCTGCCGCTGACGATCTACATCCTCACGTCGTTCTTCAAGGAGATCCCGAAGGAGCTCGAGGAGGCGGCGCTCGTCGACGGCGCGACCTACTTCCAGGCGTTCCGCAAGGTCGTGCTGCCGCTCGCCGCGCCGGGCCTCGTGACCGCCGGCCTGCTACCGCATTCTTCGTGTGGAACGAGTTCCTGCTCGCTGTGACGCTGACGAGCTCGCCCAACGCCTTCACGGTCCCGGTGTCCGTCGCGAACTTCACCGGCAGCCAGAAATTCGAGATCCCGCTCGGCACGATCAGCGCCGCGTCCGTGGTGATCACGATCCCGCTGGTGCTCGTGGTGATATCTTCCAGAAGCGGATCGTCGCCGGGATGACGGCCGGCGCCGTCAAGGGCTGACGCCCCCGCTTCGTCGACCGTCCTCGTCCGCGCGCGTCTGCTCTAGCCTCCGGCGCCGCATGTGGTGGCAGGACGCGGTCATCTACCAGATCTACCCGCGCTCGTTCCAGGACTCGGACGGCGACGGCGTGGGCGACCTCAGGGGGATCGAGCAGCGGCTCGACCACCTTGCCTGGCTGGGCGTGGACGCGCTCTGGCTGTCGCCGATCTACCCGTCGCCGATGCACGATTTCGGCTACGACATCTCGGACTACGAGGGCGTAGATCCTGTCTTCGGCTCGCTCGAGGACTTCGACCGGGTCGTGGCCGGCGCGCGCGAGCGCGGGCTGCGCGTGCTGCTCGACCTCGTGCCCTGCCACACGTCGATCGAGCATCCGTGGTTCCGGGAGCATCCGGACTGGTACATCTGGTCGGACGCTCCGAACAACTGGTCGTCGGCCTTCGGCGGCTCGGCCTGGAGCAAGCTCGACGGGCGCTACTACCTGCACTCGTTCTATCCCGAGCAGGCCGACCTCGACTGGCGC
>CAVZDS010000006.1:0-130589 GCA_963774095.1 uncultured Thermoleophilaceae bacterium
CTCGCTGACGCCCTCGTCGTCGAGGTGCAGCGGCGCCAGCAGCTGGATCGCGCCGGCCGTCGACGCGGCGATCGTGATGCTGACGAGCGCGGCCCGCAGGTACGGCTCGCGCAGCGCTGCGCGAGCGACCTCGCTGCGGCCCGGCCGCGGCTCGTCCTCCGCCGGCCGCGCGGACCGCTGGTCGACCCCCGTGCCGCGCTCCAGCAGCGCCCAGACCGCCACTGCGAAGCCGGCGACGCCCACGCCCACGAGCATCGGGCCGAGGCCGACGGCCGACGCCACCGGCCCACCGAGCACGGGGCCGAACAGCGGCGCGGTGGCCGCGACGGTGCTGACCGTCGCGAGACTGCGCCCGCGGCGCGAGACCGGCACCGACGACGTCAGCCACGCCAGGCCCGCGGTCCAGGACACGGCGGAGAACAGCCCCTGCCCGAAGCGGACCGCGACGAGGCTCCAGAACTCGTCCGCGAGGGCCATCGTCGGCGCGAGCGCCGCGAAGAGGAACGTCGTCGCGATCGTCAGCCGGCGCGGCCCGACCCGGTCGGCGAAGTGCCCGACCGGGATCGAGGCCACGAGCACCGCCGCGCTGTAGGCCCCGAGAACGACGCCGGCCTCGCCCTTGGAGAGGTTGGCCTCCTCCTCCAGCGTCGGCAGGAGGGGGACGATCACGAGCCACAGGACGAGGTCGAGGAACGCGAGGGTCGCCACGAGGGCCGTCAGCCGCGTCGTCGCGTTCCGCATGGGCCGCAGGATGGCAGCGCGGCGGCCGCGTCAGGAGCCCATGCGCGCCTCCCGCGCGACACCGGCACGGATCCGTGCGCCTCTGGCACAGCGCCGTGGCGGCTCGTCGCCGCAGGATCGGGCCATGACCCACCGCATCTGCCGCCACTGCCTGCACGCCTTCGTCGAGGAGGCCATCGACCGCATCGAGGCGACGCCCATGCCCGGCGACATGGCCCAACTGCCCGGCGCGGACGGCGTGCCCGCGGAGGACTGGCACGCCGTCTGGCTCGCCGCGGGCATCGCGACCCAGATCGGCGACCTGCTGCTGGAGGAGCCGGAGGTCTTCGTCGAGCCGCTCCCGGCGTGGCCGCTCGCCGGCGGCGCCGGCAACGCGACGCCCCTGCCGACCTGACAGGTGCCGCCGCGCCGCACCGCTACGCTCGGGTGCCGGTGCACGCGATCGCCGATCCGCCCCTCCATGCGCCCGCCGCGGACGTCCTCGCCGCCGGCGACGCGCTGCTCGCGCGCGCCGCGGAGGGCGAGGTGGGGTTCGCGGCACGGGTCATCGCGCCCCCGGCGCTCGTGATCGGATCGGGGCAGCGGCTGGAGACCGTCGACGCAGAGGCGTGCCGGCGGGCCGGGCTCGATGTGGTGCGCCGGGGGTCCGGCGGCGGGGCGGTGCGCTGCGACGGCCGGGTGCTGGGCGTCGACGTCGCGCTCCCGCCCGGGCATCCGCTGGCCATCGACGACATCGCCGAGGCGTACGCCTGGGTCGGGCGCGCGTGGGTGGACGCGCTGGCAGCGGTCGGCGTCGAGGCGGCTCTGGTCGTCCCCGGGGCCGCGCGCGCCCAGGGGCCGGCCCGGCGGGAGGCGGCCCGCGCCGCGTGCTGGGCCGGCATCTCGCCGTACGAGGTGCTGACCGCTGACGGGCGCAAGCTCGTCGGGCTGGCGCAGCGTCGCCGCCGCGGTGCCGTGCTGCACCAGGCGGCCGTGGCGTGCGCCGGGCGCCCGGCCGACGTGCTCGAGCTGCTACGGCTGGCGCCGGGCGTGCGCGCCGAGGCGGCGACGGCGCTGGCGCGGACGGCCGCCCTGGCCGACGTCGCGCCGGCGCTCGCGACCCCGGAGGCGGCGTGGACCGCGCTGGGGGCGCGCCTGGCGGCACCGCTCGACCTCGCGCGCTGAGCCGCTACCGCGGCGCGGGCGGCCGCGGCGGCCCGGCGGCCAGCCGTCGCTCCGCGGCTTCGCGCACGCGCACCGGATCCATGTCGCTCCAGTCGGCGTCGAGCCACCAGGTGGCGCCGGCTTCGCGCCAGGGCCGGACGATCTCGGCGGCGGCGGCCGCGTCGTCGGCGGGCGTCGTGCCCTCGGCGACCACGTCGAACGGGCTGTCGAGGCCCTCCGCGGCCCGCCGCTCGCGCAGCCAGTCGACGGCGTCGGCGAGCACGGGCGGCGTCAGCGCGTCCGGGTCGCCCTCCCGCGGCAGGTAGTGCGGGATCCAGCCGTCCCAGCGGGCGGACCGGCGCATCGACCTCGCGTGCGGCCAGACGCCGGAGACCCAGATCGGGATGCGCGGCTGCTGGATCGGCGGAGGGGGCACGACGCGGTCCGGCGTGCGGGCGCGGTAGTGGCGACCGGCGTACGGCTCCGGCAGGCCGCGCCAGAGCAGGTCGAGCAGCTCCAGGCCCTCGTCCAGCCGCTCGGCGCGCTCGCGCAGCCCCGGGTCGTCCTCGAAGAGCCACCAGCGGGCGTCCGGCGCGCCGAGCCCGACGCCCAGGATCACGCGCCCGCCCGACAGGCCGTCCAGCGTCGCGGTCTGGCTCGCGACCTCCCACGGCGCGCGTCGCGGCAGGGGCGTCAGCATGGTGCCGAGGCGGATGCGCTCGGTCCGCGTCGCCGCCGCGGCGAGCGCAACCCACGGGTCGATGGCCCAGACGCCCTCCCACACGAAGAAGCCGTCCCACCCGTGCGCCTCGGCGAGCTCCGCGAGCTCGGCCGCGGTGCGGGCGTCGCCGTACGGGAGGACCCAGCCGTACCGCAGCGGGGCGCCTACCTGCTCGGCGCGTCCTCGGGCAGCGCGAGGTCGGCGGTGTCGTCCTCGAGCACGTCCGGATCGCCCGGCGCGTCCACCACCGCCGAGGCGGCCGCGGTCTTGACCTCGAGCCGCTCGCGGGCCTCCCGCAGCCGCTCGCGGGCATCGGCGGACGGTGCGGCCGCGCCGGCCTGCTCGGCGCTCGCCGCGTCGGCGTCCTGGGCCAGCCGCGCTCGCAGCGACATCCGCAGGTCGCTACTGGCCGGCGCGTCCAGCGGCTCCTCGGCGGGCGGCGGCGCGAAGTCCGACTCGAAGTGCTCCCGCCTGCTGTCCAGGCCCACGCGACGGCGCAGCGCCTCGTACGTGGCAGGCGAGGCGACGAGGCCCGCCGTCGCGCCGGCGGCGCCCGCGACCATCAGGAGGAGGGAGCGGCTCGCGCCCATGCTGGTGAGTCCTTTCCACGCACGATCCGGGAACGGTAGCGGCCGGGGCGCCCGACGTGCGACCCGGGCGGCGCTGCACGCGCTATGGTGCCCCGTCCCGTCGATCGAGCAACGAGGAGGTGACCGAGGCGGTGCAGGCGTACGAGGTGATGGTCCTGATCGATCCTGAGGTCGAGGAAGCTCGCCAGGAGGAGATCATCGCCCGCGTGCGCGACATCGTCCTCGGCGCTGGCGGCACGTGGGATGCGGTCGATCCGTGGGGGCGGCGGAAGCTCGCCTACGAGATCGACAAGAAGGGCGAGGCGTACTACTGGATGGTGCGCCTGACCTGTCCGCCCGCACCCCTGGCCGAGCTCGAGCGCGTTCTCCGGATCACGGACGAGGTCCTGCGGCACAAGGCCGTGAAGCAGTCGAAGGCGCGCCCCGCGGCCGCGGCGCGCGCGTAGGAGGCCCACCCGAACGGACCGGCGCGGTGGGGACGGCGGGGCCGACTACGTCCACCCGACCGCCTACCATAGCCGAACACACGTTCGTTCAGGGAGAAGGAGAGGCTCGTGGCCAACATCAACCGCGTCATCCTCGTGGGCAACCTCACCCGCGATCCGGAGCTCAAGACCTTGCCGAGCGGCACGCCCGTGTGCAGCCTCGGCATCGCCGTCAACCACCGTCGCAAGAACCAGCAGACGGGGGAGTGGACGGAGGAGCCGAACTACTTCAACATCGAGGTGTTCGGCGCCCAGGGCGAGAACTGCGCGCGCTACCTGGCGAAGGGACGCGCCGTCGCGGTCGACGGCCGCCTGCGCTGGCGGCAGTGGGAGGCGCAGGACGGCAGCAAGCGCTCGGCGGTGGACATCATCGCCGAGACCATCCAGTTCATCGGGCCGCGCGAGGGCGCGCCCGAGGGCGGCTTCCAGCCGCGTGCCGCGGCCGAGCCCGTGGCCGCGCCCGCCCGCCCCGCCGAGGCCTCCCCGTGGGGGAGCGACGGCGGGATCGACGACGACATCCCCTTCTGATCGAGACCATGGCCCGCACCCGCACACGCAAGGCAATCCTGCTCGTCGACGTCGAGCATCTCGGACACCGCGGCGAGATCGTCTCGGTCTCGCGCGGCTTCCTGCGCAACTACCTCCTGCCCCGCAAGCTGGCGGAGGAGGCGAGCGACTCCCGGGTCGCCGAGGTCACGCGGCTGCGCGACCAGCGCGCGAAGCAGGAGGCCCGGTCCTACGACCAGGCGCAGGAGATCGCCAACGTGCTGAACCGCACGGTGCTCACCATCCCGGCCCGCTCCGGGGCGGAGGGGCGCCTGTACGGCTCCATCACGACGGCCGACCTCGCCGACGAGATCTGGCGCACGCGCAAGATCCGCGTCGACCGCCGCAAGATCCGCCTGGAGGAGCCGATCAAGCTCCTCGGCGCCTACCTCGTGGAGATCGACGTGTTCCCCGAGGTCCGCGCGTCGATCAAGGCCCAGGTCGTGCCGGCCGAGGGCTACGACTTCGACGCCGAGGAGGCGACCGAGCCGGCCGAGGCCGAGGTCGCCGCCGCCGCCGTCGACGCCGACGCCGAGACCTACTAGCGCCGCCCGCCGCGGCGCGCAGGAAGGGGTTCCGTCGTGAGCACGGCGCTCTCGCCCACGGTCCCGCCCCAGAACATCGAAGCGGAGGAGTCCGTCCTCGGCGCCATGCTGCTCTCGGAGCGCGCGGTGGCCGACGTGACGGAGGTCATCGTCGACCCCACCGACTTCTACCGGGAGGCGCACGGGACGATCTTCCGCGCGATGCAGCACCTGCTCGCGCGGTCCGAGCCGCTCGACGCGATCACGGTCACGAGCGAGCTCGCCAAGCTCGGCGTGCTCGAGGACGTCGGCGGCGCGGAGTTCGTGCACGGCCTGACCGCGGCGGTGCCGGCCGCGGCGAACGCCCGCCAGTACGCGCGCATCGTCCACGACCTCGCGGTCTTCCGCCGCCTCGTCAACGCCGGCGTCTCCATCGCGCAGCTCGGCTACGAGCGCGCCGGCGAGGTGCGCGAGGCGGTCGACCAGGCCGAGGGGATCGTCTTCAACGTGTCGCAGGCCCGCGTGGGCGGCGACCTGCTGCCGGTGTCCGAGCTCCTGGTGGAGGAGTTCGAGCGCATCGACAAGCTGCAGCAGTCGGGCACGACGCTGACCGGCACGCCGACCGGCCTCAAGGGGCTCGACGGCATCACGTCCGGGCTCCAGCCGTCGAACCTGGTCATCCTGGCCGCGCGCCCGTCGATGGGCAAGACGGCGATGGCGCTCGGCATCGCGCGGCACATCGGCGCGGAGCGCAACATCCCGGTCGCGGTCTTCAGCCTGGAGATGTCGCGCTACGAGATCGTCCAGCGCCTGATGTGCTCGCAGGCGCTCGTCGACTCGCAGCGCCTGCGCACGGGCCGCATGCAGCCGGAGGACTGGTCGCGGCTGACGACCGCGTGCGACCAGCTCATGCGCGCGCCGATCTACATCGACGACACGGCCGGCACGACGGTCATGGAGATCCGCTCCAAGGCCCGCCGCCTGAAGGCCCAGCAGCCGGCGCTCGGCCTGATCGTGGTCGACTACCTGCAGCTGATGGGCTCCAGCGACCGCCCGGAGTCGCGCGTCCAGGAGATCTCGCAGATCTCCCGCGCGATGAAGGTGCTGGCGCGCGACCTCAGCGTCCCGGTGCTGGCCCTCTCGCAGCTCTCGCGCGCGGTGGAGAGCCGCACCGACAAGCGGCCGATGCTGTCGGACCTGAGAGAGTCGGGGTGCCTGCCGGGCGATGCGCGCGTCTTCATGCCCGACGAGGGCGGCTACCGGACGATGCGTGAGCTCGTCGGAACGAGCGGGTTCCGCGTCCTCGCTCTCAACCAGGAGAACTGGCGCCTCGAGCCACGGGTCGTCACCAATGCCTTCTCCACCGGGACGAAGCAGGTCTACCGCTTGACGACGCGCCTCGGCCGGACGATCCGAGCGACGGCCAACCATCCGTTCCTCGCGTTCGATGGCTGGCGCCGGCTCGACGCGCTCGAGCCCGGAACGCACATCGCCGTACCGCGGGAGCTCTGGCAGGCGAACCGCGCCATGTCGCGCACGCCCGAGGAGCTGGCGCTGCTCGCCCACCTCATCGGCGACGGTTGCACGCTGCCGCGGCATGCGATCCAGTACACGACGCGAGAGCTGGCGCTCGCCGAGCTGGTGCGCGACCTTGCGACGGCCGTCTTCGGAGACGCGGTCAAGCCACGGATCGTGCGTGAGCGCAACTGGTATCAGGTGTTCCTGCCGTCCGCCCAGCGATTGACGCACGGTCGGCGGAGCCCGGTCGCGCTGTGGCTGGATGAGATGGGCGTCTTCGGCTTGCGCTCGCACGAGAAGCGCGTCCCGATGGACGTCTTCCGGCAGCCGGTCTCGTCGGTCGTCAGGTTCCTGCGCCACCTGTGGGCGACGGACGGATGCGTCTGGCACGACGGACGATCCCAGCCGCGGATCTACTACGCGACGACGAGCCACCGGCTGGCCCTGGACGTCCAGGCCCTGCTGCTGCGAGTCGCGATCAATGCCGTCATCCGAAGTGCGCCTGGTGGGCGCGGTGGATTCACGGTCGATGTCGAGTCGCGATCCGACGTGTTGACGTTCGTGAACTACATCGGCGGGTTGGCTTCGCGTAGCCGTCGCCTCACGTCGATCCGCGCTCATCTCGAGACGCGGGACGCGAACCCGAACCGCGATGTGATTCCCGCCGACGCGTGGCAACGCCTCGTCCGACCGGCGATGCGCGACAGGAGCCTGACGACGCGGGCCTTCCAGGGAGCCCTCGGTGGGTCGTACAGCGGCTCCAGCATCGAGCGCAGCGGTTTGAGTCGCGCTCGTGCCGAGCGTGTGGCGACCATCGTCGACAGCGATGACCTGCGGCACCTCGCACACTCGGAGGTCTACTGGGACGTCGTCGATTCCGTTGTCGAGGACGGCGTCGAGGAGACGTTCGACCTCACTGTCGACGGCCTGCACAACTTCGTCGCAGATAACTGCGTCGTCAAGAACAGCATCGAGCAGGACGCCGACGTCGTGCTCTTCATCTACCGCGACGACTACTACAACCGCGAGGACTCCGAGAAGAAGGGCCTCGCGGAGCTGATCGTCGCCAAGCACCGCAACGGCGCGACCGGGTACGATCGACCTCGCCTTCCGCGAGCGCTACACGCTGTTCTCCGACCTCGCCCGCGGGGAGGCGTGATGTCCGGCACCGTCGTCGTGGGCGCCCAGTGGGGCGACGAGGGGAAGGGCAAGATCGTCGACCTGCTCGCCGAGCGGTTCGACATCGTCGCCCGCTACCAGGGCGGCAACAACGCCGGCCACACCGTCGTCGCACGGCGACCAGACGTTCATCTTCCACCTGCTGCCGTCGGGCATCCTCGAGCCGGACAAGCTGTGCGTGCTCGGCAACGGCGTCGTCATCGACCCCGAGGTGCTGTGCGGCGAGCTCGACGCGCTCGAGGAGCGCGGCCGCTCGGTCGACGGGCTGCGCATCTCCGGCAACGCCCACCTGGTGATGCCGTGGCACCGGCTGCTCGACGCCCAGTCCGAGCTCCGGCTCGGGCCGCTGCAGATCGGCACCACGCAAGCGCGGGATCGGGCCCGACCTACGTCGACAAGGCCGCGCGCATCGGCATCCGCGTCCAGGACGTGCTCGACACCGGCATCCTGCGCGAGAAGATCGGGGCCGCGCTCGCGGTCAAGAACGAGCAGCTGGAGAAGATCTACGACCTCGAGCCGCTCGACGGCGACGCGATCGTGGCCGACCTCGAGCGGCTACGCCGACGCGGCTGGCGCCGTTCATCGCCGACACGAGCCTGCTCGATCGAGCGGGCGCTGCGCGAGGGCCGGGCCGTGCTGTTCGAGGGTGCGCAGGGCGACGCTGCTCGACCTCGACAACGGCACCTATCCGTTCGTCACGTCGCTCCAACCCGATCGCCGGCGGCGCCTGCACGGGCTGTGGCATCGGGCCGACGCGGATCACGAGCGTGGTCGGCGTCGCCAAGGCGTACCTGACCCGCGTCGGCGCCGGGCCGTTCCCCAGCGAGGCCGATCCCGAGCGCGGCGACGCGCATCCGCGAGGTGGGCGGCGAGTTCGGCGCCGACGACCGGCCGCGAGCGGCGCTGCGGCTGGCTCGACCTCGTCGGGCTGCGCTTCGCGGCCCGCGTCAACGGGCTCACCGAGCTCGTGCTGACGAAGCTCGACGTGCTCTCGATCTTCGACACCATCCCGGTCTGCGTCGGCTACCGGCTGCGCGACGGCTCGGTGATCGAGGAGTTCCCGGCGCACCAGTCCGACTTCCACCACGCCGAGCCCGTGTTCGAGGACCTGCCCGGCTGGGGCAGCGACCTCTCCGGCGTCACCGACTGGGGCGACCTGCCCGAGGCGGCGCCGCGCCTACGTGCGGTGGGTCGAGCAGCGGCTCGAGCTGCCGGTCTCGATGGTCGGCGTCGGCCAGCGGCGCGACCAGATCCTCGAGCCGACGCCCGCGTAGCGTCACGCCTCGTCGGCGCCGGGGCGGACGACGAGCAGCGTCTTGCCCATCGTCGCGCGCGACTCGATCGCCGCGTGCGCCGCGGCCGCATCCTCGAGCGCGAAGGTCTGCCCGACGACGGGTCGCAGGCGGCCGGCGGCGCCCTCGGCCAGTGCGGCGCGGGTCAGCTCCAGCAGGTCCTCCGGCGAGCCGCCGAAGCCCGCCGGCCGGACGACGCCGCGCTCGCGGCTTCCGCTCGTCGACGCGGGCAAGGCGCCGCTCGCGAGCCCGAAGGCGACGAAGCGCCCGCCGGGCCGCACGAGCTCGAAGGCGGCGCGGCCGACCTCGCCGCCGACGCCGTCGAACGCGACGGCGACCCCGCCCTCCGTCGCGTCGCGCACCGCCCGGGCCACGCCGGATCGCGGTAGTCGATCGCGACCCCGGCGAGCCGCCGCGCCAGCGCGAGCTTGTCCGGCCCGCTGGCGAGCGCCACGACGCGCGCACCCCCGGCCGCCGCCAGCTGCACCAGCAGGCTGCCGACGCCGCCCGCCGCGGCCTCGACCAGCACCGCTCGCCGGCCTGCGGCTCCCCCTGCCGCACCAGGCCGAGCGCGGTGCGCCCGTCGGCCAGCAGCGCGACGGCGTCGCGCAGCGAGAGGCCGCCGGCACGTCGAGCAGCGCGCCGGCAGTGACGGCGACCCGTTCGGCGTAGGCGCCGCTGCCGCCGGTCGACGTCACACGCGGCGGCCCGACGAGCCCGGGAGGACGCCCGGGCCGACCGCCTCGACGCGGCCGCCGACGCCGTTGCCGGGGATGGCCGGCAGCGCGGGCGCCATCGCGGGGTTGGGCGCGGCCGGCGCGCACCTGGGTTCGACGAACGTGACGTTCGCCAGGTCGACCGCGATCAGCGCCTGGCCGGGGCCCGGCTCGGGGGCCCGAACGTCCCGGGCGCGAGCACCCGGGCGGCCGAACTCGCGCATCACGATCGCGCGCATGCGGCACCTCCGGTAGCGGGAAGGGGCATCCCGGAACGGTGGACCGGAGGCGCAGAGGGCGGGTGGTAAGCTCGCACCGGTGATGCGCGTCCTGATCGTGGGCGGTGGCGGTCGCGAGCACGCCCTCGCGCACGTGCTTCGCCGCAGCCCCGGCTCGGCGAGCTCCACTGCGCGCCCGGCAACCCCGGCATCGCGCGCGCTGGCCACCTGCCATCCGGTGGCGTCGAGGACGTCGAGCGGCTGGTCGACCTGGCCACGTCGCTGCGCGTCGACCTCGTGGTCGTCGGCCCCGAGGCGCCGCTCGTGGCCGGGCTCGCCGACGCCCTGCGCGCCGCGGCATCGCGGTCTTCGGGCCGGGCCGGGAGCCGCGCAGCTCGAGGGCTCGCAAGGCGTTCGCCAAGG
Organism: uncultured Thermoleophilaceae bacterium; assembly: GCA_963774095.1. Classification (GTDB taxonomy): domain Bacteria; phylum Actinomycetota; class Thermoleophilia; order Solirubrobacterales; family Thermoleophilaceae; genus JACVRW01. Next base: position 10,097 of record CAVZDS010000006.1, read on the forward strand.
AGGTCATGGCCGCGGCCGGCATCCCGACCGCCGCGCGCCCGCACCGTCGGCACGATGGTCGAGGCGCCGCGCGGCGATCGCGGCTCTCGGCGGCCAGGTCGTGGTCAAGGCCGACGGCCTGGCCGCCGGCAAGGGCGTCGTGGTCTGCGACGACGCGGCGGAGGCCGAGCGCGCGGCGCCGACTTCCTCGTGGCCGGCTCGCTCGGCGACGGCCGGCGCGCCGGCTCGTGATCGAGGAGCGGCTGGAGGGGCCCGAGGTCTCGCTGCTCGCGCTCTGCGACGGCGAGCGCGGCCGTGCCGCTGCCGCCGGCCGCAGGACTACAAGCGGCATCGGCGACGGCGACGCCGGCCCGAACACCGGCGGCATGGGCGCGTACTCGCCGGTGCCGGGCCTCGACGACGTCGCCGCGCGCGAGCTCGTCGACACGCGTGCACGTGCCGGTGCTGCGCGAGCTCGGCCGGCGCGGCATCCGCTTCCGCGGCTGCCTCTACGCCGGGCTGATGCTGACCGCCGACGGGCCGCGGGTGCTGGAGTTCAACGTCCGCTTCGGCGACCCCGAGGCGCAGGCGGTGCTGCCGCGGCTCGACGACGACCTGCTGGAGCGCCTGGCGGAGGCCGCCAACGGCGCGCTGCCGGACGCGCGCGCTCGGGTGGTGCCCGAGCGCCGTCACCGTGGTGCTGGCCTCGCGCGGCTATCCCGCCCGCCGCGAGGCGGGCGTGCCCATCGCCGGCCTCGACGGAGGCCGCGGCCGACGGGCGCGCTCGTGTTCCACGCCGGCACCGCGCTGCGCGACGGCCGGGTCGTCGACCGCCGGCGGCCGCGTGCTCGCCGTCACGGCGCTGGGCGCGACGCTCGCCGAGGCGCGCGAGCGGCCTACGCCGCGGTCGAGCGCATCGCGTTCGACGGCGCGCAGCGGCGCACCGACATCGCGCTGGCGGCGGCCGGGCGCGAGGCGGCCCTGGCTGACGGCGCGTGGCCGGGCAGCCGAGCCCTCCGAGCCGATACCGCGGCCGGCCTCGAGGAGCTCTTCGCGGAGCTGCAGGCCGACGGGCCGCTCGTGGGCGTCCTCGTGGCCGACGAGGCCCATCGCCGGTCATGGCCGCCGCGCCTGGAGGAGCTGGCGCGCCGGGGCATCACCTTCGAGGTCCGGCTGCTGCGGGTGTACGACGAGCCGCGGGCCGTGGCGGAGTACGCCTCGACGGCGGTGCTGCGCGGGCTGCGCGTGCTGATCTGCTCCGGCTCCGGCTCCGCTGGGCTGCCCGGCGTCGTCGCGTCGTACACGGAGCTGCCCGTGATCGCCGTGCCGATCCGCGGCGACGCGCTCGACGGCCTCGACGCGCTGCTCTCGATCGTGCAGATGCCGCCCGGCGTGCCGGTGGCCTGCATGGCGGTCGACGGCGCGCGCAACGCCGCGATCTTCGCCGCCAAGGTGCTGGCGCAGGGCCTGCCGGGCAGCGTCCCGAGCTCGAGCCCCCAAGGGGGCTGAGCGGATGGATACCGGCCTGGACGGGTCGGTCGCGCTGGTCACCGGCGCCTCGCGCGGGATCGGCGCCGCCGCGGCGCGCATGTTCGCCGCCGAGGGCGCGCGCGTCGTCGTGCACTACCGCACGGGACGGCAGGAGGCCGAGGCGCTCGCCGGCTAGCTGCCCGACGCGATCGCGGTCGGCGCGGACGTCACGCGGGAGGACGAGGTCGATGCGCTGTTCGCCTCGGCGCTCGACCGCTACGGGCGCATCGACATCTGCGTCGCCAACGCCGGCGTCTGGACCGAGCGGCCGGCGCCCGTCGCCGGGATGACGCTGGAGCAGTTCAAGCGCACCATGGCTGTCGATCTGGTCGGCGTGTTCCTCACCGCGCGCGCCTTCCTGCGCCACGTCGCGGTACAGGGGAGCGGCTGGCTGGTGTGGTCGGCTTCACCGCGGGGCTGGTCGGCGAGGAGGGGCACGCCGACTACGGACGTGCTCGCCGCCGTGATCTCCGCGAGCCGGCCGGTGACGCTCCAGGAGCTGCCCGCGGGCGCGGGGCTCGACCCGATGATGGCCGCTGCGGGCGTGGGCTCGCTGATGGCGTCGCCGCTCGTGATCAAGGGGCGGCTGGCCGGGGTGGTCGAGGTGGGCATGCGCTCCGCGCGGCCCTTCACTCTGGAGGAGGAGAGCCTGCTGATCCTGATGGCCGACCGCGCGGGGCTCGCAATCGAGCACGCGCGGGCGTACGAGCGCGAGGTCTCGAACGTCGAGATGCTCCAGCGCAGCCTGCTGCCGCAGCGGCTGCCCGAGATCGAGGGCATCCAGATCGGCGCCCGCTACAAGCCGGGCGGCGCCGACGTGGGCGGCGACTGGTACGACGCCATCCCGCTCGAGGGCGGCCGGATAGGCGTGGCGATGGGCGACGTGGTCGGGCACGGGATCGGAGCCGCCTCGCTGATGGGCCAGCTGCGCCACGCCACGCGCGCGTACGCGCTCGAGGGCCACTCGCCGGCGGGCGTGCTCGACAGGCTGGATCGCCTGGTTCGCAGCCTCGACGGCAGCCAGATGGCCACGCTGCTGTACCTGGTGGTGGAGCCGGACCACGGCACGATCCACTTCGCGAGCGCCGGCCACGTGCCGCCGCTGGCCATCGGACCGGACGGCGAGGCCGAGTACCTCGCGAGCGCGCCCAACCCGCCGCTCGGCGTGTTCGAGACCGACAGGCACACCGAGCTCACGGCCCAGCTGGAGCCGGGCTCAACGATCGTCCTCTACACCGACGGGCTCGTGGAGGAGCGCGGTGTCTCGATCGACCAGGGCCTCGACGCGCTGCGGCTCGCAGCCGCGCAGGACATCTGCCATCCGGACGAGCTCTGCGACCGCCTGGTCGACGCGATGCTGGCCATCCACCCGGCGAACGACGACATCGCGGTCCTGGCGCTGCGCGCACTGCCGACCGCGCCGCCGCCGCTGCACATCGACATCCCCTCGGACCCGGCCCAGCTCGGCGCCATGCGCCGCGAGCTCGGCAGCTGGCTGCGCAGCGCCGGGGCCAGCAGCGAGGTGGTCGAGGTGGTGCAGATGGCATGCCACGAGGCCTGCTCCAACTCGATCGAGCACGGCTACGCGTTCGGCGAGGGCAGCCTCAGCGTGGACGCCGAGCTCGAAGCGAGCCAGGTGATCCTCACGATCCGCGACGACGGCGGCTGGATCGAGCGCCCGAACGGCAACCTGCCATACCGCGGGAACGGGCTGCCGCTGATGGAAGCGCTGATGGACTCGGTGGAGCTCACCCACGGGAACGGGTCCGGGACGGCGGTGCGGATGGCGCGCAGCCTCGCGCCGGACCGCGTGCCGGCCGAGGCGTAAACGGGGGGTGTGTCGTCAGTTAGCCGCGATATACGCGGTTAAGTGACGGAGGTCACCCCTTTAATGCTCGTCGTTCGAGGCGCCGCCTACTCTTCGGGCCGCATGCTCCTCGACAGCGTCGACTGGCTCGGCCACTCCGGCTTTCGGATCACGGTCGGGCGCTCGGTGGTGTACATCGACCCGTATCGCGTCCCCGAGCACGCCCCCCAGGCCGACCTGATCCTCATCACCCATGGCCACTACGACCACTTCTCGCCGCAGGACGTGGAACGGCTCTCCACACGGGATACCTGGCTGATCGGGCCGGCTGCCGTGGCGGAGCGGGTGAGCGGGCAGGTTCACAGGATCGCGCCGGGCGAGGTGCTCGACGACGAGCTCGTGCGCGGGGTGCACGTGAGCGCTGTCGCCGCCTACAACACGTCCAAGCGCGACGCCGACGGGAGGCCGTTTCATCCGCGTGATGCGGGATGGGTGGGATACGAGGTCAATGTCCGGGGTGAGCGGCTTTACCATTCCGGCGACACCGACGTGATACCTGAGATGGACAGCGTCACGGGGGTCGACGTGGCACTGCTGCCCGTGAGTGGGGTCTACGTCATGACCGCCCAGGAGGCCGCCGAGGCGGCCCGGCGCATACAGCCCCGCGTGGCAGTCCCGATGCATTGGGGCGAGCACCTGGGCACAGAAGAGGACGCAAAAACGTTCGCCGACAAGGCTTCCGTGGAGGTACGGATCATGGAGAAGGCTCAGTGACCATCGAGGCCGACCGCCAGCGCGCCGCGCTCCACCGGATCGCCGCCGACGACCCCGAGCTCGCGGCGCGACTGATCCTCATGACGCTGCCTGGCGCGGCGTCCAAGATCGGCGGGACGATGTCCTACGTGCTCGACGTCGCGGGGCTGGGCACGCATCGGGTGTCGATCTCCGGCGGTCGCGCCCGCGTGGACCAGGCCGACGAGGCCGAGGACGCCGACTTCCGGCTCCAGGCCGACGCGCGCACGCTCGTGGACCTCGTGACCGGCACGCACGGGCCGCTGGGCCTCATGATGCGCGGCAGGCTGCGCATCCGGGGCAAGCGGCGGAAGGCGATGAAGCTGCGCCGGATGTCCGGCGAAGTTTCGTTGGCGGACGTGGTCGAGGCGGGCGGAACGCTGGATCCCGACATCCTCTACCGCAGCCTTCCCTACATCGTTGACCCAGAGTGGACCACCGGACACGACTTCACCGTCAGGTACGTGGTCACGGGGGAGGGAGGCGGCAGCTGGTACGTGACCGTGCGCGATGGCCAGCCCCTCGAGGTCAGCCGGGAAGAGCGCGACGTGGCGGGAACCGCCAGCGTGTCCTTCGACTCGTACCAGCGGATGGCGTCGGGCCAGCTGAGCCCGTCGCAGGCGATGCAGAACCAGCTCACCACGATCGAGGGCCAGATCCACCCGATCACGCTGATCGGCCGCTGGATCGCCCGCGCCCAGGGAGCGGACGACGCCGAGCTGAAGCGCGAGCAGAAGCAGCGCCAGCTCCAGGAGCGGCGGGCGAACCTCTACGTCGAGGGCGGCATCGGCGGTCCCGGGCAGGGCGACCCGGGTCACGAGTCCGAGGGCGGCGTCCGCGACGGCGGCGGCCTGCTCGACTACCGGCAGCTCTACGCGCTGTGGGAGCGCCAGAACTGGAAGGCCACGGAGCTCGACTTCACGGTCGACAAGGAGCAGTGGCTCGCCACTCCGCGCGAGGCGCAGGAGTCCACGATCTGGAGCCTCGGCTCGTTCTACGTCGGTGAGGAGCGCGTGACGGCCGACCTCGCGCCATTCCTGCAGGCGGCCCCGAGCGGGGAGATCGAGCTGTTCCTGGCCACCCAGCTCGTGGACGAGGCGCGCCACGCCGCGTTCTTCGACCGCTTCGGCGCCGAGGTGATGTGCCTGTCGGCGGACGACTTCCGGGGCCGCATGCGAGAGGTCGAGCAGATCCTGCTCTCACCCTGGCGCGAGGTGTTCGACGACGGCCTGCGCGACGTGGCCAAGCGAATCCAGGCGAAGCCGGACGACCTGGACCTGTTCGTGGAGGGCGTGACCACCTACCACATGGTCGTGGAGGGCTTCCTCGCCGTCACGGGCCAGACCCTGATCCGCGACTACATGATCGAGCACTCGCTGTACCCGGGCTTCTCCGAGGGCTTCGGGCTCGTGGAGCGCGACGAGCACCGCCACGTGGCGTTCGGCGTTCGCTTCCTGCGCGACGCCATCGAGGAGGACCCGCGCCACCGCGCGACCGTCGAGCGCGTCGTTCTCGACCTGGCCCCGAAGGCGGCCTACGTGTTCGTCCCGCCGTATGTGAAGGACGCCTCCGAGTTCGTCTCGTACGGCTACACCTCGCGCCAGATCTACGGGTTCGCCTACCGCACCCTGAAGCGGCGCATGAAGGTGCTCGGGATCGAGATCCCGCCGCCGGAGGAGCTGCTGCCCGGTCCGATCGAGGGCGCCGCCACCACAGCGCCGCCCAGCGCGCCGGCTGTGAAGACGCCGGCGGCGGCTAACGGCGCGGCATCGAACGGCTCAGGCGATCTCGAGGCGGCGGCCACGAGCTAGTCGGGCGCAGCGCCAGCCCGGCCATCAGAAGGCCGAGCCCGATCATGGCGAGGGCCGCGAGCTCGAGACCCGTGGTGGGCAGGCCGCCGCCGGACTCGCCGGCCCCGGCGTTGCCCTCGTTGCCGGTGCCCGGGAGCGTTCCGCCGCCGGTCTCCTCGGTGGTGGTGCCCGGGGTGGTCTCGGTCTGGCCGTCGGGCGGCTGCTCCTCGCCGCCCGGGGTGGTGGGGGTCGTCTCCTGCTGGGCCGCCTCGGCCACAGGGACAGCCGGCTCCGCCGGGGCCACGGGTGCCACCACGCCGCCTCCGGGCTCCTGGATGAGGATCGGAGCGGTCACGCCGCCGAAGTCGTCGGCGCCGGCCGGCGCGGCCACGAGCAGCAGCGACAGCAGGGCGGACAGGATCAGGAGCGGGTGCTTTGAGGTCATCTGCGCGCGTCTTCGATGCGCGGCCCCGCGCTCCTTTTCGCTGCACCGAACCCTGCGAGGGTTATGCTGCCCCGGCTTTGCGAAGTACTCGCGCCCTGCGAAAGCTCGCGTGGGGCGCGGTGGCGGTCGGCGTCGCCACCCCACTGGTCCGGCACCGGCTGCGGCTCCGGCCACCGGTGGTATCGGCGTTGTCATGGCCGGCCCCCGCCGCGCTCGCGCTCGCTGCTCGCCGCACTCCGGTGCGCGATGCGGCCATCTACGCACTCCAGATGTGGGTGTACTTCGCGCACTTCGACATGCCGGACGACGACCCGGACGCGCTGCTCAAGCGGCTGAAGGTGACCTATCCGATCCGCTGTGACCGGGTACTCGGGCTCGGAACATGCCCGACCATCAGGCTTCAGCGCGCGCTCGGCCGCGAGGGCCACGTGGGAGCGCTCGAGTACACGCTCTCAGCCGTGCACTGGAGCTGGTTCCTGGTGCCGCACGGCACGCTCGGCTACATGATGCTCCGCCACCGCGACAGGTTCCCGCGCTCCGCCGTGCTGATGTCGGCGTGCTTCGATCTGGGATGCGTGGTCTACTGGCTGGTGCCGACGGCCCCGCCCTGGTATGCGGGGGCCAACGGCCAGCTACCGCCGGTGCGCCGGATCATGGCCGAGGCGGGCGAGCGCTTTTGGAAACGTCTCTGGCACCCGCTTTACCATTCCCTCCAAGGTAACCCCTTTGCAGCCATGCCCTCCCTTCATTTCGGTACCTCAGTGATGGCCGCCCGGATCCTGTCGCAGGTCGGGCCGCGCCATGCTGCCGCGGGCTGGGCATATGCGCTGACGCTGGGGTTCGGGCTCGTGTATCTCGGTGAGCACTACCTGATCGACCTGCTCGCCGGCATCGCGCTCGCCGAGGGGATCTGGCGCGCGGCACCGCGTGTCGAACCGGCGATCCGGATGATCGCCGCGGCCGTGCATCAACTGGAGCCGCGGGCAGGCTGATGGCGGCGGAAGAGCGCCGCCGCGTCCGCGAAGAGGACGGCCGCCCCGCCGAGTGGGACCGGCCCTCCGACGAGGAACTGGCGCTCGAGGCGGCCGACGAGGACGCCGCCAACATCGAGGCGGACGAGCTCGAGGTAAGCCGCTTCCAGGCACTCCTCCAGGACCGCCGCAAGATCGTCTCCGGCCTGCTGCTGGTGCTGCTGCTCGTGGTGGCGATCTACGTGCTGTTCCCGAAGATCGTCGGCGCCGACGAGGCGGTCAGCAACCTCGACGAGGCCAAGTGGTACTGGATCGCCGTGGCCATCGGCTTCAACGTGCTGGCGTTCGGGGCGTACGTGGCGCTGTTTCGCGGCATCCTCGGCGGCACGCGCGACGACGCGGTCCACCGCCGGCTCGACCTGCGGGCGTCGTACCAGATCACGATGGCCGGGCTCGCGGCCACGCGCATCTTCTCGGCGGCCGGCGCCGGAGGGATCGTGCTCACGTACTGGGCGCTCCGCAAGGCCGGGATGCCGCGCCGCCGCGCGGCCTGCCGGATGGTGGCGTTCCTGGTGCTCACGTACTTCGTCTACCTCGCCGCGCTGGTGGTCTTCGGGGTGCTGCTGCGGACGGGCGTGCTGCCGGGGACGGACCCGCTCGCCGGCACGGTCGTGCCGGCGGCGATCTCGGCCGGCCTGATCATCCTGTTCTGCCTGATCGCGCTGATCCCGCAGGACTTCGAGCGGCGCATCCAGCACTACGCCGGCGGCTACCGCCGCGTGCGCTACCTCCAGCGCTTCGCGAAGGGGCCGGTCACGCTCGCCACGGGCACGCGCACCGCGATCGCCTATGTCCGCCACCCGCAGCGCGGCCTGCTGGCGGTCGGCGGGGCGGTGGGGTTCTGGGCCGCGAACATCGGAGTGCTGTGGGCGAGCTTCGAGGCCTTCGGGGGGCACGTGCCGTTCGCCGTGCTCGTGCAGGGCTTCTTCCTCGGAATGGCAGCGAACCTGATCCCGTCGCCCGCGGGAGGCGTTGGCGCCGTCGACGCGGGCATGATTGGGGCATTCTCGATCTTCGGAATCGACGACTCGGTCGTCTTCCCGGCCGTCCTGACGTATCGGGTGATCGCGTTCTGGTTGCCGATTCCGCCGGGAATCGTGGCGTTCATACAGCTGCGAAAGACGGTGGCCGAGTGGGAGCGGGAGGACGCAGGCGCCGCAAAGAGGACTACACTTCAGAAAGTAAAGTAACGTGGGTGGAGAACGGATGGGTGTGGATATCAAAGACATCGAGAACGTCGTAATCGTTGGCAGCGGGCCGGCCGGCTACACGGCTGCGCTGTACACCTCGCGCGCGGACCTGGAGCCGCTCATGATCGAGGGCTTCGCCTGGGGCGGCCTGCTCCAGCAGACGACCGACGTCGAGAACTACCCCGGTTATTCCAAGGGCGTGATGGGCCCGGAGATGATGCAGGACTTCCGCGACCAGGCCGAGCGCTTCGGCACGCGCTTCATCACCGACGACGCCACCAAGATCGAGCTCAGCTCGGACCAGGGCGGCATCCACGTGATTCACGTGGGCGGCCAGGAGATCAGGGCGCGCTCGGTGATCCTCGCCATGGGCGCCGAGCCGAAGAAGCTCGGTGTACCGGGCGAGGACGAGCTGTCCGCTCGCGGCGTGTCCTACTGCGCCACCTGTGATGCGGCCTTCCACCGCGACGCCCAGACCATCGTGGTCGGCGGCGGCGACACCGCGATGGAGGAGGCCACCTTCCTCTCGAAGTTCGCCGGCAAGGTGAGCGTCGTGCACCGCCGCCCTGAGTTCCGCGCCTCGGCGATCATGATCGATCGCGCGCGCGAGAAGGAAAACATCGAGCTGGTCACGCCCTACGTGGTGCAGAGCTTCCAGGCTGGCGAGAACGGGGCGCTCGGCAAGGCCGTGCTCGAGAACAGCGAGGATGGCTCGACGAAGGAGGTCCCGGCCACCGGGGCGTTCGTAGCGATCGGCCACAAGCCGAACTCGCACCTGGTCGAGGGCCAGATCGACCTGGACGACGAGGGCTACGTGCTCGTCGAGGGGCGCTCCACGAAGACGAAGCGGCCGGGGGTGTTCGCCGCCGGCGACCTGACCGACCGCGTGTACCGCCAGGCCGTCACGGCCGCGGGCACCGGCTGTATGGCCGCGCTCGACGCCGAGGCCTACCTGCGCGACACCCCGGTCGACCCGGAGGCCCACTGGACCCCCGATCCCGACCGGGTGGAGGCCGCGGCCGAGAAGCTCGCGGCCGCCAAGTCCGCCGCGGGCTAGTTGCCCACCTGGACCAACTGGGCTCGCCAGCAGCGCTGCGCACCGGAGCGCATCGAGACACCGCGCTCTGAGGACGAGCTCGTCCGCGTGGTCGGCGGCGCGCGGCGCGTGAAGGTGGCCGGCTCAGGCCACTCGTTCACGGACATCGCCTGCACCGACGGCGTGATGGTGGACATGTCCGCCATGCGGCGGGTGCTCGCCGTGGACGGCCCCGAGGTGACCGTCGAGGCGGGCATCACGCTGCACGACCTGGGGGAGGAGCTGCGCGTTCGCGGGCTTGCGATGGAGAACCAGGGCGACGTGGATCCGCAGGCGCTGGCCGGCGCCATCTCGACGGCCACGCACGGGACCGGCGGCCGCTTCGGAAACCTCTCCTCGCAGGTGACCGCGGTGCGACTGGTCACGGGCACGGGCGAGCTGATGGATATCCGCGGGGGCGACGAGCTGCGCGCGGTGCGTGTCGGCCTGGGCGCGCTCGGCGCCATTTCCGCGGTCACGATGCGCTGCGTGCCGGCGTTCACGATCCACCGGCTCGACGAGCCGCGCCCGCTCGACGAGGTGTTGCCGCAGCTGGACGAGCTGGTGGACTCGCACGACCACTGGGAGGCGTTCGTGATGCCCTACACGCGCCGTGCGCTCACGCTCACCTCCGAGCGCACCGACCGCGCCCCCGAGCCGCCCGGGCGTGCCGCCGCCTTCCTCCACGACGTGGTGCTGGAGAACGCGGTGCTCGGCGCCTTCTGCCGCCTCGGGCGCCGGTTCCCCGGGCTGATCCCGCTCCTCAACCGCTCGCTCGCCGGGATGATGGGCCGCTCCGAGCACCTCGACGCGAGCAACCGCGTGTACGCCAACACGCGCCTGGTCCGCTTCACGGAGATGGAGTACGCGATCCCGCGCGAGCACGCCGCCGAGGCGCTCGAGCGCGTGCTCGCCCTGATCGAGCGGCGGCGGCTGCCGATCGGCTTCCCGATCGAGCTGCGCGTGGTGGCCCCGGACGACGCCCTGCTTTCGACCGCGTACGAGCGCCCCACCGCGTACATCGCGGTGCACCAGTACGTTGGCATGGAGTTCGAGACCTACTTCCGCGCCGTGGAGGCGATCATGGACGAGTACGGCGGGCGACCGCACTGGGGGAAGCGCCACTACCAGTCCCAGGCGACGCTGCGCCCGCGCTATCCCGAGTGGGACCGCTTCGCCGAGCTGCGCGAGCGCTTCGACCCCGAGCGCCGGTTCGAGAACGACTACCTGAGGCGGGTGCTCGGGTGACGGCCACGCTCTACGGGATCCCGGGCTCGCACGCGGTCCGGACCGGCGAGCTGATGCTCGAGCACAAGGGGATCGAGTTCCGGCGCGTGAACTTCATGCCCGGACCGCACCGCGTGCTGGTGCGCGTGATGGGCTTCAAGGGCGACCGCGTGCCCGCAGTGAAGTTCGAGGACGGCCGCCGCGCTCAGGGCACGCGCGAGCTGCCGCGGGTGCTCGACGAGCTCGTACCAGAGCCGCGCCTCGTGCCCGACGACCCGCGTGCGCTCGAGGCCGAGCGCTGGGCCGACGACGTGCTCCAGCAGTGGGCCCGGCGCCTGGTCGCCTCGGCTGGCGCGCACGACCCGGACGCGCTCAGCGGCCGGGGCGCAGAGGGCAGGCTCGGTGTGCTGCTGATGGGACAGGACGTGCCAAGGCGGGTGGTGGCGCGCGCGGTGCTCCTGGTCTTCCGCGCGAACAAGGACCGGCTGCGAGCGGACCGCGAGCGCACCGGCGAGATCCTCGACCGGGTGGACGCCTGGATCGCGGACGGAGTCCTGAACGGCGAGGAGCTCCGCAGTCCCGACTTCGCGGTGGCCTCGAGCCTTGCGCTGGTTGAGTACATCGTGGCTCTCCAGCCCGAGCTGAGGCGCCGGCCGCTGAACCAGCTCATCGAGCGGGTCTTCAGCGGCAGGGGCGCAGCACGCGATCCAGCGTGAGCTTGCGGCCGTCCTCCGTCTCCGCGAGCACGCGCAGGCGGAACGGCCCGCGCCGGTGGATCCGCGCGCGGGGGACCCTGCCACTCAGGAGCGTGGGGCCGGCCCTGCGACCGCGCGCCGTGGGGATGTTGAGCAGCCGCTCGACGCGCCGGCGGCCCACGAGCACGTCGGCGTGCAGGAGCCGGGCGCGCTTCGAGCCGCGCACCTGAACGCGCAGATCCCTTGCGAAGCAGGTGCGGACCGGTCTTCCCGCCGAGCGGACCACGAGTGTGAGGTGTGGCCGCGCCAGGCAGTCCACCCCCACGCACGAGACAAGCTCGCGCAGCCGCGACTTCAGGTCGCGCTGCACCTTCGCGTACTGCTCGTGCCCGTCCACGCTCTGGAGCTCGTAGGGATCGTTCTGGAGGTCGTAGAGCTCGTACTCGCCCGTGGTGCGGTGCTCGATGTATACGTAGCGGTAGGTCCTGATGCCGCGGTAGGTCGGGATGCCGTTGGCGCCGTTGCCGTTCTCGATCAGGATGTCGCGGCCCCACTCGGCGCCCGGGTCGGCGAGCAGCTCGAGCAGCGACCGCCCGTCCTGCACTCGACCCGGTGCCACGTCGGTGGCGTCCAGGATCGTGGATGCCACGTCGACGTTGCCCACGAGCCGGTGGTCGAGCCGGGTCCGAGGCACGCCGGGGCCGCGCATCACCAGCGGGATCCGGATCGACTCCTCGTAGGGCAGCACCTTCTCCGCGAGCGCCCGGTGCTCGCCGTGCATGAAGCCGTTGTCCGACATGTAGACGATCAGCGTGTTCTCGAGCTCGCCGTTGCGGCGCAGCGCCTCCACGATCTGGGCGACGCCCTCGTCGACGGCCATCAGCGCCTCGTTCTCCTGGCGCCAGTTCTCCTCCACGCCCGCGGCGAACTCCGGAGACAGGCGCCCGCGGTCGGCCACCACCTGCGGCTTGTCGTACATGTTCTTCTCGTTGAAGTTCGGGTGCCGCGGCATGCGCACACCGGCGAAGGCGTCGTGGTGCCGCGGTGCCGGAGAGGGCGTGCCGGGCCGGCGCGGGTCGTCCGGGTCGCGCGGGGAGCCGCGGTGCGGGGCGGTGTACCAGAGCGACAGGTAGAACGGCTGGTCGCCCGGCGATGCCTCGTCGATCAGCTCCACGCCGCGCCGGGTCTCGAAGTCGGTGAGGTACTCGCCCGGGTGCTCGGCGTCGGGGTAGTCCTTCACCACGCCGTGGTCGAACGCCTTCCAGGCCACGTAGTTGAACGCGGCCGAGTGCGGAAGCCCGTACCAGTCCGTCCAGCCGGGTGGGATGCCGTACTTGGCCTCGTAGCCGTTCAGGTAGCGGCCCACGTGCATTGTGCGGTAGCCGGCGCTCTGGAGCCAGACCGGCAGCGTGCTCGTCGAGTCGAGCTGGATGAAGCCTCCGAAGGGCGGGTTGTTGTGGAGCACCCCGTGGTTGTGCGCGTACTGCCCGGTCAGGTTGGTGGCGCGGGCGGGGCAGCAGAGCGGGAAGCTCGCGATCGCCTGGTCGAAGCGGGTGCCCTCGCCGCCGAGGAGCACGTTCACGTGCTGCATGTTCGCCAGCGAGGCCTCGGTCTGGTCGTCGGTCATGATCAGGACGACGTTCTCGCGCGCGAGCGCCGGGGAGGCCAGCGCCAGGGCGGCCGCCGCGCCGGCGATGGCGCTCGCTACAGCTCGCAGCGCCCCTCGCCGCGGTAGGTGGGGACCTCGTCGACTATCGCGTCGCCGCGCACCAGATACAGAGTGTTGAAACGCTCGCACAGCTCCCCAGCCTTCGCGTGGCGCAGGTAGACGTTTGCGCCGATCTGCAGGCTAGCGGCGGCAGACCCCGTTACGGGGGTTTGCACCTCGCCTGCCCCTTCCAGTGGGTCAACACGCAGTCCGCGAGGGAGGTGCGGTGCCGGCAGGCGATCGCGTCCCGCCGCGCCGGATGCGGGATAGCCGCCGCCCAGCAGGGTCGCCAGCCCGCCGCTCGGCCTGCGCACCACCGGCATCGCGAACATCGCGGCCGGGGTCAGCCGGAAGGAGGAATAGCGGTCGAAGAGGGTCGGCGCATAGAACCCGGAGCCGGCCGTGATCTCGGTGATCACGTCCTCCCTGCGCGTGCTGTGGATGCTGCCGGTGCCGCCGCCGTTCACGAGCGGGAGCGGCGCCACCTCGCTCACCGCCGCCACCACGGCGGCCCGGCGCTCGGCGATCTCGTCGGCCGAGCGGCGCTTGATCTCGCGGATCACGGGCGCCTGAGCGCGCTTGCCAAGTGGGCTGTCGCCGAGGCCGGCGATGTGCGCCTCGTAGCCCATCAGCCCCGCCAGCTCGAGCCCCGGCCGCCGGACGATCTCGCGCGCCAGCGCGCTCGCCTGCTGCGGGGTGCGGATCGGCGAGCGCTTCACGCCGATCTTCAGCCGACCCCCGAGCGGCCACCAGCTCACGTCGAGGTCGATGCAGACCCTCAGCGGCCGGGCGGCCGGTCCGGCGGCGCTCTCGATCAGGTCCAGGTGCGCCACCGAGTCCACCATCAGGATCGGCGGCCGCTCGCTCTCCAACCGGCCGAGCTCGGCGAGCGCGCCGCGGTCGGCGGTCGGGTAGGCGATCAGCATGTCCTCGATGCCGTGCTCGTGGAGCCAGAGCGACTCGGGCAGGGTGAAGGTCATGAGGCCGCGGAAGCCGGGGTCGCTGTCGAGGATCTGCGCCAGCAGCGCGCGGCAGCGGACCGACTTGCTTGCCACCCGTAACGGCGTGCCCGCGGCGCGGCCGAGCATCTCGCGCGCGTTCGACCACATGGCGTCAAGGTCCACGAGCGCGAACGGCGCGTCCACGTCCGCGAAGATGCGCTCGAGCTCCTCGTAGGTACGGTCCCGCGCCATGCTCCGGGCCGACCGTATACCGCCGACGCTGCTCGTGGTGGTCGCGATCTCGTCCGTCCAGTTCGGAGCGGCGCTCGCAAAGTCGCTCTTCGACGAGGTCGGCGTTGGCGGCACGGTCTTCCTCAGGGTGCTGTTCGCCGCACTCATACTGGTGGCGGTCTGGCGCCCCGCCGTGGCCGGCCGCTCGGCCGCGGACTGGCGCCTCATCGGCGTCTTCGGCCTGACGCTGGCGGGGATGAACCTCGCTTTCTACTCGTCGCTCGACCGCATTCCGCTCGGGATAGCCGTGACCTTCGAGTTCGTGGGGCCGCTCGGCGTGGCGATCGCGGGGTCGCGGCGGCCGCTCGACGTGGCCTGGGTGGTGCTCGCGGCGGCAGGCATCCTGCTGCTGTCCAACTTCGGGACAGCCGACCTCGACGGGCTGGGCGTGGCCCTCGCCCTGTTGGCCGGCGCCTTCTGGGCCGCATACATCCTGCTCAGCGTGCGGGTGGGGAGCGTCTTCCCGGGCGCCAGCGGGCTGGCTCTCGCAATGGTCGCGGGCGCCGTGATGCTGGTGCCCGTGGGCGTCGCGGACGCGGGGAGCGACCTGCTCGTGCCGGGAGTGCTCGCCGTGGCTGCGGCCGTGGCGATCCTCTCCTCGGCGATCCCCTACTCGCTCGAGATGGAGGCCCTGCGGCGGATGCCCGCGCGTGTGTTCGGGGTGATGATGAGCATCGAGCCGGCAGTGGCGGCCCTCGCCGGCTTCATCCTGCTCGACGAGGGCCTGGCCACCAGGGAGCTGGTCGCGATATTGCTCGTGGTGGCCGCCAGTGCCGGAGCGGCACGCAATGCTCACGTGCCGCCGCGGGACGCCTAGGTCTGGGGTGACCCGCATCCATGCGGGCCGGACGGTCTAAGCGAGTGCCGGGGGCTTGTCCTCCTGCGACTGGTTCGGGACCGCGCTGATGGCGGGCCGGATGGGGAGCAGGTCGTACATGCTGAGCGGCTGGCCGCAGGCGTTGCACCAGGTAACGCGCGCGAGGCCGTCGAAGTCGACCACGTCTTCGCAATGTGGGCAGAGATAGTGGGCCATGTCCAGAATGTCGGCTGAATAGGCCAATCGTCCAATCGGGTGAGGACCCCATAGACGAAAGAATGGGGTCTGGACCCCAGTTAGCCCGTGGAAACCGGCTCGCGGCGGATCTCCGGAACGGCCAGCAGCGCGAGCAACCCCGCACCGAACAGGCCGAAGGCGAGCCACAGGGCCGTGTAAATCCCGATTGCCCCCGCGAGCGGTCCCCAGATCGCAAGTCCGAGCGGATAGACCGCGTACGAGACGAACCAGTCGTAAGACGCCACGCGGGACAGCGATTCGGCCGGAATCTCGCGCTGAAGCGTGGTCTCCCAGACCGACATCCCGAGCGTCAGCCCGATGCCCGACAGGACGCCGCCGATCGCGAGGACCGGCACGGATGACCCGGCTGCCAGGAACGCGAGCGGTAGGCCGAACAGCCCGTCCATCAGCGCCACGAAGACGAGCGGCCTGGACGGCCTGACGCGAGTGGCAGCGAGGCTGCCGAGCACGGCGCCCACACCCACCGAGCCGAGCACCGTGCCCCATGGGCCAGCGCCGCCAAGGTCCCTGGCCGCGACGACGGGACCGAGAGCGCTCCACGCTCCCCACATCACGTTCGCGACGGCGAAGTAGGCGAGAAACGTCCATAGCCAGCGCCGCGACCGCACCGCGAGCCAGCCATCGTGCAGGTCGCGCAGGAACGCGGCCGGCTCTCGCTCGGCCGCTTTCCCCAGGCGTAGAGCCACAAGGCAGGCCGCGCTGATTGCGAACGTGGCCGCATCTGCGGCAATCGCCCAACCTGCCCCGGCCGCGGCCACGATGATGCCGGCCGCGACCGGCCCCAGGATCTCGCTGACCGACGCCGCCGTGGCGCGCAGGGCGTTCGCGGGCTGCAGCCCTGCGGCCGGCACCACGTCCGGCAGCAGCCCCGTGGCAGCGGGATTGAAGAAGCCCGTGGCGGCGCCGGTCAGGCCCGCCAGGGCCGCGAGCATCCAGACCTCTGCCGCGCCGCCGATGAGCAGCGCCGCCATCGTGCCCTGGCTGCAGACGCGAACGACATCCGCGGCCACCATCACCGTTCGTCGTGAGATCCGGTCGGCCATCACGCCGCCCACGAGCACGCTCGCCACCGCGGGCACCCAGGAGGCTGCGAGCACCAGTCCCACGGCGGACGCGGACCCGCCCAGCTCGAGCACCGCAAACGCCAGGGCCACGGTCACCATCCGATCGCCGAGATGCGACACGCCGTGCCCGGCGAACAGCAGCCGGAAGTTGCGGATGCGGAGGACGTCCCGAGTCGTCAACGCAGGTAGATGGGGTTGGACAGGATCCACGTTCGCTCGCGGCCATACTGGTGCCGGAGCGCCTCAGCGCGGTACACGCCGGGCTCCTCGATCTCGGCGTCCAGGGAGGTCCCCTCGGTCGAGGCGATCTCGGCGCCGTCGCGCAACAGCCGCAGCCGGGCGGCCAGCGGCGTGCGCACCCGCAGCGTCCGGCGGCCCGCCTGTGCCTCGGCGCCCATTGCCAGGTCGTCGGCCTCGAAGCGAAAGCCGCGGGCGGGCGCGACCGAGTCGACCGCGATGTAGCAGCGGCCCGCGCGCAGCGGCTCGAAGACGAGCTCGCGGTCGCGTTCGAGCTCACCGGCAGGCGGCTCGCTGCAGAGCACGTGCGTGCGTATGTAGCGGAAGCTGCGGTGGTAGGCCATCACGCGCACGGGAACCACGGGCCCGATCCGCTTCCCGAACTGGTGGGCGTCGAGGCCGCCGATCGCCACCACGCGCCGCGTTCGGCAGAGCTCGTCCCAGCGCCGCATGTTGCGCTCAGGCGGGTGGTCGAGCACGCGCCCGGGCGTGGCCAGAAAGCGCACCAGGGCCGGAATGCCGCCGATGCGCTCGCCGGTGTCGTTCGCGAAGCTCCACAGCTCGATGCCGTGCAGGGCGTCGCAGTCGAGGCCCCCGAACGGCATGCCGGGCCGCTTGAAGCGCACGGAGCCCTCGGAGAAGGGATGAGCGGCGAAGCCGAAGCCGCCCGCGTCGCGGACCGCCCGCGCGATGTCGCAGGCGTCGAGGCCGTGATGGCGGATCTCCTCCTCGATCCCGAATGCCAGGTAGTGGTTGCGCCCGAGCGGCGAGACCTCCTCGCCCGCGAGCAGCAGCACGTCGCCGTACCAGCCCTCCTCGCCGCGCCGCTTCGCCTCGAGCGTGTCGTGATCGGTGAGCAGCACCACGTCGGCCTTGGCGCGGGCCGCGGCGCGGGCGATCTCGGGCACCGTTCCGGTCCCGTCCGAGTGCGTCGAGTGCAGGTGGACCACGCAGGCTAGGTCGTGCATATTGCGTAACTTCCCCAGTCGGCACGGGTTTGCGCAACATGCGGTGCTTCCTCCTCGCACTCGTGGGCCTCGCGCTGCTGGCCACGCCCGCGTCCGCGGCGGTTATCGAGATCGAGGATCACTTCTGCGGCTGCGACCCGAGCTCGGGCGACGCGGACACTCGCGGGCTCGTCGTGCGCGCAGCTCCCGGCGAGGTCAACAACATCTCCGTCCACCGCTCGCCGCGGGGCGTGGTGATCGACGACCGCGGGGCGGCACTCACCGGGGCGTGCCGCCCGGCGAGCTCCGGCGGCCGCTTCTGCCGCGGCCAGTTCGACGGGGTTGAGGTGGAGCTCGGCGACGGGAGCGACCGGATCGACTTCCGGGACCTCGGGGGGTCGGTGGCCGGTGGGCCCGGCGACGACGAGATCGTGGTGGCGGGCCCGCCTCATGTGCTCACGGGCGGCCCCGGCGCGGACCTGCTCGACGCCCGCCTGGCGCCCGGCAGCGCGATCTCGTATGCAGGCCACAGCGCGGGCGTCACGGTCAGCGTGAACGGCCTGGCCGATGACGGCGCCGCCGGCGAGGGCGACAACGTGCTCGGCTCGCTCGGGAGCATCGAGGGAGGGTCGGGGGACGACACGCTGACGGCGGGGCCGGACTCGACTGGGCTGACCGGCGGTGCCGGCGACGACACGCTGGTGGGCAGCCCGGAGGGCGAGTCGCTTCTCGGCCAGGAGGGCGACGACGACATCCAGGCCGGAGACGGCACCGACTTCCTCGAGGGCGGACCCGGCGCGGACCGGCTCGGCGGCGGACCCGGGGTCGACGAGGCCGGATACGCGGATCACGACGAGGCGCTTCGCCTCAGCATCGGCGACGGGCCCGGCGACGGCGCCGCCGGCGAGGGCGACGACATCCTCGGGGACGTCGAGAACCTGACGGGCGGCCGCGGCTCCGACCTCCTGATCGGCGACGACGACGGCAACCGGATGATCGCCTACGCGGGCCAGGACGTGCTGCGCGGCGGAGGCGGCCCGGACGAGCTCATCGGGTACGACGACGGCGACGAGCTCGACGCGGGGCCCGGCGCCGACCGCGTGCAGGCCGGGGCCCTCGACCGCCCGCTCCTCGCCGACGGCGAGCTCGACAGGACCGACTGCAACGCGAACGCGCCGGTGATCGAGGCGGACGCGTTCGACACCTTCAGGCGCTGCGCGCCGCTGCCGCGCTTCCGGCCGCTCGGCCGGCTGCGGCGCGGCCGGCCCGTCCGACTCACGCTGCGCTGCCCGCCCCCGACCGCGGTGCCCTGCAGGGGACACTTCTTCATCCGCGCCGTGCGCGGACACCGGAGGCTGTCGCGGCGGGTGCGCTTCGGGCCGATCCGGCCCGGCGGCCGGGCCGTTCTGAGCGTCCGGCCGCTCGTGCCGCTGGGCCGCGACTCCCTCATCCAGGCGGTGGGCGTGAGCATCCGCAACGACAACGTGCACAGCGTCACGCCCTGGCTCGCCGGCTTCTAGGCGCTGGGCGCCTACCCGCAAGCACGTGTGGGTAACGTTGCGGGAGTGAGTGACTCAGACAGCTTCGGCGCCCGCTCGACCCTCGATGTCGGGGGGGAGTCGTACGAGATCTTTCGGTTGGACGCGCTCCAGGAGAAGTACGACGTGGCGCGTCTCCCTTACGCGCTGAAGGTGCTGCTCGAGAACCTGCTGCGCAACGGCGAGGACGAGGGCGCGGAGGCGGTGGCGAGGTGGGTGGCCGGCGACGAGCCATCGCAGGAGATCGCCTACCGGCCGGCGCGCGTGCTGATGCAGGACTTCACGGGCGTGCCGGCGATCGTGGACCTCGCCGCCATGCGCGACGCCATGGAGGAGCTCGGCGGCGATGCCGCCAGGATCAACCCGCTGGTCCCGGTCGAGCTCGTGATCGACCACTCGATCCAGGTGGACGTGTTCGCCGAGCGGCTGGCGTTCCAGCGCAACGCCGAGTTCGAGTTCGAGCGCAACCGCGAGCGCTACGCGTTCCTGCGCTGGGGCCAGACGGCCTTCGACAACTTCAAGGTGGTGCCGCCCAACACCGGCATCTGCCACCAGGTGAACCTCGAGTACCTCGGCCGGGTCGTGGAGTCGCGCGACGGGCAGGCGTTCCCCGACACGCTCGTGGGCACCGACTCGCACACCACGATGATCAACGGGCTCGGCGTGCTCGGCTGGGGCGTGGGCGGCATCGAGGCGGAGGCGGCCATGCTCGGCCAGCCGGTGTCGATGCTGGTACCGCAGGTGGTCGGCTTCAGGCTCACCGGCGAGCTGCCCGAGGGGTCCACGGCCACGGACCTCGTGCTCACCGTCACGGAGATGCTGCGGGAGCGCGGCGTGGTCGGCAAGTTCGTGGAGTTCTTCGGCCCCGGGCTGCCCAGGCTGCCGCTGGCCGACCGCGCCACCATCGGCAACATGGCGCCCGAGATGGGCGCCACGTGCGCGATCTTCCCGGTCGACGCCGAGACGCTCCGCTACCTCGAGTTCTCCGGTCGGCCGCAGGAGCGCATCGAGCTGGTCGAGGCGTACTGCCGCGAGCAAGGCCTCTTCCACGAAGAGGACAGCGAGGAGTCCACCTACTCCGACACGCTCGAGCTCGACCTCGCCGACGTGGTGCCCTCGCTCGCCGGCCCGAAGCGCCCGCAGGACCGGGTGGCGCTTACGGACGCGGCCTCGGACTTCCGTGCCGAGCTCGATGAGTACACCGGGCACGAAACTCCCACCGGCTACGACGAGGCCCTCGACGAGTCGTTCCCCTCGAGCGACTCGCCCACGAACAACGGCGGCGGCCAGGAGCCCAAGGTCGGCCACAGCCACCCGCAGCCCGGCACCGCGGTGGCCGAGCGCGAGGAGGGCTTCGGGCACGGGTCGGTCGTGATCGCGGCCATCACGAGCTGCACCAACACGTCGAACCCGTCGGTGATGATCGGCGCGGGGCTGTTGGCGAAGAAGGCCGTCGAGGCCGGGCTCGAGCGCATGCCGTGGGTCAAGACGTCGCTCGCGCCGGGCTCGAAGGTGGTCACCGAGTACCTCGAGCGCGCCGACCTGATCGAGCCGCTCTCGAAGCTGGGCTTCGACCTGGTGGGCTACGGCTGCACAACCTGTATCGGGAACTCGGGGCCGCTGCCGGTGGAGGTCTCGAAGGAGATCGAGGAGCGCGAGCTCGTGGTGGCCAGCGTGCTGTCCGGCAACCGCAACTTCGAGGGCCGCATCCACCCAGAGGTGAAGATGAACTACCTCGCCTCGCCGCCGCTCTGCGTGGCGTACGCGCTGGCCGGGCGGATGGACCTCGACATCGTGAACGAGCCGCTCCAGAACGACGTCTACCTGCGCGACATCTGGCCGACGCAGCAGGAGGTGAACGAGACGATCGAGCGCGCCATCGAGTCGGACATGTTCCGGCGCTCCTACGGCGACGCGCTGTTCGAGGGCGACGACAACTGGAAGGGGCTCGAGATCCCGGAGGGCGACCGCTACGCCTGGGACGACGAGTCCACCTACGTGAAGCAGCCGCCCTACTTCGAGGACATGCCCGCCGAGGCGCCGGAGGGCTTCGAGCAGATCGAGGGCGCGCGGGCGATCGCGGTGCTGGGCGACAGCGTCACCACCGACCACATCTCACCCGCCGGCGCGATCAAGAAGGACTCGCCCGGCGGGCAGTACCTGATCGAGCACGGCGTCGAGCCGCGCGAGTTCAACTCATACGGCTCGCGGCGCGGCAACCACGAGGTGATGATGCGCGGCACGTTCGCGAACATCCGCCTGCGCAACCAGCTCGCGCCCGGCACCGAGGGCGGCTTCACCAAGAAGGACGGCGAGGTGAAGCCGATCTTCGACGCCGCCATGGAGTACGCCGACGAGGGCACCCCGCTGCTGGTGATCGCCGGCAAGGAGTACGGCTCGGGCTCCTCGCGCGACTGGGCGGCGAAGGGCCCGCGCCTGCTGGGCGTGAGCTTCGTGATCGCCGAGTCCTACGAGCGCATCCACCGCTCGAACCTCGTCGGCATGGGGATCCTCCCGCTCCAGTTCCCGGACGGCGAGTCGGCGGAGTCGCTCGGCCTGACAGGGGAGGAGAGCTTCGACCTCGCGCCGCTCGAGGAGGGCGCGCAGACGCTGAAGGTGAGCACCTCCGAGGGCGTCGAGTTCGAGGCCCGCGTGCGCATCGACACGCCGAACGAGTGGCTCTACTACCGCCACGACGGCATCCTCCACTTCGTGCTGCGCGACTTGTTGCAGCGCTAACGCAAGTTTCTGTAGATTCGCGCGCTGTGCGCCGGATCTGGCTCCTTGGACTCGCGGCCGTGCTCGTGTGCGGTCTTCTCGCCGCGCCGGCCGTGGGCGCGGTGCGGTTCCAGCGCCTCGACGGCTTCCGCGCATCCGGCACGCCGGACCGGCTGAACAAGGTAGGTGTGCTGAAGGTGGGTCCGAGCCGGGCGCCGAACGTGCTGATCCTCAACCCGGGCACGTCGGCCAGCGCCGCCTACTTCGCGCCGCTCATGCGGACGCTGGTGAAGCGAGCGAAGGGCTGGCAGGTCTGGGCCGTGGAGAGGCGCGAGAACATGCTCGAGGACCACTCCGTGGCCGACCGGGTGAAGGCGGGGAGGGCGAACGGGCGGCGCCTGTTCGAGTACTACCTCGGCTACCTCACCGACAGCAGCATCACCGACCACTTCGTTGGGGTCCCCGACTCGGACGTGCCGTTCGCACGGCGATGGGGGATGCGGGTGGCCGTCGAGGACCTCAACAGGGTCGTGCGCCGGGCGAAGCGGCTGGGCGGCAAGGTCGTGGTGGGAGGGCACTCACTCGGCGGCTCGATAACCACCGCCTACGCGACGTGGGACTTCAACGGCAGGCCCGGCGCGAGGGGCCTGGCGGGGCTGGTGTTCATCGACGGCGGCAGCGGCCCGACGCCCGTCACGCCCGACCAGGCGAACCAGTCGCTCCAGGAGCTCGAGGCGGGCTCGCCATGGCTGGCGTTCGGCGGCATCACCGCGCCATTCGCCGGACTCTTCAACATCGTGGGCTCGACGCTCGCCCGTACGGAGCCGAACGCGCCCGCTGAGCTGCACGATTGGCCGCTGCTGCCCGCGAACCTGAGGGCGCCGGTCCGCACGACGAACCTGGGCGGGTACGGCTACGCGCTCGACACCGAGACCTCGCCGCCCAGCCTCGCCGCGGCGCAGGCCCACCTCGGCAAGCTGGCTCCGAGCGGCGACCCGCGCGGCTGGACGCGCGCGGGCGAGCTCACGCCGATCAAGCGCTTCGCCGACATGTTCTCCGGCACCGGCCTTCCGGGCCTGGACGGCACCGCCTGGTACCACCCGCGCCGGCTCACGATCGACTCTGGCGCGGTCGCGGCCGGCAATGCGAACCCGGCGCAGCAGGTGCTCGACCTGAGAACAACCCACGGCCACGACCTCCCCAAGCTCCGGATCTACGCCTTCGCCGCCTCGCTCGGCGCCCAGCGCGTGATCGACGCCGCGAAGGGACTGGCGAGGCAGTCGAGCATCCCCCGTCGCCTGGTCACGCTTGTGAACCGAGCCTCGACGTACGCCCACAACGACCCCAACGCGGCCTACCCCCGCAACGACTTCATCGACCGCCTCGTACCGTTCCTAGCCCGTGTCCGGCGCGGCTAGCCGGGGCCGGGCACCTCTCAATGCCGCCGGTCGCGCACCTCGCGGTAGGGTCGCGCCCGTGCTCGACCTGACGGCAGTTCGCTCCCGCTTCCCGGCGCTCGCATCCGGCGCCGCCTTCTTCGACGGCCCCGGCGGCTCGCAGGTCCCGCAGTCCGTGATCGACGCGGTGGCCGGCTACCTGCGCGACTCGAACGCGAACCTGGGCGGCGCGTTCCCCACCTCGCGGGCCTCGGACGAGGTCCTGGCGCGGGCGCGCGCGGCCGCCGCCGACTTCACCGGCGGCGAGCCCGAGGGGATCGCCTTCGGAGCGAACATGACGACTCTCAACTTCCAGCTCGCGCACGCGGTCGCGCGCATGCTCGAGCCGGGCGACGAGATCGTCGTGACCGCGCTCGACCACGACGCGAACGTCTCGCCATGGCTCGTGGTGGCCGGCGATCACGACCTCGTCGTCCGCACCGCTCCGCTGCGCGCCGAGGACATGACCCTCGACCTGGAGGGCCTGGAGGAGCTGATCAACGAGCGCACCCGCGTGGTGGCGTTCACGCTGGCGTCGAACGCGGTCGGCTCGATCCCGGACGCGGCCCGCATCGCCGCGGCGGCCCACGGCGCCGGCGCGCTCGCCTGGGCGGACGGCGTCCATCTCGCTCCGCACCGGCGCCTGCGGGCACGTGAGCTCGGGCTCGACGTGGCGCTCTGCTCGCCCTACAAGTTCTTCGGCCCGCACCTGGGCATCGCGGCGATCCGCCCCGACCTGGCGGAGTCGCTGCCGGCCGACCGGGTGCGGCCGGCCTCCGAGGACCCGCCGGGGCATCGCTTCGAGGCCGGCACGCAGTCGCACGAGGCGATCGCCGGGGCGCTGGCGGCGATCGAGTACCTGCGCGAGCTCGGCGACGGCGACCTGGACGCCGCCTTCGCCCTGATCGAGCAGCACGAGACCCAGCTCACGGCCCGCTTCCTCAGCGCCCTGCCCCACGGGATCCAGCTCTACGGCATCCGGACCCCCGAGGGCCGCACGCCGACCTTCTGCTTCAACGTGGACGGCCGCGCGCCGCGAGAGGTGGCCGAGCTGCTTGGGGAGCGCGACCTGTACGTGTGGGACGGCGACTACTACGCCCTCGAGCCGATGCGCGCCCTGGGACTGGCCGACAGCGGCGGCGCCGTCCGGGCCGGCTTCCTGCACTACACCACCGAGGAAGAGGTCGACCGCCTGCTGGAGGCGCTGGCCGACCTCACGGCCTAGCGCTCGGCCCGCGTCCGGATCGCCCGCAGCCAGGCCCGGCGGATCGCGGCGCTGCCGGGGTAGATCACCCGCCAGTAGCGGCGGAAGCTGCGGCGCGCCTGCTCGTCGGTGGCCTGGATGCGGGTCTCGGTGGTGAGCAGCGTGCCGCCGCCGGGCGCCGGCTCGGCGTGCATGTTGAACGCCGCCCGGGCGTAGCCGGGCTCGTTGAAGGCCGCGAACTCGGCTGCGCTCACACGCCGCACGTCCGCGCTCGCCAGCCAGAAGCGGCCGACCGTGCCCACCACGAGCTCGTGCGGCCGCTCCGCGAGCGCCACGAAGCCGCCCTTCAGGAAGCCCTCGACGATCGTGCCGCTGGGCCGCCGGCGGCGCCGTCCCCTCAGCAGGGCGGGCAGGCTCCGAACCGCCATCAGCGCCACGAGCAGCGGCACGTCGCGGGCGGTCAGAGACCGGACCGCGGCCATCACGGCATCCGGCGAGGCGGCGACCCGGGTCGAGTGGACCTCGTTCACGTCGTAGTCCGGAAGGAACTCGTCGAGCGGCACAGGACGGGTTCTAGACGAAAGCCGCAAGGAGGGGGAAGAATGCCGAGCCGACCGTCGGGCCAGCCGAGCGGCGTGCTTTATTGGTGGAGCGATGCGGATCGAGCCCTTCGACGCCCACGATGCTCCCGACGAGCATGCCCCGCGCGGCGCCCCACACCTCCGCCAGCGAGGCATGCGCACGGAGCCCTGCCGTTACGGGAACTGCGACGGCGGCGGCTGGATCGAGGTCGAGGAGACCAACGGCGCCCGCGAGTGCAGCTGCCGCCGCGAGCGCGTGGCGGCTGCGCGGGCGGATCGGCTCGCCACCTCGATCCCGAGGCGCTACCTGGACGTCGACTTCGAGCGCTGGCCGATCACGAACCTCGACCAGCGGATTGTGCGCGAGGTGCGCAAGTACTGCCGCCGCCTCGACGACAACCTGAAGAACGGCCGCGGGCTGTACTTCTTCGGCGAGATCGGCAGCGGCAAGACGAGCCTGGCGATGTGCGTGGCCAAGGAGGTGCTGCGCGAGCGCCGCTCGCTGGCCATCTTCTCCGGGCCGGAGCTTCTCGCGCGCATCAGCGCGACCTACGAGGACCGGGCCCAGCACACCTATCTCGGGCTGTTGGAGCTGCTCGGGAGCGTCGACTTCCTCGTTCTGGAGGACCTCGCCGTGGCGAAGCAGAACGAGTGGCGCCTGGAGCAGCTCTACGCGGTGATCAACCGCCGCTATGAGGATCGGCGTCCGATGCTCATCACGGCCGACGTCGGGAACCCGGAGGCGCTTGGCGAGCACATCGGGCACCGCACCTGCTCCCGGCTACTGGAGATGTGCGAGCCGATGCCGTTCCTTGACGGAGATCACCGTGTCCGGGCCACCACGCCTGACGACGTTCGCCTCGCTAGCTAGCGCGGTCGCCGCGCTCGCGCTTCCCGCCGGGGCGAGCGCCCAGGAGCGGACGGTCGAGAGTGCCAGCTCGGGCGCCGTCACCGCCGAGCTCTCCTACATCAAGCGCGCCCGCGGCCGCGGCGGGTTCCGCTTCGACGAGTTCCGCGACTTCCGCGTGCGCGTCGTGCGCGCCGGCGTGGTGCTCTACGACAAGGCCGTCGGTAAGCCCTGCGAGGAGTTCTGCACTCCGGCGGAGTCGGCGCTCACCGGCAACCACATCGGCCTGCGCGACCTGAACGCCGACGGCGAGCCGGAGGCGATCGTCGACCTGTTCACCGGCGGCACGAGCTGCTGCGTGATGGTGTTCGCGTACGGCTACGACCCCGCCGCGAACGTCTACCGGCGCGCCAGGCTCAACACCGGCGGCGGGTTCGTGGCGCGCGACTACGGCGGCGACGGCTTGATCGAGCTCGTCGGCAACGACTTCCGCTTCCGCGGCCTCTTCACCTGCGGGGCCTGCGGCAGCCGCCCGATCCGGATCTGGAACTACGGGCCCACGCGCTTCGAGGTGGTCACGCCGTCCTTCCCGGCGAAAATCCGCGCCCACGCGCGCCGGATGAAGCGCCTCTACGAGCGCGTCCGCCACCGCAGGGACGCGCCCATCTTCGTGAAGGGAGCGCTCACGCCGTACACGGCCGACCTCTGCCTGCTGAACCGCTGCGGCGCCGGCTTCCGGCTGGTGCGCCTGGCCCTCCGCCGCGGCGAGCTCGACCGGCGCACCGTCTTCGACGTCTCGCCGCTCGGACCGGCCTACCTGAAGGCGCTGAAGCGCTTCCTGCGCCGCACCGGCTACCTGCGCTGACGCGCTAGAAGTCGCCGCCGAGCCGGTGCTCGACGCTGCGGACCTTGTCCTCGAGGGTCTGGCGCGGGCGGTCGCGGCGCTCGTCCAGCTTGAGCACGGTGTAGACGCGCTGCACGCCCTGCTCGAAGGGGACCGCGTGCAGCTCCCCGACGACCGCGAGGATGTCCTCGGTGGTGCCCTCCAGCGAGGTGCCCATGGCGTGCATCTGGAAGCGCACCCGCTTCTGCTTTCGAAGCCGCCGCTGGATCTCCGCGATGTACTCGCTGGCGCTGAGCTGCGCGCGCCCGAGCGCGAGCACGGTGAGGTCGGCGGTGGCCATCAGTCCCGAAGGCTACGCCCGAGCGCCGCCGCGCGCCGTAGCGCCGGCGCGGCGCGGTAGCGCTCCTCGCGGCGCTCCTCCCAGAGCGCGTCGACCACCGCGAGCACGTGGTCGAGGCCGATCGCCTCGCCCCAGGCGACCGCGCCGCGCGGATGGGACAGCCCGAGCGTGAGCCCGGTGTCCACGTCCTCCGCCGAGCCGACTCCCTCGGAGATCGCGAACGCCGCCTCGTTCACGAGCTGGCAGACGATCCGGCCGAGCACGAGCCCCGGCGCATCCTCGACCCACTCGGTGAGGAGCCCGAGGCTGTGGAAGAAGCCTTCGGCGGCCTCGGTGGCGAACGACTGCGTCGTGGGCAGCCGCGTGAGCTCGACCAGCCGGGCGCCGTTGTCATCGCCGTCGCCGAGCGGCGGCATCAGGTGGAAGCCCACCGCGCCCTGCTCTCCGCGGGCGAGCAGGCTCGAGGCGGCGCAGAGCACCACCAGCGGAGCGCCGCCCCGCGGCTTGGGATGCGGGCGCACGCCGGCGTCCACCACGAGCTCGGCGGGGCCTCCCTCGCGGAGCTCGTAGCCGACGGCCCGGGCGCGCTCGCGGAGCGCGTCCGCCAGCGGCCCGTCGCCCAGCACCGCGATCGCGGTGCCGTCGCCGCCGCCCGGCTCCGGAGGATCGGGATCGGCGGGGCGGTAGGAGCCGTTCTCGGCGTACTCGTAGTAGCCGCGCCCGCTCTTCCGGCCGAGCCGCCCGGCCGCGACCATCCGCGCCTGGATCGGGCTCGGGCACCAGCGCGGCTCGCCGAAGGACAGCTCGGCGAACGACTGGGCGACCTCGAAGCCCACGTCGATCCCAACGAGGTCCATCAGCTCGAACGGCCCCATGCGGAAGCCGCCGCCGAGCCTGCAGATGCGGTCGATCTGCTCGTGCGTCGCGGCGCGCTCCTGGAGCAGCCGCAGCCCCTCCGCGGAGAAGGGGCGGCCGCAGCGGTTCACGAGGAAGCCGGGCCCGTCGGCCACCACGATCACGTCCTTGCCCATGGCGGCGCCGACCTCCTGGGCGAGAGCGAGCGCCCGCTCGCCGGTCTGGTCGGCGCGGATCACCTCGAGGAGAGGCATCAGCGGCGGCGGGTTGAAGAAGTGCATCCCGACCACGTGGTCCGGCCGGGCCGCCGCGCCGGCCAGCGAGGTGACCGGGATCGAGGACGTGTTCGTGGCGAGCACCACGTCGTCGCCGCAGACCACCGACAGGGCGCCGAGCAGGTCGCGCTTCACGTCCGCCCGCTCGGGCGCGGCCTCGATCACGAGCTCGCACGGCGCCAGCTCGTCGAGCGACGCCACCGGCTCGAGCAGCCCGGCGGCCTCCTCTCCCACACGTCCCTTCTCGACCCACTTGGCGAGTCCTCGGCGTGCGGCCTCGGTGCCGCGCGCCAGGGCCTCGGGCACGGGGTCGTGGAGGAGCGTGCGCATCCCGGCGGCCGCGCCCAGTTGCGCGATGCCGGCGCCCATCGTGCCGGCGCCCACCACTCCGAGCGTGGTCATCGGCCTCGGAACTCGGGCTTGCGCTTCTCGAGAAATGCCGTCATGCCCTCCACGCGGTCCTCGGTTGCCATCGCGAGCTCGTACAGGCGGCGCTCGTGGTCGAGCCCGGCGGACATCGCCGTCTCCTCCGCGGCGAGCACGGCCTGCTTGCCAAGCCGAACGGCGAGCGCAGGCCGCTCCGCCACCGTCGCGGCCAGCTCGAGAGCGGCGTCCAGCCACGAGTCGGGTGGCGCCAGCTTCGTGACGATGCCCAGCTCGTTGGCCTCCGCCGCGCTGATGCGCCGGCCGGTGAGCACCAGCTCCATCGCCCGCTGCTTCCCCATCACGCGCGCCAGCCTCTGCGTGCCCCCGCCGCCCGGGATGATCCCGAGCAGGATCTCGGGCTGCCCGAACTGAGCCTCCTCCGAGGCCACGATCATGTCGCAGGCCAGCGCCAGCTCGCAGCCGCCGCCGAGGGCGTAGCCGGACACCGCCGCCACGAGCGGCGTGCGTATCGCGGCCAGCCGCGGCCAGAAGCGCGCCGTCGGGGAGGTGAGCGCCTCGGCGAAGGTCCGCTGCGCCATCACCTTGATGTCGGCGCCGGCCGCGAACCAGTCGTCGCCGCCGGCGATCACGATGCAGCGCACGTCCGCGTCCTCGTCCCAGCGCTCGCAGGTCGACGCCAGCTCCTCCATTAGCTCGGGCGACAGCGCATTGCGCGCCTCGGGGCGGTCGAGCCGCGCGAGGCCGACAGCGCCGCGGACCTCCGCGGAGACCATCGCCATCGCTACGGCACCAGCGCGTTGATGCCGGTCACCGACCGGGCGATGATCAGCTTCTGGATCTGCGAGGTGCCCTCGTAGAGCGTCGTCACCCGCGCGTCGCGGAGGTAGCGCTCGACCGGGTAGTCGTCCACGTAGCCGGAGCCGCCGTGCACCTGGATCGCCTTGTTCGCGCATTCCACCGCGGCCTCGGTCGCGTAGAGCTTCGCGATCGAGGTCTCGGTGGTGTTCGGCTTGCCCGCGTCCTTCAGCCAGCCGGCCCGCCAGACGAGAGCGCGCGCCGCCTCGGTCTGCACGACCATGTCGGCGATCATCTCCGAGACGAGCTGGAAGGAGGCGATCGGACGGTCGAACTGGGTGCGCTCCTTCGAGTACGCCACCGACGCGTCCAGCGACGCCTGGCAGATGCCCACGCAGCCGGCCGCGACGCTGTAGCGGCCCGAGTCGAGCGCCGACATCGCGATCTTGAAGCCGTCGCCGATCTCGCCCATGAGGGCGGCGTCGGGCACCTCAACGCCGTCGAGCGACAGCTCCGCGGTGTCCGAGCCCTTGAGGCCGAGCTTGCCGTGGATCTCCTGTGAGGAGAAGCCGGCGCTGTCGGTCGGCACCAGGAAGCAGGCCAGGCCCTTGTGCTTCTTCTCCGGGTCGGTCTGGGCGAAGATCATCGCGAGCTTCGCGTAGTTGCCGAGCGAGATCCACATCTTGCCGCCGTTGATGCGCCAGCCGCCATCGATCTTCTCGGCGCGCGTCTTCAGGTTCGCGGCGTCGGAGCCGGTGTCGGGCTCGGTGAGCCCGAAGCAGCCGAGCGCCTCGCCGGAGCAGAGCTGCGGCAGCCACTCCTGCTTCTGCTCCTCGGTGCCCCAGCGGACGATCGACGAGCAGACGAGCGAGGTGACCACCGAGATCACAGTGCGCATGGCCGAGTCGTTGCGACCGATCTCCTCGACGATCAGACCGTAGGTCAGGTAGTCCACGCCGCGCCCGCCGTACTCCTCGGGGACGATGGCGCCGAGGAAGCCCATGTCCGCCATCTTCTGCACGAGCTCGGTGTCGAAGTGCTCGTTGCGGTCGTTCTCGCGGGCTCGCGGGGCCACCTCGCGGTCGCTGAATTCGCCGGCGGTTTCTCGGATCAGTCGCTGTTCGTCAGTGAGTTCGAAATCGATCATGTGTTCCTGATTCTGCAAGATGCGGGAGGTCGTGGCTGAAAAAGAGACATGGGAGTTCCGCGAGGGACACGAAATCGCCCCCGGGCGGACGACCCTGAAGCTACTGGGCGGAGGCAATCGCTACGAGGTCTACCTCGTCTGGGACGAGCGTCTCTTCAGCGTCATGGTCGCCAAGGTGCTGCGTCCCGACCTCGTCGAGGAGGAGTATGCGCTGCGCGGTCTGCGGCGGGAGATGGAGGCGCTCGAGGCGCTTGCGCACCCCGTGCTCCTGCGCGGGTTCGCCTCTCACATCGAGGGTCCCCACCCGCACGTGCTGGTCGAGCACCTCGAGGGACCGACGCTGCGGCGGCTGATCCGCAAGCACGGCGCGCTGCCCGTCGAGCAGACGCTGCCGCTCGGGCTGCATGTGGCCTCCGTGATCCACTACATGGCGGAGGAGGGCTGGGTCCACCTCGACCTGAAGCCCGACAACCTCGTGATGGGCATCCCGCCGCGCGTGATCGACCTGAGCCTCGCGCGCACTGTCGAGCGCGCCAAACGGCTCACCGACTACATCGGGACGAACGCGTACATGCCGCCGGAGCAGTGCAACCCGCGCGGCGACGTCGGCCCCCCGGCGGATGTCTGGGGGCTGGGCGCCACGCTCTACCACGCCGTGGCCGGGCGGCTGCCGTTCAGGCGCCCGCGCTCGCGCGGGGAGGACGCCCCGCTCGAGGATCGCTACCCGCAGCTCGAGGACGAGCCACGCGCGTGGCGCCGTCCGGTGCCGCAGGCGCTCTCGGACGCGATCCTCGCGTGCCTCCGCAAGGACCCCGCGGAGCGGCCAACGGCCGGCGAGCTGGCAATGATGCTGCAGCCTCTGGTGGCGGAACTTCCATCGAAGTTGGTGCTGGGGCGCCGCGGGCCGAGTCGGCTCGGCTAATCCGTGACTTTCGTGGCCGCGGGGAGTTTCACGTTCATGCACCCACATCCTTCAAGCGCATATCTCCGCCTCTCAGAGGGTCCCGAGGACCTGCTGGACAGCGAGCTCTCGCTCACGCGCAGGCTGATCGTCTTCTGCGTCGCGGTGGTGCTCTTCTCGGGCACGTCGCTGTTCGCGACCGCCGCCTTCGACCTCGATCATGCGCTGATCGGGAAGGCCATCGCGGCCACCGGCAAGGCGAGCGACGATGACGGCCCCGGTGGGGGCGACGACGATGACGACGAGGCCGACGACGACGACGACGGCCCCGACACGAACAACGCCGTGACCGGCGGCGGGGCGTCGCACTCCGACGACAACCACGACGGGGACAGCGACTCGAGCGTGCACCAGAACGCCCAGCGCGTGAAGGCCGACGACTCGAACTCGGACCAGAACGGCGACGGCGCCACCGACTCGAGCCACGGCCAGCAGGTGACGGACTCGAACTCGGACGAGAACCACAACGGTGCCACCGACTCGAGCGGCCAGGGCGCAGGCGCTCAGGCCACCGACTCCGGCACCGACGACAACCACAACGGCGCGACCGACTCGCACGAGCCGGGCCAGCAGCGCGCGCGCCGGTAGCCATAAGCGGAGCGGCCGGGCTCAGTCGAGCCCGGCCGCGCGCCGCGCGCGGCGCGGTGTGGCATAGCCGATCGCGCTCAGGATCTTCCCCTGCCGGACGCTGATGATGGCGCCCCAGTCACCGCTGACCTCGATTCCGGTCAGCCGGAAGTTCCCGACCAGGCGCTGCACGGTGAGGCAGCGCACCTCGTCGATCGGCTCCAGGTCCAGGAGCTCGAAGTGCACTTCCTCGAATGCCTCGGTGACGTCATCCCACCACCGCTGCACGCCTTCGTGCCCGTGGTAGGGCCCGGTGATCGGCGCCTCGGCCCAGTTGCGGATCTCGATCTCGGGGTCGCACATCTCCGGGGCGGGGTCGCCCCGCCGAAGGGCGTCGAACCAGCGCCGGATGGTCTCGACGTTGTCGTCCTTCACTGGAACCTCTCGGCGGCGTAGGGTGTACGGGTCGGAATGAGGCAACGGCTCGCCTACCTCGACACCGTAAAGGTCCTACTCGTGGTCGGTGTGATCGCGATGCACACCGCGATCACGTACGGACTCGACGGCGCGGGCGCTGCGTGGTGATGCGCGGCCGCCGGTGTGGAGGCGCCTGCGGGGCGTCGAGGTGGCGGGCCTGGCGGTGGCTATCTCGGTCAGCGCGTTCGCCGTCCACCTGGTGTTCCCGGTCGGATCCGAGCAGCTCCACATACAGTTCGCGATGTTCCCGCAGTACGCGATCCTGTTCGCGGTCGGAGTCGCCGCCGGGCGGCGCGGTTGGCTCGAGACCATCACGCCGCAGCTGCAGCGCCGCTGCGGGTTCGCCGGCTTGTTCGCCGCGCTCGCGCTGCCGGCGGTGCTGGCGGCGGGTGGCTTCTTCGACGGCGGCGCCGCCGAGGACCGCTTCGCGGGCGGCTGGCACTCGCAGGCCGCAGCGGGCGCGGTGCTGGAAGGCGTCCTCGCGGCCAGCATGTGCGTGTGGGCCGTCGGGCACTTCCGCGCCAACGAGGAGCGCTACTTCCGGCCGCTGATCCGAAGGATGGCGCCGCCAGCCTACGGCGCCTTCATCCTCCATCCCCCGGTGCCCGCCGCCGGGTTCTCGATCACCGCGGCGAGGCCCTGGCCGACGCCGATGCACATCGTCGCGACTCCGTAGCGGGCGCCGCGACGGCGTAGCTCCCAGGCGAGCGTCCCCAGCAGGCGGGCGCCGGAGGCTCCGAGTGGGTGGCCGAGCGCGATTGCGCCGCCGTTCACGTTCAGACGCTCGTGGTCGAAGCCGAGCTCGCGCATCGACGCGAGCACCTGGGAGGCGAAGGCCTCGTTCAGCTCCACGAGGTCGATGTCCTTCGGCTCCAGGCCCGCGCGCTCCAGCGCCTTGCGCGTGGCCGGCACCGGGCCGATCCCCATGTACGCCGGGTCCACGCCGGCGGATGCGCTGCTCACCAGTCGCGCGAGCGGCTCGCGGCCGAGCTCGCGGGCGCGCTCCTCGCTCGTCACCACCACGCAGGCCGCGCCGTCGTTGATCTGTGACGAGTTGCCTGCGGTCACTGTGCCGCCCTCGCGGAAGACCGGGCGCAGTGCGGCCAGGCGCTGGAGCGAGGTGTCGGGGCGCGGCCCCTCGTCGGCGTGGATGGTCACCGGGTCGCCCTTCGGCTGGGGCACGGCCACGGTCACGAGCTCGTCGTCGAAGCGCCCCGCCTCGGCGGCGGCGAGGGCGCGCCGGTGCGAGTCGAGCGCGAAGGCGTCCTGGTCCTCGCGGGAGACGCCGTGTCGCTCGGCCACGTTCTCGGCCGTCTCTCCCATCGACTCGGTGGAGTAGCGCTCGGCAAGGCGGGGGTTGATGAAGCGCCAGCCGATCGTGGTGTCAACGAGCGGGGGGTTGCCGCGCGGAAAGCCCCGCTCGGGCTTCAGCATCACGAACGGCGCGCGCGACATCGACTCCACGCCGCCGGCCAGCACGAGATCCGCCTCGCCAAGCCGCACCTGGCGGGCCGCCTGCACGATCGCCTCGAGGCCCGAGGCGCAGAGGCGGTTCACCGTCACGCCGGGGACCTCCACGGGCAGCCCGGCGATCAGGGAGGCCGTGCGCGCAACGTTCCGGTTGTCCTCGCCGGCCTGGTTGGTGCAGCCCATGTAGACCTCGTCTACGGAGGCGGGGTCGAGCTCGTTCCGCTCCACGACCGCCTCGATGGCCCGCGCGGCGAGGTCGTCGGGACGCACGCTGGAGAGCACCCCGGCGTAGCGGCCGACTGGGGTGCGGAGCGCGTCGATGATCACGGCGTCCGACATGGGGCAGCAGCGTACACTCGCGTCGCGTGGACGAGTTTTCCTTGTTCGTCTTCTTCGGGGGGCTGGTGGTGATCGGGATCTTCCTGGCGATCGGCAAGTGGTATCCCGGGTCCGGCGCCGAGCAGGTCGACTGGCGGCCCACACGCTCACCCGAGGTAGAGGCCGAGCTCGAGATCGACGACGTCGACCAGATGATCGAGGCCCAGAACGCGCGCCGCCGCGCGAGCGGCCGCCAGGAGATCACCGAGGACGACGTCCGCGCCCAGGTGGCGGCCGACGAGCGCTGGCGCGCGGAGCTGCGGCGCCGCGGACGCGAGCCGAACCCGGGGGCGGGCCCCCCGCCCGCCGCGACGCCTCCCCCCGCGGCGAGCCCCCCGCCCGCGGACGACTGACTTGGCCCGCGTCCTGATCGTGGGCTGCGGCTGCCGCGGCCGGGCGCTCGGGGTCGCGCTCGCCGGCGCGGATCACGCGGTGCGGGGGACCAGTCGGTCGCCGGAACGGCTCGCTCAGCTTGACAAGGCGGGCATCGAGGGAGTGGTCGCCGATCCAGACCGGCTCGGCACCCTCATGCCAGCGCTGGCGGGCGTGACCGTCGTCTGCTGGCTGATGGGCAGCGCGGCGGACTCGCCCGACGTGCACGGCGCCCGCCTGCGCTCGCTGATGGAGCACCTCGTGGACACACCCGTGCGCGGCCTCGTCTACGAGGCGGGCGGCTCGGTGAACGCCGCGCTGCTGGCGGGAGGTGCCTCAATCGTGCGCGAGGCGTCACAGACCTGGCACATACCGGTGGAGATAGTTGACATCGACCCGGCCTCACCTGAGGACTGGCCCGCCGCGATGAAGGCGGCGGTAGACCGCCTCCTGGCCGCCTGACCGTTCACCCTCGTTACGAAAACCCCGTATTACGGGGAAAAGGGAGCGAGGTCAGAGCTGGGCGCCGAGGATGCCGGCGATGATCACGGCGATCGTGGCGACGGTGAGGATCAGTGCGATCGCGATCATCGCGTTCCACGTGACGGCCGCGGCCAGCTGGCGCCGGGTCCGGGCGGTCACGAGAACCTCGGCGGCGGCCGCGATCTGATCGGCGGACGGCGGCGCGGACCGAGGCGGGCGGCCCGAGGCGGGCGCCTCGGCGGGCTCGGCTCGCGGCGGCGCGCGTCCGGGGCGCCCTCCTTCAGAGCCTCGTCCTCCGGCACCGGCGCGTCAGCTCCGTAGGCGGCAGCGCCGGGGCCCGAGCGCGGCCTCAGCGGGGCGACTCCTGCCAGCAGCGCATCGGTGGCCTGCACCAGGCGGCGCTCGTGCTCCACGCAGCGGGGGCAGTTGCGCAGGTGCACGTCGAGGCGGCGGGCGTCGCGTTCGGGCAGCGCGCCGTCGAGGCGGTCGGAGATCAGGCCCTCCGCTCGCTCGCACCACCCGCTCCCGGCGAGCGGTGTGATCGTCTGCCGCAGCTCCTTGCGCGCGGCGGCCAGGAGTGGGCCCAGCTCCCGCTCGTCGATCCCGAGCACCTCGGCCACCTGCGGTCGCGGCCGGTCAGCGAGTGCCACGAGCGCGAACGCGCGTGCCTCCAGCGGCCTGAGGGCGGGGAGGACCGCGCCCACCTCTCGGATGGCTGCCGCCGGGTCAACGGGACCGGCGGGTCGGGCGGGCACTGGTCGCAGCGGCGCGCGCTCCATCGGTCGGCACAATACCTCCCGGTCGGCCGGCGGGCTTCGGTACCGTAAACCCGACCAGATTTCAGGACTATTGGAGGAACCGGTGGCGGACTACGCCAAGGACGTGCTCGTGGACACGCAGTGGGTCGAGGACCACCTCAACGATGACTCGATCCGGGTGGTGGAGGTCGACGAGAACCCAGCCCTGTACGCGGAGGCTCACATCCCGGGCGCCATCGGCTTCGACTGGAAGAAGGACCTTCAGGACCAGGTGAAGCGCGACTTCCTCGGGCCCGCGGAGTTCGGCGAGCTGTTCGGTAGCCGCGGCATCTCGAACGACCACACGATCGTCCTCTACGGCGACCGCAACAACTGGTTCGCCGCCTACACCTACTGGTACCTCAAGTACTACGGCCACGACAACGTGAAGCTGATGAACGGCCCGCGCGAGAAGTGGATCTCGGAGGGGCGGCCTACCTCCACGGACGTTCCGAGCTACGGCTCGCAGAGCTTCGCCGCCCAGGAGGGCGACGCCTCGATTCGCGCCATGCGCGACGAGGTCCAGGCCGCCCTCGACTCGGACACGAGCCTCGTGGACGTTCGCTCGCCGCAGGAGTTCTCTGGCGAGCTGATCGCCATGGCCGGCTACGAGCAGGAGGGCGCGCAGCGCGCCGGGCACATCCCCGGCGCCGCCTCGGTGCCCTGGGCGCAGGCCGTTCGGGAGGACGGGACCTTCAAGTCCGCCGACGACCTCAGCGAGCTGTACTCGAGCAAGGGCGTCACGAACGGCAACCCGATCATCGCTTACTGCCGCATCGGCGAGCGCTCCGCGCACACCTGGTTCGTGCTGCACGAGCTGCTCGGCCAGGACGACGTGAAGAACTACGACGGCTCGTGGACCGAGTGGGGCAACATGGTCGCCGTCCCGATCGAGAAGGACGTCTAGAGCATTGGGGCGAGGCGTTCGAGGAGCGACTGCACGATCCGTGCGGTAGCTCCCCAGACGAGGTGGCCGTCCACCGTGTAGGTGGGCGTCCTGATCGGAACGCCCTTGCGGATCAGCCGCTGCATCTCGTGGCCGCGGATGAGGTCCTCGAGGCTGAACTCGAGCACCTGCTCCACCTCGGACGCCTGCGGGCGCCACGCCTGGCCCGGCTCGATCAGCCCGACGAACGGGAAGATCCGGTAGCCGGTCACGAACGTGCCCACGGGCGGTAGGGCGCCCACGAGCTCGACCCCGGCCGGATCGAGCCCGATCTCCTCCTCGGCCTCGCGGAGGGCGGTCGAGCGCAGGTCCTCGCCCGGGTGGTCCTGGCGCCCGCCGGGGAACGAGATCTCCCCGGCGTGCCGGCGCAGATCCGCGCGCCGCTCGGTGAAGACGGCGGTGAGCGGATCGCGGTAGAGCGGCACGAGCACGGCGGCGTCCTTGTGTCCGGGCGCGTCCATCGCGGCGGCCTGCTCGGGGGTGAGGAGGTACTGGCGCACGCGCCTATTATCCGAACGTGGCCCGCGCGCTTCTGATCATCGACTTCCAGAACGACTTCACCGAGGGCGGAGCGCTCGCGGTTCCGGACGGCGATGCGATCGCCGGACGCGTGAACGAGCTGATCGACTCGGGCGAGTTCGAGCTCGTGGTCGCCACCCGCGACTGGCACCCTCCGAATCACGAATCCTTCCGGGAGCAGGGAGGTCCCTGGCCCCCGCACTGCGTGCAGGGCAGCCACGGCGCGGAGCTGCACGACTCGCTCGACCGCGACAAGATCGACGCCGTGGTCGACGCCGGCTACGAGCCCGAGCTCGAGGGCTACTCCGGCTTCGAGGAGACAGACCTCGCAGCGGTGCTGAGAAGCCACGACGTCGACGAGCTGACGGTGGTGGGGCTCGCCACCGACTACTGCGTCCGGAGCACGGCGCTGGACGCGCTGAAGGAGGGCTTCCGGGTCACCGTCGACCGCGGCGGGATCCGCGGGATCGACGTGCAGGAGGGCGATTCCGAGCGCGCGCTCGACGAGCTCCGCGAGGCCGGGGCGGAGGTCACGTGATCGAGCTGGTCTTCGAAGGGCTGTTCCAGTTCTACCGCGTCTGCGGCGCGGCCTCCGATGGCGCCCGGACGATCGAGCGCGACGGCGTGACGGCCGCCGTGATTCCCGCCGCCCCCGAGCGCGCGGTGGCCAACGGCGTCGTGTACCGGACCGTGGACGCCCTCGAGGCGGCCTACGACGAGCTCGCCGACGCCTACGGCGAGATCGGCGCGACGTGGACGGTGTGGGTGTGGCCGGAGGACGACGCGGCCGCGCGCCTCCTCGAGGGGCGCGGGCACGTGCTCGACGCTCAGCCCGTGGCGATGGCCCACGACCTCACCGGCGTGGAGCGCCCCGACCCCGACGCGCTGGCGGACTGGAGCGCCGACGGCGACTTCTCCGAGGTGGGCCCGCTCAACGACCGCGCCTACCCGTTCGGCACCGACTCCTTCACGCGCGCGCTGCAGCACCCGCCCGCGGACGGGACCCACGTGTACCTCGCCCGGGACGACGGTGAGCCGGTCGGCTGCCTGCTGATGACCGACCACGACGGGAACAGCGATGTCGAGGCGGTCGCCGTGCCGCCCGAGGCGCGCGGGCGCGGCATCTCCGGGAACCTGCTTCGCCACGCTCTCGTCGACGCCCGCGAGCGCGGCATCGAAACCTCGACGCTGGTCTCGACGCCGCTCGGCCTCCCCGTCTACGAGCGCCTCGGCTACCGGCCGCTCGACCGTGTGTCGATGTGGGAGTTCAGGCCGGACGCCTGATCAGACGAGCTCGACCGTCTCCTCGAACATGACCTCGCCCTCGAGCACCCGGTGCACGGGGCACTTGGCGCCGATCTGCATGAGGCGCTCGCGCTGCTCCTCGGGCACCTCCTTGGGGAACTCGACCCTCATGCGAAAGCGAGTCGGGGAGCCGCGCTGGGCCGGCTCGTAGTCAACGTGGACGGCCACGTCGCCCACCTCCCAGCCCTTGCGCTGGGCGTACATCTCCATGGTGATCGCGGTGCAGGAGGCGAGGCTCGCCGCCAGCAGCTCCTGCGGGCTCGGCCCGGCGTCGTCACCGCCCTCGTCCTTGGGCTCGTCCGCCACCAGCGTGTGGCTCCGCATCTCGACGGCGTGCTGCAGGGTGCCGTCCTCTCGGCGCGCGCTTGCTTTCATCCTCTCCCCTCGAACAGTTCAGGCTCCGGCTCATCCGCGAATCGCGCCATCGCGTAGACCGCGTCGGATAGCCGGTTCAGGTACGTCAGAACGATGTCGTCAGCGAGGTCGCCGTCGTGCTTGAGCGCCGCCACCCGGCGCTCGGCACGGCGCACCGCGGCGCGCGCGACGTCCAGCCGGGCCGACAGCTCGGTGCCGCCCGGGATCACGAACTTCGGCGGCAGCTCCACGCGGTCCATATAGCGGTCGATGTCGGACTCGAGCCGCTCGACCATGTTCGGCGTGACCTTGGAGACCCCCGGCTGGAGGCGCCCTGCGGCCTCGGGCGCCGTGGCCAGCTCGGCGCCCGCCACGAAGAGCTCGTTCTGGAAGCGCAGGATGTCCTTGTAGAGCTCGCCGCTGCGCTCGGCAGCCGCGCGCGCCAGGCCGAGGGCCGAGGCGGCCTCGTCAACCGACCCGTAAGCCTCGGGCCGGCCGGCGAACTTCTCGACCCGTCCTCCGTACCAGAGGCCGGTGGTTCCGTCGTCGCCCTTGCGTGTGTAGATCTTCACGCCAATGGATTGAACACGAGGCCGGTCGGGACCTTCGGGAAGAAGTACGTCGACTTGGGCGGCATCGACTCCCCAGTCTGCGCCACCTCGCGCACCTGCTCGACTGGAGTGGCGCGCATGAAGAAGCCGGCGTCGGCGGCGCCGGACTCCACGCGCTCGATGGCGTCGTCGAGATTCTTGGAGTAGTCCAGCCCGCGCAGGTGCGAGATGTCGTCCTCGCTCATCCCGAGCGCGCCGCGCAGGACCAGCGCCTCGAGCACGGCGGTGTCGAGCCGGCGGTAGGGCTCCGGCATGCCGGGGAGCGCCTCGTCGGCGATCGACTGGTCCTTCAGCGTGAGCCGGACCGGTCGCTTCAGGAAGCTGTCCATGTATCCGAACGCCACGCGGTCGCCGTCCGAAGGCGGCTCGAGC
This sequence comes from uncultured Thermoleophilaceae bacterium, assembly GCA_963774095.1. GTDB lineage: Bacteria > Actinomycetota > Thermoleophilia > Solirubrobacterales > Thermoleophilaceae > JACVRW01. The sequence goes on from CAVZDS010000006.1 coordinate 50,500, forward strand.
TCGTGGGTGTCGCCGAGCTGCTCGATCTCGAAGTCGCGTCGGGCCACGTCGCGGATGGCGAGCTGCTTCTCGCTGTCGTCCTTCAGCCCGGTGAGCATCCGGTGCGTGGGGAAGATGAGCAGGCCCGGGTCGTCGAGCGACACCAGGAACATCAGCACGTAGCGGTGCTCGCCCTCGCCGCCCACCTCGTCCGCGTACGCGCGCGCGGTCTCGTAGCGGTGGTGCCCGTCGGCGATCAGCAGCTCGGCGTCGGCCAGGGCTGCCTGGAGCGCGGCGATGCTCTCCGGGTTCGCCACGCGCCAGAGGGTGTTGCGCGTGCCCTCGTGGTCGGTCACCTCAGCGAACGGCTCGCCGCTCGTGGCCTGGGCGAGCGTCTCCGTGGCGGCGCCGCCCGTGTCCGGGAACAGGCTGAAGATGGGGGAGAGGTTCGCCCGCGTGGCGCGCGTGAGCTGGAGCCGGTCCTCCTTCGGCCCCGGATGGGTGCGCTCGTGCGGCCGGATCCGGCCCGCGCCGTAGTCCTCGACCCGCACGCGGGCGAAGAAGCCGCTGCGCGTGCGGGTGCTGCCGTCGGGCGCGGTGTAGTCCTGGCGCAGCACCCAGATGGCCGGCTCGTCCTCCTGTTTCAGGACCCCGCGCTCGCGCCAATCCACCAGCGTCTCGGCCGCGCCCTCGTAGCTCTCCGGCAGGTCGATCTCGACCACGTTGTGCGGGCTCCGGGCCACGAGCTCCGCCCGCAGCTCGTCGTCGATCACGTCGTACGGAGGGGCGATCAGGTCCTCGAGCGGCCCCGCGACGTCGGGGTCGTAGCGAAGGGTCTTGATCGGCTGCACGTCGGCCATCGGCGGGCCACCCTAGCGCGCTCTTGCATCCGATCGGCCAGCGGGCGATGATCGTTCAAGCGCCCCGACAGAAGGAGTGGGAATGGCCACCACTGAGACGAGCCCGGCCGCAACCAGCCAGGGCTACCAGCTCGAGGGCAGTCTGCTCGAGGTCTGCAGCTGCAACACCCTCTGCCCCTGCTGGATCGGCGAGGACCCGGACAACGGGACCTGCGACACCGTCATCGCGTACAACCTGACCAGCGGCAAGATCCGCGGGGTCGACGTGAGCGGACTCTCGAATCGTGAACGTGGGGCACATCCCCGGCAACGTGCTCGACGGGAACTGGCGCACGCCATCTACGTCGACGATCGCGCCTAGGACGAGCAGATGGAGGCGCTGCTCGACGCGTTCGGCGGCAAGCTCGGCGGTCCCCTGGCCGACCTGGCCGGCCTGGTCGGAGAGATCGTCGCCGGTGGAGCGGGCGCCGATATCGCACACGATCGTCGACGGCGCCGGCACGCTGAACGTGGGGGACAAGGTCGACTGCGCGATGCACCCCTACCGGGGCCCGGACGGGAGCATCACGACGCTCAACAACTCGGTCTTCTCGACGGTTCCGGGTGCGCCCGCCTACGTGGCGAGTGGCCGACCACCAGCGGATCGACATCCCGGAGCACGGCTACCAGTGGGAGCTGGAGAACAAGAACGCGATCCAGTCCGACTGGAAGATCGACTACCAGAGGCGAATGACCCGAAGCCTGCCCCGGCCGATCCTGGTCGGGATAGCCGCCGCATGGGCCGCGGCGATCGCGGCTCAGCTGGCGGGCGCCGCCGCGCTCGTCCACCACGACTCGCTGCTCGCGGGCGGCGGCCCGCCGCTGGTGCTCGCCGCGCTCCTCTCCCTGCTCGCGTGGCAGGTGATGATCGCGGCGATGATGCTCCCGTCGAGCCTGCCGCTCGTGGGGCTGTACGCGCGCGCCTCGGCGCGCGCGCCGCAGCGGCGCCGGGCGATGGCGGCGTTCCTCGGCGGCTACGCGCTCGTGTGGAGCGCGTTCGGGCTCGCGGCGTTCGGCGCGGACGCCGGGCTGCACGCCGCGGTCAACTCGAGCCCGTGGCTCGCCGGCCACGACTGGTGGATCGGCGGCTCCGTGCTCGCGCTCGCCGGCGCGTTCCAGTTCACGAAGCTGAAGGACGCCTGCCTGGACAAGTGCAGGCACCCCGCCCAGTTCATGACGCGCTACTACGGCCGCGGCCCGCGCGCCGGGCTGCAGCTCGGCATGCGCCACGGCGCGTTCTGCGTCGGCTGCTGCTGGGCGCTGATGCTCGTGATGTTCGCCGCCGGGGTGGCCAGCCTGATCTGGATGGCCCTCCTCACCGGCGTGATGATCCACGAGAAGACACGCCCGGCCGGTGGCCGCGCGGTGCCGGTCACGGGCGTCGCACTGCTGGCAGCGGCCTCGGTGGTGCTGGCCTATTCGGCAGCCGCCGCAGCGGCCTGAGCCGTCCGGCCAGCGTGCGAACATACGTTCGATGGCGTATCCAGCGTACCTACGCGAGAAGGCGCGGAAGCTCCGGGTCGAGAAGCACCTCTCGATCGACGAGATAGCGGAGCGCCTGGCGCTCCCGAAGACGACGATCTACTACTGGGTACGCGACCTGCCGCTGGGCAGACCGCGACGTGCCAATCCGGGGCAACGCAAGGGCAACCGGAACATGCGCACCAGCTACGCCATCCGCCGAGTTGTCGCCTACGCGCAGGGCCAGATCGAGTTCAACCGCCTGATCGCCGAGCCGACCTTTCGCGACTTTGTCTGTCTCTACATGGCGGAGGGGTACAAGCGTTGCCGAAACACCGTCGGCGTATGTAACTCGGATCCCGCCATCGTCGTCCTCTGCGCCAGGTGGGTTCGACGATTCGCGAGAAACCCGGTCCGCTATTCGGTGCAGTACCACGCCGACCAGGACCTCGCTGGGCTTCAGGAGTTCTGGGCGGCGCAGCTTTCCGTCGCGCCGGAGGAGATCCGCCTTCAGCGCAAATCGAACAGCGGTCGCTTGAGCGGTCGAACCTGGCGCTCGGAGTACGGCGTTCTGAACGTGTCCGCCGGCGACACGCTTTTCCGGTCCCGCCTACAGGCCTGGATGGATTGCCTTCAGGAGCTCTGGGTAGACTCGGCCGTCTCGGGGCGTAGCGCAGCCTGGTAGCGCATCTGACCTGGGATCAGAAGGTCGCTGGTTCGAATCCAGTCGCCCCGATTCGAATGACCGGATCAGCGCAGGAGTCGCAGCGCCCGAAGAGGCGGCTCAAGCCGATCCTTCTTGCCGCCGTCATGGCGTTCCTAGCGTTGAACGTCTGGACCGGGAGTCCGCTGCTTGCGGTGTGGCTCGGGTCGAAGGTGCAGGGGGAGGAAAGCCAGCCGTCGATGGGGGCGTACGCGGTGGTGATCCTCGCGCTGATCGCCTTCAGCTGGGGCCTCTACCAGCTGCTGAAGCTCGTGATGCGCGCCTATCAGGACGCCACGGGCACGGCGCCCACGGTGCGCTCGCACGCGCCGTGGCTGCGCAGCATGCGCGACGAGCGCCACGAGCACGCCGCGAGCGTCACGCGGATCTCGACCGCCGAGCGGATCGTGGTTCTGACCGTGCTGGTCGCCGCCGCCGCCTTCGAGATCTGGTTCTTCTTCTTCTCGGGCTCGTCGATCGGCGGCGGCGGTGGGCGCTGACTCGTCAGGCGCCGCGCGACGGGCCTAGGCTTTGAGCGCGTGCCCCGGTAGCTCAGCTGGATAGAGCAGCGGCCTTCTAAGCCGCGGGTCGCAGGTTCGAGTCCTGCCCGGGGCGCTAGGCGAGAGAGTGGGCGATCCCGTGAAATCACCTGCAAACAAGAAGTTCCGTCGCGAGCTCAGAACCCGGCCCTGACAGCCTGAGGGCTCGAACCGTGGCGCTCCGAGATGGAGTTCTAGGCGTCACTGGACCGGGATGCGACCCGCAGAGCTAAGGTGTCGCGGGATGCCGGGTCGGCGGGAGGCGTGACGGCGAACGGGGTACAGCGCCTGCGGCGCGAGGTGACGCAGCCAGGGTGGGCACCAGGGTATTCACGGGCGCGATGGCTGTCTCGGGGCGAGATCGTGGTAGCGCGTCAACCCCGACCCACGGAGAAGTGGCACATGGGCATGATCACCACAACCGACGACGTCCAGATCTTCTACAAGGACTGGGGCTCGGGCCAACCGATCGTCTTCAGCCACGGATGGCCGCTTTCGAGTGACGACTGGGACAACCAGATGCTGTTCTTCCTCAGCCACGGCTACCGCGTGATCGCCCACGATCGGCGTGGCCACGGACGCTCGGCCCAGACCGGCGATGGTCATGACATGGACCACTACGCCGACGATCTGGCTGCCGTGACCAAGCATCTCGATCTACTGGATGCGATCCACGTCGGGCACTCCACCGGCGGCGGCGAGGTCGTGCGCTACATCGCGCGGCACGGTGAGAGCCGTGTGGCCAAAGCCGTGCTGGTCAGCGCGGTGCCGCCGCTGATGTTGCAGACCGAGGCCAACCCGGGTGGGCTGCCAAAGAAGGTGTTCGACGGCTTCCAGGCGCAGGTTGCCGCGAACCGCTCGATCTTCTACCGCGACCTTGCGTCGGGGCCGTTCTACGGCTTCAACCGGCCAGGGGTGGAGTCCTCGGAAGCGATCATCCAGAACTGGTGGCGCCAGGGGATGACGGGCGGAGCCAAGGCCCACTACGACGGCATCGTCGCGTTCTCGCAGACCGACTTCACCGAGGACCTCAAGAAGATCACGGTGCCTGTCCTGGTCATGCACGGCGACGACGATCAGATCGTCCCGTACGCTGACTCCGGGCCGCTTTCCGCGGAGCTCGTGCAGAACGGGACGCTCAAGACATACAAGGGATTCCCGCACGGCATGCCGACGACGCAGGCCGACACCATCAACGCCGACCTGCTGGCGTTCGTGCAGGCCGGACCGAACGGTCAGCGCCAGGGCCGCGGCGACGCGGTCGCCGCGCGGACGTAGACGTATCCGAGTGCGTGAACGCGACACTCCGGCCGGATCACCGGTCAGCTCCTGCTGTGGACGAGAAGCAGGCGTCTCGAGTGCTAGCGACGCCGGTCGCGGAATTCGCGCAAGGGAGGAGCGTCGCCGAGGGTGCGTTCAGGCCGGGTGACCAGCCGACGAAGAAGCACGTTCCGGACGATCCCGGTCCCGCCGTCGACCGCCGAGCTCGTGCGGGCGATGCCGGTCCGGATCGACACGCTGCTCATGTTTCCTACCCCGTCGAGCAGGTCGTGGTGGGAGCGCAACTTCTACGAGAGCGATCGTGTGAAATCGCTGATGCCGTCGGCGCTCGACTAGGGCGCGCTTGGCGCCAGACCCCGGACCTTCATCTCCTCGAACTGGTAGGGGAGGTCGCCCTCGGGGTAGCTCGCGCTCCGGAGCAGTGGATAGCCCGCGTCGAAGTAGTGGTTGAAGACATACCGCAGCGTGTTGACGGTGTTGAGCTTGTCCGGGAGCCGCGCGTCCGGCATGCCCGGGAGGTAGGCGGCCGAGATGCCCTTCACGCGGATGTCCCGCACGGCCGCCTCACCCAGGTCGGTCGTCGTTGCCCTCGAAGCCCTCGTCGGCCTGAACCAGGATCACGGGCGGCTGCTTCGACTTCGACTGGATCGCGTCGACGGCCTTGATCAGGAGCGACTCGGTGTAGCGGGCCTGCTGCGCGTAGTAGCGCATCCCGATCCTCCGCGTGTGGTCCTCACCCGTCTTGTCGTGGAAGGTGACGTTCTGGCCGTGCGCGCCGAAGATGTACGGGTCGTGCGGCATGAGGGTGTGGAACAGCACGAACTTCGGCCCCGGCTGCGGAGGCACGTTCGTCGAGCGACGGCGAACTGGGAGCGGATCGTGTCGCGGAAGCGCTCGTCGACGGCGGTCTGGTTGAAGCCGGGCCAGCCGCCGACCTTCTTGAGGACGGTGCGGTCGGCCAGCCACAGGCTCATGAAGCTGTCCGGCGTGCCCACGTGCGAGATGTGCGGGTTGCGCTGACCCCAGGTGACCTCGTCGGTGTCGAGGTGGACGTAGCGGTAGCCGAGCTCCTTCAGGATCCGTGACGCGCGGTTGTCCTGGATCAGCCTCCGGACGGGCCGGCTGTCCTCCGACTTCGGGCCCAGGATGTCGGGGCAGCCGGCTGAGGTAGTCCATGTTGATCTCCGCCGCGATGTTGGCCTCGCTGTCGGAGTAAGGGCTGCGCGACTCCGGCGAGACGACGAAGCCGCGCCGCTCGAGCTGGCGCAGGAACGGCCCGTTGTCGTAGTGGAAGTAGTGGGCGAGGACGTCGTGCCGGGCGTAGTCGTCGGGGCATGAGGACGTAGATGTCCGGCCTCTCGCGCGCCGCTCGGCATGGCCGGTGTCGCCAGGCTGGTCGGCCAGACGTTCGGGTCCGAGCTCGAGAGGCCCGGGTTGTCCGATTCGTAGCGCGACGATCTCGCTGGTGGGGCTCACGACCAGGACGACCGCCCAGATCGCGAGACCGAGCGCCACCCCGCCGAGAAGACGGGGTCTTCCCAGCACGACGACGAGGGCGCCGAGCGCCACGAACAGCAGCGTCCACGCCCACAGCGCCCAGTTGTAGTCACCGTAGAAATGGAACCAGACGGTGACGAGCGACGCGAGCACGGCACGCCTTCGGGCCGTCCCTGAGGACCAGCCAGAACAACCCGTACAGCGCGGCCGAGATGAGCGCCAGCAGCAACAGCGGCCACCACAGCGCGCCCAGCTCGACCTCGGTCTGGTTGTCCCGGTAAATCGACAACAGCGGAGCTGCCGCCAGCAAAAAGGGAATGCAGATGAGGCCGACCTGCCTGAGGGCGGCGACCCCGGAGCTTGCCCGCATGACGGCAGCCTCTGCCCTGACGATGAGACTGAGATGAGAGGCGCCAGGGCCGAGCGGCTGGCGGAAGTCCCACCTTTCCCGCGTCTCACTCGTACGCTTGTCGCATGGGTCGTTACGGAAAGCGCGCGGACCTGATCGTGCACGAGGAGGAGCCGTTCAACGCCGAGACCGGGCTCGCGGCTCTGGCGGATCCGGTGACCGCCACGGACGCGTTCTACGTTCGCGGCCACGGCGCGGTTCCGGAGGTCGATCCCGTCGCGTGGCGACTGCGCGTGCACGGGCTTGTCGAGCGCGAGCTCGACCTGTCGATAACGACGCTGCGGGAGGCGTTCCGGGAGCGCACCGAGACGGCGACGCTGCAGTGCGCCGGCAATCGACGCACGGGCCTGATGGCCATCCGCGACATTCCGGGCGAGGCACCCTGGGGCCCCGGCGCCACGGGCACCGCCACGTGGAGCGGCGTGGCGCTCGCCGACGTGCTCGCGCTTGCCCGCCCCCTGCGTGAGGCCTCCCACGTCGGCTTCGAGGGCGCCGACCTCTCCTCTGAGGCGCAGCCGCCCCAGCGATTCGGGGGCTCGATCCCGCTCGACAAGGGGTGCCGCCCGGAGGTCCTGCTTGCGTGGGCGATGAACGGGGAGCCGCTCCCGCCCGTCCACGGCGCGCCGCTGCGCGTGGTCGTGCCGGGTTACATCGGCGCGCGCAGCGTCAAGTGGCTCGAGCGGATCGAGGTTCGCTCCCGGCCATGGGACGGCTACTTCCAACACGTCGTGTACCGGCTCTTGCCGGAGGACGGGACTCCGGGTCCGGGCGCGGGCATGCCGCTCGGCCTGATCGCGCTCAACGCCGACGTTCTCTCGCCGGCGGACGGTGAGACGGTCACGGCCGGCGCGGTCGAGGTGCGCGGCTACGCGTTCGCGGGCGGCGAGCGGCACGTCGAGCGGGTCGACGTCTCGCTCGACGGCGGGGCCACCTGGTCGCAGGCGGAGATGCTCGACGACCTCGGCCGGTGGGCCTGGCGGCACTGGCGGATCTCGGTCGAACTCGCGCCCGGAGAGCATGAGATCCTCGTCCGCGCCTGGGACTCGTCGGCGGCCACGCAGCCGGAGGACGAGGCGGCGCTATGGAACCCGAAGGGCTACGTGAACAACGCCCGCCCGCGGGTCCGCGTGCTTGCGTCGAGCCCGTCCAGGTAGGGGCCAAGCTCCTCGGCGACGACCTTCTCGTCGGCCGGCCACGGCGGCGTGTCGAAGACCTCGGACTCGAAACTGCCGGCACCGGTGGGGTTGGCGCTCATGAAGACGGGGTCGTGTCCCGTCAGGAGCTTGCCGCGGACCACCGGGTTGAAGCGCGGGGAGTCCGTCTGGGCTCCGGCAAGGACGGCGATCGCCGCGGCGGCTGTGTCGGCCATCTGCGTGCCGATGCTGCCGTGCTTTATCGGGTAGTCGGCTGCGTCGCCGGCCGCGAAGACCAGGCCGCCGGTGCCAGGGACCGAGCAGTGCTCGTCGATCGGGAGGAAGCCGTGGGCGCCCGCGCCCGGTAGTCCTCGCACCGATGGCCCGGCGATCCTCGGTATGGCGATCATTCGCTCCGGGTGTAGCTCGACATCATGGGACTCGATCAGCAGCCGACCTGTTGCGGGCACCTTCGCCAGCGCGTCGGTGTAGACCCGGATCCCGGCCTGGGCGAGACGGTCCGTGACCACGTCGCTGACCGCCTTCCCGAACACCGCGAGCGGCCGCGGGTCGGGCGTCACGACCACGAGCTCCAGATCCCGAATGTCCATGCTCACCGCCCGCTCCGCGGTCATGAGCGCGAGCTCGTAGAGCGGCAGCGGCCAGACCGGCCCGGCCGGCTCGATGAAGGCGACGCTGCGGGAGAAGCCGCCCTCGACGTCCTGCACGATGCCGCGGTAGGCGGCGTCCGCGTCGGCGTCGTGGAATGTGGCGACATGCTCGTAGGCCTCGATCTGCCGGGCACCGACAGCCACGACCAGCGCGTCGTAGCCGATTCGCGATCCCTCACCCGTATGTATGACCTGGGCGTCGCGGTCGACCCATGCGAGCGAGTCCTTCGTCCAGTTGGCATCGCAGTCGCGTGCGATGCGGCTCAGCGGATAGCGCTTCGGAGGCCCGGATGCGAACGGCTCGCGCACCGCCATCGGCCGGTACACCAGTTCCTCTTCGGGAGCGAGCAGCTCGAGGTTCAGCGAGTCCCCGATCAGTCGCCGGAGCCTCAGGAGAGCCTCCACGCCGGCGATGCCACCGCCGCACACCACCACCCGAAAATCAGCCATGCCCAGACCGTACGTCTCACGCGCTCCCCTGCAATCGGCGCGCCCGATCGCACGGTTCCCCGCGGCGCTCACCCGCAGCAGGTAAGGTCGCGAGCTTGGCCAGGATCGCCACCGCGCTAATCGCCTCGCTCCTCCTCGCATTCCCGGCCGCGGCCTGGGCGCAGGATCCGCCGGCCTGCGCGGCCGACAAGACGGCGAACGTGACCCTACGGACTCAGGAGAAGGGGCAGGATGCGCCGCTCGTGGCCACCCACGAGGTGGACGTGGCCGCGGACATCGCCGCCGCGGATCCGACACGCATCGTGATCATGCCGCAGGCCGGCGTGGATGTGTTGAAGAAGAGCTCCGACGGCTCGATCGTCATCCTGTTCGCGCCGAGTACGCCGAACCTCACGCTCACCATCTCATGGCGGCAGTCGGTGGATGAGTCCAATCCCGAGGAGACCGCGCGCTGCACAGCCACGCGGGTGCTCACGCTGCCGGTGCTCGCCGCGGCACCGGCTCGGGCGGTGCGCCAGCCCGGGTCGAGCCGCGAGTTCGTGACGTTCGCGGTGGCGCCGGCGGCAAAGCGCCCGGACCTCTCACCCCTCGTGATATCGATCCGGACCACGAGCCGGGTCCGCTACCCACGGGCGAACGAGCGCCTGCGAACGATGGTCGTGCCCATGCGGACGGCCGAGCAGCTGAGGTACCGAACGCACCTGCCCAACCCGGCCTACGCCACCTTCGCGCAGTTGTGTCGCTCCTGGTGGATCACCTGTGGTCCCGCAAACGCGCACGCGTCCCAGCTCGACATCAACGACAGGGGCCTTCCCGACCTCGACGGAAGCAACGCGATTCTGCGGCCGCTGGCGTTCACCCAGCCGTCGCGTTGGGCGGTCCGCTATGGACTCGTGGTCTCGGCCTTCCCGGGCGCGGGCAAGAACCGTCCATTCGGCTTCGACGTCCAGGTGAGTCAGGCCGGGCGGCTGCTGGCTCGCGTCCGAAGGGCCGGCCGGTGCGTGCAGGTGCGCCGGAGCAGCGGTCTCTTCCATCAATGCACCATCGCGCGCAGCAGCACGCTGCTGCGCTGAAGGGCGGATCGCGGGTATCGGATAGGTCATGCGGGCGATGACGGTCATCCCCGGCCAGCCCGACAGCGCAGAGCTGTCTGAGCTTCCGGATCCCCAGCCGAAGGACGGCGAGCTGCTCGTGGAGCCGCTCTACATAGGCGTGTGCGGCACGGACCGCGAGATCGTCGAGGGCCGCCACGGCGAGCCGCCGCCCGGGCACGAGCGCCTGGTGCTCGGCCACGAGCTGCTCGCGCGGGTTAAGGAGGGCCACGCCGGCTTCGAGCCCGGCCAGCTCGTGGCCGGGATCGTGAGGCGCCCCGATCCGGTGCCGTGCGTCTGCTGCGCGCAGGGCGAGTGGGACATGTGCCGCAACGACCAGTACACGGAGCGCGGCATCAAGGCGCTCGACGGCTACGGCTCGGAGCTCGTGACCCTCGAGGCGGACTTCGCGGTGCCGATCCCGGACGAGCTGGGAACGCTCGGCGTCCTCGCCGAGCCGACGAGCATCCTCGCCAAGGCCTGGGAGCAGATCGAGCGCATCAGCCGCCGCGCCTGCTCGTCGCACGAGCGCGTGCTGGTGACCGGCGCCGGGCCGATCGGCCTGCTCTCGGCGTTGATGGGCGCGCAGCGCGGCCTCGAGGTCCACGTGCTCGACCTCGCCAGCTCGGGCCCGAAGCCCGAGGCCGTCCACGCGCTGGGCGCCCACTACCACTCCGGCGACATCGCCGAGGTGGCGAAGGAGGTCGTGCCGGACGTGGTCGTGGAGTGCACGGGCGCGGCCGAGCTCGTGGCGGGCGCGATGCAGCACACGGCGCCGGGCGCGATCGTGTGCCTGACCGGAGTGGCATCGTCGCGGACGCTCAGCCTCGACGTCGGCGCGCTCAACAACGAGCTGGTGCTCGAGAACGACGTGGTGTTCGGCTCGGTCAACGCGAACCGGCGCCACTTCGAGCTGGCGGTCAGGGCGCTCCACGAGGCCGACCCCGACTGGCTTCGCCGGCTGATCACGAAGACCGTGCCGCTCGAGCGCTGGACGGACGCGCTCAAGGGCAGCGGCGACGACATCAAGGTCGTGGTCGATTTCGCCCGCGGCTAGCGGCTGGCGCTAGTCTCGTCTCGATGCCGACCTCCCTGGTTACCGGCGGCGCCGGCTTCCTCGGTTCCCATCTATGCGACTACCTGATCGCGCGCGGCCAGCGTGTGGTCTGCGTGGACAACCTCGAGACCGGCTCGCTGGAGAACATCCGGCACCTCAAGAACGGGGCGAACTTCCGCTTCGAGATGTTCGACATCACCGATCACTACGAGATCGAGGAGCCGGTCGACTTCGTCTACCACATGGCCTCGCCCGCGTCCCCGATCGACTACGCGCGACTGCCGCTCCACACGCTGAAGGTCGGCGCGTACGGCACGCACAACACGCTCGGCCTGGCCAAGAAGCACCGCGCCCGCTTCCTGCTCGCCTCGACCTCCGAGGTGTACGGCGACCCGCTCGTCCATCCGCAGCCGGAGACGTACTGGGGCAACGTGAACCCGATCGGCCCGCGGGGTGTGTACGACGAGGCCAAGCGCTACGCCGAGGCGCTCACGATGGCCTACCTGCGCCAGCAGGGCGTGGACACCGCAATCGTGCGCATCTTCAACACCTTTGGCCCGCGCATGCGCCCGAACGATGGCCGCGCCATCCCCGCCTTCATGGGCCAGGCGCTCGCCGACCGGCCGGTCACCGTGTTCGGCGACGGGGCTCAGACGCGCAGCTTCTGTTACGTCGACGACCTGATCCGCGGCCTGGTGCTGCTTGCGGAGTCCAAGGTCCACGAGCCGGTGAACATCGGGAACCCGAACGAGATGTCGCTGCTGGACATGGCGAAGCTGATCATCGAGCTGACCGAGTCGCGCTCGGAGGTCGTGTTCGAGGCGCTCCCGGTCGACGATCCACAGGTGCGCCAGCCCGACATCGCCCGCGCGCGCGACCTACTCGGGTGGGAGCCGGAGATCGACGTGCGCGACGGCATCGCGCGCACGATCAAGCACTACACAGACATCCTCGGAGAGCCCGCCTCGAGATGAGCTCGGCCGAGGCCAAGAACCTCGAGGCGATCTCCAAGGCGATCGACCATCACAACAGCTCCTGCGAGTGGCCGGCCGTGGCCGTCGAGCTGAATCCGTTCGAGGTCGAGCGGCTCGGCTGGGACTCGATCCGCGGCCTTCCGATCCGCCCGAATCCCGATCTCGGCACCGGCTCGTTCCGGGTGGTCTGCGCCCGCGAGGAGGGCCTGCCCGCCGAGGAGGAAACGGTCGAGGCGGTGGCCGATCAGACGGTGCCCGTCGAGCTCACCTCGAGCCGCTGAAGCTGCGAAATCCCATTCTGGACGCATGTCCAGTTTCTCTCGGGCCTGGACTGTTGTTTCCAGGGGTTTTGCCGATACATCCCTAGGTCCCGCGATGGGCGTTCCTACGCGGGAAAGGGCTCCGTATCGACCTCAACCGAATTCGTCACCTGGCCCTAGCGGCGGCCGCCCTCGGCGGTCTTGTAGCTGGCGCGTCCATGGCGGGCGCCGAATCGCCACGTCCTGACACCTCCGCGCACCTGCTCGTGGTGCCGGATTCGGCCCGCGGACAGCTCGCGCTGGAGCGCTCCTACGCGCGCGTGGTAGCGCGCTACGACGAGTTCTCGCTAGTGGAGGCGAGCGGCGACGACGACGAGCGCCTGCGCGGCGCCGGGGCCAACCGCCGCGACGACATGCGCGAGGTGCTGCTTGCAGGCGGCGAGGTGGACCCGGCGGCGCGGCCCTCGCTGGCGGACAAGGACGCGCCCGACCGCGGTGAGGCGCTCGTGCTCGTCCAGTTCGTGGGACCGGTGAAGGGCGAGTGGCTCGCGAAGCTGCGCTCCACCGGCGCGACCGTCCTCGGGTACGCCGCCCAGAACGGCTACATCGTCCACGCCGAGGGCGCCGCCCTCGACCGCGTGACCGAGCTTGTGGGGTCCTACCCAGCCGTGCGCGCGGCCACCGCGCTGCGCCCCTCCGACAAGGTCGAGCGCGGTGCGTCCAGCGGGCGCGTGGCGGTCCAGACGGTCGCGGGTGCCCCGGGTGAGGATGCCCGCCGGGATGCGGAGCACGCCGGCCGCGAGATCTCCCCCGACCTGGCCGTGGCCCGTGTGAACACTCAGTTCCTCGACCTGAGTGCGGACGAGGTGAGCGCGCTCGCCGCCGACCCCGCCGTGGTCGCCATTGAGCCGGCCGGCGTGCCGGAGCTGCACGACGAGCGGAGCGCACAGATCGTTGCCGGCAATCTCGCCGGCAACGCGCCGAGCGGTCCGGGTTACGAGGCGTGGCTCGTTTCGAAGGGTTTCGGAGCCCCCTTCGGCTTCGCCATCGATGTGACGGACTCGGGCCTCGACAGAGGTGACCCCGTTCTCGTCCACCCGGACCTGCTCGGTCGCGTCGGCTATGCCCACGACTACACCGCCGACCCCGACGCCACGGACTGCGGAGGCCACGGCACCAACGTCACCTCGATCGCGGCGGGCCTGAGCAGCGCCGCAGGGCAGGATGCCGCGGGCTACAAGCACGGCCTCGGCGTGGCGCCCTACGCCCAGGTGGGAGCCTCGAAGATCTTCCGCTGCAGCGGGGCCGCCGCGTCGGTGAACTACGCCACCCTGACCGCCGACGCCTACGCCGGCGGAGCGCGCGTCTCGAACAACTCGTGGGGGATCTCGAACTTCGGCGGCTACCACGCCACCTCGCAGGCATACGACGCGCTGGTGCGCGACGCCTCGGCCGGCACGCCCGGCAACCAGGAGATGGTCGAGGTCTTCTCGGCGGGCAACGACGGCGACGGCAAGGGCAACCCGCTCGACCCGAAGGGCGACGAGGGCTACGGCAGCGTCACGGCGCCGGGCACGGCCAAGAACGTGATCACGGTGGGCGCCGCCGAGAGCGTGCGCGGCTCGGGCACGGACGGCTGCGGCGTGACGAACGGCGGCGCCGACAGCGCCACGGACATCATCAACTTCTCGGGCCGCGGGCCGACCCAGGACGGCCGCCTGAAGCCGGACCTCGTGGCGCCGGGCACGCACATCACCGGCGCGTCGCCGCAGCACGGCGGCTACACCGGCGCCTCGGTGTGCGACAAGAACTTCGGCGGCAGCAGCTTCTACTCTCTCGTGTCGGGCACCTCGCAGGCCGCCCCGCACGTGGCGGGCGCCGCCGCACTGGTCCGTGACTGGTACGTGCGCCAGGTGCATCCGCAGGCCCCGTCGCCCGCTCTCACCAAGGCGATCCTCGTGAACAGCGCGTCCGACATCGCCGGCGGAGACAGCGGCAAGAACAGCTCGATTCCCTCCGCGCCGAACACGGACGAGGGCTGGGGCCGCGTGAACGTCGGCGCCGCCCTGGACGCGACGCAGCGCGAGTACCTCGACCAGGCCGCGGCCACGACGCTCGACGCGAACGGCCAGAGCGTGCTGCGCTCCTACGACGTGGCGGACACCGCCAAGCCGGTCCGCGTGACGCTCGCCTGGACCGACCCGCCGCCGGCCACCGTCACCGGCAACGCCTTCGTGAACGACCTCGACCTCGAGGTGAGCGTGGGCGGCCGCACCTACCGCGGCAACTGGCTCGCGGGCGGCGTCTCCGTCCCCGGCGGCCAGGCCGACTTCCGCAACAACGTCGAGAACGTGGTGCTGCCCGCGAGCACCGGCGGCCGCATGTCGGTGAAGGTGATCGCGAAGACGCTCGGCGGCGACGGCGTGCCCGGCAACGGCAAGCCGCTCGACCAAGACTTCGCGCTCGTGGTCTCGAACGCGCAGGAGCAGCTCTCGTCGCCGGTGCTCGTGCAGGGCGCCGTGACTGTCGACGACACCGTGGACGGCCAGAACGGCGACGGCTTCCTCGAGCCCGGGGAGTCATTCGCTTTGCGCCAGCGCGTCCGTAACACCGGGACGGACGTGGCCACCGGCGTGTCCTCGACGCTCTCGGGCAGCGGCGCGCTCAGCATCAGTCAGCCGAGCTCGTCCTACCCGGACATCACGGCCGACAGCGAGCAGGAGAACGCCACGCCCTTCGAGGGCAGCCTGGGCAGCGCTGCGGCGTGCGGCGTCGATGCCACCGGGATGCTCGGGGTCACGAGCGCCGAGGGCGCGACGCAGGCGGTGCCGGTCACGATTCCGACCGGACGCTCCGGCCCGCCCACCACGCACTCGCGCACCCAGACGCTCGCGATTCCCGACGACGATGCAGGCGGCGTGGTCTCCACCCTGTTCGTGCCGATCAGCGGGCGCATCAAGGACCTCAACGTGCGCATCAGCGGCATCCACCACACGTTCGTGGGCGACCTCAAGGTCGAGCTCACGAGCCCGGACAACGCCACGACCGTGCGCCTGATCGAGCACGTTGGGGGACCGAACAACGGCGGCGACGACCTCACCGACACGATCTTCGACGACGAGGCCGCCACCACAATCGGCTCGGGCGCGAGCGCCGCCCCCTACACCGGCAACTTCCGCCCGCAGGGCGACCAGCTCGCCCGCTTCGACGGCAAGGAGCAGCAGGGCACCTGGAAGCTGCGCGTGAGCGACCGCTTCGAGAACGACACCGGCTCGCTGCTCGGCTGGGGGCTGACCATCCGCACCGCCCAGTGCGACCCAGACGTAAACGCGCCAGACACCGAGATCCAGGTGGCGCCGCCCTCGCTCGCGGGTTCCCGCACCGCCAGCTTCGAGTTCAGGGCATCGAAGGCCGGGACGCAGTTCCAGTGCCGCCTCGACGGCGGCGACTTCAGCCCGTGCACCTCGCCGCAGCAGTTCGGAGAGCTCCCCGAGGGCACGCACACCTTCGAGGTCCGGGCGTTCGACTCGAAGGGGAACGTGGACGGCACTCCGGCGATCTACACATGGACCATCGACGTGACCGCACCGGCGCCGCGCATCGCGAGCGCCTCGGGCTCGGCGCCAAGCGTCCAGGGGAGCGCGGGCACCGCCTCCGGTGACGACGGCAGCGTCAGGGTCGACCTCTTCTCCGGCTCCGCCGCGAGCGGCTCACCGGTGCAGACCGTCGTCGCCTCGCGCGACGGCGCCGGATCCTTCAGCGCCCAGTTCGACCGCGTGTCCGGCGGTACCTACACCGTCATGGCTCGCCAGACCGACGCCGCCGGCAACGCCGGCTCGAGCGCCCCCGTGAGCTTCGCGGCCGCGGGTCAGGCCAGCCCGCCGCCGGACTTCGCCGTGCTCTCCACCGAGGAGTCGATGGTCGACGCCTCCGCGGGCAGGCTGGCCGCGCTCAGCAGCTGCGAGGGCGATTGCCACCGGAGCACCTCGCTGCTCGTCTCGTCGAGGACGGCCGGACGCCTCGGCCTGCCGCGCCGCGGAAGTCGCGCCGTGAGGCTCGGCGGCGGGGCCACGCGCGTGAAGCTCACGCGCGCCGCGCGCACCGCGCTGCGCCGCAGCGACGATGGTGTCGCGGCCACGCTCCAGGCGGTCGCCGGCTCGGTGTCGCTGTCGAAGGCGATCTCCCTGCGCCCGTCGCTGAAGCCTTCACGCCTCGCGAGCCGCGGCCTCAAGCTCGTGGGCGAGTGCTCGTCCGGCTGCACCATGTCCGCGCGCCTGATCGTGAGCGCGACCACGGCACGGCGGCTCGGCATCCGCACCAGGGGCGGCAGCGTGGCGATCGGAAGCGGCCACGTCGACGCGGCCGCCGGCCGGACCACGAGCTTCACGGTCCGCCTCGCGCGCTCGACACGGACCGCGCTGTCGCGCGCCCGCTCGGCCGACCTCACGCTCGAGGTCGTGGTGAACGGCGCCGGCACCGCCTCGCGCCGGGCAACCCGCCGGATCACGCTGGGCGGTTAGGCTGGCCGCCGTGAGGCGCCCTCTGCTACTGGCCGCGCTTGGGCTGGCGGTCCTTTGTCCCAGCGCGTCGGCCGCTCCGATCGTCGCACCGTGCGCAGGCACGACGGGCGACACCGCCGGCCTGATCGCCGCCATCAACCAGGCCAACACCGCACCCGGCCCTGACAGCGTGGTGCTCGGCCAGGGCTGCACGTACACCTTCATCCAGCAGAGCAACGGCTGGTACGGGTTGAACGCACTGCCGGCTATCAAGAGCGACGTCACGATCGAGGGCAACGGGGCGACCCTCGAGCGCGCCGCGGTCCTGACGAGCTTTCGGTTCTTCTTCGTCGGCGCGGATCCGACCGATCCCGACACGCTCGGCTACGTCACGCCCGGAGCGGGCAGCCTGACGATCCGCGACCTCACATTGCGCGGCGGCGTCGCCAGGGGCGGCAGCTCGGGTGCTGGAGGGGGCGGCTCCGGCATGGGAGGCGCGATCTTCAACCAGGGAACGCTGGTGATCGAGCGCAGCACCTTCGTCGAGAATGCCGCCGTGGGCGGGGCGTCCGGCACGTCCGCCGGCAACGGCGGCGGGGGCATGGCGATTGCCTCGAACTCCGGCAATGGCGGTGGAATGGGCGGGCTCGACGGGGCCTTCGCCGGTTCCATGGGTGGAGCTGGCGGGACCGCCGGCGGGGGCGGCGGGGCCGGGCTCCGGGAGGGACAGCCGGGCACGGCCGGAACCGCCTCGTTGCCGGGTGACGGCGGTGGCGAGCGCAGCGGCACCGGCGGGTTCGGAGGAGGCATCTCAGGTGGAATGAGCGGTGAGGGCAGCGGCGGTGGCGGTAACGTCGGCGCCATGGGCAACGGCTCGAGCGGCGGACGTTTTAGCGACGGCGGCAACGGCCTCAGCGGCGGCGGAGGTGGGGGCGCCGGCGGCGGGGGCGGCTCGGGATCCCCGGGTTCCGGTGGTGGTGGCGGCTTCGGTGGCGGCGGCGGCTGGGGACTCGCGACAGGCGGTGGTGGCGGTTTCGGTGGCGGTGGCGCCACCGCGGGCGGTTCGGGGCCTGTCGGGGCACCCGGGTTCGGCGGCGGCTCGGCCACCCTGGGCCCAGCTCGAGGTGGCGGAGGCGCGGGATTCGGCGGCGCCGTGTTCAACATGCAGGGGTCCGTCACGGTGACCAACTCGACCTTTGTCGGCAACTCGGCCACCGGCGGCGCCCCGCTCGACCTGCCAGACCCCGGCAAGGGCATGGGTGGTGCGGTCTTCAACATGAGCGGGTCGTTTGTAGCCGTTGGCTCGACGTTCGCGCAGAACAGCGCGAGCGACCGCGGAACCACGATCTACAACCTCGTCTACGACTCGCTCACCGAACGCCTGGCTCAGGTCACGCTGCGCGACACGATCGTCGCGCTCGGCACCGGAGCGCCCGAGGAGCTCGTGTCCGACGAGACCGACTACAACCTCGTTCCTGAGCGCGGGAAGGCCGATGCGGCGGTTGGCGAGCGCAACATCGTGCAGACGAGCGTGGGCCGGGAGGACGGCACGATCAGCGGTACCGCACTTACCGCCGATCCGCTGCTTGGGCCGCTCGCGTCGAATGGTGGCTTCACCCAGACGATGCTCCCCGGAGCGGGCAGCCCGGCGCTCGACGCCGGCTCCGCCTTCGGTCTCACCACCGACCAGCGCGGGCTGGCGCGGCCCTCCGATCTGCCCACGATCGCCAACTTCAGCGACGGCGCCGACATCGGCGCCGTGGAGGTGCAGGCTCCTCCGCTCACCGGCCCCGCTCCCGGGCCGGCGCTCCAGGCATTCGGCGCCAAGACGCTCGTCACGATCCGCGCCGCCGATCGGATCCGGCGCCGCAGCCGCCTGCCCGTGGTCGTGAGGAACCGCAACCAGTTCGCCGTCACCGGCACGCTCTCCGGCCGGCGGCGCTCGGCGAAGCTCCGGAGCAGACCGCTGATCATCGCGGCCAGGGGAAGGGCGAGGCTCAGACTGCGCCTCCCGCGAGCCATACGCCGGATACTGATCCGCCGCGGACGAGTGACCCTACGCCTCACCGCCACCGTGCGCGACCCCGCCTCCAATCGGCGCAAGGTCACACGGCGAGTCACGGTGAGGCTGAGAGCACCGGCACGCCGCTGACCCACTGCTAGATTCCGAACGTCGCCCGACGAGGGCGGCAGCGTGGTGGGCGTAGCTCAGTAGGTAGAGCTCCTGGTTGTGGTCCAGGCGGTCGCGGGTTCGAGTCCCGTCGCTCACCCCTCGGAATCCCTCTCGTATAGGGGATTGTCTGTGAAGTCGACCTCCTGACTCGTCCCAGGGGTCGGTTGCTGTCCCCAATTCATCCCCGATACCGAGAGAGCTTGAAGCGCCACGGGCCCCGCTCGGAGAATTGTGCTCGGCGACATCTCCGTGGCGGTGTCGCTTTCATGGGAAAGGGGCCGTCACGACGTCGGGCGGGCGGCCACGGTCAACCAAAAGGGCGAGCAGCTGTATAGTGCGCCGATCGGTGCACTATCGCCAACGCTCGACGCGACGTTCTTCGCGCTCTCGGACCCCACGCGGCGGGGCGTTCTCGAGCGCCTGGGCCGCGGCCCCGCGACGCTGAGCCAGCTCGCGGGGCCGTCGGGCCTGACCCTCAACGGGATCAAGAAGCACGTCGGGATCCTCGAGCTCGCCGGCCTCGTCGAGACCGAGAAGGTGGGCCGGGCGCGCGAGTGCCGGCTCGGCCCGGCCACGACGCTCGGCGAGGCGGGCGAGTGGATCGAGGCCCACCGCCGCGCCTGGGAGGGCCGGTTGGACCGCTTCGAGCGCTTCGTGGAGCGCGCGGGGTGAGCCGCGAGCTCCGCTACGAGCGCCTGATCCAGGCGTCGCCCGCGCGCGTGTTCGACCTGTTCACGAGCCCGGCGGGCCAGCGCGAGTTCTACGGCAACGACGCGCCCGGGCTGGGTCGTCGACTCGCGCTGCGAGCTGCGCGTCGGCGGCGCCTGGGAGATCGCCTTCGGCCCGTCGCCGGGCGAGCTCTACCGGCACCTGCACGTGTTCGAGGCGATCGAGCGCCCCCGCCGCCTGCTGCTGGCCACGACCGAGACCCGCCTCGACGGGTCGAGGCTCGCCTTCAGCACCGAGTTCACGTTCGCGCCCCGAGACGGGGCGACCCTGATGACGATGGTCCAGTGGGGCTTCCCGTCCGACGAGCTGCGCGACGAGCACGGCCGCGGTCTGCCGCACGCGTTCGACCGGCTGGAACGGGCACTGTAGGCCCGAGGAAGGAGACCGCATGGCGAAGTCCGTCCTGTACATGTCGATGTCGCTCGACGGGTTCATCACCGGCCCGGACGACGGCCCGGGCAACGGGCTCGGGACCGGCGGCAACCGGCTGCACGAGTGGCTCGGCGAGCCCATCTCCGAGCTGCCGCACTTCGACCCGCCGGGGCTGAGCGGGCAGGTGTTCGCCGAGGCGATGGCGACGGGTGCGGTCGTCGTCGGCCGCAAGACGTTCGACTACGCCGGTCACTGGGGCGGCGACCACCACGGCGTGCCGATCTTCGTGCCCACGCGCGGCACCCCGCCGGAGCCGCAGAGCGGCTGGGTCCACTACGTGCCCGACGCCGCGACCGCGATGCGCGAGGCCAAGGCGGCCGCCGGCGACGAGGACGTGATGGTGCACGGCGCCGGCCTCGCGCAGTCGCTGCTGCGCGAGGGCCTGCTCGACGAGCTGGAGATCCACCTGATCCCGGTCGTACTCGGCGACGGGCGGCGGCTGTTCGGCGCAGACCGCATCGAGCTCGAGCTGACGCGCGTGCTCGACGCGCCCGGCGTCACGCACCTGCGCTACCGGGTGGCGTCATGAGCGGCCGTAGGCTGATCCTGCCGATGTCGGTCTCGATGGACGGCTTCGCCGGCCGCCCCGACGGGACGATCGACTGCCGTCGACCCCTGACGAAAAAGGAGCGTGCACACGTGGACCTCGAAGCGAGCGGACGGAGCATCGTCGACGACAACCTCTACATGGTCCTCGCGACCGCCGACGCGGACGGGCGGCCGTGGGCCTCGCCGGTGTACTTCGCGTCCGAGGACTACACGGAGCTCTATTGGGTCTCGTCGCCGGAGGTGACGCACTCGCGCAACCTCGCCGCGAGGTCCGAGGTGGGCATCGTCGTGTTCGACTCCCAGACGCCGATCAGCACCGGCCAGGCCGTCTACATGTCGGCGGTCGCCGGGCAGGTCACAGGCGCCGAGCTGGAGCGGGGCATCGCGATCTTCTCGCGCCGGGCGCTGGCACACGGCGGGCGGGAATGGACGGTGGCGGACGTGAGCGAGCCCGCGCCGCTGCGGCTCTATCGCGCGACGGTGTCCGCGCACTTCATGCTCGACAAGAGCGGCGAGGGGCCGCGGTACGACCACCGCACGCCGGTGCAGCTCACGCGCGCCGGCTGAGCGGGATCTCGGCGTAGGAGGAGTCTCGATGTCCAAGGTGTGGTTCGTGACGGGAAGTTCGCGCGGTCTGGGTCGCGCGCTCGTCGAGGTCGCGCTGGAAGCGGGTGATTGCGTGGCGGCGACGGCGCGTAACCCTGAGCGGTTGCAGGACCTCGTCGGCAAGTACCGCGACGCGGTGCTTCTACTGCGGCTCGACGTGACCGACTACGACGCGGCTGCGCGCGTGGTTGCTCAGGCCAAGGAGACGTTCGGTCGCATCGATGTCGTCGTCAACAACGCCGGGTATAGCGACCTGGGGTCGTTCGAGGACACGACGATCGACTCGTTTCGGACGCAGATCGAGACAAATTTCTACGGTGTCGTGAACGTTTCGAAGGCGGTTGTGCCGGTCCTGCGCGAGCAGGGCAGTGGTCACATTTTCCAGGTCTCCTCGCTCAGCGTCCGCTGGTCCTCCCCGGGCCTGACCGCCTACCAGGCCGCGAAGTGGGCCGTCGCCGGGTTCTCCAGCGGTCTCGCCCAAGAGATCGCCCCGTTCGGGGTGAAAGTCACCGTTCTCGAGCCGGGCGGCATGCGCACCGACTGGGCTGGCTCGTCGATGACGATCCCACGGCCCAGCACACCCTACGAGCCGACGATCGGAGCGTTCGCCGAGCTGGTGCGCGCCGGCTCTGGTCACGAGGCGAACGACGCGCGTCGTGTCGCCCAAGTGATGCGAGACCTCGCCGGCCGGGACGATGCACCCGTGCGTCTGCTGCTCGGCACCGACGCTGTGCCGATGGCGCAGCAGGCGGCACAGGAACTCGCCGCCAGCGACGAGGCCTGGCGAGAAGTCAGCCTGAGCGTCTCCGACGGACGCCTCTGACTGCCGATGCGCTAAAGGACCTCGGCACGAGCAACACCACGTAACGGACCTCACGGCTCCCGCTAGGGGCGTTGACGCATTCGGTCGACGCCGCACCGATGGATTTCTGACCCTCGGCGTATCTCTGCCGTCAAAGGGGCGATGTCAGGGCCCGGAAACGACCAAGAGCGAGGATCAGATGAACATGAACATGCCCCCGATCGTGTCGCCGCAGGAGTGGAAGGCGGCGCGCGAGGAACTGCTCGTCGAGGAGAAGGAGTTGACCCACGCCTGCGACGCGCTGGCCGCCAAGCGCCGCCGCATGCCGAGAATGGCCGTCGAGAACGACTATGAGTTCGAGGGCCCGAATGGCCCCGCGAGCCTGCTCGACCTGTTCGAGGGGCGCCGGCAGCTGATCGTCTACCGCTTCTTCTTCGAGCCGGGCGTCCACGGCTGGCCCGACGGCGGCTGCCCGGGTTGCTCGTGGGTTGCCGATCAAATCACGCACCCCGCCCATCTGAACGCCCGCGACACCACGATTGCGCTGATCTCGCGCGCCCCGCAGACGGACATCGGGCGCTGGAAGGCGCGGATGGGCTGGGAGATCCTTCCGTGGTACACGCTGACCGACGACTTCGACACCGACTTCGACGTCGGCGAGTGGCACGGCACGAACGTCTTCTATCGCGACGACGACGACCGGATCTTCCGCACCTACTTCGTCGACGGCCGCGGCGACGAGACGCTGGGCGGTACCTGGGCGTACCTCGACATCACCGCGCTCGGACGCCAGGAGGACTGGGAGGACTCGCCCGAGGGTTACCCGCAGAGCCCGGCGAACGTGTGGCTCAGGCGGCACGACGAGTACGACGCGCCGGCCGGCTCAGAGGCGGCCGAGGCGATGGCAGCGCAGGTCGAGCGCGGCCGGGCCGCGGGGCAGACGAAGAGCTCGGGCTCGTGATCGCCCACGTCGGAG
Source organism: uncultured Thermoleophilaceae bacterium (assembly GCA_963774095.1). Taxonomy (GTDB): domain Bacteria; phylum Actinomycetota; class Thermoleophilia; order Solirubrobacterales; family Thermoleophilaceae; genus JACVRW01. Next base: position 73,670 of record CAVZDS010000006.1, read on the forward strand.
GCGTGCCGGTGGAGGAGCTCCTGCTGCCTTGGGTGAGCGGGACGGGTGCGGCGCTGCTGCTGGCGCGTGCCTGGCTCGCTTCGCGCCTGGGACGAGGACGCCGGTAGTCGCCGGGCCCTTTCGTGCGGCCGAGCGATGGATTTCCGGCCTTCGCTGGATCTCTGTTCATAAAGCGGCAGTCCCCCCACGAACGACCGGAAAGGCAGAAACCAGATGAGCTCGGAAACCACTCAGACACGCAAGAAGACGACTACCGCCTGGGTGGTCGCCCTGACCGCGATCGGCTCGCTGATGGCGGCCCTCGACACGCTGGTTGTGTCGACGTCACTGAGCACGATCCGGCTCGATCTGGGCGCCTCGATCGAGGACCTGGAATGGACGGTCAACGCCTACAACCTGAGCTTCGCGGTGTTGCTGATCACCGCCGCCGCGCTCGGCGATCGCTACGGCCGCCGGGCCTTTTACGCGATCGGGCTGGGCCTGTTCGCCGCGGCCTCGGCGGCGGCGGCGCTCGCGCCCAGTGTCGGCTTCCTCGTGGCGGCCCGGGCAGCCCAGGGGGCTGGCGCGGCGCTGGTGCTGACGCTGGGGCTGACGCTTTTGACCGCTGCCTTCCCGCCCGAGAAGCGAGGAGCGGCGATCGGCCTGTTCAGCGCGGTCACCGGGATCGCGGTCGCGCTCGGCCCCCTCGTCGGTGGCGCGATCGCCGAGGGCATCGACTGGACGTGGATCTTCTGGCTCAACGTGCCGATTGGCTTGGCCGCGATTCCGCTCGTGCTCAGGAAGATCGAGGAGAGCTACGGCGGCGACACCGGTCTCGACATTCCCGGCCTGGCGCTGATCAGCGCGGGTGCCTTCGGGCTGGTCTGGGGCCTGGTGCGCGGGAACTCCGTCGGTTGGGACAGCCTCGAGATCATCGGCGCGCTCGCGGCCGGCGCGGTGCTGGTGGCGGCGTTCATCGCCTGGGAGCTGCGCGCGGCGGAGCCGATGGTGCCGATGCGCTTCTTCCGCTCCCGCGCCTTCTCGGCGGGCAACGCGGCGATCTTCTTCACCCTCGCTTCGCTGTTCGGCGCCGTCTTCTTCTTCGCGCAGATGCTGCAGACGGCGCTCGGCTACGGACCTCTCGACGCGGGCCTGCGGTTGATGCCCTGGACCGTCACCTTCATCACCGTGGCCCCGGTCGTCGGCAACCTGGTGGACCGTGTCGGCGAGCGTCCGTTCATGGTCGCCGGGCTGTCGGTGCAGGCGGTGGCGATGGGCTGGATCGCGGTGATCGCTGACTCCGGGCTCACCTACTCGGAGTTCCTGCTTCCGTCGATCCTCGCCGGCGTCGGGGTCTCGATGGCGATCCCCGCCGCGCAGAACTCGGTGGTCGGCTCGTTCTCCGTCGAGGAGATCGGCAAGGCCGCCGGCGCCAACAGCATGATGCGCGAGCTCGGCGGCGTCTTCGGGGTCGCCGTGGCCGCCGCGGTGTTCGCCGGCGCCGGCAGCTACGCCTCGGCCGATGCGTTCCTCGACGGGTTCGGGCCGGCGGTCGCCGTGCTCGCGGGGTTCTCGGCGCTCGGTGCGATCGTCGCGCTGGCCCTGCCGGGCCGACGCCCGACGGCCGAGTCCCTCCCCGTTGGTCCGGTCCCGGCGTTCGAGAGCGCGGGCGGAAGCTGATCAGACTGTGATGACCAGACGATGACCCCGCTTCGCTCCAACCCGGTCGTCCACCTCGAGCTCCACACGGGTGACCTGCCGCAGGCCCGAGACCTCTACGCCGAGCTCTGCGGCTGGCGCCCAGAGTGGATCGAGGCGCGAGCCGGCACCTACCTATCCCTGGAGCTCGGCGACGGGCTCGGGGGCGGGATCGTCGAGTGCCCTGTCCGCGGCCCGCTTTGGTTGCCGTACGTCGAGGTCGACGGAATCGCCGATGCCACCGACCGGGCTCGCGGGCTCGGCGCCTCCGTGCTCCTGGAACCCCGGGAGGGCCCGGCCGGATGGCGAAGCGTGGTCCGCACCACCGTTGGCGGCGAGCTCGCCTTCTGGCAGCCAAAACGGAGAAGGTCATGAACGACGCCCGGCTGCTCGAGGCCGCCCGTGCGGGGGACGAGGATGCCTTCGCTCGGCTTGTTGAGCCCCACCGCCGCGCCCTGCGCGCCCACTGCTACCGGATGCTGGGCTCGGTGGCCGACGCCGAGGACGCACTCCAAGACGCGCTGCTGGGCGCCTGGCGAGGGCTCGCGAAGTTCGAGGGGCGAAGCTCGGTGCGCTCGTGGCTGTACACGATCGCGACCAACGCCTGCCTGCGAGTGATCGAGCGGCGGCCCAAGCGGGTGCTGCCGATCGACTACGCGCCCGCCGCCGACCCCCACGACGGCCTCGCCGAACCCCTGGTCGAATCGGTCTGGCTCGAGCCCTATCCCGACGAGCGCCACGGCCTCGAGGACGGGCTCGCCGGTCCGGAGGCGCGTTACGAGCAGCGCGAGAGCGTCGAGCTCGCCTTCATCGCGGCGCTCCAGCACCTGCCGGCGCGCCAGCGCGCCGTGCTCATCCTCCGCGACGTGCTCGGCTTCTCGGCGCGCGAGACGGCCGCGGCGCTGGAGATGTCGTCACCCGGTGTCGACAGCGCCCTGCAGCGCGCCCACAAGGCCGTCGACGAACGGCTTCCCGACCGCAGCCAACAGGCGGTGCTCGGTTCGCTCGACGACCAGGGCCTGCGCGAGATCGTCGACCGCTACGTCGACGCCTTCGAGCGCGCCGACGTCGACGCCGTCGTCGAGATGCTCGCCGCCGACGGCGCGTTCACGATGCCGCCCCTGCCCACCTGGTACCGGGGGCGCGAGGCGGTGGCCACGTTCCTGAAGCGCCATGTGCTGGCGAGCGAAAACCACTGGCGCCTCCTGCCGGCCCGGGCGAACGGGCAGCTCGCGTTCGGGAACTACCGCTGGGACGCGGAGTGGCAGAGCTTCCTGCCGCGCAGCATCTCCGTGCTGACGCTCGACGGTGGCGGGATCGCCGAGATCACCACCTTCCTCGATCCCGAGCTGTTTTCGAGCTTCGGGCTCCCGGACCAGATCGAGCCCTAGCCGAGCGATGGATTTCGGATACCCGACGTATCCCTACTTACAGAGCGAACAACCTGCCAACGCCAACGAAACGAGAACCGAAATGGGAAGGATCGTGATCAGCGAGAACGTCTCGCTCGACGGTGTCGTCCAGGACCCGACCGGTGAGGAGGGCTTCAGGCACGGCGGCTGGTTCGCCCAGGTTGGAGACAAGGACCGCGAAGAGCGGGCCAAGGTCATCCTCGACGAGGCGCTGGGCGCCGAAGCCTTCCTGCTGGGTCGCCGCAGCTACGAGTTCCTCGCCGCGCGGTGGCCATCCCGGCATGGCGAACTCGCGGATAGATTGAACAGCCTGCCCAAGTACGTCGTCTCCTCGACCCTCGAAGATCCCGACTGGAACAACTCGACGGTCCTAAAGGGGGACGTGGTGAACCAGGTCTCCAAGCTGAAGCATGGGCTGGACGGGGACATCGTCGTCCCCGCCAGCCGTCGGCTCGTGCGCACGCTGATGGAGCACGACCTGGTCGACGAGCTACGGCTGATGGTCCACCCGGTCGCGCTCGGGGCCGGCGAGCGCCTCTTCGACGAGACCAGCGACAAGCAAAGGATGCGGCTCTTCGACACTCGGACCGTCGGTGACGGCCTCGCCTTCCTCGCCTACGAGGTCGTCCGGGAGGCCTAGCGGGCGCCAGAGCGGCAAGCGACAAGAAGGGGCACCAGGGGCTCAAGCCCGTACCGTCCAGACTGGCTGAAACGTCATGGCCGGGTTGCTCCCCCTTCGCGCGCGATTTGTGGAAGCGATGGGCGCCCCAGTGCGCGGCGCTGCTGCAGCTCGGCCAAGCCCGCCAACTTCGACTAGTCGATCGACGGGTACACCGACTGGCTCGAGTCGTTCACTGGCGCGGCGGGCCTCGATCGTTTCTCACTCGTTGTTCACGACTGGGGCGGGTTGGGCCTCGCCCTCGCGCAGCGGTTTCCGGAGCGGATCGAGCGGCTCGTCCTGCATACCTGCGTTACGTTTCTGCCCGGCTACCGCTGGCATTGGATCGCGCGGATCTGGCGCACGCCGGTCGTGGGCGAGCTGTTCATGGCCACGTCGAGCAAGTGGGCGTTCAAGCAAATCTCGCGCCAATCGAATGTGACCAAGGGGCCATTGCCCGATTCGTTCATCGACCGCTTCTGGCCCGACTTCGACCGCGGCACCCGCCGGGCGATCCTTCGGCTATACCGCTCCGCCCCGCCGGAGGTCCTCGCTCGCGCCGGCGGGCAACTCGGTGAGCTGAGTTGCCCGACGCTGATTCTCTGGCCTACCAATGACCCGTACGCGGGTCCCGAATGGGGTCAGCGCTATGCGGATGCCATCGGCGCCAACGCCCGGCTAGAGATGATCGAGCGCGCCGGCCATTGGATGTGGCTTGACCGTCCCGACGTGATCGACAAGGCGGCGGCGTTCCTGGGTTCGACGCCCTGAAATGCACAGCACGATGGTGCTGGCCCCGAGCTCTCGCTTCGGCAGGATTGGATCTGAGAAGCGGCCGGCCAGCCGACCACAACCGAGTCAGAGTGCCGCTTCCCTTTTTAAGCTGATGGCCGGGGCGCGCCGGGCGGCGCGCGGCAGGGGCAAGTCGGACGCGATCGACGCGCTGGCGGTCGCGCGTGCGGCGATCCGCGAGCCCGACCTGCCCGCGGCCCAGCTCGAGGGCGCCTCGCGCGAGCTGCGGCTGCTGGTCGACCACCGCGAGGACCTGGTCTGCGAGCGGACCCGGATCCAGAACCGGCTGCGCTGGCACCTGCACGAGCTCGACCCCGAGCTCGAGCCGCCCCGGCGCTCGCTCGGCACCCTGAAGGTGCTCGACAGTCTCGGTCGGCGCCTGGCCCGCCGCGAGCAGAGCGTGCAGGTGCGCGTCGCCCGTGAGCTCGTCGCTCACTGCCGTGAGCTGACCCGCCAGGCGGACCGGCTCGAGCGCGAGATCGAGACGCTCGTGCGCCGCGAGGCGCCGCAGCTGCTCGCGCTCCCCGGCTGCGGCGCACTCACCGCCGCGAAGCTGGTCGGCGAGGTCGCCGGCATCGAACGCTTCCGCACCGACGCCCAGCTCGCCATGCACGCCGGCGTCGCCCCGCTCGACGTCTCCTCCGGCCGCCAGCAGCGCCACCGCCTCAACAGGGCCGGCAACCGCCAACTCAACCGCGCCCTGCACACGATCGCCATCGTCCAGAAACGCGTCTACGCACCCGCCAAGGCCTACGTGGCGCGCCACCAAGCGGACGGCAAGACCAACAAGGAGGCGCTCAGAGCACTCAAACGCCAGCTCGCCCGCCGCGTCTTCAACATCCTCAACCTGATCGCCGGCCGCACCAACAACCCTCAACGAATCCAGATCAGCACGCCACCGCTGGTGCCCTGCTTGACATAGGAGCAACCCATGGTTGGGACACTCTCGCGGCCGCGCCGGCGGGAAGCGCCCGCTGTCGCTCGGGACAGGTCTCCGTCAGTGAGTTCGCCGTGAAGGACTGATGGCGCGCGGCCGCGGCTCGTTATCGGAGTGGGCCGGAGGCAGTCGCGGAGGCGAGAGCTCCAACGTCCGTCGGACGTGCGGTAACCGGCGTTCCGTCGGGGCGGATGAAGGAGACGTTGATGCCGAGCCGCATCGCGTTCGCGATGTTGGCGAGTTGGCCGAGCGTGAGGTTGCGCCGGCCCGCTTCGACCGCGGACATGTAGGAGGCGGAGACGCCGAGGCGCCCCGCGACCTGAGCCTGGGTGAGGCCGAGTGCGTTGCGGGTCGCTCGGATCTCGCGGCCGACGACCTTCGCGTGGATTTCCGAAGCCGCCGTGCGCGGCATTTGCTCTAGCGGCCGGCGGAGTAGTGGAAGGCCGCGCCGGCGGGTTGGGCAGCGGCCACTTCAGCGACCGCGACGGCCATGTCGCCGCCGCGGTAGGCGAACGGCAGCAGCCTCGCCCAGTGCTCGGGGTCGTCCGTTCGTGTGACTCGTTCGCCCGTGTCTGGATCGACGATCGAGATCTCGGGACTGATCCAGTCGGCATGCGGGCCGGTGATCGTCAGCTCGTCCCCGTCGGCGACGAGTTCTGCGACCGGCAGCTCGATCCAGTCCTTGCTGTTTGCGTCGAGCTGGAATGTGGTGAAGCGAACCTGGATCATGGCGGTGATCTCCTCTAGTATCGGTTCGTCTAGTTAACCTCTTGAGTCAACATCGTACCACGCGTGGGGGGAGGCCTTGATGCGGACTCAGAACTCGCCCGGTGGCAGGATCTCGTCCCGTGCGAGCATCCGCCGCGCCCGGTCCACGAGGGCTTGCGCGCGGTCATCGAGCAGGACGCTCGCCAGTCCCAGTAGATCCGGGTCGCCAACCAGGCGCTTGATCGCATCACGCTCTTCTTGGAGCAGCGCTGCGGCGCCGTGTCCGTGCCGAGCCGCAACGAGATCGGTGTGGTTGAGGATGTGGCCAGGCAGCGCGAACGTATAGCCGTGGTCGATCAAGGTCAGCTGGCTGCCGTCCCATCGCCAGTTGCCTGGGTGGCGATCCTGCTGTGCGATCAGCGAGTCGAAGAACGCCGCCGGTAGGCACCAGGTCGGGTTCTGGGTCGGCGCAGGATCGCCCGGCCACCCCGGCGCCTGCAACGAGAGTGCGCCGTCGTCCCCGGCGTAGTCGCGCAGCACGCATGGCGCGACAAGCTCCTGCCACGGCGAGCCGAGAGCGACGGCCAGCCGCCACCCGATCGCGTCGTGGAGTGGCGGCGTCTCGTCGGTCTGGCCGTACGCGAGCGCATTCGCCACATGCACGCCTGAGAACGGCTTGTGGAAGACAACCTGCCCGCTCGCGAGCGCCAGTCGTTTGGTCGCGTTCACGCCCGGCGTGCTCGTTGGCGCAGGGGGACCGATGAATGCCTCGCCGAGCAGCTGTTGCTCGATGGCGAGTCCGCCCTGAGCTGCCCTGACCGCCGCGATCTGCGCGTCAACGTTCACCCGCCAAGTGTCCTCCGGCGACAGGACGTCCGCGATTTACCGGCGTGTCGAGTCGGCGCCCGGTGTGTCCACCAAGCCGCTCAGAGTTTTGGGGATGGATCACCTCCTGTCCCCGAAACCCCCGTGTGATCGGGGGCAACGGAGGGTGGTCGAGGCTTCGCACAGCCGCATTCCCGCCATAAAACGGGGAAGGGACACCTGGTTGTGGTCCAGGCGGTCGCGGGTTCGAGTCCCGTCGCTCACCCTCCCCGCTGCAAACCGGCGCATCGCGGCGTCATCGGCCCAGGGCCGTGCGAAGCACTGTCCCTGGCCCTCTTCCTTGCGCTGCTTGGTTTTCGCTGGGGAGGGTGAGCGACTTCGTCGCTCACCCTGCCGGAACCCCTGGTCCGGCCGTGCCTGGGCTGCGGCCAGTTGCTCCTGGCGGCTCCTTAGCCGCGCCTACTCCCGCAGCCCGGCGGCTTCGAGGGCCTCGGCTCGGGTCGCGTACTCGCGGCAGCGGGCGATCTTTCCCTCACGAATCGTGAGCACGACCCCGGATGTCTGATCCGTTTCGACGCCGCTCAGCTTGGCCCGTCCGCCGAATCGCTCAACCACCACCACCGTGTCCTGACCGGCGTCGATCAGTTCAACTGCCTCGAACCAGAAGTCGTCGAAGGTGTCGATCCAGTCTCGGATGTGCTTCCGCATTGCGTCCTTGCCGCGGATCGGGCCGGGGTCGTCGATGCCGTCCTTTGCGGCCCGGTGGTCGAGATCGTCGCTCCAGTACTCCATCCACGGATCAAACCCGCCTTGGGCATATGCCTCGTAGTAGCGCCGCACGATCTCCACGTTCTCCTTCGACATCGCCCGCCTAGTATCTGCCGCTCGTGGGGTCGCGTCCAGCAGTCCTCGGCTCGGCTCCAGACGGTGACGTGCTACTCAGCCGCCCGCGTGCCGCGCCGCGGCGAGGATGAGCTTGGTTACCGCCCCGGGGTGGGACAACATCACCGTGTGCGACGACTTCACCTCGACCGTGTGGGCGCCAGCGCGCTTGGCCATGAAGCGCTCCGCCGCCGGCGGGATCGCGTGATCCTCGGTGGCGACCATGAACCACGTCGGGATCGTCCGCCACGCCGGCGGCCCGGACTTCGCCGACCCCGCGACCTTCGCCAGCGGCCGCTGCGTCGCCGCCGCTGTCGCCACCTCCTCGGCGGGCAGGTCGGCGGAGAACACGTCGCGGAACGACTCGGCCTTTACGTACTGGTCGACGCCACCGGGAAACTTGCGCTCGACGATCGTCGAGGGCCCCAGCAGCGAGCCCGGGAACCGGGCGAAGATGTCCATCTGGCTCTCGCCCTTCTTCGGGGCGACCGCGGCGATGTACACCAGCGCCTTCACCCCGGGCACACCCACCGCGGCGTTGGTGATCACCGCACCGCCGTACGAGTGGCCGACGAGCACGATCGGCCCCTCGATCGTCTTCAGCACGCTCCTGAGGTAGGCCGCGTCCGGAGCAACGCCCCGCAGCGGATTGGCGGGCGCCAGGACGTCGTATCCGCGGCGGCGCAGGCGACCGACCACGGCGTCCCAGCCGCTCGCGTCGGTAAACGCGCCGTGCTCGACGACGATCGTGGGCCGCGGGCCGGAGCCGCTGCGATCGAAGTCATGGGCGTCGGCACACCCGTCGAGCACGACCGCGGCCGCGACCAGGGCAACGATCCAAGTGAGGAGGCGGCGGTGTTTCACCGCTCCGACGGTGACGGCCCCGCTTCCGGTGGGCAAAACGAACTAGCGCACGAGCGATCGCGCGCCGCGATTGAGGATCTCAGGGGCTTGGCGCCCCGGTCGAGCCTCCACTGTGAAGGGACGGATCTACTGCGTCCCGCTACCTCGAGGACGGCACGAGCCCCCTCGAAGAACCGGTTTTGGTGTCTCACTGCTTCGTCGTAGGCCTCTTTGAGGCTTTCGTCGCTGGCAGGAACCCCGGTGCCTCCGCGCGAGTCGGGCCGCAAAGCGGCATGGACAATCCGAGCGGCGTGACGGTACTCCTGATAGCACGCCCCGGCAGTCCCTAGCCGGATCGCCAAGCGGGTTTCGTATCGCCATATCTCGTCTGTCACACGCCGATCCTCCGCTTCTGCATCGGCCGCTGACCGCGCCCCGAGGTCGTGGATTACGCGCTCTCTTAGGGCATCAAGCACGAGGAGCGCTTCCGTCAACGCAACCCCTGCACCGTCCAAGGTTTGCCGCAACTCGTCAATTGCTGCTTGCTCGCGGGCCAGGGCGCGCTCGCGACGCTGGAAGTGGGAGGCGAGGAACGGTACGGAGATTGCGACGGTCGCGCTCGAGACGACGCTCACGATGCCCAGGGTGTCGGCCACGGGACCTCCTATTCAGCCTATCCCAGTCTGCCGAGTTGGTCGTGGCGAGCGCTCAGGCCCGGCCGGCGGGCACCGTCGCGTCCAGCCACTCCTCGAACGTCGGGCCGGCGAGCCTGGCGTTCGGGCCGGGCAGGGCGGCCCCGTTCGCGTAGCGCTCGCTGTCGGGGTCGGACGGGTCGGTTGTCTCCTCGACCCGCAGGCCGTCGCCGCGACGCTCGGCCAGCAGGCGCGCCGCGTCGGCGAGCCGCTCCTCACGCGGGCCGGCGATCTCCGTGGTCTCAGCCGCATCGAACTCGGCGTCTTCGGCGGTGGCGAGGTCGACGAGCGCCTCAGCGACCGTCCGCGCCGACACCAGCTGCGTGCGCATCTTCCAGACGTAGCTCACGTCGCCCTGCGTGCCCCACCGCATGAGCTCTTCCACGAACTCGTGGAACTGGGCCGCGCGCACGATGCGCGCCGGGATCGGCCCCGCCAGGGCGGCCTGCTCCTGCGCGACCTTGGCGGCGTTGTAGCCGCCGGCGAACGCGTCGATTCCGATGATCGACGCGACAACAAGTCGTCGCACGCCGGCCCGATCACCGGCCTCCTGCAGGTTGCGGGTTGAGGTCGTGAAGAACTCCGTCGCGGCCTGCTGATCGGGGGAGGGCCCGGTGGAGACGTCGATGATCGTTCCGACGCCGGTGAGGGCCTCGTCCAGCCCCTCGCCGGTGATCACGTCGACGCCCTGCGAGCGCGAGATCGGTACGACGTCGTAGCCGCGTGACTCCAGAATGTCGACGACCTGGCGGCCGGCCCGCCCGGTAGCTCCCGCCACTGCGATCTTGGTGCTGCGCGTCATTTCAGTCTCCTTGAAGTGGATTGCGCCTCACTCCCCTAGACGAGCCCCGGCACGGAGATGTGACAGCCTCGGACCGTGACGATCAACAGGGCGGTGCCGAACATAAGCTCAGACCGCGCCGCCGAAACGCGCGATTTCTTCACGGAGCTGCTCGGCTTCGAGGTGGCGATGGACCTGGGCTGGGTCATCACCGTCGCGTCGCCGACCAACCCCACGGCCCAGGTGACCATCATCGGCAGCGACGATCCTGCCGCGCCCGGCATCTCGGTCGAGGTCGATGACGTCGACGCGGTCCACGCCAGGGCAGTGGAGCAGGGCCTCGAGATCGCCTATCCGCTGCGCGACGAGGAGTGGGGAGTTCGACGTTTCATGCTGCGCGAGCCAAGCGGCACGATCGTGAACGTGCTCTCCCACCGCCGAGACTGACCCTGCAAACCGGTGCAGGGTGAGCGACCGAGGTCGCTCACCCTTACCGGTGCTGCGACTACTTCCTCCGGTTCGGCTGCGGCGGCAGCGTTGTGCGTTGCGGATTGCAGGAGGTGCCGGGATTCGCCAGGTGCGGATCCTGGAGGCCCAGCCGGTTCTCCTGCCCGAAGGACTGCGACTGGCCGCCGGGGCCGTTCGGGCCCGAGCCGTCGAGGGGTGCGGTGGGGTCGTCGTTGAGTCCGGAGAACGAGCACCAGGACATTCCCTGGTTCTGTTTCTCGTTCGCGCCGCTGCCGGTGATCTCGCCGGCCAGGGCGGGACCTGCGCTCAGGGCCGCCACGGCTGCACATACGGCAGCCGCGAGCAGCGACTTCTTGGTCGTTGCGACGAGCTCTCTCATCTGAGCTCCTCCTCTAGTTGTAGAAGTACGGGTCGAGCACGCGGACCTCCGTGATCCGATCGACCGGGAGGTCGTTCCGGGCGGCGGTCTTCCTGATCGCCTCCGGGGTCGGCGCGTCGTAGACGCAGAACGTCTTCGCCTTGTCCGCGCTCACGTACGAGTGGACCCAGGTCACGCCCGCGTCCGCGTTCCGCTCGACGACGGTCATGCAGACAGCGGCACCATCGTCGCCCGTCGGCAAGCCGAGGCCCGTGGGAAACGTGCGTTCGACGACATATCGCGGCATGACTCCTCCGTGCGGTTGGCTTTCAGGGGCAGCTCGACCGTAGGTCTGAGGCGCCCCGCGCCGCATCGGGAGAGCTCCCCATGTTGGGCGCCCGCGTTACCGGTATTGGGCGGCGCTGGACACCCGCGCGCTGGCTTGCCCGCAGTAGCCTCCGCTCGATGTGGCCGCCCGCGGCGATCGAGTTCCTCCGCGACCTCGAGGCGAACAACGACCGCGACTGGTTCAAGGCGAACCGAGCCCGTTACGACAGCCAGCTGGTGGAGCCGGCGCGTGAGCTCGCCGCCCAGCTCGCGGACCTCGGCGAGCCCCACCTGTTTCGCCCCTACAACGACACGCGCTTCCACATGAGGCCGCCGATCAAGGAGCAGTTGGGTCTCGCGATCGGGTACGGCGGCGCCGGCGGCTACTACGTCGAGCTATCCCTCGACGGCCTGCTCGTCGCCGCTGGCCTGCATGCCCCGGCGCCCGACCAGCTCGACCGCTATCGCGCGGCAATCGCCGATGGCCGCCGGGCCGCGTCGTTCGAGCGCGCCGTCGGGGTGGCGCGCGCCGCGGGGCTCGAACTGGCGCCTCCCGAGCTGAAGCGGGCGCCGCGCGGCTATCCGATCGACCACCCGCGCATCGAACGGCTGCGTATGAAGGAGATCACGGTGTATCGCCGTCACCAGCTCGAGGCCTGGCTCCACACGCCGTCCGCCCACACACGCATTCGCGCCGAGCTCGACGGTGCGCGTCCGCTGGTCGGGTGGCTGGCGAGACACGTCGGGCCGTCGCAGAGCGCCGGCGCCCGGGGCTAGCCGCCGCCACTGGCAGCCGGCGGCGGATGGAGCACGATCACGGGCACCGGGCTGTGGTGGAGCACGGCGGTCGACACCGAGCCGAGCAGCGCGCCCGTCACGCGGCCGCGGCCACGGGCGCCCATGAAGAGGGCGTCGAACGGCTGCTCGCGCAGCAGGCCGAGGATCTCCTCGGCGGGGTCGCCGTGGCGAAGCACTGTGGTCACCGACAGCTCCTGCGGAAGCGTCGCGACGACCTCGCGCAGGTGCGTGGCGGCCTCCGCCTCCATCTGGGCCTCGAGGTCCTGAAGCGACACGCCGGCAGCCACCACCGAGCGTGGCGGGTGTGGCACGACTGAGAGCAGGGTCAACTGCGAGCGCTGCTCGACCGCATACGGAACCACGTGGCGCAGGGCGAAACTGGCCGCAGGGGTGTCGTCGAACGCGACGAGGATCCGCGGGTAGCGCGGCCGCTCGAAGGACGCTGGCTTAGCCTCTTCCTCGTGGACCACAGGGACACGGTACGGCGCTTCGTCGACGATGCGGTCAACGGCGGCCGTGATGAGGTGATCGACGAGGTCTTCGCGCCTGAGCTGACCGGCTGGGTGCGCGAGTGGTTTGGCGCGTTTCGGCGCTCCTTCCCGGACATGAGGATGGAGCTGGTGGAGCTGGTCGCCGACGGGAAGACGGTGGTCGGGCGATTCGTCTGCTCGGCCACCCACCTCGGCGAGTGGCGCGGCCATGCGCCCACTGGCAGGCGCTTCGAGCGGGTCGACGAGGTCTACTTCTTCACGTTCGAGGGCGACCGGATCGGGGCCGTGTGGGGCATCGAGGACACGCTCGATCGGCTCGACCAGCTCGGGCTGGCGGAGGGCGGCTGAGCTCCTGCTGCCGCTTGCGCTGGTGGCGGCCGCCGCGGCGCTCCTCGTCCCGTGGGAGGGACTTGCCGAGCGCTCGGACCTTCTGCTCGCCGCCCTGGTGCTGGTGACCGCGCTCGCCATCGCCCCGTCCGAGCTGCTCACCCTGCGCGACCGCAGGGCCGTGCTCGCGCTGCTTGTGCTCGCGCCGTTCGCGGCCCTCGTGCCGCTCGCGTGGGGCGTGAGCCAGCTCTTCCACGGCTCGGTCAGCCACGGCGTGCTTGCGCTGGGCGTCGCGTCCACGGAGGTCGCGGCCGTCGGGCTCGTGGCGGTGGCGGGCGGCAGCGCGGTGCTGGCTCTCGGAGCGCTCACCGGATCGCTCGTGGTCTCCGCGCTCGCCGGCCCGCCGCTGCTGGGCCTGCTCGCCGGCGCTGGCGCGGACGTGGCGGTCGGCGAGCTCGTTGTTCGCTTCGGGCTCGTGGTGCTGCTGCCGCTGGCGGTGGGCCTCGCGGTGCGGGCTCGGGTCCCAGCGCTCGAGAGCCACGAGCGGACGCTCACGGGGGCCGCCGCCGTGATCGTCGTCGTGCTCGTGTACGCGGCGATGAGCGGGGCCGCCGACGACGGCGACCTGCTGTCGGCGCTGGCCGCGAGCTCGCTCTTCCTCGCGGTCAGCGGGCTGCCCGTGGCCGCGTGGGTGCGCTTCGCACCGCACGAGCTGCGCGCAACCGGTGCACTCGTGATCGGTCTGCGCGATTTCGCGGTGGCCGCCGCGCTGGCCGTGCAGGCCTTCGGGCCCGCGGCGGGACGCGTGGCCGGGATCTACGGCGTGCTGATGCTCCTGGCGGGCGCGGCCGCCGCGCAGCTCATCGCCGTCACGGTCCGGGATGAGAAGCCGGACCGGGCGCCGGGTTGAGCGGCAGCGGGTCCGGCGGCCGCGGTGGCTGCTTGAAGTCGAAGTCGGCCGCGAGGTCTCCCAGGATCGGTTCGTTCTCGCGCACGTCCGGGCGCGGGTCGGGCCGTCCGTCCGTGCGCGGGTCGAGGCGCTGGCCGCCGAGGAAGTCGTCCTCGATGAACTTGTTGAAGGCATCGAACGAGAGCGTCTGGTGGTCGATGTGGCCGCGCTTGGCGTACGGGCTGATGACCATCGCCGGCACGCGGATGCCGTATCCGTTCTGGTCGACCTGCGGTGGCGGGACGTGGTCGTAGAAGCCGCCCCAGTCGTCCCACGTGAGGAAGATGGCCGTGCTGTCCCAGTCGGGGCCGCGCATCACCGTGTCGATCAGCCGGGTCACGTAGCGCTGTCCGTCCGCGGGCGTCGCGGGGGCGTGCTCGGAGTGGATCTCGTCGGGTACGACCCACGACACGGCGGGCAGCTTGCCGTGCCGCGCCGCGCCGAGAAACTGCGACACGTTCTGAACGTTGCCCTCCTGTCCGTCGCGGCGGACGGTGGTGAAGGAGGGCAGCGGGTTCCAGATCTCCGGCGTCTCCTTCGCGTTCTCGGGTGGCAGTCCGCCGTGCGTGTAGTAGCCCCAGCTCACGCCCTTGCGATGGAGCAGCCAGGTCATGTCGGACCAGGCGTAGTTCCCGTACTGGGTCAGCTGCGCGGCCTCGCCCGGCGGAGCGAGGTGGCGGCACAGGGCAAGCGCGTCGGGTTCGTGCGGCTGGCGCAGGTCCAGGCCGTACGGCTGGCGCCGGATGCCGTGATTGACGAGGCAGCGCGTGACCGGCCGCATGGCTTCGGGCGTCGCCTTCTTCCCGCCGGCGCTCCGCCCCTGGCTGATCTGGCCGGTCCTGAACCCGCCGAGCTCGTCGTCATTCACGCAGCTCATGGGGTCGCCGCCGCGCGTGCAGTGCGCGGACCAGCCGGAGACCATGAACAGGTGCTGCGGCAGGCTCCACGAGGCGGCCGGCGCGAACATGTGGTCCTGGAGCGTGAAGTCGTGCGCCCAGCGCCAGTAGTTCGGGATCTCGCGAGCGTCGTGGTAGCCCATGACGTCGGGCGGCGCGGACGAGTCGCAGATCGGTGCGGTCAGGCCGCACGCGCGGCCGCCGGGGCGCTCCGCCGTACGGATGAAGCCGTCCATGCGGCCGCCGTCCGTGTCCGCCTGAGACGAGTCCGCGTTGTGCTGCGCTCCGCCGTTCACCTGGCTGGCGTCGTGGTAGGGGGCCTGGCAGCCCCCGCGCGGATCGGGCAGGCACACGCTGAACTGCCCACCCCTGGCGGGGATCCCGTCGGCACCCGGGAACGTGCCGAAGTACTCGTCGAACGAGCGGTTCTCCTGCATGATCACCACCACGTGCCGGATCCGGTGGATCCCGTGGTGCTGGCCCAGCCGGAGCGGCGCCGGGCCCACGACGCCCGCGTTCGGCGCGAGGCCGGACCCGCCGCAGCCGGCGAGTAAGACCAACGGCACAACCACAGCGGCAACACCCGGTCGCATCGCGCCATCGTCGCGCCGGAACCTGAAGCCCAGGTGAGAGGAGCTCAGTCGCGCAGGGCGAGATCCACTGCGCGGGCGACCTGATCGCGCGAGCGCGCGCTGACCGCGTGGCTGAGCGCGTCGGCCCAGCGCTCGGAGCTCATCGCCGCGCGCGCGTCCAGACCAAGCTCCACCAGCAGCGCCGGGCCGTCCAGGTGTGGAGCCACTTGCTCGGCACGGCGTTGGGCGGCGATGTGCTGGGCCCTCGCCAGCTGCGTGCGGCCGCCCCCGCCCGAGAGGCTCAGGAGGTCACCCGCAACGTGCGGCACCGCCCGGCGCGCGCACTTCTCCCAGGGCGGGTCCGACGAGGAGTCCGCGACGACCCGGCGCACAGCGCGCCAGCCCGCGTGATGGGACTCGCAGCGATCCACCAGGAAGTGGGCGAGCGCGTCGGCGAGGATGGGCGCGTCGGGCTCCGAGCCGTGCACGTCCAGGTGCCGAAGGGCATCGCCGACGCTGCGCCCGTTCCCGACCGCCCGCGCCAGCTGTCGCGCGTTGCGGCGTGGCCGCTCCCCCAGGGCTTCATGCCACACGCACCGCGTGCTCGCCGACGGAAACCACGTCGCCACGGTGCAGCTGCCGGCCGCGCCGCAGCTCGGTCTCGCCGTTCACGGTGACGCCGCTTTCGAGGAGCAGATCCCGGGCGTCGGCTCCCGAGCCCGCGAGATCCGCCAGCTTGAGCAGCTGGCCCAGGCGGATCATGTCTCCGCGGATCTGGATGTCCTGCATCCGCCAATTGTCGCAGCGTCGCGTTCAACGACAGGGAAGCCCGGCCTGAGCCGGGCTTCCCGAGGCGCGCTGCAGTCCCGTTAGGGATGCTGCATTTCGTTCACGGCGGTCACCTGGAAGCTCTTGTTCACGAGAACCTCGAGCTCCGTTCCGTCCGATTTCCGCACGTGCGCCTCATAGGGCGAGCCGTGGTCGGCGTCCGTCTCGACACGTTCGATCGTGCCACCGTCCACCTTCGCCAGCGCGGCGTCGCGGACCTTGCTGGCCACGTCGCCGCTCAGAGCCTGTTCGCGCTGGCCGTTGGCTCCAATGTGCCTGCCCGGCGGTCCGGCCCCCCGGTCATGGCCGGTAGTCGTGGAGCCCTGGTTGTTGTTGTTCGTCGCGGCCGAGCCGCCCGCGATTCCACCGGCCACCCCGACCGCGACGCACACGCACGCCACCGCCAGGGTTCTCAACAGGTTCTTGCGCCTCATCTGAGGGACCTCCTTGGATGGTTTCCAATGCCGCACGGACCATCGGGGGCCGAGCTAAGAGGCGCGTGTGCTCACCCGAAGAGTTGTGTAAGAGACCCGAGCGGCCGGCGGCTAGCGGCCGAGCCCGGCCACGAGCGTGCGCCGGAGCCTGCGCGCTCGGTCGGTGCCGCGCCGGCCGGCCCACGGGTGCGGCCCCTTGGCCCAGGGATGCCATCCGAGCATCCCGTACTGCTCCCGCAGCAGCGCCTTCAGCTCGCCGCGGTGGTTGCCGCAGGCGTAGCGGGTGGGCCCGTAGATCCCCTGCCGTGCCACACGAGCCAGCGCTCGAGGCTCCTCTGGGTCTCCGCGCCCGGAGAGCAACCGCAGATCTCGCACCTGAACACCACCTTTACCGGCATGAGATCGAGGGTACTCGTAAGACCGCGGCGTTTCGCGGCGCTAAGCAGTCATGAGCTCTTCCAACGGAACCGCGCACGCCTCGCGGATCGATGCCCACGCTGCCCAACTGGCGGCGGCGGACCTGCTGCACGCCCTCGGAGCCGACCTCACCGACGAGGGCGTGCGCGAGACGCCGCGCCGAATGGTGGCCGCCTACTCGGAGCTGCTCACGCCGCAGCCCTTCAACCCGACGACCTTCCCGAACGACGAGGGATACGACGAGCTGATCGTGGTCCGCGCGATGCCGTTCCACTCGCTCTGCATGCATCACCTGCTGCCCTTTCACGGGGTGGCGCACATCGGCTACCTCCCCGGCGAGCGCCTCATCGGGCTGAGCAAGCTTGGTCGCGTGGTCGAGCACTTCTCGCGCGACCTCCAGCTCCAGGAGCGGCTCACCACCCAGATCGCCGACTGGCTCGAGGAGGAGCTGGCGCCAAAGGGTGTGGGCGTGGTCCTCGAGGCGGAGCACCTGTGCATGTCGCTGCGCGGGGTGCAGAAGCTCGGCGCCAGCACGGTGACCTCCGCGCTTCGCGGCCTCGTCCGCGACGACGCGCGCACGCGCCAGGAGTTCATGGCGCTGACGGCGAGGGCGTCCCATGAGCGCTGAGCAGACCTACGTGATCGTCGGCGCGAGCCTCGCGGGCGCGAAGGCGGCGGAGACGCTGCGCGCCGAGGGCTTCGACGGGCGCGTCGTGCTCATCGGCGCCGAGGACGTGCGGCCCTACGAGCGCCCTCCGCTCTCGAAGGACTACCTGCGCGGCGAGGCGGGCCGCGAGAAGGTCTACGTCCACCACGAGGGCTTCTACGACGAGCACGACATCGAGCTGCGGCTCGGGCGGCGGGCGGAGGCCCTGGACGTCTCCCGCCGGGAGCTCGCGCTCGACGACGGCGAGCGGCTGGGCTACGACAAGCTGCTGCTCACCACGGGCGCGGAGCCGCGACGGCTCTCCGTTCCGGGGGCCGAGCTCGACGGCGTCCTGTACCTGCGCAGCGTCCACGACTCGGACGCGCTGCGCGAGCGGCTCGACCGCGGCGGCGCCGCGGTGGTGGTCGGGGCCGGATGGATCGGCTCAGAGGTGGCGGCCTCGGCTCGCCAGCGCGGGCTCGACGTGACCGTGCTCGACCCGGCCGCGGTCCCGCTCGAGCGTGTGCTGGGCGCGGAGGTCGGCGGGATCTACCGAGACATCCACGCAGACCAGGGCACGCGGATGCTGATGGGAACCGGGGTGGAGGCGTTCGAGGGCGGGAGCGCCGTCGAGCGCGTGCGCACCAGCGACGGGCGCGAGCTCGACTGCGACTTCGTCGCGGTGGGAGTGGGAGTCGAGCCGCGGACCGAGCTGGCCGCGAAGGCCGGCCTGACGCTCGACAACGGGGTCGCCGTGGACGAGCGGCTTCGCACCAGCGCGCCCGAGGTCTTCGCCGCCGGCGACGTCGCGAACGCCCAGCACCCCTTCTACGGAGAGCCGATCCGGGTCGAGCACTGGGCGAACGCGCTCAACCAGGGGCCGGCCGCCGCGCGCAGCATGCTCGGCGACGGCGCGGCGTACGACCGCCTGCCCTACTTCTTCTCGGACCAGTACGACGTCGGCATGGAGTACTCGGGCTTCGCCCGGGCCTGGGACCGCGTCGTGATGAGGGGCGACCCCGCGAGCCGCGAGTTCATCGCCTTCTACCTGCTCGCCGACCGCATCGTTGCCGGCATGAACGTGAACGTGTGGGACGTGACCGATCCGATCCAGCGGCTGATCCGCGAGCGGGTCCCGGTGGACGACAGGCGCCTGGCGGACACGGACATCCCGTTGGCGGAGCTTGCCGAGGCAGCTACCACGCAGCCACCGCGCGAAGCTGCGAGCTGATCTCCGCCAGCTGGTCCGGCGGACCCCAAGCCGGCGCCGGCCGGAGGAGAATGCCTGGGCAACGATGCAGCATGTCCATTAGCACCCAGATGTCTGAGCTCGCCCTCGTGCTTGCGGCAGCCCTGGGGCTCGGCCTCAAGCACGCGTCCGACCCGGACCACCTGGCTGCGGTCTCGACGCTGATCGCGTCCAAGCCGAAGGACGGGACCAGCCGGGCGGGGCGCCTCGGGCTGGCGTGGGGGCTCGGGCACGCGACGACGCTCGCGCTGTTCGGGCTGCCGATCGTGCTCTTCAACGCCTATCTGCCCGAGACGGCTCAGCGCGGGGCCGAGGCGCTGGTCGGTCTCGTGATCATGCTGCTGGCGGCGAGGCTGCTGGTGCGCTGGCGCCGCGGCCATTTCCACGCGCACTCGCACCGCCACGGCGACACGGAGCACCGCCACCTGCACCCGCACGAGTCGCACGAGGGTCGTCACGACCATGCGCACGAGCCGGAGGCGCGGCTCGGCAGGTCACCCGCGCAGGCGTATGGGATAGGCACGGTGCACGGCATGGGCGGATCCGCCGGCGTGGGGGTGCTGCTGCTCGCCACGATCCCGAACCAAGCCGAGGCGATCGCCGCGCTGGTGATCTTCGCCCTCGGCACCGCCATCTCGATGGCGCTGCTGTCGTCCGCACTCGGCTACGCGATCGCGCGCGGCCCAGTCCTGCGGCGGATGCTCGCCTTCGCGCCGGCGATGGGAGTGCTGACGCTGGCGTTCGGCTGCTGGTACACCCTCGGTGCCGTAGGAGCGGTTCCCTACCTGCTGTGAGCACGCGCCCGCCACCCGACCCCCAGAGGTTCCTAGCGGAGCACGTCTTCTCCGGTGGCCGCTCGAAGCCGTTCGCCGAGCTGACGGCCGAGGAGGTCAAGGCGCGCGCCGCCGAGCTGAAGGGCGTGACCGGTTGGGGTCCCACCGCCAGGGTCGCGTCCGTGGCGATGGCGTGGGGCGAGCTGGCGCGGCTGATGGAGGAGGCGCGCGCGCCCACCGTAGGGGACCTGGACCCGGACGCGGTGGCGCAGCGCGCCGAGAAGCTCTGGGTGGTGCCGCCCGGCGGAAGCCTCCTCTAGGCGTTAACTCGCCCGAGCCGGTCGACCAGGCGCTCCGCGAGTCGAGCACGAGGGGCATCGTCCGCGACTGTCGCCAGGAACTCGTCGTTCAACGCCGCCCTTGCAATGTCCAGCTGCGGGGGCTCGAGGCTCGGCAACAGGGTCTCCAGCGCGAGGAGCGCGTGATAGCCCTCGAATGGAGTGTGCGGATGGACCATCGTGTCGAGCACCGCATCGAACGTCACCGGATCGCCGGTCGCCTGGATCGCCGCCAGCGCAATCACGCGCTGCCCATCGCGTCCTTCCCTGACGGAGTCGGCCAGCTCAGGCGCGCTCAGTCCAGCGTCCCGCGCCATGCTGCGCGCTTCTGCCGCGATCGCGTCCATCGCAATCGTTCGTTCGCGGCCCCCAGGCTGGGTCTTGCGGGTTTCCTCGTAGCGTTCCGCCAGCGCAGCGAGCTCGCTTCGTGCCTGGTTGATCTCTAGGTCGGGCCCTTCCTTTTCGATCCTCAGCTCGCTCTCGAGCAGCGTGCGCGCCACAGCCGCTGATTGCGACGCAGCAACCACCACGTCCCTCAAACGCGAAGCGAGGTCGTGATCGCGTACAAGCGAGGGTGAGTCAACCAGTTGTCCCGCCACCGCGAGCCGCACCATCAGGCGCTGCCATGGCTCACGGAAGCGAGCGTCAAAGCCTCGATCAGCCCATGGAGGCTCCCAACTCTCTGCGTCGAATGCGGACCCGGTCAACTCGGAGAGTTCTGAAATGTCGGCGAAGGCGGAGTCGGGCAGACAGTTGAACGCTCCGACTCTCGCCTCGCGGCCAAGCGAGGGAACGCCTCGCTCCGCGGCGGCCGTCACCACCTCACGGCGCAAGCTCAGCGCTTCATCCTCCAGCGTGTCGGCAGCCGCTTCCGCCCCCGTGGTCGCGCTATGAGCAAGCTCGGCCAATCGAAGCACTTCCCGCGGATTACCGCCCGCGAGTACGGCGAGCACCAGAGCGATGTCACGCGGCACGCCCGACTCGCTTCGTTTCACCAGCAGCTCCGCCAGATCGTCGGGCCGCGCCGGCTTGACGTCGAGCACGGTGTAGAAGGAGCTGTTGAATTCGTTGCGGCTGAAGAGCGCGCCCACGCTCAGGCTGCGCGCGGCTTCATCGGATACCGACACCAGGAAGTGGACGCGCGGGACCTCGAAGATGCCTTTGATATCCCGGAGGAGCGCGCGTACCTTGTCGGGCTCGACCATCTTGTCGAGTTCGTCGATCGCGATCACCACGCGGCCCGCCACCTGACCCGCCTCCTCGGCCAGCGCGCGAAAGTCGTTCACCAAGGAGCTGAGCGTTGCCGGTCGTTCGACGAGCTGTCGCTCGTGCGCTCGTCGCGCCCGTGCCACCAGTCCGCGACCCCCCTCAGCACCCACCTCCGTCGTCTCACTCCGGGTCACCACGTACCTCGCGCGCTCTCGCACAGTCGCCGCGTGGGCAACCAGCCGCGCTTCCACGCGGTAGGGGCGGACACGCGACAGAAGCGCCACGAACAAACCCGTCGCGACAACAACCGCGCCGCCATAGACCGCCACGGACCCCAGGCTGGGCCCCGACACGGCAAGGGCAACTGCACTGACGGCAAGCGCGACAACTAGAAGCCCCGACGTCCATGCTTCGACGCGCCGCACATGTCGGACCCGAAGGTGCCACCGATACCAGTTGTCGATCTCGGTCCCGAAGCTATCCGACAGCGAAGCCAGAAACGCAAGCGGGTCATACTCGCTCGGACTCGGATACCACAGGCCAATACCACCGAGTGGGCCCGTATCGGAGGCGCTGCGAACCCATTCGATCGCACGCATCATGAGCCACGACTTGCCCGCCCCACGGGCACCGGAGAGGCCGTAGCTCCCGCCGTTGGATCGCAGGATCCTCAGAAGCCGGACCCAGGTCGGCCACTCCCGAAATTCGCCGACCTCGAACGCGCGAAAGACTGTGGTG
Source organism: uncultured Thermoleophilaceae bacterium (assembly GCA_963774095.1). Lineage (GTDB taxonomy): Bacteria > Actinomycetota > Thermoleophilia > Solirubrobacterales > Thermoleophilaceae > JACVRW01. The sequence continues at coordinate 95,695 of CAVZDS010000006.1, forward strand.
GGACCCGCATCCTCTGTGGTCGGATCGAACTGGTCCATCGGACTTCAGCGAGCTTCCCAACCTGAATTGCCCCGGTCAAGGCTGACGGTTCACCCTGACGGGAGTTCCAGGCTGCTTCGGGCACGGAAGTGATCCAAACCCGTACGATCCCCGGCCGCGATGCCGAATGCTGACGACATGCTGTCCAATGCGGCCGCCCGGGCCGGGGAGCTGGCGGCTCCCGGGCTTGACCCGCGGCCGCGACGCAAGGTCGCAGTCCTGGCGTGCATGGACACGCGCCTCGACCTGTTCCCGATGCTCGGCCTCGAGCGCGGCGACGCGCACATCATCCGCAACGCCGGCGGGCTCGTGACCGACGACGTGATCCGCTCGCTGACCACCTCTCAGCGCCTGCTCGGCACCGAGGAGGTCGTGGTGGTGATGCACGACGACTGCGGCCTGCACGGAGCATCCGAGTACGAACTGGGCGCGTTCGACGACCTCGAGGCCACCCTGCGCGAGAGCCTCGCCCGCCTGCGAGCCTGCGCCGAGCTACCCGCCCGAGACCACATCCGCGGCTTCATCTTCGATCCGGAGACCGGCGCGCTGCGCGAGCTCGCACCCGGCTGAGGACCCGCCCGGGCGGCGGGTGCCGGCGATCCGGAGCGCCCGCTGAGCGACTCTTGCTCACTTTTACACGACATACGGGTAAAACGCAGCAAGAGTCACCCGGGAGGCCGGGCCGGACCCCCCTCAATGCTGCCGTTTAGGGCGCTTCGTGCGACGACCGCCGCGGCGAGGGCGCTCAGCGCGGCGCGCGCTCGGCGGCCGCGAGCGCGCGCTCTGCGCGGGCGTGTGCCTTCTTCGCCGCCGCCTGCTGGCGCCGCGCGTCCTTCAGCCGCTCCGCCGTGGTCTGCGCGCGCCGGTTCGCCTCCTCGGCATGCGTCCGAGCGGCCTCCGCGCGGGTCTCGGCGTGCTGGATTGCCTTCGCGGCGGCATCGAGCGCGCGGCGCGCGTGCCGCTCGTCGGTGCGCGCGGCGGCAAGCCGCTGGCGGCGAGCGGCCTCCTCGCGCCGCTCGGCATCCGCGCGCCGCTTGTCCTCCTCGGCCTTGCGCCGCTTGGCGTCCCCCGCACCCGCCTTGCCCCGTGTCGCGGTCCCGGGTGCCGCCTTGCCCCGCGCGCCGCCGCCGGCCGCGGCCTTCGAGCGCTTCGCGCCGCCCGGTGCGCCCGCCGCGCCGCCGCCGGCCGCGGCCTTCGAGCGCTTCGCGCCGTCCTTCGAACGCCTGGAGGTGCCGGCTTCGGTCGGCGATCCCTTCGGTGCCCGCTTCGCCGCCGCCGAAGCGGCCCTGGGGCGGGTCGCCTTCGCGTCCCGGCCGCGCGCCGGCGCTGCCGCCGTGACCGCGCCGAAGCCACCGATCGCCTCGCGCTCTCGGAGCAGGCGGCCGGCGCGGAGCTCGTCGCCGGTCTCCTCGTCGAGGGCCGCTGCGTGGAGCGTCGCCGCGACCTTCTCCTCGAGCCCCGGGCTCGCTCGCTCGCCAGTCTCGGCGGCGAGGGCGGCCGCCGCGGCTGCCAGCGCGGCCACCAGTTCGCGCTCCTTCGTGGCGGCGCTCTGGAAAGCCCTGCGGTCGCCCCCCGCCAGCAGCTCATCCTGCGCCGCGCGCAGCTCCTCGCCGGCCGCGAGCAGGCCCTCGACCTCCTTCGGCCGCCGCCGCGCCAGCTGGTTCAGCGCCCAGGCCGCGAGCGTCGGCTTGCGGAGCGCCTTGACCGCATCAGCCTCCTCGCGCTGCCCCTCCTTGCGCAGCGCCTTCGCGCGCTCGTCCCGCGCGCGCGTGAAATCAGCCTGCGGGAGCGCATATAGCTCGTCCGCCGCCTGCTCCACCACCTTGCTGCGCGCCGCCACACCCAGAGTGTTCCAAGGCGGCGCATCTCATTCCCGTCTCACGCGCCGCTCCTACGTTCCCGACGGTTCGGTCCAGCAACGACCAAGGAGAGGGAATGATCGAGCGATTCAAGTCACGACCCACGCTCGCCGCTCTTGCGGCAGCGGCGATCACGGCGCTCGGAGTGGGCGGCGTGGCGGTGGCCCAGTCCGACGGCGGGTCTGCCGGCCAGCCGGCGCAGAACCAGAGTGCGGCGGAGCAGGAGGGGGCTGCGGAGAACTCCGCGACCGACGGCACGGAGAAGGCTGACGGCAGCGAGACCGCCGACGACGACTCGGGTGCCGAACACGAGGCGCAGGGTCAGGAGTAGCCGGAAGCGCGAGGCCCCGCGTCAGTGCGGGGCCTCGTCGCGCTTGCCCTCGCCGGGTACGATCGACCGCCATGAGCGACGGCCCTGCGATCCTGGTCCTTCAGCACATCGCGTGCGAGCCGCCGGGCGTGTACGAGGACGTGATGCTCGAGCGCGGGGCGCGGCTGCACAGGGTGGAGCTCGACGAGGGCGAGCCGCTGCCCGACTGGCGCGAGTTCGACGGGATGGTCGTGATGGGCGGCCCGATGGGGGCCTGCGACGACGTGGACCACGCCTGGCTCGTGGGCGAGCGCGAATGCATTGGCGAGGCCGTACGCGCCGGGCTGCCGTTCTTCGGGGCCTGTCTCGGCAGCCAGCTGCTCGCGGCGAGCCTTGGGGCGCGCGTCTACACCGGCGACACGCCCGAGGTGGGGGTGCTTGACGTGGAGCTCACGGACGCGGGCCGCGACGACCCCGTGCTCGGCCACCTACCCGGGAGCTTCCCGACGCTCCAGTGGCACAGCGACAGCTTCGACCTGCCCGATGGCGCCGTCGGGCTGGCCACCTCGCCGGCCTACGCGAACCAGGCATTCCGCGTGGGCGACACCGCATACGCCGTCCAGTTCCACGTGGAGGTGACCAGCGAGATGGCCGCCGAGTGGGCGCGCGTGCCGGCCTACGCGCACGCGCTCGAGCAGGTCCGCGGCCCGGGCGCGCTCGACGAGCTGCTGGCGGCATTCGAGGAGCGCCGCGAGGAGATGACGCACCACGCGCGCACGATGTTCTCCAGCTGGTTCGATCTGGTGGGGGCGCCGCTCAGTAGCCGATGAAGCGCCCGAAGGCCCTGGCTCGCTTGGCGGGCTTCCCGCTGCGCTCCTCGCTGCGGTCTGAGGTCGTCATCAGCAGCCGGCCGCCGTTCACGCCGAGCCACCTCAGTGGCTCGGGCTCCCAGCGGCGCGAGCTGTGGCCCACCCACGGCAGCCGTGTCAGCTCGCTCTCCTGCGACGTGATCAGCTGCGCAAGCGTGCGGCCGCCCAGGTTCGTGGTCGCCACGCCGTCGCCGACGTAGCCGCCCGCCCACGCCAGCTTGCGCTCACGATCGAGCCCCACCGACGCGTGCCAGTCGCGCGGGATGGCGAGCGCGCCGCCCCACTCGTGCGTGACCTTGTAATCCCCGACCACGGGGAAGAGATCGACCAGCACCTCGCGGAGGGCGGAGTGCACCCGCTGATCGCGGTCGAACGAGGGCTGCGTCTTCGAACCGAAGTGGTAGGGAGCGCCGCGGCCACCGAAGGCGAAGCGGTCGTCGGCCGTGCGCTGGCCGTAGATGCGCAGGTGCCGCAGGTCAGCGAAGGTCTCGCGGCGGCGCAGGCCGATCTCGTCCCAGGCGGCGGACGACAGCGGCTCGGTGGCGATCATCAGCGAGTAGATCGGGATGAACGTGCGTCGCTCGCCGCGCAGGCTCGGCGTGTAGCCCTCGGTGGCGCGCACCACCAGCTCGGCGCGAACCGTGCCGTGGTCCGTTATCACCGACCCCGAGCGGATCTCGGAGGCCGCGGTGCGCTCGAAGATCGACACGCCGCGGTCCTCGACTCGCTCGGCCAGCCCGCGCACAAGCTTCAGCGGGTGGATCGCCGCGCAGTGCGGCGTGTAGGTGCCGCCGAGCGAGCGGGTGGCTCGAACGAGCCCCTCCGCCTCGTCCTTCGACAGCAGCTCGAGCTCCTCGATCCCCCCGGTGAGCTCGTGCTCCTCCTCGACCTCCTCGCGCGCCCGCGCGAGCTGAGCCTCGTTGCGGGCCAGTTCGACCGTGCCGCCGCGGGCGTAGTCGATCTCGATGCCCTCCGCTTCGGCCACGCGGCCGACCTCGACGACCGACTCGTGCATCGCACGTCGTGTGGCGGCCGCCGCCTCGCGGCCGTGGCGGCGCGCGATCCCCGACGAGGACGGAGGGAACAGCGCCGAGCACCAGCCGCCGTTGCGGCCCGAGGCGCCGAAGCCCGCGATCTCGCGCTCGACGATCGCGATTCGCATCGAGGGATCGAATTCGTGCAGGTAGTACGCGGTCCACAGGCCGGTGTAGCCGGCGCCGACGATCGCCACGTCCACGTCGGTGTCGCCGGGCAGCGACGGCCGGGGTGTGAAGGGGCCCCCCGCGGTGTGGTGCCAGAGCGAGTCCTCGAAGCTCATGCGGCGGGCACCGCAGCGCCGGAGCGCACGACCTGCTCGATCAGGTCCGCGCCCCTGGCCCGCCCGGGCGCCGCGGCCAGCTCCGCACTGATCTGCGCCATGCGCCGCGCCAGCTCGTCGTCCGCCAACAGCCGCTCGACCGCTCCGAGGAGCTCGTCGTCCTCGAACGTGTACGAGGGGAGTCGGTGCCCGAAGCCGGTCTCGTGCATGCGCTGCGCGTTGTCGTACTGGTCCCAGAACAGCGGGGCGACGATCGCCGGCAGCCCGAAGTGGAACGCCTCCGCGATGGTGTTGTTGCCGCCGTGCGTGATCAGCAGGTCGCACTGCGGGAGGATCGACGGCTGGGGCAGGAACGCCTCGCCGTACATGCGCTCGCCGAGCCTGAGCTGCTCGCCCAGCGGGCCCATGCTCACGATCACGCGCTGCTCGGTGCGGTCCAGCACGTCGATGAAGCGCTGCATCAGGCCCACGTCCATGCAGCCGAGGCTGCCGAGCGAGAGGTAGATGACCTTACCGTCGCCCGGGAGGGCCTCGTTCACGTCGAAGTCGCGATCGCTGCTGCGGACCGAGCTGTCGAGGCGGTGCCAGGTCTCTGCAAGCGGGGTCGCGCGCGGGTAGTCGATGACGCCCGGGTAGAGGTACAGGTTCAGCCAGGGCGACTCGTACTGGAATTTCCCCTCGGGAAGCGGCGGCGCACCCTTCGACTGGTTGAACTCGGACAGCTCGCCGATCAGCGGGTCGAGCAGCCGCCGGTACTCGGCGCGGAACTCCTCCCAGCCGCTGCGGTCGCCGGCCGGGTAGCCGGAGAACACGGGCGGGATCTCCGGGTCATCCATCTCGAGCGGGTTGGCCGACACCATCCGTACCCACGGCACTCCCGCGGCCAGGATGGCGGCGGAGGACATCACGTTGTCGATCACGATCAGGTCGGGCTGCACGTCCCCCCAGATCTGCATCATCCGGTCATGCGCGTACCGCGCCCCGCCGGCGAGCTCCTCCACGATCGGCAGCGTGACCGTCTCGAGCTGCTCGATCGTGGGCTTGCGGAACTCGGGCGCCGTCACGCGGATGAACTCGAGCCAGCCCTCGCCGGTCTGCTCCTCGTGCTCCGGCGGCGGCCCGACTCGAATCAGCGCCTCCTCGAAGCCGCGCTGCTCGAGCTCTCCCTTGAACGACTCCTCGACCACGAAGACGACCCGGATGCCGCGCTCGCGCAGGTCGTTGCCCAGCGCCACCAGGTTGTTTGTCGGCCCCCAGGCGCCCGGCTCCGGGAAGACGGCGATGGTGGGCTGTCCGGGCATCTGCTCCACCACGTTATTCGGTCGCGCACACGCCGTATAGACGCGGGAGGGCAAACTGGTTTAGCCTTGGTGGCGTAACGGCCGAACGAAGGTTCGGCGAAAGGCACTGCTCGCGCCCGTAGGTTGTCGCTTCACAAGCACCTCCGCGTACGCAGCAAAGCAACAACCAGTGGAGGGTCATACATGGCCACCGGAACTGTGAAGTGGTTCAACGACGACAAGGGCTTCGGCTTTATTACGCCGGACGAGCCCGGGAAGGACCTCTTCGTCCATCACACCGGCATTGCCGGTGACGGCTTCAAGTCGCTCGCAGAGGGCGCACAGGTGTCATACGACGCCGAGCCCAGCGACAAGGGCCCGAAGGCCGTCAACGTAACGCCGCTCTAGGCGTACGAACCTGCGGGCGCGGTGCTGCGAAGTTGCGGCATCGCGCCCCTTTTACGTTCTAGACCTGCAACCCCCTAGGGGTCCGGGTCGAAATATCAGGGTCGTGTGTGGGGTATTTCCCCGATGCGCGCGCGCGTGCGGGAGCGGAAGATGGCGGCATGGAATTCATGTACGAGCACACGGACATTCCGCCGGGCCTAACGCTCGCGGACTGGCGGCGTGCGCGGCCCCGCCCTCAGAGGTGGACGCTGCTTGCCAACCTTCGCTCGTCGCTGTCCCCCCGCCGTTACTCCCCAGTCGGCGGGACGTATTTCGCACGCTCATCCACCTCGCGGTAGAGAGGCATCCCTAGCGGGTGCTCCATCTCCTCCGCGAGGTGGCCGAGCAACCCCGCGGTGCGTGCCAGCAGCGCAAAGCCCCGCAGCAGGGGAATCGGGAAGCCCAGGTCCGCGAGCGCCGCGCCGGCCACGCCGGCGCCGTTGATGGGCAGCTCGCGGCCGGTCTGTGCGCGATGGACGTCTGCAACCTGCCTCAATCCTCGAAGATGAGACCCGAGCAACCCGGTCTCCTCGGCTATCGCGTAGATCCGGGGAGTGCGGGGGTCCTCGACTTTGTGCACGGGGTGCCCGAGTCCGGGAATTCGACGGCCCGCCGCGAGTGCCCGCTTCACGCCGGCCTCGATGTCGTCACCGATCTCATCCAAGAAGCGAGCCGTATCCTCGACCACACCGAGAAACACGCTTCCGGCTCCGAGCAGTCCGGCTGCTACGGCGCCCTGGATGGATTCAGGTGCTCCCGTGTAGGTGAGGCGTGCGGCGAGGACGGTCGGTGTTAGGCCATGGTCTGCGAGCGAGACGAGAATCGCGTCGAACAGGCGAGTTTCCGCCTCAGACGGGTTGCGCTTTTGGACCATCAGGAAGGTCAGCTGCGTGAGCGTAACCTGCCCCATGAGCTCAGAGGCGAGATCGCGCCCCATCAGCGTTATCGAGTCTGCGTCCGAGGTCCCGATTCCCGTGCGATAGGTCATCGGGGCAGCTTATGCTTGGCCACCCGCCCGGTGGCGGTGTGGGGCAGCTCGTCGAGCGCCTCGAAGTGCTCCGGGACCTTGAACCTGGTCAGCCGCTCGGCGGCCCAGTCGCGCAGGGCGTCGAAGTCCGGCTCGGCGCCGTCCCGCACCACCACGAACGCCTTGATCTCCTCCTCCGAGAGCTCTGACGGTACACCCACCACGGCGGCCTCGACCACGTCCGGATGCGACACGAGCGCCTCCTCGATCTCGGCCGGGGCCACGTTCTCGCCGCGCCTCCTGATGATCTCCTTCCTGCGGCTGACGAACGTGTACGTGCCGTCGGGGTTCTCAGTGACGAGGTCGCCGGTCTTGAGCCAGCCGTCGGGGGCGAGCACGCCGGCGGTTTCCTCCGGCATCCCCCAGTAGCCCTTCATCACCGCGGGGTTGCGCAGCTCGAGCTCGCCGTCGCCGCTCACCCGTGCCTCGTTCACCTCGCCGAGCGTGGGGTGCTGGCGGGGCCAGCCGAGCGTGCCGTAGGGGCGCGTGCCGAGCCTCCAGACCGTTCCGTAGGTGGTCTCCGACATCGCGTAGCCCGACGTGAGCTCGAGCCCGAAGCGCCGCTCGATCTCCAGGTGGCGCTCCTTCGGCGGCGCCGGGCCGGTGTAGCCGAGCCGCAGCGGATTGTCAGCGTCGTCCGGGCGCTCCGGCTGGCGCATCAGGATCTCCACCATCGCGCCGATCGCGTTGAACTCGGTGGCGCCGTGGCGGCGGGCCGAGTCGAGGAAGCCGCTCGCCGAGAAACGCGGCAGCAGCACAAGGCTCGCGCGCGCGGCCACCGAGCCGAGCACGGAGTAGGCGGGCGCGTTCACGTGGAACAGCGGCAGCGAGGTCATCAGGCGGTCGTCCGCGCTGAGCCCGAGCCACCACGGAAAGCCCTCGCCCGCCATCGCGTACGCGCGCTGGGTCTGGGTCACGAGCTTCGAGCGGCCGGTGGTGCCCGAGGTGGGGATCAGCACCGCCGCGTCGTCCGGCTCGGCCGGGCCGGGCCCGTCGAGGTCACCCGTCCCCGCGAACAGCTCCGGCAGCTCCGCGTCCGTCACGAGCAGCCGCGGCTGCACCTGGCCGAGTAGCCCGTCCAGCTCGCTGGCCGTCTGGCGCGGGTCCACGGCCACGTGGATCGCGCCGAGGTAGGCGGCCGCGAGCCACAGGAACACGTAGCGCGGGTCGTTGCGCGCCGTCGCGACCACGAGGTCGCCCTGCGCGACCCCGCGCTCGGCGAGGCCGGCGGCGGCGGCCGCGATCCGCTCCCGCGCCTCGGCGTATGTGTACGACTCGTCCTCGAAGAACAGCCAGCTCTTGCCGGGAACGTCCGCGACTGCCGCGTCGAACAGGCGGGGGATTGTCAGGTGGGCAGCGGCGATGCGCGGACGATACGCGCAGGCTCAGATCGGCTGCGGGGCCGGGACCAGTCCCGGCGCACCGAGCGCGGGTCCCGGCCCGGGCCCCGGCCCACCGGGGCCGGGCCGGTCGCCGCGCTCGTGGGGGATCGGGCGGGGAAGCTGTTCGAGGGCCTTGGCCACGTCGTCCGCGGAGAGGTCGAAGCGGCCCGCCAGGAACTTGGCGAGCGCCTGGGTGTGATCCTCCCGGCGGTTCTCCGCACCGGCGCGCAGGTCGCTCAGCGCCGCGCGCAGGTCAGCGCGGCTCACGCCCAGCGCTGAGGCCAGCTGGCGCAGCGGCAGGGCGTGCTCCCGGTGCATGCGGCCGCGGTCGGGGCGCGCCTCGAAGAGCGCCCTGCGCACGTCCGTCACGCCCACGCCGAGCTCGTCCGCCAGCGCCTGCGCGAAATCCTCGGGATGCCGCGGGGTGTCGCCCTTCAGCTTGTCGAGGGCGGCCTTCACCTTGTCCGCGTCCACGTTCAGCGCGTCGGCCAGGCTGGCGGCGAAGCGCGCCTCGTGCTGGGTGCGGAGCTGCTCGAACGCGGCGGTCACCTTGTCGGTCGAGATCCCGAGCGCCTTGGCCAGGTCGGCGGCGAACTCGTCGCGGTGATCGCCCTCCTCGCTCTCGTGGAAGGCGCGGAACGCGTTCGTCAGCTCGCTCGTGCTCACGCCGAGCTTCCGAGCCAGGTCCCGGAAGCCGGGCGGCTGCCCCATCTCCCCGAAGCCGGGCGGGGCGCCGCGGCGGCTCTCGCTGTCCGAGCCCTGTTCGCTGCCCGCTATGGCCGTGCCGCCGCCCACCTGGGTTCCGACTCCATAGCCGACCGACGCGACAGCAAGCGCGCCTCCGACGACGATTACCGTGGTCCTTCTCCTCGAGTGCATGCGGCCAGCCTGGCGTGGCTATGTAGGAGGACCGTAAGAGAGGAGTAGGAAACAGCGAAGAACGCGGTTGCGGCCGCCAGAATGGTGCGGGTGAAGATCCTGATCGTCGACGACGACCGCGCCCTTCGGGACGCCCTGCGCCGCGCGCTCGTGCTGGGTGGCTACGACACGGTGCCCGCCGACAGCGGCGAGGCGGCCCTGGCGGAGGTGGCGAGCGCCGCCCCGGACGCGGTGGTGCTCGACATCGGCCTTCCGGACATCGACGGCCTCGAGGTCTGCCGCCGGCTGCGCGACGCCGGCAACCGCGTGCCGGTGCTGATGCTCACCGCGAGGGATGCCGTGGCCGACCGCATCGACGGGCTCGACGCCGGCGCCGACGACTACCTCGTGAAGCCGTTCGACGTGGGCGAGCTGAGGGCGCGGCTGCGCGCGTTGCTGCGCCGCAGTCGCAGCGACGGCGTCGACGACGGGGTCTCGTTCGAGGAGCTGCGCCTCGACGGCGCGCGGCACGGCGTGAGCGTGGGGGAGAACTTCGTTGAGCTGACCCGGACCGAGTACCAGCTGCTGGAGCTCTTGATGCTGAACTCGGGCCGCGTCCTGCCGCACGACCTGATCTACGAGCGCGTATGGGGCTACGACTTCGGCCCCGCGTCGAACGCGCTGCGCGTGTACATCGGCTACCTGCGCCGCAAGCTCGAGCAGGCGGGCGCGCGCCCGCTGCTTCACACCGTGCGCGGCGTGGGCTACGTCCTGCGCGAGCCGTGAGCCTGCGCACCCGCATCGCCGCGGCCGCCGGCCTGGCGGTTGCGATCGTGGTGCTCGTGGCCGCGGGCGCGATCTACTTCGGCGTGCGCGCCGAGCTGCGCGGCGAGGTGGACCGCTCGCTGCGCGACCGCGCCGGGGCGATCGCAGCGCTGGCGGGCGGGCCGGGCGGCGGGGGTCGTCCCGACCGGCCTCCGGGGGACGAGCCCGGCCGCGGTGACTTTCCAGTTCCGCCGCCCGAGCCGTTCGGCGGCCCGGAGGGCTTCGCCCAGCTCGTTCTTCCATCGGGCCACGTGGTTCGGCGCCAGGGAAGCGACGAGTCGGTGCCGGTGGATTCGCACGCGCGTGAGATCGCGCGCAGCGGATCCGGCGAGTACCTGACGGACACCACAGTGAACGGGACGCACCTGCGCGTGCTCACCCGTGGCGCGGGCCCCGGCGGCGCCGTGCAGGTGGCCCGCCCGCTCAGCGAGGTGGATCGCCAGCTCGACCGCGTTCTGGTAGTGCTGATGCTGGTGGGGGCGGCCGGCGTGGCGCTCGGGGCGGCTCTCGGTGCTCTGGTGGCGCGCACCGCGCTCGCCCCGGTTGCGAGCTTCACGCGGCGCACGGAGGAGCTCGCCGCGGACGGGGACACCTCCCAGCGCATCCAGACCGAGCGCACCGACGAGCTCGGGCGGCTCGCGCGAACCTTCAACACGACCCTGGACGCGCTCGAGCGCTCGGTCGAGGCGCAGCGCCATCTGGTGGCCGACGCGAGCCACGAGCTGCGCACGCCGATCGCGAGCCTGCGCGCCAACATCCAGACGCTCGAGCACGCTCAGCGGCTGCCCGCCGACGAGCGCGAGAGCCTGCGCGCCGACATCCTTCAGGAGCTGGACGAGCTGACCTCGCTCGTCGCGGACATCGTGGAGCTCGCGCGCGGCGCGAAGCCGGGCGAGCTGGTGGACGACGTCCGGGTCGACCAGATCGTGGAGGACGTGGCGGCGCGCGCGCGGGCGCGAGCGCAGGACGGCGTGACGCTCGACGTCCGGACCGAGCCCACGCTGATACGCGGCGAGCCCGAGCGCATCCAGCGCGCGATCTCGAACCTCGTGGACAACGCCCTCAAGTGGAGCCCCGACGGGGCAACCGTCGAGATTGAGCTGGCGGCGGGCGGGCTGAGCGTGCGCGACCACGGCCCCGGCTTCTCCGAGTCCGACCTCCCGCACGTGTTCGAGCGCTTCTACCGTGCGGACAGCGCACGCGCGCTGCCGGGCTCGGGGCTCGGCCTCGCGATCGTCCGCCAGGCCGTGGAGGCGCACGGCGGCCAGGTGCAGGCCACGAACGCCGAGGGCGGCGGCGCACTGCTCTGGGTGTCGTTCGGGCCGACCGTCAGAGGGCCGGCTCAAGCCAGTGCCGACGCTGCTCGATAGTCCTGCTGATCCGCGCCGCGAGCTGGGGCTGCTCACGCTCCAGCTGCTTCAGGGCGGGGCCGCTCAGGATCATCAACGTCAGCGGCGTCGTCGCGACGACGTTCGCGTTGCGTGGGGCGTCGTCGGCCAGGCCCATCTCGCCGAAGAAGTCGCCGGGCCCCAGCTCGTCGAGATACTGCTCGTCGCGCACCACCTTGGCCGTGCCCTGCTCGATCACGTACAGCTCGTTTGCGCTCTCGCCCTTCCGGCAGACGAGCTTCCCGGGTTGCACGTCGACCTCGTCGGCGCACAGCGCCAGGAGCTTGCGCTGCTTGCGCGAGAGCTTGGCGAACAGCGGAATGTCGCGAAGCTTGGCTTCGTCCATCGCACTCCGTCCTATGACGATGGTCTCACGCGCTCGCGCAGCAGGCAACGTGGAAGACTGCGCGCGTGGCGACAGTGCTGGTCCTCGGGGTCGGCGGCGTGCTCGGCGAGGCGTGGATGTGGGGCTATCTCGGCGGGGAGCACAGCGCGACTGGCGAGGACTTTCGCCGCGCGAAACAGCTGATCGGCACCTCCGCCGGGTCGATCGTGGCGGCTCGGCTGGCCGGTGGCGAGGATCCGCGCCGCGGCGAGGAGCGCATGCGCTGGGACGGCGAGGCCGAGCCGGACCGGCGCCCCGGCACGCTGCGGGCCGCGCTCGAGCGGGCCAGCCGAGTGTCGCTGGGTGCGTTCTCGCCGCTCGCCGCCCCGGCGCTCACCGCGGCCACCCCCGGTGGAGCGCTCGCCCGCGCGGCGCTGCTGGCGCGGGTGCCGAGCGGGCGCATCGAGCTCTCCGACCTGCGCTCGCGGGTGACCGCCCTCGACGTGCGCTTCGACGGCCGCCTGCGGCTCGTGGCGGTGGACCGCGGCTCGGGGCGCCGCGTGGTGTTCGGCGACGACGGTGCGCCGGAGGCGAGCGTCGCGGACGCCGTGGCAGCCTCGTGCGCGGTGCCGGGGCTGTTCGCGCCGGTCGCGATCGGGGATCGCGAGTACGTGGACGGCGGCGTCTGGAGCCCCACGAACCTCGACCTGGCGCGGGCCGGGCGCGGCGATCGCGTGCTCTGCCTGGTTCCGACCGCCGCGATGGGCACCGGCCCGTCGCTCGCGATGCGCGGGCTCGCCACGGGCTGGCGCCTGGCCACCTCCGTGGAGGCCGCGGTCGCCCGCCGGCGCGGCGCGCGCATCGAGATCGTGGCCCCGGACACCGGCGCGGCCAGCGCCATGGGGCCGGACCTGATGAACCCCGCCCGACGCGCCAGGGTGCTGGCCGAGGGATTCAGGCAGGGAACCGCCCGAGCCGGCTAGCTCAGCGCGGGCAGCCCCACCATCGCGCGGAACGAGGTAGCGTCGTTCAGGTGCGGCATCGGGCCGTCCGGCACCGGCACCTCGAGGAACTCGCAGAGCGGCTCCCAGCCGTCCGTGATCTCGTAGACGAGCAGGCGGTCCGCCGGGACCTTGCTGATCACGTCCTCGTTGTGCGCGTTGAAGATGCGGATCGCGAACTCCCTGTCCTCGAAGCGGCCACCGAAGGTGCCGTCCCAGATCAGCCCGTTGATCATCCTCATCGCCTCGGGCGAGACCTCGACGCTGCCGCCCTCGAGCTCGCCCTTCCCGGCGGCCTGAGCCGACGCGTGGATGCTCTTCAGGCAGCTCGCGTACCAGGCCTCCGGATCGCGGACGCTGAGCAGCACCTTCGCGTCCGGGAAGGCCTCCCAGATCTCGTCCCAGAACGTGCACGCCGGCCAGTCCACGGTGGACTCCCAGCCGTCGAAGAGCTCCCGCCAGTCGACCGGCCCGCCGTCGACAGCCGCCTGCCACCCTGGCAGCAGCTCGGGCTGCCGCGCGACATCGATCATGTGGAACGACGGGCCGAAGCCGAGCTGCTCAAGCGCTCCCTTGAGCGACATCGTCCCCGTCCGGCCGAAGCCGGCTCCGATCACCTTCATCGCATCCTCCTCACCAGTTCAACAACATCAATCCGACGGTCACGCCAGGGCCGACCGAGATCAAGAGGCCGCGCTCGCCCGCTGCCGGGTTGCGCATCTCCTCGGCCGCCCTGAGCACGAAGAAGCTCGAGGCCGTACCCACGTTTCCGTACTCGGACAGCACCGCCGCGCTCGGGGCGACGTCCTCGTCCGACAGCCCGAGGCCCCGCTGCGCGCCCTCCAGGATCCCGCGGCCGCCGGGATGCAGGAGCCAGTGGTCGATATCCGCTGTGTCGAGCCCGTTCGCGAGCAGGAAGCCCTCGACAAGGCCGGGGAGCTGCGTCTCGGTGATGAGCGGGAGCTCGCGCCCGAGCTGCATGTACGAATCGCCCTCGCCCACCATGAAGCGGACCTGGTCGAGCGAGCCTGGCAGCTGGTGGACGGCGCTGGCAACGATCTCCGGGCCGGCGGACTCCGGAGAACCGAGGTCGAGCAGCGCAGCGCCGCAGCCGTCGCCGAACAGGGCGGAGCCGACCACCTTGGTGCGCTCGTCCCCGGGCGCGGCGCGCGTCATGAAGCCCGAGACGGCCTCGGCGGCCACGACCAGCGCCCGCTCGTCCGGGCGGTCGCGCAGCACCTGGCCCGCGAGCCGCAGCAGCGGGACCGCGCTCGCGCAGCCGGCCCCGGTCACGTGGTACTTGTCCGTCCGGGGGCCGAGGCCGAGCTGATCGATCAGGCGATGGCCGAGCGTCGGGCCTCCGAGCGACCAGTAGCCAGCGGTGACGAGCACTCCCACCTCGGCCGGGTCGAAGTCGAGCCCTCCGATGGCTGCGAGCGCCATGTCGAAGATCTCCTCCTCGGTGGCCGCCGCGCGGGCCTGGAGTGAGAGCCCGAGCGACTCGCGCGAGACTCTCAGCCGGCGCGTGGTCACTCCGCTGCGGGCGAAGATCGACTCCGCGAACTCGTCGCCGGCCAGGCCGAGGAGCTCCAGAAGCTCGGCCTGGGTGTAGCTCGCCGCAGGGTTCGATACCGACAGTCCGCTCAGGCGCGGACCGCGGACCGCCTGCCGGCGCTCGCTGGGGGCAACCGCGGCGGCGGACACGCCTCTCGGGTCGGACACGCGACAGCACTCTCGCGACGGGTCCCGCACGCGGCAAGCGGGGTCAACCGTAGAGTTACGTGCGTAGGAACTACGCACCCCGAAGCCGAGCAGTCCCTCACTCTCGTCCTCGCGGACGACCACGTCGTCGTGCGCAGCGGGCTGCGCCTGCTCGTGGAGTCGGAGCCGGGTCTAGAGGTGGTGGGCGAGGTGGGCGACGTCGCGTCCGCCCTGGAGGCGGTCGAGCGGCTGCACCCGGACATCCTCGTGCTCGACCTGCACATGCCGGGCGAGCCGAGCCTGCCCGCGATCGCGCGCCTGCGGGAGCATCACGATCGAACGCGCGTGATCGTCCTCACGGCCCAGCGCGATCCGAGCTTCGCCGCCGAGGCGCTGCGGCTGGGCGCGGCGGGCTACCTGCCCAAGGAGGCGGCCGAGGACCAGCTCCTGGAGGCGATCCGCGTGGCGGCCGAGGGCGGCACCTACCTCGAGCCGCAGCTCGGAGCGCGGCTCGCCGCCAGCGCCGCGGCCACGCCGCCCGAGCTGACCGACAGGGAGCTCGAGGTACTGAGGCTTGTGGCCCGCGGCCAGACGAACCGCGAGGTGGCGGAGCGGCTGTTCCTCAGCGTCAGGACGGTCGAGACCCATCGCGCGCGGCTACAGCGCAAGCTGGGCCTCTCGCGCAGGTCGGACCTCGTCGAGTACGCGCTCGAGCGCGGGCTCGTGGAGGCATCGGAGCTTCCGACCTAGCCGCCGGCGGCGCTGCCGAGGGGCAGCTCGGCCGCGATCTCGGTGCCCATGCCCGGCTCGGACGCGATTGTCAGCTCGCCGTCCAGCAGCTCCGCCCGCTCGCGCATGCCGCTGATGCCGAAGCCTTCGCTGTCGCGTGCGGGATCGAAGCCGCGGCCGTCGTCGCTCACGCGTATGCGCATCGCGCCCTGGCGGCGCTCCACCTCCACCACCGCGAGCGCGGCGTCCGCGTGCCGGGCGGCGTTGCTGAGGCACTCCTGCACGATCCGATAGGCCGCCGTCTCCATCTCCGACGCCGGGCTCACGTCGTGCGGGGGAACGTCGATGCGCGTCTCCACCTGGAGGCCGTAGACCAGCTGGATGCGCTCGGCGAGGTCGCGCAGCGACGCCTCGAGCCCGAGCTCGTCGAGCGCGGCGGGGCGCAGCTCCGAGATCAGCCCGCGCAGCTTGTCCATCTCGTCGGCGATGTGCTGCTGCGCCTGGCGGACGCAGTCGCGCAGCGCCTCGGCCATCCCCGCGCGCGCGCCCGAGGCGAGCAGCATGTGCAGCCCGGCGAGTCCCTGAAGCGTCTCGTCGTGTAGCTCACGAGCCCAGCGCGAGCGCTCCGCCTCGGCGGCCTGAAGGCGCCCGCGGGCGGCCTGCTCGCGGGCGTTCTCCAGCGCTGCCTCCATGCGCTCGCGCTCGCTCTCGTCTGAGAACACCACCACGGCCCCGCCCGCGCCCGGGCCGGCGGGCACGGCATCGCTGCGCAGGCGTACGGCGAAGCTGGTTCCGTCGCGCCGGAGGAAGTGCGGAAAGCGGCCGCCCTCCGCATGCGCGTCGTGCAGGAGCTCGTGCGCCGGCTTGCCCACCAGCTCCTCCGTGCTCCAGCCCAGCATCTCGGCGGCGGCGGGGTTGGCGAACGTGATGCGGCCGCGCTCGTCGACGTGGTAGATGCCCTCGCCCGCGAAAGCGAGGATCCGGTCGTGGTCGCGCTCGAGGCGCTCCAACTCGGCCTGCGCGAGGTCGAGCGCCGCCCGGCGTTCGCTGATGTCCTGCACGACGCCGAGGCCCTTGAGCGGGCGCCCGGCGTCGTCGCGGATCACCGATACGGTCAGCGCCACCCAGACGATCTCGCCGGTCCTGCGTACGTAGCGCTTGTCGATGCTGTAGCTGCGCAGCTCACCCGCGAAGACCTGCCGTGCGAGGCGGAGGTCGGCGTCGATGTCGTCCGGGTGGGTGATGTCAGTGAAGGTCAGCTTCGTGAGCTCGGACGGGCTGTAGCCGGTGAGCCTGCAGAAGGCGGCGTTCGTCTCGGTCAGGCGAAAGTCGTCGCCAACGAGCGCCATCGCCACGGGGCTGTCCTCGAACACGCGCTGGAAGCGCTCGCGCGCCTCCCTCAGCGACGCCTCGCGAAGCGCGTGCTCGCTCCCGTCGCGGATCGCGGCCACGACCATCGGGCCGTCCGCAGTGTCGAGCGCGGACAGGGAGATCTCGGCCGGGAACTCGCTGCCGTCGCCGCGCAGCGCGGGCAGCCCCACGCTCAACCCGCGGCGGTGCAGGCGAAGCCAGGGACGCGAGAACAGCTCCTCGACGGGACACCCCACGAGCTCCTCGCGGGGCAGCCGGAAGAGGTCCTCCATCCGTGCGTTCACGGCGCGGATCCGGTCCTCCGCGTCCACGATCAGCATCGCGTCCGGCGCGAGCGCGAGCAGGACTTCGTGTTGGCTGGCCTGCGTCTGCAAGCCCGGCAGTTTAGATTGCATGCGTGCCCTGTCTCATCGCCCTGCTCGCTCTGCTCTCGCCGCGACTGGCGCTGTTCTTCATATTCCTGTTCAGCAACATGCTGGACAGGGCCTTCGACGGCTGGCTGCTGCCGATCCTGGGGTTCTTCCTGCTGCCGTGGACGACGCTCGCCTACACGGTGATGTGGGACACGGGCACGCGCGACGTGAACGGCTTCGAGTGGTTCATCGTGGTCCTTGCGTTCCTCGCCGACCTCGCCTCGTACGCCGGCGGTCGCAGTTATCGCACCGCCCGCGACTGAGCCCCAGGCCGGCCTGCGCCGCGACATCCGCGAGCTGGGAGTGCTGCTCGGGCGGACGCTCGTGCGGCAGGAGGGCCAGGAGCTGCTCGACCAGGTGGAGGACATCCGCCGGCTGATCCGCTCCGACAGGGACAGCGCCGCGGCGCTGCTCGCGGACGTCGAGCCGGGCGAGGCCATCAAGCTGGTGCGCGCGTTCACCACCTACTTCCACCTGGCGAACGTGGCCGAGCAGGTGCACCGGGGCAGGGAGCTGGCGGACATCCGGGCGCGCGACGGCAGCTGGCTCTCGCAGGCGGTCGACCGGATCGCCGGGGCGGGCATCCCGACCTCGGAGGTGGCCGCCGAGGTGCAGCGGCTGGCGGTGCGGCCCGTGTTCACCGCGCACCCGACGGAGGCCGCGCGGCGCACCGTGCTGTACAAGCTGCGCCAGATCGCCGAGCTGCTCGAGGGAGGCCACGCGCGCGCCACGGCTCGGCTCGAGGAGACCGTGGACCTGCTCTGGCAGACCGACGAGCTGCGCATCGCGAAGCCCGACGTGGTGGACGAGGCGCGCAACGCCGTCTGGTACCTCGACGGGCTGCACGCGGACGCGGTGCCGCACGTGCTCGAGGAGCTCACCGACGAGCTGCGGAGGCTCGAGCTGGAGCTGCCGGCGAGCGCGCGCCCGCTCGCCTTCGGGAGCTGGATCGGTGGCGATCGCGACGGCAACCCGAACGTGGGGCCCGACAGCACCGGGCGCGTGCTCGGCCTCCAGCACGACCACGGGCTGCGCGACGCGATCGCCGTGGTCGACGTGCTGCGCCGCGACCTGTCGTCATCGGTGCTGATCGCGGGCGCCACGGCGGAGCTCCAGCAGTCGCTTGCGCGCGACCTCGAGCTGCTGCCGGAGGTGGAGCCGCGCTTCCTGCGGCTGAACGCCGAGGAGCCCTACCGGCTGAAGCTCACCTGCATCCAGCAGAAGCTCGTGAACACGCGCCGGCGCCTCGCGAGCGGCCGACCGCGCGAGCCGGGGCGCGACTACGTGGGCGCCGCCGAGCTGCTGGACGAGCTGGCGCTGGTGCGCGACTCGCTGCTGGCGCACCGCGGTGAGCTGATCGCGCGCGGGCGGCTCGAGCGCGCGATGCGCACACTCGCGGCGTTCGGCCTCCACCTCGCCACGCTCGACCTCCGCGAGCACGCCGACGCGCACCACCACGCGCTCGGCCAGCTGATCGACCGGCTCGGAGACGAGGGCCCGCCCTACGCGGAGCTCTCGCGCGAGGAGCGGCTCCGCGTGCTGTCGCGGGAGCTCGCCTCGCGGCGCCCGCTCGCCTTCCGGCCGCCGCCGCTCGACGACGCGGGCGAGCGCACGTACGCGTCGTTCGAGGCGATACGCGAGGCGCACGAGCGCTACGGGCCCGAGACGATCGAGACCTACATCGTGTCGATGTGCCGCGGCGCCGACGACGTCTTCGCGGCCGTCCTGCTCGCGCGCGAGGCGGGCGCCACGAACATCGGCTTCGCGCCCCTGCTCGAGACGATCGAGGAGCTGATGCACGCGGACCGCGTGCTCACGGAGCTGCTGTCGGACCCGTCCTACCGCGAGCTGGTGGCCGGGCGCGGCGACGTGCAGGAGGTGATGCTCGGCTACTCCGACTCGAACAAGGAGGCCGGCATCACCGCGAGCCAGTGGGAGATCCACCGCGCGCAGCAGCGCCTGCGCGATGCGGCCGCCCAGTTCGGGGTGCGCCTGCGGCTCTTCCACGGCCGCGGCGGGACGGTGGGCCGCGGCGGCGGCCCGGCCCACGACGCGATCCTCGCGCAGCCGCCGCGCACCCTCGACGGCGAGATCAAGGTGACCGAGCAGGGCGAGGTGATCTCGGACAAGTACCTGGTGCCGAGCCTCGCGCGCGAGAACCTGGAGCTGATGCTGGCCGCGGCGCTCGAGGCCACGGTGCTGCACCGGCGCCCGCGCATGTCGCCGGAGGCGCTCGCGAGCTGGGTCGACGCGATGGAGACCGTGTCGGGCGCCTCGCTCGAGCGCTACCGCGAGCTGGTGCAGGACCCACAGTTGCCCGACTACTACTTCGCGTCCACTCCGGTGGAGCTGCTCGCCGAGCTCCACCTCGGCTCGCGCCCCGCGCGCCGGCCCGAGTCCGGCGCCGGCATCGAGGGCCTGCGGGCGATCCCGTGGGTGTTCGGCTGGACCCAGTCGCGCCAGATCGTGCCGGGTTGGTACGGCGTGGGGAGCGGCCTGGCCGCGGCGCGCGAGGCCGGGCTGGGGGAGCGGCTCGCCGAGATGCACGAGCACTGGAACTTCTTCCGCAACTTCCTCTCGAACGTGGCGATGACGATGGCGAAGACGGACCTCGAGATCGCGGGCCACTACGTCGAACGCCTGGTGCCGCAGGAGCTGCGGCGCTTCTTCGACGACATCCGGGCCGAGTACGAGCTCACGCTGTCCGAGCTGCTCCAGCTGCGCGGCGAGGACGAGCTGCTGGGCACGGACCCGGTGCTCCAGCGCACGCTCAGGGTCCGCGACGACTACCTCGCCCCGATCCACTACCTCCAGGTGGCGCTCACCGAGCGCAGGCGCGCCGACCGCCAGGCCGGGCGGGAGCCCCACCCGGACCTGGCGCGCGCTCTGCTGCTCACGGTCAACGGGATTGCGGCAGGCCTGCGGAATACCGGCTAGGCGCGCAGCCCGTCGAGCACCACTGCGAGGAAGCGCTCCCAGCCGCGCGGGTCCTCCTCGCGCACCGGCGCCGGCATCCGCGTGACCAGCGAGGCGAGGGCGAGCACATCCGTGATCGCCACATCGGCGCGTACGACGCCGGCGCCCTGGGCGCCCGCGAGCACCGGTTCGAGGGTGGCGAGCAGCCGGCCGCGCAGCTCCAGCACCGGCTGGGAGCGGCGCAGCTCCGGTTCGAGCGCGTCCAGGAGACCGCGGTTCTGCGCGAGGGTGCCGGCGAGCGCGTGCAGGCTGCCCTCGAACGCTGTCCAGGGGTCCGTGGCCTCGGTGGCGGCGGCGGAGATGCCTTCAAAGGCCGCATCCGCGAACTCCTGGAGGACCGAGGCCACCAGCTCGTCCTTCGTGGGAAAGCGCCTGTAGACGGTTCCGACCCCTACCCCCGCCTCGCGGGCGATCGCATCCATACGGGCCTCGGCGCCATCGCGTGAGACCACACGCCGGGCGGCGGCGACGATGCGCTCGCGATTGCGTGCGGCGTCGGCGCGAAGGGTGAGCGCTGGGGCTGCAGTCATCGGCGGGGAGCCTAACGCAGAAGCGGAATGAACAATTCCGCTTCTGGTAGCTTCGATCGGATGAGCGAACAGGCGCCCGCAGGCTCCACGGAGCGCGTGAAGCACCCGGGCGAGGTCCTCGTCGTGCTCCTGCTCGCCGGCGTCTCGTTCGCGCTGTCGCAGACGCTCGTGATCCCGGCACTGCCGCAGATCGCCAGCGATGTCCACGCGAGCCCCGCCGCGGCGTCCTGGATCCTCACCGGCTTCCTGCTGTCCGCCTCGATCGCGACGCCGATCGTCGGGAAGCTCGGCGACGTCTACGGCAAGGGCCGCGTGCTCACGCTGGTGCTGCTGCTGTTCTCGGCGGGCGGCGTGGTGTGTGCGCTGGCGCCCTCGATCGGGGTCCTGATCGCGGGCCGGGTGATCCAGGGTGTGGCCGGCGGCGTGTTCCCGCTGGCCTTCGGCATCATCCGCGACACCTTCCCGCGCGAGCGGATGGCCTCGGGCCTGGGGCTCGTGAGCGCGATCATCGGCATCGGCGCCGGGATCGGGCTGCCGCTTTCCGGCGTGATCGTCGACAACCTCGGGGTCTCCTGGCTGTTCTGGATCAGCCTGATCGCGCTGCCCGCCGCACTCGCCGCCCATCGCCTGGTTCCGGCCTCGCCGCTATCGAGACGGGTCCGCATCGACTGGGTTGGCGCCGCGCTCCTGTCCGGCGCGCTCGGCGCCGTGCTGCTCGCGGTCACGGAGGCCAACGACTGGGGCTGGGGCTCGGCGCAGACCATCGGGCTGTTCGCGGCCGGTGCCCTGCTGCTCGGCACCTGGCTGCGAGTCGAGTCGCGCATGCCGGAGCCGCTAATCGACCTCAGCCTGCTGCGCGAGCGCGCGGTCGCGACCACGAACCTCACCGGCCTGCTCGTCGGCTTCGCGTTGTTCTCGAGCTTCCTGCTGATCCCGCAGTTCGCCCAGGCGCCCACCAGTAGCGGCTACGGCTTCGGCTACACGGTCACGAAGGCGGGCCTGCTGCTGGTGCCGGCCGCCATCTGCCAGCTGGTGGCCGGCCCGCTCGCCGGAGCCCTCGGCGCGCGGATCGGTTTCAGGACCACGCTCGCAACCGGCGCTGGGCTCGCCACGCTGGCCTTCATCTCCCTCGCTCTCGAGCACTCCCACCCCTGGCAGTTCATGGTGGCCGCGGCGCTGCTGGGCACCGGGGTCTCCTTCTCCTTCGCGTCGATGGCGAACCTGATCGTGGGCGCGGTGCCGCAGTCGGAGGTGGGTGTGGCCACCGGAATCAACACCATCATGCGCACCGTGGGCGGCGCCTTCGGGGCCGCCGTGGCCACGGCGATCCTCACCGGCAGCACAATCGCCGGAAGCTCGATCCCCTCCGAGAGCGCGTACACCACCGCCTTCGTGATGTCCGCCGTCGGCGGCGTGTGCGCGATAGCGGCCGCGCTGCTCGTGCCCACGCGTGCCGCGGAGCGGGCGCGAACCGCCGCAGCGGCCGCGCCCGCCGCCTAGCACTGCGGGTTCAACTACTTGCATTCAAGGGTTGGTCCGAGGGGGTGTGGGTCTCCTCACTACCGCATACGAGTACTGAAACGACCCACACCCACGACGGCGACCCTTTAATGCTGTAGTTCGAACCGCAGGCGGCTACTTGATGAACAGGATCTCCGAGTACTTCGGCAGCGGCCACAGGTCGTCGGCCACCACCTTCTCGAGCTGGTCGCCCAGCTCGCGGACACGGGCGAGCGCCGTGAGCTGGTTGTCGCGGGCGTAGATCGCGAGATCGAGGCCCTCGACGCCGTCGGGGTACTGGTTCGCCTCCTCCAGCTCCGAGATCGCTCCCGCGAACTCGTCCACGAGCGCGCGAGCGTCGGCGGCGAGTGAGTCCATGCCGGCCGCGTCGACCAGGGCGATGTGCCGCAGCGCGGCCGGCAGCAGCATCGTGCGGGCCATGCTCGCGGCGGTCTCCGCCTCGATGTTCGCCCCGATCGTGTACTGCTCGGACCACACCTCGAAGCGCGACTCGAGCTCGCGGTGCGAGAGCACCTCGTACTTCTCGAACGCCTGGACGGTCTGGTCGGCCAGCACCTCGGGCAGCGCGTCGGGCGTCGTGCGCAGGTTCTTCAGCCCGCGCCGCTCGGCCTCGGCGTGCCACTCGTCGGCGTAGTTGTCGCCGCCGAAGATCACGCGCTGCGCCTCGGTGTACGCGTCGCCGACCACCGCCGTCACGGACTCGGGGAGATCGTGCCCATCCGAGATGTCCGACTCCAGCTGGTCCGCCAGCTCGTCGATCGCCTCGGCCACGATCGTGTTCAGCACGGTGTTCGGGAAGGCGAGCGACTGGCTCGCCCCGAGCGCGCGGAACTCGAACTTGTTGCCGGTGAAGGCGAACGGCGAGGTGCGGTTGCGGTCCCCGCCGTGTCTCGGCAGCGGCGGGAGCACCGGAGTGCCCAAACCCAGGACCGAGGCCGGCCGCTGCGGATCGCTCTCACCGGACACGATCCCGTTGAAGACCCTCTCCAGCTCGCTTCCGAGGAAGATCGACATGATCGCCGGCGGCGCCTCGTTCGCTCCCAGCCGATGGTCCTGGCCGAGGTTCGCCACAGATGCGCGGAGCAGGCCCTGATGCTTGTCCACGGCCTTGATCACGGCCGCGCAGAAGAACAGGAAGTTGATGTTGTCCGCCGGCGTGTCACCCGGGTCCATCAGGTTGTGGCCGGTGTTCGTGCTCATCGACCAGTTGTTGTGCTTGCCCGAGCCGTTCACGCCCGCGAACGGCTTCTCGTGAAGCAGGCACACGAGCCCGTACTTGCGCGCGACGCGCTGGAGCACCTGCATCGTGAGCTGCTGGTGGTCCGAGCCCACGTTCGAGTTCTCGAACACCGGCGCGATCTCGTACTGGCCGGGGGCCACCTCGTTGTGGCGCGTCTTGACCGGCACGCCGAACCGAGCGAGCTCGAGCTCGCAGTCCATCATGTAGGCGAGGATGCGCTCGGGGATCGACCCGAAGTAGTGGTCGTCCAGTTCGTGCCCCTTAGGCGGCTTCGCGCCGAACAGCGTCCGGCCCGTGTTGATCAGGTCCGGGCGCTCGAAGTAGTACTGCTCGTCGATCAGGAAGTACTCCTGCTCGGGGCCGACCGTGGTGAAGACGCGGGTCGCGGTGTCGTCGCCGAGGATCCTCAGCGCCCGGATCGCGGAGCGCGAGAGCGCGTCCATCGAGCGCAGGAGCGGGATCTTGGCGTCGAGTGCCTCGCCGGTCCAAGACGCGAACGCCGTCGGGATGCAGAGCAACGCGCCGTTCGGGTTCTGCAGGAGGAACGCGGGGCTGGTGGGATCCCACGCCGTGTAGCCGCGCGCCTCGAAGGTCGCGCGCACGCCGCCGGTGGGGAATGAGGAGGCATCCGGCTCGCCCTGGATCAGCTCCTTGCCCGAGAACTCCGCGAGTGCGACGCCGTCCACGGTGGGGCCGAAGAACGAGTCGTGCTTCTCGGCGGTGAGGCCGGTGAGCGGCTGGAAGACGTGGGTGAAGTGGGTGGCGCCCTTCTCGAGCGCCCACTCCTTCATGGCGAGCGCGACGGCGTCGGCGAGCGGCGCGTCGAGCGCCTCGCCCTCCTCGAGCACCTTCTCGAGGCGCCGGTAGGCCTCCTTGGGCAGGCGCTGGCGCTGCACCGCGGCGGAGAAGACGTCCTCGCCGAACGGGTAGTTCGCGGGCTGGGTGAGGTCGGCCCTCCCCAGCGATCCCCCGTTCGGGCTCCACTGGGCGGCGGTGATGTTGTGCTGACGGGTTCTGGGCATTGTCGCGTGCGAGCCTCCTGGCGGGATCCGGGCTGCCGAAAACCTAGTGGTGCGCGATGAGTTTGACCTTGTACCTCTGTCTAAAGATCCGCAAAGAGCATTCGCCTTCTGTCAAGTACGTACTCTGAGGGGCCGTGGCCGCGATCGAGCTGCAGGGGGTGGTGAAGCGCTTCGGCGCGATCACCGCCGTGGATGGACTGGACTTGGAGGTGCCGAAGGGCATCTGCCTCGGCCTGCTCGGACCGAACGGTGCCGGCAAGTCCACGACGATGCGCCTGCTCACCGGCCAGGCCATTGCGGACGAGGGGCGGATCAATGTCATGGGCCACGAGCTGCCCGGCGACTCGAAGGAGGCGCGGGCGCTGATGGGCGTGGTGCCGCAGCTCGACAACCTCGACGTGGACGTGACCGTGGAGGACAACCTCGCGGTGTTCGCGCGGCTCTACCGGGTGAAGGACGTGCGCGCCGCGGTGGACCGCGGCCTGGCCCTTGCCCGCCTCGAGGGGCGCCGCCGCGACCCCGTCGACGAGCTCTCCGGCGGGATGCGCAGGCGGCTGCTGCTCGCCCGCGGGCTCACGCACGACCCGCCGCTGCTGCTGCTCGACGAGCCCACCGTCGGCCTCGATCCCCAGATCCGCACCGAGCTGTGGTCGCTCATCGATTCCCTGCGCACGAGGGGCACCACGATCCTGATGTCGACGCACTACATCGAGGAGGCCGAGCGGCTCGCCGACGAGGTGGCGCTGATGACCAACGGGAAGATCATCAGCCGCGGAAAGCCGTCCGAGCTGGTCGCCCAGCACGCCGGGCGCGAGACGGCCGAGGTGTATGCGCCGCCCGAGCGGCTCGCCGAGGTGCGCGCGCAGGCCGAGGCGGCGGGGCTCAGGGTCCGCCCGGCCGGGCCGGCCATCGCGATCGTCGGCTCCGAGAAGGCCACGAACGGCGTGGTGCCGCCGGAGGCGATCCGCCGTGCGGCATCGCTCGAGGACGTGTTCGTGCTGCTCACCGGGGAGGAGGCCGAGTGAGGCGCCTCGAGCCGGCGGCGATCGGCGGCGTGATGAGCCGCGAGGTCGCGAACTTCCGCACCTTCTGGAAGGCCACCACGTTCTCGAGCGTACTCGAGCCGGTGATCTACCTGCTGGCGTTCGGGCTCGGCCTCGGCGCGACCGTCGTGGACCAGGTGGACGGGCTCGAGTACGTTCAGTTCGTTGGCACCGGCATGGTCGCCACGGCCGTGATCTTCTCGAGCGCGCTGCCGGCCATGTTCGGCACTTTCGTGAAGGAGCGCTTCCAGCGCACCTACGACGCGATCCTGGCCGCGCCCGTGGACGTGGAGGAGCTCGTGACCGCCGAGATGCTCTGGATCGGCCTGCGCTCCGGCTTCTACGGATGCTTCCCGCTGCTCGTCTCGATGCTGTTCGGACTCGACCCGGCGTGGGGCATGCTGCTCGTGCCGATCTTCTGCTTCTTCACGGCGCTCGGCTTCGCGGCCTTCGGCATCGCGGTGGCGGCCAGCGTCGCGAAGATCGACCAGTTCAACTACGTGACGACGCTGTTCATCACGCCCCTGTTCCTGGTGGCCGGGACCTTCTTCCCGATCGACCAGCTGCCCGAGGGCGTCCAGGTCGCCGCCCTGCTCAACCCGCTCCACCACCTGGTCGAGCTGGTGCGCCACGCCTGCTTCGGCTTC
Organism: uncultured Thermoleophilaceae bacterium; assembly: GCA_963774095.1. Classification (GTDB taxonomy): domain Bacteria; phylum Actinomycetota; class Thermoleophilia; order Solirubrobacterales; family Thermoleophilaceae; genus JACVRW01. The sequence continues at coordinate 121,816 of CAVZDS010000006.1, forward strand.
GAGCCCACCGACCTGCTGCGGCTCGCCGCCCTGATCGCGTTCGCGCTGGTGCTGTGGCGCGTAGCGGTGCACCGCATGGAGAAGCGGCTGATCGACTAGGGCCCCGGCCCGAAGCGATCGGCTTTAGCATCGGGAAGTGATGCTCGAGCACGTCTCCGAGGAGGGAACGCCGAGCGAGCGCGGGCTTCGGTTCGGGGAGGCCCAGCGGGGCGCGGTCGAGAGGACAATGGCCGCCTACGGGCGCCTCTTCGCCGAGGCCTCCGGGCTGGATGTGGCCGCGGTGCGGAGCTTCGGCGAGCGGGTCGGCGATCGCCTTCATGGCGAGCATCCGGACGCGCACGAGGAGATTGCCGCGATCGCGCGCGGGGCCGGCGTCGACGAGGCGCTCCTGATGGCGGTGAACGCCCGCACCGAGCTGCTGGCCGGGGCGGCGCGGCCCGAGTGTTCGGCCATCGGCGTGCTGCCGGAGCGGAGCGGCGGGCACACGCTGCTCGCGCAGAACTGGGACTGGCATCCGACCCTGCGCGAGTCGGTGGTGCTCTGGACGATCGTGGAGCCGGACGGGCGCTGGCTCGTCACGATGACCGAGGCCGGCATGCTCGCGAAGATCGGGATGAACAGCCGCGGGCTCGGGCTGTGCGTGAACATCCTCGAATCGTCGGACGACGGCGGCCCCGGCGGGATCCCGGTGCACGTGCTCATGCGGCTGGCGCTCCAGCGCTGCGACGACGTCGCGGCCGCCGGAGCGCTGCTCGAGGCGAGCGAGGTGAGCGGGTCGTCCTGCTTCAACGTGGGCAGCCCGGGCAGGCTCGCCTGCTGCGAGGTCTCGCCCGCCGGCGTGGCCCGCATCGAGCCCGAGGACGGCCTCCTGCTCCACACGAACCATTTCCTCGCACCAGTGGGCGACGCCGAGGACGTTCACAGGCGCGACTCGCCCAGCACGGTGGAGCGGCTCGAGGAGCTCGAGCGCCGCGTACGCCGCGCCCCCGGGCAGCTCGACGCGGACGCCGTCAAGGACGCTCTGCGCTCACACGACGCCGGGCCGAACGCGCTCTGCTGCCACGACCCCGACAACGAGCGCTACGCCGACCGCGCGGAGACGCTCGTGTCCGTCTGCCTCGACCTCGACCAGCTGCGCTTCGAGATCTCAGAGGGCGCGCCCTGCAGCTCGCCCTACCGCGAGGCGCTCACACCCCGCGCGGGCGCGCCGCCGGCGCCCCAGCCGCTCTAGAGCGGCAGCTCGCGCCCCAATCCCGCGTCCGCCGCGCGCCTGTTGACCTCCGCCGCCACGGCCACGTCCTCCAGGGCGATGCCGAGCGGCACGTACACGCTCAGGCCGCGCGGGCGCAGGGCCTCGTCGGCCAGCACGTCGGCGAGCTCGGTGGCCTCCGGCGGGTAGCCGGCGAAGTAGCCCTGCTGGCGGTAGTAGCGGTACTGGGCGAGGTCGTCCACGACGAAGATGCCGGCGTCCTCGAACAGGTCCTCGGAGAGCGTGGCGTCGAAATCGACCGCGCAGGCGACCATCGCGTCCTTCAGGTGTGCCCGCCGAACCGGCCGCTCGGGCTCGCGCACGATCGCCGCGCTCGACACGACCACGTCGGCCCCGGCCCCGACCTCCTCGGCCGCCGACGCCACGTGCGCGTCGAGCCCGGGATGCGCCGCTGCAAGCGCCTCGGCACGCTCCGGATGGCGGTCGAAGAGCGTGACGCGGCGCAGCGTGGGGAAGACCAGCTGCGCGAGCTCGACATGCACGCTCCCCTGCCGCCCGCAGCCGAGGATGCCCATGGCCTCGACCGGCCCGCTCGCGAGCGCCCGTATGCCGAGCATGCTCGCCGCGGCGGTGCGTAGCTCGGTGATCCAGGTGGCGTCCATCACCGCGAGTGGGCGCCCGGTGCCCGCGTCCGAGAGCACCATCAGCCCGTGGATGTAGGGGATGCCCAGCGGCTGGTTGCTCGGGTAGCCCGCCACCCACTTGAGCCCCACCGCGTCGGCGTCCGAGAGGTACGCGGGCATGGCGTGAATGAAGGCGTCGTCGCGCGGATGCACGCCGATCTTCGGAGGCATCTCCACGTCGCCCGCGCGCTTGGCGCGGAAGGCGCCGTCGAGGATCTCGATCACCTCGAGGCCCGACAGGCCGACGGCCTCCACGTCGGAGCGGCTGAGGTAGCGGATGGTCTCGCCGGGCATGGTCGAGGAGCGTATTGGGGTCAGACTGCGCACATGCGAGCGCTGTTTTCCTCCACTCGCGGGGCGGGGCACTTCAACCCGCTCGTCCCGTTCGCGCGCGCGTTCGAGCGCGCGGGGCACGAGCTGCTGTTCGCCGGGCCGCCGGATCTGGCCGGGGCGGTGGACGCGGCCGGCTTCGAGTTCTGGCAGTTCGACCCGCCACCCGAGGCGAGCTCGGCGCGGTCTGGGCCCGCGTCCCGGAGCTGCCTCCGGAGGAGGCGAACGAGGTGGTGGTGGGGGAGGTGTTCGGGCGGCTCAACACGACCGCCGCGCTGCCCCGGCTGCGCGCGGCGTTCGAGGAGTGGCGGCCGGACGTCGTGATGCGCGACCCGAACGAGTACGGCTCGGCGCTCGCGGCGGAGCTGCACGGCGATTCCGCACGCGCGCGTGGCGATCGGGCTGGCGTCGACCGAGGAGCTCGGCCTCGGGATCGCGGCGGGCGCGGTCGACGCGATCCGCGGGGCCGAGGGGCTCGCGCCCGACCCCGACGCGGACCGGCTGCGCCGCTCGCCCTACCTGAGCCTCTTCCCCCCGACGCTCGACGAGGGCGCCCAGCCGGACACCCACCGCTTCCACGACCCGGCCTGGGATGAGCCGCCCGGTGAGCTGCCCGACTGGTGGCCCGGACGCGAGGGCGAGCCGCTCCTGTACGTGACCTTCGGCAGCGTTGCGGGCAGCTTTCCCCAGGCGCTGCCCGTGTACGGCGTGGCGATGCGGGCCGTGGCCGAGCTGCCGGTGCGGGTGCTGCTCACGGTCGGACGGGAGCTCGACCTGGACGCGCTGCCGGCCGCTCCCGAGAACGTGCGCGTGGAGCGCTGGGTGCCGCAGCAGGACGTGCTCGGACACGCCGCCGCCGCGCTGGTCCACGGCGGCTCCGGCTCGACCCTCGGCGCGCTCGCCGCCGGCGTGCCGCTCGCCGTGATGCCGCTGTTCGCCGACCAGCCCCAGAACGCCCGCCGCGTGGCCGAGGTGGGCGCGGGCATGGCGGTCGAGCCGAACCGCGACGACCTGGACGCGACGGTGCGTCCCCTGCGTGAGGCCATCCGCAGCGTCCTCGAAACTCCGTCCTACGGCGAGCGAGCGCGTGCGCTGGCCGACGAATTGCGCGCACTACCCGTCGGTCGACCACGCGGTTCCCCTGGTCGAAGGCTCCGCGCGCAGCTAAGCTCAACTGTTTGGCCACTGACCCCCTTCAGAACGAGCCGGTCCCCGCTTCGGGCCAGGTCTGGCTGCTCGAGGACAACCCGCGAGAGCCGGAGATCGTCTTCGATTTCCCCTTCCACGAGGACCTGAACGAGGCCGTCAAGGAGCTGCCGCGGCGCTGGTTTGACTGGCGCCGCAAGCACTGGCGCGTGCCCGCGCACCCGCGCGTGGCCAAGGCGGTGGAGGCGCTCCTGGCCCAGTTCCCCGACCTCGTGCCTAGCCCTGAGGTGCTGGCCTGGCTGAGCGACTCGGACCGCTGGCGCGCCATCTGCACGGTGGTCGCCCGCGACGGCCGCGGCCACTTCCTGGTCCGGACACTCCAGGGGGAGCAGCCGTCCGAGCTCGAGGGCGAGACCGAGGCTGGCGAGGGGCGTGTGCTGCTGCCGTTCAGCCTGGAAAGCGCGCTGCTGGTGCAGCAGCTCGACGGGCTGCGCCTCGACGACCTGGCGCGGATGTGCGCGCGCGAGCTTCGCGACGGCCGCAGCGCCGGCGCCGGCCGAGCTGACGGTCCAGATCGGCGAGGACGGCGAGCCCCACCTCACGCTCTTCCACGTCTGGGATCGCGCGCCGGCGACCGACTTCAAGGAGCTCTCCGAGTCGCACTCGGTGCACCGGCCGGGACGCTTCTTCCTGCGCGACGCCCCCTGGGGCGTTGCAGTGCCGGCCGATCCGGCCCTGGCGCCGCAGCTCGACCAGGTTCGTCGAGTCACACCCGGACGTGCTGGTCGAGGAGCCGGCGCAGGAGCTGATCGAGGAGCTGACGGCGGAGTACGAGCGCGCGTCCGAGACGGTCGCGCTCTCCTACGCCGACGACGCCGAGCTCCAGGATCTTCCGCTCGGCGGGGAGCTGCACCCGTTCCAGCGCGCCGGAGTGCGCTACGCGCTCGAGCGCCGCCGCACGTTCATCGCCGACGAGCAGGGCCTCGGCAAGACCGTCCAGGCGCTCGCGACGATCGAGGCCGACGACGCCTTCCCGACCGTGGTCGTGTGCCCGGCCAGCATGAAGCTCGTCTGGGAGCGCGAGACGCAGCACTGGCTCCCGCACCGGAGCGTGGCCGTGCTCGAGGGGCGCACCAACTCCACCTGGACCGAGGAGACGCTCGCCGCCGACATCGTGGTCCTGAACTACGACATCCTCGACTGGCACTGCGACACGCTCGCCTCACTGGAGCCGCGCGCGCTCATGCTGGACGAGTCGCACTACGTGAAGAACGCGCGTGCCGCCCGCACCAAGGCGGCGCTGGAGCTCGCATCGAGGCTCCCCGAGGACGCGCTGCGGCTCGGCCTCACCGGCACGCCGATCCTGAACCGCGCGGAGGAGCTCGTCTCGCAGCTGCGTGTGCTCGGACGGCTGCGCGACTTCGGCAGCGGAGCGCGCCTGACGCGCCGCTTCCGCGCCGCGGGCAGCGACGATCGCCTGCACTGGAACCTGCGCGCGCACTGCTACGTGCGGCGGACGAAGAAGCAGGTGCTGCCGCAGCTGCCCGCCAAGCGCCAGGACACCGTTCCGGTGCTGCTCTCGAACGAGCAGGAGTACCGGCTCGCCGAGCGCGACGTGATCGCCTGGCTTCAGACGCTGCCGCTCGACCTGCGCTCGATCGACGCGAAGGTGGCCGCCGCGCTGCGCGCCGAGCAGCTCGTGCGGCTGAACCACCTGCGCCAGCTCGCCGCGCGCGGCAAGCTGCCCACCGCGCTCGCCTGGATCGCAGACTTCCTCGAGTCCGGCGAGCCGCTGGTGGTGTTCGCAGAGCACATCGCCACGCAGAAGGCCGTGATGGAGCGCTTCCCGAACGCGGCCCACATCCTGGGTGCGGACTCCTCCCACACGAGGCAGCGTGCCGTGGACGCGTTCCAGCGCGAGGACGGGCCGCAGCTGATCGTGTGCTCGCTGAAGGCGGCGTCGCAGGGCATCACGCTCACGCGCGCGTCGAACGTCGCGTTCCTCGAGCTCGACTGGACGCCGGCCCGGCATGACCAGGCCGAGGACCGGCTCCACCGGATCGGGCAGGACAGCGCCGTGACCGCCTGGTACCTGCTGGCGCCGGACACCATCGACGAGACGATGGCCGAGCTGCTTCAGCGCAAGCGCAGCCTGATCGACGCGGTCACCGACGGCCAGGTCCGCGACGAGGAGCGCCTGGTCGACGCCGTCGCGCGCGAGCTCAGGAGCCGGCCCTTCCGGCACCTGCGGGTCGTCGCCTAGGGCCGATGAGGTCCGAGGAGCTCGTCTCCGCTCTGGTGGCGATCGACTCCGTGAATCCCGACCTGGTGCCGGGCGGGGCGGGGGAGGCGGAGATCGCGGAGTTCGTGGCGGGCTGGCTGCGCGAGGCGGGCCTCGAGGTCGAGCTGGACGAGGCGGCGCCCGGGCGGCCGAGCGTGGTGGCCACGGCGCGCGGCACGGGCGGCGGCGCGCTCGCTGATGCTGAACGCGCACATGGACACCGTCGGCGTGGAGGGCATGGAGCGCCCGTTCGAGCCCGTGGTGCGCGACGGCCGCCTCTACGGGCGCGGGGCCTACGACATGAAGGGCAGCCTCGCGGCCTGCATGCTCGCCGCGCGGCGGCTGGCGGCCGAGGAGCTGTCGGGCGACGTGATCGTGACCGCGGTGGCCGACGAGGAGTACGCCAGCATCGGCGTGCAGTCCGTGCTCGCCAAGCGCCGCGCCGATGCCGCGATCGTGACCGAGCCGACCGGGCTGCGGGTGTGCGTGGCCCACAAGGGATTCGTGTGGGCCGAGATCGAGACCGAGGGCCGCGCCGCGCACGGGTCGCGTCCGGCGGAGGGGATCGACGCGATCACGCGCATGGCGCCAGTGCTGGGGCGGCTCGCCGAGCTCCAGGCGGCTCTCGACGCCGCGCCCGGGCACGAGCTCGTGGGCCCGGGATCGGTGCACGCGTCGCTGATCGAGGGCGGCCAGGAGCTGTCGAGCTATCCCGCCCGCTGCCGGCTCGCGCTCGAGCGCCGCACGGCTCCCGGCGAGAGCGCGGACCGACTTCGAGCGCGAGTGCGAGGCGCTGGTGGAGGGGGTGGACGGGCGCCGAGCTGCGCATGGGGCTGGTGCGGCCCCCGTTCGCGGTCGATCCGGACGCCGAGGTCGTGCAGGCGGTGAGCCGCGCGGCGGAGGCGGTCACCCGCCGTGCGCCGCACGGTCTACGGGGAGACGTACTGGATGGACGCCGCGTTCACCCAGGCCGCCGGCATCCCAACCGTCGTATTCGGCCCGGATGGCGCCGGAGCCCACGCGCGGGAGGAGTGGGTGGACCTGGCCAGCGTCGACGCCTGCAGTGACTCGCTCGTGGAAGCTGCACGATATCTATGCATCTAACTTAGCTTTCTCCCCCCGGGGTAGGTACCTCCCATGCGTGGGGTACGTGCACCCGCTTGTTCTGCATGCTCGTTTCTTGGGGCAGCCCTCCTTGGCGCCGGCGCTTCGGGAGCGCCGGCTCAGTCGCCCGACTCGAACCCGCTCGCCGGGGTGCGGTTCTACGTGGACCCGGACACGCCGGCCTGGGAGCAGTGGAGCGCCTACGAGCGCTCCGGCCAGCAGGACAAGGCCGACCTGATCTGGAAGATCGCGCGCGAGCCGAGGGCGCTCTGGCTCGGCCGCTTCACACAGCCGAACTTCCATTTCAAGGTGCGGCGGCGGATCGACGCGGCGATCGGCGGACGGGTCGGTGCCGATCTTCACCGTGTTGCGCGCCCAGTCCACGGGCTGCGGGCCGAGCTACGACGGCGGCGGCCCCGCCGAGGACGCGCGCACGCGCGCCTGGTACGACGACCTCGCGCGGGCGATCGGCAACGACCGCGTCGTGATCGCCTTCGAGCCTGACTCGCTCGGCACCATCGACTGTCACGCGCCGAGCCGTCGCGACGACCGGATCCGGCTGCTCCGCTACGGGGTCAACGCGCTGTCGAGCCTGCCGAACGCGACGATCTACATCGAGGCGACGGCATCCGACTGGGAGCCGGCGAGGCGGGTGGCGAAGATGCTGCGCGCGGTCGGGAGTCGCCAAGGTGCGCGGCTTCATGCTGAACGCGACCCACTACGACTGGACGAGCAACAACATCAAGCTTCGGGCTCGAGGTCTCGCGCCTGACCGGCGGCAAGCACTTCGTGATCAACACCGCCGAGAACGGGCGCGGGCCGATCCACTACCGGCTCGCGAACGGCAGGCGCATCAACGTCTGGTGCAACCCGGGCCTGCGCGGCCTCGGCATCCCGCCCACCACGAACACGTCGAATCCGATGGTCGGACGCCTACCTCTGGATCAACCGGCCCGGGTACGCCCAGTCGTGCCAGCACCGGCCGATCGCCTGGTACGCCCCCCGCGCGCTCACCTACGCGCGCTGGGCGACGGACTGGGAGCGCCCGCCGGCCGGCACGAAGTACGGGCACTTCAAGCGCCACTCGCTGCGCGAGCTCGGGGTGAAGCGATGACTGCGTCGGGCGGGGCGCTAACGTTGCGTAAGTGCGGCTCAACGTAGAGATCTGGTCCGACATCGCCTGCCCGTGGTGCTACGTCGGCAAGCGCCGCTTCGAGGCCGCGCTCGTCGACTTCGAGCACTCGGACGAGGTGACCGTGACCTGGCGCAGCTTCGAGCTCGACCCTGCGGCGCCCCGCGAGCGCGAGGGCGACGGCGTGGACCACCTCGCCCGAAAGTACGGCACCACCCGCGAGCAGGCCCAGTCGATGCACGACCAGATGACCGCCGTCGCGGCCGCCGAGGGCCTCGACTTCCGCTTCGACATCGCCCGCTCCGGCAACACCTTCGACGCCCACCGGCTCACCCACCTTGCCCACGCGCACGGGCTCCAGGACGCGATGAAGGAGCGCCTGTTCCGCGCCTACCTGAGCGAGGGCGAGCCGATCGGCGATCCGAGCGCGCTGGAGCCACTCGCCATCGAGGTGGCCCTGCCCGAGGACGAGGTCCGCGACCTCCTCGCCGGCGACCGCTACGCCGCCGAGGTCCGCGACGACGAGGGCACGGCGACCGCGCTCGGCATCACCGCTGTCCCGTTCTTCGTGGTCGACCGCGCCATTGCCGCATCGGGCGCACAGCCGCCCGCGCTCCTGCGCGAGCTGCTCGACCGCGCCTGGAACCAGCGCGCACCGCTCGCCACCTTCGTGAGCGGCGAGGCCTGCGGCCCCGACGGCTGCTGAGATCGCCGCGGCAGCACGGCCCTCCCATCCGATCCGTGCCAGCATCGAACGATGCGCGCCCCCACCGCCCTCACCGCTGCAGTTATCGCCTCGCTGACCGCGGCGGCCGGAGTCGCAACCGCCCAAGGCGACCCGAGAATCACAGCCGACCCCGTGAGAGTCGACCACGACGCCATCCAAAC
>CAVZDS010000007.1:0-194997 GCA_963774095.1 uncultured Thermoleophilaceae bacterium
CGTTCGCGGCGTTCCGACGATCGCCGTCGGAGACGAGCTCTTCTACGGCGACGACCGCCTCGAAGAGGCGGCTTCCGCCCTGGCCGCGGCGTAGCTTCCCGTGAGTGTGGCGCCTGCAGTCTCGCCGGAGGCGGGCGACGCGGGTTCGGATCGCGGCGGGCGTGGGGGCCGGGCTCGCGGCTTGGCTCGCCGCACGGGTCGCCAGCATGCCGACTGGTTGCGAGCGGCAGCGCGGACCGCCGTCCGCACCATCCCCCCCAATCGGGGGTGAGCGCTATTGAACCGCGACTGCAATGGGTACTCTCCGAGCCGATGGCGACGAGTGATACGACACAGGCGGGAGATGCCCAGGCAGGGAAGCCCCAAGCGAGGTAGCCGGCCTCGAGGAGATCGGCTTCGGGAAGGTCAAGCACGACCTCCCCGACAAGGACACCTGCCTCACCGTCCTCGAGAAGATGCTCCTGATCCGCCGCTTCGAGGAGCGCGCGGGCGAGATGTACGCGAAGGCCAAGATCGGCGGCTTCCTCCACCTCTGCATCGGCGAGGAGGCCACGGTCGTCGGCGCCACCCAGGCGCTGCGCGACGACGACTACCTGATGTCCACCTACCGCGAGCACGGCCAGGCGATCGCGCGCGGCACCCACCCGAACGCCGTCATGGCCGAGCTGTTCGGCCGCGTGGACGGCTGCTCGAAGGGCCGCGGCGGCTCGATGCACCTCTTCGACATGGAGAAGCGCTTCCTCGGCGGCTACGGCATCGTCGGCGGCAGCCTGCCGCTCTCGGCCGGCGTGGCGCTCGCCAACGACTACATGGAGAACGAGGACGTGATCCTCTCCATGATGGGCGACGGTGCCACGAACCAGGGCACCTTCGGCGAGACGATGAACCTCGCGGCGCTCTGGAAGCTGCCGGTGGTCTTCGTGATCATCAACAACCAGTTCGGCATGGGCACGGCGCTCCACCGCCACTCGGCGGTCACCGACCTGTCGCTCAAGTCCGAGGGCTTCGGCGTGCCGGGCACGCGCTGCGACGGCATGGACGTGCTCGACGTTCACGACGTCGTGACCGAGCGCGCTCCGCTGCGCGCGCGAGGAGCGCAGGCCGCAGCTCGTGGAGGCCGTGACCTACCGCTTCCGCGGCCACTCGATGGCCGACCCCGAGGAGTACCGCTCCAAGGACGAGGTCGAGGAGTGGCGCGGGCGCGACCCGATCCAGGCCTTCGGCAAGCGCCTCGTGGACGAGGACGTGATCACCCAGGACCAGTTCGAGGAGCTCGACGAGAAGGCGATCAAGACCGTGGACGAGGCGGTTCAGTTCGCCGACCAGTCGCCGTTCCCCGACCTCGACTCCCTCTACGACGACGTGTACGTCTTCACCGGCGACGCCCCCGGCTGGTGGACGGTCGACGAGCGCTCCCCCGAGGTGCACCGCGGCGAGCGCGAGCGCGAGGCGGGCGAGCTGCCGCACCAGCTCGCCGAGGCCGGCGCCGCCTACGCGAACGTGGGCGACCAGGAGGCGCGCCACCGCCGCCAGGCGGAGGACACCGACGACGAGGACGAATCGACGGGACGAGGACGGCGAGGGCGAGGTCTCCGGCGACGAGCCCGAGGCCGAGGGAGGCGCGGACTAGTGCCCGTGATGCGCTACCGCGAGGCGCTCAACCAGGCGCTTCGCGAGGAGATGCAGGAGGACGAGAAGGTCTTCCTCATGGGCGAGGACATCGGCGTGTTCCAGGGCGCCTTCAAGGTGACCGCCGGCCTGCTCGAGGAGTTCGGCGAGAAGCGCGTGCGCGACACGCCGATCTCGGAGAACACGATCGTCGGCATGGGCGTGGGCTCGGCGATGCTCGGCCTGCGGCCGGTGGTCGAGCTGATGACGATCAACTTCTCGCTGCTCGCGATGGACCAGATCGTGAACCACGCCGCGGCGATCCACTACATGTTCGGCGGCCAGGCGAAGGTGCCGATGGTGGTGCGCATGCCGCAGGGCGCCGGGCACCAGCTCGGCCCCACCCACTCGCACTGCTTCGAGGCCTACTACCTGCACGTGCCCGGCCTGCTCGTGGCCGCGCCGAGCACGCCCGCGGACGCCAAGGGACTGCTGAAGGCGGCCATCCGCGACGACAACCCGGTGGTCTTCATCGAGCACGAGACCCTCTACGGCCAGCGCGGCGAGGTGCCCGAGAACGGCGGCCCGATGCGCTTCGGAGAGGCCGCCATCCGACGCGAGGGCGACGATGTGACGATCATCGGGATCTCGCGCATGGCGATCACCGCCGGAAAGGCGGCTGAAGTGCTCGCGGACGAGCACGACATCGACGCTGAGGTGATCGACCCCCGCACGCTGCGACCGCTCGACCTGGACACGATCCTCGAGTCGGTCAAGAAGACCAACCGCGCGGTGATCGTCGAGGAGGGCTGGCCGCACGGAGGCGTTGGCGCGAACCTCGCCGCGCTGATCCAGGAGCAGGCCTTCGACTGGCTCGACGCACCGGTGCAGCGCGTGACCGGCGCGGACGTCCCGATGCCGTATTCGAAGCCACTCGAGCAGGCGGCGTTCCCGCACGAGGAGCACGTGGTCCACGCGGCGCTCGCCACCTTCCGGGACCTGTAAGGAGGAGCATGGCCAGCGACGTCACGATGCCCCGCCTGTCGGACTCGATGGAGGAGGGCACCGTCCTCAAGTGGCTGGTGGACGAGGGCGGCGAGGTCAAGCGCGGCGAGCCGCTGGTGGAGATCGAGACGGACAAGGCCAACATGACCTACGACGCCGACTCCGACGGCGTCCTGGTCGAGATCGTGGCCCAGGAGGGCGACACCCTCCCGATCGGCGAGGTGATCGCGCGCATCGGCGAGGCGGGCGAGGCGAAGTCGCGGCGGCGGGGACGAGGAGTCCTCGGCGACGAGGCCGAGGCCGGCGAGGAGGCCGAGGCGAGCGGCGACGAGGAGCGCCGAGGCGGCGAGGCGAGGAGGAAGGCGCCGAGGAGGCCGAGCCGGCGCGGGCCGAGGGCGACGCGGAGGCCGAAGCTGAGGCGAGCGGGCCGAGGAGGGCGAAGAGAGAGCGAGCGCCGAGGCCGAGGGCGAGGCCGAGGCCGAGGGCGACGGCGAGGCCGAGGGCGACGCCGAGGGCGAGGCGAGCCGAGGGCGACGCCGAGGCCGAGGCCGAGGACGGCGCCGAGGCCGAGGGCGACGCCGAGCGACGAGGCCGCCGCGGCGACGACGGCGAGGCCGCCGTTGCGGGCGCTGAGGGTGGCGGCGGTGAGACGCAGGCGGCGGCTGGGACGGCCACGCGCGAGCGGCCTTCGGGGGGAATGGCGACGGGCGCGTGAAGGCCTCGCCGGTTGCGCGGCGCATGGCGCGCGACCTCGGCGTGGAGCTCGCTCAGCTGGAGGGCACCGGGCCGGGTGGCCGGATCGTCAAGGCCGACGTCCAGGCCGCCGCCGAGAACGGCGGCGCCAAGGCCGAGACGGCCGAGCAGGCCGAAGACCGGCCGGTGAGGCCGAAGCCGCCGCTCCGAAGCAGAAGGGCAAGAAGAAGGACAAGGCAAAGAAGGCCGAGGAGAAGAAGGAGCCCGCCAAGGAGAGGAGCCGCAGCGCGGCGAGGCCGGCGCCAAGGGCGAGGCCGAGATCCAGGAGCTCACGCGGCTCCAGCAGACCGTCTCACGGCGCATGGCCGAGTCGAAGGCCACGGCGCCCGAGTTCTCGATCGCGCTCACGGTCGACATGACCGCCGCGGTCGAGCTGCGCGAGCGGCTCAAGCAGATCTCGGACCCGGTCCCCTCGTTCAACGACATGGTCGTGAAGGCCTCCGCGAACACCCTGCGCGAGTTCCCGCGCGTGAACGGCGCTTACCGCGACGGCAAGTTCGAGCTCTACGAGAACGTGAACGTCGGGATCGCCGTGGCCGCCCAGGACGCGCTCGTGGTGCCGACGGTCTTCGACGCCGACAAGAAGTCGCTCGGCCAGATCGCCCGCGACGCCCGCCAGGTGATCGAGAAGGTGAAGGAGAAGACCGTGACCCCGCCGGAGCTATCGGGCGGCACGTTCACCGTCTCGAACCTCGGGATGTTCGGCATCGAGCAGTTCACGGCGATCATCAACCCGCCGCAGGCGGCGATCCTCACCGTCGGCAGGCTCGCGAAGAAGCCGGCCGTGGACGACAAGGGCAAGGTCGTGGCGCGCGATCAGATGACGCTCACGCTGGTGTGCGACCACCGCATCCTCTACGGCGCCGACGGCGCCCAGTTCCTGGCCCGCGTCAAGGAACTGCTCGAGCAGCCGCTGTCGCTCGCCCTATAGCCGAACTGTCTAACGCGCCGCCACAGGTTGTGCCATCCCGGCAGCATGGCTCTCGCGACCGATGGGTAGTGCCAATTTGTACTTTCCGGGGGGGAAGGGGGAATCTGGATGGCCGGCGATCAGCGAGCGCCGGCCATCTAGTCTCGTAGGTCGTGCCGCGCGAGCCCCGCACCTTCGACGAGGAGATCATCGCCGCCCAGGAGGCGGCGGTCCGCTCCACGCTCACCGACGAGGACCGGCTCGAGCGCATCACCGAGGAGCTGCGCATGGGCTTCGACGCGCTCTCCGGCATCGGCGCCGCGGCCTCCTTCTTCGGCTCGGCTCGCACGGCACCGGACGACCCGGAGTACCTGCTGGCGCGCGAGACCGCGCGCCTCGTAGGCGAGAGCGGCCTGGCGGTGATCACGGGCGGCGGGCCAGGGATCATGGAGGCTGCCAACCGCGGGGCCACGGACGGCGGCGCATGCTCGATCGGCCTCAACATCGAGCTGCCGTTCGAGCAGGGCGGCAACCCCTACTGCGACATCGCGCTCGAGTTCCACTACTTCTTCGCCCGCAAGATCATGTTCGTGCGCTACGCGAGCGGCTTCGTGGTCTTCCCGGGCGGCTTCGGCACCATGGACGAGCTGTTCGAGGCGCTCACGCTGATCCAGACGGGGAAGATCACCGAGTTCCCCGTGGTGCTCGTGGGGACGAGCTACTGGCGCGGCCTCGTGGACTGGCTCGGCGAGCGCATGCTCGCCGAGGGGAAGATCGCGCCCGCCGACCTGGAGCTGTTCACGCTCACCGACGAGCCGTTTGAGGTGCGCGACCTGCTCATGTCGGCGGCTCATCGGCAGGCGCGGGCATAGGCTCGTAGCGCTCGCGGATCTCGTCGATGAAGCCGGCCAGCTGGTCGGCGAGCTCGGCGTCGTGGATCTCGAGCACGTTCTCGGCGTTCATCTCGCCTGATCGCGACAGGTTGAACGACCCGGCGAAGACGGTGCCGTCGGCCACGGTGACCTTCGCGTGCATGAAGTCGTGGGGCGTCTCCGGCGTCCACTGGGTTGACAGCTTTCCCTTGAAGTCCCCGTTGGCGAACACGGACGCGAGGATCGGGACCTTCCACGCCGAGTGGCCGTTCGTGCGCCACTGGTAGACCACCTGGTCCATCTGCGTCCGGTCGACGACGCCGCGAAGATCCACCCGGTGCTCCGCGGTCACCTCGGCGAGCGTCCCGAGCACCGGGCCGGCCGTGATCACCGGCGATGCGATCCGCACGCGCTCGCGCGCCTTGCCGATCGCCTTGGCGATCCGGTGCGAGAGCTCCTCGCCGTGGCCCGGCGTGAACCATGCGCGCACCGCGCGGCCGTCCACGTCCACCGGCCGCGGATCCTCGTGCCCGCTGGCGCTCACGTCGCGCGAGGTCCAGAGCTCGTCGAAGTTGCGGGCGAACTCGGCGGCGAGCGCCGCGGCCCGCTCGGCAACGAGGACGACGTTCTCCTGGAGGCTCCACGAGTCGGTTGTCCAGTTCATCGAGCCGGTCCAGACCGACTCGCCGTCGCGCACCACGTACTTGTGGTGCATCAGGTCAGGGATGCCGGGGATGCCGCAGGTGGGAAACGGCATCGTGTCGAGCAGCTCCGGCCTCGTGCTCGGCGGCGGCGGAAAGGTCAGGCGCTCGGGATGGTCGGCGTTGTAGGCGATGCGCACCTTCACGCCGCGCTCGGTCGCGTCGCGGAGCGCCCCCGCCACCACGTCGCCGGGCTCGCCCGGCAGGCGGACGTCGTAGAGCGCCAGGTCGAGCGAGCGCTTGGCCTCGCCGAGGAACGCGCTGATTCGGCGCGCCATCTGGAGCGGGTCGCCGCCGGGATGGAGCGGGGTTGCCTCGATCACGTGAGCCAGCGGAAGCCGGCCGGCGCGATGCGGGGCTCGAGCGGGCTCGTGAGGAGCCCCTCGGGAAGCTGCGGGTTGTTGTAGCCGGAGGGCGCCGTGTCGTTCGGGGTGTCGGGGTGGAAGAGCGATGCCAGGTACTGGATGTGGCCGCGGCCCGGCCCCAGCTCGGTCTGGCCGCCGCCATACGCCCGCACCCCCTCCCGCTCGCACCAGTCATACATCTCGAACAGGTTGCTGAGCGGCCCGAAGCGCGACGGCTTGATGTTCACCATGCGCGGCTTCCAGGGGCGATCGAGCACGTCCGCCACCGAGTGGATCGGCGCGTCCCAGGTCACGCGCTCGCTCACCGCGTCGAGGAGCGGGCGCGTCTCGTCGGTCACGTCCGGGTCCTCGAGCCACGCGTCCGGGAACGCCTCGATGACCATCCGGTAGAGCTCCGGGTCGGTCACCACGTCCACCGGCGTGCCCTTGTACTGGCCCTTGAGGTCGAGCGAGTCCACGGCCCCGGTGGCCACCAGCTGGTCAACAAGCTCCTGGGTCCAGTTGTTCGTCGGGTCGAGCTTCAGCTTCGTGCCCGGGTAGCGCTCGATCAGCTGGAGGGCGCGGTCCGCCTTCTCGGGCTCCTTCTGCTCCCACGTGCCGAGCCGCATCGAGACCACGAAGTTGAGCGGCCGCGGCTCGCGCTCGAGCACGTCTGCAAGCGAGCGGCCCGCCTGCGCCAGCGCCAGGTCGAGCGCCGCCGACTCGAACGCCCAGCGGCGGTAGAGCTCCGACACCTCGCCGCGCACCGGCGGCGCCGGCCACAGCGACACCTGGTCGAGCCGCTTGGAGAACGAGTCGAGCGTGTACGAGCCGGCGAGGTCGATCAGCGCCGGGCCGTCCGCCTGGAGGTTCACGTGGTCGATCTCGTCGTACACCACGTCCTCGCCCACGCCGGTCTCACCGCGGGGCCCGATCAGCTTGATGAGCGTGGTGGCGCGCGTGAACTCGGGGCTGAACTCGAGCGCGCGGCCCTCGAAGCCGAGCGACTCCACCTCCAGGGGGAGCTCGGCGATGCGCTCGTAGGAGCTCACGCGGTGAGCTCGGCCACGGCCGCGCCGAAGACCTCGGTGTGGCGGTCCACCTGCTCCTCGGTGGTCGCAGGGGACATCAAGGCCATGTTGTGGAAGGGGGTGATGAGCACTCCGCGGTTCATGAGGTACAGGTGTAGGTACTCCTCGAGCTCCGGGTCGTCGGCGGCCGCCGACTCGGCGCCGGTTCGCGGGGGATCGGGAGTGAAACGGTACTCACAGCGCGCGCCCAGGGACACGATGGTCCACGGCGCACCGTGCTCCGCCAGCACAGCGTCGACGCCCTGGACGAAGCGCTCGCGCAGCGCGATCATGCGCTCGAAGGCCTCGTCGGTGAGCACCTCGCCTAGCGTGGCGCGAGCGGCCGCGAGCGAGAGCGCGTTGCCGGCCAGCGTGCCGCCCACGCCGCCGGTGTCCTCGTAGTCGGCGTCGTGCTGCCCGGCGATCCGCTCGGCCAGCTCCGCGGTCACGCCGTAGGTGCCGATCGGAACGCCGCCCCCGATCGATTTACCGAGCGTGACCGCGTCGGGCCGCAGCCCCCAGGCCGCGGTGCACCCGCCCGGCCCAGCGCTCAGCGTGTGCGTCTCGTCGATGATCAGCAGCGTCCCGTGCCTGGTGCAGAGCTCGCGCACCGCGTCCAGGAAGCCCGGCTCCGGGAGCACGATCCCGATGTTCGTGAGCGCCGGCTCCATCAGCAGGCAGGCCACGTCCTCGTGCTCGAGCACACGCTCCAGCGAGCCGACATCGTTGAACTCAGCCACCCGCGTGGTCTCGGTGGGATCGAGCGGCGGGCCCACCAGTCCCTCGCGGGCCCGGGCGAGGCCGTGCTCGTCGAGCGTCACGAAGGCCTCGTCGACCGAGCCGTGGTAGCACCAGCTGAAGACACCGATTCGAGGACGGTCGGTCACGTGCCGGCACATGCGGATCATCCAGCGGTTCGCGTCGGTGGCGGTGAGCGCGAACTGCCAGTACGGAAGGCCGAAGCGGCGCGCCAGCTCGGCGCCCACCCACGCGGCGTCCGCGGTCGGGAGCATCGTGGTGATGCCCTCGATCTGCGCGATCGCCCTCATCGTCGGCTCCGGCGAGTGGCCCGCCATCGCGCCGGTGTCCCCGAGGCAGAAGTCCGCGTACTCGTGGCCGTCCACGTCCACGATCGTGGCCCCGTGGGCGCGCTCGAGGTATAGCGGGAATCCGCCCACCCACATGGTCATCCACGACATCGGGACGCCGGCCAGGAGGCTGCCGCGCGCCTCCGCATGCAGCTCGCGTGAGCGCGGGTTCTCGCGTCCGTAGGCGTCGCGCTCGCGGGCGATCAGCCCGGCGAGCTGCTCGCGCTGCGCGGTCGTCACGCCGGTACGGGCTCCGGCGCGATCAGGTCGGGCTCGTCGGGGCGCACCGCGGCCATCTTCTCCGCGCGGCGCTGCTGCCACACGGTGATGACCATCATCGCCACGGTGAACAGGAAGATCATGGTCGCGATCACGTAGATCTGCGGCGGGATCGCCACGCGCGCGGCGCCCCAGATGAACAGCGGGAACGTGATCGTCGAGCCGTTGTTGAAGTAGGTGATCACGAAGTCGTCGATCGACAGGGCGAACGCGAGCAGCGCCGCCGACACCACGCCCGGCATGATCAGCGGCAGCGTCACGAGCCGGAACGTCTCCCACGGGGTGGCGCCCAGGTCCTGGGCCGCCTCCTCCAGCGATCTGTCGAAGCCGATCAATCGCGAGCGGACCGTGATCACCACGAACGAGAGGTTGAACATCACGTGGGCGATCAGGATCGTCGCGAAGCCGAGCTGCGGCGTGCCCAGGTTGAGGAAGTTGGAGAGGAGCGCGGCGCCCAGCACAACCTCGGGTGTGGCCAGCGGAATGAAGATGAAGAAGTTGATGGGCGCGCGGCCGCGGAACTCGTAACGCACGAGCGCGAGCGCGGTGAGCGTTCCGAGGATCGTCGCGCCGATCGTCGAGAGCACGGCGATCTCGATCGAGTTACGCAGCGCGTCCCCGATGCCGGGCACCCCGAACGGGTCCTTCCAGGCCTCGAAGCTGAACTCCTGCCAGATGAAGTTGAAGCGCCCGCGCGGGTTGTTGAACGAGAAGACGATGATGATCGCGATCGGGACCAGCAGGTAGATCAGCGCCAGCCCCGCGTAGGCGTTCAGCAGCCAGTCGAGTCCGCGGCGCCGCAGCGTCATCGGCGCTCACCCTCCGTGCCGAGCAGCGCCTCCGTTCCGGCGATGCGCGCCCAGATCAGGACGATCACCAGCATGAAGGCCATCAGCAGGAACGAGAGCGCCGCCGCAGTCGGGTAGTCGGCCACCTCCAGGTAGCGCGACTGGATCACGTTGCCGATCATGAACTGCTGCGGCGTGCCGAGCAGCTCGGCGTTGATGAAGTCTCCGGCCGCGGGGATGAAGGTGAGCAGCGTGCCGGCCACGACCCCCGGCATCGACAGCGGCAGAGTCACGCGCAGGAACACGTCGCGCCGCCGGCCGTACAGGTCGTAGCCCGCCTCCAGCATGCGCCCGTCGATCCGCTCCAGGCTCGCGTAGAGCGGCAGGATCATGAACGGCAGGTAGTTGTAGGTGATGCCCGCCACCACCGAGACCGTCGTGTCGAGCAGGCGCCCGTCCTCGGACACGATCCCGATCGACCGGAGCGTGTTCACCACCAGACCCGAGTCGGAGAGGATGGTCTCCCAGGACAGCGTCCGGACCAGGTACGTGATGAAGAACGGCACGATCACGAGCAGCAGCAGGGCGTTCCGGTAACGGCCGCCGCGGAAGGCGATCACGTACGCGAGCGGGTAGCCGATCAGCAGCGCGATGAGCGTCGCGAGCCCCGCGTACTCGAACGAGCGGATGAACTGCTCGTCGTAGGTCTTGAGCGCGTCCGTGTAGTTGGAGAACTCCCAGGTGAGCGTGAAGCCGGTGTCGATCGTCCCCGTCTTGAGCGACTCCAGGAACATGATGAACAGCGGAATCGCGAAGAAGAGCACCAACCAGCCCAGCCCCGGAAGGAGCAGCAAATACGGAAGTGCTGCCTTTCGGAGCCGGGCCGCCATGCGAGGTCCCCCGTGTTCCCTAGGCGCCGAGTACCTGCTGGAACGCGTCGTCCAACTGCTGCTCCTCTTCCGGCTTTAGGCCGCGGAAGATGAACGTGTTCTCGAGGAACGCCGGGTCCGGGAAGATCAGCGGGTTCTCAGCGAGCGACTTGTCCGTCTTCGCCAGGACCTCCTTGACCCCGTTCACCGGGCAGATGTAGTTCACGTACGCCGCGATGGGCGCCTCGACCTCGGGCTGGTAGATGTAGTCGATCAGCTTCTCGGCGGTGTATGCGTGCGGCGCGCCGACCGGGATCTGCATGTTGTCCGTCCACAGGTGGCTGCCCGACTCCGGAATCACGAAATCGATGTTCGGGTTGTCGGCCTTGAGCTGCACGGCGTCACCCGACCAGCCCATGATCACCCACGAGTCGCCCTTGGTGATGTCCTTGATGTACTCGTTGCCGGTGAAGCCACGGATCTGGCCCGAGTCGGACTCCTCCTGGATCTTGTCGATCGCCTTCATGAACTCGTCGACGCTGGCCGTCTCCGGATCCGCGCCCTGCCACGCGGCCACGATGCCGACCGCGTCGCGCATCTCGGTCAGCAGCGTGACCTTGCCCTTGTAGGCGGGATCGAACAGGTCGTCCACCGACTTCGGCGTGCGCTTGACCTTGTCCTTGCGGTAGATGATCCCGGTGAGCCCCGACTGCCATGGCATCGAGAACTCGCGGTTCTTGTCGAACGGAGGCGACTTCAGCCGGTCGATCACGTTCGCGCTCGCGTTCGGCATGTCGGCCTTGTCGAACTTCTGCACGTAGCCGAGCCGGATCATGCGCGCGGCCATCCAGTCCGTGACGGTGTGGATGTCGCGCCCGCCCGAGTTGCCCTGGGCGTACTGCTGGCGCACCTTGCCGAAGTACTCGACGTTGTCGTTGATCTCCTCGACGTACTTGACCTTGGTTCCGTACTTCTCCTCGAACGACTTGAGGGCCGAGCGCTTCTCGTCGATGTAGAGCGGCCAGTTCGCGAAGTACAGGCTCGACGCCAGCTCGCCCTTGGCGATCGGCTTCTCCTCCGCGGCCTTCTCGCCGTCTCCTCCCGACGGCTCGTCGGTGCCACACGCCGCGAGGTAGGCGAGCGCCGAGGCGCTCATCACCCCAGCCGCGCCGCGCTTCAGGATCAGCCGGCGCGTCACCGGGTCGCGCAGCATGCGCTCGAACTGGCGTTCCAGGTCTTCGTTACTCGGGGTCACTCTCGGTGCTTCCTTCCCTCACGATGTGGATGTTCTCGTCTGACCAGCTCAGCCTCGCCCCGTCGCCAGCGACCGGGAGATCCCGGCGCGCCTCTGCGTCAGCGTTCGGCACCAGCACCGTCATACGCGTGCCGTCTCCCAGCTTCACGACCATCTGCGTGGCTGTGCCGAGGTACAGCGAGCTCTCGACCTGCCCCTCCACGCTGGGGCGGGTCCCCTCCTCCGGGGCTCCCGCCTGGCGGAGCTCAAGCTTCTCCGGGCGCACCACGGCGTGGGCGCGCTCTCCGGCCCGCACGCCGCCCGAGTCCAGGGCCTTCACTGTGGGTCCGGCGTCCAGGCGCATCTGAGTCCCGGCGCCGTTGCTCGAGACGATCTCTCCAGGCATGAGGTTCGATACACCGATGAAGCCGGCGACGAACGTGGTGGCCGGCCGCTCGTAGACGCTCTCGGGGTCGGACACCTGCTCGACCACGCCCCTGTTCATGACCGCGATGCGGTCCGACATGGTGAGCGCCTCCTCCTGGTCATGCGTCACGTAGACGAACGTGATGCCGACGTCGCGCTGGATCCGCTTCAGCTCCACCTGAAGCTGCTTGCGGAGCTTCAGGTCGAGCGCGCCGAGCGGCTCGTCGAGCAGCAGCACCTCGGGCCTGTTCACGAGCGCGCGCGCGAGGGCCACGCGCTGCTGCTGCCCGCCCGAAAGCTGCGCGGGCTTGCGCTTGGCCTCGCCGCTGAGCCCCACCCGCTCGAGCTCCTCGGCCACCCGGCGCCGGATCTCGGTCTTGTCGACCTTCTGGCGCTGTAGCCCGAAGGCCACGTTCTGCTCCACATTGCGGTGCGGGAACAGCGCGTAGCTCTGGAAGACGGTGTTGGTGGGCCGCCTGAAGGCGGGCAGGCTAGTCACGTCCTCGCCGGACAGCAGCACGCGCCCCTCGGTCGGGTCCTCGAAGCCCGCGACCATCCGCAGCGTCGTCGTCTTGCCGCATCCCGACGGGCCGAGCATGGTGAAGAACTCCCCGGCCGGGATCTCGAGCTCCATTTCGCGGACGGCGGTGAAGTCGCCGAAGCGTTTGGTCACATGATCGAGCCGGACGCTCGGCGTGTCAGCGCCCATTTGGACCCCCTGGCTCATTGTGGAGGGCAACCTATGGCCGAACCGTAGCTATAGCAAGGGGCGGAATGCCGAAAACACTCTCGCTTAATTGGACGGAACGGCGTACGTGGCTGTCCGTACTTTCACTCTCCGCGCCCTTGTGTACCTCCATCAACGCCGATACCGTTGTCCACTCCGTCTAGTCGCTGTCGATACTGAGGAGAAGTGCAAGTGGCCACAACCCCCCAGACGGTCTACGAGCCCCACGCCGGGGCTCCGAGCCCGCTACAGGAGAAGGCACGCCGCCATCTCTGGATGCACTTCACCCGGATGGGCGCGTACGACAAGGAGCACGAGATCCCGATCATCGTGCGCGGCGAGGGCTCTTACGTCTACGACGAGCATGACAACCGCTACCTCGACGGGCTCTCAGCGCTCTTCTGCGTGAACGCCGGCCACGGCCGCGCCGAGATCGCCGACGCGGCCGCGGAGCAGGGCAGGAAGCTGGGCTTCTATACGAACTGGAGCTACGCCCATCCGACCGCGATCGAGCTGGCGGCCCGGATCGCGGGGCTCGCCCCGGGCGACCTCAACCGCGTGTTCTTCACCTCGGGGGGCTCCGAGGCAGTCGAGTCGGCCTGGAAGCTGTCGCGTCAGTACCACAAGCTCACCGGCAACCCGACGAAGACAAAGATCATCTCGCGCGAGACGGCGTACCACGGCACCACCTTCGGCGCGCTCTCGATCACCGGCATCACGCCGCTGCGCACGCCGTTCGAGCCGCTTGTACCTGGCGCGCACCACGTGCCCAACACGAACGAGTACCGCTGGCCCGAGGACCGCGAGCCGCTCTGGGCCGCGGACCAGATCGAGCACATGATCGAGTTCCAGGGCCCGGACACGGTCGCGGCCGTGATCCTCGAGCCCGTGCAGAACTCGGGCGGTTGCTTCGTCCCGCAGGACGGCTACTGGCAGCGCGTGCGCGAGATCTGCGACAAGCACAACGTGCTGCTGATCGCCGACGAGGTGATCTGCTCCTGGGGCCGCCTCGGCCACTACTTCGGCGTCGAGCGCTTCAACGTCGTGCCGGACATCATCACGACGGCGAAGGGCCTGACCTCCTCGTACGCGGCGATGGGCGCCGTGATCGTGTCGGACCGCGTGGCGGATCCGTTCATGCACGATCCGAACGCATTCACCCACGGGATCACGTTCGGCGGCCACCCGATGTCCGCCGCCGTGGCGATGGCGAACCTCGACGTGTTCGAGCGCGAGGACCTCTGCGGGCACGTGCTCGCCAAGGAGGCGCGAGTTCCGCGGCATGCTCGACAAGCTGCACGAGGACCTGCCGATCGTGGGCGACGTGCGCGGCGCCGGCTACTTCCAGGCGCTCGAGCTGGTCAAGGACAAGGAAACCAAGGAGAGCTTCACCGACGAGGAGGGCGAGCAGCTGCTGCGCGGCTTCATGTCGGGCGAGCTGTTCAAGCACGGGCTGATCTGCCGCGCGGACGACCGCGGCGACCCCGTGATCCAGCTCTCGCCGCCGCTGATCGCGGACAGCGAGGAATTCGAGATCATCGATCGAGTCCTGCGCCAGGTGCTCACCGAGGCCTGGGAGCGGATCGTTCGCCACTGATCCGATGCTCACCGTACGAGGGCTCGTCTCCGAGATGGGGCTCGAGCTCACGACGGGCGGCGGCGGCGCGGACGCACCCGTTCGCTGGGTGCACATATCGGAGCTCCCCGACCCGACGCCGTGGCTGTCGGGCGGTGAGCTGCTGCTGACCACGGGCATCCAGCTCGACACCGACGAGCGCCAGCGCGAGTTCGTGCGCCTGCTGTCCGGGCACCACCTGTCGGGGCTCGGCTTCGGCACGGGCTTCGACCACGAGCAGGTGCCCGCCGCCCTCGTGGAGGAGGCGAGCCAGCTCGGCTTCCCCGTGTTCGAGGTGCCCTACGAGCTGCCGTTCATCGCGCTCACGGAGAAGGCATTCACGCGACTCGTGAACGAGCAGTACGAGGTGCTCCAGCGCGGCATCGCGATCCACAAGCGCCTCGAGCGGCTGGTGCTCGAGGAGAGCGGCCTCGACGAGGTGGTGCGCGCGCTCGCGGCGGCCACCGGGGGAGCGGTGTGCGTGCTCTCCGGCCGCGGGGAGACGATCTCCTCGAAGGCGTTCAGGCGCCCGCTGCCCGAGGAGGCGCTCGAGCAGGTGCGCGAGGAGGTGATCCGGCGCAGCGACGAGTTGGGCGCCGGCACCGCGCGGGTCACGGAGAACGCCGAGTTCGCGCCCGACCATCCGGATATAGCGGGCCGCTCGCTCGTGCTGCCCGTCTCGCTGCGCGGCCGCGGGGCACCACAGGCGTGGCTCGTGGCCGCCCGCGACGCCGGCGGCCTGGGCGACTTCGAGCGGCTGATCCTCCAGCAGGCCGTGACCGTTGTGGCGCTCGAGCTGATGCGCCAGCGCGCGATGCGCGACACCGAGCGCCGCCTCGCGGGCGACGTGCTCGCGGAGGCGCTCACCGGCCGCCTGTCCGAGGAGGAGCTGGCCATGCGGCTGCGCCCCTTCGGAATCGGCCACAGCGCCGCGGTGCTCGTGTTCTCCGAGCACGACCCCGCCCCCGTTCCGCACGCGGAGGCCGAGCTCGACCGCTTCCTCGCCGACGCCGGCGTCGGCGCGCTCGTTGCCACGCGCGACCGGCTGCTGTGCGCGGTGGTGGACGCGCGCGACGAGGTCGACCCGGTGGCACTGGCAGCCCGGGCGCGGGAAGCGATCAGCGGCGAGGGCGGTGCGCTGCGGGCAGCGGCGTCGCGCGCCGCGCCGGTCGGTTCGCTGCGACGGACCTTCCACGAGGCACGCTGCGCCCTCGAGGCCGCGGCGCTCGCGAACGGCTCCTCTCCGGCGGTGGCCTCGTACCGCGACCTGGGTGCGTTCCAGCTGCTGCTGTCGCTCCAGGACGACGACGCGCTGCGCCTCTACTGCGACAGCGTGCTCGGGCCGCTCGAGGACGCGAGCGGCGAGTACGGTGACGAGCTGATCCGTTCACTGGAGGCGTTCATCGAGCAGAACGGCCAGTGGGAGAAGGCGGCACGCGAGCTGTACTGCCACCGGCATACGCTGCGCTATCGCATCAGACGGGTGGAGCAGCTCACGGGCCGTGACCTGTCGAACGCCCGCGACCGAATCGAGTTCTGGCTCGCGCTGCGCGCCAGAGAGCTAGTGACATGAGAGGGACGAGCCAATGAAGGTCGGGGTTCCGACGGAGATCAAGACCGACGAGTACCGCGTGGCCCTCACGCCGGCCGGCGTGAGGGAGCTCGTGGAGCACGATCACGAGGTGATCATCCAGTCCGAGGCGGGCGTGGGAAGCACGATCCCGGACGACGAGTACGTCGCTCAGGGCGCGCGCATCCTGCCCGACGCGCAGTCGGTGTTCGACGAAGCCGAGATGATCCTGGGGGTCAAGGAGCCGCAGCCGCAGGAGGTCGAGATGCTGCGGCCGGACCACCTGCTGTTCACGTACCTCCACCTGGCGCCGAACCCGGAGCTCACGAAGGGCCTCGCGGACTCGGGCGCCACCTGCGTGGCGTACGAGACGGTGGTGGACGAGCAGGGGCGGCTTCCGCTGCTCGCCCCGATGAGCGAGGTGGCCGGCAAGATCGCCACCCAGGCCGGTGCCTTCTTCCTCGAGCGCCCGCTCGGCGGGCGCGGCGTGCTGCTGGGCGGCGTGCCAGGCGTGGCTGCGGCCACGGTGATGATCATCGGCGGCGGCGTGGTCGGCCAGAACGCGGCCTTCATCGCCATCGGCATGGAGGCCGACGTGTTCGTCTACGACCGCAACATCGACCGCCTGCGCGAGCTGGACGTGGGCTTCGGCGGCCGCGCGTCGACGGTCTACTCGTCGACGCTCGCTGTCGAGGAGATGCTGCCGCGCGCCGACCTCGTGATCGGAGCGGTGCTGATCCACGGCGCTCGCGCCCCCTACGTGGTCAAGCGCAGCCAGCTCGGCATGATGAAGAAGCGCGCCGTGCTCGTGGACGTGTCGATCGACCAGGGCGGCTGCTTCGAGACCTCGCGCCCGACCACCCATTCCGACCCCGTCTATGAGGTGGACGGGGTCACCCACTACTGCGTGGCGAACATGCCGGGGGCCGTGCCGGTGACCTCCACGTTCGCGCTCACCAATGCGACGCTGCCCTTCGTGCTCGCACTCGCCGACCACGGGCTCCAGGGCGCGATCGAGAGGCTGCCCGGACTGCGGCCCGGCGTGAACGTGGCCGGGGGCAAGGTCACCCACCCCGCCGTGGCAGAGGGAACCGGCATGCCGTACACACCCGTTGAGGATGTCCTGGGCGTCGTCGCCTAGACCAGGAGAGAGGACCCGCACATGGCCACTGCCAGCAAGACGAAGCTCCAGAACTTCATCGACGGCGAGTTCGTGGACGCCGCCGACGGCGCCACGGAGGAGGTCACGAACCCCGCCAACGGCGAGGTGATCGCCCAGATGCCGCTCTCGAACGAGGAGGACGTGGACCGCGCCGTGAAGGCGGCGAAGCGTGCCTTCGACGGATGGTCGACGACCACTCCGGCGGAGCGCGCCAGCGCCATGCTCAAGCTCGCCGACATCCTCGACGAGCATGCGGAGGAGCTCTCGGACCTCGAGGCCGCTGACGCCGGCAAGCCGCGCAATGCGTTCCTCGAGGACGAGATGCCGGCCGTGAGCGACACGCTGCGGTTCTTCGCCGGAGCAGGCCGCATTCCGGAGGGCCAGGCCTCGGCCGAGTACGTGTCGGGGCGCACGTCGATCATCCGGCGTGAGCCGGCGGGCGTGGTGGGGCAGATCGCTCCGTGGAACTACCCCCTGATGATGGCCGCCTGGAAGATCGGCCCGGCCCTCGCGGCCGGCTGCACGATCGTCCTGAAGCCGGCGGAGACGACGCCGATCACCACCGTGAGGCTCGCTCAGCTCGCGTCGGAGGTGCTGCCGAAGGGCGTGCTCAACGTGATCACGGGTCACGGGCAGCCGGCCGGCTCGGCGCTCGTGACTCACCCCGACATCGACATGGTCTCGCTCACCGGCTCGCCGGAGACGGGCAAGTGGATCGCCAAGGCCGCGGCGGACTCGCTCAAGCGGGTCCATCTCGAGCTCGGCGGCAAGGCGCCCGTGATCGTGTTCGACGACGCGGACATGAGCACGGCGCTCGAGACGATCGCCGGCACCGCTCTCTACAACGCGGGCCAGGACTGCACGGCCGCCACTCGCGTCCTCGCCTCGTCGAAGGTCTACGACGACGTGGTGAGCGGGCTCGCCGAGGAGGCCAAGGGCTACAAGCTCGGCGACACGTTCGATCCCGATACCACGCTCGGCCCGGTCAACTCGCTGCGCCAGCGCGAGCGCGTGGAGGGGTTCATCGAGCGCAAGCCGTCGCACGCGGAGATCGTTACCGGCGGCAAGGAGCCCGACCTGCCCGGCTCGTTCTACGAGCCGACCGTGATCGCGGGACTCGAGCAGGACGACGAGATGATCCAGAACGAGATCTTCGGTCCGGTCATGACCGTCCAGCGCTTCGACGACGAGGAGAAGGCCATCGCGTGGGCGAACGGCACCCGCTACGGGCTCGCGGCCTCGGTGTGGACGCGCGACGTCGGCCGGGCGCATCGCGTGGCGAACGCGATCCGCTTCGGCACGGTGTGGATCAACGACCACATCACGATGGCCATGGAGATGCCACACGGCGGCTTCAAGCAGTCCGGCTACGGCAAGGACATGTCGAAGTACGCGCTCGAGGACTACACGATCGTCAAGCACGTGATGGTGAACCTCGAGGGGTAACGGCTACAAGTTTCTGACGGCCTGGCTGCTCGAAGCGGAGCGCGCGGGCCGTCTGGTGGACCCTCCGCGACGCGGAGCGCTGGCCCGAGTGGTGGCGCGGAGTGGAGCGAGTGACCACGCTCGAACCGGACGAGCGCTACCGCATCGCATGGCGCAGCCGGATCCCCTACGAGCTCGAGTTCGAGTTCACGGTCCGCGAGCTGGACGAGCCGAGCTCGATGAGCGGCGAGGCGGCGGGCGCGCTGGCCGGCACGGGCCACTGGCGGCTGTACGAGCAGGACGGCATCACCGCGGTCACCTACGAGTGGGACGTCCGGACGACGAAGCGGTGGATGAACCTGATTGCGCCACTCGCGCGCCCGGTCTTCGAGTACAACCACAACGTCGTGATGCGCTGGGGCGGAGAGGGGCTCGCCCGTCGCCTTGATTGCAATTTGTTAGCAGCAGGCTGAGGTCGCGTCCCTAGAGTGCCGGGCGTGCGTGCGCTAGCGACGGGGGTCCTGATGCTCGTGCTGCCGCTCTGCGGCTGCTCGATCGGAGGCGGGGACGCGTCGGCTCAGAAGCCGACGCGTCCGTACGCGGTCCTGGTCGTATTCGACGAGTTCCCTGGCGACACCCTGCTGGCTCCGAATGGCCGCATCGACGCCGGCCGCTTTCCCAACTTCGCCGCGCTGGCCGGGGACTCCACCTGGTTCCGGAACGCCGCCACGGTGTACGACTCCACAACCAAGGCCGTGCCGCTGATCCTGGACGGCATCCGGCCTCACAGGGGCACGGCACCGATCGTGAGCGACCACCCGCACTCGATCTTCACGGCCCTCGGAAGGCGCGGCTACCGGATCGAGGCGGCGGAGGAGGCCACGGCACTCTGCCCGCGCCGCTACTGCCCCGACGAGCGGACCACGCGGCCCCAGATCATCCCGAACCTCAAGGGCGGCCGGGCCGAGCGTTTCGGGCGCTTCATCAACTCGATCCGGCCGACCAGGCGGCCGACGTTCTGGATGAAGCACGCGCTGCTGCCGCACGGTCCCTGGGTCTACATGCCGTCGGGCCATCACTCGCGCCCGGACGGGCCGGAGCTCTTGCCGGGAATGCAGACGGTGCCCGGCTTCTACGACGACTACCTGACCAGCCACAACGAGCAGCGCTACCTGCTCCAGCTCGGGTTCGTGGACCACCTGCTCGGCAGGCTCGTGGCGCGGCTGAAGAGCCAGGGGATGTACGACGACACGCTCATCGTGATCACCGCGGACCACGGCTTCGCCTGGCAGGTGGGCGTGCCGACCCGGCGGAGCGTCAATCCCTCGAACGTGGGCGAGCTGGTGCCGGTGCCGCTGTTCGTGAAGAAGCCGCACCAGAAGCGCGCGCGCGTGAGCGACGTGCTGGCGCGAACGCTCGACGTGACACCCACGATCGCCGACGCCCTCGGTGTGCCGCTCGGCTACCGCACCGACGGCCGCTCCGCCTTCTCGCGCGCCGTCCGCGCCCGGCACGAGGTGAGCCTCACAAAGCGCGACTTCAGCTCGATCGTGCGCATCTCCCCGGAGCGCTGGAAGGCGCGCCGCCGCGCGATCGTGCGCCGCCGGCTGCGCAACCTCGGCTCGGGCGATTGGGCGAGCCTCTACACGAGCCTGGGGCCGAACCGCGACCTCGTCGGGCAGCGGGTCGCCTCCGTGAGCAGCGCGCGGGCCACGCGCGCGACGATCTCTCTGTCGGAGTCGTTCGCGCGCGTGCGGCGCTCCAGCGGGCTCGTGCCGTGCCAGATCGCGGGCCGGATACACGGTTCTGGGGCGGAGGGCGAGCGCAACCTCGCGATCGCGGTGAATGGCCGAATCGAGGCTGTTGGGCGAAGCTTCCACCTGAAGGGTCAACGCGTGGAGAGCTACTCGGTCATGGTTCCCGAGAATGCTCTGCGCGAGGGACGCAACACGGTGGAGGTGCTCGAGGTAACCGATGAAGGGGCGATGCTTCTGCTGGCTCGCAGCTGAGCTCGCCGCAGCCGTGCTGCTGAGCGGCTGTCTGGGGATCGGTGACGAGGACCCCGCTCAATCGGCCGAGCGCCACCCGCCGGTGGTGGTGATCGTGTTCGACGAGTTCCCGACGGATGACCTGCTCGGACCGAACGGAAAGATCGACGCCGAGCGCTTCCCCAACTTCGCGGAGCTGGCGTCGATGTCCACCTGGTTCCCGAACGGCCACACCCAGTACGACTCCACCTTCAGGGCGGTGCCGTCGATCCTCGACGGCAGGCTCCCCAAGCCGAATACGGCGGCGGACGTGCGCAGCCACAAGCCGAGCGTCTTCCACCTGATGGACCGGCTCGGCTACGACGTGTTCAAGGTCGAGTCGGCGTCCGCGGTGTGCCCGCCGGACATCTGCCCGGGCGCCAGGACGCGCAGGCCGGGGGTGCTCGCACGGCTGGCGGGCGGAGGCCGCCCGGCGCGCTTCCACCGCTGGGTCGGGGCGATCCGGCGCCGGCCCGAGCCGAGCTTCTACTTCCACCACGGGCTGATGCCACACGAGCCGTGGATCTACCTCCCCTCCGGGCGCCAGGTCCGGCCCGCGGGGAACGACCCGATCGAGCTCAACAAGCTGCCCGGGTTCGACCAGGCAGACCTCTCGGTCCACAACCACCTGCGTCACCTGCTCCAGGTGGGCTACACCGATCACGAGGTGGGCGAGCTGCTCGCGCGGCTGCGGCGCACCGGGCTGCTGCGCCGATCGCTGATCATCATCACCGCCGACCACGGCTACTCGTTCCAGGTGGGGGTGCGAAGCAGGCGGCTCCTGAGCGACCGCAACGTCGAGGAGATCGCGCCGGTGCCGTTCTTCGTGAAGGCGCCCGGGCAGACGAAGGGCCGCGTGGACCAGAGCCTCGTCCGCAACATCGACGTGGTTGCGACGATCGCGGACCTGCTCGGCAGCTCGCCTGTCTTCTACAAGCAGGACGGCCATTCGGCGTTCTCGGCGGCCACCAGGGCGCGCAAGGTCTTCAGCATCCGCACACGTGACTTCGCCAAGCTGGTGCGAATCGGGCTACCCGAGATGCAGCGCCGCCGCGAGCTGTGGAGGCAGCGCTGGGCGCGCCTGTTCGGGACCGGGGTCGAGAGCAAGGTCCTCTACGGGGATCCCTGGGCGATGGCCTACCGGATCGGGCCGAACAGCGAGCTGCTCGGGAAGCGCGTGGCGGCGGTCCCGGCTCGGACGAGCGCCCTCCGCGCCGGGCTCGAAAACGCGAAGCTCTTCCGCGACGTGAGCCGCGGCGCGAAGTACTTCCCCACGCTCGTGACGGGGCCGCTTCAGGGCGTGCCCTTCGGGGAGCACCGCGACGTGGCCATCGCGGTGAACGGCCGCATCCGCGCCGTGGGCCGCAGCTTCGACCTCTGGTTCAAGGGCCGCGAGTTCTACTCGGTGCTTGTTCCCGAGTCCGCACTGCGCAGCGGGCGCAACCGGATCCAGGTGTTCGAGGTGCTGCCGTCCGGCGCGCTCGCGCGGCTTCAGCGCCTGTAGGCCGAGTTCGGCTCGGCGCTCGGATCCACGTCGATCTTGGCCGGGTCCTTGCTGGCGTCGATCAGCGTGCAGAAGTAGCGCTGGCGGTCGTCACGGGCCACGCAGGTGCGGAACAGGGCGTCGCCGAGCTCGACCGTGTTGGCAGTCTCGAGATTGCGGATCAGCTCGGCGTCGCCGCGGGCGAGGATGAACGAGCGGAATGCCTTGGCGTTGCGCTCGCTCTCCTTAGTTTCCGAGACCACCGTCGGGCGAGCGGCCAGGCCCGCCGCCACCACGCCGATCACCGTCGCCAGCAGCAGGGCCGTGCCCATCCGGTCGATCAGCACCTCGAGCTGGGCGCGCGGCGGAGCGCCCGGCTCCGCGGCCGGGCGGCGCGCCCACGTCCTGCGCGCGAGCCAGGGCGCGAGCGCCGCGATGATCACGAGGTTTGCGAACGTCGCGATCAGAATCGCCGGAATCAGATCAACGCCGCCGCCCACGGGCGGGAGTCGCCACATGATCAGGCCGTCGAGCAGCGTGACCGCGACGAAGGTGGGCCACATCCAGGCCCCGCGCAGCCTCCAGCGGACGCGGGCGGGCCAAAAGCGCTCGTCTCGATCCACTGCACCGGAGAGTAGCCTTCGGTCCGTGGCTGAACTCTGGGTGGCGCAGCTCGGCACGATTCCCTACGAGGACGGCGTGCGGCTGCAGGAGACGCTCCGCGAGCGCCGCCAGGCCGGCACTCTTCCGGACCTTCTGCTCGTGCTCGAGCACCCGCCCGTGTACACGAAGGGCAGGCGCACCGAGCACGGCGACCTGCCAATGGGTGAGGACTGGTACCGCGCCCAGGGCATCGAGGTGTGCGACACGGATCGGGGCGGCCGGGTGACCTACCACGGCCCCGGGCAGCTGGTGGCCTATCCGATCATGGCGGTGGAGCGCGTTGCCGACTTCGTTCACACGATGGAGGGGGCGATCGTGTCCGCGCTGGCCGACGAGGGCATCGCCACCGAGGTGCGCGAGACCCCGTTCACCGGCGTGTGGGCGGGCGACTCGAAGATCGCCTCGATCGGCGTGCGGCTGTCGGGCGGAGTAACCACCCACGGGCTCGCCGTGAACGTGGACAACGACCTTCAGCCGTTCGAGTGGATCGTGCCCTGCGGGATCGACCACGTGCGGATGACGTCCGTCTCGCGGGAGACCGGGCGCGCCCGCTCGCTGCCCTGCTTTCGCAAGCGGATGGCGTGGCGCTTCTCGGAGGCGTTCGGGATGCGCCAGCGGCTCGTGTCCGCCGGGCGGCTACTCGAGCGCGAGGTGGTGGCGGCATGAGCACGCGCTCGCGCTCCAACCCGGGTGGTGCGCGCGTGCTCGACATGGGCGAGGTGCGCCCGTTCCGGGACCGCAAGCCGCCCTGGTTCAAGCGCCCGGCACCCGGCGGACCGGCCTACCGCGAGCTGCGCGGGATGATCGAGGAGCAGGACCTCCACACGGTCTGCCAGGAGGCCGCCTGCCCGAACATCGGCGAGTGCTGGGAGCGCGGCACGGCCACGTTCATGATCCTCGGCGACACCTGCACGCGGCGCTGCGGCTTCTGCAACGTCAAGACGGGCAAGCCCACGCACCACGACCCGCTCGAGCCTCTGCGCGTGGCGCAGTCGGTGAGGAAGATGGGGCTTCGCCACGCCGTGATCACGAGCGTCGACCGCGACGACCTGCCGGACCTCGGCGCGAGCGCGTTCGTGGGGGTGATCCGCTCGATCCGGCGCATGGCGCCCGGCTGCAAGGTCGAGGTCCTCACGCCCGACTTCCGCGGCGAGGAGATGCCGCTGGCGCGGGTGGTCGCCGAGCGCCCCGACGTCTTCAACCACAACGTCGAGACGGTCCCGCGCCTGTACCCGCTCGCGCGCCGCGGCTCGCGCTTCCTGCGCTCGTGCCGCGTGCTGCGGAACGCCAAGGAGATGGGCGGCGACGAGGTCGTCACGAAGTCCGGACTGATGACTGGGCTCGGGGAGTCGAAGGACGAGCTGCTCGAGGCCTTCGGGGTCCTGCGCGAGCACGGCGTCCAGGTGCTCACGGTCGGCCAGTACCTGCGCCCGACGCGCGACCACCTGCCCGTGGTCCGCTACTGGCATCCGGACGAGTTCGCGGAGCTCGAGCGTGAGGCCTACGCGATGGGGTTCGAATCTGTGGCGGCTGGTCCGCTCGTGCGTTCGAGCTACCACGCTGAGCAGACGCTCGCCCAGGCCTCCTCCCATTGATCCCGCTCAAGGACGACATCCCGACCAGTCGCTTCCCGATCGTGACGGTCGCCCTGATCGCGATCAACGTGATCGTCTACTTCGTGTTCGAGCAGGGGCTCTGGGATCTTGGCGGGGTCGGCAACGAGCGCGTGGTCGAGTACGGGGCGATACCGCTCGAGATCGCGCACCCGGGCACCGAGTGCATCGCAGTCACCAACGGCATCGAGTGCGGACCCGACAGCGCCATTCCCGACCAGGCGCCCTTCTGGGTCACCACGATCACCTCGATGTTCCTGCACGGAAGCCTGCTCCACCTGGGCGGCAACATGCTGTTCCTGTGGATCTTTGGCAACAACATCGAGGACTCGATGAACCGCCTGGTGTTCGTGGCCTTCTACCTGCTCGGGGGACTCGCCGCGCTGGGGCTCCAGGTGGCGATGGACACCAACTCCGCGATTCCGACCGTCGGGGCCTCGGGAGCGATCGCAGGGGTGCTCGGCGCCTACGCGCGCCTGTATCCGCGCGCGCGGGTGGTCACGGTGATCATCATCATCATCTTCTTCACGATCGTCACATTGCCCGCGCTGCTCGTACTGGGGTTGTGGTTCCTGCTCCAGCTGCTGCCGGCCTTCAGCGAGCCCATCTCGGGCAGCGGCGGTGGCGTCGCCTACTTCGCGCACATCGGCGGCTTCCTGTTCGGGCTGCTCACGATCAAGCTGTTCGCGACCAAGGTCAACGAGGACTACGACCTGGCGCGGCGTACCCCCGTGTACTGATGGGCCGAACGCTCGCTCTCGTCGGCAGCCTGGTGATCATCTGCCTGCTCGCCTTCCTCACGATCTCCGTGGCGCTGGAGCGCGGGATCGACGTGCTGGTCGTCCTCTCCGGGATCATCCTCGCCCTTCTCGGCATCGGGGTGCTGGGTGCGCTCACCACGCCGCCGCCGGATGGCTAGGAGCGCGCCGCCACCCCTTCCTCCACGGCCGCTGTTGCAGGGCGGCAGGCGCCGCTCACGGCTCCCACGGCTGATCGCGATCGCCGCGATCCTCGCCGCGCCCGCCGTCGTCGGCGCCGCGGCGTGGCTGTCGCTGGGTCACGAGGGCGCGGCAGGCCGCACGTCGGGACCGCCGCTCGCGGTCCGCTCGCCTCCGGTGGCGTTCGCCCCGTCCGAACCACACGAGTCGGCCCCGCTGCTCGAGGCCGAGCCGGTCCCGGAGGTGCGGCTCAGTGGGGTGGACGCATTCCACGTGCAGCTGCGGCGACCGCCGCGCGCGGGGCTGGTGTTCGACGTGGACACGGGCGACGTGCTGTGGCGGCGGCGCCCGCTGGTCGTGCTTCCGATGGCGAGCCTGACGAAGATCATGACCGCGCTGCTGGCGGTCGAGCGCGGCAAGCCGGACGACCCCGTCCGGATCACCCCCGCCGCGCTGCACTACTCGGGCTCCGGGGTGGGTCTGCTGCCGCGCGGCCGGCGGGTTCGCTTCGAGACGCTCCTCAACGGGATGCTGGTCGTGTCCGGCAACGACGCCGCGATCGCCCTCGCCGTGCATCTGGCGGGGAACGAGCGCCGCTTCGTGCGACTCATGAACTCGCGGGCCGTCGAGTGGGGTCTCCGCTGCACGCACTTCGCCTCGTCGCACGGCCTCGAGGACGGCAACCGCTCATGCGCGCGCGACCTCGCCGTCATGACCCGCCTCGCCATGGCCGAGCCGCGTATCCGCCGGATCGTCCGCCGCCGCCAGGTGGACTTCCGCTTCCCGATCAAGGGAGGCCGCCTGTTCCTCTACGGCCACAACCCGCTGATCCGGATGGGCTACGCGGGCGCGATCGGGCTGAAGACCGGCTACACCGACGCAGCCGGCCGCTGCTTCGTGGGCGTCGCCCGCCGAAACGGCCACCGCCTGGCGGTGGTGCTGCTCAACTCCCGCGACCCCGCAAAGCACGCCCCCAAGCTGCTGGACGCAGCCTTCGCGTCGTTGTAGCGCACTCGTCACACAGGTCACACCCGTGTTACACGGATCGCCGTAAGGTCGCGCCATCGCACCCCTTAAGGCCAAGGGCGACCTTGCGGAAGTCATGATCGCCGCGGACCTGGTCCGCCGCGGCTACAAGATCGCGATCCCGTACGGCGAGGACTGGGACTACGACCTAATCGTCTGCCGCGACGAGAAGCTCGAGCGGGTTCAGTGCAAGTACACGCGGTCGAACGGCGTCTTCATCATTGTTCGTTGTCGTTCGCATTCGCTGACGAAGGGCAAGATCAGGGCCACGAAGCACTACACGTCGGCAACGATCGACTGGCTCGCGGTCTACGACGACACGACCGAGCGGTGTTATTACGTTCCTGCTACCGAACTCGGACCCGCTGGAAAGTCGGACATGCGCCTCCGGTTGGAGCCCCCTCTCAACAACCAACGGCGGCTCGTGCGGTTCGCTCGTAACTACTTGACGATCTGATGATGGAGCCAGCCGGACTCGAACCGGCGGCCTCCTCCGTGCAAGGGAGGCGCTCTTCCAACTGAGCTATGGCCCCGTGGGTTGAAATGGTAGGGCCGTCCGCGTTGTTTCGGCGGTTGTGCTTTCTGGATACGGGCACTGCGAGGCGCCATGGGCAAGGAAGCGACCGAGCAGCGGACTGACGGGGACGGCGCGGCCGACAAGTCCGCGAAGGAGACCGAGGACGCGCCGGCGCCCAGCCGGGCGGAGGTGTCGAACTACGAGATCGTTGAGCACTGGTTCGGCGTCGCGGCGGAGCGTCTCGGCGAGATCATCCGACGCGCTTCCAGGAGGTGGCCGACCGGGCCGAGCAGAACGGCTCTCCGATGCGGCCTGCGGCCTACGAGCTGGGCATCGAAAGAGTTGTCGAGGCAGCGTCCACCCGCGGCCGCATCTAGTACCTCCGTCCAGTTCGGCTGACACCTGTCGAGCGACCCAAAATCGCTATCCAGGTCGGCCCTCGCGGTGCCGAAAGACGAGATACGACGGCATGGAGGGTTCCGTCGAACTAAGCGGCACGGGACGCCGCTGAGTTGCACCAAGCGGGGAGTCGCCGGGGCGGGCGACTCCCCGCCGCAACTCTCTCTCGCTCAGTCGAAGTCGAAGTCGCGTGGCGGCTTCTGCTCGAACCAGAGCCGATCGTGCTCCGGGGTCTCCTGGAGGAAGTCGGGAGTGTCCTCGAGCACGTCGGGCTCAGCATCCTCGTCCTCGTCCTCGTCCTCGTCGGGTTCCGGTTCCGGTTCCTCGTCGTCCTCGACAGCGGGAAAGCCGTGTGGCTCGGTGTCGCCAAGGACGGGAGCGTAGGCCGGCGGCGGCTCCATTCCGGTGTGGTCTGCGACGGCGGGTTCGGCCGGCTCCGGGGCCGGCTCCGGCTCCGGCTCCTCGAGGGGCGGCGCCTCCGTGAGCGGCTCGGCGTGCGCCGGCTCGTGCTCCAGTGACGGCTCTGCCGGCGCGGGTTCGTGCTCCTCCTCCGCCGCGGGGCGGGGCTGCTCGCCGTCGAACAGCGCGGCTTCGTCGGCGCTCGGGGCGCCCTCCTCGGTGGCAACCGCGGGGGCAGCCTCGCTGGCCGCGATGTCTGCATCCTCGTGCTGCTGCGCCACCTCGCGCCGGGCGGGCCCGAGCGCCTCTTCCTCCTGGCGCTCGACCTCTTCCTCAGGCACTCCGTGCTTGCGCTTCAGCTCGAGATGCTCCCTGATGGCATCGTCGAGTATGCCCATCGGGCCGGAACCTTATCGAGGCGGGGAGGATGGCTCAGGTACGTGCGTCAGAGCCCGTTCCACGCGATTCTTGCCGTTCCGCTTCGCGCGGTAGAGAGCGGCGTCGGCAGCCGCGATCAGGCTCTCGCGATCCGCCGCCACGTCCGGCACCGAGGCCACTCCGAAGCTCGCCGTCACGCTCAGCACCCCGCCACCGCGCACCCGCGGCACGCGCAGGGCCTCCACCGCCTCGCGGATCCGCTCGGCGAGCATCTCGGCCCCCTCCACACCGGTCTGCGGGAGCACCACGGCCATCTCCTCGCCGCCGTAGCGAGCGGGGGTGTCTAGCTCGCGGGAGTGATCCCGCAGCACCCCCGCCACCTGGGCGAGCACCTCGTCGCCCTGCTGGTGGCCGTAGGTGTCGTTCACGAGCTTGAAATCGTCGATGTCCATCATCAGGAGCCCGAGCGGGGTCTCGAAGCGGCGGCCGCGCTCCAGCTCGCGGTCGAGAGTCGAGGTGAAGGCGCGCACGTTCGCGAGCCCGGTGAGCTCGTCCGTGACCGCCTGGCGCTCCACCGTCTCGTGCAGGCTCGCGTTCTCGATCGAGACCACGGCCTGGCCGGCCAGGTACTCGAGCAGCTCCTCCTCCTCGCGCGTGAACGGCTCGCCGTGCCGGGCGATCGAGATCGCGCCGAGGTACTCCGGCCCGTCGACCAGCGAGCGCAGACCGATCGACAGCGCGTGCGCCGAGCGGGTCCGTGCGGACACTGCGCGGCGCGTCCGCTCCGCGCTCTCGTCACCCTCGAGCGCTCCCAGCAGCTCCTGCCCGACGTCCGGCCTGACCACGAAGACGTGCCGCTCCGCCGCCTCGATCACCTGCTCGAGCTCGCCCTCCACCGAGCCGACCACGGACGGGGCGAACGCGCCGCGTGCCAGTGGCAGCGCGCGCCCGACCTCTGCCTCACAGGCATCCACGGCCTGGCGCACGGCAAGCGCCACCAGGCCGTGGCGGTCGAGGCCGGTGGCGAGCGCGTCCCCGACCCGCCGGATGGTCTCCTCCAGCTCCTGGCGCTTGCGCTCGACCTCCTCGATCTTGGCCTCGAGCTGCTCGGACATGTCGTTGAACTCGCGGCCGAGCTGGGCGAACTCGTCGTGGCCCTCGACCGGGACGAGCTGCTGGAAGTCGCCACGCGAGAGCCGGCGGGCGGCCGCGAGGAGGGTGGCGATCTGGCCCGTGAGCGCTCGGCTCACGAAGGTCGCCGAGGCGATCGCGAGCAGCACGAACAGCGTCACGAAGCCGGCGATCAGGAGCCGGTTGTCGGCGATGTGGTCCGCGAACGGCTTCGCCGGACGCAGGATCGCGAGGTCCACGGGCGGCCCCGCGAGCTCGTCGAACCGCACAACGCGGCCCCGGTACTCGTGCCCCGCCACGTCGATGTCCGCGGAGCCTCCGGGCGCAGGTGGCTCGACACGGGCTTCGCCGGGCAGCGTCGATGCCAGCCGGCGGCGGCCGCGGAAGACCGCCACCTCCAGCTCGGTCAGGTGCTCGACCCGGCGCGCCAGCGCCCCCGCGCGCGTGACCGAAAGCAACAGGGTCGCCGACGAGCCGCCCCGCCCGACGAGCTCTGAGCCCTGCCAGGCGACAGCCGCATCGGAGCCTGCCCGTGCGAGCCGCTGCCCGGCCTTCGACCACAGCTCGATCGACACAACGTCGCCGCGCACCAGCTCGCGCATGCGCCGCCTGGCGGGCCCGACGCGGCCGTGCAGGATCGCCGACTGGAGCCGCTGATCCGCCGCGACCCTCCTCAGGGCCGGCCGCGCGGCCTCCATCTGGTCGGCGTGAACGGCGAGCGCGGTCCGTGTGGCGGTGCCGATCCCCGCATCCGCCTTGCCGGTCTCGGTGCGCTCGGTGAGCGCAAACAGCACCACTCCGAGCGCCAGCATCGGCACGATCACGATGAGCGCGAAGAACAGCCTTAGTCGACCCCTGAAGCTCACGCGAGACGCACCCCCATCACCAAAGGTATCGGCGCGTCAGCCCTACTTTGAGGAATGCAGCGCCGCTACCATGGACCGGCCACGGGGCTATAGCTCAGTTGGGAGAGCGCCTGGATCGCACCCAGGAGGCCGCCGGTTCGAGTCCGGCTAGCTCCACTCGAGAACGCCGACCTCAGCCGATCTTCGTCCAGGGCTTGTAGAAGCACTCGAACGCGCCCCCCGGATCCATCGGCGGCACGGGCTCGAGGTGCAGGTCGCCCTTCTCGTCCCTGGAGAAGGTCACCGTCGCGTCCTCGCCGAACTCGATGCTGTGGAAGGTGATCCGGTCGCCCTGGACCGAGTAGTTCCCGCCGTCGACGCCGAAGCAACCGCCTTCCAGACGACCGTCCTTCAGCGTGATCGTGTTCACGTGCGGGTAGCCCGTGTCGCGATCCCCGACCTTGTCGGCGTCCTTCTGGGTGAGTACCCAGCGGTAGGTCCCGTTCAGGTCTGACGGGGGCTTGGCGGCGCGCACCGAGGGTTGCCTCGGTGCCTTGCCGGTGCACGCGGTCGGGATCGTGAGCCCCGCCTCGGCGGGCGTCGACTGCTTCAGCGCCTCTATGCGAGCGAGGAACTCCCTCGTTGCCGACTGCCGTCGGAGGCCTGCGTACACAGGCTGGAAGGCCCGGCGGAGCGCGGCGAGATCGGCGTGGGAGGCCTCCGCGTAGCGTGCGCTTGACATGCAGGAGTCGGTGAGCGCCCGGGTGTCCGTGGCCGCGACGACGGCTGAGCGGGCCGCCGCGTCCCGGGCTGCCTCCCTCAACCACCCTCGCTGCTCACCGGTCAGGGCTTCGAGACGTGCCGGGTTGGCGAGGAGCACATCCATCTGCGGCCAGAGAGTCACGTTCGAGGTCATATAGGGAGCCAGCGGTGTCAGCGCCGGGTTGTGCTGGTGGATCCAGACACTCGTCTCGAATCCCTGAATCGTCCCTTTCTTGAGTCCTTCCTCGCGCTCTGTCCCGAAGACCTGCGCGGGGGTGGCACCGAGTGCTCGGATCGCCTCGGCCTGGCCGTTCGACCTCAGAGTGGCGAAGGTGAGCCCCTGCCAGTCCGCCGGGCCGAGGATCGGTCCGGTCACTCCGGCCGGCTTGCGCAGGCCGTCGGGGAGGACACCCAGACCGGCCACGCCGAGACCGTCGAGCCCTCGCATCATCTGCTCTGTGATCCCGCTCTCGATCACGGCGCTCTCGAGGGCATAGCTGTCGATCAGCATGGGTGCGGTCAGCGCTTGGAATGCCTTGACGTCGAGCGTGTCGAAGACGCGCGTCCCGACCCAGCCGAGGTCGACCTCTCCGTCGGCGACATCCTTCACGACCTGCTGCTCGGCGTCGGAGGCCGCGTCGCCCCAACCGTTCACGGGCTCGACGCGCAGATCGCCGCCCGAGAGCTTCTCGACGCGATCGACGAAGGCGGCCACGGTGGGCGTGAAGTCGAGCTGACCGTTGGTGTTGGCCAGTCGCAGCACGAGCGGCTCATGCGAACCGCCCGCCTTGTCCGCGCCGGAATCACCGCTGAAGCTGCACGCCGCCAAGGTCACCGCTGCGGTCGCGGCGAGGATGAGTGCCGCGAGTCGAGTCCTCATTCCGGCCATCGTCCCACTCCTTTCAGGGAGGATCGAGGCGACGGTAAGGTCGGGGAGAGCACAGCGCATCGTGGCTGACCCGATAGTGGAGTTGGGGCCAGCACCAAGGCGGACGTCCGCCTCAGCCCGAGGGCTGCTAGCGGAGCCCGCGTACGGCGCTTCGGAAGGCGTAGTAGGCGCGCTTGGGGCTTCCGTCCAGCCGCAGCAGGCCGGTGTGCAGGCCCCACATGTCCTTGTACTGCGGCGGGTAGGGCTGGGCGTCGCGCCAGGAGTAGTAGACGACTCCCCGCAGCCGGAGGGGCCCGCGGTGCCGGCGCAGGTAGGCGAACGACCTCCTGATGCGTCGCGCTTGGCCGCGGCTCCCGACCACGAAGCGGTGGCGCGGTCCGCGATCTCCCCAGCCCAGCTCCGTCACCCAGATCTTCCCGCGGCGGTCGCCCCGGCCGTTCATCAGGCGGCGCGTGCCGCCGAGCAGCCGGCCCAAATCGCGGGTGTTGCGGGCGTAGGAGTTGATCGCCAGCGTCGTAAACCAGCGCTTCGCGCCGGCGCGGTAGAGCTGGCGGATGTAGCGCGGCAGCGGGACGGTGCCCGTGAGCTCACTCGCCGGGAGGCCGGCGGTCACAATCTCGGCGCGCCGATGCACGCGCCTGATCGACTTTCCGACGATCCTCAGCATGCGCGCGTACCCCCGCGCGCGCGGCCGGCCGCACCAGTAGACGCGCAGGTTCGGCTCGTTCCAGATCTGCCACGACCTGATTGGCAGCTTCCGCACACCGGGGTTCTGGCGCCAGAGCGACCCGCGCGGGCCGTAGCGGCGGACAAGCGCTCGGGCGAACCTGGCCATACGCGCGGTTCGCCGCGGCGGACAGAAGGCGTTCCCGCGCTGCCGGGCGTAGAAGTGGGGCGCGTTGAATAGGACCGGCAGCACTCGTATGCCGCGGCTGGCGGCCGCGAGCACGAAGCCGTCGTACCAGCCGAGCTCGTAGCGTCGCGGGCTGCTCTCGATGATCGCCCAGTCGAACTTCTGGCGAAGCAGCTCGACGCCGCTCCCGCGCTGGGCGGCGAGCGTCTGGTCCCGGTAGGCCGGGCTCCCTGCGAGCACGTCCTCGCTCGTCATACCGACAAAGCCGGCCGGCACGCGGGCTTGGGCGGCCGACGCCGGCGCCAGGAGCAGCGCAATGAGACCGGCCATGAGTAGGCGACGCACCCTCAGTAGCTACCCGCCAGCGGAGCGGGCTGAACGTGAGCGCACCGCGGGTGGAGTTTCACCGCACGAGCTCGGACGGGACGCTGATGATGCGCACCGCCTCGGCGCCGTCCGTGCTGGTGACCGGTCCGGAGCCGCCGCCGCGCAGCGCGCGGAAGACGGTCACGGCCGCGGGTGTGGGCCACGAGTCCCTTTCCGACGATGAGAGGCCCCAGCCGGGCCCGCTTGAGCTCACGCTCGAAACGGGCAAGCTTCTGCGGGCCGGACGTCTCACAGACGGCGTCGTACACGTGGGAGCGGTCGAGCGACGTGCTAACCCTGGGGCCTGAGCAGGACCAGTGTCCGGATCGCGATTCGATCCTGAGCGGCGAGTGGAAGCGTCGCTGACCCCGTCGTCTGTGGAATCTCCAGTCGCGCGCCTACCCGTTCGTGGGTGGGGGCTGGACGACGGCGATGCCGTACGGGCTGTTGCCCGTCGCGACGGTGGCCGTCGTCCTGAAGGTGCTCGGGTCGATGATCGACAGCGTGCTCGCCCCCTGGTTGACCACGAACAGGGCTTCGCGGGTGGCCCGTACGGTGAACGGGTCCGTGCCGTAAGGCCCGACGGAGACGGTGGAGCGGACCCGATCGGTGCCCGTGTCGATGACCGTCAGCGTGCCCCGACCGAGACCCGCAACGTAGGCGCGGTCTCCGTTGGGGCTCATCGTGACGCTGAACGGGCTCGGCGACCGGAGCCTCGCTTCTACCGTCCCGTTGCCGGCGTTGATGACCGTGACGCCGGACAGCTCGTTGGTGACGTAGACGGACGCTCCGTCGCGCGTGACGGCCACGCCTGACGGGAATCGACCGGTCGGGATGGCGCGGACGACGCGGTTGGTCCGGGCGTCGATGACCGAGACGTCGCCGGATCCGCTGTTGGCGGAGTAGACCGTCTTGCCGTCAGGAGCAACCGCGACGCCCAGCGGCTGGGTGCCGACCCCAACGGACGTCACGACGCGCCCCGCCCTGGTGTCGAGGACCGAGACGCGGTTGGCGCCCCCGTCCGCGGTGTAGAGATAGCGCCCGCTGGGGCTGAGGGCGACACCGATTGGCCGGCTTCGGCGAGGGAGCGAGATGGTCTTCGCGACGGTGTTGGTGTAGGTGTTGAGGACGGACACGGTGTTGCTGCCGGTGTTGGCGATGTAGACGGACCGGCGATCCGGAGACACTGCCATCTGTGCCGGGGAGACACCGACCCGCACCGTCGCGACGATCTTGTGGGTCGCGCCGTCAATGACCGAGACGGTGTTGTCGAGCTGGTTGCTGACGTAGATCCGCACGGGAGCGGCGGGTTTTTCGGCGGACGGCGACGTCGCGCAGGCAAGGCCCCCTAACGGCGCGAGCAGGACCGCGGCGCATAGTGTCACCGCGGAGCGCGGGATCATGCAGGCAGCCCGCGCAACAGTCCCGAGGCGTAGTAGTCCTGCGCGTTGCGCACCCCGGGAACGGCGAAGAAATAGCCGCCGCCTATGGGCGTGATGTAGCGGACGAGCCTCTCGTTCTCGAGCCGGGTCTGCATCGCGATGTACGTGTTCAGCTCTCGCTGAAAGCAGCAGAACGTGTGCCCCATGTTCGGGTTTCCACCCTCGTCGGGGCTTTGGTCGTACTGGAAGCTTCGGCGCAGGATGGTGCTGGTGGCCGCGGTTTGCGGGGTCTGGGGGTTGGCCAGCCGGATGTGGCAGTCCAGCGGGGTGAGCCGACCTTGCGGGTCGTTCGTGTACACGGGGTCGAGCTCGTCCGAGGCGTTCTGGTCGGTCGCGTACAGCGGCGCGCCGCTGATCTTGCGCCGGCCGAAGACGCGCTCCTGCTGCTCGACAGGCACCTCATCCCACTTCTCCAAGTGCATCCGAATAATGCGCAGCACCTGGTAGGTCCCGGCCGCGGTCCAGGCCGGTTCTGGCCGGCCGCGCGGGACCCACACCGCCTGGTTCATCTGCGAGGCGTCGGTGGTGTCGGGGTTGGCGACGCCGTCCTTGAACCCCATCCAATCCCGCGGAATGCCCACCGGTCGCGGCGGGAACCGGAACGAGTCCATGCGCCAGCGCAGACGCATGCCGCCGCGCGTCTGGTTCACGATGTCGAGCATCGCGTTGCCGACGGTGTCCCGGTGGTTGGCGCACAGCTGCACCAGCAGGTCTCCGTGGGTGATCTTCGGGTCGAGGTCGTCGTGGGAGAACGCCCTCATCGTCTGGAGCTGCGCCGGCTTTCGCTGTGCCAGCCCGTAACGACCGTCGAACAGCGATGCGCCGAGAGCCACCGTGACCGTCAGATCGTCGGGCACCACCGTCGCGCCGAGCAGGTGGCGTTGCTCGGGCGGCTTGCCCGGCCGCGGCGGCGGAGGAGTACCGCCCTTGGTCAGGAACGCCGCACGCTCAGTGAGCGTGCGGAACAGGTCGGTGAGCTCCCGACGGTTGCCCGCGGTCGCATCGAAGGAGAGAAAGGCGGCCGCCGTCTGCG
Source organism: uncultured Thermoleophilaceae bacterium (assembly GCA_963774095.1). Lineage (GTDB taxonomy): Bacteria > Actinomycetota > Thermoleophilia > Solirubrobacterales > Thermoleophilaceae > JACVRW01. Next base: position 35,211 of record CAVZDS010000007.1, read on the forward strand.
GAGGCGTGGCGATCCCCGCCTGGTGCTCCCCGTGGAACGGAATGCTCCCTGTGCTGTCTTCGGTTGCGAGCTTGTTGTAGTCGTCCTGGTAGTTGGTCCCCTGAGCGCGGGCCTGCCCGGTGGGCACCAGGTTCCCGGCCGCCGCCGCTGCGGCACCACCGAGGACGCCCCGTAGAAAGGAGCGCCGCGGGAGAGGGCACCAGCCGCCGTCGCTCTCTCGCCGCATCACATGTCGGACCCTGACCGGCTTGGCGACCGATGCGACCCGTGGCCGCGATGACGCGATCGTCTTCACCGATCACGGGCTGGAACGCGCCTGCGTCCTCGCTAATCCCCTTCCTGGGAGGTCCACAACGGCTGCGCTGGCGCTGACTCGAGCGCCCGGCGGAGCAGCCTCACCAGCTCGCTGCGCTCCTCGGCGGACAGCCCGGCCAGGACCTCGTCCTCTGTCTGGGAGAGCATCTGCCGAGCGCGCTCCAGGAGGCGGCGGCCCTTGGGGGTGATCGCAATCTCGCGGGCCCGGCGGTCAGTGGCAGACGGCCGGCGCTTGGCGAGTCCCGCGCCTTCGAGCTGGTCGATCAGCGAGACCATCGTGCTGCGATCGATGCCTATCGCCGAGCCGAGCTCCTGCTGAATCGCCCCCTCACGCGCTCCGGTCACGTTGAGCAGTGCGAACAGTGCCGGCGTGAGGCCGACCGACTCAAGCGCCTCTGCCGCGCGGACGTGGGATGCGCGCCAAAGCCGGAAGAAGAGCTGCCCGGCGAACTCCGTCACGGGCGGCTCGGCGGAAGGGTGCGTGGCCATGTCCGAGGATTCTTGCATCTATCGTCAGCTTCCACAATGATTTGTGCTACAAATTATCAGACATGGAGAACGCCGCCGACAGCCACGACCTGATCCGCGTCCTGGGCGCGCGCGTGAACAACCTCAAGGACGTGAGCGTCGAACTCCCGAAGCGCCGGCTGACCGTGTTCACCGGTGTCTCCGGCTCGGGCAAGAGCTCGCTGGTGTTCGGAACGATCGCCTCGGAGTCGCAGCGGCTGATCAACGAGACCTACAGCTCGTTCGTGCAGGGCTTCATGCCGACGCTGGCGCGGCCCGAGGTCGACGTACTCGACGGCCTCACCACCGCGATCATCGTCGACCAGGAGCGGATGGGCGCCGACGCCCGCTCCACCGTCGGCACCGCCACCGACGCCAACGCGATGCTGCGCATCCTCTTCAGCCGACTCGGGCGGCCGCACATCGGCTCGCCCGGCGCGTTCGCCTTCAACGTCCCCTCGGTGCGGGCGAGCGGAGGAATCACGGTCGAGCGAGGTGGCAAGACCCAGACCAAGAAGGCCACCTTCAACCGTCTCGGCGGCATGTGTCCGCGCTGCGAGGGCCGGGGCTCGGTCACCGACTTCGACCTGTCCGCGTTGTACGACGACAGCAAGTCGATCAACGAGGGCGCGATCACCATCCCTGGCTACAGCATGGACGGCTGGTACGGCCGCATCTTCCGAGGCAGCGGCTTCTTCGACCCGGACAAGCCGATCCGCAAGTTCAACAAGAGGGAGCTGCACGACCTGCTCCACAAGGAGCCGACCAAGATCAAGGTCGAGGGCATCAACCTCACCTACGAGGGGCTGATCCCGAAGATCCAGAAGTCGATGCTGTCCAAGGACGTCGATGCGCTGCAGCCGCACATCCGCGCCTTCGTGGAGCGGGCCGTGACCTTCGCCATCTGCCCCGAGTGCGACGGCACCCGGCTCAGCAAGGAGGCCCGGTCATCGAAGATCGCCGGGCTCAACATCGCCGACGCCTGCGCGATGCAGATCAGCGATCTCGCCGAGTGGGTGCGGGGCCTCGACGAGCCGTCGGTCGCTCCGCTGCTGGCGGCGCTGGGGCTCACGCTCGACTCGTTCGCCGAGATCGGGCTGGGCTACCTCTCGCTCGAACGCCCGTCGGGCACCCTGTCGGGCGGCGAGGCGCAGCGCGTCAAGATGATCCGCCAGCTCGGGTCGTCGCTCACCGACGTGACCTACGTCTTCGACGAGCCCACCGCGGGCCTCCATCCCCACGACGTCGAGCGGATGAACGACCTGCTGCTGCGGCTGCGGGACAAGGGCAACACGGTGCTCGTGGTGGAGCACGAGCCGGAGACGATCGCGATCGCCGACCACGTCGTCGACCTCGGCCCCGGCGCCGGTACGGCGGGCGGCAGCGTCTGCTTCGAGGGCACGGTCGAGGGGCTGTGGGCCGGCGGCACCATCACCGGCCGCCATCTCGACGACCGGACCGCGCTCAAGGAGACGCTGCGGACGCCGGCCGGCACGCTGGAGATCCGCGGCGCGACGACGCACAACCTCCAGGACGTCGACGTCGACATCCCGCTGGGGGTGCTCGTCGTCGTGACCGGCGTGGCGGGCTCGGGCAAGAGCTCGCTGATAGACGGCTCGGTGTCGGGACGGGACGGAGTGGTGTCGATCGACCAGACCGAGATCCGCGGCTCGCGACGGAGTAACCCGGCGACGTACACCGGGCTACTCGACCCGATCCGCAAGGCCTTCGCGAAGGCCAACGGCGTGAAGCCGGCCCTGTTCAGTGCCAACTCCGAGGGCGCCTGCCCCAACTGCAACGGCATTGGAGTCATCTACACCGACCTGGCGATGATGGCCGGCGTCGCCACCACCTGCGAGGAGTGCGACGGAAAGCGCTTCCAGGCATCGGTGCTGGAGTACCACCTCGGCGGCCGCGACATCAGCGAGGTGCTGGCGATGTCGGTGACCGAGGCCGAGGAGTTCTTCGGCGCAGGCGAGGCACACACGCCGGCCGCCCACAAGATCCTCGACCGGCTCGCCGACGTCGGGCTCGGCTACCTCAGCCTCGGCCAGCCGCTCACCACGCTGTCCGGCGGCGAGCGCCAGCGGCTCAAGCTGGCCACCCGCATGGGCGAGAAGGGCGGCGTCTACGTGCTCGACGAGCCGACCACCGGACTACACCTCGCCGACGTCGAGCAGCTGCTCGGCCTGCTCGACCGGCTCGTCGACGCCGGCAAGTCGGTCATCGTGATCGAGCACCACCAGGCGGTCATGGCGCACGCCGATTGGATCATCGACCTCGGCCCCGGCGCCGGCCACGACGGCGGCCGGATTGTCTTCGAGGGCACCCCCGCCGACCTCGTATCGGCCCGCTCCACCCTCACGGGTGAGCACCTCGCGGCTTACTTAGCGGCCACTCGCCGGTAGCGCGCCACCGCCAGCGGCGCGAAGACCGCGATCAGCACGAAGCACCAGACGAACGACATCCACACGTCGGTGTTCGCGGGCGTGCCGATCCAGAGCGAGCGCAGCGCGTCCGACCAGGTGGTGAACGGGTTTGCCTGCGCGAATTGGCGCAGGCCGTCGGGCATCGTGCTCGCGGGCACGAAGACCGACGACGCGAAGGTGAGCGGGAACAGCAGCGTGAACCCGAGCGAGTTCGCGGTCTCCGGAGTCGACGAGAACAGGCCGATTAGCGCGAACACCCAGGAGAACGCGAAGCCGAGCAGGAGCAGCAGCACGATCCCCAGCACGACCTCGCCTGGACTGGAGTCGATGAATCCGAAGCCCGCGGCGAACCCGACCGCGAACAGCACGACCAGCGACAGGCAGTTGAGGGGGATGTCCGAGACCGTGCGCCCCGCGAGCACGGCGGCGCGCGACATCGGCAGCGAGCGGAAGCGGTCGATCAGGCCCTTCCTCACGTCGTCGGAGAGCCCGAGAGCGGTCACAAAGCCGCCGAACGCGATCGACTGGACGATGATGCCGGGCATCAGGAAGTCGACGTAGTCGAAGCCGCCCGAGTCGATCGCGCCGCCGAAGACGAACACGAACAGCAGCACGAACATCACCGGCTGGACGGTGTAGGCGATCAGCAGATCCGGCTGGCGCGGGATTCGCAGCAGGTTGCGCTTGGCGAGCACGAGCGTGTCCGACACGCTGGCTGCAAGTGAGCTCATGCGGCGTCCTCCACGGGTTCGGCCTCGGTGGACGGCTCCTCCTCGGCGGAGCGGCCGGTGAGAGCGATGAACACGTCGTCGAGCGTCGGCCGCCGCACCGCTATGTCGTCGATCACGACTCCGGCGTCGTCGAGCCTCCGCACCGCGTCGGCGATCACGCCGGGGCGCCTGCGGATGGCCGCCCGCACCGTGTGGTCGTCGAGCGACGGCCGCTCCTCCGAAATCTCGGTCAGCACCGCGATCGCGCGCTCGGCATGCCCGGGGTCCTCGAGGTGGACCTCCAGCCGCTCGCCGCCGACCCGGTCCTTGAGCTCGTCCGACGTGCCCTCGGCGATCACGTTTCCGTGGTCGATCACCACGATCCGGTCGGCGAGCCGGTCCGCCTCATCGAGGTACTGCGTGGTGAGCAGGACCGTCGTGCCGGCGGCCACGCGCGCCTCGATCGTCTCCCAGAGTCCGAGCCGGCTGACCGGATCGAGGCCGGTGGTCGGCTCGTCGAGGAACAGCACGGGCGGGCGGACGACGAGCGCGGCCGCGAGGTCGAGCCTGCGGCGCATCCCTCCCGAGTAGGTCTTCACCGGCCGCCTGGCGGCCTCGGTGAGTTCGAAGCGCTCGAGCAGCTCGTCGGAGCGCTCGCGCGCCTGGGCGCGCGGCATGTGGTAGAGCCGGCCGACCATCTCGAGGTTCTCGAAGCCGGTCAGGTTCTCGTCGACAGCCGCGTATTGGCCGGCCAACCCGATCTTTGCGCGCAGCGCGGCCGCGTCGCGCACGGTGTCGAGGCCGGCGACCCGCGCCGAGCCGGCGTCGGGCTTCAGCAACGTCGCCAGGATCCTGACGGCGGTGGTCTTGCCGGCTCCGTTGGGGCCGAGCAGTCCGAGCACGCTGCCCGTGCGCGCGGAGAAATCCACGCCGCACAGCGCGCGCACGGAGCCGTACGACTTCTCGAGGCCCTCTACGACGATCGCATCACTCATGCGTTCGAGGTTAGTAGAGCGCGCTGGCAGCGCTGATAAGGCCCGGTGATCGGGTAAGTCGGAACCGGCGCGCCGCGGCTGCAGGTGACCTAGCCTTTCCCGTTCGCTTTCGGCAAGGGGAGAAGAGGAAGCGCAATGCAGGGGAATGGGATTACGCGGCGCCGGCTGATCGGCGGCGCAGCGGCGGGTACGGCGATCACGGTGATGCCAGGCGCTGCGGGCGCTGCGCCGAAGCAGCCATCCACGCGCTCGGCCGACGTCGTGGTGGTCGGCGCCGGGCTGGCAGGGCTGACGGCGGCGCGCGACATCGTCCGGGGCGGGCGCTCGGTGCTGGTGCTCGAGGCTCGCGACCGCGTTGGCGGCCGCGTGCTCAGCCACCCGCTCCAGGACGGCTCGTACTCCGAGCTCGGCGGCATGTTCACGGGGCCGACCCAGGACCACATCCAGGCGCTCGCGAAGGACGTGGGGGTGGGCCTCTACCCCGCCTACAACACGGGCAACAACGTCTTCGTGGGCGGGGACGGCAGGCGCGAGGAGTTCCCCAGCGACACTCCCCTCGGCACGGCCCCCGCCGACCCGGTGGTGGCTCCGGACATCGTGCTGGCAGTCAGCCAGCTCGACAAGATGGCGGAGGACTTCCCGGTCGACGCGCCCTGGACCTCACCGCACGCGGAGGAGTGGGACCGCCAGACGCTCGACACCTGGCTCCGCGAGCACACGAGCGGCAGCGACGAGTTCATGGCCGTCACCTCGGCGGCCACCGAGGCGATCTTCGGCTGCGAGCCACGCGAGCTGTCCCTCCTCTACACGGTCTTCTACCTCGCCGCCTCCGGCAACGAGCAGAACCAGGGCACCTTCGAGCGCAACTTCAACACCAAGGACGGCGCCCAGGAGAAGCGCTTCGCGGGAGGCACGCACCTGATCCCGCAGCGGGTCGCCGCGCAGCTCGGGAGCCGCGTGCTCCTGAATGCGCCGGCGCGGCGGATCGAGCAGACGGCCGCCGGGGTCACGGTTCACTCGGACGGCTTCGTGGTGAACGGGCGGCGCGTGATCGTGGCGATCCCGCCCGTGCTCGCGTCGCGCATCGTCTACGAGCCGGCGCTCCCGCCGCTGCGCGATCAGCTCACGCAGCACATGCCGCAGGGCTCGCTGATGAAGTTCGAGGCTGTCTACCCGACCCCGTTCTGGCGCCAGCGCGGGCTGACCGGGCAGGTGGTGAGCGAGAACGGCCCCGTCAAGGTGACCTTCGACGTCTCCCCCGAGAGCGGCACCCCGGGGATCATGATGGGCTTCATCGGCGGCCACGAGGCGCGGGTCTGGGAGCAGCGCTCGGCGGCGGACCGGCGCGAAGCCGTGCTTCGGCAGTTCGCCCATTTCTTCGGGGACGAGGCGCTCTCGCCGCGCGAGGTCGTGGAGTTCAACTGGTCGACCGAGGTGTGGAACCGCGGCTGCCCGGTCGCCGTCCTCGCCCCCGGCACGCTCGTCGACTTCGGCGCCGCGCTACGGGAGCCGGTCGACCGCATCCACTGGGCCGGCACGGAGACGTCGACCTACTGGAACGGCTACATGGACGGAGCCGTCCGCTCAGGGAGGCGTGCGGCCGCTGAGGTGCTGGCAGGAGTATAAATCTCAGCCTCACGCCAACTAGGGAGGTTCTGCACATGCTTCGACCCGGATGGTTCTCGTTACGGGTGCTCGCGGTCACCGCTGTGTCGCTCGGCGTTCTGGCTCCGGCGAGCTTCGGCCAGGCGGTCAGTCTCAACGGTGAGTCGCTCGAATCCACCCTCACCATTCCGGGACAGCAGACGACGTTCGACAACTTCACCTGCAACAAGGCCGGGACGACCACGGTCAACTTCTCGACTCAGGGGTCTGCGTTCGGCCCCTACTCCGGCTCGTTCGTCGAGACGGGCAGTTTCACGATCGGCCCGCAGACCGACACGAGCATCGACTCGCGCGGCGTTGGCCCCATCACCGCCTTCCAGGCGTCGTTCACGATCAACAGCACGTTCCCTGTGGGAACCGTGACCGGGACCAAGCAGCTCTCACCGACGGCTCCGACCACGCCCAGCCTCGCCGCGTTCGGCAGCTGCGATCCCACCGGCTCCTCGCCGCCCAACGACGTGGTGGCCGCCGTGAGCGATCCCAATCTCGTCTACAGCGCGCAGATCAACGCGACCACGGGGTCCCGGGCGGACAGCGGCACGTCGGGTGTGGCCATCCGCTCGCTCCCGCCGGTCCCCGGGCTGATCACCTTCACCGAGGGGTTCAACTCAGCCGCCTGCGAGGACGGGAACAACGGCCAAGGGATGGGTGGCGGGCACCCGAAGAAGCAGAACGACAACGACGACGACGAGTTCTGCCCCTAGTCAGGCAGCGGCCTTCGCGCGCTCGAACGCCTCGGCAACGCCCTTGGCGTTCGCGCCCGCACCGACCTCGAGCACGAACGGCACGCCCCTGACCGTGACGGTGATCGTCTTGCCGGCGGCGAGCCGCTTCACCTCGATCGAGTCGACGTCGCTGAGCGGTGCCGCGCTCACGAGACCCTCGACCTTGCCGCCCATTCCCATCCCGATCAGAGCGCCGACCTTGAGCGACAGGAGACGCCGCTGAGTGACCGCGAGGGCCATCGGGCTCGCGAGCTCGAAGCCCGCCTCGTCGGCCGCGGCGACCTGCTCCTGCTGCTTCTTCCCACCGAGCGCGCCGCCGATCATCCCGGCTGCGAGTCCACCGCCGGCCGAGGCACCTGCCTGCGTCCATCCGCGCGGGCGGGCCATGACCGCGGCCACGACCTCCTCGCCGTCCTCGAGGAAGGGTGCGGCGCCCTCCTTGATCTTCGTCTCGTAGCGGGCCATCAGCAGTCCTCCTTGGAAGGTCGCCGGCACTGGAGCCGAGCGCTGTGCGTGCGATCGTAAGCCGGTGAGGCCGGACGCGCCACCTGTGGAGTCAGTCGAGGGGCTTCACCGGCCCTGGCGCGCGCGGGTGCCGAAGCCTCGATGCCTCTGCCCTCGCCGCCTTCATATCCCGGTTCCCGTCCGCAACGCTCTCGCGCATCCTCGCGAGGTGAGCGTCGATTGCGGTGAGGTTGGCGGGGCTGAGGTCGGGCGCGAAGCGATCGCGGATCCACTCCATCGTCGTCACGTCGCCGCGCACCCCGCCCACATCGCCGGCGGAGGCATCCACGAGGGCCTGCTCAGCCCAGAGCCGGAAGCGGCCGAGGTCGATCTGCGCCGGCGGGCGGTAGCGCAGCTGGAGGTCGAGCGTTGACTGCCCGACGTCGATGGCCGCGGTGCCGGCACGTGCCCGGGCCCGCCTGCCGATGGACGCCCTCAGGGTCCTGAGCGCGCGGTTCATCTCCGCCTCGAGCCGGGGTGGCACCGGTCCGCGCCGGTACGCGGCCCACGCCCGCGACGCCGTCCTGAGCCCGGTCGTGGCTGACACCCAGCGCCCGGATCGGGTCGCGCGGAGCACGCGGTCGGCGCTGCGCCACATCCGCTTCAGCTCGGCCGGCAGCGGACCCTTGAGCGCGTCGGTGGGGACCGCCAGTGCGAGGGCCTCCAACTCGCCCTTGTCGCCGGTGAAGAACTCTCCGTAGCCGGGGGCGAAGACCTTGTCGCTGTAGGTGCCATCGTCGTGGAGCTCGCGAGCGACCATCGCGCCGCGGACGCGCCCGGCCGGGCCGTTCACGGTCTTGCCGGTGGTCTTGATCGCGACCTCCTCGAAGGCGATCGCGGGGATGTTCTCCGCCCTGTGGACATCGCCGACCCTGGGATGGGCGGGCATGATCATCTCGGGCGGGCCCTCCCTTCCCGCCAGCCAGCTGCCGAGCGTGCTGTCCACGAAGCCGTGCCGGTCGTAGTCGTGGACGTCCTCACCGAGGTACCACACCGAGCCGTCGTCGGCCTGGGCGTAGTAGTCGATCGCGACCTCCTCGACCCGTCCGTCGACATAGGCGAAGTACTGGGAGACGCGTGCCCGGACCGTCTGTCCGGGGCTCCACTCGATGATCCGCGTCTCGGGCAGCAGCGTGGTCTCGGTGTGGAACGGCTTGCCGTCGATCCGGCCGCTGAAGACCACGGAGTGCAGGTCGCTTATCGGGAACAGCGGGTTCGTGATCGCGGTCGGATTCGAGAACGTGGGCGCCTTGATGTCCACCCGCTTGCTCTCGGGCGCGAGTGGGAGCTTTGCCAGCCCCGCGGCCCGGAGCTGGGCGCGAGTGGGCTGCGGAATGGTGCTCGGCGGCGAGGTTTCCTGGCTCACCCCCACGCCGGCGGCGTACGCCGCGACGCCGAGCCCCGCACAGATGGTCAGGAGCGCCGCTCTCGATCGCATGGGCGGCTTCTACCCGTCACGTATGAGAGGACGCTGAGAGTGGCCGTGTGCCGCGGCGCATATATTTGTGCCGCTCGCCGGTGAACTGACCCAAGGGGACTCGCAATGCCTCCCATCCGGACCCGCCTTGCCCTGCTGCTGCTGATCGTGGTGGCATCGCTCACGGTCGTCGCGTGCGGCGACGATGACGACGACGGGGGCGGGCGGCGGCGGGGGCGGCTCGAGTGCTCAGCCCGGTTCGATCGCCGACCTCTGCGGCTCCAAGGACAGGCTGGCGCTCGTCAATTCCGGCCAGCTCACGGTGGGCACCGACAAGCCAGCCTTCCCGCCCTACTTCGTCGACGATGACCCGACGAACGGCAAGGGCTTCGAAAGCGCCGTCGCCTATGCGGTGGCGGGCAAGCTCGGCTTCGCCAAGTCCGAGGTGAAGTGGACGGTCGTCCCGTTCAACTCCTCGTACGCCCCCGGGCCGAAGAAGTTCGACTTCGACATCAACCAGATCTCGATCACGCCCGCGCGTCAGAAGGTCGTGGACTTCTCGGATCCCTATTACGTCGCGCCGCAGGGGGTCGTGACGGGCAAGGGCTCGACCCTGAAGGTGAGCAAGATCTCGGACCTGAAGGACGCCGAGATCGGCGTCCAGATCGGGACGACGAGCCTCGACGCGGTCAAGAACGTGATCATGCCCTCGAAGGACCCGAAGGTCTTCAACGACTCGAACGACGTCGTCACCGCCCTGAAGCAGAACCAGGTCGACGCGATCGTCACGGACCTGCCCACGGCGTTCTACATCACCGCTGCACAGGTGCCGGGCTCGACGATCGTCGGGCAGTTCAACACCGGAGAGGGCGACTCCTTTGGGCTCCTGCTCGAGAAGGACTCGCACCTCACGCCGTGTCTGGACAAGGCCATCGGGGAGCTCGACCGAGAGCGGGGAGCTGAAGAAGATCACCGACAAGTGGATGGGCAAGGCAGCGGGCGCCCCGGAGCTGGAGCTGCGCTGACCGATCGCCGCGCAGTTCGTGAGGCCGCCCGCCGCCGGCGGGCGGCTCGCGGCGCGGCGCTGGCCAGCCTCTCGACCGTCGTAGTCCTCGGCGTCCTCGCGGCGCTGATCCTGACCAGCAAGGGCTGGCCGAACGTACGCGACACGTTCTTCGACTGGGACGCGTTCAAGGACGCGTTCCCGGACGTGCTCGACGGCTTCTGGCTCGACGTCAAGATCTTCCTGGTCGTGGAGGTCGCAGTGCTGGTGCTCGGCCTGGCGGTGGCCATAACCCGATCCACGCGGGCGCCCGCCTTCTTCCCGTTCCGGATGCTCGCGGCCACCTACACGGACGTGTTTCGCGGCGTGCCGGTGATCCTCGTGGTGTACCTGATCGGGTTCGGCGTCCCGGCGCTCGAGCTCTCCGGCGTTCCCAGCGATCCGGTGGTGCTCGGCGGGGTCGCGCTCGCCCTCTCGTACGCCGCCTATGTGGCCGAGGTGTACCGCGCGGGCATCGACTCGATCCATCCCGGCCAGACCTCCGCCGCGCTCTCGCTCGGACTCACGCCGGCGCAGTCCACGCGTCACGTGGTGCTGCCCCAGGCGGTGCGGCGCGTGGTGCCGCCGCTCCTCAACGACTTCATCGCTCTCCAGAAGGACGTGGCGCTCGTGTCGATCCTCGGACCGCTTGAGGCATTCCGGGTCGCGCAGATCGAGGCGTCCTCCACCTTCAACTACACCCCGCTCCTCGCCGCAGCCGTGCTCTACCTCGCGGTCACGATCCCGATGGCCCGCATCGTCGATCGCCTCGCCGCGCGCGATCGCCTGCTGCGGAGCGCGGGGGCGCCGGTATGACCGAGCCGCCCGTCCTCGAGCTCCAGGGCGTGACCAAGGCCTACGGGGACACGGAGGTCCTGCGCGGCGTTTCCCTCGAGGTGCGCGAGCACCAGGCGGTGGCGCTGATCGGCGCCTCGGGCTCGGGGAAGTCCACGCTGCTGCGCTGCATCGACCTGCTCGAGGAGATCGACGACGGCGACGTGCTGCTCGACGGATCCGTGATCACCGACCCGTCAGTGGATCCCGTCAAGGCGCGGCGGCAGCTGGCGATGGTGTTCCAGTCCTTCAACCTGTTCCCGCACCTCACCGTGCTCGAGAACGTGCTGCTCGCGCCGTCCCGTGCTCACGGCATGGCCCGACCGGATGCGACCAGGGCCGCGCACGACCTGCTCGCCCGCTTCGGGCTCGCCGGACGGGAGGACGACTACCCGGACCGGCTCTCGGGCGGCCAGCAGCAGCGCGTGGCGATCATCCGCGCGCTGGCCACCCGCCCGCGGGCGCTGCTGCTCGACGAGATCACCAGCGCGCTCGACCCGGAGCTCGTGGGCGAGGTGCTCGAGGTTGTGCGTGAGCTGAAGGGTGAGGGCATGACCATGCTGATCGCCACGCACGAGATGGGCTTCGCCCGCGACGTGGCTGACGAGATCTGCTTCCTCCACGAGGGCCGGATCCTCGAGCGCGGCGAACCGGCGCGGCTGCTCTCGCACCCCGAGCAGCCGGAGACCCAGCGCTTCCTGCGCCGGCTGCTGGAGGCGGGCCGGCTCTGAGCCGTCAGGCCGCTCGCTGCTCCAGCTCCACGATGATCGCCACCTTCGGCTCGTGCCAGAGGCAGACGATTCCGTCGTCGTGATCGAGGATCTCGTCGGGCTCCGGAAGGTCGTGCTCTCTGAGCAGCCGGCGCATCGCGCGCTCCGCCTCGTCGCGACCCACCCGATCGTCGCCCAGCTGCTCTCCGCTCATCTCACACAGCCTGCGCGAGTGCGGGGCACGCGTGGGTTACGGGTGTAACAACCTTGGCGCTCTTCAGCGCTTCAGCAGCTCGCGCAGGCTGTCGTGCTCGTCGGCGCACGCCGGGCAGCCCTCGAGGTGCGCTCGCATCCCGGGCACGCGCTCGTCGGCGGCGGCGCCCCGAAGCTCCAGCTCCACGTACTCGTCGAGCCGCTCGAAGCACTCCTCGCATGTCACCTGCGGCCCGGTCGGGCCGAGCAGGGCCTCGAGCTTCTCCCTGCGCTCGGTCATCGTTCCTCCTCCTCGATGTGGCCGGACGCCGCGAGCACGCGCCGCAGCTTGGTCCGCGCGTCGTGGAGCGTCTTGTAGAGCGCACCGCGGGTGGTGTCGAGGCGCTCGGAGAGCACGTCGATCGGCACCTCGTTCAGCGCCAGCGCCACGAACACGTCGCGCTGGTGCGGGGTCAGGTCCTCCCTCACCGCTCGCTGCAGCTCGCGCAGGAGGTCGGCGTCCTCGGCGGTGCGCTGAGCGGTCGGCTGCCCGTCGGCGATCACGGGCCAGCTCTCCGGCTCGAGCACCACCTCGCGGCCCTGCCACGCGCGTCGGCGTAGGCGCACGCCGGCCTCGAGCAGCGCGAACTTGTAGGCCCAGGTGGTGAAGCGGCTCGCGCCGCGGAAGTCGTCGAGCTTCGCGAGCACGGCCACCAGGGCGTCGTTGGCGGCCTGGAGCGCCAGGTCGTCGAGCTCCTCACCGCGGACGAACGAGAGCGCGGCGCGCCGGCGGCCGATCTCGAAGCGCGCGGCTCGCAGCAGCAGCTCGTGGAGGTCGGCGACCGCGTTCTCGCGGCGCGGTCCGTCGGCGCGCAGCGCCTCGAGCCACGCCCGGGAGTTGTCCGGCGCGTCGAGCGGGCGGTCTGCGAGCGCACGGTCCACTGGCGACCGAGCATAGATCGGAAGAACCGGCAGCGGCAGTGCGTCGGCCACGCTCACGACCCCTTTGCGCCCGTGGCGCCCCGTTTCTTACGTGCCCAGGTAAGACCGCCTCGGCGGCCGGCGCTAAGCCCGCGACAACCCCGGACTCCTCGAGGAGGACACCCATGAGCACCATTGCAGCCGCCCTGCGGCCGATTCCCCTACCGAAGCCGGAGACGCTCCGCCGCGAGCCGGCGGCGCAGGCGTTCATGCTCCTGCGCGTCGCATTCACGGTCGCGCCGATCCTGTTCGGGCTCGACAAGTTCGCCGAGCTGATGATCTCCGACTGGCCGAAGTACCTCGCTCCTGAGTTCAACGACCTGATCCCCGGCAGCGCTCAGGACGCCATGTACATGGTGGGCGCCGTGGAGATCGCGGCCGGCCTGGTGGTGGCGCTCAGCCCGCGCTTCGGCGGCGTGCTCGTGGCGGGCTGGCTCGCGGGCATCATCGTGAGCCTCCTGCTCGTGGGCGGCTACGCGGACATCGCGCTGCGCGACTTCGGCCTACTCGTCGGCGCCCTCGCCCTCTCCCGCCTGGCGAGCGCCCACGCGATGCGGACCTGAGCGAGGCGAAGCGCGCGGCGAGCCGAAGCGCTCGCCGCGCGTCTCCCTCGGGTAGCGCCCGCTGCTAGCGGCTCGTCCCGCGCCGCCTCAGCTGCGCCCGGATCTCGCCGCCGGGGTACTTCTCCGTGTGCACGTTCGCGTACGTCGCCCCCGCGCGGATGGCGCGCACGAGCTCGCCGAACTGGCCCGAGTCGATGCCCTGGACCGAGGGGCCGATCACGTCGGCCGCGTGCAGGGTGCCGGTCACCGTCGCTGGCGGGTCCGGACAGGGCTTCGTGCCGGCCGGACCGGCGCCGGTGTTGTCACACAGGAAAACGATCACGCCGGCGGCCACGCCGGGCTGCCCGAGGTGGATGTGCGCCTGCGTCGGCTTGGCCTCCAGGCCGGCGTAGGTGAGCCGGTAGTTGATCGCGCTACCGCCCGAGCGGATGCTCGCCCGGAACGTGCCGTGACCGCTCGTGGAGAGCGCCGGCACCTCCTGATAACCGGTCAACCTTCCGTTGAAATCGGCGCGCCACCCTGTGCCAGGGCTACGGCACCGACCGCGCCGAGCGCAGTCACCACGCCCACTCCGGCAGCCAGCTTTGCACGGGCATTCATCGCGTGAACCTCCCTCTTGTGGGTGCGTCTCCAGAGATGTACGGCCGGGCCCTTGCGGCGGTTCGAGCGTCGGCGTAGGTGTCGCTCGCCCACCACGCGGCGCAGCAGATGAAGGCGGCCTGGTGAACAACTACGACATCGCCCCGCTGCGGGTGCTCGCGGTGCTGGCGGTCTACGCGCTGCTGCTCGGGCTGATCTGTCTGCTGTTCCGTCCGCGGATCGAGCGCTACGAGCGGCGCACCGCGCTCGCCATCGCGGCCGTGTGGGCGGTGTCCGTGTTCATCGCGAACTACCTGCTGTACAGGGCCGGCGCGATGAGCTACCTGCCTTGGGTCAACAACTTCATGCACACCTTCATCTGGATCGGGGTCTGCCTGACGCTGCTCTATTTCGGCGTGCGGGAGACCGCGCCGATGTGGCAGCAGTTCCTGTTCTTCTTCGGGCTCAGCCTGGTCGTGAAGTACGCCGAGCAGTGGCTCTTCGGCACCTGGGACCACGACAACTTCTTCGGGATCGAGGGGAACTTCGCGTACGTGCTCGGATGGTCGCTGGCGGACGGCACCTACCCGCTGCTCACGCGGTTCGTGCTGAGGCGGGCGGCGCGAGGCATCCCGGGCCTCGTGACCACCTGACTAGGCAGGCTGCGCTGGCCTGGCCGCGTCCTCCACGAGCGCGCCCATCAGCCGCGCACCCTCGGAGGCGGTGATCCCGCCGCGCTCGACGAGCGACTGCCAGGTCCGGAAGTCGATGGCGTGGCGGATGGCCGTTTTCAGCAGCGCGCGCCGCGCGCCCCGGGCGCCCCATCCGGAGGCCAGCAGCTCAGCCACCTCATCGAGGTGGTGGTCGAACGGGGCGAGCGCTCGCGGTAGCGCCGGGACCAGCTCGGCGTCGCGGATGATGTTGGCCCACATGCTCCCCGTGACCGCGTAGAAGTCGTACAGCTCGACGAGCGCCGTTTGAGCCGCCGCGCCGGATCGGCCTCACGCCGCCATTCCTCGCTGTCGGGCAAGGGATGGAGCTCGTCGAAATGCGCCGAGCACGCCGCGAGCAGATCGTCGTCCGTGGGGAAGTGGCGGTACACCGTGTGCCGCTGCACCCCCGCCCGCTCGGCCACGGCACTCACGGTGGTGCGGGCCGGGCCGATCGTGCCATGCAGCTCCATCGCCGCCTCGGTGATCCGCTGGCGCGTGTCGCTCATGGCCTCTGCGCGCTTCTTCAGGCGGTAGGGACGTTTGGATATTTCATCAGACATCCGTGTGCATCCAATCTTGACAGACGGCCGGAGCCGGTCTAAGGTGCTTTCATCATACACTGCTGTACTACGAAAGGAGATACCCACGATGCTTACTGCGAGGACGTCAGAGCTGGAGCTCCTGACGAGCTGGATCGACAGCGACCCAGAGGTCGCCCGGGTGCACCCCGCCTTCCCGATCAACCACTACACCGGTGCGGCTGACAGCGCGGTCGTCTACTTCGAGATCGAGCCCGGGGAGCGCCTCCCGCGTCATACCGACAGCGAGGAGGAGATCCTCTACATCGTGGCCGGCGAGGGCGAGGCCGAGGCCGGCGGCGAGCTGGCGGACGTCCAGGCGGGCGACCTCGCCGTGATCCCGGCGCTGGTTCCGCACGCCGTGCGGAACACCGGCGACGAGACCCTGAAGGTCGTCGGGTTCTTCTCCGGGGCCAAGATCATCTCGCAGTTCGAGGAGCCGCTTCAGCCGCTCGGCACCGCCGAGATCAGGATGGAGCGCCGCTCCCGGTCTAGCCGGAGTGCCGCTCCCGGCCCCTACCCGAGCGGAAACGGCGGGGACAGGCTGCGCTGCGCCTGCTCCCACAGCCGCGACACGCCGGCGGTGCCGTGCTCGCGGACGCGGGTGACGGCGTCGAGGTCCAGGACGTCAGTGAGGACCTCGTCGCCGTCGCCCGCCTGGAGCCGCACGAGCCCCTCGGGGTCGACGATCACGCTGCGGCCCAGCCCCGCCGGCGCGCCGGCGTTCAGCGAGACCACGTAGAGCTGGTTGAAGATCGCGTTCGCGCGGGCCATCACGAGCTCCTGGTTGCGGTCGCTCGTGGTGGTGAGGTTCGGCTGCAGCACCAGCTCCGCCCCCATCCAGGCGAGCTGGCGGCAGGTCTCGGGGAAGCTGCCGTCGTAACAGATCGCCAGGCCGACCCGGCCGACGTCCGGGATGTCGAACGTTACGAAGCCGTCGCCGGGTGCGGACGTCTCGTGTGGCTGCCAGGGGAAGACCTTGCGGTAGCGCGCCACGAGCTTCCCGTCGGGTGCGAAGACGAGGCACGTGTTGTGCACGCGCCCGTCCTCCCGGCGTTCGTAGACCGAGCCGGGCACGAGCCACAGGCCCTCCGTCCGGGCGAGCGCGCCGAGCTCGTCGGTCAGCGGACCCGGCACGTCCACGGCCAGGCCCGCGGGTGCATCGTGCGGGCTCGAGCGCCGGCGGCAGGGCGGCCAGGTGCAGCTCGGGGAGCATCACGAGCTGCGCGCTGGGCGCGAGATCGCGCACGCGCCCCACGCGCTCGCGGAGGCATCCGGAGGGTCGCGGCAGGGTCGCGCGCGACCGGTGAGGTCTGGAGCGCGACGATCGACAGCGGCCGCACCTACGACCCGATCGCCTGCTGGAACGCCTCCGTCACGGACTCGCCCAGCTTCCCTCCCAGCACCGGCTCGAAGCTGCAGTTGGCGGTGTACTGCTCGCTCGGGAAGATGAGCGGGCTCCTCGCGAGTGCGGGGTCGCGCTTGCGAAGGATCTGCTTCACCCCGGTCACCGGCGTCACGTAGTTCACCCACTCCGCGATGTCGGCCTGGACCTTGGGGTCGTAGACGAAGTCGATGAACGCCTGCGCCGCCTGCGGGTTCGGCGCGCCGATGGGGATCTCCATGCTGGTGGACCAGAGCATGCAGCCCTCCCTCGGCATGATGAACCTGATGTCCGGGCTCTCCTTCTGGAGCTGCACGGCGTCGCCCGACCAGCCGAGCGCTATCCAGGTGTCTCCCTTGGGCAGGTCCTTGATGTAGTCGTTGCCGGTGAACTTGCGGATCTGACCTGAGTCAGCCGCCTTCGCGACCTTGTCCACGGCGGACAGCCACTCGTCCTCCGACGCGGTGTCGGGATCGATCCCCATGCTCTTCAGCGTCATCGGGACGGTGTCGCGCATCTCGGTGAGCATGCTGACCTTGCCCTTGTACTTGGGGTCGAACAGGTCGGCGATCTCGTCGACCCCGGGCGCCAGGTCGGTCCGGACGATCAGCCCGGTCATGCCGCTCTGCCAGGGCACGGTGAACGCACGCTTGGGGTCGGCCGCGGGCTCGCGCAGCGCCGGCAGCAGGTTCCGCTTCACGTTCGGGAGGCGCGAGTAGTCGAAGTGCTGGAGGTAGCCGAGCTTGTCCATTCGCGCGGCGAGCCAGTCGCTCACGGTGATCAGGCTGCGGTCGCCGCTGTCACCGCTCTCGAGCAGCGGGCGCAGCTTGCCGAAGAACTCCTGGTTGTCGTTGATCTCCTCGACGTACTTCACGTCGACGCCGGTCGCCTTCTCGAACTCCGCGATCGTCCCCTTCTTCCCTGGGTCGATGTAGAGCGGCCACTGCGAGATCGTCAGCTCGCCCTTCACCTTGCCCTTCGGAACGACGGGGGCCGAGGCGTCGTCCTTCGCGGGCTCCTCGTCGGTGCCGCATCCGGCGGCGGTGAACAGCAGGGCGGCGACTGCAGCGGCGAGCATCCAGCGCCTCATGGGTCCCTCCAGGAGAGTTTCTCGAATCCGATTTCATAAACTAACCGGAATGCGGCCAAGAAACCAGGCTGAGCGGCGAAGGCAATTGGCGAACGCGGGTCGGCACGTGCTGCTCGAGCGAGGCGCGGTGGGCATGCGCGTGAAGGACATCGCGGAGCGGGCGGGCATCACGCCGAGCTCGGTCCTCTACTACTACCCGCGCATCGACGAGCTGATGATCGAGGTCTCGCGCGAGGCGATGGAGCGCTACGCCGAGCGTCGCTCGCGGCGCATTCGCGAGCTGGACGATCCCGTTCGCCAGCTGCGGCTCGCGATCCACCTTGGTGTGCCGACCGGGCCCGACGACGACGAGAGCCGCCTGCTCTACGAGCTCGACGCGTTCGTCGGCTCGAGCCCAGCCTTCAGGGTCCTGAGCTCATCGTTCTTCGACCGTCAGGTGCTCCTGTACCAGCACGTGCTCGAGTCCGGGGCCGCGCGCGGCGTGTTCGAGCTGACCGGCGACGCGGACTCGCTCGCCCGCGGCCTCGTGGCGATGGAGGACGGCCTGGGGCTCCAGGTGGTGGTCGGGCATCCGGGCCTCGGGAGCTCGGAGGCGGAACTGATCCTGCTGCGCCACGCGGGTGCCGCGACGGGGACGGACCTGGAGCAGGTGGCGCTCTAGAGGCGCGGCTCGCGAGGGGCGCCGGTCCGGGGGTCTCGAACCGGCGCCGATCGCGAGGGAGAGGGAGGTTGGAGCCCCCTCTTGGCGCGGCGCGCCGTGCGCCGCAACGTCCTACGCGCGGGCGTGCGTGGGGCGCCCGCGGAGCAGCGAGCGCAGCCCGCGCCGGCGCCCGCCGGCGCTGTCGGCGGCCTCGATCTGCTTCCTGCGCAGCTCGAGCAGCGCCACGAGCTCAGCCGTCGGCTCGAAGGGATCGGCGATCGGCCGGCCCGCACCCAGCGGGAGGGCGGCAAGCATTCGCGAGTCCGCCTCGGCGATCAGCGCCGGGCCCCTCGGGGGGCTCGCGCTGTCGAGTGCGGCCAGGCGGGCCAGTGCGGACTCGTCGGCTGAAGCGGAGCGGCGTACCGTGACGTTCTGCATGTCTGGCCTCCTGAGTAGTACAGAGTTTGTGCGTATGACCGTCTAGTGGTAGCGTACGACCTTCAGGAGGTGGTGCAATGTCGTACAAGATTAACTTGTCTGAGCTGACACGCGATGGCCCGGTGTCGCTGACTCAGCAGGTCGTGGATCGCTTCACCGCGGCGATCGACGCCGGAGAGCTCGAGCCGGGGAGAAGCTCCCGCCCACGCGCGAGCTCGCGGAGCTGGTGGGCGTGAACCATCTGACCGCGGCACGCGTGTACCGCAAGCTCGCCGAGCTCGGGTACGTGACCGCGAGCGTGGGTCGCGGCACCTTCGTCCGCTCCCTGGCACCCGCGCGCAGCGAGGAGCACGGCGACGAGTGGCAGGTCTACGCCCTCCCCGAGCACGAGCTGAGCTACCCGGAGCGGGTGCTCGCCGACGTGATGTCCAGCACCGGCCAGCCGGATCTCATCTCACTCGCGGTCGGCTGGCCCTCGCCGCGTCTCTACCCCACCGACGAGCTGGCCCGCATCACCGCCGACGTGTTCGCGGAGGAGGGCGGCGAGGCGCTCTCCTACCTCCCAGCCGAGGGTCTCTACGCGTTCCGGGAGCAGCTCGCCGCGCGCGGGCGGCGCGGCGGCTTTGCCGAGGACGCGGACGAGATCATCGTGACCTCAGGGGCGAAGCAGGGAATCAGCCTCGCGGCCCGCGCCACGCTCGAGGCCGGCGACGTGGCCGTGATCGAGTCGCCGACCTTCGCGGGCATGCTCGACTCCCTGCGCCAGACGGGTGCCCGCGTGATCGGCGTGCCGGTGGACGAGGACGGCTTCGACGTGGAGGCGCTCGAGCGGCTGCTCGCGCGCCACGAGGTGAAGCTGGTGGCGCTCCAGACCGCGTGCCAGAACCCCACGGGCCGGGACCTCTCCGAGGAGCGCCGCGAGCGGCTCGCAGAGCTGGCGATGGAGCGCAACTTCTTCGTGCTCGAGGACCGCGTGTACGGCGACGCTAGCTTCGGCCCCGAGCCTGTACGCCCGTTGCGCGAGCTGGCTCCCGCGCACGTGATCTACGTGAACTCGCTATCGAAGGTCGTCGGCGGCGGCCTGCGCGCCGGCTGGGTGGCCGCGCGCGGACCGGTGCGCGAGCGGATCGCGATGCTGAAGCTCGAGAGCGACTTCCACTCGCCCACGCTGATCCAGCACATGTGTGCCCGCTGGCTCGGCGCGGGTGCCTACGACCGCCACGTTGAGCAGACGCAGCCCTTCTACCGCGAGCGCCGTGACGCCCTTCTCGCTGCCCTCGAGCGCCACATGCCCGGCGAGTACGAGGCGGACCCGCCGCAGGGCGGACACCACGTGTGGGTCACCCTCAACCGGGCGCTCGACGAGCGCGTGCTCTACACGGAGGCAGCACGCCTCGGCGTCATCTTCACGCCCGGCGGTGCGGTCACCGCCGAGCGGCGCACCCAGACGTCCTTCCGGCTCTCGTTCTCACTGC
The DNA here is from genome assembly GCA_963774095.1 of uncultured Thermoleophilaceae bacterium. GTDB lineage: Bacteria > Actinomycetota > Thermoleophilia > Solirubrobacterales > Thermoleophilaceae > JACVRW01. Next base: position 55,697 of record CAVZDS010000007.1, read on the forward strand.
TGGAGCCACCGGAGCTCGACGAGGGCGTGAAGAGGCTGGCGCGCGCGATCCGCGAGGTGCGCCGGCGGACCAGGCACGCCGTAGCGGCGCCGATGTCCTGAGGCCCCGGCCGCGCTGAACGGCAGCATTGAAGGGTGCCCCCAGCCAGGTGGGTCATCCGAGTAGCGCATATAGCAACCGAGATGACCCACCTGCATTTTCGGGCGCCCCTTTAGTGCTTGTAGTTCGGGCACCCGCGGGCGCCGGGCCTAGAGCTTCTGCCAGAGCGCGCCCATCGCGCGCAGCTCGTCGCGCGAGAAACGGCTCAGGAAGCGTGCGCGCACGCCGTCCAGATGCGTGCGGCGGGCCGCGTCGAAGAGGCGCCGGCCCTTTGGGGTGAGCTCGGCAAAGTAGCCGCGGGCGTCGCTCTCGCAGCGCTCGCGCTTGAGCAGGCCCTCGCGCTCCAGGCGGTCGACGAGCCGCGTGAGGCCGCTGCGGCTGAGGAGAACGGAGTCGGCCAGCTCCGCCATGCGCATCCGCCCATCGGGGGCGTCGGCCAGGTAGAGCAGCACCTCGTATGAGGACAGTGGGAGGTTGTGCTCGCGCGCGAGCTCGGCGTCGAGCTCCTTCGTCAGCTCCGCGTGGGCGCGGAGCATTCCGCGCCAGGCCGCCAGCTCCTCCTCGTTGAGAAGCTCTGCTGTAGAGTAGTTGCCCACACAACAAGATTAGCGCACGCGATGAGCATCCAACACATCACAAGACCCGCAGCAACGACGCCCGAGGGCGCACTGGTGCTCTTCCACGGGCGCGGCGCCGACGAGCACGACCTGTTCCCGCTGCTCGACATTCTCGATCCCGAGCGGCGCCTGCTCGGCGCCACCGCGCGCGGGCCGCTCTCGCTTCCGCCGGGCGGCGCCCACTGGTACGCCGTGCGCCAGGTGGGCTACCCCGATCCCGACACCTTCCACGCGACCTATCCCGAGCTCGGCGCCTGGCTCGACGGCCTGCTCGCCGAGCACGGCATCGCGCCCGACCGGGCGGTGCTCGGCGGCTTCTCGCAGGGCTCCGTGATGTCGTACGCGCTGGGACTGGGCGCGGGGCGTCCGCGGCCCGCCGGCATCATGGCCCTGAGCGGCTTCATCCCCCAGGTCGAGGGCTTCGAGCTCGACCTCGGCAACGCCGCCGGGCTCCCCGTGGCGATCGGTCACGGGACCCACGACCCCGTGATCGCGGTGGAGTTCGGCCGCGACGCGCGCGACCGCCTGACGGCCGCCGGCGCCGAGGTGACCTACCGCGAGTCGCCCATGGCCCACTCGATCGACCCGGCGTTCCTGCGCGATCTGCCCGGCTGGCTGCGGCGCGCGCTCGACTCAGCCGCGGCGGAACAGCCGTCGCAGCCGGTCGAGTAGCGCCCGGAAGAACAGCGAGAAGCCGCCGATCGGCTTGGCGGTCGTTGGCGCCTTCGCTCCTCCGGACGCCGGCGGTGACATCGCCGCACCCTCGGGAGTCGCCGCGATGACGGCGTCCAGCATGGTGGGCTCCGCCGCCGGCGGCGCCTCGATCCGCTCCTGAAGGCAGTTCGCGAAGTCCTGCATCAGGCGGTTCGAGATGTCCTGGATCATCCCGGCGCGGCCGAAGCGGGCGAGACGGCCGGTGATCGTGAAGTCCGTCTCCACGTCCACCCGGGTCACGTCGCCCTCCTCGTGCATGGTGCTCGCGATGGTGGCCTTGGCGGAACCCTGGCCGCGCTTGTCCTGGCCGCTGGCACGCATGGTCACCCGGTGGGCGGACTCGTCCTTCTCCTCGATGTGCAGCTCGCCGCGGTAGGCGGCCGTCGTCGGCCCGAGGCGAACGCTGAAGGTGCCGTGGTAGGTCCCGTCGTCGGACACCTCCGTGATCTCGGCGCCGGGCAGGCAGGGCGCCACCCGCTCCACGTCGATCAGCGTCTCCCAGACCCGCGCCAGCGGGGCTCGAACCTCGAACGACTGCTCGAGCTTCACCGCGCCGGGGCGACCGTGACCGGCCCGCCCGCTCGCAGGGCGTCGAGCTCGGCCGGCGTGTCCACGTCCTCGCCGCCGCCGAGGTCCTCACAGGGCACCTCGCGGACCTGCACGCTGAGCAGCAGGTTGCGCGCGCCGTGGTCGCCGGTCACGTCGCGGAACGACTCGAACAGGTCTCGCTCGAGGAGCACGGGGTGACCGGGCGCGCCGTGGTAGGTCGCGCGGACCGCGGCTGCGCCGTTTCCGCGCGCGCTGATCACTCGCCGGATGGCGTCGGGCGACATCCGCGGCTGGTCGCCGAGCGTGACGACCACGGCCTCGCAGTCGGCGAGCTCCGCGAGCCCGCAGGCGAGCGACGCGGCCTGGCCCTCGTCCCAGCGCTCACACGGGCAGGGCTCCGCGCCGTGGAGGTCCACGGTCGCGATGACCTCCTCGACGAGCGCGCCCAGGACGACCACCACGCGCCCGACTGGGGCCGCTGTCATCGCGCGCAGCGCGTGCTCGAGCAGCGGGCTGCCGTCGAGCTCGGCGAGCTGCTTGCGGCCGCCGAAGCGAGTGCCGGCGCCCGCCGCGAGCACGAGTCCCCCGATCACGCGCCCACCTCGTGGATGCGCCCGCCGGACTGCGAGAGCCGCCCGCCGTCGCGCCCGTTCCTGACGGCCACGACCTCGGCCATGATCGACAGCGCCGTCTCCTCCGGGCTCACGGCACCGAGGTCGAGCCCGATCGGCGCGGCCACCCGCTCGAGCAGCTCCTCGTCGAGCCCGGCTGCGAGCAGCCGCTCGCGCCGCTGCGCCTGTGCGCGCCGGCTGCCCATCGCGCCGACGTACGCGGCGTCCGAGTTCAGAGCGATCGTGAGCGCGGCGTCATCGAGCTTCGGGTCGTGCGTCAGCACGGCGATGTAGGTGGCCCGGTCGATCCCGCCGAGGCGAGCGAAGGCCTCATCCGGCCACGCGACGATGACCTCGTCGGCGTCCGGGAAGCGGGCGGCCGTGGCGAACTGGGAGCGCGGATCGCACACGTACGGGCGCCAGCCCGCGGCGCGGGCGAGGCGCGCCAGAGCCGCGGCGTAGTCGACCGCGCCGAAGATCACGAGCCGGGGCGCCGGGGCGACGACGTCGACGAACAGCGAGGTCTCACCGACCTCGCGCGTCTCGGAGCGCTCCGCCCAGATCAGCTCCTCGGCGGCGGACACGCCCGCGCGGTCCAGCTCAGCACTGCCGAGGCCGCCCTCGGTGCTGCCGTCGGCGCGCACCAGGAGCTTCGCGCCCAACTCACCGCCCGCGATCACGGTCACGAGCGCTGCGCGGCCATCCTTGGCCGCTATCCCGGCGAACTCGGACTGCAAGCTCACCTCAGGTATTCCTCCACAAAGACATCTATCTCCCCTCCGCACGGAAGTCCAACATCCCAGGCCTCGCTGTCGGCGATGCCGAAGTGCAGGAGCTTCGGTCCGTCGCCCCTCAGAACCTCGGCGGCGGCCTCCACGACGGCGCCCTCCACGCAGCCGCCCGAGACGGCGCCGGAGACATCCCCGCTGTCGTTCACGGCCATCTTCGCGCCGGGCGCTCGCGGCGCGGAGCGCTTTACGCCCACGACCGTCGCGATCGCCACGCGGTCGCCGCGATCGATCCAGGTCTGTACATCCTCGAGCACGTCCTTCATTCGAACCCACCCTCCATCAGGTCTGCCAACTCCGCCAGTGATGCAAGCGAGTTTCCGGCCAGGAAATGGTCCACATGCGGCAGAGCGGCCTTCATCCCAAGGGTAAGCGGCTCGTAGTCCGGGATGGGCCTTGAGCGGGTTCAGCCAGACGAGCTGGTGCGCGCAGCGCTGGAGGCGCGCCATCTCCGCCGCGAGCTGCTCGGGGTCGCCACGGTCCCAGCCGTCGGAGAGCAGCACCACGATCGCGCCGCGACCGATGCGGCGGCCGTGCTCGCGGTTGAGCGTCGCGAGCGCCTCGCCGATGCGCGTGCCGCCCGACCAGTCGCTCGGCCGCTCCCGCGGCGCGCTCGAGCGCGCGGTCGGGGTCGCGGCCGGCGAGCTCGGCCGTCACGCGAGTGAGCCGCGTGCCGAACACGAACGCCTCCACGCGGCGGCGCGCGGCCACGCACGCCTGCATGTACTGGAGCAGCATGCGCGCGTAGGGCTCCATCGAGCCGGACACGTCGCAGACGAGCACGAGCGGGCGCGGCCGCTCGGCGGGCTCGCGCCAGTGGCGCTCGAACGGGTCGCCGCCCGTGCGCAGCGACGAGCGGATCGTCCGGCGCAGGTCCGGGCGCGCCGCGTGAGGCGGTGCGCCGCGCCGCGGGGCGCGGCGCGTGCGCCGGCTCGGGCGGGTGGGGCCCGCGCCCGCGATCCGCCGGATCAGCCCGCGCGCCAGCTGCCGCTCCGCGTCCGTGTAGTCGGCGAAGTCCTTGTCGCGGAGGAGCTCGGCGTCCGACCACGCCGCGGGCACGCACCTCGACCTCGGCGTCCTGCGGCACGGCGCACCTCCTTGCCCGGCACGGCCACGTCGCGGCAGCACGAGCGACGCCACGTCGTCGAGCAGCTCGGGTGGCTCCGGCGGCGGATCGGAGCGGCGCCGCGAACAGCTCGGCGAACGCCGCGTCGAATGCCGCGAGGTCGTCACGACGTGAGCACAGCGTCGCCCGCAGGGCGAAGTAGGCGGCGCTGCGGTCGGCGGGATCGACCGCAGCGAGCGCGCGGTGGGCTCCGAGCAGCTCGTCGATGCCGACCCGGGCGCCGGCGGCGCGCATGGAGGCGGCCAGCAGGGCGAGCCTGCCTGTCAGGCGCACACCGAGCCGGCCCGGTGCGCCTTGCGGGAGGCCGCCGGCGGACCGTTTGTTCTCACGCACCATGCAGCACCCCCCGCTCGCGCGTCCGCTCGATGTCCTCGCGCACCTTCAGCACCACGCCGAGCGTCTCGTCGAGGTCGGCGTCCTCGAGCGCGAGCAGCGCCTGCGCCCAGGCGATCGTCTCGCCCACGCCGGGCAGCTTGTAGAGCTCCTCGCCGCGCAGCCGCGCCACCGCGCCGCATACCCGCTCCGCGATCTCGTCCGGCACGCCCGGGCAGCCGCGCGCGGACGATCTCCGCCTCGCGCTCCGGGGTCGGGTAGTCGATCCAGTGGTAGAGGCAGCGCCGCTTGAGCGCGTCGTGCAGCTCGCGCGTGCGGTTCGAGGTCACGACCACGAGCGGGCGGCGCTCCGCCGTGACCGTCCCCAGCTCGGGGATCGAGACCTGGAAGTCGGACAGGAACTCGAGCAGGAACGCCTCGAACTCGTCGTCCGCGCGATCGATCTCGTCGATCAGCAGCACCACCGGCTCGCTCGCCTGGAGAGCCTCGAGCAGCGGCCGCCGCAGCAGGAAGCGCTCGGAGTAGAGGGGGTCGTCAGCGCCGGCGCGCAGGTGCAGCAGCTGGCGCGGGTAGTCCCAGTCGTAGAGGGCGTGGTGAAGGTCGATGCCCTCGTGGCACTGCAGCCGGATCAGGCGCGCGCCCACCACCCCGGCGAGCGCCTTCGCCACCTCGGTCTTGCCCACGCCGGCCTCGCCCTCGAGCAGCAGCGGCTGCTCCAGCGTGGCCGCGAGGTAGACGGCAGTGGAGAGGCCCCGGTCGGCGAGGTAGCGCTCGCGGGCCAGAGCCTCCTGTACGGCTGCGGGGCTGTCGAGGCTCAGACGCTGACAGCCTCCTCGAGCGCCCTGCGCGTGAGGACGCGCGCGAGGTGGCGCTTGTAGTCGGGCGTCGCGTTCAGGTCACCCGGCGGGTCGGTGCCCTCCGCGGCCTGCTCGGCCGCCGCCGCGATCGAGGCGTCGTCGAGCTGGCCGCCGCGCAGCGCGTTCTCCGCGGCGGTCGCGCGCAGCGGCGTGGCGCCCATGTTCGTGAGGCCGATGCGCACGTCGTCGCAGGTGCCGTCCGCGGCCCGGCTCACGAGCGCGCACACGCCGACCATCGACCAGTCCTCGGCCCGGCGCGTGAACTTCTGGTAGCCGAAGCCGTAGCCCTCGAGCGCGGGCAGGCGAACCTCGGTGATCACCTCGTCATGGCGCGAGCGCGGTGGTGAGGTAGTCCTGGAACAGGTCCGCTGCGGCGATCGTGCGGTCGCCGTTCGGTCCGCGCGCGCTCACCTCGCCGTCGAGCGCGAGCAGCACCGCGGGCAGGTCCGACGCCGGATCGCCGTGCGCGAGGGAGCCTCCGATCGTGCCGCGGTTGCGCACCTGCTGGTCCGCGATCTGCGAGGCGGCGCGGGCCACCACGCCGAGCTCGGGCGTGTCCTGGAGGTCGGCGTGCCGCGTCATCGGGCCGATGCGCCAGCCGCCGTTGTCCTGCTGGATGCCGTGCAGCCCGGGGATCTTGCGCAGGTCGACCAGCACCGTGGGCGCCGCCAGCCGGAACTTCATCAGCGGGAGCAGCGAGTGGCCGCCCGCCAGCAGCTTCGCGTCCTCGCCGTTCTCGTGCAGCATGCGGATCGCCTCCTCGAGCGATTCGGGTGCCTCGTAGTCGAACGGTGCGGTGATCATGCGGCACCTCCTTCCTGGATCGCGTGCCAGACCCGCATCGGAGTCATCGGCATGTCGAGCTCGGTCACCCCGAGCGGCCTGATCGCGTCGAGCACCGCGGCCGCCACAGCCGGCGTGGCGGCGATCGTGCCCGCCTCGCCGATGCCCTTCACTCCGAGCGTGTTCACCGGCGAGGGCGTCTCGGTGCGGTCGGTCTCGATCGCGGGAATCTCGGCCGCGGTCGGCAGCGCGTAGTCCACGAACGTGCCGGTCACGAGCTGGCCGTCCTCGTCGTAGACCACCTGCTCGTAGAGCGCCTGCCCGATCGCGTGCACGATGCCGCCGTGGATCTGGCCGTCGATCAGCATCGGGTTGATCGCGGGGCCGCAGTCGTCGACGGCCACGTAGCGCACCACCGTGACCTTGCCGGTCTCCGCGTCCACGTCCACCACGCACGCGTGCGCGCCGAACGGGAACACGAAGTTCTCCGGGTCGTAGAACGAGCTCTCCTCGAGGCCGGGCTCGATGTCGGCCGGCAGCTCGTTCGGCGGGATGTGCGCCGCGCCCGAGATCTCGGCCATGGTCATCGCCTTGTCGGGCGAGCCGCGCACCTGGTACTTGCCGCCGGTCAGCTCGATGTCCTCAGGGGACGCCTCGAGCAGCGCCGCGCAGATGCGCTTGGCCTTGTCCTGAACCTTTTGCGCCGCGCGCACGATCGCCTCGCCGCCCACCGCCAGCGAGCGCGAGCCGTAGGTGTCCCAGCCCCACGTGCCCTGGTCGGTGTCGCCGTGCAGGACGTCCACGTTCTGCGGGTCGATGCCGAGGATGTCGCCCGCGATCTGCGCGAAGCTCGTGTCGAGCCCCTGGCCGTGCGGCGACGTGCCGGTGTAGACGATCGCCGAGCCGGTGGGCGTGACGCGCACGTTGGCGGACTCCCAGAACGCGGCCTGGAGGCCCACGCCCTGCGGGCCCACCGCCCGCGAGGGCGCGAGGCCGCACACCTCCACCCAGGTCGAGAAGCCCACGCCGCGGTGGATGCCCTGGTCGCGCAGGCTCGCCTGCTCGGCGCGGAACGCGTCGAGGTCGAAGTGCTCGAGCAGCTTGTCGAGCGTGCCGTGGTAGTCGCCGGAGTCGTAGACGATCCCGAGCGCGGTCTCGAACGGGAACTCCTCCTTCGGGATGAAGTTCTTGCGCCGCAGCTCGAGCCGGTCCATGCCGAGCTCGTCGGCGAGCCGGTCCATCATCAGCTCGATCCAGTAGGTGGCCTCGGGGCGCCCGGCGCCGCGGATCGCGTCGGTGGCCATCTTGTTCGTGAACACGCCCGTGAAGTGCAGGTCGATCGTTCGGGATCCGGTAGCACCCGCCCATCACCGGGAAGCCGAGCTCGGGGATGAACGGCGTGAGCAGCTGCTGGTAGGCGCCGAGGTCGGCGATCACCCTCACCTGACACGCGGTGAGCGTGCCGTCGCGCTTGGCGCCGAGCTTCACGTAGTTGATCTGGTCGCGCCCGTGGTGGCTCGTGGTCATGTGCTCGGAGCGGGTCTCGATCCACTTCACCGGGCGGCCGAGCCGCTTCGCGAGCGCCAGCACCAGCGCCTCCTCGCCGTAGGTCTGGAGCTTCGCGCCGAAGCCGCCGCCCACGTCGGGGGCCACCACCCGCAGCTTGTCCTCGGCGATGCCGAGCATCCCGGAGAAGACGAAGCGGGCGATGTGCGGGATCTGCGTGGTCGACCAGAGCGTGAGGTCGTCGCCGCGGGACTCCGCCACCGAGCAGCGCGGCTCGATCGGCGCACCCGAGGTGCGGTGGTTCACGAAGCGGTGCTCGACCACGACCTCCGCCTCGGCGAGGCCGGCGTCGATGTCGCCGCCGCCCACGGCCCACTCGTGCGTCTTGTTCGTGCCGAACTGCTCCCAGACGAGCGGCGAGCCGTCCTCGAGCGCGGCCTCCGGGTCCACGACGACGGGCTTCGGGTCGTACTCCACGATCACGTCCTCGGCGGCGTCGACCGCCTCGTGCCGGCTCGTGGCGACCACGACCGCCACCGGATCGCCCACGTGCTTCACCTCGCCGCGCTTGAGCGGCCAGTGCTCCGGCGTCTTGATCTCCACGCCGGGCGGCGCCCAGACCATCGGGAGCGGACCGGCGAAGTCGCCGGCCATGTCCTCGCCGGTGAGCACGGCCACCACGCCGCTGCGCTCCGCGCGCCGCCGAGGTGTCGATCGAGGTGATCGTGGCGTGCGCCTCGGGCGAGCGGACAACGACCACGTGCAGCATGCCGGGCAGGTTGATGTCCTCGGTGTAGTTCCCCCGGCCGGTGATCATCCGGGGGTCCTCCTTGCGCTTCATCGGCGTGCCGATGTGCGTGGTCATGCCGACACCCCCGTCCCAGCCGCGGCCTTCACCGCTTCGACGATGTTGTGGTAGCCGGTGCAGCGGCAGAGGTTGCCCTCGAGGCCGTGCCGGATCTCCTCGTCCGACGGGTTGGGGTTGCGCGCGAGCAGGTCGGCGGCGGCCATGATCATGCCCGGGGTGCAGAAGCCGCACTGGAGGCCGTGCTTCTCCCAGAAGGCCGCCTGCACCGGGTGCAGGCCGTTGCCGCCGGAGAGGCCCTCGATGGTCGTGACCTCCGCGCCGTCGACCTGAGCCGTGAGCACGGTGCAGCTCTTCACCGCCTCGCCGTTCATGTGGACCGTGCAGGCGCCGCAGTTGGTGGTGTCGCAGCCCACGTGCGTGCCGGTCAGGCCGAGCTCGTCGCGCAGCCAGTGCACGAGCAGGAGCCGTGCCTCCACGTCCGCCTCGCGCTTCTCACCGTTGACGGTGACCTCGACGTGCACGCTCGCGCTCATCCGACTTGTTCCTTCCGGTCGCGTTCTCTCCTCGGCCGACCGATGCTATTGCGCGGCTATTGTGGACCGCAATGCTCACGAAGGATTTCGAGTTCGAAGGCCACCGACTGGTGTACGACGAGTACGGGAGCGGCGACCGCGTCGTGGTCCTGGTGCCCGGACTGCTGTTCTCGCGCAAGATGCACGCCCCGCTGGCGGAGACGCTCGCCGAGCGCGGCTACCGGGTGCTGTGCCTCGACCTGCTCGGCCACGGCGAATCGGACCGGCCGCCCGAGATGTGGAACTACGGCATGACCATCTTCGGCCGCCAGGCGATCGCGCTGCTCGACGCCGCCGGGGTGAAGCAGGCGGTGATCGGCGGCACCTCGCTCGGCGCCAACGCCACGCTCGAGGCGGCAGCCGCCGCGCCCGAGCGCGTGAAGGGCATGCTGATCGAGATGCCCGTGCTCGACAACGCGCTGCTCGGCTGCGCCATCGCCTTCACGCCGCTGCTCGTGGGTCTCACCTTCGGGGCTCCGGTCGCCCGCCTGATGGGGCGCGGGGCACGGCTCGTGCCGCGCGGCACCTGGCTGCTCGGCGACATGCTGCTCGACTGGGTGGCTCAGGACCCGAAGCCGTCGGCGTCGGTGCTCCAGGGGCTCTTCTACGGGCGCGTGGCGCCGCCGCGCGAGGAGCGGGCGAAGATGACGCAGCCCACGCTCGTGATCGGCCACTACCGCGACCCGATCCACCCGTTCTCCGACTCGGACATGCTCGTGCGCGAGCTGCCCGGTGCGCCGGCTGCTCGAGGCTTCGTCGATCCTCGAGCTGCGGCTCACGCCCGAGCGCCTGACCAGCGAGATCGTCGAGTTCATCGAGACCTGCTTCAAGCCGGCCCCGCGGTCCGAGGGCTCGGCGGCGGACGAGTCCCGGGGCCCGCCGCGGCAAGTCGACGCGGCGCGGTGCCGACTAGAGCCTTCACTACCCTTCTCGACCCGAATGTCCCATCGCAGAGAGCAGAAGGAGGCGCTCCGGCGCGAGCGCGAGCTGCGCGAGCAGCAGGCGCGTGCCGCGAAGCAGCGCAAGAGGATGGTCGGCTACGGCGTGGCCGGCCGAATCGCCATCGTGGCGATCGCCGTCCTGATCCTGCTCGCGACCGGGGGAGATGACGCTGGGAGCGGGCCGGGCAACGCCGGGAACGTCTTCCCGGACGGCGGCAGCGTCCCCAAGCAGACGCATCTTCGATGTGGCTCCCGCGGCCAAGGCGGCCGGCTGTGAGCTGACGACGAAGAAGGGCGACCTCGCGGGAGCACACCACCTCGCTCGACGACCGGGTGAAGTACAACACCAACCCGCCGACGACGGGCCGGCACTACCAGATACCTGCCCAGGACGGGATCTACGGACAGGCGCCACAGGACGAGCAGCTCGTGCACACGATGGAGCACGGCCGCGTGATCATCTGGGTCAAGCCGTCGCTGCCCGAGGAGCAGCGCGCCGACATCCGGGCGCTGGTCGAGGACGACCCGTACCAGATGGTTCTCGTGCCGCGGCGCAACATGCCGTACGCGGTGGCGGCGACCGCCTGGAACCAGGATCCTGCGCCGAACGGCACCGGCCGGCTGATGGGCTGCAACGAGGTCAACGCCAAGACGTTCGACGCGCTGGCGGCCTTCCGCGACGAGAACCGCTCGCAGGGCCCAGAGCCGATTCCGTAGGCAATTTCGCCTGCAAAACGGCGATTTGCAGGGATTCTTGCGGAGGCGCAACCGGCGCGCTGCAACCGTGTTGGGGTTGTAGTGAAGCTGCTCGCCTCAGCAGCGGCGCTTCTGTGCGCCCTGCGTGCTCGTCCCGTCCGCGTTTGCGGCGCAACCCGCCGACTTCGAGCGCGCAGCGCCGGATCCGGCCCGCGCGAAGGTGTCCACCGCCGCGCGCCTTCAACCTGGTGGGGCTGAAGTGGCGCGGGCGACGCGACACCGGACGTGGAGGTACGCGTTCGCCGCGGCTCCGGGTGGAGCCGCTGGCAGCACCTCGGAGTACACGGATCCGGCGGGTCGGATCCGGCTGTGGGTCGGCCGGGCCCGCACGCTCCAGTACCGCCTCGACAGGCGCGTGCCGGGCCTGCGTCTCCACTTCGTCGCCGTCGGGAAGCGCCGCGCCACCGCGCGCGCCGCGCAGACCGCGACGCACCCCGTTCCCGTATGTGCACGAGAGAGCAATGGGGCGCCTCCAGCTGCGTGCCGCGCGAGGCGCCGAGCTACGGCAGCGTGAAGGCGGTGCAGGTGCACCACACGGTCTCGCTGAACGACTACACGCCTGAAGAGGCGCCGCAGATCGTGCTGGCGATCTGCCGCTACCACCGCAACTCCAACGGCTGGAACGACATCGGCTACAACGCGCTCGTCGACAAGTACGGCACGATCTACGAGGGGCGCGCCGGCGGGCTCGACCAGGCCGTGATCGGCGCGCACGCGCAGGGCTTCAACTCGCAGACGGCCGGGATCGCGAACATCGGCGACTACAGCTCCGTCGGGGCAAGCCAGGAGGCGCTGTCGGCCACGGCCACCTACATCCGCTGGAAGCTGGGCGTACACGGGCAGCCGCTGTCGGGACCGGTCACCCTCACGAGCGCGGGCGGCTCGGAGAGCCGCTATGCCGCGGGCACGCAGGTCACGCTCGAGCGCGTGATCGGCCATCGGGACACCGGCAAGACCGCCTGTCCCGGCGACGCCCTCTACGACCAGCTCGACGACATCCGCGCCCTGGTCGAGGCGGGCACCCCGTTCGCCACCTTCGCCGCGCGCGTGACCGCAGCGCTTGCCGACCGGCGCGTGGACTTCGGCGAGCTCGTGCCGGTGAGCGGAACGCTCGTGGGCCCGGACGGCAACCCGCTCGCCGGGCAGGTGGTGGAGGTGCAGGTGAACAGCGACAACGTCTGGCGCACCTCGCGCCGCGTCACCACCGGCGCCGACGGCGTCTTCGCGACCGACCTGAAGCCGGCGAAGCGCATGTACGTGCGGGTCCGCTACGCGGGCAGCGCCGAGGTGCGCGGCTCCGCCTCCCCGAGGCTCCTGCTGAACCTGCGTCCGGTGCTCAGCTTCGACCGCCCGCCGCGCAGCGCGCGGCGCGGCCGGCGCCTGACCGTGGCCGGCACGGTGGCGCCGCGGAAGCGAGTGGTGAGCGTGGTCTTCCAGCAGCAGGTAAGAGGCCGCTGGCGCCAGGTGGGCGCCCGGGCGGTGCGGACGCGCCGGGGCCGCTTCGAGACGTCGTTCGTGCCGGCGTTCAGGGCGGCGTATCGGTACTACGCGGTGGCGAAGGTCGGACCTGGACACCGATCGGGGCGCCTCGGAGCTGCGCTCGCTGCGCGTGCGCTGAGCGAAGCGCGGTCTCACGACTGGCTACCAGCCCTGCTTCAGGTCCTCGCTGTAGAGGCCGTGTCCCGTGGCCAGCATTCGTGCCGTTCGGGCCAGGATGCGCAGGTCGAGGCGCATCGAGCGGTGCTCCACGTACCACACGTCCAGCTCGATTCGGTCCGGCCACGGGAGTGACGTGCGGCCGTTGATCTGCGCCCAGCCGGTGATGCCGGGCTTGACCTCGAGGCGGCGGCGCTGGCGGTCGGTGTAGCGATCCACCTGCTCCTGCACCGTCGGGCGCGGGCCGACGATCGCCATGTCGCCGCGGAGCACGTTCACGAGGTTGGGCAGCTCGTCGAGGGAGAAGCGGCGCAGCATGCGGCCGACGCGCGTGATGCGCGGGTCGCCGTCCAGCACGTAGATGCCGGCGCCCATCGACTCGGCGCCCGGGACCATCGTGCGGAGCTTCCAGAGCTCGAACGGCTCGCCGTCGCGGCCGACCCGCCGCTGGCGGTAGAACACCGGCCCGCGGCTCTCCAGCCGGATGGCCAGCGCGGCCAGCGGAGCAGCGGAGCGGTCACGAGCAGAAGCAGCGCGGCGAGCACCGCGTCGAGGACGCGACTCAACGCTGGTTACCGTTCCGGCGCACGGAATGCAGATTCTCTACTTGCATCAGTTCTTCATAACCCGCGCGGGAGGGGGCGGCACGCGCTCGTACGAGTTCGCGCGCCGCTTCGTGGAGCGCGGGCACGGGGTGCGCATGGTAACCGCCGGGGACGGCCCCCGGACCGTGGACGGGATCGAGGTCGTGGGGGTGCGCGGGGGCTACTCGGACTACATGCAGGCCACCGCGCTATCGAACGCCCGCCGCATGCTCGCCTTCGCGCGCTTCGCGCTCGGCGCCACGCTCGCCGCAGTGCGCGGGCCGCGCCCGGACGTGATCTACGCAACCTCGCCGCCGCTCACGATGGCGCTGCCCGCGCTCGTGGCGGCCACGCGCTGGCGAGCGCCGCTCGTATTCGAGGTGCGCGACCTCTGGCCGGAGGCGCCGATCCAGATGGGCGCGCTGCGCAACCGGTCGCACAGCGGCTGGCGCGCGCGCTCGAGCGCTTCGTGTACTCGCGCAGCACGCGCGTGATCGCCCTGTCGCCGGGAATCCGGGCGGCCCTCCCGCAGGACAAGTCGGAGCTGGTGCCGAACTCGGCGGACCTGGACCTCTTCGATCCGACCCCGCCGAGCGGTCCCTTCCTCGTGGCCTACTTCGGTGCCATGGGTGAGGCGAACGACCTGACCGCCGCGGTGGAGGCGGCGCGGCTGCTGCCGGACGTGCCGTTCGTGCTCATGGGTGACGGGAAGCGCCGCGCCGAGCTGGAGCGCTCCGCGCCGGACAACGTCGAGTTCAGGCGCGGGTCCAAGGCGGACGTGGCGCGCCTGGCCGCGCAGTCCGCGGCCTGCCTCACGCTCTTCAAGGACGTGCCCGTGCTGGCCACCAACTCGCCCAACAAGCTCTTCGACACCTTCGCCGCGGGGCGCCCGGCGATCGTGAACATGGACGGCTGGATGCGCGAGCTGGTGGAGCGCAACGAGGCCGGGCTCTACGTCCGCGCCGGCGACGCTCGCGACCTGGCCGAAAAGCTCGCCTGGCTGCGCGACAACCCGGGCGAGGCCGCGCGCATGGGCCGCAACGCGCGGGCGCTCGCCGAGCGCGAGTTCAGCCGCGACGAGCTGGCGGCGCGCGCGCTGGCCGTGCTCGAGGAGGCGGCGCGCTGATCGAGCTGTCGTACTGCGTGGTGAACACCGGCGGGCGCGACTACCTGCTCGACTGCCTCGCCGCGATCGAGCGCACGCATCCCGACGGCGTGGAGCACGAGGTGCTCGTGCTCGACAACGCGTCGGAGGACGGTTCCGCCGAGGCCGTCCGCGATCGATACCCCGACGTGCGCCTGTTCGCGCTCGAGCGCCGCGAGGGCAAAGCCGACAACGACTCGCGGCTGCTGAAGGCCGCGCGCGGGCGCTATTGCCTGCTCCTGAACGAGGACTCGGAGCTGCGCGACGGCGCGACCGCTGCCCTGGTGGCGGCGCTCGAGGCCGACTCCGGCGCGGCGGCCGCCGGCGCGCAGCTACTCACCAGTGAGGGCGAGCCCACCGCCTGCGCCTGGCGACTGCCGGACATTCCCTGGGCGCTGGCCGCGGCCGTCTTCGCGCAGGACCGCGTGGCGGTGCAGAGCACAGGCGACCATGCGCGCGAGGTCGGCTGGGTGCAATCGAGCGCCATGCTGGTTCGGCGTGCGGCCGCGGAGGAGGTCGGTTGGCTCGACGGCGACTTCTTCGTGTACTCGGACGAGACCGACTTCTGCCGCCGGCTCGGGGACGCCGGCTGGCGGATCCTGTTCGTGCCCGGCGCCCAGGCGCTCCATCACGATCAGCTCGGCACGGACGCCGCAGCCATGAGGCGGCGGATCGTGGAATTCCACCGCAACCGCGACCTCTACTTCCGCAAGCACGGGATGCATCTCACCCGAGTGGTCTGGAGGGTCTGCTGGACCTGGGCCTACCTTGCGCGCGCCGCCGCCGCCGCGCTCCTGCCCGGCCGCGACGCCCGCCGCTATCTCCTGCATGCCAGGCAGGAGCTGCTGCCGCGCAGCGGCGACGGCATCCGGGAGGCCGCGGAGGCACACAACCGCGGGCCTGCCCAATAACGTCCCGCGCACGCCATGGAGCACGCTGACACCGCCCAACTGGCCGCTCTGGGTGGCGCGCTCGGCTCGGTGCTCGTGCTGCTCGCGCGCGGCAGGCTGGCTCTGCTCGCCGGCCTGGTGCTGCTCGCCGCCGCCGAGCTCGGCCTGGCCTGGGCGCTCGGCGGGGGTCCGCTAGAGCGCCTGGACGGCGCCTCCGCCGCTGCCGCGGTGGCGCTCGGCCTCGCCGCCGTCGGTGCCGCGGCCGCGCTGTTCGTGCGCCGCCCGGCACTCGTCCCGCTGCTCGTGCTCGTGACTGCGCCGCTGCGGCCGCCGCTCTCGTTCGACAGCTCGAGCGCGCTTCTCGTGAGGATCGCCGACGACGGCCGCCTGGGCAGGCTCCTGCCGCTCTACTTCGTGCTGGCCGCTGCGGCGAGCGCGCTCCTCTGGCGGGCGCTGCGCGGCGACGAGCTGCGCCCGCTGCCGAGACAGGTCGCGCTTCCCGCAGCGGCCTTCTTCGCGTTCGCCTGCTGTTCGCTGCTCTGGGCGGACGACGTGGAGGCCGGCACGAACCTGCTGCTGTTCTTCACGCTGCCGTTCGTGGCCCTGCTGGCCACCGTGGCACGCGCCGACTTCCCGCCCTGGACGCCCCGCGCGCTGGCCGCCGCCGCGCTCGCGCTGGCCACGCTGTTCGCGGCGGTGGGCCTCTGGCAGGCCGCCACCCACGAGCTGTTCTTCTACGCCCCGAACCTGGCCGCGTCGAACGCGAACACGGACTACTTCCGCGTGACATCGCTGTTCGGCGACCCCAGCCTGTACGGCCGCCACGTGGTGCTGGGGATCGGCGTGGCGCTGGCGCTGCTCGCCACCAGGCGCTGGCGGGTGTGGCCGCTGATCGGCCTGGTGGCCGTGATGTGGGCCGGGCTGCTGTTCTCCTACTCGCAGTCGAGCATGGTCGCGCTGCTCGTGATCACGCTCCTGCTGGCGGTGGCGACGGGCGATCGCCGTGTGCGGCGCGCGGTGGCGCTGCTCACGCTCGCGGCCGCGCTGGTGGGCTGCGGCTACCTCGCCGTGCAGGTGGCGAACGGTGAGTCCTTGAACAGGATCACGAGCGACCGGACCAACCGCGTGGAGGACGCCGTGCGCGTGATCGAGAAGCACCCTGTGGTGGGCGTGGGAATCGGCGGGCAGCCGCGCGCCAGCCGACGCCTGGCCGGAAGCGAGCGGCCCACCCCCAACTTCGTGTCGCACACGACGCCACTCACCGTCTTCGCCGAGCTCGGGGCGATCGGCCTCGCTCTGTACGCCTGGCTGCTCGCCGGCGGCGCGTGGCTGATCGTGCAGGTCTGGCGGCGCGACGAGACGCTCGGGCTCGCGCTCGGAACCGCCTTCGTCGGGCTGTTCGTGCACGCGCTCTTCTACAGCGGCTTCCTCGAGGACCCGCTCACGTGGTTCGTGATCGCGGTTGCGGCCGCCTACTGCTCGCAACCGGTTGCCAAGCCCGAGCCCGTGGCCGAGGCGGCGCCCGCGTGAGCCAGCGCGAGGGCTGGATCCTCACCGCGGTCCTGTTCGTGCTCATCGCGATCACGCTGCCCGAGCTCGGCTCCGATCCGTGGCACTTCCGTCCCGGGCACGTGGATCCGCAGGGACCCCTTGCGCCACTCGTGCGCGCCGCCGGCGAGGAGTGGGACGTCGGCATCGCACGTGCGGCCGCGTTCGGCGCGGCGCTTCTGTGCGGCGCCTTTGCCGTCTATCTGCTGGCGCGGCCGGGTAGGGCGCTCCCGCGCTGGACAGGAATCACCCTGGTGCTCGCGGTCGGCGTGCTGCTCGCCGCGCCGTCCACTCTGCTCCAGCTCGGCCTGCGCGACTCCACCGCCCCCTGGTTCTTCACAAACGACTCGACCTACCAGGCGGAGCTCGGCGGCGAGCTGTTGCTCGACCTCGACAACCCGTACGGCCACGACTACCGGCACTCAGGCCTGGAGCGCTTCTACACGCGCGACGGGAGCGAGTCGGAGCGCGTGCGCGAGCACGAGGTGGCGCTGCGGCACTTCGCGTACTTCCCGGGCTCGGTGATCACTGCCGCGGTCTGGCGTGTGCTGCCCGAGCCGTTCGACGACTACCGGCTGCTCGTACTGCTCGCCACGCTCGCCCTGCTGCCGGCGGCGCTGCTCTTCCGCGGGCCGATCGGCTGGCGCCTTGCACTCGGCGCGGTCCTCGTCTGCAACCCGATCACCGTGCGCTCGGCATGGTTCGGGCAGAACGACGCTCCCAGCCTGCTCCTGCTCGTGCTGGCGTTCGCGCTCGTCACGCGGCGCCGCTTCGGCTGGGCGGCGGCAGCGCTCGCGGGGGCGATCCTGCTGAAGCAGTTCGCGATCGTCGCGATCCCATTTATCGCCCTGATGGTTCCGCGCGAGGAGTGGAAGCGCGCCGGGCTCACGCTCGTGGGAGTGCTCGCCGCGGGCATCCTGCCGTTCCTCGTGGCCGACCCCGTCGCGTTCTACGACGACACCATCAAGTACGGCGCCGGCACGTACAGAATCGTCGGCTACGGGCTCTCAGCGATCCTGGTTCGGCTCGGCATCATCGCCGAGCGCGACGACAGCTATCCGTTCGCGCTGGTGGCGCTGCTCACCTGGGTGCCGCTCACGGTCTGGCTGCTGCTCGCGCAGCGAAGATCGCGGGAGCTCTGGGTGGGCGCGGCCGGCTTCGGGATCTCCATCCTGTGGCTGATGTTCATCGGCCGGACCTTCAACAACTACTACCTCGTCTGGCCGATGACCGGAGCGCTCATCGCGGCGCTGATGGCAATAGGCTCGGCTCGTGATCCAGCACGAGGGTGACCCCGCCCGCTGCGTCGTGCTGCTGCCGGGCGTGCGCTACTTCAGCCAGGCCCCGCTGCTCTGGTTCGCGCGCGAGGCGGCGCAGGCGCGCCGGTGGTCGGTCGTGGAGGTCGACGAGCGCGCGCCCGCCGATCGTGAGCCGTTCGCCTGGATGCGCGAGCAGGCGCAGCGCGCGCTGGATGCGACCGACGCCGAGCTGACGGTGGTGGTGGGAAAGTCGCTGGGTAGCGTGGCCGCACCGATGGTCACCGGACCGGCCATCTGGCTCACGCCCCTGCTCGGCCGGCCGGAGATCGCCGCGGCGCTCGGCGCGGCCCCGGCGCCGGCGCTACTGGTCGGCAGCCGCGACGACCCGACCTGGAGTGATGGCCAGCTGCCCGACAATCCGTCGCTCGAGGTGCTCGAGCTGGAGGGCCTCGACCACTCGCTTCAGGTCGAGGGCGACCCACTCGCCTCGCTCGACGTGCTACGAACGGTCACTGACCGGATTGCCGCTTTTCTCGATCGCGTCTCAGGTAGTCCTTGACCACCTGCGAGCCCTTCCGCGCCAGGGCGTAGACGCCCGCCCGGCCGGTCACGTAGATGCGCTCCTGATCTGCCACCACCGGGTTCGCGTACTTGCCGGCCGGGAAGTGCCACACCTGCGTGCCGTCACGCGCGCGGACCGCGTAGGTGGCATCGGGACCGCGGGCCACCGCGCGCGACGCCGCTTCGCCGCAGCTCGAGCAGACGGCGTAGTAGACGAGGCCGTTCATCACCGTCGCGGCCGCGTGAACGGCGCCGTGCGCATCGATCTGCCAGCGCACGTCGCCCGTGGCCGCGTCGAGCGCGTAGAACTTGCCGTCGTAGGTGCCCACGAACACCTTGCGCTTGTAGACCGCCGCCGCTCCGTAGATGTACGTGCCCAGCGGCCGGGCCCAGAGCAGATGACCGGTCTTCGCTCCGAACACGTACATCGTTCCGTCCGTGTTGCCGATGTAGACGCGCCCGTGGGCAACCGTCGGCGTCGCGTAGAAGAACTCGCGCGAGCCGAAGCGCGACTGCGACTGCGCGCTCCACAGCTGCTTCCCGCTCTTGGCGCTCAGCGCGTACAGGGTTCCGCTGTCGGAGGCGATGAAGATGCGCCCGTTCCAGTACGCCGCCGAGGTGTTCACCTCGTTATCCGCTTGGAAGCGCCAGATGCGACGCCCGGTGTTGGCGTTGATGGCGTGCACGCCGTGGTCCCAGGAGCCCACGTAGATGCGGTTGCCTTGCAGCAGCGGCGACGACTCCACCGGCGCGGTGTTGTAGCGCCAGCGCTCCTTCCCGGTCCTGGCGTCCCAGGCCACCACGAAGCCGGTCGCGCCGGGCTGTCCCTGCGCGCAGACCACGGGATGCATGTAGGACTGGTAGACGACCCCCTCGCCGATAGTCGGCGAGGCGGCGGCGCAGCGGTCGAGGCTCTTCCGCCACCTCACCTGGCCGGTCTTCGCGTTGAGCGCGAAGAAGAGGCCCTTCTGCTGGGCCACGTAGACACGCCCGTAGCCCACGCTGGGCGGGAACTCGACGGTGTCGTGCGCGTTGATCGACCAGAGGCGCTTGTAGGGCGGGCGCTCGCCGAAGGGGGAGACGTGCTGGCGCTGGTTGTCGTAGCCGTAGGTCGGCCACGGCCGCGGGTCGTCCTTCTTGGGAGGCGGCTTGGCCTCCTCGGTCGTCACGAACTCCTCCGTGGCGGAACCGCGCTTCTTCAATGGTTCGTTCTGGCTGCGGACGTACAGACCTATCGCGACCGCCAGCACGATCACGACAAGCCCGCCTCCCACCAGCAGGCGTCGTCGGGTCACGGCGCGCAGGATGGCAGAAGGCCTAGGAGCTTCCGCCGGCGGACAGCATGCGCCAGATGCGCTTTGTCACTTGCGGCAGCTCGAGGCTGAGCGCCGACTCCTCGAGTTCGCGCGCCCACTGCGGCGTGCCCGCCCGCAACACGATCCCGCCGCCGAGGCCGAGCGCGAGGAACGCGGGCTGGTTCGCCTCGCGTCCCGCCGCGGTGATCCGGCGCCCGCTGGCGGGCAGCTGGCGCGAGACCTCGAACACGGTGAAGTCGCCGATGAAGCTCGACATCCCCTCGAACAGCCCGAGCCCGTCCTCGAAGACGGTCAGCGGCGCCGGGCTCGTCCGCAGCAGCTCCGTGTGCTCGCCGAACGCGTTCGCGGGCCGCGGCCTCGACGCGTTGCGCGCGCTGTCGTCGCTCAGCTCGATCGTGCGCTTGAAGGACTCCGCACCGAACATCGCCACCCGGCCCCCGTCCGCGACGTAGTCGCGCAGACGGTCCATCAGCTGCTCCGGCGCCCAGAGCTCGCTGCCCGCGAACGCCACGCCCGGGGCGTTCCCGAGCGCCGGGCCCTCGCGGCGAGCGAGCGCGATGTCGGTGGTGAGGTCGTACGGCATCTGCTCGCGGTCGAGCCAGCGCAGGAGCGGCGAGACCTCGCTGTTGAAGCGCGGCGGCAGCCCATCGTCGGCGAAGGGCCTGTCGAGCCGCACCGCGGTCGCGAATGGAAGCCGGTCGCCGAAGCCGTCGGCGTCGTCGTCCATCCGGTTCAGCCCCTGCCAGGTGAGCGCGGGCAGCACCACCAGCGGGCGGGCGCGGCCGCGGGCGCTCTTGGGCGGCAGACCGGCCACGGCGAGCGGCCAGACGGCGCGCTCCTTCCCCGACCGCACGCGGACGACGTATACGCCGGTCCTGGTCTTGCTCGGGATCTTGATGCGGAAGCGCCCTGCCACGCGGCCGCCGTGCAGCACCGGCTTGGGGTCGCCGAGGCGGGATACGACCCAGTCGAAGCTGCGGTCCACCGGCCCGACCTCCAGGTGGGCGAAGGCGCCCGCCGTGACGGCCGACAGCGGCCCGCGCAGCGTGAAGCGGCGCACCGAGACACCGGTGCCAGGTCGCGCAACGGCCGCCCGCGGCACGGGCTGGGGGGCCTCGGTCAGGTTGCCGGCGCGGTCGCGCACGGCGACCGTGAACGCGTAGTCGCCCTCCGGCGCCGGCTCGGTCCGCTCGGAGCCGCTGCTCACCTGGCCGTCCCAGACCGCCGTCCGGTTCGGGCCGCCGCGGAAGCGGCGCACGATGTGCGGCTTCCCGTCGTCCGTGCGGAAGACACGGATCACGGGTGCCTTGTTCTTCGGGCCGCGGTAGCTCAGCCGGACGCTCGGCGTCTCGCCGGGCAGGCCCGTGGCCACCACCGACGGCTTCGCGGACAGCAGCGTGACCCGCGGTGGCTTGCGGTCGACGGTGATCTCCTTGACCGAGTCGATCACCCGGCTCTCGTCGCGCCGCACCACGCGCATCCGGTAGATCCCGTCCCTGACGGGATTGCCGCTGTCGTCGAGGCCATCCCAGCGGAAGCGGTGCTTCGCGTCGCCGGCCAGCCGGCGCTCGCTCACAAGCCGGCGCACCTCACTGCCCTCGGAGTCCACGACCATGAAGCTCAGGCTGGCCGGCTCCGAGAGGTCGAATCCCACCACGGTCGTGTCGCGGTAGTCGTCCCCGTTCGGCGAGAAGTGCGCCGGCTTCGTGGCAAAGCGAATCACGAGCGGGAACTCGCCCTTCAACTGCTGCGTCGCGAAGAAGGCGGCGACGGTCGCGACCACCAGGACCGCGAACACCGCCCGGACCAGCGGACGGGTCATCGGAAGCGGAACCGGCTCATCGGGAGCGGGACCCTAGAGAATGGCTGCGTGCGCGTGCACCTGATTGACCCGTCCGGGGACGTGATCCCCTACGACCACGCCCTGGCCGGCGCGCTGGCGCGACGCGGCCTCGAGGTGGAGCTGGTCACGTCGCGCTTCGTGCACGGGCCGCCGCCGGTGCCGCAGGGATACAGCGTGAGCGAGTCCTTCTACAGGCTCGCCAGCCTGCTCGGCGACGGCGCACCCCGGCGGCGGCGCGCCGTGAAGCTGGCCGAGCACGTGCCCGACATGCTGCGCTACAGGCGCCGGGCGGCCGCCGCCGACGTGCGCCACTTCCAGTGGCTGCCGCTCGAGCGCATCGACGCCCACCTGCTGCCCGCGGCGCGGCCGCGCGTGCTCACCATGCACAACGTGATCCGGCGCGAGGCGGTGGACCAGCGCCTCGCGGACAGGATGGACGCCGTGATCGTGCACACGAGGCACGGCGCGGAGCTGCTCGGTGGCGGGGAGCGCGTGCACGTGATCCCGCACGGCGCCTTCGAGCACCTCACGCGCCAGCCGGATGAGCGGCCGCTTCCCCCCGAGCTGGCCGAGATCGAGCGGCCGGTGGTGCTCTATTTCGGGGTCGTGCGGCCGTACAAGGGCGTCGACGTGCTGGTGGAGGCCTTTCAGCAGGTGGAGGACGCCGAGCTGTGGGTGGTGGGTCGCCCGCTGGGCGTGTCGATGGAGCGGCTGCGCCGACTCGCCCCACCTGGCAGGGTGCGCTTCGTGGAGCGCTACGTGACCGACGCCGAGCTGCCGGCCTTCTTCCGACGGGCCGACGTGGTTGCCCTGCCGCACCGGAACGTCGATGTCTCCGGTGTCCTGTTCGCGGGCCTCGCCTTCGGCAAGGCGATGGTGCTTAGCGACGTGGGCGGTTTCTCCGAGCTGGTGGCCGACCACGGCGCGGGGCTGCTCGTACCGCCGGGTGACTCCGACGCGCTGGCTGCCGCTATCAGCGGGCTGCTCGCCGACCCCGAGAAGCGGCGGCGGCTCGAGGCGCTTGCGGCCGCAGCGGCGAGCGGGCCGTACTCGTGGGACCGCATCGCGGAGCAGACCAACGCCGTCTACGAGCGGGTGCTGGCGTGAGGGCCATCTTCATGGCGAAGTGCAAGCGATCGTCGGCGCGGGCGCTCGACTGGCTGGTGTCGGAGGGCGCCGACGTTGCCGCGGTCGTGGCGTCGGAGCCCGACCGCTTCACCCGCGAGGAGCAGCGCGTGGACCTCGTGGCGGAACGCCACGGCCTCCGTCTGGTGAGCGACGAGGAGCTGTACGCGCAGCCGCCCGAGGGCGTGGATGTGGTGATCTCGTTCCTGTTCTGGAAGCTGATCCGCGAGCCGCTCGTGTCGCTCGGCCGGATCGGCTGCCTGAACTTCCACCCGGCGCCGCTGCCGGATCTGCGCGGGCTGGGCGGCTACAACGTCGCAATCCTCGAGGGCCTGCGCGAGTGGGGCGTGTCGTGCCACTTCGTGGACAGCGGGTTCGATACCGGGGACCTCGTCGAGGTCGAGCGCTTCGCTATGGACCCCGACTCGGCAACGGCCTTCTCGCTCGACCTGGAGAGCCAGGAGCGGCTGTTCGGCCTCTTCCAGCGGGTGATGGGCAGCGCGATGTCCGGAGAGGAGCTGCCGCGCACGCCCCAGGGGCCCGGGCGCTACGTGGATGCCGAGGAGCGCGAGCGGCTGCGCCGCGTGCGGCCCGGAGACGACCTCGATCGCAAGTTGCGCGCGTTCTGGTACCCGCCCCATCCCGGCGCGCTCGCGGAGGTTGACGGCCGCGATTTCACGCTCGTGGACGAAAGGCTGCTTGCGGAGGTGGCCGAGATCTACCGCGATTCCGGGCGCGTGCCGTAGGCTCAATCTCATGAACTGCGCCACCTGCGGAACTCAGAATCCGGCGGGTGCGCGCTTCTGCATGTCCTGCGGTTCAGCGCTCGAGCGTCGCTGCCCCAGCTGCGGCACGCCGGCACCGGGCGAGGCTCGCTTCTGCATGAACTGCGGCAGCGCGCTCGACGGAACGCCTGCCCCCGCGCCGGCACCAACCGCGGCGCCCGCGCTCCCGGAGGAGCGTCGCCAGGTAACGGTGCTGTTCGCCGACCTGTCGGGCTACACGGCGTTCGCGGAGGGCATGGATCCGGAGCAGGTCAAGTCGCAGGTCGACCGCGCGCTGTTCCGGCTAGGCCACGAGGTCGAGCGCTACGGCGGCACGGTCGACAAGTACATCGGCGACAACGTGATGGCGCTGTTCGGCGCCCCGATTGCGCACGAGGACGACGCCGAGCGAGCCGTGCGCGCCGGGCTCGGCATGCAGGACGCGATGGAGGAGATCAACGCCGGCATGGCGCCGGGCGCCCACTTCGAGCTGCGCGTGGGCGTGAACACGGGCGAGGTGCTGGCGGGCGCTGTGGGCGAGACGTACACGGTCGTGGGCGACACCGTGAACGTGGCCTCGCGGCTCCAGAGCGCGGCGCGGCCCGGGAGCGTGACGGTGGGCGAGCGGACCATGCGCGCCACCGATGCCGCGGTGAGCTACGAGGAGCTCAAGCCGCTCGAGCTGAAGGGGAAGGCCGAGCCCGTGCCGGCCTGGGAGGCGGTCGGGCTGATCGCGGAGCACTCGGTGCGACGCGTGGCGCCGGCGCGGGAGTCGCCCCTCGTGGGACGCCAGCAGGAGCTGACCACTCTCGACGGCCTCTACGAGCGCGTGGTCCGCGAGGGAAACTCCCACCTCGTCACGGTCGTGGGCGAGGCGGGGGTGGGCAAGTCGCGCCTGCTGCGCGAGTTCGAGGCGCGCCTCGGAGGGCATCCGTCGAAGCCAACGGTGCGCACGGGCCGCTGCCTCCCGTATGGGAGCGGCATCGTGTTCTGGGCGCTCGGCGAGGTGCTGCGCGCGGAATGCGGGATCGTCGAGTCGGACTCCTCCGAGGAGGCCTGGGGCAAGCTGCGCGCGTACGTAGGTGAGCTGATGGGCGGCACCGGCAAGGCCTCGGACCGCGAGGCTGCGCTGATCGGGCGCCTGCTCGGCGTGGACGTGCCGCCCGAGCTCGTGCCGGAGGAGGACGACCCGGAGCGCATGCGCGAGTCCTTCCTGGCCGCCCTGCGCGGCGGCATCGAGGCGATCGCGAACCGGCACCCGTTCGTGATCGCGTTCGAGGACATCCACTGGGCCGACGACGGCCTGCTCGACGCCATCGAGCACCTCGCTCAGTGGGTGCGCGCGCCGCTCATGCTCGTCTGCCTGGCGCGCGACGAGCTGCTCGACCGCCGCGCCGGTTGGGGCGGCGGCCGCCGCTCGGCCACGCAGCTGTTCCTCGACCCGCTCAGCGACGAGCACAGCCGCGCGCTGGTGCGCGCGCTGCTACCCGATGGGCACGAGGTGGTGCCGGCCGTGGCAGAGCGCTCCGGCGGCAATCCGCTGTTCGCGGAGGAGATGGCCCGCCGGATCTCGGAGGAGGGCAGCGTGGACTCCGCCGAGCTGCCGGACACCGTGCAGGCCGTGCTGGCGGCCCGGCTCGACTCGCTCGACGCCTTCGAGCGCCGGCTCGTGCAGCAGGCGTCGGTGGTGGGCCGCACGTTCCCCGAGGGAGCGCTCGCGACGCTCGCGCGCTCGGAGGGACAGGACCTCGACCGGGCGTTGATGTCGCTCCAGGAGAAGGACATCCTCGCCCCCTCGCCCTCGGGTCCGCTCCTCGGCGAGCGCGAGCTGGCCTTCAAGCACGTGCTGATCAGGGACGTTGCGTACGGCATGCTGCCGAAGGCCGTCCGCTCGCGGAAGCACTTCGAGGTGGGCGCGTTCATGGAGGAGCGGGCGGGCGACCGCACCGAGGAGGTCGTGGCCCTGCTCGCGGAGCACTACGGCCGCGCCGCGGCGCTGGGTCGCGAGAGCGGGGTGCCGCCGCAGGAGCTCGACACGATGCGCGGGCGCGCACTGCGCTTCCTGGAGGAGGCCGGCGACGCCGCGGCGCACCTGTACGCGAATCGCGAGGCGGCCGCGCACTACCGCCACGCACGCTCGATCGCCCCGCAGGACGGCCGTGCCGAGGTGGTGCGGATAGGCGAGAAGCTCGGCGACGTGTCGCTGCGCCTGGGCCGCGTGGACGAGGCCATCGGCGTGTGGTCGGACTGCCTCGAGTGGCATCGCGGCCAGGAGGACCTCGAGCGCGTGGCGGACCTGCACCGGCGCATCGGCGCGGCCCTGTCGCACAAGGGCGAGCGCAAGACCGCGATCGAGCATTACCAGAAGGGCATCAACCTGCTGAAGGACGGGCCGCCGCGGATCGAGCTGGTGCGCCTCTACGAGGAGGCGGCCTGGCTCTACCTCCACACCGGCGACAACATGCTCGCCATCTACGCGTCGGAGAAGGCGCTGCGGCTGGCCGAACGGCTGGACGAGACGCGCGCCGCCAGCCGCGCCCACGGCATCTTCGGCCGCGTGTTCGGCCGCATCGGTGACACGCAGAAGGCGCGCGAGAACCTGGAGCGGGCGGTGGAGCTTGCGCGCGGGTCGGACGACGGCGAGACGATCCTGGCTCTGTCAGCGCTCGGCCGGCAGCTCGAGATCTCCGAGGCCGACGTGGAGGGCGCCCGCGCCGCGTACGAGGAGGCGCTGGCGCTCGCCGAGCAGGTGGGCATGCTGCCGGCGCAGGTGGAGCTGCACGCCTGGCTAGCGCAGCTCGCCGCGTACACGGCGGACTGGGACCGTGTCGAGCAGTCCACCGAGGCGAGCGCCGCGCTGGCGGAGCGCGAGGGCCTCGTGGGGAAGCTCTGCCTGCCGTACGCGCTGCGCGGCCTCCTGCGCTGGCGCGAGGGGCGGATCGGGGAGGCCACCGTGCTCTTCCACCGCGCCCACGAGTTGGCCGAGCAGGTGGGATGGTCCGAGATCGCGTTCCAGGCGCTGTTCGGGTTGGCGATCGCGCTGCGCGACCAGGGCGACCTCGACGGCGCCACGGCCGCGCTCGACCAGGCGATCGAGGTGTGCGAGCGCGCGGGCCTGATCGCGCAGTCGATCCAGGCCACCGGCGCGCGGGCCGTGATCCTGGCGCTCGCCCATCGCCCGAAGGCGGCCGCCGAGGCGGCGGCCATGACGGCGCAGATGGCCGAGCGCCTGCACTACCCGCTCGGTCAGGCCGCGGCGCTCGAGGCGCGCGGCGTGTCCGACGAAGACCCGATCGCGGGCGCCGCGCTGCTGGCGGAGGCCGAGGAGGCGTGGCGCGCCCTCGACCGGCCGCTCGAGGCCACCCGCGCCCACCTGCTGGCCGGCCAGGTGCTGCTGGGCCACGACGACGAGCGCGCCCGCGAGCTGCTGGAGGCCGCTGCGACCGAGAGCGACCGGCTCGGCGTGGCGCACCTGGCGGAGAAGGCACGGACGGCGGCCGCGGCGGCCGAAAGACTGCACTGAGGGTCCTCCGTCACTTAGTCCGGAATAGCCGGATCAACTGACGGAACGTGCTACTGCGCCAGGTCCGCTCCGGCGATCACGACCACTGTCGCGTCGCCGGCGAGTTCCTGGCTGGCCGGATCGATCGGCTCGCGCTGGCCGATCCCCAGGCGCTTGTTCACGGCGCGTGCCTCGCGCTGGTGGCCGGGCGCGTAGAGCACGACCGACTCGGCGCGCTGCTGCTCCTGGTCCGCCGAGTTCGCAACCGTGCCAAGCACGAAGCCGTGTGACTCGACCCGGTCTCCCACCTGCTTCGCGAGGTTGGGCACCGTGGTGCCGTTCAGGACCGCCACCGTGACTTTGCCCGGCACCACCGCGGGCCTCTGCTTGCCGCCCCCGTCGTCGCCCGCGGCCTGGTCGCTGCCGCCGCCTCCGCCCTCCGCCGGGCGTCCGTTCGAGGTCGTCGAGCTGTCGTCATTGAGGATCTGGTCGGCGCTGAACACACCGGCGCCGCCGACGATCAGGAGTCCGGCCACGGCGAGCACCGCGTAGCGCGGGCTCGAAACCAGGCGCCGGTACCAGGGGCGACTCGGCGGCGACATTATCGCCGTGTTCTGAGGCATCGGCCGCGCCGGAAGCACGGGCCGGACGGGCGCGCGCTGACCGCTTGGCACGGGTGGGACCGCCTGCGTGCCCGGCGGGCGCCCACCGGCCGGCGTGGCGGGTCCACCGGGACCACCGGGGACCGCCGGCGCGCCGGCCCGCGCGGTGGCGGGAGCGCCAGCAGAGCCGGGCTTGGCAGCGGGCGACGCGGGCGCCGTCGCCGGGCCATCCGCGGCGCCGAGCTTGGCGTCGGGGGCCGTGGGGCCGTCCTGCTTCGCGCCAGGAGCAGGACCGTCCGGTCCACCCGGGCGAGCGCCCGGGACCGCAGGTGCGGCCGTTCCGGCGGAGGCCGCCGCCGCAGAGGCGGCCTGCTGAGTGCCGGGCGCGGCAGGACCGCCCGCGGCGCCGGGTGTGGCGGCGGGCGTGGGGCTGCCCTGAGTGCCGGGTGTCGCGGGGCCGCCCGGCTTCGCGCCAGGGGCGCCGGGTGCGCCGGGTGCGCTCTGAGTGCCGGGTGTCGCGGGGCCGCTCGGTTTCGCGGCGGGGCTGCCGGGTGCTGCGGGGCTGCCTTGGGTGCCGGGTGCTGCGGGGCCGCTCGGCTTCGCGCCGGGTGTCGCGGGGCCGCCGGGCGCCGCGCCTGGGCTCGCCGGACCGCCTGGCTTCGCGCCGGCTGCCCGGGGTCGCCGGGGTCGCAGTCGTCGCCTGCGCGCCCGCGGTCGCGGGCGCTCCGGGCGCTGCCGCGCCTGCGTTGCCGCCGGCCTGTGCGGGCTTCGCCTGTGTGATCGTGGCGGCTCCGGCGCCGGCTGCGGCCGGGACCGCTGGGACGCCGGGCCTGGCGGCGGGCGTCGTCGGCTGTCCGGGCTGCGGGACCTGGGGCGGCTTGGCGGGCTGTGGCTGTGCCTGCACGCGACCCGGCACGACGCCGGCCGCCACGCTCGGGTCGGCCGCGCGCTCCGGCGCCCGGCCCGCCCATTCGCGCAGGCGCTTCACGTCCCGCGCCTGCGAGAAATAGAGGACTGAGAGGACGGCGAGCCCGACCACGGCGGCGAGCCCGGCGTACGAGCCGATTTCTTGAACGATTTCCGGCAAGGGTCCGAACTGTAGAGCGGGTGACGGCGCCTGGCGTACCCGCGCCAGGGCCTACTTCGGCAAGGGCCGGACCTTAGCCACCCTGAACCGTAAGCGCGCGCTCGACCGACAGCTCTGCAACGGCGCCCGCCAGCGCAGCGGCGTCGCCCGCGTACACGAGCTCCTCGATCCGGGCGAACGCGCCCTCCACCCATTCCGGCGCGAGTGGGGGCCGCGCGGCGCACACGATCTTCTCTGCGGGCGTGGCCTCAGGCCGCTCGCCGGGGTTGAAGAGCTCCTCGTGGATCTTCTCCCCGGGGCGCCGCCCCACGATCTCGATGCCGATGTCCACCTCGGGCTCGAGCCCGGCCAGGCGGATCATGTTGCCCGCGAGCTCGATGATCTTCACGGGTTCGCCCATCTCGAGCACGAACACCTCACCGCCGGTGGAGAGCTCACCCGAGCGGATGATCAGCTGGACCGCCTCGGGGATGGTCATGAAGTAGCGCGTCATCTTCTCGTCGGTGACGGTGACCGGACCGCCCTGCGCGATCTGGCGCCGGAAGATCGGGACCACCGAGCCGGACGAGCCGAGCACGTTGCCGAAGCGCACCGACGCGAAGCGGGTGCCCTTCCAGCGGTTTTGCGCAGCCTCCACCGCCCACTCCGCGAGCGCCTTCGAGGCACCCATCACGGTGGCGGGACTCACGGCCTTGTCGGTCGAGACGAGCACGAAGCGCTCGGTGCCGGCCTCACCGGCCGCGGCTGCCACGATGCGCGTGGCCACCGAGTTGTTGCGCACCGCCTCGACCGGGTTCTCCTCCATGAGCGGCACGTGCTTGTAGGCGGCGGCGTGGAAGACCACCGAAGGCTTGTACTCGCTGAAGATCTCGCGCATGCGGGTGGCGTCCTTGCAGTCGGCCAGGACCGGCGACGAGCGTGCGAAGTGGCGCTCCTCCTCGAGCTCGCGGCGGATCTCGAAGAGCGCGTTCTCGGAGTTCTCCACCAGCACGAGTCGCTTCGCGCCCACGCGCGCGATCTGGCGCGAGAGCTCCGCACCGATCGAGCCGCCAGCCCCCGTGACCAGCACGGTGCGGCCGCGGAGGTAGGCGCCCACGCGGTCTATTTCCACACGTACCGGCTCGCGCCCCAGCACGTCCTCCACGCGAACCTCGCGGACCTGCCGCATCAGGTTCAGCCCGCCGGAGAGCAACTCGAAGGTCGTGGGCAGCGTGCGCACAGGGATGCTGCGCTCGCGGCAGGAGGTGACCACCTGCTGGCGGAGCGTGCCCGGCGCCGACGGGATCGCGATGATCACCTCGTCCGGCTGCACGCCGTCGAGGATGCGCGCAAGGTCCGGGGTGCCGCCGAGCACCTTGATGCCGGCGATGCGCATGCCCTGCTTGCGCGGGTCGTCGTCCACGAAGCCGACCGGCGCGCTGCGCAGGCCAGGGTTGCGGCGCAGCTCGAACGCCACCTGCTGGCCACCGTTGCCGGCTCCGACGATCAGCACCTCGTTCGCCGCGCGCTCGAGGATGGCGCCGCGCGAGGGGCGCTCGACGATCGCGCGCACCGCGAAGCGGGCGCCACTCACGAACACGAGCGAGAGCAGGAAGTCGAGCGCGAGCACTCCGCGCGGCGGGTCGTGCTTGCCGATCGAGAACAGGAACAGCACCACGATCAGGCCGACCGAGGACACCACGACGGCCTTCAGGATCGACTCGAAGTCCTTCTGGTCGACGAAGCGCCAGAGCTTCGAGTAGAGCCCGAACATCGCGAAGATCACGAGCTTCATCGCGACCGTGAGCGCGATCGTGTCCCGCAGCAGTTCCTCGTAGCGGTCCGGGATCCCCGAGTCGAAGCGAAGGACGTACGCGAGGTAGTACGCCAGCCCGAGCAGGCAGGCGTCGACGCCGACCTGACCCAGGCGGCGAGCGTTCACGGAGGTTGTCAGCGATCGCATCATCGAACGGCCGAGAGGAGCAGTTTGACGAGTTCGCGCGGGTCTCGGCGAATCCGCAACCCGTCGTGCTTCGCGCGCCGCTCCAAGCTCACCTCGGCGGGGTCGGTGAGCCTGCGCATGCGCCCCTCCCTGAGGAGCGCCTCGTCCACCGCACCGAGGCGGCCCTCGAACGTCGTGTAGACGGGCGTGCCGAGGGCCACAGCCTCGCGGTTCATGGTCCCTCCAGCCGAGATCACCAGGTCGGCGAACGCGACGAGGCTCTGCGTGTCCACCACACGCTCGGGCACCACGAACCGCCCCACCCCGCGCAGCTCCTCACGCTGCGCGCTCGTTCGCGGCAGCACCACAGCCTGCGTGCCCTCCCGAGCGAGACGCTCCAGCACGCGCCGGAAGAGCGGGTTGTCGAAGCGGTGGTAGAGCGACACCTCCGGAGGGGTCCGCACCACCACCAGCGGACGCTCTCGCTCCAGCCCGAGCTCGCCCAGGACGGCCTCGTCCGGCTCGAAGTCCGCCAGGTAGTACTCCTCCTTCAGCCCGGGGTAGCGCCGCAGCTTGCGGGGCGTCGCGCCGTAGCGCGCCAGCCGCTCCGGCGGGATCAGGTCGGGCACCACGATAACCCGGCAGAGCCGGCAGTTCACGTGGTGCTGCTGGGCGGCGTACTCGTAGTCGAACGCCGTGGCGGCCGGAATCCTCAGCAGGGCCGCGGCCACGCTCACGTCGTTGGACCCGTGGCCCATCGCCACGTCGAAGTCGCGGCCACGCGCCCAGCGCACGAGGGCGCCGCTGCGCGAGATCAGCCCGAGGCCCTTGGGGCCGAGGCGCCCGCCGCGGTGGCGCCCGATCGCCGTGTGCGAGATACCGAAGCGCTCGCAGAGCGCGAGCGTCTGCGCGAAGTCGCGCGCCGTGACCTCCACCTCGTGCCCGTGGGCCCGCATCGCCTCGATCAGCGGGCGCATCACGAGCACGTGTGGGCTGTTCGTCAGGTCGACCCAGACGCGCATGCTTCGACGACCTGGCGGACCTGGTCCTCGCTCAGGTCGGTTCCCATCGGCAGGGCGAAGTTGGTCCGGGCCGCCTCCTCGGTGGCGGGCAGCTCGGCGGGATCCGCCACGGCCGGCTGCCGGTGAACTGGCGTGCGGTAGTAGCCGCGCCCGATCGGCAGCTCGCGCTCGGAGCGGACCACGTAGAGGTGATAGGCGTGGCGCGCGCCATCGGTCGGCCGCGGGAGCAGCGCGTGCTCGCCCATCCCGAGCCGCTCGTACGCCGCCGCCACCGCCCGGCGCCGCTCGGTCCATCCCTCGAGCTCGGGTAGGAGCACCCGCAGGACCGCCGCCTGCAATTCGTCGAGGCGCGAGTTGTAGCCCACGTCGGTGAACGTGGTCTTGTCCTTGGAGCCGTGGAAGCGCAGGATGCGCGCGCGCTCGGCCAGCTCGTCGTCGTCGGTCACGATCGCGCCGCCGTCGCCGAGGCAGGGCAGGTTCTTCGAGGGGAAGAACGAGAACGTGGCCACGTCCCCGAGCGCGCCGGCCCTCACCCCGTCAAGGTCCGCGCCCGCCGCCTGCGCAGCGTCCTCCAACACCGGCACGCCGAGCTCGCGCAGCCCCGGGATCGGCGCCACGGTGCCGAACAGGTCCACCGGCACGATCGCCTTCGTGCGCGGCGTGAGCACCGCACTGACCGTGTCGGGCGTGACGCAGAAGGTGTCGAGGTCGATGTCGCAGAACACCGGCCGCGCGCCGAGCACCAGCGCGGCCTCGGCCGTCGCATAGAAGGTGAAGGACGGCATCACCACCTCGTCGCCCGGCCCCACGCCAAGGGCGCGTAGCGCGATCGTGAGGGCGTCGGTGCCGTTCGCCACTCCCACGCAGTGCCGCACGCCGAGGTGGGCCGCGAACTCCTGCTCGAACGCCTCCACCTCCGGACCGAGGATGTAGCGACCGCTGCGCGCGACGCGCTCGAGCGCCTCGCTCAGGCGGTCGTGGTACGGCTCCAGACTGCTGGCAAATAGGGGGATCACGGCTCGCTACCCTACTTCGGCCCCATGCTCTTACTTGCCTCGATCACGGACCCCATCGTCGAGGTGGCCGTGGACGTGGTGGATGCCATGGGGCTCCCCGGAGTGTTCGTGCTGATGCTCCTCGAGAGCGCCTGCATCCCCGTGCCCAGCGAGGCCACCATGCTCTTCGCGGGCTTCAACGTCTCGAACGGCGAGTACAGCCTCTTCGCGGCCACCGCGGTTGGTTCGTCGGCGAACCTCGTCGGCTCGTGGATCGCCTACTGGATCGGCCGGGCGGGGCGGGTGGACATCCTCGAGAAGCACGGCAGCAAGATCGGCATCAGGGCGTCGCACATCCAGTGGGCGGATCGCTGGTTCGAGAAGCACGGCGACGCCACGGTCTTCTTCTCCCGAATGCTGCCGATCATCCGAACGTTCATCTCGCTGCCGGCCGGCGTGGCGCGGATGCCGTTCTGGCGCTTCAGCCTCCTCACGATCGCCGGCTGCGTGCCCTGGGTCCTGGCGCTCACCTTCGTGGGCAAGCAGGCTGGCGACAACTGGGAGAAGTGGAAGGACAACCTCCACTACGTGGACTACGCGGTGGTGGCCGCCATCGTGATCGGCGTCGTCTGGCTGGTGGTGCGCAACCGGCGCGGCTCGGCCGAGCCGGAACGCGCGTAGTCGCTGGCGAAAGTCTCAAACCGGACATATTGTGGATCTGCGGGGGGATTCACGACGATGATTCACCCCGGACTTCACAGCCCCGCGGCTCACGCATCTCCCGCACCCTGGCGCGAGCGCACACTTGAGCGCCTTGTGGCGCACCTGCGCGCTTCGCTGCCCGTGTCCGCCGTGGCCTTCGTAACAGTCGAGTCGGATGAGCCGGGCGGGGCGCCTCCGGCCGGCTGGTTCGCGAACGAGGACCTCCAAGTGGCTGTGGAGGCGTCGCTGCCGCGGATGCTGCGCTCACGCTCGCTGCTCCTGCCCCGGGTGGACGCCTGGGAGGCGGCGCCCGACCTGATGGAGGCGATCGGCGCCGAGCTCGGCCAGGAGCGCGCGCAGCGCGTGTGGGAGAGCTACCGCGCCGCGTCGGTGATCGTGTGCCCGGTGCGGGGCGAGGTCGGCCAGCCGCTCGGCGCGCTCGTCGTGGCCTCGCTGGACGAGGCTCACCCGCTCGGAACCGCACAGCTGCCGATGGTGGAGGGGCTGGCCGAGCTAGCGGCAATGGCGCTCGAGCGGACGACCCTGCTCGAGGCCGAGAGCGAGCGCGCCCGCGCCGAGCTGCGCCTGAAGCGCGCGGCGGCGGCGGTATCGGCCTCGCTCGACCTGAACGAGGTCTACACGCGCGTGGTGGAGCACGCGGCCGCCATAACCGGCGGCACCCATGCCCTGCTCACGCGCCTGAACGCGCGCGCCGGCGAGCTGCGCACTGCCGCGCAGGTGGACTTCTCCGACGAGCTTGCCGCGCGGCTCGTGTCGCTCGACAGCAGCAGCTTCGGAGAGGTCGCGCGCACCAGGAAGCCGATGCTGCGCAGCGGCGCGGACGCCGCGCCGCTCGGATGCGTGCTCCACACCCCGATCGAGCTCGGCCCGCGCCTCTACGGCGTCCTGACGGTCGGGCATGAGGACCCTGAGCGCTTCGGGCCAAACGAGCTGGAGCTGCTCATGAGGCTGGCGCGCTCGTCCGCCGGGGCGATCGCGAACGCCATCGACTACGAGCGCGAGCGGCGCATCGCCCGCGCGCTGACGCTCGGGTTCGTGCCCGAGTCGCTGCCCGAGGTGCCCGGGTACGAGACCGGGCTGCTGTACGCGCCCGCTGCGAACGAGCCGACGGGCGGGGATGTGTACGGCGCCTGGCCCGTGAACGGCAATACGGTGGCCGTGTTGGTGGGCGACGTTGCCGGCAAGGGCGTGGAGACCGCGGCCCTCAGCGCGATGGTGCGCTTCTTCGTCGAGGCCCGAAGCTGGGACACGCTCTCGCCCGCGAAGGTGCTCGAGCAGGCCAACGCCATGCTGCTCGGCAGGCTCCCGCGCGACACGTTCGTGACCGCGTTTCTCGGAATCCTCTCGCGCGATTCGCTCCGTTACTGCAACGCCGGCCACCTGCCGCCGCTCCACATCAGGGCCGGCACGGTGTGCCCGCTCGACAGCCACGGCCTCCCGCTCGGCGTGCTCGAGCGCCACGGGTACTTCGAGAGCGAGCTGGTTATGGACCCCGGCGACCTGGTGTTCGCGCACACGGATGGCCTCATCGAGGCGCGCCGGTCGGGGGAGATGTACGGCACGGAGCGCCTGGCGCAGCTCTTGGCGGCGCTCGCCGGCTCTCATGGGCCGCAGGAGCTCGTGCAGACCGTGCACGACGACGTGACCGCCTGGGCCGAGGGAATCACGGACGACGCCGTGGCCCTCGCCCTGCGCCGCAGCGCCTGACGCAGCGCGTTCCGCTTGAATGGGGGGCGTGGCGGAAGGTGCATACGCGCGCGCCGGCGTCGACCAGCTGCTGTCTGGGAACGCCGTCTCGGCGCTGGTCGAGGTGCTGTCCGGAATCCGGACCGGCCGCCCGTCGCGCGCCGCCCTGGCGAGCGGCCACTACGCGAACGTCCTGAGGCTCGACGAGCAGCGCGGCCTCGCGCTGTCGTGCGACAGCGTCGGCTCCAAGGTGATCGTCTGCGAGCAGCTCGGGCGCTACGACACGATCGGCATCGACCTCTTCGGCATGAACGCCAACGACGTGATCTGCGTCGGCGCCGACCCGATCGCTCTGCTCGACTACATCGCCGTGGAGGAGGCCAACCCGGAGGTGCTCGCGCAGATCGGAATCGGCCTGCGCGCCGGGGCGGAGCTGGCCGGAGTGGAGATCCCGGGCGGTGAGCTGGCCGTGCTGCCCGACGTCGTGCGCGGCCATCCCTCGCCCCGCGGGTTCGACCTCGTGGGCTTCTGCGCCGGCCTTGTGGATCTCGACGCGATCGTGACCGGCGCCCGGATCGAGCCCGGCGACGTGGTGATCGGCATGCCCTCCAGCGGCATCCACTCGAACGGTCTGAGCCTCGCGCGGAGCGTGCTCACCGATCTCGACGAGCAGATCGGCGACCAGACCGTCGGCGACATGCTGCTCGAGCCGACCGTGATCTACGTGCAGGCGATCCGCGAGCTGCTCGAGTCGGAGGTGGACGTGCGCGGCCTCGCCCACATCACCGGCGACGGCTTCCTGAACCTGCTGCGCCTGGAGGCAGACGCGGGCTACCGGATCGACTCGCCGCTGCCCGTGCCGCCCGTGTTCGTGCACATCGCGGAGCGCGGCGGGGTCGAGGACGCGGAGCTGTACGAGGTCTTCAACATGGGCTGCGGCTTCTGCGTCGTGGTCCCGCGCGACGACGTGGAGGCCGCGCTCGAGCTGCTCGGCCAGCACCACCCCGGCGCCGCTCCGGTCGGCCAGACCACGACCGCCACCGGAGTGGTCGAGCTCCCGAAGCAGGGCCTGATCGGCCGTCGCGGCGAGGGCTTCAGAGCGGCGTCTTAGAGCTGGCGCTGCCGTGGTGGTGGCCGCGGCGGCGGCGCTGTGCGCGTGGGCGCCGGCCGCGCTCGCCGGCCCCCTGATCGCGGGCGATCATCCGGACCCATCGATCGTGCGAGCCGGCAGCGGCTGGTACGCGGCCAGCACCTCGGGGAGCTGGCTGCCCGCCTTCCCCGTGCTGCGCTCGACCGACACGCGCAGCTGGCGGCAGGTGGGAGCGGTGCTGGAGCGCCGTCCCCGCTGGGCCGCGGGCGACTTCTGGGCGCCCGAGCTGCTGCGCCAGGAGGGCCGCGTGCTCGCCTACTACGCCGCGCGTGCTCGCAGCGGGAAGCGCTGCGTGGCGGTGGCCTCGGCGGCGCATCTGCGTGGCCCGTACCGCGACGAGGGACCGCTGGTGTGCAGCGGCGTCGGGGACATCGATCCCCTGCCCGTGACGGACGAGCACGGCGCCAGCTGGCTCGTCTGGAAAAAGGACGGGAACAGCCGCGGGGGGCCCACGCCGATCGTCGCCGCTCCGCTCGCGCCGGGAGGACTTGCCCTTGCCGGGGTGCCCCGCGAGCTGTTCCGCGCCGATGCCGCATGGGAGCGCGGCCTCGTTGAGGCTCCCGCGCTGCTGCGCCACGACGGCATGTTCTACCTGCTGTACTCCGCCGGCGGCTGCTGCGGGCGGACCTGCACCTACGTGACCGGCGTGGCGCGCTCCCGCTCGCTGCTGGGGCCCTGGGAGAAGCGACCCGGGCCGTTCCTGGAGGACGACGCGGCGTTCCGGTGCCCGGGCCACGTGAGCGTGGCGGGCGCGCCGGGCGGCGGCCTCCTGCTCGCCTACCACGCCTACGCACGCGGCGACCCTGCGAACCGACGGCTCCTGATCGCACCGCTCGCGTTCGACGTCGAGGGCTGGCCGGTCGCGGGCGCGGCCGCGCACCCGGCCGCGAGGCCGGCGCCGGTGCGGGAGGACTTCGAGGGCGCGCGACTCGGCGGGGGCTGGCAGTGGCCGGTGGGACTGCGGCCGAAGGTGAGAATGGTGGGCGGCGCGTTGCAGCTCGGACCCGGGGTGCTCGCCCAGCAGGCGCGCACGGCCACGTTCAGCGCGCACACCGAGGTCAGCGGGCGGCGCCACGGAGCGCGCCCCGGCCTCTCCTTGATGGCGTCCGCCACGAACGGCATCAGCTTCGAGCTGCGCGGCCCCGATGCACTGGCATGGCGCGTGAACGACGGGCGGCGCACCGAGCTCGGACGCATGCGCGTCGGCCGCCACGAGCTGGTGAAGCTGCGGCTCACCATGGGCGCGCGGGTCCGCCTGGCGGTGCGGACGCGAGGTCACTGGCGCCCGCTCGGCGGCCCGCAGCCGCCACCGCGCTGGACCAGCGGGCCCCGGGTGGCGCTGCGCGTGGCTGGTCCCGCGGCAGCGCGCGCCTTGTTCGATCGCCTATGGATCAGCCCGCGCTAGGCGAGCTCCCAGAGCTCTCCGCCGAGCACAGGCACGCGGCGCAGCCGCCACTCGCTCGCGAGGCGCCACGCCTCCGCCCCGGCGCGCGGGCCGGGCAGGTCGCATACCGCCTCGAGCTCCACCGTGGCCATGCTGTGGAAGCGCCGCAGGGCGCCCGGCACGTCCGGATGCGGCTCCGCGCTCGGGCTCGCGCTTGCCGCGATCGCCGCCTCCCGCCACTCCTCATACGAGTTGTGGCCGCCCACCCAGCGCTCCTCGCCGCCGTCCTCAGGGATGAAGCGGAGCGCCGGGAAGGCCAGCCGCTCGACCTTCGAACCGTGGCTGCCCTCCGTCGCGAGCCCGGCCTCGCGAGCGGCGTCCGTGATCGTGCGCGACTCCTCGAGGTCGCCCGCGAACGCCTCCAGGATCGCGTTCGACTCGAGGTCGATCCGGAAGCGCTGCGCGTCGAGGCCGGCGCGGCGCGCCTCCGCAACCAGCGCCTCGGGCCCATCGAGCTTGCGCCCGTGGCACATGAAGCCCTCGCGCAGCACGCGCAGGTAGCGCTCGGCGACACCCGCTCCCTGCTCCGCCGCCGCCCTGAACGCGATGCAGGCCGGGTAGGTGGAGCGCACGCCGTCGCTGTGCCAGATGCGCGGGTCGAGCGGCATCCCGGACGCCGCCGCGTCGTCCAGCCACTGGATCACGAGCGCGGACAGGTCGGCCTCGAATTCACGGGCGAGGCCGCCCATCACGTAGGAGATTTCGAGCTGGTCGCCAAACTCCACACTGAGCCGGCGCAGGCGAGGCTCAGCCGCCCAGGAGGCGGAGCAGGCAGGATCCGTGTAGTAGCGAACGCTTACAGCCACCGGAGAGCGGAAAATAGATGACGGTGATCGGCACGCTGATCAGCGAGCGGTACCGGCTCGAGGAGAAGATCGGGTCCGGAGGGATGTCGAGCGTCTACCGGGCGTTCGATCCCATGCTCGAGCGCTGGGTCGCGATCAAGCTGATGCACCGCGACATCTCGAACGACCCCGACCAGCTCGAGCGCTTCCGCCGCGAGGCGCGCGCGGTCGCGCAGCTCAACCACCCTCACGTGGTCACGGTGATCGACGCGGGCGAGGACGACGGCGCTCCGTACATCGTGTTCGAGTACGTCGAGGGCGAGACGCTCAAGGACCGCATCCGCCGCCTCGGGCGGCTGCCCGTCTCCGAGGCGGTGGCCTACGCGATCGAGATCGGGCGAGCGCTGGAGAGCGCGCACGCGAACCGGCTCGTGCACCGGGACGTGAAGCCGCAGAACGTCCTGATCGACGGCGATGGGCGCGCAAAGGTCACCGACTTCGGCATCGCGCGCTCGCTCGAGGCGCAGGGGCTCACCGCCACCGGCCGCGTGCTCGGCACCACCGACTACGTGTCCCCCGAGCAGGCGCTCGGCCACGAGGTCACCGGCCAGTCCGACATCTACTCGCTGGGGATCGTGCTGTACGAGATGCTCACCGGCGAGACGCCCTTCAAGGCGGACACGCAGGTTGCGGTGGCCATGAAGCACGTGCGAGAGCCGCTCCCGGACGTCCAGCGCCGCCGCCCGGAGATCTCGGCCGCGCTCGCCTCCGTGGTGGAGCACGCGACCGCCAAGGAGACGCAGAACCGCTATCAGTCGGTCGGCCAGATGGTGCACGACCTCGAGGAGGTGCTGGCGATCGAGGCGGCGCGCAGCGGCCAGGCCACGGGCGAGGCCACGACCGTGCTGCAGTCACTCTCCGGCGACACGGCCGACTTCGCGCCCACCCGGCTGAGGCGACCCAAGCGAGCGCTGGCGCTCACCGTGCTCGTGCTCGGGCTGGTCGCGGCGACGGCCTTCTTCCTCGCCACGCGCACCGAGAAGGGCACCGGCGGCACGGTCGTGAAGAAGCCGGCCAAGCTGAGCGAGGTCCGGCTCGCGGGTGCCGCGGCCAGCGACTACGACCCGGAGGGCGACAACAAGGAGTCGGACGACGCCACGCGCAACGCGATCGACGGCAACCCGACCACGAACTGGAACACCGAGACCTACCAGGGCGGCTTCGAGGGCAACGACAAGTCCGGCGTGGGCATCTACGTGGACGCCGGCAAGCCGATCGCGGCACGCGCTCTGTCGCTGGTCACGTCCACACCGGGCTTCAAGGCCAGGGTGCTCGCCTCGGAGACGGTCCCCGCCAACGTCGGCGGCTGGGTGCCGGTGAGCCCGGTCCAGAAGGTCGGGGAGGAGCACATCTTCCGGCTGAAGACCAGGGACCGTAAGTTCCGCTACTACCTGCTCTGGATCAGCGAGCTGCCGGAGCAGAACAAGGCCGAGATCCAGGAGCTCAGCCTCTTCAAGTAGTGGCTCAGTGGCGGTAGCGGCGCTCCTCGTCGTGGCGCTCGAGCGCCAGCGCCAGCAGCCGCTCCAGAAGCTCGACGTACGGGATCCCGCTCGCGTCGAAGAGCTTCGCGTACACGCTCGTGGAGGTGAACCCCGGGATCGTGTTCAGCTCGTTCACGAGCACCTGGTCGCCCTCCACGAAGAAGTCGACACGCGCCATCCCGGAGCAGTCGACGAGCTTGAAGACCTCCACGGCGAGCCGGCGCACCTCCTCGCGGACAGGCTCGGGCACGCGCGCGGGCACCACCAGCTCCATGCCGCCGGGCTCGTACTTCGCCTCGTAGTCGTACCAGTCGCTGTTCGTGAGGACGATCTCCCCGGGCTGCGACGCGATCGGGTCGCGATGCCCGAGCACCGAGCACTCCACCTCGAGCCCGTCCGAGTAGCGCTCGACCAGCACCAGCGGGTCGTGCTCGAAGGCGCCCGCGAGCGCGCCGTCGAGATCGGACTCGGACCAGGCCTTCCCGATCCCCACCGAGGAGCCCAGGCGCGCTGGCTTCACGAACACGGGCGGCGGGAGCGTGACGGCGCCGCCCTCGCGGACCGCCACGTAGTCCACCTGCGGGATCCCGTGCGCCGACATCAGGTCCTTGAAGACGGCCTTGTCCATCGCCACGGCCGAGGCCATCACGCCCGCCCCCACGTACGGCACGTCGAGCAGCTCGAGCAGGCCCTGCACGGTGCCGTCCTCGCCGAAGGGGCCGTGCAGCACGGGGAAGGCGACGTCCGCGCCGAGCAGCCCGCCCGACGGCTCGAGGGAGACGGGCTCGCCGCCGTGGGTCCAGCGGC
This sequence comes from uncultured Thermoleophilaceae bacterium, assembly GCA_963774095.1. Lineage (GTDB taxonomy): Bacteria > Actinomycetota > Thermoleophilia > Solirubrobacterales > Thermoleophilaceae > JACVRW01. The sequence goes on from CAVZDS010000007.1 coordinate 96,712, forward strand.
CGTCGCGGTCGATGCGCACGTCGAGCACCTCGTGGCCACCCTCGGCGAGGCCCTTCCGCACCGACTCCGCGGACGAGAGCGATACGTCGTGCTCGCTCGAGCGGCCGCCGGCCAGCACCGCAACCCTCACGGCGCCTCCGGGGTGGTCGTGGGCGGCGGCTCGGCCAGCTCGAACGCCCCGATCACGATCACGACCTGGCGGCCCTTGTCGAGTTGCGTGCCCGGGCCCGGGCGCTGCTCGATCACGACACCGTCCTGATCCGGGTCGGTCACGGTGCGCTGCTGGACCACGGGCTCCAGGCCGGCCGCCTTGAGGCTGGAGCGCGCGTTGCGCTCGCTCATCCCGATCACGTCGGGCACGTCGGCCTTCGGCCGCCCGGTCGAGACGGTGATCGTGACCTTCTCCCCGCTGGTCAGCTGCGTCCCGCCCGCCGGGTTCTGGGAGATCACGTCGCCCTCAGGTACATCGGACTCCTGCTCGGCCACCGAGACGGAGAAGCCCTCGTCGCGCAGTCGCGCTTCCGCGGACTCGCGCGACAGCCCCGTCACGTCCGGCACGGTCACCTGCTCGGGGCCGGAGCTGACGAGCAACCGGACGCGTGTGCCCTTGGTGACCTCCTTGCCCTCCGGCGGGACCGTCCGGACGGCGAAGTCCTTCTTCACCTTGTCCGAGGGCTCGCTGTCCACGGTCACCTTGAGCCCCGCGTCCTCCAGCTCCTTGATCGCCTGGCCCTGGCGCAGATTGGCCACCGGCGGCACCAGCACGGTGCCGGGGCCATCCGACACCTCGAGCGTCACGGTCGAGCCTGAATCGGCCTCCTCGCCGGGGTTGGGATCCTGGTCCACAACCTGGTCGAAGGGCTGCGAGCTGCGCACGCGCTCGGTCTGGACCTCGAAGCCGGCGCGCTCCATGAGCGCACGCGCCTCGACCAGCTGCTTGCCGGTCACACGCGGCACCTCCTTCTTCTCGGCGGTCAGCGTGCCGCTCAGCACCACGTAGAGCAGGGCACCGACCAGCGCGAGCGTGAGGAGCCCGATCGCGAACCAGGGCCAGCGGCGCTCGCGCTCCTCGCGCGGGACCCCAACAGGGGCGAGCGACGGGGCGGTCGCACCCGCCGGCTGCGTGGCCGCGGTGGCGTCGTCCGCCGGCATCGGGATCGGCGCGAACGCCGCCGTGTCCTGGCCGCCGTTGTGCCCCGCCTCGATCTGCGCGCGCGCCGCCTCGAGCGCGGCGGCGAGGTCCTCGGCCGACTGCCAGCGCTGGGCGGGGTCCTTCGCGAGGGCGGCCATCACAACCGCCTCGAGCGCCGGATGCACGTCGGGGCGCCACTGCGAGATGGGCGCCGGCGCCTCCGAGAGGTGCTTCAGCGCCACCGCCACCGCGCTGTCGCCCTCGAAGGGCAACCGCCCCGCGAGCATCTCGTAGAGCATCACGCCGATCGAGTAGATGTCCGACGTGGCCGTGACGGCGTGACCCTGCGCCTGCTCGGGCGACAGGTACTGCGCGGTGCCCATGATCGAGCCCGTCTCGGTCATCTCCGAGGCCCCGGCGCGCGCGATGCCGAAGTCCGTGACCTTCGCATGGCCCTGCTCGTCGACGATCACGTTGTGCGGCTTGAAGTCCCTGTGGATCACGCCGTGCCGGTGCGCGAAGCCGGCGGCCTGGAGGATCTGGGTGCCGATGTCGATCACCCGCTCCTGGGGCAGCGGAGCCTCCGCGGTCACGATGTCCTTGAGCGTCCGCCCGGTGAGGTACTCCATCGCGATGTAGTAGGTGCCCTCGTGCTCGCCGCGGTCGAAGACGCCCACCACGTTGGGGTGGTTGAGGCCGGCGGCCGACTTCGCCTCCCGGCGGAAGCGCTCCACGAACTCCTGGTCCTGCGCGAAGCGCCGGTGCAGCACCTTGATCGCCACCTGGCGCCCGAGGTGGCTGTCCTCCGCGCAGTACACGTCCGCCATGCCGCCCGAGCCGATGCGGCGCAGGATGCGGTAGCGCCCGTCGACCAGCGTGTTGCCGGCCACCTCGGTCATCCGCCGCCCCCGCCCAGCAGGGCCTCGAGCACGGACTTCGCGATCGGCGCGGCCACGGTGCCGCCCTGGCCGGTGGTGCGCTCCACGGTCACCGCGAGCGCAATGCGCGGGTTGTCCACGGGCGCGAAGCAGATGAACCAGGGCTGGGTGAACTCGCGGTTGGCGCCCACCTCAGCGGTACCGGTCTTGCCGGCCACCCGGATCCCGGACAGCGCGGCGGCCGTGCCGGTGCCCTCCTCGACCACTCGGCTCATCATCGCCGTGAGCTGCGCGGCGGTCTCGGGCTTCATCACGTCGGCCTGTAGGTCGGACTCGATGCGCTCCTTCACGCGCCCGTCCTTGCGGACGATCCTGTCCGTGAGGCGCGGCTTCATCAGCTTTCCCTTGTTCGCGACCGCCGAGGCCACGAGCGCCATCTGCATCGGCGTCGTGTCGAGGGCGCCCTCGGCGCCACCCTGTCCAATGGCCACTCGTCCCACGTCGAAGCCATCCTCCACATACTCGGTCCCGTTCCTGCGGATCCCGCTCGGCACCATCTGGAAGTCCGGATAGTCGAGCTGCGGATCCTCGAAGAAGCCGAAGCGCTTCATGTACTCCACGAGTGTTTTCGCGCCCACCCGCTCGCCCACCTGCGCGAACACCGTGTTCACCGAGTTCGTGAGCGCGTCCGTGAAGGAGATCGGGCCGAAGCTCTGCCCGCCCGAGTTCTCGAGCGGGGCGCCGCTGATCGTCTTCGGAGAGGAGCCGTCGATGACGGTGCTCGGCGTGACCTTGCCGGTGTCGAGCGCGGCCGTCGCCGTGACCACCTTGAAGGTCGAGCCCGGCTGGTAGAGCTCCTGGGTCGTCCGGTTCAGCAGCGGCTTGTTCGGGTCGGTGTTGATGCGGCCGAAGTCCGAGGTGATCAGGTTCGGGTCGTACTCGGGAATCGAGACCATCACGCGCACCTTGCCGGTCTGTGGCTCGAGCGCCACCACCGCGCCCTTGCGGCCGGCGAGGCCGGCCACGGCGGCCTGAGTGCCGGCCACGTCGAGGTTCGTGACCACGTCGTTGCCCTCGCGGTCGCTGCTCTCGAGACCGGACAGGATCGAGGCGAACTCGTCCTCCTTCCCCGTCAGGTCGTCGTTGCGGTAGAGCTCGAGCCCGCGCCTGCCGTTCTCGATGAACGAGTAGCCGACCGGATGGGAGAACGTGCCGCCCGTGGGATAGGTGCGCGTGTAGATCCGGTTCTCGCCCTTCCCCTCGCCGCGGCTCCGCGCCAGCACCGTCTTCCCGTCCGACGCGTAGATCAGCCCGCGCGGGATCTTCTGCTCCTCGATCAGCGGTCGGCGGTTGTTGGGGTTGTCCGCCAGGGACTGGGCCTCGAAGACCGTCCAGCGCGAGGTGAAGATCACCAGCACGGCGAACAACAGCGTGAACAGGCTGAAGACCTGGACTATCTGGCGGTTCACACGAGCCCTCCGCGGCGGCGCGCCTCGGAGCTCGCGTGGTCCGAGACGATGAGCAGCAGCGCCAGCAGCACCATGTTCGCGACGATCGAGCTGCCGCCGTACGAGACGAAGGGAAGCGTCACGCCCGTGAGCGGGATCACGCGCGTCACGCCGCCCACGATCACGAACACCTGGATGGCGAGCACGGCCGTGAGCCCGGTGGCCAGCAGCTTCGAGAAGCCGTCAGCGGCGGAGAGCGCGGTCCGCAGGCCCCGGTACACGAGCAGCAGGTAGGCGCCGATCAGCCCGGCCGCCCCGAACAGGCCCGCCTCGTTCACGAGCACCGCGTAGATCAGGTCGGTGTGCGCGGCGGGGAGGATCGTCCCGCCGCCGGGTAACTGGAGCAGCGCCTGGCCGAAGCCCTGCCCGAACAGCCCGCCGTCGGCCTGGGCGAACAGCGACTGCGCGAGCTGGTAGCCCTCGTGGTCGACCACGCCGCGCTTGAAGGGGTCGAGCCAGACGTCCACGCGTTCCTGGACGTGCTCGATGTTCCGCGAGAGGAAGAACGCCCCGCCGAAGAACATCGTCGAGCCCACGCCGATCAGCGACAGGCGCCCCGTTGCCACGTAGAGCAGCGCCAGGAAGCCGCCGAAGAACATCAGCGAGCTGCCGAGGTCCCGGATCAGGATCAGCATCACCATCGCGAGCCCCCACACGAGCAGCAGCGGGCCGAAGTGCTTCGGCGACGGGCGATCGCGCAGCACCGCCGCGAACGAGAGCGTGAACACCGCGAGCAGCACGGAGCCGGCCGGGCCGAGGTTGAAGACCGCGATGCCGAACAGCGTGAGCAGCACCGGGATCCCCCAGAGCAGGATCTGGCGCTGGTAGGGCAGCGGCCTCAGCCGAGGTCGCACGAGGATGTCGCCCGTCTCGCGCAGGTAGCTCGCGAGGAAGACGATGATCCCGAGCTTCGCGAACTCCGCTGGCTGGAACTGGATCGGGCCGACCTTGATCGCGAGGAAGGCTCCGTTCACCTGGGCGCCGATGCCGGGCAGGCGCGGCAGCAGGAGCAGCCCGATGCTCGCCGCGGCGATCGTGTAGCGGTAGCGCTCGAGCACGTGATGGTCGTTGATCACGAGGATCGTGATGCAGAACAGCCCGAGCCCCACCACGAACCACTGCGCCTGCTCGCGGGCCAGCTCGGCGTCGATCCGGTAGATCAGCACCAGGCCGATCCCGGCCAGCGCGGCCGCGAGCGGGAACATGTACGGGTCGGCGTTCGGGAGGCGCGCCCGGATGAACAGGTGCGCGACCACGCAGAGGCCGAGGAAGAACGCGCCGTAGGTGAGCGTGGCGTCCGAGACGTCCTGGGTGCGCGTGGCCAGCACGGCGGCGAAGCCCGCAGCCACCAGCAGCGACACGGGCACCAGCCCGAACAGCTCGCGCGTCCGCGCGGACATCAGTTCGCAGCTCCGCCGCTGTCGAGCCGGCCGCGCTCGAGCGCACGCACCAGGTCCACCGCGTCGTCGCGGCTGCGCCACTCGTGGTCGAGTACCCGCGCGCGGCGGGCGGCGGGGATCGCGCGCGCGGGCATGCCGCTCGCGTACTCCTGCTCGTAGAGGTTGATGCCGAGGGGGAGCTCGTACGGCAGCCCTCTGTAGACCGTGACGAGGCCCGCGTCGTTCGTCCCGATGAAGTAGACCTGCCGGCCGAGGACGTAGAGGCCGCCGAGCACCGCGACGAGCACGAGCAGCGTGACCATCGCGCCCACGACGCGCCGGCCGCGGCGGCGCCGGCGCGGCGCGGGTGCCGCTGGGGCCGCTGCCTTCGTGCGCGGTTGCGGCGGGCGCACGACGGTCGCGTCCGCGGGCGCGTCTTGCAGCGCCGCGAGCGGCGCGTCGGCGGGGGCCGCCGCCTGCACGTCGGCCGCCCGGATCTCTCCGGCGATCGTGTCCTCGTCGCCGGGCACGGCCCGGACCGCCGTGTCGCCCCCGGCCGGCTCGTCGCCGCCGAGCCGGAACAGGATCACCGTGATGTTGTCCTTGCCACCGCTCTGGTTGGCGGCCCTGATCAGCTCGTCCGCCGCCTCGTCGAGCGATCCGGCCGAGCGCAGGATCGAGGCCACCTCGTCATCCGAGATCATCGAGGTGAGCCCGTCCGAGCAGATCAGGAACACGTCGCCGTCGCGCCCTGCGAGCGTGTAGGTGTCGACCTCGACGCTCGGCTCCGGCCCGAGCGCGCGGGTGATGATGGAGCGCTGCGGATGGCGCTCCGCGGCCTCCGGGGTGATCTGCCCGCTGCGCTCGAGCTCGGCCACGAGCGAGTGGTCGTGGGTGAGCTGCTCGAGCTCACGGCCACGCAGCCGGTACGCCCGGCTGTCGCCCACGTGGGCGAGGCTCACCTCGTCGCCGTGCAGCTTGGCCAGCGTCAGCGTCGTGCCCATTCCACGGCGCGACTCGTCCGCCACGGCCAGGTCGTAGATGCGCCGGTTGGCCTCGCGGACGATGTTCGCCAGCTGCGCCTCGGTCGGCTCGCTCGACTCCTCGGCGCCCTCCACGGCGTCGACGGCCACGGCGGATGCCACCTCGCCCGCCTTCGCCCCGCCCATCCCGTCCGCGACCGCGAACAGCGGCGGCCGCACCACGAGCGAGTCCTCGTTGGCGCTGCGCTGCCGGCCCACATCGGTGCGGCCGGCCTGCTCGACGATGCGGAGAGCCACGGCTACCGCACTACTCCTCGTAGCGGTATTCGCTGTCGCCTATGCGAATCGTGTCCGCCATCTTCAGCCGTTCGGCCGTCTTGACCTGGCGGCCGTTCAGGTAGGTGCCGTTCGTGGAGCCCATGTCCTCGAGGTACATGAACTCGGCACGCGGAAATATGCGCGCGTGGGCGGACGAAGCGAAGGCGTCGTCCACCCGGATGTCGGCGTTGTCGGAGCGCCCGAAGGTCGCGCCGTCGCCGACCTCGAAGGTCGTGCCCGGCTCGTATCCCATCGCGGCCACCACGTGGAGCCGCGGACTCACACCCGCGCGCAGATCGGGGGTGCTGCGCTCGCGCCGCCTCGGCCCGGGTAGGTCGACCGGCTCGGCCGCCGCCGCGGTGCCCTCGTAGCGCGTGAGGTCGCGCATGGCGCTGCGCACCACCCACAGGAGGAAGAGATAGAGAACGGCGAGGAAGCCGAACTTGAGTGCGACCGCGAGCGGTTCGTCCATCGGCTAGTCGAGCTCGAAGGTCAGGTCTGTCACGCCGATGGTGATCCGGTCGCCCGGGCTCAGCCCCGCGTGGTCGACCCGCCGGCCGTTCACCTTGATCCCGTTCGTCGAACCGAGGTCCACCACGTTCCAGCCGCTCTCGTCGCGACGGAATTCGGCGTGACGCCTCGACACGTTCGGGTCGGCCAGGACTATGTCCGCCTCGCGGCTGCGCCCGACCACCACGCGGCTGCCGCCGAGCACGTTGCGCCGGCCCTCGCCCACGAGCAGGGCCTGGCGCCGGTCGAGGGCCGGGTCGAGCCGCCGCGCCTCGCGATCGGGCGAGTAGACCATCGTGTGCCCGAAGTCCCCGGCGGAAGGCGACGGAGCCGCCGGCGCGTCCGGCTCCTGCTCCTCCTCCGGAGGCGCCAGCAGCTGAGCCTGGATCCCGAACTCGCCGAGGTCCAGCCGCTCGTCGGTGTGGAACTCGACCTGAGGCCGGGTGGAGAGCGCGAACGACTCCTGGCGGGCGTGCTCGAGCAGGTAGTCCGACAGCTCCTTGCGCAGCGCCGGCTCGTAGCTGGCGAACTGCTCGCGGTCCTTCGGGGACAGGAACACGCGGTAGTGATTGGGCACGTACACGCGCGAGACGGAGGCCATCTGGTTGTCCTCCATCTCCTTGGCGAGCTTGTGGGCCAGCTCGACCGGCTGGACGCTCGTCTTGAAGGCACGGCCGAACGCGCCCTCCACGAGCCCGCCCAGCTTCGCCTCCAGATTGCGCAACACGCTCATCTCGCCTCGCAGGGTAGTCCTAAGCCGTGGTCACACGCGGAGTACGCCACGGTTCCTCCGGACGCGCCATATGGCAGGCGAGCACCACCAGCAGCACGGCGGCGATGCCCCCCGCCACGGCTCCGCGCGCCTGGTCCAGCGCAACGTCGGCGGCGAGGGCGTCGCCGAGCGCGAAATGGGCCGCAATGAGGCCGGTGGCGCACACGGCCGCGCCCATCAGGTCGACCGCGAGCCAGCGCCCGCGCACCACCAGCGGCAGCACCACGGCGCCCGCGGCCCACAGCGCCGCAGGCGCGAGTGCGGGCGTGGTGAGGAGGGGCTGGAGCGCGTCGGACGCCGCGGCGGAGATCGAGCCCTCCCAGTGGACCCGCGCGAGCGTGCCGTCCGGCGAGCCGAACAGGAGCGCCTTGCCGGTGAGCGCCTCGGCGAGCACGAGCCACCAGAGGCCGGCGGCCGCGAGCCCTGCCCGCCGTGCGGGTGTGGCCGCCAGCGCCGCCACTCCCACGAATGCCGGGGCCAGCGCGATCGTGCCCAGGAGCGGCGCCAGCACGGGTACCGACCACCAGAGCCCGGCCCGAGGAAGCAGGAACGGCACCGGTGCCGCCGCGGCGGCCAGCAGCAGGGCGGTCCCCTGGCTGTCCGCCTCGGGCGAGACGAGCCAGGCGCACAGGCCGATCACCGCGAGCAGCCAGCCGATGCGCGGCAGCACGGCCGTTGCGACTGCGGCGATCGCCGCGGCGGCGAGAGCGGAGAACGACGGCTGCGGACCGAGTCCCTCGAGGCAGCCGAGCACGAGGCCTCCGGCCGCTGCGCCGGCGGCGGCGCGCTGGAGGAGCAGCGCCGCTGGGCGTGCGGGCTCGGCCTGTGGATCGTCGAGGTTCCAGTTCTTCGAGCGGCGCGACCAGAGCCGGCGCCGGCCCGCGACGGTGGGCAGGCCCACGCGCCGCAGCGTCGCGGGCTCCACGAGCCCGCCCTCGTCGGTCAGCTCCGACTCCGCGCCCCGCAGCTCGGCGCGCAGGGTCGCCGGGGTCGGGCGCCGGGCGGGATCGATGTCGAGCGCCTCGTCGATGGCGTCGCAGAGCTCGAGCGGAAGGTCGCGCCTCAGCGCGGCGAGCGACGGGATCGGGCGACCGAGGCGGCGCGCGGTCGCGGCCGGGCCGCCGGCGCGCACGGGGTTCGTGCCTGTCCAGGCCTCGTAGAGCGTGAGCGCGAGCGAGTAGACGTCGCAGGCGGGCGTCACGCGGGCACCCTCGGCCTGCTCGGGCGCCATGTACGCCAGCGTGCCGACCACGTCGCCGGTGCGCGTGAGCGGGTCGCCGGAGGCCACGTGCGCCACCCCGAAGTCGGCCAGCTTTGCGAATCCGGCGCCCGCGGCGGGCTCGGCGAGCACCATCACGTTCTGCGGCTTCACGTCGCGGTGGATCACACCGCGCGCGTGCGCGTGCTCGAGCGCCTCGCAGAGGGCGGCGCCGATGCGCGCGACGTCGCGGTCCGCGATCGCGCGCGCCTGCGTCAGCTCGGCAAGCGTTCGGCCCCGAACCAGCTCCGAGACGAGGTACACGTCGTGCTCGTCCGAGGCCAGCTCGTAGATGGCCACGATGCCCGGGTGGTTCAGGCGCGCTGCGGCGCGCGCCTCGCGCTCCACCCGCTCACCGGCCCCGCCGTCGCGCGGAATCGCCTTTACGGCCACCTCGCGCTCGAGCTTTTCGTCCCAGGCCAGCCAAACGACCCCGAACCCGCCCGCGCCCAGGCGCCGCTCCAAGCGGTAGCGGCCCAGGATCACGCGAGCCCCGGCACCGTCAGGGAGCCGTTGTGTAGGGTCCGATCCGCCCAAGGGCAGAGTGCGGGGCTCGTCCGTGAAGCCTGTCTCGGAACGTCTCATCCCAGTTTCGTGTTCGGGTTGCGGAGAGCGCGTCCTGCCCCCCGTTCATACTGCCACCGACTTAAGCGCCACAGGCGCCCCCAGCTCTAGGAGCGATCTGCTGTCCTTCCTCGACGAACCGGACGAGCCAGTACGCCGCCCGCGCCGCCGGCCACCGGGCGGTCCGAGCACGGACCGCCAGACGCTAATGCTGCGCCGGACGATAGCCATCGGCGGCGGACTGCTGGTCCTGATTCTGCTCATATTCGGCTTCCGCGGCTGCCTCGACGCGCGCAAGGAGCGCGCGATGGAGGACTACGTCCGCGGGTCCAATGAGCTGATCAAGCTGTCGAAGGCCGAGAGCAGGCAGCTGTTCGACATCCTCAGCGCGCCCAGCAACACGGACCAGACGGTGAACCGCCAGAACCAGGCGAACGCTCTGCGCGTGGACTCGGCGACCCTGTCCGACCGTGCGCGCGACCTCGACGTCCCGGACGAGCTCTCCGACGCCAACAGATACTTCGTCGAGGCACTCGACCTCCGCCGCGACGCGCTCGCCGAGGTGGCCGATCAGCTGCCGGGCGCGTTGGCCACGGAGGAGCGGCGGAACAGCACGGCCCGGATCGCGGACATGATGCAGGTCTTCCTGGCGAGCGACGTGCTGCTCACGGCTCGCTACAGACCGAAGCTGATCGACGCCCTCAACAAGGAAGACGTCAGCGCGGACATACCGACGATCAACTCGCTTCGCTTCATCGAGGACATCCAGTGGGTCGATCCGGACTTCGTGGCCGACCAGATAGCCGGCATACGCGGAACCGATGGCGGCAGTGCCACGCCGGGCCTTCACGGCAACGGCCTCGGCACCGTGTCGCTGGGCGGCGTCGCGCTCACGCCTGGCGGATCCGCGACGGTGCCGCTCACCGGGGACAGCGCGTTCGACATCCAGGTGGCCAACCAGGGCGACGCCACCGAGACGGACGTGAAGGTCCAGGTGACCGTCGGCCAGGGCGGCGACGCGATCGACCTGGAGGAGACGCTCCCGGAGATCGCGCCCGGCGAGACCAAGACCGTGACAATCCCGCTCACCAAGCAGCCTCCCACCGGCCAGAACGTGCCCATCACCGTGAACGTGAAGGCGGTGCCGGGCGAGGAGGTCACGGACAACAACGAGGCCGAGTTCACGGTCATCTTCACTCGCTGAGCCTGTTAGTACCCTGGCCGCCGTGGATGATCTGAACTCCACCCAGGGCATCGTCGCCCTCGCCGCCGCGGGGCTCGGCGCGGTTGCGCTGGTGTGGGTGATCGTGCTCGGAGTGAAACTGCGCCGGCTGCGTGCCGCGCAGCGCACCATCCTCGGCGGCCAGGAGACCGACCTGGCAGCCCACGCGGCTTCGCTGCAGGAGGCCTTCGTGCAGCTGCGCGACTGGGTGGAGGAGGTGGCCGCCGGCCTGGAGGGCCGCGTGACCGGCGCCGAGCGCCGCATGGACGGCTCGATCGCGCACACGTCCGTGGTCCGCTACGACGCCATGAACGAGCTCTCGGGCCAGCAGTCGAGCACCGTGGCACTGCTCGACGCGCGCCGGACCGGCGTCGTGATCTCCTCGATCCTCCACCGCGACCAGGCCCGCCTCTACGTCAAGCAGGTCCGCGAGGGCAATCCCGAGTACGAGCTCTCGCCGGAGGAGCAGCAGGCGGTCGACGAAGCGCTGGCAGGCACGCCCGCGGGCGCCTGATGCGCGTCGCGTATCTCGGTCCCGCCGGGACCCACAGCGAGGAGGCGCTGCGCGCGTCTGCCCCGGCCGGAGTCGAGGAGGTGCCGTACCCGACGATCTACGACGCCGTGATGGCGGTCCATGACGGCACTGTCGACAGCGCCATCGTCCCGATCGAGAACGCGCTCGAGGGCAGCGTGGCCGTGACGCTCGACACGCTGGCGCTGGAGGCCGGCGACGTGCGCATCGCCGCCGAGGTCGTCCACCCGATCCACCACTGCGTGATCGCGGCGGGCGAGGTGTCGCTGTCGAGCGTCGAGCGCGTGGTCTCGCATCCGCAGGCGACTGCGCAGTGCGCGCGCTTCCTGCGCGAGCAGGTCCCAGGGGCCGAGCACGTGAGCGCACCCTCCACGGCGGACGCCGTGCTGTCGGTGTGCGAGTCGGCCGACGGGCGAAGCGTCGCGCTGGGCTCGCGCCTCGCCGCGGAGCTCTACGACTGCCACGTGGTGGTTGAGAACGTGGAGGACCACCCCGACAACGTCACGCGCTTCGTGTGGCTCGCGCGCGCAGACGACGTGCGCGAGCCGGGCGACGGCGCCAAGACCTCGATCGTCTTCTGGGGCGGCGGCGACCAGTCGCCAGGCTGGCTCGTGGACCTGCTCGGGGAGCTCTCGAGCCGTGGGGTGAACCTCACGCGGATCGAGTCGCGGCCGCGGCGGACGGGCCTGGGGCACTACATGTTCTTCGCCGATCTGGAGGGTGCGGCCGGCGCACCGCCGGTGAGCGAGGCGCTCGACGCGCTCGCCGGGCATGTCGAGGAGCTGCGGGTACTCGGCTCTTACGCGCGACCCCTCTGGCTAAACTGACGGACCGTGGCAGTACGGGCGCACGTGTCCTACACGACCGAGCCGGGTGACGTAGAACCAGGCCCTCCCCTCGCGCTGCCCAGGGCCGGCCGGCCTGAGCAGCGCAGAGGTTCGACCCCCGGCCGGGTGCTGGTCCTCAACGCGTCGTACGAGCCGATCAACGTCTGCACGGTCCGCCGCGCCGCCGTCCTGATCCTCAAGAACCGCGCCGAGGTGCTCGAGAAGGGCGACTGGGCGCTCCACGCGGAGAACCTGACGCTCCCGCGGCCCGTCGTGATCCGCCTGCTCACCTACGTCCGGATCCCGCGCGACGCGCACCGGCGCAAGATCACCCGGCGCGCCGTGTTCGCCCGCGACCGCTGGACCTGCCAGTACTGCGGACACGAGCGCGGCAACCTCACCGTGGATCACGTGATCCCACGCTCGAAGGGCGGGAACTCCACCTGGGAGAACATCGTCACCTGTTGCGCCCCCTGCAACCGGCGCAAGGGCGACCGGCTCCCGCGTCAGGCGAACATGGTTCCGAGCCGCAAGCCGAAGGCGCCAAACCCGACGATCTTCATCCACGTCGCCACGGCCAGCATTCCAGCCGCGTGGGAGCAATACCTGGTGGTGGCCGCCTAGTGGTCGAGCCCACTCCGGGCGCCCCACGCCCCGGCGACGTGGCCCCGTATGTCGAGGACGAGCGGCCGGCCACGCTGGCCGACATCCGCAGCCTACGGCGCTGGCTCGCGGTCGCGGCGGTGTGGGCCGTAGCGGCCACCGCGCTCGGGGTGATCGCGCTGCTCGAGGCGAACAAGGACGACAGCGCCGATCAGACGAAGGCGGCGGGCGAGCTCGGGCGTGTCCAGAGTCAGCTGAACTCGCGCATCGACGACCTCGAGTCGCGCATCGACGAGCTCCCGACCTCCGACGATGTGTCCAAGCTCGACGACCGGCTCAAGACCGTCGAGTCCAAGGTGGACAAGAACTCCGCGGCCACAGATCGCCTCAGCAGCAGGGTCGACGATCTGGACGGGCGGGTGGACGACCTCGAGTCGCGCGTCGAGGCACTCGAGTCCTCGGACTCCGGCACGACCACCACGCCATAAGGGCCGACCTCTGAGTCTGCTTGAATAGCCGGACCAGGGAAAGGAGGTGGTCCGAACTTGACTGACAGAATGCTTGGGACCCTGGAGGTGTCCGGCCGCTAGACGACCGGTGCTGGACCCCGTCAAGCGGAGTCCAACCGTGACACCGTCGGTGGATCTGGCCGGGGTTGGTCCCGCCGGCCGTAGGAGAGCCGCCGATCACGTCCAGCAGAAATGAAGAGGGGCGTCCCCTGGCGGGGCGCCCCTCTTGCTTTTCGAGCTACTCGTCGTTGTCGAGGTCGGCGTCGTCGTCCGGATCGTCCGGCTCGACGAGCTCGTCGGCATCTGGCTCTGCCACCTCGACCACCTGGACGTCCGCCGTCTCGAGCTCCTCGAGCTCGTCCTGGACCTCCGCGGAGGTGTCGGCGGCACTCTCCATCACGAGCGCCACGGCACTGACGGTGTCGTCGTCGCGCAGGTTCATCACGCGGACGCCCTGTGCCGGGCGGCCCTGCTTCGAGATGCCCTTCACCGAGGTGCGCTGGACCATGCCGCTCTGCGAGATGAACACCAGGTCGTGGTGCTCGCGCACCATCAGCGCGCCGGCCACGCCGCCCTTCTTCTCGGTCAGGCCGATCGTCTTCACGCCCATCGACCCGCGGCCCTTGACCGGGTACTCCTCGATCGCCGTGCGCTTGCCGTAGCCGTTCTCGGTCACCGATGAGCAGCTCCATGTCGGGACGCACCACGTCCATCGCCAGCACGCAGTTGTCTCCGCGCGACACGTTCATGCCCTTCACGCCGCCGGTGTCGCGGCCCATCGGCCGCACCTGGTCCTCGTTGAAGCGCGCCGCCTGGCCGGAACGCGACACCATGATGATGTCGTCGTTCCCGCTCGTCCGGCGCACCGCCACGAGCTCGTCGTCGTCGCGGACCTTGATCGCGATGATGCCGTCCGCCTTGATCGGCGTGTTGTAGGCGAGGAACTCGGTCTTCTTGATCTGGCCCTTCCTCGTCGCGAAGACGAGGTACTTGCCCTCCTTGAAGTCGCGCGTGGCCTGCACGGCCTGCACGCGCTCGCCCTCACGCAGCGGCAGCAGGTTCACGAGCGCGCGGCCCTTCGCGGTGCGCGAGGCCTCCGGCAGCTCGTAGACCTTCTGGCGGTAGACCTTGCCGCGGTTCGTGAAGAACAGGAGGTAGTCGTGCGTCGAGCTCACGAAGAGGTGCTCGATGTAGTCCTCGTCCTTCATGTCCATCCCGGTCACGCCGATGCCGCCGCGCTTCTGCTGCCGGTACGTCGCCAGCGGGAGCGTCTTGATGTAGCCGGAGCGCGTGATCGCGATGACCATCTGCTGGTCGGCGATCAGGTCCTCGATGTCGATCTCGTCCTCGGAGTGCGTGATCTGCGTGCGGCGGTCGTCGCCGTAGCGGTCCTTGATCTCGAGCAGCTCCTCGCGGATCAGGGCCATGACCTTGGCCTCGTCGCCGAGGATGTCGCGCAGCCACTTGATGCGCTCGACCACGTCGGCGTGCTCCTCCTTGATCTCGTTCGTCTGGAGGGCGGTGAGGCGCTGGAGGCGCAGGTCGAGGATCGCCTGGGCCTGGATGCGGGTGAGCTCGAAGCGCTCGATCAGGCCGTCGCGGGCCGTGTCCGGGTCGCGCGAGCCGCGGATCAGCTCGATGACCTCGTCGATGTTCTCGATCGCGACGAGCAGGCCCTCGAGGATGTGGAGCCGCGCCTCCTTCTCGCGCAGCTCGTACTTCGTCCGCCGCACGATGATGTCGCGCTGGTGGTCGACGTAGTTCTTGACGATCGGCAGCAGGCCGAGCGTGCGCGGCACGCCGTCGACCAGCGCGACCATGTTCACGCCGAAGGTCGTCTGAAGCTGGGTGTGCTTGTAGAGCTTGTTGAGGACGACCTTCGGGATCGCGTCGCGCTTCAGCTCGATCACGAGCCGGATGCCCGACTTGTCGGACTCGTCGCGGAGGTCCGAGATCTCCTTGAGCCGGCCGTTCTGGACCTGCTCGACGATCTTCTGCATCAGCCCGCTGCCGTCGCCGCGCCCGTCGCCCTTGTAGACCTGGAAGGGCATCTCGGTGACGATGATGCGCTCCTTGCCGCGCTCCATCGGCTCGATGTGGGCTCGGCCGCGTACGACCACGCGGCCGCGGCCGGTCTCGTACGCGTCGCGGATTCCGCCGTGCCCGACGATGATGCCGCCGGTCGGGAAGTCGGGGCCCTTGATGTGCTTCATCAGGCCGTTCACGTCGATCGACGTGTCGTCGATGAACGCCACGGCCGCATCGATCGTCTCGCGCAGGTTGTGCGGCGGGATGTTCGTGGCCATCCCCACGGCGATCCCGGACGAGCCGTTCACCAGCAGGTTCGGGAAGCGCGCCGGCAGGACGTGCGGCTCCTGGCGCGACTCGTCGTAGTTCGGGCCGAACTCGACGGTGTCCGCGTCGATGTCGCGGAGCATCTCCGTGGCGAGCCGCGATAGGCGCGCCTCCGTGTACCGCATGGCCGCCGGCGAGTCGTTGTCGATCGAGCCGAAGTTGCCCTGCGGGTCGATCAGCGGGTAGCGCATCGCGAAGTCCTGGCCGAGCCGGACCAGCGCGTCGTAGATCGCCGAGTCGCCGTGCGGGTGGTAGTTACCCATCACGCCGCCGACGACGTTCGCGCACTTGCGGTGCGGGCGCCCGGGCTGGAGCCCGGAGTCGTACATCGAGTAGAGGATCCGGCGGTGCACCGGCTTCAGCCCGTCGCGCACGTCCGGCAGCGCGCGGCCGACGATCACGCTCATGGCGTAGTCGAGGTAGGAGGAGCGCATCTCCTCCTCGAGCCCGCGCGGCTCGATGTTCCCGCCTGTCAACTGATCAATGCTCATGCCTACACGTCCAGGTTCGTGACTTCGCGTGCGTGGTTCTCGATGAACTCACGCCTTGGTTCGACGGCGTCCCCCATCAGCATCGAGAAGATCTGGTCCGCCGCGCTGGCGTCGTCGATCGTGACCTGCTGGAGGGTCCGGCTCTCCGGATCCATGGTGGTGTCGAAGAGCTGGTCGGCGTTCATCTCGCCGAGGCCCTTGAAGCGCTGGAGCGGCACGCCGTCGCGGCAGATCTCGAGCACCTTCGTGCGCAGCTCCTCGAACGAGAGCGCGTCGTTGTCCTTCTTGCCGAGCACCACGTGGAAGGGCGGCGCGCCGGCGAGCTCCTGGAGCTCCTTGTGGATCTTCACGAAGCCGCGGTACTCGGCCGTCTCGAACAGGGCGCGCGCCAGCCGGTAGGTCTTGGCCGTGCCGGTCTTGCGCTCGATGAACATCGCCACGACCTCGGTGTCGGTCTCCTCGATCAGCGACGTCTCGTAGGCCTCGCCATCGGGGTCGGCGGCCTTCAGCAGCGCGATCACGGCCTCCGGGTCGCTCGCGCCCTCGTCGAGCAGCGACGACTCCTCGAGGAAGGTGATCGGGTCGTGCCCCCACTCGGCCCGCAGCGCGGCAGCCCAGCCCTCGTACTGCTTGAGCAGCCGGCCGTACTTCTGCCAGCGCGCGTGCGTGAGGCTGAACGCCTGGCCCTCGCGGTCCGTGACCTCCATCTTCTCGAGCTTGTCGCGCAGCAGGACCTCCTCGAGCTCGGACTCCTTCTCGATGTAGACGTCCTGCTTGCCCGACTTGATCTTGTAGAGCGGCGGCTTCGCGATGTACACGTAGCCGGCGTCGATCAGCTCGGCCATCTCGCGGTAGAGGAAGGTGAGCACGAGCGTGCGGATGTGGGCGCCGTCCACGTCGGCGTCCGTCATCACGATCACCTTGTGGTAGCGCGCGTTCGTGATGTCGAACTCCTCGCGGATCCCGGTGCCGATCGCCGTGATCAGCGCCTGGATCTCCTTGTTCGAGAGCACCTTGTCGATGCGGTTCTTCTCGACGTTGATGATCTTTCCGCGCAGCGGCAGGATCGCCTGCGTGTTGCGGTCGCGGCCCTGCTTCGCCGAGCCGCCGGCCGAGTCGCCCTCGACGATGAAGATCTCGGCCAGCGCGGGGTCGCGGACCGAGCAGTCGGCCAGCTTGCCGGGCAGGGTGGAGTTCTCGAGCGCCGACTTGCGCCGCGTGAGGTCGCGCGCCTTGCGCGCCGCGTCACGCGCGCGGGCGGCGTCGACCGCCTTGCGGATCGCCTGGCGCGCCTCGGTCGGGTTCTCCTCGAGGAACTCGGCGAGACCCTTGTTGACGGCGGCCTGCACGAAGCCCTCGACCGGCGGGTTGCCGAGCTTGGTCTTGGTCTGGCCCTCGAACTGAGGGTCGGCGATCTTCACCGAGATGATCGCGGTGAGGCCCTCGCGCACGTCCTCGCCCTGGAGGTTCGGGTCCTTCTCCTTCAGCTCGCCGACCGTCCGCGCGTAGCGGTTGATCGTGCCGGTGAGCGCCGAGCGGAAGCCGGACAGGTGCGTGCCGCCCTCGTGCGTGTTGATGTTGTTGGCGAAGGAGAGGAGGTTCTCCTGGTAGGAGTTGTTCCACTGGAGGGCGACCTCGACCTCGCCGATGTCGCTCGAGCCCTCGATGTAGATGACCTTCGGGTGAAGCGGCTCGCGCGTGCCCTGGCTGTGCAGGTACTTGACGAAGTCGATGATGCCGCCGTCGTACTGGAAGGTCGTCTCGAAGCGCTCGGCGCCGCGCTCGTCGCGGAAGCCGATCTTGAGGCCCTTCGTGAGGAAGGCCATCTCGCGGAAGCGCTGCTCGAGCGTGCCGCGGTCGTAGTCGATCGTCTCGAAGATCTCGAGGTCCGGGAGGAAGGTGATGCTGGTGCCGCGGCGGTCGGTCTTCGCGCCCTTCTCGAGCGGGGCCATGGGGACACCGCGCTCGTACGACTGCGTGTGCTCGTGGCCGTCGCGCCAGACCGTCAGGTGCAGCCACTCGGCGAGCGCGTTCACGACCGAGACGCCGACGCCGTGCAGGCCGCCCGACACCTTGTAGCCGCCGCCGTCGCCGAACTTGCCGCCGGCGTGGAGGACCGTGAGGACGACCTCGGCGGCCGGCTTCTTCTCCTTCTCCATGATGTCCACGGGGATGCCGCGGCCGTTGTCGGTGACCGTGACGCTGTTGTCCGGGTGGATGGCGATCTCGACCTCGGTGGCCTCGCCGGCGAGCGCCTCGTCGACGGAGTTGTCCATCACCTCGTAGATCAGGTGGTGGAGCCCGCGCTGGCCCGTGGAGCCGATGTACATGCCCGGGCGCTTGCGGACGGCCTCGAGGCCCTCGAGGACGGTGATGTCCTGGGCGGCGTATGACCCGTTCTTCTTCGAGCCGTCCTTCTTCTCGGGCTGCTTCGCCAACTTGTTCCTTCCATCTCGTGGGCGCGCGGATGGCGCCCAACTCCGCAGGCGCTGCGGCGCCCACCTCGCGGGCCGCTGGATCGCGCCACCGTCGATTACCACGAAAAGCCCCGACTCGGAGCCCCTGTCAGGCCGGGTCGGGGCGGTACATAAGACCGCTCTAGATACTAGCAGGCTACCCCCTGCCCGGACGGTTCTGCAGGTTACAAAATCCCCGCAAATCGCAACAAATTAGTACCTTCTGCGACTACTGGTTCGGGGCCGAACCGACGACGAAGCGCAACTTCTTCACCGAACCGGCCGCCGGGCGCCCCGGCTCGGCGGCCAGCGCATCCCCGAAACGGGTGAGCAGATCGGGCCCGAGCAGCTCCAGTTCCTGGGCCCAGACGGCCGACTCGCAGGCCACCGTGACCACCCCGTCGCGCTCCGAGACGGGCGCCGCGGAGGCGGCAGACCGGGGCCCGCCACCTCCGGCCAGACGGCCTGCACGCGCGCGAGCAGGGTGGTCGGGCTCGGCGCCGCGGACGACGCCCTCCAGGGCCACGGAGAGTCGCGCGGCGAGGCGCTCACGAGCGGCCTCCGCGGCGTCGCGCCAGGCCCGCCTCACGCGGCCACCGCCCGCGCGCCGGCGCTCACGGCGCCGTCCTCGCACCCGGATCAGCCCGCCGCCGGCCAGCGCCGTGCCGGGCACGTGCTCGGGCTCGGTCGTGGTGATCACCGCCTGGCCGCCGGCGCGCAGCAGCTCGGCCAGCAGCTCGCGGCGCTCGGCGTCGAGCTCCGACATCACGTCGTCGAGCAGCATCAGCGGCAGCCGGGCGCGGCGCTCGGCCAGCAGCGCGCGCTCGGCGAACAGCAGCGCGAGCAGCGCGGCCCGCTGCTGACCCTGCGAGCCGTACGCGCGCAGCGGCGCGCCCGCCGAGCAGGAGCTGGAGCTCGTCGCGGTGCGGGCCGTGCGCGGTGAAGCCGCGCTCGAGGTCCGCCTGGCGGCGCTCGGCCAGCTCGGCGGCGAGCGCCTCGGCGTCGCCGGCCGGCGAGCGCGGGCGGTAGCGCAGCTCGGCCTCGCCGGGCAGGCCCAGGCTCGCGGCGAGCTCGGCGAACAGCGGCCGCAGGCCGTCGACCGCCTCGGCGCGGTCCTGCATCAGCCGGATCCCGTGGCGGGCCAGCTCGGCGTCCCAGGCGTCGAGCGCCGCCGGGCCCGGCCGCGCCGGCGCGCATGCGCGCCACGAGCGCGTTGCGCTGCGCGAGCGCGCGCGAGTAGGCGCGTGCGCGTCTCCGCGCGGCTCGGCCAGAGGGCGGCCACCACCTGGTCGAGGTGGGCCCGGCGCGCCGCCGGGGCGCCCTTCACGAGCTCGAGCCGCTCGGGCAGGAAGACGCTCGCGAGCGGGCGCGCCGCGACGGCCGACAGGCTGTCCACAGGGCTGCCGTCCACGCGCAGGTGCTTCGCCTCGCCGGGCTGGAAGCCGACCTCGATGCGGTGCTCCCCGTCGTCGGCGACCAGGTCGAGCACCACCCGCGCCACGCCCTCGCCGCCGCGGCGGACCAGCTCGCGCTCGTTGGAGGTGCGCGGCGAGCGCGCGGTGCAGCCGAAGTAGAGCGCCTCGAGCAGGTTCGTCTTGCCGGCGCCGTTCGCGCCCGCCACCACGGTGAGCCCCTCGCTCAGCTCGACCTCCGCGCGCCTCGTAGTTGCGGAAGTCGCGCAGCTCGATGCGCGTGACGCGCACAGCCGCGCCTAAACGTTCAGCCGGATCGGCATGACGAGGTAACGGAAGCCGGCGTCCTCGTCACCGGACTGGATCAGGCCCGGCCGCAGCGGGCTGATCAGCTTCAGGAGCAGCTCCTCCGACTCGGCGCTCTCCAGGCCCTCGCGGAAGAACTCGGGGTTGAAGCCGATCTCGAGCGGCTCGCCGGCGAACGGCACCGGCAGCGACTCGCTGGCCTCTCCCACGTCCGGGGTCTGCGCCGACACGTCGAGCGTGCCCTCCGAGAAGCGCAGCCGCAGCGGCGCGTTCTTCTGCGCCAGCAGGCCGACGCGGCGCACGACCTCGAGGAGCTCGTCGCGGCTCACCCGCAGCTCGTGCTCGTACGACTCGGGGAGCAGCTGCTGGTAGTTCGGGAAGCGGCCCTCGACGAGCCGCGACGACAGCACGATGTCGTCGACGGTGAAGACGACCTGGTTCTCGAGCGCCGCCACGCCGATCGTCTCCGCTCCGCCGGCCGATGCGATCCGGCCGAGCTCCTGGAGCGTCCGGGCCGGCACGTTCGCCTCGAGCGAGCCGCTGAGCTCCGAGTCGAGCTTGGTCTCCTTCACGCCGAGCCGGTAGGAGTCGGTGGCGACCATGCGCAGCTCGTTGCCGCTGGCGGTCACGAGCACGCCGGTGAGGTGCGGGCGCGTCTCGTCCCGCGAGGCGGCGCGGGCCACGCGGGCGATCGTGTCGACGAACGCCGCGGCCGGCACGGTGATGCTGCCGTCGGCCGGCGGCTCGGGCAGCTTCGGGAAGTCCTCGGTGGGCAGCGTGCGCAGGTGGAACTTCGCCGGGCCCGACACGACCTCGACGTCCTGCTCCGCGCTGCGGTACTCGAGCGTCAGGTCGTCCTTCGGCAGCGAGCGAACCACGTCCAGGAGCAGCCGGCCGGGGACGACGGCCTGGCCGGGGGAGGAGTCCGTGGTCTCGAGCGCGACGCGCACGCCCAGCTCCATGTCGGTGGCCTGGAGCTCGGCCTTGCCGTCCTCCACACGGAGCAGCACGCCGGCGAGGGACGGAACGGGACCACGGGTGGATGCGCCGCGCACGGCGACGCCGAGACGAGCGAGGAACGTTTCACGGGAAACGGTGAGCTTCAAAAGATACTGCCTATCTCAGATAGAGGTGATTGGGGGCTGTTGAGAAGTGGATATCCCGGGCGATGCGGCTTGGGGAGCGCGATCGCCCATGTGCGGAAGCTGTTGATTCTTCCATTCACACCGGTCAGGACGAGGGACGACCGAGTCGGCGGCGCAGGTTGTGCACCGCGCTGCGCATCGAGTCGTCGCTGCGCATGGCGGCGCTGACGCGGTTCACGGCGTGCAGCACGGTGGTGTGATTGCGCCCCCCGATGCCGCGGCCGATCTCCGGAAGGCTGTGCTCGGTGAGCTCGCGGGCGAGGTACATCGCGACCTGGCGGGCGGCCGCCACGGTCGGCCGCCGGTCGCGCGCCAGGAGCGCCTCTCGTTCGACCCCGAACTCCTGTGCGGCGGCGTCGAGGATCTCGCCGATGCCGCAGGCATCCGTCGACGCTGTCCTCGCCGAGCCGGCGCAGGACGTGGCGAACGAGCGCCGGCGTGGCCGGCTCGTCCTTGAGCGACGCGTAGGCGACGACGCGGATCAGCGCGCCCTCGAGCGCCCGCACGCTGGTGGTCACGCGATCCGCGATCTCGGCGATCACCGCAGCGTCCACCTCGAGGTCGTCGAGGCGCGCGCGCTTGGCGAGGATCGCGCGCCGGACCTCCAGCTCGGGGGTGTCCAGCTCGACGACAAGCCCGGAGCGGAAGCGCTCGGTGAGCCGGTCCTCGAGACCCGGGATGTCCTCGGGAGCGCAATCGGAGGTCATCACGAGCTGCCGGCCGGCGTCCACGAGCGCGTTGAAGGTGTGGAAGAACTCCTCGCGCGTGCGCGCGCGCCCGGTGAGGAACTGCACGTCGTCGATCAGGACCACGTCCGCGCCGCGGAAGCGCTGCTTGAAGTCGGCGGTGCTCTTCACGCGCACGGCCTCCACGAACTCGCTCGTGAACTCCTCGATCGTCGCGTAGCGCACCCTCAGACCCGATCCGTAGCGCTCGACGTAGTTGCCGATCGCGTGCAGGAGGTGCGTCTTGCCGATTCCGGGCGAGCCGTGCAGGAAGAGCGGGTTGTAGGAGTGGCCGGGCAGCTCGGCAACCGCCAGCGCGGCGGCGTGCGCGAAGCGGTTGCCCGCGCCGATCACGAACTGGTCGA
Source organism: uncultured Thermoleophilaceae bacterium (assembly GCA_963774095.1). Classification (GTDB taxonomy): domain Bacteria; phylum Actinomycetota; class Thermoleophilia; order Solirubrobacterales; family Thermoleophilaceae; genus JACVRW01. The sequence continues at coordinate 118,962 of CAVZDS010000007.1, forward strand.
ACGTGTACTTCGGGTTCAGGCGGTCGCGGTGTGTGCCCCGCTCTGTGCCCATTCGGCCCGGCGACAGGCGTCGCGAGACCGGTCGCCTGGTCGTCAGAGGCCGGCGGCTTCCAGTCGGCGCCCGACGACCTCCACGATCGCCTGCTCGTCGAAGCGGGCGGCCGCGGCGCGGCGCAGGAGCGGCAGGTAGCGCTCGGCGACCGAGGTGCGGATGTGCTCGGGCGCGCGCACGTAGACGGTGCTCCCCCGCACGGCGGCGAGCTCGAGCGGCTCGAGCCAGATGTGGAACTTGAAGTCGGGAGTCTCCCTGCGGAGCTCGTCGCGGATGTCGTCCCAGATCTCGTCGGGCTGTGCGGGCACGGGCGGTCGCGACCCTCCTCGAGGGGCCTGGTCGAAGGACTGTTCACAAGGGAAGGGACGGGCGGGAAAAGCGAGCCCCGCCGCCCTCGGCGAGGCGAGTGTACACCGGCCCCAATCGCTCCGAGCCGGGCGTCCGGAGGCGGCTCCGCAAAACGCGAGAAAAGCGTGGCGACGCTCGCGGGCGGCGCTGTCGACAGGAACTGCACAGGCGGACGTGCGTCGATCTTGTACCCTGGCTCGCCTACCCATGAAGCGCACCTACCAGCCCAAGAAGCGCAAGCGCGCCCGCACCCACGGCTTCCGTGCGCGCATGAGAACCCGCGCCGGCCGCGCTCTCCTGAAGCGCCGCCGCGACAAGGGCCGCAAGCGGCTCACCCCCTAGCCGATGGCCGACCGTGCGCGTCGAAAGCGCCGCCGGCTATCCCGCAGCGGCGAGTTCGAGCGCGTGTACCGCGAGGGACGCTCCCATGCGAGCCGTCACCTCGTCGTCTACGCGTTCCCGCGCTCGGCCGACGACGACACGGACCCGCGCCTGGCGTGTCTCGGTGGGCCGCAAGCTCGGCGGCGCGGTCGAGCGCAACCGCATGAAGCGCCTGCTGAGGGAGGCTTTCTGGTCGAACTCGGACGGGCTGCGAGAGGGCCACGACTTCGTGATCGTCGCGCGCCCCGCGGCCGGCGAGCTGGCGCGCGACGGCGGCGAGCAGGCGATCGAGGAGGCCCTGCGCACGGTGCTGGCCGAGGCGGGCCTGGCGCGCCGGCGAGGAGCCGTCCCGCGTGAAGCGCCGTCCGGACGATCGCGACGGCCCCGCTGCGCTTCTACCAGCGCGCGATCTCCCCGGCGATCCCCGCTCGCTGCAAGTACCATCCGAGCTGCTCCGAGTACGCCGTGCAGGCGGTGCGCCGCTACGGTGTGCTCCGAGGTGTCGTGCTGGCCGCCTGGCGGTTGCTCCGCTGCAACCCCTGGAGTCACGGCGGCGTCGACTTCGTGGAGGACCAGAAGCTGTTCCGTCCACGCCCCCACGTCCAGCGCTAGTCCATGTACTACATCGCCAACGTCCTTCAGCCGCTCATCGATGCCTGCCAGTGGATTCTGGAGTTCTGGCATGACCTGATCGACGAGAACGACAACCTCGACGGCAGCTGGGGCATCGCGATCATCCTGATGACCTTCACGGTCCGGCTCGCGATCCTGCCGCTCACCTTCAAGGGCGTGAAGTCGATGCAGCGCCTCCAGACGCTGCAGCCGGCGATCAAGCAGATCCAGGAGCGCTACAAGGACGACAAGCAGCGCATGAACCAGGAGGTCATGGCCTTCTACCAGCGCGAGAAGGTCAACCCGCTGGGCTCGTGCTTCCCGCTGCTGCTCCAGATCCCGTTCTTCATCTCGCTCTTCTACCTGCTGCGCTCGGCCGGCGTTCAAGGCGGACATCGCCGACAACCCGAGCTTCCTGGCGATCGACAACCTCGCGGAGAAGGTCACCGACCCGGTGCTGCTGGGCGTCCTGATCGTCCTCTACGTGGGCACCCAGCTCGCGGCCAGCGCGGTCACCGCGATCAGCGCCGATCCGACGCAGCGCCGGATCATGTTCGCGCTGCCGTTCGTGTTCGTGATCTTCATCGTGAACTTCCAGGCGGGCCTGATCCTCTACTGGATCACGACGAACGTCTGGACGATCGGGCAGCAGCTGCTCGTGAAGAAGCTCTATCCGAAGCCGGAGCCGCTCGACCCGCGCGATGCGGTGCCCGAGCAGAAGCCCGCGCGCGGGAAACCGGCGACGGCCGCCGCCGCGGTCGTCGACGGCGGCTCGTCCAGCAAGGCGAAGGCCAAGCCGCAGCCGTCGGGCAAGGCAAAGACAAAGGCGCAGGCGTCCGGTGGCGGGAACGGCGCCCCGACCAAGGCTCCGCCTGGCTCTCCGCGCAAGAAGAAGAAGCGCTCGGGGCGCCGGCGCTGAGGCGCGGACCACGATGTCCGTGAGCGAGGAGCCGAGGCCCGAGGAGCTTGTCGCCGAGGCGGAGGGCGAGAGCCTGGGCGAGGCCAAGTGGGCCGCGATGAAGACGCTCGAGGGCCGCTTTCCCGGGCTCACCGCCGAGTGCGTGAGCTTCGACGTGGCGGAGGAACCCGGGGCGGACAGCCCCGCGCGCGTGCGCGCGGAGGTGGACGTGGAGGCCTGGCGTGCCGTGGCGGAGGAGATCCCCGAGGAGCCCGCGGAGCGGGTGCGGGCGATCGTGGGGCGGGTGGTGCACGCGCTCGGCCTGCACGCGACCGTCGACATCGACGAGACCGACGAGGAGATCCGCGCCACCGTCAACGGCGACGATCTCGGGCTGCTGATCGGCAAGCACGGCTCCACGATCGACGCGCTCCAGCACCTGGTGTTCCGGGCCGCCTTCCGCGGCTCCGAGGACCGCAAGCAGGTGACGGTCGACGCGGCGGGTTACCGCGAGCGCCGCGAGGCCGCGCTGCACCGGATGGCGGACCGCGCGGCGGCCGAGGCGCTGCGATACGACCGGGCGGTCGAGCTCGAGCCGATGCGGGCGACGGAGCGCAAGGTCGTGCACACGTATCTGAGCGAGCGCACCGACGTGGAGACGCACAGCGAGGGCGACGAGCCCGATCGCCGGCTGGTCGTGAGCCCGGTTGAGCGTTTCTCGTGAAACGCTTGACGCGTTAGTAGCCCGGCTACAGCCTCGGAACGGCTGCGGCGGGCCAGATCGAGCGAATTCTCGAGGCCCTGGAGGCAGAGCCGGACCCGCACACGACCGTCAGCGAGCCTCAGGCGGCGCTCGAGGTTCACGTGGCGGACAGGCTGAGCGGACTGGAGGTCGACTCCCTGCGCGCGGCCCGGCGCATCGCGGATATAGGCGCAGGTGCAGGGTTTCCTGGACTGGCGCTGGCCGTGGCTTTGCCTCAGGCGCAGGTTGACCTTGTGGAGTCGGCCGGTCGGAAGACGGCGGTGGTGGACAGGTTGATCCAGGCCGGCGAAGTGTCCAACGCGCGCTCCATAACCACGCGCGCGGAGGAGCTCGGGGGCGTGCCGGGCGCCGTGGGGGGCGGCCGCGAGGCGTACGACGCGGTGACGGCGAGGGCGGTGGGGCCGCTGGCGGTGCTGGTGGAGTACGCGGCGCCGCTGCTGCGCGAGGGCGGGGTGCTGGTGGCGTGGAAGGGCGCCCGGGATGCGGACGAGGAGGCCGCGGGCGCCGAGGCCGCCCGGCAGCTGGGGATGGCGGTGGAGGCGGTGCTGCCGGTGCAAGCCGTTCGAGGCCTCCGAGAACCGGCATCTGCACGTGTTCCGCAAGATTTCGCCCACGCCGCCCGGGTTTCCACGCAGGCCGGGGATGGCGCGCAAGCGCCCGCTGGGTTGAGGGCGGGGCCGCTGCCCCGCTCGCCTCGCCGCGGCGCTCTTTCGCCGGGCCGCTGCCAGCGCGGCGCGGCCGAAACGGCGGGCATTGAGGGGGGACCTCCGTCAGTTAACCGCGTATATCGCGGGCAATCGACGGAACGCCCCCGCGCCCCGGGGACCTATCGGACTTAGCCGCGTATATCGCGGTTAACTCCGATAGCACCCCCCGCGGCCGGGCCAACCACCCCTTCGCCGCTATCAGGATCCGCTTGGGCGCCGCTGCGGGCGGAGCGGAGCGCCACGGCGCGGACGCCAGTGCAGGAAGCAGGACCCCGTCGTTCGCCCCCGAACGCCTTTCCGACCGGACCGGACCGTAATTTCAGCCGCGATGGGCAACGTTCTCGCAATCGCAAATCAGAAGGGCGGGGTGGGCAAGACCACCACCGCCGTGAACCTCGGCGCCAGCATCGCGGATGCGGGCTATCCCACGCTCCTGGTCGACCTCGACCCGCAGTGCAACGCAACGGTTGCACTTGGGCTTCCGAAGGACGGCGGGCCGAGCGTCTACGACTGCCTGTCGGGCGACCTCAACCTCACCGCCGCCGCGATCCCCAGCGGCATCGACGGGCTCGACGTCGTGCCGTCCACGCCCGACCTGGCCGGCGCCAACGTCGAGCTGCCGCGCATCTCCGGCTCGGAGACGATCCTGCGCGACCGCCTCGGCAGCGTGCGCGACCGCTACCTGTTCACGCTGCTCGACTGCCCGCCCTCGCTGGGGCCGCTCACGGTCAACGCCCTGGTGGCGGCCGACCGCGTGATCGTGCCGGTGCAGACCGAGTACTTCGCGCTCGAGGGTCTCGCGCAGCTGCTGGACACGCTCTCGCTGATCCAGCGCGAGCTGAACCCGCGCCTCACCGTCCTCGGGATGATCCTGACGATGCACGACGGGCGCACGCGACTAGCGCGCGACGTCGAGCGCGAGGTCCGCGAGCACTTCCCCTCACTCGTCTTCGACACGGTGGTTCCGCGCAACGTCCGGCTCGGCGAGGCGCCGAGCTTCGGCCTTCCGGTGCTGAGGCACGCCCCGCAGAGCGCCGGCAGTGCGGCCTACCTGAAGCTGGCCAAGGAGGTGGCCGCTCGTGGCTGAGCCACAGCGTGGAATGGGGCGGGGGCTCGCGGCGATCCTGCCGCGCAGCGGCAAGGTCGAGGACGGCCTGCGCGAGATCCCGCCGGAGCTGATCCAGCCGAACGCGCGCCAGCCGCGCCGCACGTTCGACCAGTCGCGGCTTGCCGAGCTGGCCGAGTCGATCCGCACCCGCGGCGTGCTTCAGCCGATCGTGGTGCGCCCGCTCGCGGGCGGAAGCTTCGAGCTCGTCGCCGGCGAGCGCCGGCTGCGCGCGGCACAGATGGTGGAGCTCGAGACGATCCCCGCGCTCGTGCGCGACACCGACGACTGGGAGCGGCTCGACCTGGCGCTCGCCGAGAACATGGCGCGCGTCGACCTCAACCCGGTCGAGGAGGCCCGGGCGTGCGCGATGCTGGTGGACGACCTCGGGCTCACGAAGCAGGAGGTCGGGCGGCGGGTGGGTCGCAGTCGCGTGGCGATCTCGAACCTCGTGCGCCTGCTCGAGCTTCCGGAGGAGGCCCTCGAGCTGATCGAGACAGGCGGCGCTGAGCGAGGGCCACGGCCGCGCGATCCTGCTCTGCAAGGACCACGCGAAGCGCCGGCAGCTCGCGCTGGACGCTCGCGACGGCGCCTGGTCGGTGCGCGACACCGAGCGCCGTGCGCGCGAAGCTGAGGGTCAGCCTGAGCCTGAGCCGAAGCGCTTCGCCCGCCAGGTCCACCCCGATCTTGCCGAGGCGCTCGCCGCCGCCGAGGACACCCTGGCCACAGCGTTCGCCCGGCCCGTGAAGGTCCGCGCCCGGGGGGACGGCTGCCGCGTCGAGCTCGACTTCGACACACCCGGCGAGGCAGTCGAGCTGGCCGAGCGAATTCTCTCTCGCACCCACCTGCGCGCGGTCTAAGGCGCCGGTGGCGGCGGCCCCAGCCACCCCCCGAGCGCCGCTACAATCGCACGTCGCGGGCGATTAGCTCAGCCGGTTAGAGCGCGTCTCTGATAAGGACGAGGTCCCTGGTTCGAGTCCAGGATCGCCCATTACGATTCGCCGTAACAGGCGAGTGCCGGAGCCCCCGAGCGTGCGCGAGGCAGCGGGCGTGGCCCGCTGCGGAGCGATGCCGTTGTCGGGGGCTCCAGTCATTTCAGGACCCGGCCGACGCCCCTTCCCTCCCGCTCTAGACTGTCCACAGCGATGCAGGAAATGGTGATCTACGGCGTCAGCTTCGACATGGTCGGCAAGCAGCCGATCGTGCTTCTGAAGACCCGCGACGGCAACAAGTTCCTCCCGATCTGGATCGGCCACCCCGAGGCGGCGGCGATCCTGATGAAGCTCCAGGGGGCCAACACGCCGCGCCCGATGACGCACGACCTGATCAGCGAGATGCTCTCGGAGCTCGAGGTGAGCTGCACCCGAGTCGCCGTGACCGAGCTGCGTGAGAACACCTTCTACGCCGAGGTCACCCTGCAGCTGAACGGCCGCGAGATCCCAATCGACTCGCGTCCCTCGGACGCCCTCGCGCTCGCGGTTCGCACCGGCGCGCCGATCTTCGCCGCCGAGGACGTGATCACCGAGTCCGCCATCGAGTTCGAGCACGAGGTGGAGGACACGGAGGAGGTCGTCGAGAAGTTCAAGGACTTCCTCGACAACGTCACGCCCGAGGACTTCGCCGCGGGCGAGGACGGCGAGGAAGAGGAAGAGGAAGAAGAGCGGGACTAGGCCGGGGCACGCTCGAGCGCGAGCTCGACGATCCGGCCCACCAGCTCGTCGAAGGAGATCCCCGCGGCCTCTGCGGCCTGCGGCAGCAGGCTCGTCTCGGTGAGACCGGGGATCGGGTTGGCCTCCAGCACGGTGAGCTCGCCGTCGGCGCCGAGCATCAGGTCGACTCGCCCGAACGCGGAGCAGCCCAGCAGCTCGTAGGTCCGCAGTGCCAGCTCCTGCGCCTGCTCCGTCAGACCGTCCGGGAGCGTGGCCGGGCAGACGAACTCGGTGCGCCCGATCTCGTAGCGCGCCTCGAAGTCGTAGAACCCGTCGCCCGTCGGCACTGCCTCCACCACGGGCAGCGGCTCGCCGTCGAGGATCGACACGGCAAGGTCGCGGCCGTCCACGTAGCGCTCGAGCAGCACCCGCGAGTCGTAGGAGAAGGCGGCCACCAGCGCCGCGGGCACGTCGGCCGCTCTGCGCGCGAACTTGATCCCGAGCGCCGACCCCTGGCTCGACGGCTTCACAACGATCGGGAACTCGAGCCGCTCCTCGATCGCCGGCAGGGCATCGGCCGCGCCGAGCTCGCGGAAGGCGGTCTCGCTGAACGCGAAGAACTCGGGCGTCGGGATGCCGGCCTCGATCATCAGGTGCTTTGCGAGCACCTTGTCGGTGGCGCGCACGCAGGCGAGCACACCGGAGCCCGTGTACGGGATGTCGAGGATCTCGAGCAGCTCCTGCACCGTGCCGTCCTCGCCGTCGCGGCCGTGCATCGCGATGAAGGCCACGTCGGGCGCCGCCTCGCGCAGCCTGTTGATGAGGTCCTGGCCGACGTCGAGCGCCACCACGTCATGGCCGAGGCGCTCGAGCGCGTCCTCGACGCGGGCGCCCGACCGGAGCGACACCTGGCGCTCGAGCGAGCGGCCGCCCTTCAGCACCGCGACCCTGCTCACGAGCCCTCCGCCCGGCGTGGGCGTGCCGACCGCTTGGGGAGAGGCAGCACGTTGTCGCCGGGTGTGGCCTCAGGTGCCGGCGCCTCGTCGACCCGCACGGCCTGGTGCTCCCCGGTGAGCGTGCCGTAGAGCTCGACCTGCTCGGTGACCACCTCGCCGATGCGCCGGATGCCCTCGCGGATCGCGTCCTCGTTCGAGCCGGAAAAGTTCAGTCGCATCGCGTTGCGCCCGCGCCCGTCGAGGAACGCGGCCTCGCCGGGAACGAACGCCACGTTGTCGCGCAGCGCGCGGGCCAGCAGGTCCGTGGTGTCGATGAAGTCCGGGAGCGTCACCCAGATGAACAGCCCGCCCGCGGGACGCGTCCACTCGGCCTGGCGCGGGAAGTGATCGGCGAGCGCGTCGAGCATCGTGTCGCGACGGGCGCGGTAGACCTCGGTGAGCGACTCGACATAGTCGCGCCAGCGGCTCTCCTCGAAGTACGCCTGAACCATCAGCTGCGACAGCGTCGACGTGCAGAGGTCGGTCCCCTGCTTGCCGAGGTTGATCTTCTCGAGCACGGGCGGCGGCGCCACCACCCAGCCGAGCCGGATCCCCGGCGAGAGGATCTTCGAGAACGTGCCGAGGTACATCACGTAGACGCCGCCGTCGAGCGAGAGCAGCGGCGCCGGTGGGTCGCCCTCGTAGCGCAGCAGCCCGTACGGGTTGTCCTCCAGCACGAGGAGCTCGCGCTCGTGGGCCACCTCCACGAGCCGCCTCCGCCGAGGCTGCGACATCGTCACGCCCGCCGGGTTCTGGAAGCTCGGGACGGTGTAGATGAACTTCGGCGTGCGGCCGTGGCGCTCGAGCCGGTCGAGCGCCTCCTCGAGCAGATCGATCCGCATGCCGTCGGAATCCATGTCCACCTGCACCACCTCGGCCTCGTAGGCGGAGAACACCGGCACCGCGCCCGGGTAGGTCGGGCCCTCGGCGATCACCACGTCGCCCGGGTCGATCAGCGTCTTCGTGACGAGATCGATCACCTGCTGCCCGCCGGTCGTCACGATCATGTCCTCGCGTGCCACTCGCATACCCTCGGCGGCCATCACCTGGGCGATGCAGTCCTTGGTCTCGTCGAGCCCCTCGGTGGGCCCGTACTGGAGTGCCTTGGCGCACGACTCGGAGGCGATCCGCTGCGCCACGGCGGCGAAGGTGTCCGGCGGGAAGGTGCTGGTGTCCGGGAGCCCGCCGGCGAGCGAGATCACCTCGGGGCGCGCGGTCACAGCCATCAGGTCGCGCATCGCGGAGGACTTCATGACCCGGGTTCGCGCCGCGAACAGGCCGGCGTAGCGCTCGATGTCCCGGGAGGTGCTCACGCTCGTGGCGGGCGCGGGGGTAACCTCACGCAGCGCAGGGTACCGACCCTCTCAGCCGCCCATGAGCCTCTTCCTCGACATCGGAACCGGTGCCGGCCTCGCCTCGGCCACGGGCGTCCGCCCCTACCTGCCGCCGCTGCTCGCGGGCGGGCTGGCGCGCAGCGACATCGGGATCGACTTCGACGGCACCGACCTCTGGTGGCTCGAGTCCACGGCATTCCTGGCGGGCGTGGTCGCGGTGGGCGTGATCATGTTCTTGGTCGAACGTTCGGAGGCGAACCGCGCCTCACCGGATATCGGCGGGCGTGCGGGGAGGGGTCCGGTCGAGCTCCTCGCGGGCCTCATCGGCCTGGCGCTCGGCGCGCTCCTGTTCGCGGGCGCGCTCCTGGATACCGGCCAGCCGGGCTGGATCGGGCTCGTGTTCGGCCCGCTCTGCGCTGCACTCGCCTGGCTCGCCGTCGGTGGCCTCGTGGAGCGCGTGAGAGCGCGCCTCGAACCCGACCAGGCTGCGCTGGTGACCGCCTACGCCGACGGCGCCGCGCTGATCCTCGCCGGCATCGCGATCTTCCTGCCGCCGCTGGCGTACCTCGCCATCCCCGGCTTCGTGGTGCTGCTCCTCGGCGGCAGGCGCCGTGAGGGCGAGAAGTACGCGGGCCTGAGGATCCTGCGGTAGTGCCGCGGAAGAAGCTCGTCCTCGCGGTCATCGACGCGCTCAGCCCGGACATGCTCGACCAGGCGGTCGCCGAGGGCGAGGCCCCGGCGCTGGCCGCGCTGCTCGACTGCGGCACGTACGTGCGCGACTGCATCTCCACCTTCCCCTCGGTCACGCCGGTGGCATCGGCGGCGATAGCCACCGGGTGCGGACCCGGCGAGCATCACATCCCGTCGATGAACTGGTTCCACCGCGGCGAGGAGCGCTACGTGGAGTACGGCTCGTCGCTGGCCGCGACACGCGCGTTCGGGATCGTGCGCTCGCTCTTCGACACCGTCTACAACATGAACCTCGCGCACCTGAGCCGGGCGCACAAGACCGTCTTCGAGCACCTGGACGACGCCGGCTTCCGGACCGCATGCACGACCTACCTGATCTACCGCGGCCGCACGCGCCACGACCCGTCGGGCGGGAGCGTCTACAGGCGCATCGCCGAGGCCGCCCAGTTCCGCCACCCGGTGTACGGGGCGGGCGAGCTGTTCTACGCGGACCTGTTCGACTCGCGCGACACGGGCTGCACGTCGGCGCTCGGCATGCCCGGGCAGCGCGACCGCCACACCGCCTGCGTGGGCGCCTACCTGGTCGAGCACGGCCTCTTCGACTTCCTGCTGTTCTCGCTGCCCGACAACGACACCCACTCGCACAAGGCCGGTCCGGACGGCCAGGTTCGCTCGATCGCGGAGGCCGACCAAGCGCTCGAGCGGATCATGCACGTGGCCGGTGGCCCAGAGGCCTTCCTCGAGGAGCACGCCGTGATCGTGATGTCGGACCATTCGCAGACCGCGGTCGAGCAGAGCATCAACCTCGCCGAGGCGTTCGCGGACATGCGTGTCCTGACGCCCGGCGACGTGGCCCCGAGCGAGGCCGAGCTGGCGGCCTGTCCCTCGGCGCGCGCGGCGATGGTCTACGCGCTCGACGAGGCGCGCCGGGAGGAGCTCGTCAGCGGCGCCGTGAACACGCTCGCAGAGATCGATGGGGTGGACCTGGTGGTCACTGGTGAGAACGGCCAGGCGGTGGTGCGCTCGCGCCGCGGGGAGCTGCGCTTCCAACCGGACGGCGAGCTGTCGGACGGCCGCGGCCGCCGCTGGAGCCTCGAGGGCGACGAGGCCGCGCTCGAGCTGAACGTTGGCTCTGGCCAGGTGGAGAGCGACACCTATCCGGACGCGCTCGGGCGACTGTGGTCGGCGCTCCAGTGCCCGCACTCGGGCGACGTGCTGGTGTCGGCGGACGTCGGCTTCGAGTTCGTCGACTGGGGCGGGGCCGATCACGTGGGCGGTGGCAGCCACGGCTCGCTGCACCGGGATGACTCCGAGGGCGTGCTGCTCATGTGCGGTTTGGAGACCGCGGAGCGCGAGCACTGGTCGATCGAGGACGTGACTCCGTTGGTTCTCGAGCACTTCGGTGTACCGTTGCCCGCGTGACCGACGAGGCGAGGACCGCCGTCGCCGACCGCCCGCACGCCGCGCACCTGCGTGTGCGAGCGGGACTGCGCAGGCCCCACAACTGGCTCCAGCTGATGAAGTTCTGCGCGGTAGGCGCGTCGGGCTACGTGGTGAACCTGTGCGTGTTCGCGGCGTTCGTGGAGCTGCTGGACGCCCATCACCTGGTGGCCGCGACCGCGGCGTTCGTGGTCGCGGTGCTGAACAACTTCTGGTGGAACCGTCACTGGACATTCCGGGCCCGAGGGGGCCGCGCCGGCTTCCAGGCCGCGCGCTTCTTCACCGTCAGTGTGGGGGCGTTCGTGTTTGCGGCCGCCGTGCTCGAGCTGCTGGTGAGCGTGGTCGGGATGGCGGAAGTGCCGGCACAGGCCATCTCGATCATCGCCGCGACCCCGCTCAACTTCATCGGGAACAAGATGTGGAGCTTCCGCATCGAGCTCTCCCGCGACTGAGCCTCGTCGCGGCGCTGGCGGTTCTCGCCGCCCTGCTGATCGCCGCGGCGCTGCCCGCGAGCGCAGCCGCGGCCGATCTGGAGCGCCCGCAATCGGAGACCGTGCCACCGCGCTTCTTCGAGCGCAGCGCGTTCGAAGCGGAGCAAATCGCGTTCCGCGCCGACAAGGTGCGGGAGGCCCGCCGCGACGGCCCGCTCGACCCGACCGCGTACACGAAGGGTGTCGGGCCGCTGGCAGGTGAGCTTCTTCCGCGACGGCCGCGAGGTCGTGCAGGTGCAGGTGGACGACCGCAGCGGCGCCGTGATCGAGCAGTGGTCGGGCGATCAGGTGGCCTGGACGATGGCGCGCGGCTATGCGGGCGCGTTCGGCCGCAAGCTCAACGCGCCCTACGTGTGGATCCCGCTCTGCGTTCTCTTCATCGCCCCGTTCGTGGACGTGCGTCGTCCGCTGCGGCTCCTGCACCTGGACCTGCTGGTACTGCTCGGGTTCGGCGTATCGCACGTGTTCTTCAACCGCGGCGAGATCGGCGTCTCCGCGCCGCTCGTCTACCCGGTGCTGCTGTACCTGCTCGCGCGCGTCCTGTTCGCGGGTTTCCGGCCGCGCCGCCCCGCGGGCCAGCTTGTACCGCATGCGCCGCTGACGCTCCTGGTGGTCGGGCTCGTGTTCCTTACGGCGTTCCGGATCGGCCTCAACATCGCCGACTCGAATGTGATCGACGTCGGCTACGCCGGCGTGGTGGGCGCCGACCGGATCGTCGACGGCGACTCTCTCTACGGCGCGGGCTTCTCCGACGATGTGGAGCGCGGCGACACCTACGGGCCCGTGACCTACCTGCTCTACGTGCCGTTCGAGCAGGCGCTGCCGTGGAGCGGCCGCTGGGACGACCTCCCCGCTGCCCACGGCGCGGCGATCAGCTTCGACCTGCTCGTGCTCGGTGGCCTGCTGCTGCTGGGCCGGCGGCTGCGGCCGGGACGCGATGGCACGGCGCTCGGCGTGGCCCTGGCGTACGCGTGGGTGGCCTACCCGTACACGACGCTCGTGCTCGAGTCGAACTCCAACGACTCGCTCGTGGCACTTGCTTGCGTGGGCGCGCTGCTGGCCGCCAGCCTCGCCCGCGACTACGCGGCGGGCCTCTGGACCGGCGTGGCGATCGCGCTCGGCACCGCGGCGAAGTTCGTGACACTGGCGCTGGCGCCGCTGTTCGCCCGGCGCGAGCCGCTCGTGTACGGCGCCGCGCTGCTTCTGGCACTCGTCGCCACCGTGGCGCCCTTCGTGCCCGACGGCGGGCTCCGCGAGCTCTACGACCGCACGATCGGCTACCAGGCGAGCCGGCCCTCGCCGTTCAGCATCTGGGGACAGGTGGACTCGCTCGACTGGCTCCAGACCGTGTTGAAGGTCGCGGCCGCGGGCCTCGCGCTGCTGGTGGCATTCGTGCCGCGGCGGCCCGACCTGCGCCAGACGGCGGCGCTCGGGGCGGGCGTGTTGATCGCAGTCCAGCTGATCGCGACGCACTGGTTCTACCTCTACATCGTCTGGTTCGTGCCGTTCGTGTTCGTGGCCCTCTTCGCGGCCCACGGCCGGCCGCCTCGTGAGCCTGAGGCCGAGGCCACGGTGGAGCGCGAGCCGGTCTTCGCATGAGGGCGCGGGACGCCCTCGCTGCGCTCGTCCTGCTCGCCGCCGGGTGGGCGCTCACGCTCTGGGTCGCGCCCTGGTCCGACGAGACCGTGAACGACCTGTTCGTCTACCGCAGCTTCGCCGAGCCGCTGCTCGACGGCGGGCTGCCGTACCGCGACATCGCGTTCGAGTACCCGCCGCTGGCCGCGCCGGCGATCGCGCTGCCGGGCGTGCTCGGCACGGGCGAGGAGAGCTTCCGCTGGGCATTCGCGCTCTGGACCTTGGCCGGCGGAGCGGCCGTGGTGCTCCTGTGCGGCGGCCTCGCGCGCGCCACGGGGGGCAACGCGCGCCGCGCCATGCTGGCCGCGGCCCTCATGCCGCTCCTGTGCGGAGCGCTGGTGCGTACCCACTTCGACCTTTGCCCCGTGGCCCTGCTGCTCGGCGGCCTGCTCCTGCTGTGCCGCGACAGGCCGCGCGCCGGCATGGCCGTGCTCGGACTGGGCGCGATGACGAAGCTGTTCCCGCTGGTGGCGGTGCCGGTGGCGCTCGTGTGGCTGGTGGCGGGTGGCCGCCGCCGCGAGGCCTGGCAGGGCGTCCTCGCGTGCGCGGCGACGATCGCGGTGATCGCGGGCGCAGCGCTCGCCGTGTCACCGGACGGCGCCGCCGACGCCGTTCGCTACCACCTCGACCGCCCGGTCCAGATCGAGAGCACCCCCGCGATGGTGCTGCTCGGGCTCGATGCGGTGGGCGCCGGCGATGCGGTGAGCGTCGCGAGCCACCGCTCGGACGGCCTTCTGCACCCGGCGAGCGGCGCGCGTGTCGGCGCTGCTCGCGGGGCTGATGGTGGGGCTGGTGCTCGTGCTCGCGAGCAGGGTCGGCCGCACCCCGCGGGAGCTTGTGCTCACCAGCCTGGCCGCCGTAGTCGCGTTCGCGCTCCTCGGCAAGGTGCTCTCGCCGCAGTTCGTGATCTGGGCGCTCCCGCTCGGCGCGCTCGCCTTGGCCTGGCGGCTGTATGCGCTCGCGGCGGCCGTGGCCTTCGCGGCGATCCTCACCCAGGTGGAGTTCCCGGCGCACTACTTCGACGTGGTCGCGCGCGAGCCGCTCGCGCTGGTGCTGGTGGCGGTCCGCAACGCCACCCTGCTTGCCGTCCTCGTGCTCGCGGTGCGAGCCCTAGAGCCGCGCCGGCAGGAGCAGCTGCTCGATCGCCGTCGCGCGGCCCTCGCCGTCCGCGTCGATTAGCACCGCGTTCAGCCACGGGTCCTCGTCGGCCGTCTCGAAGCGCACGTTGGTGAGCTTGATGAAGCGCTCGAGCGCCTGCTCGCGCTTCACGCCGATCACCCCGCCGGTCGGCCCGGTCATGCCGACGTCGGTGATGTACGCCGTTCCGCCCGGCAGCACGCGCCCGTCCGCTGTCGGCACGTGCGTGTGGGTGCCCACGCACGCGGTGACCCGCCCTGCGAGGTGCCAGCCCATCGCGACCTTCTCGCTCGTGGCCTCGGCGTGCATATCCACGAGCAGCGCGTCGGTGCGGCCGCGCAGCTCGGCGAGGACGGAGTCGACCTCCGCGAACGGAGAGCGCACGGCCTGGAGGAACACGAGCCCGGACAGGTTCACCACCCCGAGCCGCATCCCGTCGCGCTCGACGACGGTGTGGCCGCGCCCGGGACTGCCCTTCGGGTAGTTGGCCGGCCGCACGATCCGCTCCTCGCGGTCGAGGTACCCGTAGACCTCCCGGTGGCGGTAGGCGTGGTTGCCGAGCGTGATCGCGTCGGCCCCGGTCTCGAACAGGTCGCGCGCGGTTTTCTCCGTGATCCCCACGCCGCCCGCCGAGTTCTCCCCGTTCACGATCACGAAGTCGGGCCTGTGGGCATCGCGGATTCCCGGCAACAGCGCGGCGAGCGTCCGCCGGCCGATGCCGCCCACCACGTCGCCGACGAAAAGGAGCTTCACCGTGAGCGATTCTGCCAATCTGCCCGCGGTGGAGACGATGACCGTCACCCTCGCGGCCGAGGGCCTGGTCAAGCGCTACGGCGATCGGGTCGCGTTGCGGGGCGTGTCGCTGGCGGCGAAACCGGGGGAGCTCGTGGCCGTCATCGGCCCGAACGGCGCCGGCAAGACCACGTTGCTCTCGATCCTGGCGGGCATCCAGCGGCCCGACGAGGGCTCGATCACCGTCGCTCCCGCGGGAATCGGCTGGGTACCGCAGCAGCCGGCCGTCTACAACAAGCTCACGGTCGAGGAGAATCTCTTCCTCTTCGCCCGGCTGGAGCGCTGCGCCGATCCGCGTACGACGGTCGACCGCATGCTCGACCTGAGCGACCTGGGCGACCGCGCCGCCGATCAGGTCGGCACGCTCTCCGGCGGCAACAAGCAGCGCGTGAACATCGCGATCGGCCTGCTCGCCAAGCCCGACGTGCTGCTGCTCGACGAGCCGAGCGCCGCGCTCGACCCTCGCCAGCGCGCGCGCCTGTGGGAGTTCATCCTGCGCCTCGCCGCCGAGGGCACGACGGTTATCTACGCCACCCACAACATCCAGGAGGCCGACCGCTACGCGAACCAGCTCGTCGTGCTCGCGGACGGGGAGCTGCTCTTCGACGGCCCGCCGCAGGCGCTCGAGCGCGAGGTCGGCACCACGGGCCTCGACTTCGAGCAGGCCTTCGTCGAGTTTCTCCACAGGCGCGGCCACTGATGCGCTGGCTGCTCCTCAAGGACCTGCGCATCCTGCGCCGCTCGCCGCTGCTGGTGGCCCTGCTGGTGCTCTACCCGATCGTGATCGCCGTGCTGATCGGCTTCGCGCTCTCGCGCGGCCCGGACAAGCCGAAGGTGGCCTTCTACAACGGCCTCGAGGGCAAGTCCGCGGTGGTGGAGCTCGGCGGCGACCGGATCGACCTCGCGGCCGAGGGGCAGCGCCTGTTCGACGCCATCGACCCCGTCCGCGTGGACAGCCGGAAGGAGGCGATCCAGAAGGTCAAGGACGGCGACGTGCTCGGGGCCCTGGTGATCCCCAGCGATCTCGCGACCAACATCCAGTCGTCGCTCGAGCCGGGGACCGTCGAGGTCTACTACAACGCCGAGGACCCGGCCAAGCGCCAATTCGTGGAGAACACGATCAAGGCGCAGGTCCAGTCGGCGAACGCGGCGCTCACCAAGCGGGTGGCCAAGGAGGCGCTCGTGCTGCTCGACCTGATCAGCACGGGCGGCCAGTACAGCTTCCTCGGCCAGAGCTTCGACGTGCTCGGCCTCGAGCGGGCCGAGCGCATCCTGACGAAGGCACGCGCCGAGCTGCCAGCGGGCTCGCCCGACCGCGCCGAGCTGGATCGCGTGATCGCGTTCGGCAAGCTGGCGCGCGAGAACCTGTCGTTCTCCGACGACGTGCTCGCCGTGGTCGGCGAGCCGATCCGCGTGAAGGCCACCGCGCTCGACGGAGGCACGACCTCGCTCACCTCGTTCGCCGTGGCGCTGGCGGTGGCCGTCTCGCTGATGTTCATCACGCTGCTGCTGGCCGCCGGCACGCTGGCGCTGGAGCGCGAGGAGAACGCGTTCTCCCGGCTCGTGCGTGGGCTGGTGTCGCGAACGGGGCTGCTCGCGGAGAAGGCCGGCCTCGCCGCGGTTTGCTCGGTGGCGGTCTGCCTGCTGATGCTGGCCGGGCTCGGGCTGTTCGTGGAGCTCGACTGGGGGCGCTTCCCGCTCTGGCTCGCGGCGCTGGCGGTGGGCGCCCTGGCGTTCGCGGCGCTCGGACTGGCGATCGGCGCGCTCACCCGCGACGTCCGCGCCGCGTCCCTGCTCGCATTCATGCTCTGCCTGCCGCTCGCGTTCCTCGCGCTGGTGCCCTCGGGCGCGGTGGCCCCCGCGCTCTACGACGTGATCCGCGCGATCTCGGCGGCGTTCCCGTTCAAGCCCGCGCTCGACGCCCTCGACGCTGCCCTCAACGACGCCGGCAGCATCGGCGGCCCGCTGCTGCACCTGGCTGGGCTTACGCTCGCCTTCGGTGCGCTGGGGCGCCTGGCCCTGCAACGCTTCGCTTGATGCACGAGCAGACGATTCACGCAGCGTATGAAGCGTGGACGCGCCGCGACATTGACGACCTTCTCGAGCTGGTTCACCCGGATGCCGAGGCGCGGCCGATCCTCGGCGCGAACGTCGGCACGGACGTGTACCGCGGGCATGACGGCCTGCGGCGCTGGTTCGAGGATCTCCACCAGGAGTGGGAGACCTTCGAGACGAGGGTCGAGGGGATGGACGAACGCGGCGATCAAGCGCTCTGCACGATCCGGATCCACGCCCGCGGGCGGGCGAGCGGAGTGGTGATCGACGGCGAGCTGTATCACCTAGTCGAGTTTCGCAACGGCCTCGTCTCGCGCCTTGACGCCTTCAGGGAACGCGAGGACGCCCTGCGGGCGTTCGACGCCGCCTAGACTGACTGTCGAATGGCCTTCCCGGCGACACGACTGCGGCGCCTGCGCAAGACGGGCGTGCTGCGCGACCTCGTGCGCGAGACGCGCCTTTCGCCCGCCGACCTCGTCTATCCGATGTTCGTCCAGCTCGGCGAGGACCGCACGCCGATCGAGGCGATGCCCGGCATCGAGCGGATGTCGATCTCGCACGCCGTCGAGGAGGCGGGCGAGGCCCAGGCGCTCGGGATTCCCGCCGTCCTCCTGTTCGGAGTGCCGGCCGAGAAGGACGAGCAGGGCTCGGGCGCGTACGACGACGAGGGCGTCGTGCAGCTCGCGGTCAGGGCCCTGAAGGAGGCTCACCCCGAGCTGGTCGTGATCACCGACGTCTGTCTCTGCGCCTACACCTCGCACGGCCACTGCGGCGTCGTGCTCGAGGACGGCAGCGTGGACAACGACCTCAGCCTCGAGCTGCTCGCCAAGACTGCGATCTCGCACGCCCGCGCCGGCGCCGACGCCGTGGCGCCCAGCGACATGATGGACGGCCGCGTGGGGGCGCTGCGCTCGCAGCTCGACGCCGAGGGCCACAAGGACCTGCCGATCGTGGCCTACTCAGCGAAGTTCGCTTCCGCGTTCTACGGGCCCTTCCGCGAGGCGGCCGGCTCTGCGCCGTCGTTCGGCGACCGCCGCAGCTACCAGATGGACCCGGCCAACGCCGACGAGGCCGTGCGCGAGGCGCTGCTCGACGTTGAGGAGGGCGCCGACATGGTGATGGTCAAGCCGGCGCTGCCCTACCTCGACGTGATCCGGCGCGTGAAGGACGCAACGCGCGTGCCCGTGGCCGCCTACAACGTGAGCGGCGAGTACGCGATGGTCAAGGCCGCCGCGGCCGCCGGCTACCTGGACGAGCAGGCGACCGTGCTGGAGACGCTCACGGCGATCCGGCGGGCGGGCGCCGACGTCGTGATCACCTACCACGCGAAGGATGTGGCCCGATGGCTCAGCCAGTAGCGAAGGTTCGGAGCCGAAAGGACGGGTCGGCGGTCCCGCTCGACGAGCTCGACCGCAAGCTCCTGAACCTGCTCCAGGGCAGTTTCCCGATCGCCGCCCGCCCGTACGCGCACGTGGCGCAGCTGGCGGGGCTCTCGGAGGAGGAGGTTCTGGCCCGAACCAAGCGGCTGCTGGACGAGCGCATCATCCGTGAGATCACGCCGATCTTCGACACGCGCGTGCTCGGCTACAGCTCGATGCTGGTGGCCGCGAGGGTGGACTCCGAGAACCCCTGGCGTGCGGCGAAGATCATCAACTCGCACCCCGGCGTCTCGCACAACTACCTGCGCGACCACGATTTCAACCTCTGGTTCACGATCGCCACGGAGCCGGACTCGCCGCTCGGTCTCGAGGGCACGCTGGAGGTGCTGGAGCGCCTGACGGGGGCGGAGTCGGTGCGCCAGCTGCCGACGCTGCGGCTGTTCAAGATCCGCATGGACCTCGAGATGGAGAAGGGCACCGAGACGCTGGCGGCCGCCGCGGCCGAGGCGCTCGACTACGAGGAGCCCGAGCCGATCGAGCTGTCCGAGCTCGACTACGCGGTCATCCGCGCCACCCAGGGACCCATGGAGGTCACCCCCGAGCCCTTCCACGCCGCGGCCACCGAGCTCGGCACCACGCAGGACGCGCTGTTCGAGCACCTCGAGTCGATGCGCGAGCGCCGCGCGCTGCGCCGCGTGGCCGCGATCCTGTTCCACCGCCGCGCCGGCTTCTCGGCCAACGGGATGGGCGTCTGGCGGGTGCCGGAGGAGCGCATCCTCGAGCTCGGCCCGCGGATGGCCTCGTTCCGGGGCATCTCGCACTGCTACCAGCGGCCCACGTACGCGGACTGGCCCTACTCGGTGTTCACAATGGCGCACGGGCGCTCCAAGGAGGAGTGCGACGCGATCCTCGACTCGATCGCCGAGGACACCGGCATCGAGGACCGCCGGACGCTCTACTCCTCGACGGAGTTCAAGAAGGTCCGCCTGCGCTACTTCACGGACGAGCACAAGCGGTGGGAAGCGGAGCACGCGTAGCGGCCGATCGTTCGTCCGCCGCCTACGCCCGGGCAGTCCAGCTCCTCCCGGGCGGCGTGAACTCGCCGGTGCGGGCGATGCGCTCGATCGGGCGCGACCCCATCTTCGTGAGCCGAGGCGAGGGTGCCGAGCTGGTCGACGTGGACGGCAACCGCTACGTGGACTGGGTCATGTCGTGGGGACCGCTGATCGCGGGCCACGCGCACCCGGAGGTGGTGGAGGCGGTGATCGCTGCGGCGGCGGCCGGCACGAGCTTCGGGGCGCCCACCGAGGCCGAGGTGGAGCTGGCGGCCGCGGTGGTCGAGCGCGTTCCGTCGGCCGAGATGGTGCGGATGACCTCGTCCGGCACCGAGGCGTCGATGAGCGCGATCCGGCTCGCGCGCGCGGCCACCGGCCGCGACAAGATCGTGAAGTTCGCGGGGGCCTACCACGGCCATGTGGACGGCCTGCTCGCTGACGCCGGCTCGGGGCTCGCGACCCAGGGCATCCCGGCGAGCCCGGGCGTCACGGCCGCGCAGGCGGCGGACACCGTGGTGGTGCCGTGGAACGAGCCGCTTCCGGAGCTCTCACTCGCCGCCGTGATCTGCGAGCCGTACCCGGCGAACATGGGGCTCGTCCCGCCCGAACCGGGTTTCCTCCTGCAGCTGCGCGACTACGCGGACTCGACGGGCGCGCTGCTCGTCTTCGACGAGGTGATCACGGGTTTCCGCGTGGCGCCGGGAGGGGTGCAGGAGCGCGAGGGCGTGACGCCGGACCTGACGGTGCTCGGCAAGGTGATCGGCGGCGGCCTCCCGGCCGCGGCGTACGCGGGGCGGCGGGACCTCATGGAGCAGATAGCGCCCGCCGGCGACGTCTACCAGGCGGGCACCCTGTCGGGCAACCCGCTCGCCACCGCCGCCGGCCTCGCGACGCTGCGTCTGCTCGACGGCGACGCCTACGCTCAGCTCGATCGCCTCACGCGCGCCCTGGCCGACGGCCTCGAGGAGGCGGCACGGGAGGCGGGCGTGCCCGCGTCGGTCGCCTCGACCACGGGCCTCCTCACGCTCTTCTTCGCCGAGCAGCCGCCCCGCAACTACGAGCAGGCGAAGGCCTGCGATCTCGATGCCCACGCGGCCTTCTGCCGCGGGATGCTGGAGCGCGGCGTCTACCTGCCGCCGTCCCAGTTCGAGGCCTGGTTCCCCTCGCTCGCGCACGGCGACGACCACGTGGCGCGCACCCTCGCCGCCGCGCGCGAGGTGCTGGCGGAGCTGTGAGCACGCTTGCGGAGGTCATCCAGGCCGCCGACCCGGCTCTCGCCGCGTACGCGGCCGCCGACCTGAGCCCGGCTCGGTTCACACACGTCCCCGGCACGCGCGGCTTCGTCCTCGAGACCGTGTACGAGGGCTACCTGATGCACTACGGCGAGCCGCGGGCGTTCACCGGGATGGACGACGATCTGCGCCTGCTCGCCGGCGACGCGCTGTACGCGCTGGGGCTGTCGCGCCTCGCCGAAGCCGGCGATCTGGAGGCCGTGGCCGCCCTCTCGGACCTGATCTCGCGCTCGGCCCAGGCCCACGCGGAGGGGCGGCCCGAGGACGCCGAGGCACTGTGGGAGGCGAGTGCGCAGTCCCTGGCATCCACGCCGCGATAGGGTCCCGGCGCTCGTGCGGTCCGTAACCATGTTGGCAATACCCTTCGCTGAGCGGAAGAATCCCTAGCACACCCGTGGCCGATACACCCAAGAAGTTCGACAAGAAGTCTCGCTACACCGAGGGTCGCGGGATCGCCGGCGCGTTCGAGGGCGAGACCATCACGCGCCGCCGCCTCATGGAGGGAACCGCCCTGGCCGCCGGCGGCATCGCGACGATGGCGTTCGCGCTGCCCGGGCTGGGATTTGCGCTGGGGCCGCTGTTCGAGGACACGCTCCCCACGATCTGGCAGGACGTGGGGCCGGAGGGGGACTTCAACGACGAGACCTACACGCCGCGCGTGATCAACATCGACGCCGAGATCGGCGACGCGGGCAAGACCACCGTCTACGTGCGCAAGTTCAACCGCGGCCGGGACAAGGTGGTCGAGGGCCAGGACATCCAGCCGTACGTCGTGATCTCCACCCGTTGTGCCCACCTCGGTTGCCCGGTTCGCTACATCCAGGCCTCGGCGAAGTTCCTCTGCCCTTGCCACGGCGGCATCTACGGCTTCCAGGGAAATGTCGAGGGCGGACCCCCGGTGCGCCCGCTCGACCGCTTCTACACGCGCGTCACGGCCGGCCGCGTCGAGGTCGGTGACCGCTTCTCGCTGAACTCACAGCTCGAGCGCTTCTCGCCGCGCGACCCGTCCAACCATCTGGACGGGCTCTGGCAGTACATCTACCCGTCGAGGCCGACCACATGACGCCTCCGCTCCCCAAGGCCCTGCGCCGCAGCCCGGCCCGGCCCGGCCAAAACGATCGCAACGGAAAGAACGGACTGGGCGGCGCCCCGGCGACGAAGCCGACCGGCAAGGAGCAGGCGGTCGAGGGCGTCGCGGGCGTCGTCGGCTGGCTCGACGAACGCACCGGCGCCAGCCCGTTCCTGCGTGGCTTCCTCTACCGCAAGGTCCCGAAGGGCACCAACTGGTACTACACGCTCGGCTCGGCCACACTGTTCGCATTTCTTTCGCAGGCCGTTACGGGCGTGTTCCTGGCGATGTACTACGAGCCGGACTCGACGCGCGCCTACGAGTCGGCGTCGCGCATCACGAACGAGGTCTTCCTCGGCGAGTTCGTGCGCGGCATGCACAAATGGGGCTCGACCGTGATGATCATCCTGATCTTCCTCCACATGGGGAGGACGTTCTTCTTCGGCGCGTACAAATACCCGCGCGAGCTGAACTGGGTGATCGGCGTGGTGCTGCTCGTGCTCACGCTCATGATGGGCCTCACCGGCTACCTGCTGCCGTTCGACCAGCGCTCCTTCTGGGCCACCGTGGTCGCCGTGAACCTGAACTCGTCAGGGCCGATCGTCGGCCCCTATCTGGCCGACTTCCTGCGAGTGGGCTCCGAGTTCGGCCCCACCACGATCTCGCGCTTCTACGCGCTCCACATGCTCCTAGTACCGGGCCTGATCATCGCGCTGATCGGCGCCCACCTCTACCTGGTGGCGAAGCTCGGCACCACGGCGCCCCCGTGGCTGAAGGCTGAAAAGAAGGACCTCTTGAAGGAAGAGATCTAGCCGTGGACAAGCGCGAGAAGGAGGAGTACCTCCGCGAGTACTCGATCCTGAAGGGCCAGGGCAAGCCCTTCTTCCCGTACGCGGTCGCCAAGGACAGCCTGATGGCCTGCCTCGTGCTGGCCGTGATCATCACGATGTCGATCCTGTTCGGGGCCGAACTGGGCCCGAAGGCGGACCCGACCACCACCACCTACACACCGCGGCCGGAGTGGTACTTCTTCTTCCTCTTCGAGCTGCTGCGCGTGGTGAAGCCGCCGGAGCTGGTGTTCATGGCGACGATCGGGATCCCGACGATCTGCCTCGTCCTACTGCTTCTGCTGCCGTTCATCGACCGCAACCCGGAGCGCAACCCGCTGCGGCGGCCGATCGCCACCGTCGCCGGCATCGCCACCATCGCCGCGATGACCTACCTGACCATCGTCGGCGCGCTCGCCGGCTCGCCGACCGAGATCGACCTCCCGGCGCCGCCGGGGCTCGAGAAGGGCCAGGAGGTGATGGCCTCCTCGGGCTGCCTCGGTTGTCACAAGGTCGGTGAGAACGGCAACACGCTCGGGCCGAACCTCACGGAAGTCGGCTCCCGGCTCGGCAAGGACGCCATCGCGCGCACGCTCGTGAACCCGACTCCCCCGATGCCGCCATACCGGGCGCTGCAGAAGGACAACCCCGAGCAGTTCGACCAGCTCGTCCAGTACGTCGCCTCCCTCAGGGGCGATTGACGGGCCGCCCATGACCGGGGGCACCCCCGAGTCGGGCACGCTGCCCGACACGCAGGTCCGGGCGATGTTCGACAGGATCGCGCGCGTCTACGACCGCATGAACTCGGTCATGACCGCGGGGATGCATCACCGCTGGCGCGAGCGCGCGGCTGACCTGGCGCGGGTCGGTCCCGGATCGCGGGCGCTCGACGTGGCCACCGGCACGGGCGATCTCGCCCTCGAGCTGTCGCGGCGGGGAGCCGAGGTCACCGGGATGGACTTCGCGCCGGCGATGCTCGAGATCGCACGCGAGAAGGCGCCCGGCCTCACGTTCGAGGAGGGCGATGCTCTCGCTCTGCGCTACGCCGACGGCGAGTTCGACGCCGTGACCGTCGGGTTCGGCGCCCGCAACTTCGGCGACCTCGACCGCGGCCTGCGCGAGATGGCTCGTGTGACGAAGGCCGGCGGCCGCGTGGTGGTGCTCGAGATCACGACGCCGCAGAAGCCGCCGCTGTCGTGGTTCTTCAGGGCCTGGTTCGACACGGTCGTGCCTGCCCTGGGGAGGGTCGCGGGTGATCCCGATGCGTACACCTACCTGCCGAGCAGCGTGCGCCGCTTCCCGCATCCGGAGGAGCTGGCGGCGCGGATGGTCGCGGCGGGGCTGGAGGACGTGCGCTGGCTGCTCACGGCGGGCGGCATCATCGCCATCCACGCGGGGACGCGGCGGTGAACACGGCCCAGGCACAGCTCGGCGCGGTGCTGTCCGCGGGCGGCCCTGCGCTGGCGCGGCTGCTCGAGCGGACCGAGGCTCGGCTCGCGGAGGTGGCCGAGGGCCATGGCGCGGAGTTGGGGGCGCACGCCACCGGAACGCTCGCCGCCGGCGGGAAGCGACTGCGACCGGTGCTCGTGTTCCTGTGCGGCGGCCAGGGTGGACGCGGCGGCGCTCAAGACGACGAGCGGCTCGTGGCCGCCGGCGCGGCGGTCGAGCTGCTCCACATGGCGACCCTGGTGCACGACGACGTGCTCGACGCGGCCGAGCTGCGCCGCGGCCGGCCGACGGTGTTCGCCAAGGCCGGCCGCCCCGCCGCCACCGCGACCGGCGACCTGCTCTTCTCGCGCGCGTTCGCGGAGCTGGCCGCCACCGGCAGCGAGGACGCGGTGCGCGCGCTCTCGACCGCCTCGTCGGCGCTGGCGCGCGGCGAGCTGATGCAGCGAGCGGACGCCTGGGACGAGAACGTGACGCCGGGGCGCTACCTCGAGCGCTGCCGCCTCAAGACGGCGAGCCTGTTCGAGGCCTCCTGCCGGCTGGGTGCGCTGTTCGGCGGGCGCCCCGACCTGGCCGCGGCGCTGGGGGGCTTCGGCGAGCAGGTGGGCCTGGCGTTCCAGATGCTCGACGACGTGCTCGACGTCTCCGGCCCGCCCGAGCGCACCGGCAAGCCGCGCGGCGCCGACCTGCTCGACGGCACCGTGACCCTGCCGCTGATCCTGGCGCGCCGCGCGGACCCGTCGCTCCCCGGCCCGGTCACGACCGTTGCCGAGGCGGCCGCGGTGAGCGACCGCATCGCGGCAACCGGGGTCCTCGAGGAGGCGCGCACGCAGGCGCTCGCCCACGTGGTCGAGGCGAAGGAGAGCCTCGGCCGGCTGGATCTCTCAGAGGAACGTTTGCGCGCCCTCAGCCTGGTGGCCGACGGCGTGGTCGAGCGCTACGCCTGAAGCGGCGGGCTAGAAGTCTTCGGGGAGGATCGCGTCGACCGCGAGGGCGCCCGCGAAGCGCTCGATCTCGTCGGCCATGTTGGCGCGCATGAGGCGCTTGTAGTCGCGGGCGAGAGCGTCGGCGCCGCGGTCGAGCTCCTCGTCGAAGAGCTCGACGTTGTCCTGCGTGAACACGCCCTCACGGAATACGTCGCAGTTCGGGCAGTGGAGCAGCACGCTCCAGTTCTCGGTGCCGGCCTCCTCCCACGCAATGGGGTAGACCAGCTCCGAGTCGCACTCGACGCAGACGTGAA
Organism: uncultured Thermoleophilaceae bacterium; assembly: GCA_963774095.1. GTDB lineage: Bacteria > Actinomycetota > Thermoleophilia > Solirubrobacterales > Thermoleophilaceae > JACVRW01. The sequence continues at coordinate 144,354 of CAVZDS010000007.1, forward strand.
GGTCCTGGACGGGCTCGGGAGCGGGGCGCGCGGGCGCCTGAGAGTCGGCCGCCTCCTCTGCGAAATAGACGACCTCGATCGTCTTCCCGCTGGGGAGCGTCACGCGCTTCGTGAAGTGGGTCTGTTCACCGTTGCTTTCCATCTCTCTCATCCTCTGCTCCCTGTATCGGAACTGCGGGGATGAACTTGAAAAGAAATTCACGTTGTTTCCGAGTTTGTGTTCGATGCGTCGGCCGGTCCGCCTTCGTAGCGCGATTCCGTGGCTTCGAGCTGGCCGTGGTAATGGCTTCCGAGGTCGGGGTGGCCGTAGGGCCGCTCGGCCGGTCGGTCCAGTGCCATAAAGGACAGTTGGGCGATCGGCTTGCCCGGCCACAGCACGATCGGCACGCGTGTGAGGTTGGTGATCTCGAGCGTGAGCGTCCCGCTGAAACCGGGGTCGACGAACCCCGCGGTGGCGTGCACGATCAGGCCCAGGCGGCCGAGGCTCGACTTGCCTTCGATGCGGGCCACGATGTCATCCGGCAGCTCGACCCATTCGACCGTGCTCCCGAGCACGAATTCACCCGGGTGGATCACGAACGAGGCGTTGTCCTCGATCTGCACGTGCTCGGTCACCCCGGTGGGCGGCTCGGCGAGGTCGATCGCGGGCAGGCGGTGGTTGTGGAAGACGCGGAACGAGGTGCCAAGCTTGAGGTCCACGCTGGCCGGCTGGACCATCGCCGGGTCCCAGGGCTCGATCTTGATCCGCTGCTCTTCCACGAGCCGGCGGATCGTCCCGTCTGACAATACGGAGCTGATCACCGGCGCCATCCTCGCAACTCGGCCTGCTGAATGCCCGTTCCCGGACAACCCCAGCTACCATGGGTTGTACTCATGCCGACTCCAGGGCCCTTCGAGATAATCATCATCCTCGTCATCGTGCTGATCGTCTTCGGCCCGAAGCGACTGCCGGACCTCGGCCGTTCTCTCGGTCGCGGCATGCGCGAGTTCAAGGACTCGGTCACCGGTAAGGACAAGGACGAGCTGCCCGAGGGCTCCGCAGAGAAGCCCGAGCCGACGACGGTCACGCCGGCCAGCGAGCAGAAGTCCTAGCCTCAGGAGCCGCGTAGGGCGTGCGGCGGATCAGGCCGATCTCCCACGAGGACCGGCTCTCGGTCGTCGACCATCTCGACGAGCTGCGCAGCCGGCTGATCTTCTGCGTGTTCGCGTTCGTCGTCGCGTGGGCCTTCACCGGGTGGCAGAACCACCTGGTCCTCGAGATCATGAACGCGCCGCTGCCCACGGACGACGCCGGGCACCAGATCAAGCCGATCACGTTGGGTCCGGCGGAGGGCTTCAGCACCACGCTGATGAACGCGGCCTACTTCGCCCTGATCATCGCGGCGCCGGTGATCCTGTACCAGATCTACGCATTCATCCTGCCGGCGTTCAGCCCACGAGAGCGCCGGGTCGCCACTCCGCTGCTCATCCTCGTTCCGATCCTGTTCATCGCAGGGGTCGTCTTCTGCTACTTCGTCGTCCTCACCCCGGCGCTCCACTTCCTCCTCAACTTCAACTCGGACGAGTTCAACACGCAGGTCCGTGCCAAGGACTACTACTCGTTTGTCAGCCTGATCATGCTCACGATGGGCATCGGGTTCCAGATCCCGGTGGGGATCCTGGCCGCCTGCAAGATCGGCTTCACGAACGTCACATGGCTGCGCAAAAACCGCCGCTACGCGATCGTGGTGATCGTCGTCCTCGCCTCGCTCCTGCCGACACTCGACCCGGTCACGCTGCTTCTCGAGTCGGCCCCGTTCTACCTGCTGTACGAGCTCAGCATCGTGCTCGCCGCTCGCTGGGGCAGTCCCGCGTACGACATCCGGGACGAGCCCGCGGCAGAGGGGCTTTAGCCAGCTAGCCTTACCCGCCGCATGCTGTTCGATCTGAGAGGGCGCCGCCGGAGGGCGGTGCAGGCCACCTACCTCATGCTCGCCGTCCTGATGGGCGGCGGCCTTGTGCTGTTCGGAATCGGCGGCGACGTGTCGGGCGGCCTCCTCGACGCCTTCAAGGGCGGCGGTGGCGGCTCGAACGGCGACAGCGCGCTCCGCGACCAGGCCAAGCGCCAGGAGGAGCGGCTCGCGAAGAACCCGCAGAACCCGGTCGTGCTCCAGAACCTCGTCCGCGACTACTACTCGCTCGCCACCGTCCAGCGCCAAACCGGCACGGTCGGGTTCCCGGCCGACGCGAAGGACGAGCTGCGCAAGTCGGGCGAGTACTGGCAGCGCTACACCAAGGTTGCGGAGAAGCCGGACCCCGACACGGCCGTCATCGCGCTTCAGGTGTACGACGTCGGTGGGCTCAACCGTCCCAAGGAGGCGCAGAAGGCCGCGGCGCTGATCGCCCAGGATTCGAACAACGTGGCGTCCTACCTGCGCCTCGTCCAGTACGCCGCCCGCGCGGGCGACACCCGCACCGCCGATCTGGCCGCCAAGAAGGCCGTCGACCTCGCGCCGAAGGCTCAGCGCAAGGAGGTCCAGAAGCAGGCCGAGGCACTCAAGAAGGCCCCACCGGGGCAACCAGCGGGCGGCTGACGTACCCTACGTGGCCATGAACTTTCACATCGAAGACGAAGCCGTAGACGACACGACGCACGTGATCGAGCTCGGCGGCGAGGTCGACCTCTACACCGCACCCGAATTCAAGGAGCGGATGGTCGAGCTGATCGAGTCGGGCAAGAAGCAGATCGTGGTCGATCTCTCCAAGGCGACGTTCATCGATTCCACCACGCTGGGCGTGCTGGTCGGCGGCGTGAAGCGCCTGCGCCCGGCCGGCGGCTCGCTCGCCCTCGTGTGCACCGACGAGAACATCACGAAGATCTTCGAGATCACCGGGCTCGACCGGGTGTTCCCGATTCACTCCTCGCGCGAAGAGGCGCTGGAGGCGGTCAGTTCAGGCGCCACTGACTAAGATCGTCTGCTCGGGCCGTTAGCTCAATTGGCAGAGCAGGAGACTCTTAATCTCAAGGTTGAAGGTTCGATTCCTTCACGGCCCATCGGTCCCTGCGCGGCCGCGCACCTGGCCTTCAGGCACCTGGGGCCGCCCGGCTCGCCCCGACGGCAGCGAGCGCTCGGCCCACGCCGTTGGCCCACGCCGCGGGGGTAAAGCGGGCCGCGTCCTCGCGAGCCGCCTCGCCAAGTCGGGCCCGTAGCTCCGGGTTCTCGGCGAGCGTGCGCAGGCGGGCCGCCAGAGCGCCCGCGTCTCCGGCCGGCGCCACGAGTCCGTTGCGCCCATCACGCACCAGACCCCCCGCCGCGGCTCCCACGGCGTCGCTTGCAATCACGGGGGTACGCTGGAGCATGGCCTCGTTGGCCACCAAGCCCCACGGCTCCGCGAACGTCCGGGTGCGAACCGAAGCGAGGACGAGTAGGTCGGCAGCCGCATACAGGGCCGGCAATTTTGATCGAGGGACCTGTCCGAGAGCGCGGATCCCGGGCCCCCCGCCTTCCACGAGTCGCCTGAGCCTCCCGTCGCCCGCGAGCGCGAGCACGGCCCTCTCGCCGAGCCCGGCGCGCGCCCACGCGTCCAGCAGGACGTGCACGCCCTTCTCCCGTTCGAGCCTGCCTACGAACAGAGCGAGCAGTCCATCCTCGCTTGCGCCGACGAGGGCGCGCGCCTCTGCGCGCTCGCGTTCCGGGACCGGGGCCGCGAAGCTGTCCACCTCCACGGCCTGCGGCGCTTCGAAGACGTTACCCCTCGTCCGGTGGCGGGCGACATGGGCGTTCACGTGTGCGCCGTAGGTAACGACGGCGTCCGCGTTCCGGTAGAGGTGGTGTGTCGGCAGGTAGGAAAGTGCGTGCGCGGGCGTGCGCGGATGAGCCCAGATCGTCGCCCAGAGGACGAATGGCACACGGCGCGACCTGGCGGCGAGGTACGACCCCGGCAGCGCCAGGCGTCCTCCGAGGCCGCAGATCACCGCCCGGTAGCGACCGGAGGCCACCAGCCGCACGGCGCCGGCCTGCCCCGTGCGGTGAACGGTGAGTCCCGCAACCGGCGGCCCGGCCTCGCGCCAGGCGATCACCTCCACGTCTTCGGCCGCCGCGAGCAGTCGAAAGGGCTCGCGGCGATAGTCGTTCAAGATCCCAGTTACGAGGCAGACGGGACGCATCACGCCGCCACGCTAGCCGGAAGCCTCTCGCCCGGCGTGAAAGACTCCGTGGGTCGGTGAGCCGCTCGGGCGCCCCACTGGAGGATTTCTACGAGAGGTCGTACGGTTCGAGCACCCGTGGCGAGAAGCACGGACGCTGGCGTGAGCTCGGGGCCGTCGCGAAGGCGGAGCACGTGGTCCGTCTCGCGAAGGCGATCGGGCTGGAGGCCCCAGAACTGGTCGCCGAAATTGGCTGCGGGGACGGTGCGATCCTGGATGAGCTCGGCGGGCGCGGCTTCGGAGCGACTCGCATCGGATACGAGATCTCGTCCGCGGCCACGGCCCTGGCGACCGAGCGAGCAGGCGTGACCGAGGCGCATGTGTTCGACGGTCGCTCCGTGCCCGTGCCGGATGGGAGGTACGACCTGGTCTTCGCCTCGCACGTCCTCGAGCATGTGCCATCGCCTGGAGACCTGCTTCGGGAGATGGCTCGCATCGGGCGGTCGGTGATCATCGAGGTGCCACTCGAGGCGAACCTGTCGGCGAGCCGACCGAGCGCCCGCGCGTTATCGCGAGCAGCGGGCCATCTTCATCGCTTCGACCGCCGCCAGGTTCGCGGCATGCTCACGGAGGCGGGGCTGGAGATTCGGGCCGAGTTGAGCGATGACCTTCCGCTGGCTGTCCACCTGTTCGATCGCACGTCCCCGGCGGCTCGCGTGCGTGGATACGCCAAGTGGGCGATACGTTCAGCGATCGCTCGTATGCCCGCGGGTGGGGAGCGGTTGATCACGCTTCACTACGCGCTCGCGGCCAGACCGGCTCGCGATCATGCCGGGCAATGCGGGTCGTCGTAGTCGCCGAGTACTACCCCCGCGCCGCCGACCCGGTGCTGGGGGTGTGGGCCCACCGGCAGGCGCTGGCAGCCCGAGATGCGGGCGCGGATGTGCGGGTGCTCGTGCTGCACCGACCCGTGCCGCCCCGGTCGGCGCTGTCCAGCGGACGGCTGGCGCCGGTCCTCGCGCCAATGCGCCAAGCGCTTCGGGCCGAGCTGGATGGGATCAGAGTCTGGTACGTGCCGTTTCTGGCGCCGCCCCGAGCACGCACGTATGCGTCCTGGGGTGCGTGGGCGGCACCGTCGCTCGTCCTGGCCCTGCGGGCTCTTCGGCGCTCGTTTCGGTACGACCTCGTGCACGCGCACTACGCCGCGCCGCCCGGCGACGCGGTGCGGCGATCGCGGCCGGGCGTGCCGATCGTCATTTCGGTCCATGGCGGCGACGTCTACGCAGTGGCGCGCGAGTCGAACGAGGGGCGACGGGCGGTCGAGGGGGCGTTCGCGGCGGCACGGCTGGTCCTGACGCACTCGGCGATGATCGAGCAGCGCTGTCGAGAGCTGGGGGCCGGGCCCACGCGCGTGGTCCACCTGGGAGCGGACATCCCGGAGCCTCGCTCTGAGCCGGATCAGGTACGCGTGGGCAATGAGGCCCGCATCGTTACGGTCGGGCACCTCGTCAAGCGCAAGCGGCACCCCGATGTGCTGCACGCGCTGTGGCTGCTGCGCGATGAGGAACCGGGGCTACGCTGGGTTGTGGTCGGGGAGGGGCCGGAGCGGGCGCACCTGGAGCGGCGCGCCGCCGAGCTCGGCCTGTCGGGCCGGGTCGAGTTCACGGGCGTTCTGCCGCACGAGGGCGCCGTCGCGGCGGCCCAGTCGGCCACCGCGTTCGTGCTACCGAGCGTAGATGAGGCGTTCGGCGTCGCGTACGTCGAGGCCATGGCGGGCGGCGTCCCGGCCATCGGCTGCCGCGGCGAGCCGGGGCCGGAGGAGATCGCACACTGCGGTGGTGGGATCCGGCTGGTGCCGCCGTGCGACCCGGCCGCGCTCGCGAGCGAACTGCGCGCGCTCGTCCGCGATCCGGTCCGACGGCGCCAGCTTGGCCAGCAGGCGCGTGCCACGGTTGCCGAGCACTTCACCTGGGAGAAGTGCGGACGCGACACCGTGGCGGCGTACGAGGAAGCTCTCGCCGCGGGCAGGCGCGGCGCTACGCATACGTGAGGCGCGCGTAGAGATCGAGAAGGTCACGCACGTAGCGGTCCTCCGCATGGCCTTCTCGCGCGCGTGCGAGCAGCGCGTCGCCCCGGGCGCGACGGAACTCGGCGTCCTCCCAGAGCGTGCGCATACGGGCCGCGAAAGCGTCGACATCGAACGGTGGCACGCAGCTGGCCTCCCCGACGATCTCCGGGAGCCCCCCGAGACGGCTGGCCACCACCGGTACCCCGGCCGCCATCGCCTCGAGCGCTGCGAACGGGCCGAACTCCTGGTACCGCGAGGGAAGCAGCACCATTGCGGCGTTGCCGACCAGCTCAGCCAGCCCCTTGCGATCGACCCCACCCAGAAATTCGACAGGGGCGCCGAGGCGGTGTGCGAGCGCCGTGAGCATCGCTGAGGCCGGACCCTCTCCGGCGATGCGGAGGGGAATTCGAGCTCGCGCCGCGGCCTCGATCGCGATGTCGATTCCCTTCTCCTCCGAAAGGCGTGTCGCAGTGAGCGCGTAGCGGCCTTGATCGGCACGGGACTCTGCGGCGATGGCGTCCGCCGGCAGGTAGTGCGGCACCACCTCGAGCCGGTCGGCAGGCACCCCAAGCAGCGCAAGCTGCCCGGCCGCGTATCGGCTCGGGGTCACGAAACAGTCGACCGCCTTCCAAACCACGGGCTGGTAGAGCGAGAGGGCGGCCGCGTAAACGACCGCCTCCGGCATGGAGTGCCGGCAGTTAAGAGCCAGCCCCGGAAGGGTGAGCCGATGGCGGCAGCGATGACACGGCAGTCCGTCGCGCGAGGCCACCCCGATTGCACAGAAGAGCCGCGCGTTGTGCAGATTGAGCACCACCTTTGCACCTGCATCCCTCGCTGCTGCCAGCGCGTTGGGGCCGATGAGCGGCTGAATGTTGTGGGCGTGCACAACGTCTGCGCGGAGGTCGCGCACAGCGCTCGCCACATCGAGGGAGCTCGCGCCGCCGCGCAGCATGGCCACCCCGGCCTTCACCCGTCCCAAACCGGCCGAGCGACGCTCGAGCAGCCGGTGGGCCACACCGGCCTGCTGGAGGGCGCGTACCTGCAGCTCGACCGCGCGCTCCTCCCCGCCCCCGATCCGATAGCGGTTGTGCAGGACGAGAACGCGGGGGGCGCCCATCGGTCCGGCTAACCTATCGACCCAACGGCTGGCCCGCTGCATCGCGGCGAGCAAATGCATTCGGCGCTACGACAGCCCCCCGATGCGAGCTTCCTCCGCCGGGCCTCCAGGGCGCCCCTCGCGGCCTTGCTTCTGGTGCCGGGAGGGCTGATGGTCGCGCTCGCGTTCCAGAGCGGTGGTTACGGAATCCGAGCGACCGCTTTTGCGGCCACCGAGATGACTGTGCTCCTGGCGGTGTGGCTGCTGCTCGCCTCCGACCCGCTCGCAGGACTGAGGCGCCCGCTCGTGATTGCGGTGGTGGCGCTCGCCGCCCTGTCCGCATGGGCGGCCTTGTCATCCATCTGGTCGTCGTCACCGGAGCGCGCCGCACCCGAGGCTGCCCGCGCCATCCTCTACTCCGCCACGCTCGCGCTGTTCGGCCTGGTGGCCACGACCCCGCGGCGGACAAGGCTGATGGTGCTCGGGATAGCTGCCGCGGCGGTCGGCATCTCTGTGGTCGCCCTTGTATCACGGACGCTTCCCGAAATTGTCCCGCGCTCGCCGGGCCTCAATCTGGAGCGGCTGGCATATCCGATCAGCTACTGGAACGGCCTGGGGCTGATCGCGGCCGTCGGCGCGGTGCTCTGCACCCACTTCACCTGTCATGCGAGCGAGCCGGTGTGGGTCCGGCGCCTGTCCGCCGCCGCGGTGCCGCTGCTCGGCGCCACCGTGTACGCCACTCTCTCTCGTGGTGCCGCGCTTGCCGCGCTTGTCGGCGTGGGCGTCTATCTGATAATCGCCCGCCCGCCGGCATGGCCGGCTGTGGCCGCCGCGGTGGCGGTCCCGACGTTGGGCGCGCTGGTTGCCGCGGATGCCGCAACCGCTCACAGGTTCACGGCCGTAAGACCTGACGGCGCGACGGTCGTCGCCGGGCGATGGCTCGCCTCGGCACTCGCTGCCTGCGCGCTCGCGGCGGGCGCGCTGCGAGAACCCGCCGGGCGCGCTCTCGCCCGACGCAGGGAGCAGCGCGGGCCGCGCCAGCGGCGCCGCATCGCCGTTGGCGCACGCTGGCGCTGGCTCGTGGTCGCGGGTGTGGCTGGCGTCGTCGCGGTGGGGCTCGCGGCTGCGCTCATCAGCGCAAACCACGACGGGCGATCCGGCGGTTCCCGTTTGCTGGGCACGGGGTCGAACGGGCGGTCTGCGTACTGGACGGTGGCACTGAGGTCCGCGGCGGACCACCCGATCCTCGGCGAGGGTGCCGGGACATTCGACCTCGCCTGGACTCGCGAGCGCGAGATTCCGAGGTTGTCCGTGCACGATGCCCATTCGCTGTACCTGGAGACGCTCGGTGAGCTTGGCCCCGTGGGCTTGGCGCTCCTGCTGCTTGCGCTTGGCACGATCGCGCTGGGCCTGCTCCGCCGTGCTCGACGAGCCAGCCCCAACGCTGCCCTGTGGGCGGCCTTGCTGACCGTCTTCCTGGCATGGGTGGTGCACGCCGGTCTGGACTGGGATTGGGAGTTGCCGGCCGTGTCGGTCTGGGTCTTCGCGGTGGGAGGCGCTGCCCTCGCCGGGCAGCCGGAGCTGGCGGACGCCCGACTCGGCGCCTCTCGGCGCCCGGTCATCCTGCGCTGGGCGTTGGTCGGGATATGCGTCCTCGCGGCCATCTTCTCCGGGCGGCTCGCCCTCGCCAGCGCCCGCTTCGACGCGGCCGTTGAGGCTGCCGAAGCTGGCGACTGCCCGAAGGCAGAGACACGCGCCCGCGACTCCCTGCGCTTGCGCGATCACAGTGCGCCCTATGTCGTGCTGGCCTGGTGCCAGCGCTCGGCGCGCCCGGAGGCAGCGAAGCGTGCGATGGCGCAGGCGCTACGACTCGACCCGGAGGACTGGCGGCTGCACTACGACTACGCGTTGGTGCTCGCAGCTGCCGGCGAGGACCCACGCGCCGAGATAGATGCCGCGCGAGCACTGAACCCGCGCGGTCCCGACGTGGTCAGGACAGGGGACGCCTTCGCCGCCGGGACGCCCAGTCATGGCCGGCCGATGCGCGCCAAGCGCCGTTCCCGCTGCGCTGAGATCAGAAGTCGTCGTAGAAGGGCCCGACCGTGATCGTTCCCTTCGGGGTCGTACGGGAGTGACCGCAGATGAACCCGTTGTGGTTCCGGTCAAACTGTTGCCCCATCCGACTGCCGGCCGGATACGCAAAACGAGTGTCGCCGGAGTTGCAACTGAGCTCATACTCCAGCACGGTGGCGTCCCCACCGGCGCCGGCAGCGGCGCCCACAGCGACAACCCCACCGCCGAGAAGCAATCCCAGGGCGACGATGATCCCTACGAACCTGTGCGGTGTTCCACGCACACCCGCATCCTCGTTCCCCCCAGCGTGGCTGTCAAGCTGGGACGACGACACGCACGGCCACGCGTGTCGGACGGGTGGGTTCCGCGAGCGAGAGGAAGTCCCGCACCGCGCCGCTGTGACGGCAGAAGCCGCATGCGATCGGATCGGGCGGGCGACATCGGCGCGACGGATGGCAGGACCGGAGCGTCGCAGGCGGGGCAGGCGAGCGTGCCGGTGGCCATCTCCCAGGTGGTCTGCGTGCGGCGCCGTTCGTAACGGCCCGCCACCTTTTCGCGATTCAAAGCCACTACGCCGAGTCTAGGGACGCGAGCGCCTCGTCCATGGTCGAGTAGTTGCGCAGCTCGATGCACTTCCCGTCGCGCAGCTTCCAGACGTTCACGATGCTCTCCTCGACGCCCAGCGCGCTGCCCTTGCCTCTGCCGCTCTGCCTGATGGTCACGACCACGTACTCCCCGCGGGCGAGGAAGTCCTGCGGCTCGTAGCTCACCTCGTCGAACGCAGCCCAGTCGCTCTGAGCGAAGCGCAGGAAGCCCTCAGGACCCTCGTAGATGGACGCCTCCGGATGGTGCGGCCGGTTATGCACCGTGATCGAGGGATCGAGATGCGAGACGAGCGTTGCCTCGTCGTGGCGCGCAAACGCCTCATACATGGCCTCCACGATCGCGACGTTCTGGTGCGCCATCTCTCTGCCAAGATAGGCGCCCATGGCCGACCAGGTTGCTGCACCCACCGCCACCGCCGAGCTCGCCTGCGTCGACGGCAATGTGATGCCGGCGCACGAGGCGACGATTCCCGCCACCGACGAGGGGCTCCTGCGCGGCGACGGGGCGTTCGAGGTGATCCGGATCTACGACGGGCGCCCGTTCGCGCTCACCGACCATCTCGACCGGATCGAGCGTTCGGCGGCGAACCTTCGCCTCGACGACGTGCCGCGAAGCGAGCTGGAGCGCGAGATCCCCGAGCTGCTGGCGGAGCGCGGCGGCGCCGAGTTCGACGGCTGCCTGCGCGTGGTGCTCACGCGTGGTGGTCATCGCCTGCTGCTCACCGAGCCGCTGCCGGCCACGCCCGAGCGGGTGCGCCTGGGGGTGGTCGAGTACGCCCCCACCCGCGTGCTCGACGGCATCAAGTCGCTCTCCTACGGCGCCAACATGCTCTGCGGGCGGATCGCGCGCGAGCGCGGGTTCGACGAAGCCCTGCTCGTGACGCCGCATGGCCGTGTGCTGGAGGCCCCGACCTCCTCGATCTTCTGGGTCGACCCCGCCGGGACGCTCAACACGCCGCCGCTCAGCGAGCACATCCTGGCCTCGATAACGCGCCAGCGCGTGATGGACGTGGCCGACGTGAGCGAGCGGCCATGCACGCTCGACGATCTGCGCGAGGCCAGCGAGGCGTTCCTGGCCTCCACCCTGCGCGAGGCGCAGTCGATCGCGGCGATAGAGGACTTCGAGCTGCCGGAGGGCGAGCGCACGCGCGAGGTGCGGGCGGCCCTGCGTGCACGCATCGAGGAGGAGCTGGCCGCCTCCTAGCATGCGGATCGTCACGGTAGTCGGCAACCGCCCGCAGTTCGTGAAGGCGGCCGCCGTCTCGCGGTTGCTGAGGGAGCGGATGGACGAGTTGATCGTCCACACGGGTCAGCACTACGACGACGAGCTGTCGAGGGTCTTCTTCGAGGAGCTCGACGTCCCCGCGCCGGACCGCGAGCTCGACGCCGGCGGTGGCACGAACACCGCCCAGACCGCCCGCATCCTCGCCGCGCTCGAGCCGGTCTTGGAGGAGCTGGAGCCCTCGCTCGTGCTCGTGTACGGCGACACCAACTCCACCCTCGCCGGGGCGCTCGCCGCCTCCCAGGCCGGGATAGCCGTGGGCCACGTGGAGGCCGGCATGCGCTCGTTCGACCGCTCCATGCCCGAGGAGCTGAACCGGGTGCTCACAGACCACGCGAGCGACCTGCTGCTCTGCTCGACCGAGACCGCGATGCGCAACCTCGAGCGCGAGGGCGTGCGCGGCGAGGCTGAGCTCGTGGGCGACGTGATGGCGGACGTCTCGCTCGCGTTCCGCGACATCGCGGAGGAGCGCTCCACGATCCTCGGCGACCTGGGGCTCGAGGAGGGCGCGTACCTCGTGGTGACGGCGCATCGCGCCGGCAACGTCGACCGGCCGGAGCGGCTCGAGGCGCTCGTCTCGCTGCTGGAGGCGCTGCCAGGCCCCGTGGTGCTCCCCCTGCACCCGCGTACGCGCGAGCGGCTCCAGGCGGCCGGCCTGATGGAGCGGCTCGGCGGCGTGAGGGTCGTGCCCCCGCTCGGCTATCTCGACTTCCTCAAGCTCGCGCGCCACGCACGTGCCGTGCTCACCGACTCCGGCGGGGTGCAGAAGGAGGCCTACCTGCTCGGCGTACCCTGCGTGACGCTGCGCGACACGACGGAGTGGGTGGAGACCGTGGATGCGGGCTGGAACACGCTCGTGGACCTCGATCCCGACGCCGCGCTCGCCGCTCTGGAGCGCCGTCCGCCCGGGGAGCGCCCCGAGCTGTACGGCGGCGGCCACGCCGCCGAGCGCGTTTGCGACGTCCTCTCGGCCTACACTCAGCGCCTATGAAGATCGGAATAGTGGGCCTCGGCTACGTCGGGCTGCCGCTCGCCATCGCGTTCTGCGAGGCGGGGCACGAGGTGGTGGGGGTCGATACCGACCCGCGGGTGGCCGACGCGCTCGCCGCGGGCCGCTCCCATGTGGAGGACGTGTCGGACGAGTCGCTGGCAGCGATCTCCGAGCGCTTCCAGCCGAGCTCGCGCTACGCGCAGCTCGCCAAGGTCGACGCGATCATCGTGGCGGTCCCCACGCCGCTCACGCGCAACCGTGAGCCCGACCTTCAGCCGCTGATCGCCTCCGGCACCGCGCTCGCGGGCGTGCTCCAGGAGGGGCAGCTCGTGGTGCTCGAGTCCACGACCTATCCCGGCACCACCCGCGATCAGTTCGTGCCTCTGCTCGAGGAGTCCGGGCTCGCCGCAGGGCGCGACTTCTTCGCGGCCTTCTCCCCTGAGCGCATCGACCCGGGGAGGACCGACCACACGATGCGGACCACCCCGAAGGTCGTGGGCGGCCTCACGGACGAGTGCCGGCGGCGCGCCGTCGATCTCTACAGCGAGGTCTGCGACGAGGTGGTGGAGGTCTCGACGCCCGAGGCGGCGGAGCTCACCAAGCTGCTCGAGAACGTCTTTCGCTCCGTGAACATCGCGCTCGTGAACGAGCTGGCGATCCTCTGCGACCGCATGGGGATCGACATCTGGGAGGTCACGGACGCCGCGGCGACCAAGCCGTACGGGTTCATGTCCTTCAAGCCCGGGCCGGGCATGGGCGGGCACTGCCTGCCGGTGGACCCGTTCTACCTGGCCTGGCGCGCACGTGAGTTCGACATGCAGACCGAGTTCATCGAGCTGGCCGGCGAGGTGAACCAGCGCATGCCGTACTTCTGCGTCGAGCGGATCGCGAGGGCGCTCAACGACCACTCGAAGTCGGTGCGCGGCTCGCGCATAGGCATCTACGGCGTCTCGTACAAGCCGGGGGTGGGGGACCTGCGCGAGTCGCCGGCGCTCCGGATCATCGGCCTGCTGCGCGACCAGGGCGCTGAGATCGTCTACCACGACGACTTCGTCCCCGAGCTGCCCGAGCATGGCCTGCGCTCCGACTGGCCCGACGACGTGGACTGCGCCGTGATCGTGACCGCCCATCCCGGGCTGGACCTGGAGCGCGTCGTGCGCGAGTCGCCGCTCGTGGTCGACTTCCGCGGCGTCACGCGCGGGATCGAGGCAACGAACCTCGTGCGCCTGTGACCAGCGTCGGGGTCGTTGGCCTCGGCTACTGGGGACCCAACCTCGCGCGCAACTTCGACAGGATTCCGGGCACGGAGGTCACCTGGCTCTGCGACTCCTCGGAGGAGGCGCTGGGGCGCTGGGGCGCGGCGTTCCCCTCGGCGCGCACGACCACCTCGCTGGACGAGCTGCTCGCCGACGACTCGCTCGACGCCGTGGCGGTGGCCACGCCGGTGCCAACGCACGCCGAGCTGGCCATGCGCGTCCTGGCCGCCGGCAAGCACTGCTTCGTGGAGAAGCCGCTGGCGCGGTCGGAGGCCGAGGCCGAGGCGGTGGTGGACGCGGCGCGTGCCACGGACCGCGTCCTGATGGTGGGCCACCTGCTCGAGTACCACCCGGGGGTCGAGCGGCTGAGTCAGCTGGTCGAGTCCGGTGAGCTCGGTGAGCTGCGCTACGTGTACTCGAACCGGCTCAACCTCGGCAAGCACCGCCAGGACGAGAACGCGCTCTGGTCGCTGGGCGCCCACGACGTGTCCGTGATCCTCCGGCTCGCCGGCGAGGAGCCCTACGAGTGCACGGCGGTGGGTGAGAGCTACGTGAAGCCGGGTGTCGAGGACGTGGTGTTCGCCTTCATGCGCTTCCCCTCGGGCCTCACGGCCCACATGCACCTGTCCTGGCTCGACCCGCACAAGGAGCGCCGCTTCACCGTGGTGGGCTCACGCCGGATGGCGACCTTCGACGACATGGAGCTCGAGCGCAAGCTCACCATCTACGACAAGGGCTTCGACGAGGACTACTCCTCGTACGGCGAGTACATCGCCCGCTCGGGCGACGCCTCCTCGCCCCGGATCTCGAATGAGGAGCCGCTCCAGATCGAGTGCAGGCACTTCATCGAGCGCGTTCGGGACGGGGCTGAGCCGCGTTCGGGCGCCGAGTCCGCGCTGCGCGTGGTGCGGGTGCTGGAGCGGCTTCAGCAGGCGCTCACGGAGAGCTCGCATGTCGCCCGGCCCTGAGCTGACTCCTTCGGACCGCGCGCCGGGCTTGCTGCTCGGCGAGGCCGTGGAGCTGCCCGACAGCGTGCAGGTGGGCGGGAACGTGGTCGTACATGCCGGCGCGCGGGTGGGGGAGGACGCGCAGCTTCAGGACGGATGCGTGATCGGCAAGCCGGTTGCCCTGGGGCCGCACTCGACTGCGGACGCGGCGGACGCGGGCGCTGGGACGATCATCGGTGCCGGCACGATCGTTGGCGCCGCCGCGGTGGTGGTGGCCGGGGCGGTGATAGGCGAGCGCTGTGTGGTCGCGGACCAGGCACACGTTCGGGAGCGGACCGAGATCGGCGACGAATCGGTTGTGGGCCGGGGCGCCTCGGTGGAGAACGACGTGAGCGTGGGTGCGCGCGTCCGGATGCAGACGGGCGCGTACGTGACCGCGTGGTCGGTGGTGGAGGACGACGTGTTCATCGCCCCGGGGGTGATGCTCACCAATGACCCGACGGCTGGGCGCCGCCCGGCCGGCATGGAGCTGCGCGGGCCGACGCTCAGGCGCGCCTGCCGCATCGGCGGCGGCGCGGTCCTGCTGCCAGGGGTCGAGGTCGGCGAGGACGCGTTCGTGGCCGCCGGCGCGGTGGTCACGAAGGACGTTCCGCCCGGCGCGCTCGTGATGGGCGTCCCGGCGCGGGTTGTGCAGTGAGGCGCCGGCGAGCGCTCGCCCCCGGGCGGGGAACGCTGGCGCTCGGGGCGGTGGCCACGGCGGCGGTCGCCGCGGCGGTGGTGATCGAGGTGCGGCGGGTGTGGAGGCGCGGATCGGCACCGGCTCTCAAGGACACCGACCACCCGATCCAGGCGGCCGAGGAGGCGGTGGCCGAGACCGCGCGGGTGGCACGCGCTGGCTATCGCGAGGTCTCGACCCGCGAGAACTCCATGTTCAACCTGCTCACCTCGTTCGCCGGCACGTTCATCCTGGTGCGGTCGGTCACCTACGCGCTCAGGGGGCGGCCGACGGTGGGCCCGTTCCGCAACCTGCGCGTCGGGCGGCGCCACATTCACCACTTCGTGCCGGGCATCGTGATCGGGTTCGGCGCGGGCGCCGCTGCGATCCTTACTCGCGACGAGCGGCTGGAGCCGTGGCTGGCGGTCCCCTTCGGCGTGGGGATGGGCCTCACGCTCGACGAGTCCGCTCTGCTGCTCGACCTCGAGGACGTGTACTGGACCCGGGAGGGGCTGCTGAGCGTGCAGATCACGCTGGCGGTGATGGCGATGCTCGGGGCGCTGGCGCTTGGCCTGCGCTTCCTGCGGCGCGGTGAGCAGGTGGTGCTGGATCCGGGGGCAACGTCGTACTGAAATGGTTTGATTGCGCGATGGAGAGCCCGCACTCACCCGATCAGCCACAGGACAACCCCCCGGGCGAGGGCGCCCCACCCCCACCGCCGGGACCGCAGGCCCCGGGTGGGCCACAGGCACCCGCCCCGCCGCCGGGCCCACAGGCGCCCGGCGCGGCCCCGCAGGCGCCCACACCGCCGCCCTGGGGGCCACCCGCGCAGGTACCACCGCCTCCCCCGGGACCGGAGGGCGCGCCCTCCTACGGCGGACCGGTGCCGCCCGGCGGCTGGGAGCAGCCGATCCCGCAGGCACAGGGCTGGCGCGGCGTGCCGCTGGCGAGCTGGGGCAGCCGCGTCGCCGCCACGATTATCGACTGGCTGATCCTGCTCGTCCCCGCCGTGGTCCTCGGGATCATCGTGGTGGCCATCGCGACGGGCAGCGACACCGGCGCGATCGTCACGGGCGTTCTCGGCTTCCTCGCCTATCTGGTGGTGCTGTTCATCTACGCGCCGGTACTGATGGCGCGTGAGGGCGAGCACAACGGTCAGACCTGGGGCAAACAGACGGTCGGCATACGCGTCGTGCGTGACAACGGCCAGACGATGAGCTTCGGCTGGGCTGCCCTGCGCGAGATAGCGGTCAAGGGCCTGGCCCTCTCGATCGCGTCATCGATCATCCCGATAATCCCACTGTTCCTGGACTACTTCTGGCCGCTCTGGGACGACGAGAACCGGGCTCTACACGACATGGTGGTGTCCACCCACGTCGTCCAGGCGTAGGAGCGCGCCCCTCCGCATCCTGACCACGCGCGTCGCCGGCCGGCGCTCAAGCTGCTGCCCGGCGCACGTGCTCTGCCGCGCCGGTCCAGATCATCTGCTCGCGGCCGGGGCCCACGCCCACCATCACGATCGGCACCCCGAGGAACTCGGTGATGTACTCGAGGTACGCCTGCGCGTTGGCGGGCAGCTCGTCGATCGAGCGGCAGCCGCGGATGTCCTCGTGCCAGCCGGGCAGCTCGATGTAGTCGCCCTGGACCTTGTGCACGATCGACTGGTGGTACGGAAAGTCGTCGAAGGTGGCGCCCTCGGGGCCGAGGTAGCGCACGCCGATGTTGAGCGGGTCGATGCCGGTGAGCACGTCCAGTTTCGTGACCACCAGGCCGGTAAGGCCGTTCACGCGCTTGGCGTAGCGCAGTGCCACCAGGTCGAGCCAGCCGGTTCGCCGCGGGCGCCCCGTCGTGGTGCCGAACTCGTGGCCAGCCTCGCGCAGCTGCTCGCCGAGCTGATCGTCGAGCTCGGTGGGGAACGGCCCGGCGCCGACCCGGGTGGTGTAGGCCTTGGCGATTCCCCAGACGTCGTCGAGCGAGCCCGGCCCGACTCCCGCGCCCGGGCCGGCCGCCCCCGCGACGGTGTTCGACGAGGTCACGAAGGGATAGGTGCCGTGATCGATGTCGAGCAGGGCGCCCTGAGCGCCCTCGAACACCACCAGGCCGCCCTCGTCCAGCACGCGCCAGGCGATCGGCGGCGTGTCCGCGATGAAGGGCTCGAGCCGGTGGCCGTGGACGCGATACTCCTCGGTCATCGTGTGCAGGTCGAGCTCGGGCAGCTTCGCGTAGGGCCGCAGCATCAGGCGCTTCGGCTCCATTGCCGCGTAGATCTTCTTGCGCAGGATGTTCTCGTCCAGCAGGTCCTGCATGCGGATGCCGAGCCGCGCGGCCTTGTCGGCGTAGCACGGGCCGATGCCGCGCCGCGTGGTGCCGATCTGGAGCTTGCCCAGCTTCGCCTCGCCCTCCTGATCCAGCAGCTTGTGGTACGGCATGATCAGGTGCGCGTTGGCCGACACGCGCAGGCCGGTGAGGTCGATCCTCCGGCGCCGGAGCTCGTCGATCTCGGAGCTCAGCACCACCGGGTCCACGACCACGCCGTTGCCGATCGCGCAGAGCTTGCCGGGGTAGAGGATCCCCGACGGGATCAGGTGGAACTTGAAGGTCTCGCCGTCACGGACGATCGTGTGACCGGCGTTGTTGCCGCCCTGAAAGCGGATCACGAGATCCGCCTGCTCGGCGAGCAGGTCGACGACCTTTCCCTTCCCCTCGTCGCCCCACTGGGCGCCGACAATTACCACTCCTGGCATGGCGAGAGCGAGTGTAGGCGGGGACGCGCCTAGACGGCGGCGTCCTGAGGCGGCATGGGCTCGACGCCGCGGTCCCGATAGAGGTTCGCGAACTTCGGATACTTCGGCAGGAAGGTGAGAGTCACCTCGCCGATCGGCCCATTCCTGTGCTTGGCGACGATCATGTCCGCCTCGCCAAGCCGCTCCGATTCCCGGTTGTAGTACTCGTCGCGATAGATGAACATGACGACGTCCGCGTCTTGCTCGATGGAGCCGCTTTCACGTAAGTCCGACAGCATCGGCACGGGCGGGTTGCGGGACTCGACCGCTCGGGAGAGCTGTGAGACCGCGATCACCGGAACGTCGAGCTCTCGGGCCAGGATCTTGAGGCCTCGGCTGATCTCGCCGATCTGCTCGACGCGGCTGCGGTCCCCTCGGCCCTCCGGCCGCATCAGCTGGAGGTAGTCCACCACCACCAGGCCGAGGCCGTGGCGGGCGCGCCAGCCGGCGCGACTTCGCGCGCAGTTCGAGCACGCTCATGTCGCTCGAGTCGTCGACGAAGATCGGCGCCTGGGCGAGCCTCTCGACCGCCTTCAGCACCTTGGGCCACTTCTCCGCGCGGACGCGGCCCTTGCGCAGGTCGTCGCTCGACACGCGCGCCTGCGACGCCAGGAAGCGGTGGGCGAGTTCCGTCTCGGACATCTCGAGGGAGAACAGCGCCACCGGCACGCCCGCCTCCACGGCCGCGTACTCGGCGATGTTGGTGGCGGCCGCGCTCTTCCCCATGGAGGGGCGCGCGGCCAGCACGATCAGGTTGCCGGGCTGGAAGCCGCCGGTGAGCGCATCGAGGTCGGCGAAGCCTGACGGCGTGCCCGTGAGCCCGACGTCGGTCTTCGACAGCTCCTCGAGCTTGTCGATCTCGTCGTGGAGGATCGCCTCGAGCGACCGCATCTCCGAGCTGCCGCCGTCGTGCCCGATCTTGAACAGCACGGCCTCGGCGCGCTCGATCAGGTCGCGGGCGTCGCCGCGGTGCGCGACCACGTCGTCTTGGATCTCGCGGGTGGCCTTGAG
This sequence comes from uncultured Thermoleophilaceae bacterium, assembly GCA_963774095.1. Taxonomy (GTDB): domain Bacteria; phylum Actinomycetota; class Thermoleophilia; order Solirubrobacterales; family Thermoleophilaceae; genus JACVRW01. The sequence goes on from CAVZDS010000007.1 coordinate 163,307, forward strand.
CACGCTCCGGAGCAGCGAGTGCTCCTTGACGATGCGCGCGTAGTCGAGCACCGCGCCCACCGCAGGCACCACCGTCGGCAGCGAGTGCAGGTAGCCCTCGCCACCCGCCTTCTCAAGCTCGTTCGAGCGGCGCAGCTCCTCGGCGACCGTGAGCGCGTCGACCGCCTCCGGCGTGGCCTTCTCCTTCAGGCGGATCATCGCCTGGAAGATCGCCGCGTGGCGCGGGCGATAGAAGTCGTGCGACCGCAGGCCCACCTCGAGCAGCACGCCGTCGAGTGCCTGCTCGGTGAGCAGGATCGCCCCGAGGACGGAGGCCTCGGCCTCCTCGTTGTGGGGCGGGACGCCGGCCGCTGTCTCGGGCGGGACGGCTACGGCCACGCGGCCGGGCCTCTTAGGCGGTGGGCGTGACGATCGTCTTGATGTCGGCCGTCACACCGTCGGAGACTTCGACGGAGACCATGTGCGTGCCCGTGGTCCTGATCGGCTCCTCCAGCTGGACGCGGCGCTTGTCGAGCCGCACCCCACGTGCCTGGCGGATCGCGTCGACGATCTCCTGCGAGGTGACCGAGCCGAACAGCCGCCCGTCGTCACCCGCCTGGTGCGAGATCGTCAGCACGGTCTTGCGCAGGAGCGCAGCCGTCTCCTCGGCCTTGGCCGCCGCCTCGGCGACAGCCCTCTCCGCGGCCTCACGGCGCCGCTCGGAGTCCGCAATGGCAGCCGGCGTGGCCGGTTGTGCCAGCTTGCGGGGCACGAGGTAGTTGCGCAGGTAGCCCGGCGAGACGTCGATCACGTCGCCGCTCTCTCCGAGCTTGTCCACGTCCTTCAGGAGGATTGCCTGAGCCATGGTGCTTCCGTCGCTTACCTGTCTGCGACGTACGGCAGGAGGCCCACCTCACGCGCGCGCTTGACCGCGGTGGCGAGCTGGGACTGGTGGCGCCGGCATGCGCCGGTCACCCGAGACGAGCGGATCTTTCCCTTGTCGCTGATCGCCCGGCGCAGCGCGGAGAGGTCCTTGTAATCGACGATGTCGATCTTCTCCCGGCAGAACGGGCAGGGCTTGAAGCGCCCGCTACCGGGGCCGGCCTTGCCTCTCGGGCCGCGCTTGCGGTCCCTCGTTGGTGTTCCACCACGCTGCTTCGCCACTTGTACTCCTGCGTACTCGCTACTCCGGGGTCAGAAGGGAATGTCGTCGTCCGATCCCCCAGCGGCCACCGGCGCCTGGGCGAAGTCCGCTGTGTCTGCGGGAACGTCGCTCTGAGGCGTGAAGCGGCCGCCGTTCTCGCCACCCTCGCGGGAGCCGAGGAACTGGACGGAATCGGCAATGATATCTATCGACTGCCGGTTCTTGCCGGTTTCCTTGTCCTGCCACTCGCGCCACTCGAGCCGGCCGTCGATCGCAACCGGACGTCCCTTGGAGAGGTACTGGGCGCAATTCTCGCCCTGCGCCCCCCACACCGTGACGTCGAAGTAGTTGGGCTTGTCGACCCACTCGCCGGTGGAGTTGTCCTTTCGGCGGGTGTTGCTAGCGACCGCAGGCTGCAGACGGCCATGCCGCTGGGAAGATTCCGGAGCTCGGGATCGCGGGTGAGGTTCCCCGTGAGCACGACTCTGTTCGATGTTCGTACTTGCCATGAGGCTGTACTCCTTCTACGCCGTGTGATGTCGATCGAGAGTACATACGCGTTCGGAAGCGTCGGGCGCTCGCACCCAGGAAGTTGCCGAAAAGTGCGGGGTCTTTAGCTGAAGCGTTGCGCGAACGCGCGCCTGAGGGCTACTCGTCGGCGGGCGGGGCGTCCGCGGGCGGCGGGTCCGTAGGCGGAGCCTCGACGGGCGCAGCGTCGGCAGGCGAGGCCTCGACGGGCGTGGCCTCGACGGGTGGGGCCTCGATGGGTGGCGCGTCGAGGGGCGGCGCGTCCACCACGGCCACGTCTGAGCCGCCGGCCTCGGCCAGCTGCTCGTCGGCGGCGGGCGCGTCAGCAGCCGCGCGGGCTGCCACCTTGGTGTCCTGCGGCTCGCGGTCGTCGCGGCGACGCGGAGCCTGCTGGTCCGGCGGCGGCGGGGTCGGCTGGCCGGGCTTCAGCTTGATGATGCGGAAGCGCAGCACGGCGTCGGTGATGCGGAGGCGCTGGTTGAGGCGCTCCAGCAGCGAGTTGTCGCCGTTGAACTGGTAGAGCCGGTACTCGGCCTCCGGGCGGTGGTCGATCTCGTACGCCATCCGCCGGGTGCCCCAGTCGTAGCTCCCGACGAGCTCGCCCCCGGAGCCGATCATCGACTCGGTCTCCGCGATCGCGGCGTTGCGCCGCTCCTCTGGAGCGGTCGGGTCGAGCATCAGCATCAGGTCGTAGTAGCCGGACATGCGACCGGCCACGATAGCGAAAGCGGGGCGAACCGCAGGCGGGGACGGCCTTCACGGGCATGGAGCGGCGACGCGTGCGCTGGGGGAACGTGGGCCGGTTGGCGTGCCTGTTGGCGGCCGGGGTGCTGATCGCGACGCATGGCTCGGAGCGGCCGGGGCCGGCGCCTCCGCAGGCCGTTCGGCCCGAGCTGCGGCTGGATCAGGTGCCGCGCTTGTGGCAGCCGAGGCGCCGCGAACGGCGGGCATTGAAGTGGGATCGAGCGCGAGGCGTTCCGTCAGTTAACCGCGATATGCGCGGTGAATCGACGGGACACCCCCGGGAGGCCCGGTCTCAGGACCCTTCACCGCAACCGAGCGCGGTTGGTCAGGCGCCCGCGTTAGAGCGGCGCGCGCCAACGAGCGGCGAGTTCACGCCGGACCCGGGGCCCTAGCGTGCCGCTTCGCCTCGATGTCGGCGAGCTGGTCGTCCACCCAGTCGCCCGGGTCGCGCGCCGTGACGATGCGCTTCTGGCCCTGCGCGCGCCAGCTGCGCTCCTCGGCGGACATCGTGAGGGCGCGGTGGATCGCGTCGGCCTGCTCCTGGATGTCGAACGGGTTGACCGAGAGCGCGAACTCAGCCAGCTCCTCGTGCGCTCCCGTGTTCTCGCTCAGGAGCGAGACCCCGTTGCGCTCGTTCACGAGCGGCCCCTCCTTCGCGATCAGGTTCATTCCGTCGAACATCGCGTTCACCATCAGCAGGTCGTAGTGCTTGTAGGCGGCGATCGCCTCCTCGAGGTTCTCGCGCAGCCGCAGCTCGATCGGCATCCAGTCTGTCGTGCCGTGCCGGTGGTTCACCACGGCCACAAGCGCCTCGATTCGCTCCAGGTACTCCGCGTACTCGGGCACGTCCTGTCGCGACGGGATCAGGTGCGCGATGAACGTGACCTGCTCCTTGAACTCCGGGTGTTGGTCGAGGAACAGGTCGAATGCTGTGAACCCGCGCAGCACGTTCTTGGAGAGGTCGGCCCGGTCCACCCGCAGGATCAGGTGCTCGCGCCGCCGACGCAGGATCTCGCGCTCGTACTCGTGCACCGCCGGGCGCTGGGCGGTCTTCTGGAACGTCTCGGCGGAGATCGGCAGCGGGTACGAACGCACCCACACGTCGCGGCCGTCGAACTTCACGATGCCCGCCTCCTCGTCCACCTCCAGGTCGAACAGGTCGCGGCAGCAGAGCAGGAAGTTGCGCCGGTAGGACCGTGTGTGGAAGGCGATGATGTCGTTGGAGAGGATGCCCTCGTAGATGTCCTCCCGGATGTCCGCGGGCAGCACCCGCCATGCGTCGGGCTGAGTCCACGGGATGTGCACGAAGTGGTGGAGGAACAGGTCGGGTCGCTCGCGGCGGATGAACTTCGGCGCCAGGTAGAGGTGGTAGTCGTGGAGCATCACCACCGCCTCCTCCTCACCCTCGACCTCCTCCAGCACCGCCTGCGCGAGGTCGTGGTTGACCACGCAGTAGCCCTTTTCGTACGCCTCCACCTCGTGCCGGCGCACATCGGGGGCGTTCGAGAGGTCCCAGAGGTAGTGCTGGATGAACCACAGCATCGGGTTCGCCACCACGTTGTAGAAGCGGTCGTAGGCCTCCGGGTCGCTCGCCACGAGCCGGATCCGGTAGGTGTCGCCGTCCAGCTCGACCTGGAACGAGCGGCCACCGTGCCGCTCGGCCGCCTCGGCGTCCTCCTCGGTCATGGCGGACGCCACCCAGAGCGCGTCGCGGTGGTGTACGAGACCCTTGAGCGCGGTCACGAGGCCGCCCCCGCCGCGCTTCGCCTCGCCTCCCTCGAACGTGGCCGGGCCGCGGTTCGAGACGAGGACGAGGGGGGTCTCGGGCTTCATCTGTGGTCCCGGAAGAGCCTCAGCCAGTCGCGCAGTAGACGGGGTGTCAGGAAGTGGGTCCGCACGTGCTCCTTGCCAGCGCGGCCGAGCCGCTTGCCGAGGTCCGGCTCGCGCAGGATGCGCATCGAGCGATCCGCGCACTCCTCCGGCGACGACACCAGATAGCCGGTCTCGCCGTCCTGCACCTGAAGCGGGATGCCGCCCACGTCGCCGCCGATGAAGGGCCGGCCCTTCCAGAGGGCCTCCGAGACCGTCAGCCCGAAGCCCTCGCGGGTCGACTTCTGGATCACGACGTCGGCCTGCGACTGGAAGGCGTTCACCTCGATCGCCCCGACGTTGTTGAGGTTGTTGAGGATGTGGATGTCCGGGTCGCCGTCCGCGTAGGCCATCGTGGAGTTGAAGAACTCCCAGCCCTCGGGGTCGTCCGTGGCCATCGAGCCGACCAGCGCGAGCTGCACCTCAGGCATCTCCTGGGTGACCAGGCGGTAGGCATCGATCACGCCCATCGGGTCCTTCCACGGGTCAAAGCGTGACACCTGGCACATCAGCGGGCGGTCCACGTCGATGCCGAACTGGTCGCAGACGAAAGCGGCGTCCTCCGCCGAGAGCGCCATGTTCTTGGGCGACAGCGGGTCGATCGCCGGCGGGATGATGTGCACCCCACCGCGAGCGCCGTCGAGGCCGTCCGGCACGTACTGGTGGAGATGCCAGACCGACGCGTCGTACTCGCGCACGAACGGCACGAGGTGCTCGATTGCGTCCGGATTGGGTGTCGAGAGGTCGATGTGGCAGCGCCACACCCACGTCTTCGCCTTCTCCGGGACGTGTGCGCGGATCGCCGCCGGCTGCGGGTCGTGGACGATGATCACGTCCCAGCCGCCCTCGATCTCCTTCGCGTTCAGCTCGTTGTAGCGCTCGAAGATCGCCCACTCCTCGTCGGTGAGCGAGTCGGGATTGCCCTGGAGCGCATTGTGGAGGCGCTTGGTGGCGTTGTAGAACTCCTCGCGGCCGAGCATCACCTGCCACTCGGCCTCGATGCCGACGTCGTTCATCAGCGGGATCAGCGTGTAGAGGATCTCGGAGACGCCGCCGCCGAACGCGGTCGCTGAGAGGTGGAGCACGCGAAGCCCCTCGAGGTCCTTCGCGAGCTCGCGGATCTCCTCGATTAGGGGCCTTCCGGCCAGATGGGTGTAGTCGGCAAGGCTCTTGTGGCCTACCGAAACCGGCGTCAGCACGCGCGGCAGACTATCCAGTCTCGCTGAGGTACTTCACAAGACGCGTGCGACCATCGCCGAACTCGGCCTGATCCACCGTCGCCTCGATGATCGCGCGGCTCAGTTCCTGCTCCGACGAGGCCACCGGACCGGTGGTCCCGTCGAGATCCATCATCAGCCGGTCGTCGCCGAGATGGAAGGAAAAGTTGAGCCTGCTCTCGTCCTCGAGCCCGCGGGTCTCGTCGACGAAGTCGTTGGCCGCCTCGGTGATCGCCAGCTTCAGATCGGCGACCTCCTCCGGCGAAAGCGGAGTCAGCCGGCAGACCGCCGAGAGCGCCAGGCGGGCCAGCACGAGGTAATCCGGCCTCGCCGGAATCGTCAGCGAGACATCGCGGCTGTCACTCACCTGGGGTACATCCACCACGCAGGCACACTACCCGGAACACGAGCAGAACCGAACCAACGGCTGAGTCCTAGGGCTGTGAGCCCGCCGGCCGGCGGCCCAGCTCGACGTCGAGGTTGCGCCGGTCGCCGTCGCGGAAAATCGTCAGCGCCACCTTCTCGCCCGCGCTGTGCGCGCCGATCTCGTCCGCGAGGTCGTGCTCGCGGGTCAGGCGCTTCCCATTCACGGCGACGATCAGGTCGCCTCCGACGGTGATGCCGTCCTGGCCCTGGAACGAGATGTCCTCGTTGCCGGCATCGAGCCCGGCGTCCTCGGCGGGGCTGCCATCCACCACATCCTGGACGAGCGCCCCTGTCTTCACGTTCAGGTCGATTCGCTCCGCGAGCTGCGGCCAGAGCGTGAGCGTCTCAACGCCCAGATAGCCGTAGTCCACGCGCCCGTTCTCTCGCAGCTCGTGCAGCGACCTGCGCACCGCGTCCACGGGGACCGCGAATCCGACTCCCTCGCCGCCGCCGGACTGCGACTTGATCTGCGCGTTGATCCCGATCACGCGCCCCTCGGCGTCGAGCAGCGGGCCGCCGGAGTTGCCGGGGTTGATCGCGGCGTCCGTCTGGATGGCATCGCCGATCTCGAACTGCGTGAGCGAGCGGATGGTGCGGTCGAGTGCCGAGATCACGCCGATCGAGAGCGACTGGCGCTCCCCGAACGGGCTGCCGATCGCCGCCACCGGCTCCCCGACCGCGATCGTGTGCGACTCGCCGAGGTGGAGCGGCGTGAGCGCGAGCCCATCGGGATCGACCTTGAGCAGTGCGACGTCGGCGTTCGGGTCATGGCCGACGATCTCCGCCGGCACCCGGTTGCCGTCGAGGAACTCCACGTAGACCTGGTCCGCCTGCTCGGTGCCGCTGGCCTTCTCGGTCGTGACAACGTGAGCGTTCGTCGCGATGTAGCCGTTGCCGTCGAGCACGAACCCCGAGCCCTGGCCGCCCTCGCCGCCGTCTTCGAGCAGGCTCGAGCCGCCCTTGAACAGCGACAGGATCGTGACCACGCCCGGCGAGAGCCGGTCGTAGATCTCGGCCGGGTCGAAGCCGCCCCGGCGGCCCAGGCCCTCGACCACCTGCACACGGGTGGTGGTGACCTCGCTCCGTCCCGCGCGTTCGGTGTCGCCGTCGTTCGAGTTGCAGCCTGCCGCCATCAGCAACGCCGCGGCGGCGAGAGCCGCCGCCGGCCGTGATGCTGTCCTCACGGGGTCGAACCGTCCGCGGGCAGCTCGAGGGTGAACTCCGTGCTGCCGCGCTCGGTGTCGAGCAGCAGCCGCCCGTCCATCCGCTCGGCCAGCTCACGGGCGATCGCCAGCCCGAGGCCGGCTCCGCGGCCGGCGTCTCCGGTGTAGAAGCGCTCGAAGACCTTGGAGCGCGCACCGGCCGGGAGGCCGGGGCCCGTATCGGCCACCGTGAGCTCGGCGGCGCCGTTGTAGCGGTGTGCCCTCACGGTGACGTCCGTGCCCTGTGGCGTGTGGCGAAGGGCGTTGTCGAGCAGGATACGCATGATCTGAGCCACCCGTTCACGGTCGCAGCTGGCGTTCGGGCCCTCCTCAGGGACCTGCAGACGCAGCTCCGTGCCGTGCTCGGTGAGCCGCGGGTGGAACTCGCCGGCTATCGAGCGGGTGAGCTCGGCGAGGTCGACGGGCTCGGTATGGAGCTCCACCGAACCGGAGTCGAGCCGAGACAGGTCGAGCAGGTTCACGGACAGCTTCTGGAGCCGTTCCACCTGCTCGCTCATGGTGTCGAGGAACTCGCGGCGGGTGTCCTCGTCGAGTTCCTCGTCCTGGAGCAGCTCCACGAAGCCGCCGAGCGAGAAGATCGGCGTGCGCAGCTCGTGCGAGGCGGTTGCGATGAACTCCTTGCGCGCCACGTCGACCCTGCGCAGCTGCTGCTGCATCTCGTTGAAGGTCTCGGTGAGCTGGCCGAGCTCGTCCCTCGAAGTGACGGGAAGCGGCTCCATGAAGCGGCCACGGGCCACATGGCGGGCGGCCCTCTCGAGGCCTCCCACGCGCTGCGCGAGGCGCGCCGCCACGAGGTACCCGCCGAAGAGCGCAATCAGCAGCGCGGCACTGGCGGCCAGCAGCACGCGGTCGCGCACGAAGGCCACGGTCTCGCGCACGTCGTCGAAGTCGCGCGAGTAGAACGCCACCCGCGGCAGCTTGCCGGTGCTGGTCAGGGGTTGGGCCACCATCCCGAGCTCCTCGCCGCGGAAGCTCCCGTACCCGACCTGCCTGCGGTGCAGAATGAGCGCGCGCCGGGCGAGCTGCTCGTCGAAGGGGACCAGCGCCGATGTCTTGCTGTCATCGACGGGATAGAAGCCGGGATTGCGCTCGGGGCTCCAGTCGCGCTGCCAGTCCCTCACGGTCACCTGCGCGTCGGTCGCGTCCGCCGCCTGGCGGATGCGCACCGTGAAGTTCCTGCGGGTCGGCGACGTGCCGCCCTGGAGCGGCGCCTGCAGCGCCGCCCGTGCCGCCCTCGCCTCATCCTGAAGACTCGAGAGCCGCCGCTCCTTGAGGTTCTGCTCGAGCTGCGGCACGACGACGAACCAGATCGCCGAGAACGCCGCGGCGGTGATGAGGAAGAAGAGCAGCGCGATCTTCTGGCGCAGCGAGCGCAGGTGGCTCATGAGTCTCTGAAGCGATAGCCGACGCCGCGTACGGTCAGGATCAGCTCTGGCGTCTTCGCCTCCTCCTCCAGCTTCTCGCGCAGGTGCCGGATGTGCACGTCGATGGTGCGCGGGTCGCGGTACGAAGCGTCGCCCCACACCCGCTCCAGCAGCATCGTCCTGCTGAAGACCCGCCCCGGCGCGCGGGCGAGTGCCGCAATTATCTCGAACTCCACGTAGGTCAGGCGCACCGACTCGCCGCGCACGACCACGGAGCGCTTCTCAAAGTCGATCGACAGCTCCCCGGCCTCGATCGGCTCCTCGAACTGGGCCTCGGGCTGCGCGAGGGCGGCGCGTCGCAGAACGGCCTTCACGCGGCTGCGGAACTCGCGCACGGAGAACGGCTTCGTGATGTAGTCGTCCGCCCCGAGCTCGAGCCCGAGGACCTTGTCGGTCTCCTCGGTCTTGGCGGTGAGCATGATGATCGGCACCGTGCTGCGCGAGCGGATCGCGCGGCAGACGTCGAAGCCGTCCATCCTTGGCAGCATCACGTCGAGCACCACGAGGTCGAAGTTGTCGTCACGCAGGCGCTCGAGCGCCTCCCGCCCGTCGAGCGCGGGGATCACGTCGTACCCCTCCTTGCGCAGCGGATACGCAAGCAGCTTCTGGACCGACAGCTCGTCGTCCACGAGCAGTATGCGTGGGGCAGAGATGCTCAACCTTGAGAATTGTAGGTTGAGGCTGCGTGATTGAACCGCGGGTATACCGGGCGGCCTTCATACCCGCCCTGCTGGCGGTGGTGCTGGCCATGTTTTCGTTCGAGAGCAGGCCGAGGCCGCTGCCCCAGGGGCTCGCCGCAGACGTGCTCTTCGACGGCAACCAGGCGGCCCAGCTGGCGGCGCGCATCGCCACGGATTCGCCCGACCGACGACCGGGCACGAGCGGCGACCGGGCGACCGCGGCCCTCGTGGCGGACACGTTCGCCGCGCGCGGGTTCACCGGCGGGCGCCCCGGGCGGCCCCACCTGCAGCGCTTCACCCATGCCGGCCACGACCTGGTGAACGTGATCGGGCTCCGCGCCGGGCGCTCGCGGCGCCTGATCGTGATCGTGGCGGCGCGCGACTCCGCGACCGTGCCCGAAGCGCCGGGCAGCGCCGCGGACACCGCCGCGCTGATGCAGCTCGCCCGCGTCTTCCAGGGGCGCCCGTCGCAGAAGACGCTGCTGCTGGCCTCGGTGGACGGGTCGAACCTCGGTGAGGTGGGGACGACCGAGCTGCTCAGCGACCTCCCGTCGCCCGAGTCCGTCGACGCCGTGCTCGTGGTCTCCGACCTCGGCTCGCACACGAGCCGTGGCTCGCTGCTCCAGGCGTGGTCGAACGACTCGACCCGCGCCGGCATCGGGCTTCAGCGAACGGCTGCGAACTCGATCCGCCAGGAGCTCGGCCGCTCGGCCGGCGGCAGCGGGGCGTTCGGCCAGTTCGCCCGGCTCTCGTTCCCGATCGGGATCGGCGCGCAGGGGGTGCTGCTCGAGGCCGGCTACGACGCGGTCCGGATCTCTGGGAGCGGCGAGCTCCCGCCCGATGGCAACGGGCCGGTCGAGGCGATCGACGCGGACCGGCTCGGCCAGCTTGGCCGCGCAACGCTCAGGACGCTCACGGCGGTCGACCAGGGCGGACGCCCGCAGCACGGGCCGACGAGCTATGTCCAGGCGGTGAGCCAGGTGCTGCCCGGCTGGGTGATCTCGCTGCTGGCGGGAGCGCTGCTGCTGCCGGTGCTGGTGGCGTCCGTGGATGCCTTCGCGCGGGCGCGGCGGCGGCAGGTGGACGTGCTCCGCTGGCTGCGCTGGGTCGCGGCCTGGGTCGCGCCGTTCCTCGCGGCCCTGGCGCTCGCTCAGTTCCTCGCCCTGGTGGGCGCGACGCCGGCGCCACCGCCCGCGCCCGTGCCGCCGGACGTGCTGCCGCTGGACGGCGCCGCGCTGGGCGTGCTGGCGGGGGTGGCCGTGGCAATGGTGCTCGCGCTGCTGCTGGGCCGCTGGCTGGCGGCACGGCCGGATCCGGAGCTGCGCGACCCGGTGGAGCCGGGAGCGGGCGTGGCGCTCGCCCTGGCGATCGCCACCGGCTCGCTGCTGCTCTGGCTGGTGAATCCCTACGCCGGACTGCTCGCGGTACCGGCGGCGCATCTGTGGATGCTCACGGTCCTCACGCGGCCGCGCCCACCGCGCCGGCTGCGCGCCGTGCTGATCGGCGTGGGAGTGCTCCCGGCCGCGCTGGTGGCGATCTACTACCTCTTCGCGCTCTCGGTGAACCCGCTCCACGGCGCCTGGTACCTGCTCATGATGCTCGCGGGGCACAGCGTGGGGATCGTGCTGGCGCTGATCGGCTGCCTGATGCTGGCGGCCGCCTGCGGCACGGCCGAGATCGCGTGGCGCAGCCCCGACGAGGATGAGGACGAGACGGGCCCGCAGGGGCCGGCCGTGTACGGCCCCGGCTCGTACGCCGGGCCGGGCTCGCTCGGCGGCACTCAGTCCGCACTGAGGCGCTGAGCGCTTCGTATGTCTGCCGAGTGGCCGAATGTCCGGGTGTCGGGTTTTGAGGGCTCTGCCGATAACCGCGATGTACAGGGAGGTGGGGACAACATGACGCGCAGGGGAATCGATCCCGAGCTCAGGCTCCGGGTCGAAAACGGTGAGTACGTGGTGGATTCGCGCGCGGTCGCAACGGCGATGCTGCGCTCAGGAGTGCTCGTAGCCCCGCAGACCGGAGACGGGGCCACCGGCTCCGAGGAGAACCAGTCCGCTACCGGCTGAGACCTCGCCCACCCAAGTGAGTGGAGCGGCCGCCTCGGCGGCCGCTCGGCGTTCCGGTGGCACCGTCACGAGCAGCTCGTAGTCGTCGCCGCCGGTCACGGCCTCCTCGGCGGTCACCCCGGGCGCGCGCGGGACGTCGTCGAGCCGCACAGTGAGCGCCACGCCGCTGCGGTCGGCCACGTGGCGGGCGTCGGTGGCCAGTCCGTCGCTCAGGTCGATCATCGCGGTGGCTCCGGCCCGCGCCAGCGCGGCGCCGCTCTCCAGGCGCGGAAGCGGCCGCAGATGGCGCGCCACGAGCTCCGCCGGCTCGCTGTCGCCGGCGGCGAGCGCGCGCCGGCCGGCCTCGGAGCCGCCGAGCTCGCCGGTCACCCCGACGAGGTCGCCGGGCCGCGCGCCGTCACGGCCCACGAGGTCCTCCTCGCGATCGGCCCAGCCCACCACCGCCACGGTCACCACGAGCAGCCCGCCGCGCACCACGTCGCCGCCCGCGATCGTCGCTCCGCAGCTCGCCGCGAGCTCCTCCATGCCCTGCACCAGCTCGAGCGCTTCGACGAAGCCCTCGGGCAGGACCACGGAGACATACGCCTCGCCCGGGTCCGCCCCCATGGCCGCCAGGTCCGAGAGCGCGGTGGCGAGCGCCTTCCAGCCGATGTCGCGCGCGGCGTGCGTGGCGCGCTCGAAGTGCACGCCGTCGACCAGCGTGTCGATCGAGGTCACCGCAATCGGCCGCGCGCGCGTGACGGCCGCGTCGTCACCGGTCCAGCGGATGAGCCGCCCGCTGCGGTCGCTGAGCGTGGCCTCGATGGCTTCGATCAGATCGAGCTCGGCCACAGGTCCGGCGCTAGCCGGGTGCGGCGGTGCCGTCCGGCTGTCCCTTCCCGTTCCCATTGCCGTTCCCGTTCCCGGGCAGCGGAACCTCGGGCGCCTGCTCGGGAGGCGTTTCCGTCTGCGGCGCGTCGAGCGGCGCCTGCTCGTAGTAGCGCGGGTCGTACTGCTTCTCGGTCGTCGTGTTGCCCTCAACGGTGCTCGGCGCGTAGTACTGGCCGCGCGAGCCGGTGCTGGCGTACTTGCCGAAGAAGGGTGAGAACTCGGCGAGCTGCGTCGGCTGCGGGAAGTCGTCGCAGTATTGGCCGTGCGCGGGAAGCATGAACGCGTGCCAGACGGGCGCCGCGTAGGTGCCGCCCTGTGCGCCCGGCATGGCGACGCCGGCGTCCGGATATCCGACCCACACGGCGGCTGAGACCTTGGGTGTGTAGCCGACGAACCACGCGTCCTTCGCCTCGTCCGTGGTACCGGTCTTCCCGGCCGCCGGGCAGCCGTAGTTGGCGGCGGTCCCCGTGCCCGACTGGACGTTCATCTTGAGGACCTTGGTGACCTCGTACGCCTCACCGTCGGTGAGCACGCGCTTGCCCTCCCCGCCGGCGAGGTTCTCGCTCTTGCCGTCCGGGAACACGACCCGCTCGATGCCGGTGGGGCGATGACGGATGCCGCCACTCGCGAGGGTCGCGTACGCGCCCGCCATCTCCAGCGGGGTCACGCCGAGCGTCAGGCCCCCGAGGCCCTCGGCGGGATAGCAGTCGAGGTGGGTCGTGATGCCGAGCAGCTTGGCGGTCTCACACACCTTCTTCGGGCCCAGGTCGAGGATCAGCTGCGCGTAGACCGTGTTGTCCGACGACAGGGTGGCGCGGGTGAGGCTGACGTTGCCGATGTACGAGTTCCCGAAGGTCTTGACCTCCCAGTGCCCGTACACGGGGTCGTCGATGTCCAGCGGCTTCGAGGTGTAGTAGGTGGAGTCCGGATCCACCCCTTGCCGGATCGCCGTGGTCAGCACGAATGTCTTGAACGCGGAGCCCGGCTGGCGGTGGCCCTGCGCGGCCAGGTTGAACTTGCTGTGCTGATAGGTCCCGCTCGAGGCCATCGCCCTGATCTTCCCGGTCGCCGGGTCGATCGCAACGAGCGCCGAGCTCGGGCCGGCGGGATCGCCGTAGTACGAGTTGATGGCCTCGCGCGCGGAGTCCTGGAGCGCCGGATTGATCGTCGTGTGGATGCGCAGCCCGCCGCGGCGCACCACGCCGACGCCGTAGCGGTCGATCAGCTTGTCCTGCACGTAGTCGAAGAAGTACGGCTCGCGGCGCTGGATGTAGCGGGTGCCGGGGCGGAGACCCAGACCCCGCTGCGACGCCCTCTCCCCCTCGGCCTGGGAGATGTACCCGTTCTTGACCATCTGCCGGAGCACCTCGTTGCGCCGCGCGATGGCTGCGTCGGGGTTTCGGAAGGGGTTGTACTCGGACGGTGCCTGCGGCAGTCCGGCCAGTAGCGCCGACTGGTAGAGCCGGAGGCCCTTGACGTGCTTGTTGAAGAACGTGACCGCCGCCGCTTCCACGCCGATCGCCGTGCGGCCGCCGACGGTCCCGTAGGGCACCGAGTTCAGGTAGTTGTGCAGAACCCAGGTCTTGGAGTGCTTGTCCTCCAGCTCGGAGGCGAGCTTCGCTTCCCGGATCTTGCGCGCGAAGTCGCGCTTCGGGTCCTTGATGTAGAGGGCGCGCACGAGCTGCTGGGTGATCGTCGAGCCTCCCTGCACGGTCTTGCCGGACTCGAGGTTCTTGATGCCCGCGCGGACGATCGCGTTCAGGTCGACGCCGCCGTGCTTGTAGAAGCGCTCGTCCTCGATGGCGACGGTGGCGCGCCGCAGGTTCACAGGAATGTCGCGCCACGGGATCACGCGGCGCAGCACGTCCGACTGGATGAATCCGAGCCGCGAGCCGTCGGCGGCGTAGACCACGGAGAGCTGCCCCTTGTCGGCCGGCTTGAGCTCGGAGATGTCGGGCGCGGACGCGGCTATTGCGAGCACGTAGCCGACCGCCGACAGCAGGGCGATGATGGCGGCGGTCGCCAGCACGGCCAGGCCCAGCAGCACGGAGCTGCGCCCGGTGTGGCGCTTTCGCCTCCTCGACTTTCGCTGACGTTGGGTCATTGGAACGTTCGGCGGCGAACTACGCTCAGGCCTCGGTTGAGGATAGTGCGTGCTCCCGAAGCTCACGGAGCCAGCGCTGGCGCAGCTCGGCGGCCTTCGTCCCGCGCTCGGCGGGGCTCGACGCCCACATGGTGGCGCTCAGGCGGACGCCCTCCTTGTCGACCTCGGCCACCGACACCTCGATCCCCTCCTGCTCGTTTCGGACCAGCTCCATGGCCTTGTCGAGGTCCGCGTCGATCGGCAGCCACACCGACACCTCCAGCTGCACTCGCGGGTCGAGGATCGTGTGGTTCAGGACCGAGCTCTGCGCCAGGCGCTCGTTCGGGACGATCAGGCGGCGGCCGTCGTCGAGGCGGATGTAGGTGTAGGTGAGCTTCATGTCCTCCACCGTGCCGGTCTGCTCCTCGAAGGTCACGAGGTCGCCGATGCGGATCGGCTGGGTGAGCGCGAGCAGGATGCCCGCGATCCCGTTGGCCAGCGTCTGGCGCGCGGCGAAGCCGATCACGAGCCCGAGCACCGCGGAGGAGGCGAGCAGACCGGTCGCGATCTTGCTCGCTTCGGGGATCTTCAGCGCGGCGATCGCAACGCCGATCAGAACGATGCCGACGAAGGTCAGCCGCCGGATCAGCCGCAGGCGCGTCTGCGCGGCTGGGGAGAGCTCGCCGCGCGTGACCAGCTCGCCGACCGTGGCGCCGCGCTTGGCGATCGCCCGGTCCACGATCTGCGCCACCACGAACGCGATGACGATCGCAACACCGGCGCCGATCCAGTCGCCGCTCGACGCCGCTGTGTAGAAATGGGCCTCCGGCATGGCGTATGAGGCTACCCCCACGCGCGCAGGCGCAATCGCAGCCGTACGCGACTCGGAGGCATTTCGCGCCGCCTGGCGCGTGACGGTTTCGACCCGCGCCGCGGTGCTCCTCGTGGCGGTCTTCGCCGCGCTCTCCTTTGGTCCTGCGAGCGGCGGGCTGGCGCAGGAGAACGCCGCCAAGTTCGACGATCCGTCGCTCACGCACGTGCTCGCCGATCCGGTGCTGGCGCCGCTCGCGCGCTGGGACTCGGTCTGGTACCTCCGCATCGCCGACTCCGGCTATGGAGACAGCGCCCCGCGGGCCGCATTCTTCCCGCTGTATCCGCTGCTCGTACGAGCGGTGGCGACCCCGTTTGGGGCGTCCGAGCCGGCCCTGCTCCTCGCCGCTTACGCACTCTCGCTTGCCGCATTCCTGGCGGCCCTGTTCCTGCTGTACAGGCTTACCGAGCTCGAACTGGGCCGGCGCCTGGCCAGGCCCACGCTGCTGCTGCTCGCCGTCTTCCCCGCCGCCGTGTACTTCGGCGTGCCCTATTCGGAGAGCCTCTTCCTGCTGCTGGCGGTGGGTGCCTTCTACGCGGCCAGGACCGGGCACTGGGCCTGGGCGGGCGCGTGCGCGGGACTCGCCTCGGGTACGCGCAGCGCCGGGCTGCTGCTGCTGATCCCGCTCGCCATGCTCTGGTGGGCCTCGCGCCCGCGCCGTCCGCGCGACGCGGCCTGGCTGGCGCTGGCGCCGGTCGGGATCGCGGCATACGCCGCCTGGCTCGGCCTGGTGGAGGGCGACGCGCTGCGCTTCCTCGACGTGCAGGGGGCGTGGTCGCGCCATCTCGCGGTGCCGCTGACCGGCGCCTGGGACGGGCTCGTGGCCGCCGTGGACGGCGTGCGCCAGCTGGCGTCAGGCTCGCGCACGCCCGTGTACTTCGAGGTCGCGGCGGGCGACCCGTTCCGGATCGCGGCGATCAACGTGATGCTGTTCGCGACGCTGGTGTTCGCGGTGTTCGCCTGCGTCGGCGTCTGGCGCCGCCTGCCGCGGGCGTACGGAGCCTGGGTGGCGGTGTCGCTGTTGCTGCCGCTGACCTTCCCGGTCACGCCGCAGCCGCTGATGTCCTTGCCGAGATTCGTGGCGGTGCTGTTTCCGCTGTTCATGTGGCTCGCAATCGTTTGCGACGAGCGCCGCATCACGGATCTGGTGGCGGCTGGGTTCGCCGTCGGCCTCGGCCTGTTCACGGCCCAGTACGCGAGCTGGCACTGGATCTCGTGACTGCGCCCGTCAAAGCGGTGCTGCTGGACGCGCTCGGCACCCTGGTCGAGCTCCAGCCGCCCGCGCCCCGCCTCCAGCGGGTGCTGGCCCGGTCCGGCTTCGAGGTGAGCGAGGACCAGGCGGCCACCGGCTTCGCGGCCGAGATCGCGTACTACCTCGACCATCACCTGGAGGGGTCAGACCGCGAGCGGCTCGAGCGCCTGCGCGACCGCTGCGCCGAGGAGCTGCGGCGGGCGCTGGAGCTCCCCGGCCTCGACCACGCGACCGCCCGCCGAGCCATGCTGGAGGCGCTCGAGTTCCGGCCCTTTCCGGACGTGCTGCCTGCGCTCGGGGAGCTGCGCGAGCGCGGGCTGACACTCGTGGTGGCCAGCAACTGGGACTGCTCGCTGCCGGACTGGCTCGACCCAGCTGGCGTCACCGAGCTGGTGGACGGCGTGGTGACCTCCGCTGAGGTGGGCGCACCGAAGCCGAGCCCGCGGGTCTTCGAGCGGGCGCTTGCGATTGCGGGTGCGGCGGCGTCGGAGGCGCTCCACGTGGGCGACAAGGTCGACAACGACGTGGAGGGGGCGGCCGCTGCCGGCGTGCGGGCCGTTCTGGTGCAGCGCGAGGGCGAGCCACCCGCCGGCGTGGAGGCCATCCGCTCGCTTCGGGAGCTGCCCGCCCTACTCTGACTGGTCCGTGGAGCAGCTCTCAATCGATCCCACCCCGCCACCGCCGGAGCGCCCGGAGCTTCCCGAGGGCGCCGGCCCGCGCTGGCCGGCGTGGTACGCGGGGGTCGGGTTCCTGGTCGCGCTGATCCTGACGCTCGTGGTCGTGGGCATCGCGGCGGCGGCAACCGGGGCCAGCACGACTGAGGACAACGCCACCTTCACGGTCGTGGCCACATTCCTCCAGGGCGTGATCTTCATCGGCACGGCGGTGCTGTTCGCGTCGTTCTCCGGCAAGCCGCGGCCCGAGCAGTTCGGCCTGCGCCGCACGCCGTTCTGGTCGACGGTCGGCTGGGCCACGCTGGGGATTGGGTGCTTCTACGTCCTCGCTGCGATCTACACGGCCATCGTCCAGCCCGACGCCGAGCAGACCGTGGCGCAGGACCTGGGAGCGAACCAGGGCACGCTCGGCCTGATCGCCGCCGGCTTCATGGTCATCTGCGTTGGGCCCGTGGCGGAGGAGTTCTTCTTCCGCGGCTTCTTCTACCGCGCGCTGCGCAGCCGCTACTCGGTGCTTGCGGCTGCCCTGATCGACGGCCTCCTGTTCGGCGTCATCCACTGGGATTTCTCGACGGCGGACGGGCTGCTGATCATCCCGCCGCTTGCCGCGCTCGGGTTCATGTTCTGCCTGGTCTACGAGCGAACGGGCTCGCTGTATCCCGTGATCGCCCTCCACGCCCTCAACAACGCCATCGCATTTGCGGTGACCGTGGAGGAGCCGGAGGTGTCGCTGGTGCTTGGGCCGCTGATGCTGCTGGCATGCGCGGTTGTGCCGCGAGCACAGCGGACGGCCATGGCATAGTGGGCGCCATATGAGCACTCGTCAGCTTCTCCCGATCCCGCTTGTCCTGCTGACTCTGGCCCCCGTGGCGCAGGCGCAGACGCCCACCACGCCAACCACGCCGGTCACGCCGGCGCCCAAGCCTGAGCCGGCGGCCGGGAAGGCCACGTTCTCCGTCACGGGCGGGCTGGCAACCAAGAAGACGCGCTATTTCGCGCCCTCGCAGGAAGTGGTGGTCCGTGGGGTCGTGAAGCCGTACGTCAAGGGCGAGGTGCTCACGCTCTATGCCATCCGCCGGGGGAAGGCGAGCAAGCAGGTGCGCCGCGCCGTGCACCGCCGGGGTCGCTACGAGTTCCGCTTCAAGGTCGGCAATGCCGGTCCGGTCAGGCTGGTGGTCAAGCACAGGGCGAGCGATGACCAGGTGGGCTTCCGCACCCGCAGCGAGACGATCCAGGTCGTCAACTGGCAGGCGGGCCAGGGCGCGCGCGGCACGAAGGTCACGCTGCTCCAGCGCGGGCTCCTGAAGCTCGGCTTCGCCACGCCCGTGACCGGATATTTCGACTCGCTCACCGCAAACGCGGTGAACGTGTTCCGAAAGACGAACGGGATGGGACGCGACGGTTACGCGACCACGTCCGTCTACGCACTGGTCCTGCGCGGCGACGGGGCGTTCAAGCTGCGCTACCCGAACTCTGGGAACCACGGGAAGCACGTGGAGTTCGACTGGTCACGCCAGGTGCTCGTGCTGGCGGACCACGGCAAGCCGTACCGCGCGTACCACGTGTCCTCCGGCAAGCCGTCCACGCCGACCGTCTTCGGCAGCTACCGCTTCTACAGCAAGACACCTGGGACAAACTCCCACGGCATGGTCTACTCGTCCTACTTCATCGGCGGATACGCGATCCACGGCTACGCGTCGGTCCCGAACTACGCCGCGAGCCACGGCTGCCTACGCGTCCCGATCCCGAACGCGGTGTCGATCTACAACTGGATCGACCTGGGCGACCCGATCTACACGTACCAGTAGCGCGCCGGGCCGCGCCGCGCCCCGCGGAGCGAACCCCGCCGCGCCCCCACTCTCGCTGCGTTTTACACGCATATCGTGTAAAAGTGAGCAAGAGTCGTGGAACGCAGAGACCCCGCCCTCTCGGACGGGGTCTCCACGGTTCCCCCTTGGCACCGCCGGCCCACCGGGCCAGCGGGTATTGCGCGCGCGAACCTCCGCGCGCTACTGCGCCGCAGCCGTAGCGGCGACCTCCACCTGGGCCTCCGCACCGGCGGGCGCAGCAGACTCTGCCGCGACGGGCTCGGCGGCCACCGGCTCCGCCGCCAACTCGGCGGATGCCACCTCAGTGCCCACCGGCTCGGCGGCCACCTCGACCGCAGCGGGCCCAGCCTCAACCGCGACGGGCTCCGCGGCGACGGGCTCCGCCGCCACCTGCTCAGGTGCCACCTCAGTGCCCACCGACTCGGTCGCCACCGCGACGGGCGCAGCCTCGACCGCAGCGGGCCCAGCCTCAACCGCGACGGGCTCCGCGGCGACGGGCTCCGCCGCCACCTGCCCAGGCGCCACCTCAGTGCCCACCGGCTCGGTCGCCACCCCGGCGGGCGCAGCCTCGACCGCGACGGGCGCAGCCTCGACCGCCACGGGCGCAGCGTCGACCGCCACGGGCGCCACCTCGACCGCCACGGGCTCGGCAGCGACCGCAGCGGGCGTCGCCTCAGCCGCGACGGACTCCCCGGCCACGGCCGGCTCGCTCGCCGGCGTCGCGCCCGTCTCGGTCACGGTCGCCGTCGGGAGCGGCACCGTCAGCTCGACGCTCTCCCGCGTCGTCGACGTCGTCGAGCCGGTGCCGCTCGAGGTCACGGTCGCCTGGCGCGTAGCCGTCCCGCTGTCCCTGGTGCCGGTGGTGCTCGCGCCGGCCACCGTTGCCTGCCGGCCCGGGATCGCGCCCCCCGACAGATAGGTGGTCGGATTCTGCGCCTCCCCGTTCACGCGGGTCTCGAAGTGCAGGTGCGGCCCGGTGCAGCTGCCGGTGCAGCCCACGTAGCCGATCACCTGACCCTGCTGCACCTGTGCGCCGCTCGTTACGCCGAAACGCGAGAGATGTGCGTAACAGGTGGAGAACTGAGTTGTGTGCGTGATGCAGACGATGTTTCCGTAGCCGCTCTGCTGCCCGGCCAGGCTGACCGTCCCGCATGCGGCCGCGCGGACCGGCGTCCCCGTGGGAGCCGCGATGTCGATGCCGTCGTGGTTGCGTCCCCCGCGGGGTCCGAAGGGCGACGTGACCGTGCCCTGCACCGGTGTCGAGATCGTCGACGAGCCGCACGAGCCCCCGGCAGGCGCCTGGGTGGTAGGCAGAGTGGCGTCCACCTGGGTGGTGGGCGTCGTGGCGTCGATCTGGCCGCCGACCCCGTTCCCGGCACCCGCGTTGCCGTGGCCCGCCAGCTGCTGGCCGACCTGCTCCAGCCGCCGCTCGACGTGCTGCTTCACCTCCGGCGGGACGTTCGACCCGCCCATGGAGGCCCCGCTCGCGCCAGCCTTCTCGAACATGGAGGCCCACGTGTTGGGGCCGACGATGCCGTCGACGTCGAGCCCCGCCGACAGCTGGTACCTGCGCACGGCTGCATCGGTCTGCGGTCCGAAGATGCCGTCGGAGGGAACGCCGAGCTCGGTCTGCACGTGAGCGACGAGGTCGCCCTGGCTCCCCACGCGCAGTGGAAGCCCGCCCTCACGAATCTCGATCGCCCTGTTGGCCGGCGACTCCGCGGCAACCGCCGCGCTCACGTCGCCTGACGCCTGTGCCGCTGCGAGCGGGGCGCCGGGACCGGCGACGACAGCCGTGGCCAGCGCCGCCGAGATGTGCTTCTTGCGGTTGTTCTCGCGCCGCGCCTTCGGCAGCAGCTCCCGCCTACGGCGCGAGCGCTCCAGTGAGCGGTTCCAGAGTTCGGCCGTGGCCAGATCCCGGTGGGCGTTCGTCATCCATGTCCCCTTCCTTTCGGGCCTACGGGGTTAGCTGACGGGCTCGCGCTGGAAGATGCGCTATGCGGAAGTCGGGTCCGCGATTCGCCCCCGGGTGGCACGGCTGCCACCCAATTGGTTCCCCCGTTCCGGCCGCCCGGGCGGACGTCCAGACTCGGCGCTTGACTTGCCCGCCGCACGTTAGCGAATGCGCGCGACGCTCTTCTGGCTCAGGGGGACGAGCTCAGGCTGGGGCGCGCCAGTCGGCGGCGTGCTCGCGCTGCTTGGGCAGCATGTTCGCGAGCGTTCCAAGCCCGAGCCCGTACAGGAGCAGCGCCAGCAGGGCGGGCACTCCGTGGCTGACCCAGCGGTCCTTGGAGTCGATGAGGTTGGTGAACGGGCCGAGCAGAACGTCGTTGGCGTCGTCAACCGCCTCTCGGAAGCCGCCGTTCACCTTTTCGCGCGCGGCTTCCTGGCTGGGACTCGGCGCGATCGGAGCCGGATCGCCGAGATTCCCGGACAGCTCACTCTCCATTCTGCCCTGCTGGGTCTTCGAGCCACGGTCGAGCTCGTCGGTCGCGAAATACGCGAACCCGAGGATGACCAGACCGGAGCACAGGATTGCCAAGAGGCGGACTAGCGAGCCCATCGCAACTAACTATCGGCTTGCGCGTGCGGTTCCTTACGTTTGAAGCGGAAACCTGCACGCATTGCTGACGCGGAACGCACGGGCCGCTAGCGCCCTTCCAGCCAGACGTCGATCAGGCGGCGCGCGATCGAGTACGGCGGCGAGAGCGCCAGCTCGCCCTCACCGCGGGCGGCGCGCTCGACCTCCTCGCGCTCGAACCAGCGGACCTCGGCCAGCTCGTCGTCGCCAGGCGCGGGGTCGCCGCCCACGGCAAGGGCGCTGAAGCCGAGCATGAGCGAGCTCGGGAACGGCCACGGCTGCGACGCGATGTACGAGACCTCGCCCAGCTCGACGCCCGACTCCTCCGCCACCTCGCGGCGCACCGCCTCCTCGAGCGTCTCCCCGGGCTCGACAAAGCCGGCGAGCAGCGAGAAGCGCCCCTGCGGCCAGCGGCCCTGGCGACCGAGCAGCAGCCTGTCCTGGTCGTCCGTCACGCGGACGATCACCACGGGGTCGGTGCGGGGGAAGTGGTGGGCGTCGCAGGCGGGACAGTGGCGTTCGTGCCCGGCATCGCCCGTTTCGGTCGGCTGCCCGCAGTTGGCGCAGAAGTGATGGCGCCGGTGCCAGGCGAGCAGCGAGCCCGCATACGCCGCGAGCGCCGCCTCCTCGGCCGGCAGCTCCGTGGCGGCCTCTCGCAGGCCCGCCGGCTGCCCCTCGTTCGGCTCCGCGCCGCGCACGTCGTCGGCGAAGAACGGCGTGTCGCCGGCCACCCCCAGGAAGACGGCCTCGTCGGTCGGCGCCCTCAGCAGCAGCCGTGAGCCGTCGAGCCAGATCCCGCGCTCGGACATCAGCAGCGCCCGCGCCCGCGGATCCGCACGCCGCGCGGCGAGCCACTCGGGCCGCCGCCGCTCCGCCGAGGCCCGGTCGAGCGCGGCACCGGAGAACGCGATCACCACGGGCACGGTAGTTGGCGGAAAACCGACGCACAACTGTCGGCTCGCTCCCTTGGCGACGAGGCCGCGGTGAGACGAACTTCTCCATATGACCTCGACTCGCGTCCGCAAGTCCCATCGTCTCCAGCTCCTGGCCGCCGCCTTCGCGACGCTGGCCATAACCCTCGCCCTCGGCGCGACGGCCAACGCCGCCACGTACTGCGTGGCCGACCCGGCCTGCCCCGCCGGCGGCACGCCGAAGCCGACGCCGGAGGCGGCGCTGCAGGCCGCCGACGCCGATGTGGCGCTCGACACCGTGAGGATCGGTCCGGGCACCTACAACACCATTGGTCTCGGCGCCAGTCACCCGGTGGAGCTCGTGGGAGCAGGGAAGGACGCGACCAAGATCGTCCAGACGGACGCCGGCTCGGCGCTCCGGTTCTACATGTTCTCCTCGGTCAGCAAGCTGAGCGTGCACGTGACCCAGACGCTGAGCCATGGCGTGGACCTGGTCGGTGGTGCGGACGCCAGCGACATTGCGGTCACCGCGCCTGACTCCGCCTGCCAGGTCATCGGCATCTCCGCCGAGGATCTCGGCTCGGTGATCAGCAATGTCAGCGTGGATGTCGCCGACAGGGGCGACGTCTACGGGATCAAGGGCTGGGAAGCCGGGACGGTGCGCGACTCGAGCGTCACGGCGGGGATTGGCATCGTCGGTGGAGAGCCGCCGCTGGAGGTTCGCCGCACGGTGGTGCGGGCCAGCACGGGGCTGTGGGCCATAGGTGGCTCGCTGAACGCGAGCAATGTGCTGATCACGCGCCATCCGCGGCCGCAGGGGTCGACCTTCGAGGGAGTGGAGGTCGTTACCGGCAACAACGGCGACAGCGCGTCGTTCGTGGGGTCGAACCTCACCATCGACGGCGGCGACTCCGGCTATCGCTACGGCTTCCAGGTTCACTCGATCAACAACCCGAACGTCACGACCGGCACCGCGTCGGCGACGGTCATCGGTGCCGTGATCCGGCGAGTGAACAAGGCGTTCTCCCAGGACGGTGACTCGGGGCTCGAGACCGCCACGCTGGGCATCGCCTACTCCTCGTACGACGGGACTGCGGTGGAGTCGAACATCTACGGCGGGATCTTCTACGGCGTTGGCAACCTCCCCGGCAACCCCGACCCGCACTTCGTCAGCCCGGGCACGCTCGACTATCGCCTGCGCTGGGACTCGCCACTGCTCAACGCGGGTCGCCCGACCGCTCTGCTGTCCGACGAGGACCCCGATCTCGCGGGACACCAGCGGGTGCGCGACTCCGACGGCAACGGCAGCGCGATCCGCGACATCGGAGCCCTCGAGTATCAGCGCCTCGCGCCCGACGCCGGACTCGTCGCCGCTCCTGCAGAGACGCTGCTTGGCGACGCCACGAGCTTCGACGCCGCGTGGAGCAGCGATCCCGACGGCGATCCGCTCACCTACAGCTGGGCGTTCGGCGACGGCGCGACGGGCTCGGGGATGCACGCAACACACGCGTTCGGCGCGCCGGGCGCCTACCAGGTGACCTTCACCGCCACGGACCCCACCGGTCTCAGCGCGACGGCTGGCGCGACCGCAAACGTCACGTCCCCGACGCAGCCCAGCCCGCCCGCCGGCGGCGGCGACCCGGGCGGAGATCACACGGCGCCAGTGCTCAGCGCGCTAAGGCTGTCGCCGAAGATCTTCACGGCACGCCGCGGCTCCAGGGTCACGTACCGGCTGTCCGAGCAGGCGAAGCTGAGCCTGGTCCTCCAGCGAGCCCAGCGCCGCAACGGACGCACGGTGTTCACGCGCTACGCCCGCGCCGCCCACGCCGGGACGGCGGGTGCGAACCGGATGATGCTCAGGAGCCGGCTCGGTGCCCGCAGGCTCGCCCGCGGTCGCTACCGGCTCACGCTGGTCGCCCGCGACGCGGCGGCGAACACGTCAAACCGCGTGCGCGCCAGCTTCACAGTCAGGCGCTAGCTCACGGCCTCGGACGGCGGCGGCTGCTCGAGCGCGGAGGGTGCCGCCACCTCGAGCCGGCGGCGGAAGAAGCCGCGGTAGCGGGCCCATGCCCACAGCATCAAGAGGCCGCCGAGCAGGATTCCCCCAATCCCCATCGCGATCGGCACCTGGACACCCAGGATCGGCTTCGAGTAGTTGAACCCCGCCTGGTTGTAGTCGTGGAAGGCCTTCACGAACACCGCGGCCAGGGACAGGAACCCGAAGATCGGCAGCAGGCCGACGAAGACGAAGTTCTTCACGCTGCGGAACAACTCGCGCCGGTAGTAGACGACGCACGCAAGGCCGGTCAGGCCGTAGTAGAAGGCGATCTGGAAGCCGAGCGCGGACACGGAGTCGCCGAGCACGTTCTGGCTCAGCTGGTTGACCAGCACGAACCAGATCAGTGAGACCGCGCCCATGACGATCGTCGAGACCGTCGGCGTCTGCCAGCGTGGACTCACGCGCCCGAACGCGGCGGGGATCGAGCGCCAGCGCGCCATCGAGAGCGTCGTGCGCGCCGTCGGCAGGATCGTGGTCTGGGTTGACGCGGCGGCGGACGACAGCACCGCCACGATCAGGAGCTTGTCGAGCGGCGACCCGAGCACGCCGCCTCCGAGTGCGCTGAGAACGTCATTCGAATGGTCGACGAGGAACTTCTCGCCGCCGTAGCCCTGAGCGGCCACGCTCACGATGACGTAGATGAATAGGAGCAGGACCGTGCTGACGATCGCGGCTCGCCCCGGCCCGGTGGCCCGGTCGGCCGATTCCTCGTTCACGGCCACGCCGCTGTCCCATCCCCAGTAGATGAACAGCCCGAGCAGCACGCCGTCGGCGAGCGCGCCGAACGACGAGATGTGGAACGGGTTGATCCAGTCGAGCGCCGGGGTCGCGGCGCCGCCCTTGACCAGCGCCACGACCGCGAACAGGCCGAGAATCGAGATCTCGGCGCTCAGCAGCCACTTCTGGGTCGTGGCGTTCAGCTCGATCCCGATCAGGCAGATCCAGGTCATCAGCACGATCCACGCGCAGCCCACCAGGGTCACCGCCCACGCCGTGTCGGCCGCCGACTGCCAGCCGAACAGGAGGAAGCTGTAGGTGCCCGCGATCTGCGCGAGGCTCGCCATGACGATGATGTCGGCGGCCACGATCGTCCAGCCCGTGACCCAGCCGAGCTGCGGGCCCATGGCCCGCGTGACCCATGCGAACGACGTGCCGCAGTCCGGGTCCGCCCGGTTCATGTAGTTGTAGGCGAACGCGATGCAGAACATCGGGATGAACGAGACCAGCAGCACCGCCGGCGCCGACAGGCCCACGCCCGGCACGGCGACGATGAAGCCGAGGGTCGCGGCCAGGCTGTAGGCGGGCGCCACGGACGCCGTCCCGATGACGACGTTCGAGACCCACGAGATGGCATTGGACTTAAGGCCCTTCTCGCCGGGAGCCGAGCCCTGTGGCTCCTCCCTGACCG
The DNA here is from genome assembly GCA_963774095.1 of uncultured Thermoleophilaceae bacterium. GTDB lineage: Bacteria > Actinomycetota > Thermoleophilia > Solirubrobacterales > Thermoleophilaceae > JACVRW01. Next base: position 189,145 of record CAVZDS010000007.1, read on the forward strand.
CCTCGAGTTGTGTCTGCGTGGCCACGTTCACATCGTGGCCCGCGTGGGTGAATGCAAGCTGAAACGCTCGCCTGTGTCCGAAGCGCCCCGAGCAGGATTCGAACCTGCGGCCTACTCCTTAGGAGGGCGCTGAGGAGTCGGGACGGGAGGGTAAGCGAGGGAACGAGCAGGCAAGGAACCGCCGCAAGCGCGAGCATTTCGCACGAGGCAGCGTAGCCGCGCTGCCCCGCGGTTGGCCTGGCTTGTGTACCCGTTTCGTACCTGGTCTGGGCTGCCGATGCGCGAGCTCCCGTCGCGGTCGGAATGCCCCTCTAGTTGATGTCAGCGACAACCGCCTCGCGACGAAGCGACAATGCACATCTCGCTCCGCGCTACGGCGCGATGTTCTGGTTGAGACGGAAGAAGTTGGTCGGGTCGTACGCGCGCTTGAGCTCGACCAGGCGCTCGTAGGTGCCGGCGCCGTAGGCCTGGCGTACCCGGTCGGCTCCCTCGTCGCCCAGGAAGTTCAGGTACACGCGGTCGCCCGCGTGCGGCTGCATCGCGTCGAAGAAGTCGCCGCGCCCAGCCGATGTGGCGGTCGGCCTCGGGGTCGTCCTCGGTCCAGACGGCGTTGATGTTCACGTTGTGGGCCGCGTCGCGCTGGCTGAAGGCGGTCTCGCCGTCGGCCACGCGGCCGAGGGCGCCGCCGAGCTGGAAGACGATGCAGTACGACTTCGGCGAGGTGAGTGCCGAGGCGTGCTCGACGAGCGTGTCGATCGCGCCGTCGGTTAGCGGCGGCAGCTCGACGCGACTTCCAGTAGTAGTGCCAGCCATGCGGCACGGACGGGTCGAACATCGACTGCAGGGCCGTGTAGGGCTTCGGCTCGAGCAGGTCGACGATCGGGCGGCCGAACTGCTTGAGCGGGCGGACAACCTCGGCGCCGTCCTCGGGGGATCCCGCGTAGCAGGCGCCGACCATCACGATCGGCTTGCCGTGTACGTCCTCCGGCAGGAACGGGAGCGGGGGCGCAACACGCAGGTTGAAGATCGTCGTCAGCTCGTCGGGCGCATCGGCGATGAACTCGCGGTAGAACCGCAGCACCTCGCGGGCGTCCGCGAGCGGGTGGAAGATCGGTCCCGCGAGCACGATTCGGGCCCACGGGATGGAGCCGGTACTCGAACGAGGTGACGATCCCGAAGTTGCCACCGCCGCCGCGGATGCCCCAGAAGAGCTCGGGGTTCTCCTCCTCGCTCGCCTTGACGACCTCGCCCTCGGCCGTCACGACGTCCGCGGAGAGGAGGTTGTCGACGGTCGCGCCGTACTTCCGCATCAGCCAGCCGATCCCGCCGCCGAGGGTCAGCCCTGCGATGCCGGTGTGGGTGACGATCCCGCCGACCGTCGCCAATCCGTGAAGCTGCGTCTCGCGGTCGAGCTCGCCCCACAGCACGCCGGCCTCGGCCCTCGCAGTGCGCGCCGCCGGATCGACCCTGATCGCCTTCATAGGCGAGAGGTCGATCACGAGTCCGCCGTCGCAGAGCGCGTGGCCGCCGACACCATGGCCGCCGGAGCGCACAGCCACCAGCAGCTCCCGCTCGCGCGCGAAGCGAACGGCCGCGACGACATCGGCGACTCCGGTGCAGCGGGCGATGCCGGCGGGGCGGCGGTCGATCGCTCCGTTCCAGATCGAGCGGGCCTCGTCGTAGCCCTCGTCGTCGGGGCCGATCACCAGGCCGTGGATGGAGTTGCGCAGACGCTCGAGGTCGATGGCCGTCGCCACCGTTGCCGTCTTGGTAGCCATGCGGCCACAGTACGCGCGTACACCGTTGTGGGACTAGACCGAATTTCGAACCAAGCGGTCCGAATTCCGAACCTAATCCGCTCCGGCGATGGGCGCGGGGCTAGCATTCTTGGAGCATGCGGGGCTACGCGCAGTACTGCCCGATCGCCAAGGCGAGCGAGATCCTCGGCGACCGCTGGATGCTCCTGATCGTGCGCGAGATGCTGGGTGGCGCGAGTGGGTTCAACGAGCTCCAGCGCGGCCTGCCGGGGATCTCGCGCTCGGTCCTGACCGACCGCCTGCGCTCGCTCGAGCGGGCCGAGATCCTCGAGCGGCGCACCGGTCCTAAGGGCAGGACGCTTGAGTATCGCCTGACGCTCGCCGGTCGCGATCTGGAGGCGGTCGTGCAGGCGATCGGCGAGTGGGGGGTTACCTGGTCGTTCACCGATCCCCGCCCCGAGGAGCTCGACCCCGACCTCCTGATCGTCTGGATGGCCCGACACGTTGATCGCGAGCAGCTTCCCCCGGACCGCACTGTGGTCCAGTTCGACTTTCGCGACCCGGCGAAGCGCTACTGGATGGTGCTCGAGCCCTCCGAGGTCTCGGTCTGCCTCCAGCATCCCGGCTTCGACGTCGACCTCGAGGTCAGGGTCGACACCGCCACCCTCTATCGCGTCTACCTTGGGCGCGCCGAGCTGGGCGGCGCGATGCGGGCGCGCAAGCTGACGATGAGCGGTCCGAGGGCGCTCCAGCGCGCTTTCGGGCGCTGGTTCGCCTGGAGCGCGTTCGCTCCGGCCAGCCGCCAGGCCGACGAGCGCCGCAGGTCGGCGTCGCGACTCGCGGGGCCCGAGAGAGTGCGGGTCGAACGCCGCTGCCGGCGGATCCTCGCTCGAGCGCATAACCGTGGGGAAGCGTAGTCCGGAACGCCCAGAGGCCGACCAGCGCGACCTGCGGTTTCGCGTCGCCGTGCAAACGCTGCTGGTCTGGGGCGAGCTCGATGCGCGCTCGCCGCTCAGCGTGGCACGCCAGTTCGGGCATGCGATCCCCTACAAGACGCTCATAGCGCTCCGCGGCGCCGGTCACGTCAGCAACCTCGAGCGGCCAGATCGATTCACTGGAGGCCGCCGCGAGTTCTGCCGCGCCCGCTCGCCGCATTAGACGCGGGTAGAGTCGTGATAGCCCGGTTTCCCCGGCCCTGGAAGGAAGCAGCCCTGTCCTTGGAGAGGCCCGTGCCCGATCTGCGCCCGGAGGTGATCCTGCTACCTGGAGTCGTGCTGCCGGTCGATCTGGCGTACGGGGCGCTGCTGGAGGCGCTCGGCGACGAGGTCGAGCCGGTCGCCAAGGACCTCGAGCTCTATGCCGGCGAGGCGCCGCCGCCCGGCTACACGCTCGACGTCGAGGTCACGGGAGTGCTGCGGGCCGCAGAGAGTTCGCGATTCGAGCGCTTCCACCTGGTGGGTTACTCAGCAGGGGGCGCCGCAAGCCTCGCGTTTGCGGCAAGGCATCCGGACCGGCTGCGCAGCCTGGCGTTGCTCGAGCCCGCATGGGCGGGCAACGATGGGCTCCACCCGGCCGAGCAGGCCGTCCGGCAACAGTACTCCCGGATCACGACCCTCCCTCCGGGGGAGATGATGCCGGCGTTCGTGCGCGCCAACCTGCGGCCAGGCGTCGAGCCGCCCTCGCCCCCTCCGGGGCCCCCGCCCACGTGGATGGCGAAACGGCCTGCCGGCCTGACGGCCATCGTGGGCGCGTTCGGCGCAGGCGAGCTCGACCTCGACGCGCTGCGCCGGTTACGGCGTCCCGTCTACTTTGCGCTCGGCGGCCTCAGCAACCCTGACCAGTACCTGAGGATCGCCGAGCGTTTGGCCGGCGTGTTCGACGACTTCACCCTCGAGACTTTCGAGGAACGGCACCATTTTGACCCGCCGCACCGGGCCGAGCCTGAGCGGCTGGCCGCATCGCTGCGCAAGCTATGGGCTCGCGCCCAATCGGCCATGCCCACAGCGCGCTAAGTCCGCCTGTCGGCTGCAAGACGAAGCGCCCCGAGCAGGATTCGAACCTGCGGCCTACTCCTTAGGAGGGAGTCGCTCTATCCGGCTGAGCTATCGGGGCTCAGACCGAGACGATAGCCCGCGGCTCGACGCGCGGGTGGTGGAGCTCCGTCGATTCCACGAGCGTGTCCACCAGCTCCTCGATGTCCGCGGTGCGCTCGATCTGGCGCAGGTCGTCCGCGTGGCCGCGCGTGACGGCGAGCTTCGACGAGAACAGCTGGCAGCAGTCCTCGTCCGGCAGGATCGAGATCTCGTAGGTGCCGAGCTGCTTCGCGATCTCCACGATCTCGGACTTGTCGCGGTCGATCAGCGGGCGCAGGAGCGGAAGCTCCGCCGCCTCCTCGACGACCGCGAGGTTCGGCAGCGTCTGCGAGGCCACCTGGCCGAGCGAGTCGCCGGTGACCAGCGCCTCGGCGCCCTCGCGGGCGCTCCCAGCTCGGACGCCACCTTCACCATCAGCCGCCGCTGCGACAGCACCTGGAGGCGGCCCGGCCCCCGCGGTCGCGAGCCGTCGCTGGGCCGCGCCGAAGGAGACCACGAACATGCGCGAGTCGCCCTGGAAGCGGTCGAGGCGGCCCGGCGAGGGCGTAGGCCTTGTAGAACGGACTCGGGGCCGGTGAACGGCTGGCCGCTGAAGTGAACAAGTCGCAGCGCAGGCCGCGCTTCATCATCCGGTAGGCCGCGACGGGCGAGTCGAGCCCGCCGGAGAGCAGCACAAGCGCGCGCCCGCTCGAGCCGACGGGCAGCCCGCCGGCGCCGCGCAGCCGCTCGCGCGACACGAGCAGCTCCTTGTGGTCCACCTCCACGAAGACCTCGAGATCCGGGTTCGAGAGGTCCACGTCCAGGCCGAGCCGGACCCGCACGGCATCGCCGATAACGCGAGAGAGCTCGATCGAGCGCAGCGGGAAGCGCTTGTCGCGTCGCCGCGAGGCGGATCGCGAAGGTGCGCCCGGGCCGGCCGCCCAGCAGCGCCACCGCCGCGTCCGCGCCGGCGGCCGCGTCGCGCTCGCAGCGCAGCGCCGGCTGAACGACGCTCACGCCCGGCAGCGCGAGGCAGCGCTCGACCAGCGCGTCCTCCGGCACGTCGCCGGTCAGGATCAGGACCCCGCCGCGGTCCCCACCTCGAGCGGGTCCGAGGTCCCAGGGCGAGCCTGCGCAGGTTGCGCTCGAGCGCGTTCAACGAACCAGCTGGCCGGTTGCGCCCCTTGAGCGCCAGCTCGCCGAACTTGAGCAGCACGAAGTGTTCTCCGCGGAGGTGGTCCATCGCAGCCAGAAACTAGCGCGGCTACTCGTCTTCGTACAGCGATTCGCGGGCCAGCTCGGCCCCGCGCGCGCCGAACAGGCGCGACCTCGACGTAGTCGCCCGTGTAGGCGTCGAGCGAGATCAGCGTGAAGCGATCCTCGACGAGCGTGCACTGGTCCGTCGTCGTCGGGCCCCAGCTCGGTGGTGGCCGCCACCCCGTTCGCCACGAGCGCCACGCCCCACACGAGCGTGATCACGCCGCGGCGGCCCTCGGTCCCGCGCCAGTGCCCGATCTCGTGGTCGGAGAGGTCGAGCGTCCAGTCGGGGTTCTCCGGCGGCGGTCTCCTCGGTGAAGTCGGCTCGCGGCGCTGAAGTCCGTGGCCTGGGCGCCCTCGTGCTCACGTGTGTAGGAGACGAAGCCGAACACCTCGCCGCCCTCCTCCACGGGCGCGGTGGCCGGCACGTAGGTGCGCCCGCCCCAGGTGCGATCCGGGAACCAGTTTTATCTCGCCGATGGCTCCTCGTCCTCCGCCACGCTGCTTCGAAGTGCTCGGCGAGCGCCTCGCCCCAGCGGCCGTAGGGCAGCGGCTCCTGCGGTGGCTCGGCGGCGAACATTGGGATCTGTCTCGGTAATCGGAGGCACGGGCGGGGGGTAAGCTACACGTTCGCGTCGCGCAGCCGCTGGGGCCGCGTCCTCCGGCGTGAGCACATTCAGGTGCACGCCGGTGCCGAATCCCCGAGGCCGGCGAGCTGGGCGAGCCGGGGGAGCAATACTGACCGAGCCCAGTAGAGGACACAACAC